>NZ_JAPMOV010000009.1:0-55290 GCF_026420705.1 Bacillus sp. NEAU-CP5 | reverse complement strand
ACTCTCAATGGTTTGGTGGCGATAGCGAAGAGGTCACACCCGTTCCCATGCCGAACACGGAAGTTAAGCTCTTCAGCGCCGATGGTAGTCGGGGGTTTCCCCCTGTGAGAGTAGGACGCCGCCAAGCTATATTATGGTAAAGGCAGCTCATGATGAGCTGCCTTTTTTGTTGTTTTGAATAAAAACAAAACAAACACCGAAATACGGAAACGCCCATATACTAATTGCAAACTTCAAAAAGGTCCAAATTGTGTATACAATCAACAGCTTAAGGGAAGGCTATTCATACGGAGGTGGGCAAAATGAATGAAACGTCCAGCCATGAAGAAACATGTATTGTGTGTGAAACCAAAAAAAGCAGGGGAATCCATATTTATACGAAATTTATATGTTTAGAGTGTGAGAAGAAAGTAGTTTCCACTCCGACCTCTGATCCAAATTATGAATTTTTCGTTCGTAAACTGAAAAGCCTTCATACACCGACGTTATATTCTTAACCCTGAAAAGGGTCTTTTTTTTGCCTGAAATCAGAGGAGTTTTTACACTTTTTATAAAAGAACTGATACGATAAGAAGAGGAACTTGTTTAGACATGGAATGTAATAGATAATACTGATAAAAGTGAATAAATAGGAGTCGATCAAGTATGAAACCGTTTATTCAATATATGAAATGGACGCTTTGCGGCAGCACAGTTTTTGTATTAGCGGGGATAACCTTCTTTACGATAGGGCATCAGCCTTTTCTGTATTCGCTTTTATACGGGGCAGCCGGCGGAGCCGCAGCCAGTGCGGCCGGTCTGTGGAATGCGAAGCGTCTCTTTTTAAAAAAACACCGGCTGACAAGAAAAGAATATGCTTATATCAAGGAAAATCTTGAGGAAGCAAAGGGTAAAATCATCCGATTACGCAGGGCGCTTTTTCGCTCTAAAAGTATACAAATGCTGAAGCAGAATGCAGAGATACTGCGGATAACCCGACGAATATATCTGCTCACAAAGCAAGAGCCGAAGCGTTTTTATCAGGCGGAGCGTTTCTATTATCAAACGCTTGATTCTGTTGTGGAACTGACGGAAAAGTATGCTCTGCTCTCATCACAGCCGCGAAAAAATAAAGATTTATCAATGTCCTTGAGTGATACGAGGGTGACTCTAGCAGAGCTTTCCAGAAGGCTGGAAGAGGATCTTCATGAACTGATGAAGGAGGACATCGACGACCTGCACTTTGAATTAGATGTGGCAAAGCATTCACTGAGAAAATAGGAAAGGAAGAAGGAAATGGCCAAAGACCGTTCCGACGACAGCATGGGCGCCCAAAATGACCAGACCCCTCTAAAGCTTGCAGATACGCTGCCGGAAGAAAAAAGAGAAGCGGCACTTCGGCTCGCTGAAAAACTGGACCCTGAGAACATGCAAAGCATTGTTCTGTTTGGTTCACAGGCGCAGGCGAATCTTCTGGAATTTTCCCACACGATGATAGAGCACGTGCAAAGAAAAGATGCAGGAGAGATGGGACAGATACTGGCTGATTTGATGCTGAAGCTTGATCAGGTCAACCCTGATGATCTGCAGATGAAGAACAAAGGGTTTTTCGCCCGGCTGTTTAAAAGGGTGTCCGGTTCTGTACAGGAAGTGCTTTCGAAATATCAAAAGACAAGTGTGCAGATTGACCGTATCAGCAGAAGGCTGGAACATTCTAAAAATGTGCTGTTGAGTGACAATAAATTGTTAGATCAGCTGTACGCCCAAAATAAACAATACTTTTCTGATTTAACTATGTATATAGCAGCGGGGGAATTAAAAATAGATGAGCTGAAAACAAAGCTGATACCCGAAGCGGCAAGAAAAGCCGAATTACAAGAACACAATCAAATGGCCGCGCAGGAAGTGAATGATCTTCGCCAGTTTGCCGACCGTCTGGATAAGAGGGTGCATGATCTGCTGCTGAGCAGGCAGATTACGCTTCAGAGTGGGCCGCAAATCCGCCTGATTCAAAACACGAATCAGGCACTGGCAGAGAAAATTCAGTCCTCCATTGTTACGGCTATTCCTTTATGGAAGAATCAAGTCGCCATCGCGCTGACGCTTATGAGGCAGCGGAGTGCGGCAGATGTGCAGCAGAAGGCGGCGGATACGACAAATCAATTGCTGCTGAAAAACGCCGAACTTCTGAAAACAAGTACAGTCGAGACCGCCAAAGCCAATGAGCGCGGACTTGTTGAGGCAGAAACCCTCAAAAAAGTGCAGGAAAGCTTAGTCAGCACACTTGAAGAAATCATGTCTATTCAAGAAGAAGGCAGGATGAAACGCAGGCGTGCCGAGGAGGAGCTTGTTATCATGGAAGGCGATTTAAAAAAGAAGCTGCTTGATATGAGGTCCGGCCGGGATAACGGCTAGATGGCAAAAGTCTTAGCTTTAAGTTGGCTCGCAGTCACGATATAATAAGAAAGACAGGCAAAGGATTTGTTTAAAAATGGACACACCTTTATATACAGCGCTGATGAAGCATGCGCACCGAAATACGTATTCTTTTCATGTTCCGGGACATCACAATGGAGATGTCTTTTTTGATGAAGCCAAATCTGTATATCAATCTCTTTTATCTATTGATATGACTGAGATCACGGGTCTTGATGACTTGCATCACCCGACGGGGGTCATTAAGGAAGCGCAGGATTTGGTGAGCAGATTTTACGGCTCTCAGGAAAGCTTCTTTCTCGTCAATGGAACGACCGCCGGCAATCTGGCGATGATTTTAGCTGTTTGTGAACCGGGTGAACCCATTCTGATCCAGCGTAATTGTCACAAGTCTGTTTTCCATGCGGCGGCATTGGCCGGAGCCAAGCCGGTTTATTTGGCGCCGGAAATCGATGAAAACTTGCATGTGCCGGCACATGTATCCCTTTCAGTCATCGAAAAAGCGCTGGCGTCATATCCGAACGCGAAAGGACTTGTTCTGACCAATCCGACTTACTACGGACACGCCGCCGATTTGACTGCGGCAGTTAACAAAGCCCATTCATACGGCGTTCCTGTACTGGTAGATGAGGCTCATGGGGCTCACTTTGTGTTAGGCCAGCCTTTCCCGCCTTCATCATTGGCTATGGGGGCGGACGCCGTTGTTCAATCGGCTCATAAAACGCTTCCGGCTATGACGATGGGGTCTTACTTTCATTTGAACAGCACCAGAATTGACAGAGATCGATTAACTTATTATATAAGCAGTTTGCAAAGCAGCAGCCCGTCATACCCGATTATGGCATCTTTAGATACGGCGCGCGCTTATGTGCAGGATATTGCTGAAAAAGGGACACTTCCCGTTCATATGGAGCACATTGAGAAAATCAAACGAAGGTTCGCATCAATTTCTTCTATTGAAATAATCGAGCCTTCCGGATATGGGCTGCGGGCGGACCCGTTAAAATTAATTCTTCGGTCAAAGCTCGGACATTCCGGCTATTCATTACAACGCATTTTGGAGAGTGAAGGCATTGTTGCCGAGCTGGCTGACGAGTACCAAGTATTGCTCGTACTGCCGATAGGCGGCAGGCGGATGATAGAACAGGCAACCGTAAGAAACATACAGCAGAAACTGGAGAATACACCGCCCGATAAATTGCCGGATGCCGTGAATTGGACATTTCCGTCCATATCGACACTTGAATACCCGCAAAATGAGATGCGGAAGTTTAAAAAAGAGCTTACAGATATAAATAAGGCTGCCGGGCGCTTGCATGCGGGGAACATTATTCCTTATCCGCCGGGAATTCCGCTGATCATGGACGGAGAACGGATAACAGAAGAGATCGTACAAAAGCTTTCCCGTTTAATCGGCATGGACACGCATATTCAAGGCTTGTTAAACGGGGAACAATTACTTGTCTATATAGAAGAGGAGAAATCATGAGCGGTTTATTTATAACATTTGAAGGTCCTGAAGGTGCAGGGAAAACGACTGTGCTTCAGGAAATGAAAGAGATTCTGTCGGCAGAGGGGCTCCCGGTGACAGCGACAAGAGAACCGGGCGGCATCGACATTGCGGAACAGATCAGAGAAGTGATCTTAAATAAAAACAATACACTGATGGATGCAAAAACGGAGGCGCTGCTTTACGCCGCGGCGAGAAGACAGCATTTAGCCGAAAAGGTGCAGCCTGCATTGAAAGAAGGCCGCATTGTGTTGTGCGATCGTTTCATCGACAGTTCGCTGGCTTATCAAGGCTATGCGAGAGGGCTCGGCATTGATGAAGTCCTTTCTATCAACCAGTTTGCAATCGGCGATACGATGCCTGATGTCACCATCTATTTTTCTATTGAGCCGGAAGAAGGGTTGAAACGGATTACGTCGAATGATTCAAGAGAGAAGAATCGTCTCGATCTTGAGGCCCTGCACTTTCACACAAAAGTACGGGAAGGATACCAAAAGGTCATGCAGCGTTTTCCCGAAAGATTTCATACAATCGACGCTTCGAAAAAGAAGGAACTCGTCATTCAGGACGCACTTCAAGTGATAAATGAAGCATTGAAAAAAATTCAGTTGTGACCTGTTTCTCATAAGTTGCTATAATGAATGTAACGACAATGTTCTTTCCAACCTAAAGGGGGCCTAGAGAATGAAACTAATAGTGGCAGTGGTGCAGGATCAGGACAGCAACAGGCTTTTGAAAGTATTAACCGACCACAACTTCAGGGTGACGAAGCTTGCGACAACAGGCGGATTCCTTAAATCAGGCAATACGACGTTTATGATCGGGGTGGAAGATATCCGTGTCGATAAAGCGCTCAGCCTTATTAAAGAGAATGGCTGTAAACGTGATCAGATGATTGCCCCGGTATCCCCGATGGGCGGGAATGCGGATTCCTACGTTCCATATCCCGTCGAAGTGGAAGTCGGCGGAGCGACGGTCTTTGTCCTCCCGGTCGATGAATTTCATCAATTTTAAGGATTTGACGACGTGAAAATAAATTCTGACTTACGTACATTTATTGAGAAAAAGCAGCAGCCTGCTTATAAAGCGGCAGAGCTTTCCGGAACATTTAAAAGTTCAATGGACAGCCAAAGCAGCAAGCTGAAATTTGATCAGCTGAGCAGGTTCTTAACGGATATAGAAACGTTCGGGAAAAGGCTGACGAAGTCGAGAAACTTCAAAGACTTAGCGAAATTCAAAGGATTGGTAAAACGTTTTGTAAAAGAGGCCGTAGACAGCGGATTATCGCATGAGACGGAGAAAAGCTTTGACCTGTACGGCAGCAGCCGGACTCTGGGGCTTGTGAAAGAAATAGATGAAAAACTGCTTCAGCTGACGGAAGAAATGTTAGATCAGGAAAAACCGGCAATTGATTTGCTGGATCGAATCGGAGAAATAAAAGGTTTATTGATTAACCTTTACACATAGAGAGTGATACAATGGTAATATCATGGAAGGAAATGACCGGGCAGCAGCCCAGAGTGATGCGGCTTTTGCATAACAGTATTGAAAAGAAAAGGCTTTCTCACGCCTATCTGTTTGAAGGCAAAAAAGGTACGGGCAAATTGGATGCCGCACTGCTTCTCGCAAAAAGCTTTTTTTGCCTTGAAGGCGGGACTGAGCCTTGCGGGGAGTGCCGGAACTGTAAGCGCATTGAATCCGGAAACCATCCCGACCTGCATGTGGTTCAGCCCGACGGATTATCCATTAAAAAGGCTCAGATCCAGTCGCTTCAGGAAGAGTTTTCTAAAACAGGACTGGAATCGCATAAAAAGCTGTACATTATATCCCATGCGGATCAAATGACGACAAATGCGGCAAACAGTCTGCTGAAATTTTTAGAGGAGCCGAGTCAAGACACCATCGCAATTCTGATTACTGAGCAGCTCCACCGAATACTGGATACCATCGTTTCGAGATGTCAGGTTCTCCCGTTCCAGCCGCTTCAGCCGAAAGCCATAGAAGAAAGGCTGATTGAACAGGAAGTGAGCCTTCACATGGCCCGGCTCTTAGCAAATATGACAAATAATATTGCGGAAGCAGTCGAATTAAGTCGAAATGATGAGTTTGCAGAGTCCAGAGCGAAAGTGATAAAATTGTATGAAGTCTTACATCAGCGGAAAGGACATGCCTTTTTCTTCATTCAGGATCAGTGGGTGCCCTTTTTCAAAGAAAAAACCCATCAAGAAATGGGTCTTGATATGCTCTTATTGATATACCGTGATGTATTATCCATCCAAATTGGAAATGAAGATAAACTGATTTATCAAGACTTATTCCAATCAATAAAACAGCATGCGCTGCAATTTACACAACAAAGCGTTACGAACCAAATTCTCGCTGTTTTAGAAGCAAAAAAACGGCTTCATTCCAATGTGAATGTGCAGGGATTAATGGAGCACTTGGTGTTAACGTTGCAGGAGGGATAAGCTTGTACAACGTAATAGGCGTCCGCTTTAAAAAAGCGGGGAAAATTTATTATTTTGATCCGAACGGATTTGATATAGAACAAGACAGCTGCGTCATTGTTGAAACCGTAAGAGGTGTCGAATACGGGCAGGTTGTCATCGCAAATAAACAAGTGGACGAGCATGATGTTGTGCTTCCGCTTCGAAAGGTCATTCGCGTTGCTGATGAACGCGATCTTCTCATTGTAGAAGAAAACAAACAGGAGGCCCTGTCCGCTTTTGAAGTCTGTCAGAAAAAAGTGGCTGACCACGGCTTAGATATGAAGCTGGTTGATGTTGAGTTTACATTTGACCGCAATAAAGTCATTTTTTACTTTACAGCAGACGGACGGGTTGATTTCAGGGAATTGGTCAAAGACTTGGCTTCTATCTTTAAAACGAGAATCGAATTGCGCCAAATCGGGGTGAGGGACGAGGCGAAAATGCTCGGCGGTATCGGACCATGCGGGAGAATGCTTTGCTGCTCCACGTTCCTCGGTGATTTTGAACCGGTGTCCATCAAAATGGCGAAGGATCAAAATTTATCGTTGAACCCAACGAAGATTTCCGGTCTGTGCGGCCGTTTGATGTGCTGTTTGAAGTACGAAAATGATGAGTATGAGACGGCAAAAGAACAGCTGCCGGATTTAGGCGAAATGATTACGACGGCAAACGGCCCCGCAAAGGTTGTCGGTCTTAATATTCTGGAACGGGTGCTTCAGGTGGAACTGAAGAATCGTGAAAAAGTGATAGAATATACTTGGGAAGAGCTCTTGGAAGAGGGCGTCGTATCCGCACAAACCACAGATTAACGAGGTGTGGAACCTTGGATAAAAAAGAGTTATTTGATACTGTCATAAACCTGGAGGAACAAATCGGTTCGCTGTACCGTCAGCTGGGTGACTTAAAGCAGCATATCGGCGAAATGATTGAAGAGAATCACCATCTTCAGCTTGAAAATAAGCATTTGCGTAAGCGGCTTGATGACACGACAGAGCAAATTGAGAAATTCAAAGCCGATCAGAAAGAAACAAAAACACAGAAGGCAGAGCAGAGTGATATAGGAGAAGGGTACGACAATCTGGCCCGGCTGTATCAAGAAGGCTTTCATATTTGCAACGTCCATTATGGGAGCGTCCGCAAGGGAGATTGCCTTTTTTGTCTGTCCTTCTTAAATAAAAAATAAGGAAAAGGCTTCCGCTGATGTCGGAAGCCTTTTTCAAAGAGTGCCGAAAGGAATAAGATTATGGTTTCATTACGTGATGATGAAAGATTGGATTACTTATTAGCAGAGGATATGAAAATAGTACAGAGTCCGACGGTTTTCGCTTTTTCATTAGATGCCGTGCTGCTGTCTAAGTTTGCATACGTTCCGATTCAAAAGGGGAACATCGTTGATTTATGCACGGGGAACGGCATTGTGCCGCTTTTGCTCAGCACAAGGTCAAAAGCCGATATCACCGGCGTTGAAATTCAGGAACGCTTGTATGATATGGCGCTCCGAAGCGTGGAATACAACGGGCTGGGCGGTCAGATCAGTCTCATTCATGATGATCTGAAAAATATGCCGGAAAGACTCGGACATAATAAATATGATGTTGTCACCTGCAATCCGCCTTATTTTAAAACACCGAAAGAGGCGGAGCAGAACCTGAACGAGCATCTCAGAATCGCAAGGCACGAAATTCTTTGCACGCTTGAAGATGTGATTTCCGTCAGCAGCAAACTGCTGAAGCAAGGCGGAAAAGCGGCTCTCGTTCATCGGCCGGGGAGGCTTTTGGAAATCTTTGAATTAATGAAAGCGTACCGAATAGAACCGAAACGGGTTCAGTTTATTTATCCGAAACAAGGTAAAGAAGCGAATACCATTTTGGTTGAAGGAATTAAAGGCGGCCGCCCTGATCTCAAAATTCTTCCCCCGCTGTTCGTATACAATGAACAAAATGAATATACGAAAGAGATCCGCACGATTTTATATGGAGACAAATAGTCATTTCTTTTATGTGCTGCTGTGCAATGACAACAGTCTGTATGCCGGTTATACAAATGATCTGCAAAAACGGCTGAAAACCCACAATGAGGGAAAGGGCGCGAAGTACACAAGAGCGCGGAGGCCGGTTTTGTTATGCCATGCGGAATCATTTGAAACAAAACGGGAAGCGATGCAGGCGGAATACCGTTTTAAACAGCTGAACCGAAAGAAAAAAGAGCAATATATAGAAGAAAAACGACGCAGCAAGGAGGCTGTATATGTTAAGACGCCAGATGAGTTTTAACGGAAAAACTGAAATGGGAACTCTGTACCTTGTTCCTACACCGATCGGCAATTTGGAGGACATGACCTTTCGTGCAGTAGAGACGCTGAAATCGGCCGATGTCATAGCTGCCGAAGATACAAGACAGACGAAAAAGCTGTGCCATGTTTATGACATAGAAACATCTCTCATCAGCTATCATGAACATAATAAAGAAAGCAGCGGCCATAAAATCATTGAATGGCTGAAAAGCGGAAAGAATGTGGCATTGGTCAGTGATGCCGGCATGCCGACAATTTCCGACCCGGGGGCTGAGATTGTGAGAGATTTCACCCAAATCGGCGGATATGTCGTTCCGCTTCCGGGTGCTAATGCGGCATTAACCGCGCTGACCGCATCAGGCATCACCCCGCAGCCATTTTTCTTCTACGGATTTTTAAACAGACAGAAAAAAGAAAAGAAGAAAGAACTCGAACTCCTGAAAAAACGGCAGGAAACGATGATATTTTACGAAGCGCCGCACAGATTGAAAGAAACATTAACAGCAATGCATGACGTTTTGGGTAATCGAACCATCGCCGTCACGAGAGAATTAACGAAAAAGTATGAGGAATTCATCAGAGGAACCATCGCCGAGGTGATTGAATGGGCAAATGAAGATCAAATCCGCGGTGAGTTCTGTCTCGTTGTCGAAGGAAATCAAACCGCTGAACCGGATGAAGAGGAAAAGCCTTGGTGGACGGAGCTTTCTGAGAAAGAGCATGTGGAGCATTACATAAACGAAGGAGCATCTTCCAAACAGGCCATAAAACAAACAGCGGTAGATCGGGGCGTTCCGAAACGCGAGATTTATGACGCTTATCACATTCAATCATAAAAAAAAACCGTTCTTGTATCGTAACAAGAACGGTTTTTGTATGAAATAGCTTATTTTTGGTTTTGAAGCTGGTTTTGAATTTCAGAGATGATTTGCTCAGCGCCTTCTTTGCTGAGTACCAATTTGCCGCCGGCAAGTTTAAGGTTATCATCAGAAACTTCACCAGTTACTTGGCAAGTCATGTTTGGTTTATATTTTTTAAGGATGATTTTTTCATCATCAACATAAATTTCAAGAGCGTCTTTTTCTGCGATGCCCAGTGTACGGCGAAGTTCGATAGGGATAACTACGCGTCCAAGTTCATCAACTTTACGTACGATACCAGTAGATTTCATTAACAGTCTCCTCCCGAGAGATAATTATTTTGTAGTTTATATTTTTCTTCGTCATTATTCGACAAAATTCCTTACATTCCTAGCATAACAAGGTTTCCAATAATCGTCAATCTTTTTGTTTACTATTGATTGTAAGAATTAGTTCTTATAGTAAGTAAAGCCTTGGAAATCCTGAAATAACAGGCTTTTTGACTGCTTTTTCGAACCTATTATCCTACTGAAAATCCTTTTAAATCAAGACTTTCGAACCAAGATGTTTTATATTAGTAGATTATATACGACAAATTTCGACATGTTAAGACTTTTTTTAATTTCAATAAAAATTTTTAATTTTATTTACTCTTTTACGCGCAGTACGTATATATCCTTGATCTTAAAGGCTAAGATGGTATCATAGATAGAGGACAAATATCAATATTGTATATCAAATAAAACCGCTCTCGTCCTTTGGGCGTGAGCTTTTCGACATTCTGAATGGGAGGTTGCAACATGCCGCAAGACAATAATACTTTTTATATTACAACCCCGATATATTATCCGAGCGGAAAATTACATATCGGCCATGCTTATACTACCGTGGCCGGCGATGCGATGGCGCGTTACAAAAGATTAAAAGGATTTGACGTACGCTACTTAACCGGAACGGATGAGCACGGACAGAAAATCCAGCAGAAAGCGGAGGAAGAGAATATCACGCCTCAAGCTTATGTGGATCGTGCAGTTGCTGAAATCCAAAAACTATGGAAGCAGCTCGACATTTCTCACGATGATTTCATCCGGACGACGGAAAGCCGGCACAAAGAAATTATCGAGAAAGTGTTTCAAAAACTTCTTGATAATGGTGACATTTACCTGGATGAGTATGAGGGCTGGTACAGCATCCCTGATGAAACATTCTATACGGAAACACAGCTGGTGGATGTGGAACGAAATGAGAAGGGTGAGGTTGTCGGCGGAAAAAGCCCTGACAGCGGCCACCCGGTCGAATTAATCAAAGAGGAGTCATACTTCTTCCGCATGAGCAAATACGCAGACCGCCTGCTGAAGTTTTATGAGGAAAATCCTTCTTTCATCCAGCCTGAATCACGCAAAAATGAAATGATTAACAACTTCATTAAACCGGGGCTTGAAGATTTGGCCGTTTCCAGAACGACGTTCGACTGGGGCGTAAAAGTGCCGGGAAATCCGAAGCATGTCGTGTATGTATGGATTGACGCACTGTTCAACTATATTACAGCGCTCGGTTACGATACGGAAAATGATGAGCTTTACAAAAAGTACTGGCCGGCTGACGTCCACCTTGTCGGTAAAGAAATTGTCCGTTTTCATACCATTTACTGGCCGATTATGCTGATGGCGCTTGATCTCCCGCTGCCTAAGCAAGTATTCGCGCATGGCTGGTTATTGATGAAAGACGGAAAAATGTCGAAATCAAAAGGAAATGTCGTTGATCCGGTAACGTTAATTGAACGCTACGGCTTGGATGAACTTCGCTATTACCTGCTTCGCGAAGTACCGTTCGGTTCAGACGGTGTCTTTACGCCGGAAGGTTTCGTAGAACGGATTAATTATGACTTGGCGAACGACTTAGGAAACCTTCTGAATCGTACAGTCGCAATGATCCAAAAATATTTTGACGGCGAGATTGGTTCATATGAAGGAAATGTAACCGATTTTGATTCAGAGCTTTCTTCTGTAGCCGGTGAAACGGTTAAAGCTTATGAAAAGGCAATGGAAAACATGGAGTTTTCAGTCGCTTTATCAACGCTATGGCAATTAATCAGCCGTACGAACAAATATATTGATGAAACTGCTCCGTGGGTGCTTGCTAAAGACCAGGAAAAACAAAAAGAATTACGTTCTGTCATGTATCATTTAGCTGAATCTCTACGTATCTCAGCCGTATTGCTCCAGCCTTTCTTGACGCAAACACCTGAAAAAATGTTTGCCCAGCTCGGAGTTGAGGATCAGTCTCTAAAAGCATGGGAAAGCATTCAGACATTCGGCCAATTGAAGAACACGAAAGTGAAAAAAGGGGAACCGCTTTTCCCTCGTCTTGAAGCTGAAGAAGAAGTAGCTTACATCAAGCAAAAAATGCAAGGAACTGCTCCTGCTAAAGAAGAAAAGGCGGAAGAGCCGCAAGAAGCAGAGCGGCTTCCTGAAATTACGTTTGATCAATTTATGGATACAGAACTTCGCGTCGCAGAGGTCTTGTCCGCAGAGCCGGTGAAAAAAGCAGATCGGCTGCTGAAATTACAAATTGATCTGGGCTTTGAACAGCGCCAAGTTGTATCAGGTATCGCAAAGCATTACACGCCGGATCAGCTTGTGGGAATGAAGATCATTTGTGTAACGAATTTAAAACCGGTAAAACTGAGAGGCGAGCTTTCTCAAGGAATGATACTGGCAGGAGAATCAGACGGCGTTCTCAAAGTTGTAGCTGTCGACCAGTCATTACCGAAAGGCACTCGAATTAAATAAATAGATGCAAAAGGTGTTTCACGTGTAACATTCCGTCGAACACCTTTTGTTTTTCAACAAGAAAGGAGTTTTTATGATGCTTTTTGATACACATGCGCACTTAAATGCCGAGCAATTTGACACAGACTTAGAGGAAGTCATTGCGCGTGCTAAGGCTGAAAAAGTTGAACGGATCGTCGTTGTCGGATTCGACAAACCCACTATCACGCGTGCGATGGAGCTGATTGAGGAATATGACTTTATATACGCTGCGATCGGCTGGCATCCGGTAGACGCAATTGACATGACAGAGGAAGATTTATCATGGATTAAGGAACTGTCCTCTCACGAAAAAGTCGTGGCAATCGGAGAGATGGGCCTTGATTACCACTGGGATAAATCACCAAAAGACGTTCAGAAAGAAGTATTCCGGAAACAAATCGCTCTCGCCAAAGAAGTGAATCTTCCAATTATCATTCATAATCGTGATGCAACAGAAGATGTTGTCACAATTTTGAAAGAAGAGGGAGCGGAAGAAGTCGGCGGTATTATGCACTGCTTTACGGGGAGCGCGGAGGTTGCGCGGCAGTGTATGGATATGAATTTCTATATTTCATTCGGCGGACCGGTTACCTTCAAAAATGCGAAGAAACCAAAAGAAGTAGCAAAGGAAATTCCGAATGACCGTTTGCTGATTGAAACGGATTGCCCTTTCCTGACACCGCATCCTTTCCGCGGCAAACGGAATGAGCCAAGCTATGTAAAATATGTTGCTGAACAGCTCGCTGAATTAAAAGGGCTGACATATGAAGAAATTGCCTCAATTACAACCGAAAACGCAAAAAGACTTTTCCGCATGAACTGACAGAATGCGCTGTCATAACGTGTAAAAGCTTGTCCGATTCAGTGGATATGTAAAACGGTTCTACAAGCTTCCTTCTCCTCATAAGATAGGTTGTCGATATGTCTCTCTTCCTTTTTTTGCTTTGTTTTTGCATAATGAGGGATACGCTGAAGGTTTTTTATCTTCGAGATGGGAGGGTTGACAGCATTTTAGATACTCTATATAATCTCTCCGAGGAGAAGGAGGCGTTTTTCATCACACAAAAAATGAAAAAACTGTTTTCCGTAAAGCTTGGTAAAAGCAAGGTTATTCTTATTGCAGCTATTATTCTGCTGGGCGGAACCGGGACTGCATACGGGGCACATGAGCTCTCAAAACAATCAGTTTCTGTTTCCATCAACGGCAAGAAAAAGCAAATACGCACTCATGCAAAAACGGTTGGGGAACTTCTGGAAGATTTACATATAGAGACGAGAAATGAAGACCGGATTACCCCGTCTAAGCAGACAGCATTGGCAGACAACATGAATGTCGTGTATGAAGCTGCAAAGCAGATCCGTGTGACAAGAGGCGGAGAAGAAAAGACTTTATGGTCAACGGCAAAAACAGTCGGCGCATTTCTGAACGAACAGCATACACCTGTGAATCAGCACGATAAAATAGATCCAGCAGCAGATACGAAAGTGACAAACGGCATGAAAGTCACGGTCGACCCGGCTTTTCAGGTCACTGTAAATGATGCGGGAAAGAAAAAGAAAATATGGACGACTTCGACTACGGTCGCTGACTTTTTAACGCAGCATAAGATGGACATGAAAGACGAAGATAAAGTAAAACCGGCATTACACGAAAAGCTCACAAAAAATCAGGCCGGTATACAAATCACTCGTATCGAAAAAGTCACCGATGTAGTTGAGGAAAAAATAGCGTATCAAGTGAAAGAAAAAGAAGATGCGTCTCTCGACAGCGGGAAAGAAAAGATCGTTCAAAAAGGAAAAGAAGGCAAACTTAAAAAGCATTTTCATGTTGTCAAAGAAAATGGAAAAGAAGTTTCAAGAAAGCTTGTTAAAGAAGAAACATCTGAAAAAAGCAAAGATCAGATCATTGCGGTCGGCACAAAGCGGCACAGTCCCAAGATTGAGCAGCTCAGTGCACCTGTGAAGGCATCTTCGGGCGAAACCGGATCTTCCGGTAAAGTGATTACCGTGTCTTCCACGGCTTATACCGCAAGCTGCAGCGGCTGTTCCGGCCATACGGCTACAGGCGTTAACCTGACAAGCAATCCGAATGCCAAAGTCATTGCGGTAGACCCAAGCGTCATCCCGCTCGGCACAAGAGTCCACGTAGACGGATACGGGGATGCCGTGGCCGCTGATACAGGTTCAGCCATTAAAGGAAGACGGATTGATGTCTTTTTCCCTGAAAAATCTTCAGCTTACCGCTGGGGAAAGAAACAGGTCAAAATAAAAATCTTAAATTAATTCCGATTCACTCAGAGGGTTTTGCGCCCTCTGTTTTTTTCGTTATAATAGGTAAAGTGTATTTTCAGTATATTAGACGTGACATGCAAGCAAAGGTTTCGTTTTGGATATAAAAAGTTTTTTTGGAGGAAGTAATGAAAATTAAAGAAATTATTGTAGTCGAGGGACGCGATGACACTGCGCGCATAAAACTTGCCGTTGATGCGGATACGATCGAGACAAACGGTTCCGCAATCGGAGACGAAGTCATCAGGCAGATTCGGCTGGCGCAGGAAACGAGAGGGGTCATCGTGCTGACGGACCCGGATTTTCCGGGGGAAAAGATCCGGAAAACCATTTCTGAAGCAGTACCCGGCTGTAAACACGCATTTCTGCCCAAACATCTTGCCAAACCGAAAAACAAGCGCGGCATTGGCGTTGAGCACGCATCCATTGAAAGCATCAGAGCATGTTTGGAAAATGTGCATGAAGAGATGGAGGCAAAGCCGAGTGAGATTTCAGCTGAAGATGTCATACAGGCTGGTCTGATCGGCGGACCGGCTGCCAAAAGACGCCGCGAACGATTGGGCGACCTGCTGAAGATTGGCTATACAAACGGCAAGCAGCTTCAAAAACGGCTGCAAATGTTTCAAATCAAAAGAAGTGATTTTATTGATGCGCTCGATGCTATGAGGCAGGAGGAACAGGATGAACAATAAAGATATCGCGACACCTATCAGAACGAAGGAAATTCTGAAAAAGTACGGTTTCTCTTTTAAAAAGAGTCTGGGACAGAATTTCTTAATTGATACAAATATATTGGACAGAATTGTGGACCATGCGGAAATTACGGATCGGACCGGAGTCATTGAAATCGGGCCCGGAATCGGCGCGCTGACAGAGCAGCTTGCCAAACGGGCGAAAAAGGTCGTCGCGTTTGAAATTGATCAGCGCCTGCTGCCCATTCTCAATGATACGCTGTCTCCATATGACAATGTAACGATCATTCATCAAGATGTGCTGAAAGCAGACGTCAAATCTGTCATTGAAGAGCAGTTTCAGGATTGTGATGAAATTATGGTGACGGCGAATCTCCCATATTATGTGACGACGCCTATCATCATGAAGCTATTGGAAGAACATCTTCCGTTAAAAGGAATTGTCGTGATGCTGCAAAAAGAGGTCGCAGAGCGGATGGCTGCTGATCCTTCCTCTAAGGAGTACGGATCGCTTTCCATTGCGGTTCAGTTCTATACGGAGGCCAAAACCGTCATGACCGTCCCGAAAACGGTGTTTGTGCCTCAGCCTAATGTCGATTCAGCCGTCATCCGTCTTTTGCTTCGTGACGGCCCGGCGGTTGACGTCGATAATGAACCGTTTTTCTTCCAGCTGATTAAAGCAAGCTTCGCACAGCGCCGGAAAACCTTGCTGAACAACCTTGTGAACAATCTTCCGGGCGGAAAAGAGAAAAAAGCTCAAATTGAAGAAGTTCTTCAAGAAACGAATATTGACGGAAAGCGGCGCGGTGAATCCCTGTCCATAGAAGAATTCGCGCTCCTGTCCAACGGATTGCATAAAGCCCTTTTCTAAGAGGGCTTTTTGTTTTGCGTCACCACTTGGACTGCCGCTACATAGGCTAGAGGAGAACCTTATTCATTCAACTGCAAGAAAAGCTTGAAACATCAAGCGCCGCAGCGGAAAGAGGTGTATTTGCCAAGACTTCTTTCATGATGAGGCTTAGTCTATTTGTGGAGTGGGTAACGTGCAATTTCAAATAGGAGATATGGTAGCCAGGAAATCCTATCAAATGGATGTTTTATTTCGCATTATCGGTATAGAGCAAACAAGCAACGGAAATTCAATTGCCATCCTGCATGGTGACGAAGTCAGATTGATTGCGGATGCTGATTTTTCTGATTTGGAGCCTGTCAGAAAAGACGAACAGGCCATGAGAAAGAAAAGAGATGAAAGCAGGATGAATGAATCTCTCGAGCTGCTCCGCCAGGATTATAAGCTGCTTCGGGAAAAACAGGAATATTATGCGACAAATCAATATCAGCATCAGGAGCACTACTTTCATATGCCCGGAAAGGTATTGCATCTGGACGGCGATGAGGCCTATTTGAAAAAGTGCCTGAACTTTTATGAAAAAATCGGTGTGCCGGTATACGGAATTCACTGCCATGAGAAAAAAATGCCGGCATCAATTGACGAGCTGCTTGATAAATACAGGCCGGATATTTTAGTCATCACCGGCCATGATGCATATTCCAAGCATAAGGGTGACGTGAACGATTTAAGCGCCTACAGGCATTCTAAACACTTTGTCGAAACCGTTCAAAAAGCGAGGCGTAAAGTCCCTCATTTGGATCAGCTGGTCATATTCGCGGGGGCCTGTCAATCTCATTTCGAGTCTTTAATCAGAGCAGGCGCGAATTTCGCAAGTTCGCCGTCACGCGTCAATATCCATGCGCTTGACCCGGTATATATTGTCGCGAAAATCAGCTTCACCCCGTTTATGGAGCGGATCAATGTGTGGGATGTCCTGAGAAATACGCTGACGAGAGAGAAAGGGCTGGGAGGAATTGAAACGAAGGGTGTGCTGCGTGTCGGTATGCCGTATAAATCAAATGGATGAGTGATAAAACCCGCATATATTTCGCTATGCGGGTTAATTATTTTACATATTGATACATAAATTTCCGGAACTTGTGAAAAATAACGCAGAAATCAATAGAATTTTGTCAAAATAATTTTGTTGACAATGACTTATTAACGTTGATATAATTTAAATTTTATTTGACAAAATTGGGCTCTTGTTGTACAATAAATGTAGTGAGGTGGATGCAATGGCGAAGACGTTGTCCGATATAAAAAGATCGCTTGATGGGAATTTAGGTAAACGGCTTACGTTAAAAGCAAACGGCGGCCGCCGAAAAACGATTGAGCGTTCGGGCATTTTAGCTGAGACGTACCCTTCTGTTTTTGTGATACAACTAGATCAAGACGAGAATTCGTTTGAAAGAGTTTCATACAGTTATGCTGATATTCTGACTGAGACTGTTGAATTGACATTCAATGACGATACGGCAAGCTCAGTAGCATTTTAATGGGCAGTGAACCTTTTGTTTACTGCTTTTTGTTTTGCCTTCTAAAGCTCTTCTAATTATTCCCTCGAAAGTTTCTGCCGATTAAACGAAAGCTATAGGTGTCACATGTTTTATCGTGGCGTGCACGAATGGTGATCAATTCTATAAAAGGGGTTGTTTCGTTTGGGCAGACGTCGTGGAGTTATGTCAGATGAGTTCAAATATGAGCTGGCGAAGGACCTTGGTTTTTACGATACGGTGAAAAACGAGGGCTGGGGAGGCATTCGGGCGCGTGACGCCGGGAATATGGTAAAGCGCGCGATTGAGATTGCCGAACAGCAGATGGCGGCTCAGAACCAAAATAACCGATAATGCAGTGGCCCGGGGGACAATCCGTTCCCCGGTTTTTTCTATCGGCTGTCAAAACCGGCGTCAATTTCGGATAAGTACCTCCGGGTCTCCAAATGTGATACAATGTTCATACTTATGTTTAGATGGAGAAGTAGGTGAAAGCTATGCGTATTTTAGAAAAAGCGCCGGCCAAAATCAATCTGTCCCTCGATGTGACGAGTAAACGCCCGGATGGTTATCACGAAGTGGAGATGATCATGACGACAATTGATTTGGCAGATCGGATTGAACTGACAGAACTGCCCGAAAACGTTATCAGAGTGGCGTCGCATAACCGCTTTGTTCCGGATGATCAAAGAAATCTGGCTTATCAGGCAGCCAAACTGCTTAAAGAACGGTTTCAAATCAAAAAAGGCGTTTCCATTATGATTACAAAAGTGATCCCTGTAGCGGCAGGGCTTGCCGGCGGAAGCAGCGATGCGGCTGCGACACTAAGAGGGCTGAACAGGCTGTGGGATTTAAAGCTTTCTGTCGAAGAGCTCGCGGAGCTTGGCGCTGAAATCGGTTCAGACGTGTCCTTCTGTGTTTACGGAGGCACTGCTCTGGCAACCGGACGCGGTGAGAAGATCAGGCACATCAGTGCTCCGCCTCATTGCTGGGTCGTGCTCGCCAAACCGACGATCGGGGTATCGACTGCCGAAGTGTACCGCCGGCTGAATTTGCAGCAGGTTCGGCATCCGGATGTACAGGCGATGATTGACGCGATTGAAGAAAAAAGCTTCCAAAAGGTATGCGGACAATTAGGAAACGTATTGGAGTCGGTTACGCTCAGCCTCCATCCCGAGGTGGCGATGATTAAAAATCAAATGAAACGCTTCGGCGCTGATGCGGTGTTAATGAGCGGAAGCGGACCGACTGTATTCGGTTTGGTTCAATACGAATCAAAGGTGCAGCGGATTTATAACGGGTTAAGAGGTTTCTGTGATCAAGTGTACGCGGTGCGGATGATCGGCGAACAGAATGCTCTTGATTAAATCCGTATGTTAAGTTATATTATTTTTAAATTATTCGGATTTTGGGGGTAAGTTCATGAAGTTTCGTCGCAGCGGCAGATTGGTGGACTTAACAAATTATTTGTTAACCCATCCGCATGAATTAATACCGTTAACGTTTTTCTCAGAACGGTATCAATCAGCAAAGTCATCAATCAGTGAAGATTTAACGATTATTAAACAGACCTTTGAACAGCAAGGCATTGGGACGCTGCTTACAGTGCCGGGAGCTGCCGGAGGCGTCAAATACATTCCGAAAGTGAAACAGGCAGAAGCAGAAGCGTTTATACAGGAGCTGGGACAGTCTTTAGTAAATCCTGAGCGTATCCTTCCGGGCGGTTATGTATATTTAACGGATATCTTAGGAAAACCATCTGTCCTCTCTCATGTAGGCAGGCTTTTTGCTTCCGTTTTTGCGGAGCGGGAGATTGATGTGGTGATGACCGTTGCGACAAAAGGAATCCCTCTTGCTTACGCAGCGGCCAGTTATCTGAACGTTCCGGTTGTCATCGTGCGAAAGGACAATAAAGTGACGGAAGGCTCCACGGTGAGCATCAATTATGTATCAGGGTCATCTAACCGCATTCAAACGATGTCGCTTGCGAAAAGAAGTTTGGCTACGGGTTCGAACGTTTTGATTATTGACGACTTTATGAAAGCCGGCGGCACCATTAACGGCATGATCAGTTTGCTTGATGAGTTTAATGCAAACGTCGCGGGAATAGGTGTCTTGGTTGAAGCCGAGGGAGTGAATGAACGGCTTGTCGATGAATACATGTCACTGCTCACGCTTTCAACCATCAATATGAAAGACAAAACGATTGAGATTCAAAACGGCAATTTTCTGCGATTTTTTAAAGAACAGCATTTAAAGAATGGGGAGACAGAAAAATGACAAAAGCAATCCATACAAAACACGCGCCGGCAGCGATCGGGCCATATTCACAGGGAATCATTGTAAACAACATGTTTTACAGCTCAGGCCAGATTCCTCTTACTGCTGAAGGAGAAATGGTAAACGGTGATATCACAGAACAAACGCATCAGGTGTTCAGCAATTTAAAAGCTGTGCTGAAAGAAGCGGGCGCTTCTCTCGAGACGGTTGTAAAAGCAACGGTATTTATTGCTGATATGGAGCAGTTTGCGGAAGTGAATGAAGTGTACGGACAATACTTTGATGTACATAAGCCGGCAAGGTCTTGTGTGGAAGTGGCGAGACTGCCGAAAGATGCTCTCGTGGAAATTGAAGTCATTGCGCTGGTGAAATCTTAAATCTCAGAAAAGTGGTTCCGGTCTCCGGGATCACTTTTTTTATGCAGTATATGATCCCCAAATATGGTTTATCACCTAATTGTGTATGTATATCCTATATTTTCAAAAAAACTTTTTGAAACGTGCAGGAATTTAAAAAGAATCGTGGAATTGTTAGACTAATGCTTTTATATAGGGAAAAGGTGGTGAACTACTGTGGAAGTTACTGACGTAAGATTACGCCGCGTGAATACCGATGGTCGCATGAGAGCGATTGCATCCATCACGCTGGATCACGAATTTGTCGTACATGATATTCGTGTGATTGATGGAAACAATGGTCTTTTCGTTGCGATGCCGAGTAAACGCACCCCTGATGGAGAATTCCGCGATATTGCTCATCCTATTAATTCCAGCACGCGGGGCAAGATCCAGGATGCTGTTTTAAATGAGTATCATCGTTTGGGTGATTCTGAAGCATTAGAATATGAAGAAGCCGGGGCTTCTTAAACATAACAAAATGTAAGGACTGCTGATAAAGGCTGACACAAGGCCTTTTCCGGCAGTCCTTTTTTAAATCTGATTTTTCAGTAATAAAGCGATTACATAGAAAATTCTTGCACTTTTTGATGTCTTCTTGAAATCAACAGCTATTTAGGATATATTTTTCTATGGATAAAAGGGATATTGGAGGCCATTAAATGGATAAGCGGTTTGCAGTGATTTTAGCTGCCGGAAAAGGAACGAGAATGAAATCGAAGCTTTACAAGGTCCTTCATCCGGTATGCGGAAAGCCTATGGTAGAGCACGTCGCAGACGAAGCTCTGAAATTATCTTTAGCGAAGCTTGTCACCATCGTAGGACACGGCGCCGAAGATGTGAAGAAGCAGCTCGGACAGAAAAGCGATTACGCTCTCCAAGCAGAACAGCTCGGTACGGCTCATGCGGTCAAACAGGCAAAACCATTTCTTCACGGAGAAAAGGGTGTCACGATCGTTATTTGCGGCGATACACCGCTTCTGACGGCGGAGACGATGGAAGCCATGCTGAATGAACATACAGACAAAGGTGCAAAAGCCACGGTGTTAACGGCCGTTGCCGACGATCCCGCCGGATACGGAAGAATCATCCGCAGTGAAGACGGCGCCGTTCAAAAAATCGTGGAGCACAAGGATGCTTCGGAGCAAGAACGTCTTGTGAAAGAAATTAACACGGGAACGTACTGTTTTGATAACGAGGCTCTTTTTCGTGTCATCGAACAGGTTTCGAATGAAAATGCCCAAGGCGAGTATTATCTGCCGGATGTGATCGAAATCCTCAAAGACGAAGGCGAAACTGTTGCCGCTTACCAGACTGGTAACTTCCAAGAGACGCTCGGAGTGAATGATAGAGTCGCTCTTTCTCAGGCTGAAATGTATATGAAAGAGCGTATTAACAAACGGCATATGCAGAACGGAGTCACTTTAATCGATCCGATGAATACGTACATCTCACCTGACGCACGTATCGGACAAGATACAGTTATTTATCCCGGAACTGTGTTAAAGGGACAAGCTGAAATCGGCGATGAATGTGTCATCGGCCCTCACACTGAGATAGAGGACAGCTCAATCGGCAGCCGCACTGTGATTAAACAATCCGTTGTCAATCGCAGCAAAGTTGGGAATGATGTAAATATCGGTCCTTTTGCTCACATCAGACCCGATTCCGCAATCGGCAATGAAGTGAAGATCGGAAACTTTGTTGAAATCAAGAAAACACAATTCGGCGACCGGAGCAAAGCATCTCATTTAAGCTATATCGGTGATGCCGAAGTGGGCACGGATGTGAATCTGGGCTGCGGCTCCATCACGGTCAATTATGATGGGAAGAAAAAGTATTTAACCAAAATTGAAGACGGCGCCTTTATTGGCTGCAACTCCAATCTGGTCGCTCCTGTTACAGTGGGAGAAGGCGCGTACGTCGCTGCGGGTTCAACCGTAACTGAAGATGTGCCGGGCGAAGCGCTTGCCATTGCCAGAGCAAGACAAGTAAATAAAGAAGATTATGTGAAAAATATTCATAAAAAATAATCCTAAAATCGGAGGTTTACCATGTCTAACGAATACGGAGATAAGAATTTAAAGATTTTTTCTTTGAATTCAAATCCAGAACTTGCAAAAGAAATCGCGGATAATGTAGGGGTTCAATTAGGAAAGTGCTCTGTTACAAGATTCAGTGACGGAGAGGTCCAGATCAACATAGAAGAAAGTATTCGCGGCTGTGATTGCTATATCATTCAGTCTACAAGTGCGCCGGTTAATGAGCACATTATGGAATTGCTGATTATGGTTGACGCTTTAAAGCGCGCTTCCGCGAAAACAATCAACATTGTGATTCCGTACTACGGTTATGCGCGCCAGGACAGAAAAGCAAGATCACGTGAACCGATTACGGCAAAACTTTTTGCAAACCTGCTTGAAACAGCGGGTGCGACACGCGTGATCGCGCTTGATTTACACGCGCCGCAAATTCAAGGTTTCTTTGATATTCCGATTGACCACTTAATGGGTGTTCCGATTTTAGGCCATTACTTTGAAGGTAAAGACTTGAAAGATATCGTCATTGTTTCTCCTGACCACGGCGGTGTGACGCGCGCCCGCAAACTTGCGGACCGTCTGAAAGCGCCGATCGCGATTATCGACAAACGCCGTCCTAGACCGAATGAGGTAGAAGTGATGAACATCGTCGGTAACGTGGAAGGTAAAACAGCGATCCTGATCGATGATATTATTGATACGGCCGGCACAATCACACTTGCCGCTAACGCGCTGGTTGAAAACGGAGCTGCAGAAGTGTATGCATGCTGTACGCACCCTGTACTGTCAGGCCCTGCCGTTGAGCGGATCAATAACTCTAAAATCAAGGAGCTTGTCGTAACGAACAGCATTAAGCTTCCTGATGAGAAAAAAATCGACCGCTTTAAGCAGCTTTCTGTCGGACCGCTTCTGGCTGAAGCGATCATCCGCGTTCACGAGAAACAATCTGTCAGCTATTTATTCAGCTAAACCAAAACTTTAAGGTTTAAATCCCAGTTATTGTGGGTATTGTTCTAATAGGACGATAAAACGATAATTAGGATGGTGCTGAATATGGCAACTTTAAAAGCAAATGAAAGAACAGATTTTAAACGTTCGACGCTTCGGAAAATCCGTCATTCAGGACATGTTCCAGGGATTATATACGGTAAAGAAACAACGAATACGCCTGTCTCTTTAGACAGTGTCGAATTGCTTAAAACATTGCGGGACGAAGGAAAAAACACGATTATCACAATTGATGTCAACGGAAATCAGCAATCGGTTATGGTGACTGATCTTCAGACAGACCCGCTCAAAAACGAATTGACGCACGCCGATTTTCAAGTCGTGAATATGAGTGAGGAGCTGGAGGCCGAGGTGCCGATTCAGCTGACGGGAGAGGCGAAGGGAGTCAAGGACGGAGGCGTCATCCAGCAGCCGCTGCATGAGCTTTCGATCAAGGCTAAGCCGAAGGACATCCCTCAGACAATCAATGTTGATATTTCAGGACTTGAGATGAATGATGTGCTGACCATCGCAGATCTGACTGCTGACGGCAATTATACATTTACAAACGATCCGGAAGAAGTCGTGGCTTCCATCCTTCCTCCTAAGCAGGAAGCATTCGAAGAAGATGCAGAACCGTCTCCTGGGGAAGAGCCCGAAGGAGAAAATCAATAAGCGCTTTAAGACGTAACCCGCCCGAGGTTACGTCTTTTGTGCTAGAATGAGAAGAATTACAGCGATGTTGAGGGAGGATTTACGATGCTTGTGATTGCCGGTCTCGGTAACCCCGGGAAAACCTACGAGAACACGAGACATAATGTCGGCTTTATGGCCATTGACGAGCTTTCTAAAGAATGGAATATTGAATTGAATAAAACGAAATTCAACGGACTTTACGGAATGGGGTTTGTTTCCGGAAAAAAAGTTCTACTTGTTAAACCGCTTACATATATGAATTTATCAGGGGAATGTTTGCGGCCGCTACTGGATTATTATGATGCCGATCATGAAGATCTGAAAGTCATATACGATGACCTTGATCTTCCGACGGGAAAAATCAGACTTCGGACGAAGGGGAGCGCAGGCGGGCATAACGGAATTAAATCGCTTATACAGCACCTCGGAACCCCTGAATTTGACCGGGTCAGAATCGGAATCGGCCGCCCCGTCAACGGAATGAAAGTCGTTGACTATGTACTGGGAGCTTTTACGAAGGAAGAAGCGCCGCATATCAATGATGCCGTCTCAAAAACCGTAAAAGCCTGCGAAGCTTCCTTAACGAAACCATTTTTAGAAGTCATGAACGAATTTAATGCAAATGTATAAGATAAATAATGGGAGACCATACTAGGGAAAAATGATTTTTTCACATCAGGAGGTCCAACGTATGGCTTTGCATTATTTCTGCCGCCACTGCGGCTTTAAGGTAGGGAGCCTGGAATATTCGACGGTGCCGACACAGTCACTTGGATTTCAGCACTTAACAAATGAGGAAAGAAACGATATGATTTCATATAAAGACAATGGAGATGTCCATGTTCTTACAATTTGTGAAGACTGCCAAGAGGCGCTGGAGCGCAATCCGCACTACCATGAACACAACACATTTATTCAATAAGAAGCTTTGGTGTAGATTCTAGACCAAAGCGTTTTTCTGTTCTTGCAGAAAATAGAGAGGAGGGCCCATATGGACAACATTCAAACCTTTATTAAAGAAAGCGATGATTTTAAATCCATTGTCAACGGTTTACATGAGGGGCTGAAGGAACAGCTGCTTGCGGGTCTGTCAGGTTCCGCGCGTTCTGTTTTTACCTCCGCCCTTGCACAGGAAACGAAAAGGCCGATTTTCTTTATCACCCATAATTTATATCAGGCCCAAAAAGTGACGGAAGATCTGACGGCGCTTCTCGGGGATCAATCTGTTTTTTTATACCCCGTGAATGAATTGATTTCTTCAGAAATTGCGGTAGCGAGCCCTGAACTGCGCGCTCAGCGGCTTGATGTCATTAATAGATTAACAAACGGAGAAGCGCCGGTCGTTGTGGCGCCCGTTGCGGCAGTGAGAAGAATGCTTCCGCCGAAGGAGCTGTGGAAAAGCAGCCAGATCGTCATTTCACTCGGAGACGAAATAGAACCGGATCAGCTGTCCGCGCGCCTTGTAGAGGTGGGGTATGAGCGTTCCGATATGGTTTCTGCACCCGGTGAATTCAGTATTCGCGGCGGAATTATCGACATTTATCCGCTGACGTCGGAGCATCCGGTGCGAATTGAACTGTTTGATACGGAGGTCGATTCCATCAGAAGCTTCAATTCTGATGACCAGAGATCAATTGAGACGCTCAAACATGTGGCGATCGGACCGGCGAAGGAATTGATCATCAGGGCGGAAGAAAAAGCCCGGGCAATGGAAAGGCTCGATAAAGGGCTTGCCGACAGTCTGAAAAAGCTGAAGCAGGACAAACAAAAGGAAATGCTTCATATCAATATCTCACATGATAAAGAACGGTTATCAACGGGACAGACTGATCAGGAACTTGTGAAGTATCTCTCGTACTTTTACGAAAAACCTGCTAGTTTGCTAGATTATACACCGGCAGACACGTTGTTACTGTTAGACGAGGTCAGCCGCATTCATGAAATGGAGGATCAGCTGCAAAAAGAAGAGGCCGAATTTACGACAAGTCTGCTCGAGGAAGGGAAAATTCTGCATGACATTCATTTATCCTTCAGCTTTCAGGAGCTTATGAGCGAAAAGCGGCGCCCGGCTATTTATTATTCATTATTTTTGCGTCATGTCCAGCATACAAGCCCTCAGAATATCGTGAATGTGACAAGCCGGCAGATGCAGAGTTTTCACGGGCAGATGAATGTGCTCGCAGGTGAAATGGAGCGCTTTAAGAAATCAAACTTCACCGTCGTCTTTTTAGGCGCAAATAAGGACAGAACCGACAGATTGGCATCCGTGCTGGCTGATTACGAAATTGAAGCCGCAAAAACGGACAGCTCCAAAGCGCTTGTGCAAGGACAGGTCTATGTCATGGAAGGCGAGCTGCAATCCGGTTTTGAACTGCCGCTGATGAAGCTGGCCGTCATTACGGAGGAAGAGCTGTTCAAAAACCGAATTAAGAAAAAGCCGAGAAAGCAGAAGCTGACAAATGCCGAACGGATCAAAAGCTATTCCGAGCTTCAGGTCGGTGACTATGTCGTCCACGTCAACCACGGGATCGGTAAGTATTTGGGGATCGAAACACTAGAAATCAAAGGCATTCATAAAGATTACCTCAACATTCATTATCAGGGCAGCGATAAGCTGTACGTCCCTGTAGAACAAATCGACCAGGTGCAGAAGTACGTCGGCTCTGAAGGAAAAGAACCGAAGCTTTATAAACTGGGCGGCAGTGAATGGAAACGGGTGAAGAAAAAAGTTGAAAACTCCGTTCAGGATATTGCCGATGATCTGATTAAGCTTTATGCGGAACGGGAAGCAAGCAAGGGCTATGCGTTCTCGCCGGATCATGAAATGCAGCGGCAGTTCGAATCTGCTTTCCCTTATCAGGAAACAGAGGACCAGCTCCGTTCCATTCAGGAGATTAAAAAGGACATGGAAAGAGAGCGCCCGATGGACCGTTTGCTTTGCGGTGATGTCGGTTACGGGAAGACGGAGGTAGCCATCCGAGCGGCCTTTAAAGCGATCGCCGACGGAAAGCAGGTCGCGCTTCTTGTGCCGACGACAATACTCGCGCAGCAGCATTATGAAACCATTATGGAGCGTTTCCAGGACTATCCGATTAACATCGGTCTTCTCAGCCGATTCAGAACGAGAAAAGAATCCAATGAAACGATTAAAGGCTTGAAAAACGGAACGGTAGACATCGTAATCGGGACCCACAGGCTCTTATCTAAAGACGTCGTCTATAAAGATCTCGGCTTGCTCATCATTGATGAAGAGCAGCGCTTTGGCGTAACGCATAAGGAAAAAATCAAACAGATCAAAGCCAATGTCGATGTGCTGACTCTTACAGCGACGCCGATACCGCGTACGCTTCATATGTCCATGCTCGGTGTGCGGGACTTATCTGTTATTGAAACGCCGCCGGAAAACCGTTTCCCTGTTCAGACATATGTCGTGGAATACAACGGCGCGCTTGTGCGGGAAGCCATCGAAAGAGAACTGGCGCGCGGAGGACAGGTATATTTCTTGTACAACCGCGTGGATGACATCGAGCGGAAGGCTGATGAAATTTCCATGCTTGTTCCCGATGCGAAAGTGGCATATGCCCACGGAAAAATGACCGAAAATGAATTGGAAAGCGTCATGCTCAATTTTCTGGAAGGGGAATCGGACGTCCTTGTCAGCACGACTATTATTGAGACAGGCGTAGATATACCAAATGTGAATACCTTGATTGTGTTCGACGGAGACAAAATGGGGCTGTCTCAGCTGTATCAGCTGAGAGGACGGGTCGGCCGTTCCAACCGCGTCGCTTACGCGTATTTTACGTACCGCAGAGACAAAGTGCTCACTGAGGTGGCGGAAAAACGGCTGCAGGCGATTAAAGAATTTACCGAGCTAGGGTCAGGCTTTAAAATCGCCATGCGTGACTTGACGATCAGGGGAGCGGGGAACCTTCTCGGCGCCCAGCAGCACGGCTTTATCGACTCAGTTGGTTTTGACCTGTACTCGCAAATGCTCAAGGAAGCGATTGAAGAGCGGAAAGGCGATATTCCGAAAAGCGAACAGTTTGAGACAGAAATCGATATCGAGCTTGACGCGTATATTCCTGAAAACTATATACAAGACGGCAAGCAAAAAATCGACATGTACAAACGCTTCAGGTCGATCGCCACAATTGAGGAGAAAAATGAGCTTCAAGATGAAATCATTGACAGGTTCGGCAGCTACCCTAAAGAGGTTGAATGGCTGTTTACGGTTGCTGAGATGAAGGTATACGGAAAATATGAACGCGTCGAACTCATCAAGCAGGATAAAGACGCGATCAGATTTACCATTTCTGAAGAGGCCAGCGCACAGATTGACGGCCAGAAATTGTTCGAACTCGGCAATAAATACGGCCGGCAGATCGGACTGGGAATGGAAGGGAAAAAGCTGAAAATCTCAGTACAGACGAAAGGCCGCAAAACGGAAGAGTGGCTGGAGACCGTGCTCGGCATGCTGAAAGGCCTTCAGGATGTGAAGAAAGAAACAATCGCGTCTTCATAAAAATTGTTACTCTCTGGTGTATATTACATTTGATGTGACGGATACTAATTTCAAGCGAGTGGCGGAAGCTACATAAAGTAAAGAGCTTTAGTACTTTCCCTTAAATATCATCACATGAAAGAGAGGCACCAGAGAGATGAAAGCTACAGGTATCGTACGTCGTATTGATGATCTAGGACGGGTCGTCATCCCTAAAGAAATTCGGAGAACACTGCGGATCAGGGAAGGAGACCCGCTTGAAATATTCGTTGACCGCGACGGAGAAGTTATATTGAAAAAGTATTCTCCTATCAGTGAGCTTGGCGATTTTGCGAAGGAATATGCAGATGCATTGTATGACAGTCTCGGCCATTCCGTCTTGATTTGCGACCGTGACGCGTATATTGCCGTTTCAGGCAGTTCGAAAAAAGAATTTCTGAACAAAGCCATCAGCGATTTGCTCGAAAAAACGATGGATCAGCGCAGCTCTGTGGTAGAAAACGACGTGAAGTCCGCGCAGCTTGTTAATGACATTGATGAAGATATGAGCTCCTATACAATAGCTCCGATCGTGGCAAATGGCGATCCTATCGGCGCCGTGGTCATCTTTTCCAAGGAACAGGCACTTGGAGAAGTAGAACATAAAGCAGTAGAAACGGCAGCCAGTTTTTTGGCGAGACAAATGGAGCAGTAGGTCTTATTACCATTATTGAAATAAGAAAACGGAGAAAGAACAGCTCTTATACAAGTGCTGTTCTTTTTCATATTCATATGTGCTCTCTATCGGTTCGGCCGTTAGGATTGTGATATAATAAGCTCGTTTTATAGACGTAATTTTCTAGCGGCTGGAAGGAGCTTTTGGATGAACGATTCAGTTGGCGCCAATCGGCAATCGGCATGGAAAGGTGCTTTTGTGCTCGTCGTTGCGGGTATCGTGACGAAGATATTAAGCGCCGTGTACAGGGTTCCTTTTCAGAATATTGTCGGTGACGTCGGATTTTACATTTATCAGCAGGTGTATCCGTTTTTAGGGATCGCGGTCATGCTGTCAACATCCGGTTTTCCGGTAATCATCTCAAAATTAATGAACGATTATAGCAGTCATAAACAAAAAATAATGAAAATTTCCGCCCTTTATGTCACGGCGGCCGGACTTGTTCTGTTTGCGCTCATGTATGCCGGCGCGGCGCCGTTGGCCGGTTTTATGGGTGACGTCCGCCTTGTGATGCTGATAAGGGTCGCGGCGTTCGCTTTCATACTGTTTCCGTTTACGGCGGTTTTCAGGGGGTATTTCCAAGGCGTGCATGATATGATGCCGTCAGCTTTATCCCAGATTACGGAACAGCTTCTTCGCGTGGCGGTGCTTCTTGGTTTATCCTTCTGGCTTTTGAAAAGCGGCCGTTCATTATACGCGGCTGGTGCGGGGGCGGTCTCGGGATCAATTGCCGGAAGCTTGGCGGCCCTTTGTGTATTGGCTGTTTTCTGGTATAAGCGGGAAGAAACAAAGGAAGACGGCGGACATATCGAAACGGCCGTCATTGTAAAAAAGCTGCTGCTTTATTCAGTCACCATCTGTATCAGCAGTGTACTCATGCTTTTGATTCAGCTTGTAGACGCCTTAAACTTATATTCACTGCTTTCAGACGGGACGGAGAGCCATGCCGCGAAACGGCTGAAAGGCATATATGACCGCGGACAGCCGCTCCTTCAGCTGGGAACCGTGTTTGCCGTCAGTATTGCCGCGTCATTGGTCCCTTCAATTTCAAAAGCGGTGCATGAGAATAAGCCGTTTATCATAAAAGAGAAAGCAACATCAGCCGTCAAGCTCTGCCTTGCGGTAGGGATCGGTGCATCAGCCGGGCTTTTTTGCATTTTAGAGCCGGTGAATATCATGCTTTTCCAAAACAGTGAGGGGACGCAGACCTTACAAATATTCAGCTTATCTATCTTTTTTGCCTCAATTGCGCTTACGGCAGCCGCGATTCTGCAAGGAGCGGGGCATACCGTTTTCCCCGCCGTATCCGTTTTGGCGGGAGGGGCGCTGAAATGGGTGCTGAATGTTTGGCTGGTTCCCGGCTGGGGTATTACAGGAGCGGCACTGGCGACCGTCTTGGCATTTGCCGCAGTTGCGTGCCTGAATCTCCGGAGAATTTGGTCGAAGGGCTGGCTGACGAATATCGGAGGCGTGATTGCCCGTCTGTGCTGGTGCAGTCTGCTGATGGTCTTCTTTCTGCTCGTATATATGAAGCTATGGCAGTTATTTGTTCCTGTCAGCAGAGCCGGAGCTGTATGTGAGAGTCTGTCTGCGTCAGTCATCGGAGGGCTATTGTTTATTTATTGTATGATAAGAATGAAGATTTTCACGGACGAAGAGCTGAGCGGCCTTCCTTTCGGCAGTGCTTTAAGCAAATTGAAAAAGAGGAGAGAAAAACATGGCAGGTAACATTACGGTCGTCGGCCTTGGCGCCGGAGACATGGATCAGTTGACAGTGGGCGTACATAAGCTGCTGACTCAGGCGAAGCATTTATATATAAGAACGAAAGACCACCCTTTGATTCCGGAATTAGAGCAAGAGACGGAAGCGGACATCCGGTATTTTGATGATATTTATGAAAAACATGATCAGTTTGAAGCGGTCTATGAAGAGATCGCGGACATTCTGTTTGAAAAAGCGAAGCAAGAGGATGTCGTCTACGCTGTGCCCGGACATCCGTTTGTCGCTGAGAAAACCGTTCAGCTGTTATTTGAACGCCGGGAAGAACAACAGGTAGCTGTTCATACTGCCGGAGGGCAAAGCTTTTTGGATGCCACTTTTAATGCATTGCGAATTGATCCGATTGAAGGGTTTCAATTTACGGATGCGCAAACAATGACGCCGGATGAGCTCGAACTCCGCCATCACCTGATCATTTGCCAGGTTTATGACCAAATGACGGCCTCTGAGGTGAAGCTGACGCTTATGGAGAAATTGCCTGACGACTATGAAGTGGTCATCGTCACGGCAGCCGGAAGCAAGGGAGAAAAGATGACCAAGGTGCCTTTGTTTGAACTTGACCGCAATGTAGAAATAAATAACTTAACAAGCGTGTATGTTCCGCCGATTAAAAAAGAAGAACTCCTTTACCAGGAATTTTCTGCATTCCGAAGTATTATTCGCGAGCTTCGCGGGCCGAACGGCTGTCCGTGGGATCAAAAGCAGACACACCAGTCATTAAAGAAATATATGATTGAGGAATGCTACGAACTGCTTGAGGCCATTGACGAAGAGGACACGGATCACATGATAGAAGAACTCGGGGACGTCATGCTTCAGGTTATGCTGCACGCCCAGATCGGAGAAGACGAGGGGTATTTCTCAATTGATGATGTCATCAGAGACATCAGTGCGAAGATGGTCAGACGGCACCCGCATGTGTTTAAGGATGTTAAGGTTCAGGATGAACATGATGTCGTCGCCAACTGGGAAGAAATCAAAAAGGCGGAAAAGCAAACAACATCCTCTTCATTGCTGGATGCCGTGCCGAAAACACTGCCTTCTCTTGCAAAAGCGGCCAAGCTTCAGAAAAAAGCCGCGAAAACCGGCTTTGACTGGGATGACGTTCAGGATATATGGGATAAAGTAAATGAAGAGCTGAAGGAATTTTCTGCAGAGGCTTCCGCCGAATCAGCAGATGAAATCAGCTTAAAAGCTGAATTCGGCGATGTTTTATTTGCATTGGTCAATATCGGCCGATACTATAAAATTGAGCCTGAGGAAGCGCTCGCCATGACAAATGACAAATTCCGCAGACGCTTTGCTTATATTGAGAAAGAAGCGGCAGCAAAGGGACTTGAATTGACCGCAATGTCACTTGAGGAAATGGACAAATTGTGGGATGAAGCAAAAGAAATGGAGAGGAGATTCTGATATGAGACTTGATAAGTTTTTAAAAGTATCCAGATTGATTAAACGCCGCACATTGGCGAAAGAGGTCGCCGATCAAGGGAGAATCACCGTTAACGGGAATCAGGCGAAAGCCAGCTCAGACGTAAAAGCCGGTGATGAACTGACGGTCCGCTTCGGCCAGAAGCTTGTCACCGTGAAGGTAAACGAATTGAAAGAAACAACGAAAAAAGAAGAAGCCGCGGGCATGTATACAATCGTCAAGGAAGAAAAACTCGGCGAATAGGCTTGTTCTAAACAAGGCTCCCGCCTCATACAATGCAGTAATAATGCTAAAAGTATCGAGGATATGGGGGCTGAATAGATGAATTCATATTATGAGCAAAAAGGTTCTTCTTCTGTTCCGGAACAGCATGATATAACGATGAAAGGGAGAAAGCATTTAGACATTTCGGGCGTCAAGCATGTAGAAAGTTTTGACAACGAAGAGTTTTTGCTGGAAACAGTTATGGGAATGCTTTCCGTCAGAGGCGAGAACCTGCAGATGAAAAATCTTGATGTGGAAAAAGGGATTGTATCTATAAAAGGCAGGGTGTTTGACCTTGTATATTTAGACGAGCAGCAAGGGGATAAAGCTAAAGGGTTTTTTAGCAAGTTGTTTAAATGACGCTGACCACCCAATTTTATACGATGCTGGCAATGACCGGTATGGGCGCCTGGCTCGGAGCGTCGCTTGATACATACAGGCTGTTTGTCAGCCGCGCCAAAACGGCCAGATGGCTGTTATTCATTCATGACATTCTCTTTTGGATTGTACAAGGTCTGCTGTTTTTCTATGTGCTGCTCAACGTGAATGAAGGAGAACTCAGGGTATACATTTTCTTGGCAGTCTTACTGGGTATTGCGACGTACCAAAGCCTGTTTAAACGAATGTATATAAAAATACTGAAATTTGCCATTCATCTTGCGGTGTCTCTTTACCAATTCGCAAAAAAGCTCATTCAGCACGTGCTGTTCCGTCCGGTGCTTCTGCTCTTTAAGCTGCTCATCGGGCTGATCACGGCTATTTCTTTATACTCCTATCGGGTGAGTGCCTTTTTTGCGAAGTGTCTTTTTAAGATCGTAACGTTTTTGCTGTATCCGCTGTTTTTCCTGTTGAAACAATTATTGAAACTTCTTCCTGAAAAGTGGCGTCTTACTTTCAAACGATATTTTCAAAAAAGTGCAGGATTTTTACAAAAGAGCAAGAAACTAATCATAACAATCAGATCGACCATGATACGTATTTTGAAAAGGTGAAAGGAGGACCGTCTGATTTGAATCTATCTAGAGAACGTACAATAACTGAAATTCAAAACGACTATAAAGAGCAGGTTGAACGGCAATCCCAGCTTATGAAAAGAAGGCGGAAAGGGCTTTTCAGACGGTTGATCGTATTCGGCGCCCTTGTGTTGTTGACGGCTATTGTCTTAGCGGGTTCTCTTTGGTCACAGACCTCTTCCCTTAGCGCAAACGAAGAAAAGAAAGCTAGGCTGGAAAAACAAGTAAAAGAATTGAACGCGAAACAGGCTGATTTAAAAGATGAAATTTCCAAATTAAAGGATGAGGATTACGTCACAGAGCTTGCCAGAAGAGACTTGTTTATGTCAGGAAATGGTGAGATTCTCTTCAATGTAGAGAAGAAGAGCAAGTAGCCTTGTTGACACTTAAATTTTTATTTAGGTATAATTAAACAAACGATCTTTTTATAAGCCTAAGGAGGAGCACTTTTTTTATGTCGATTGAAGTTGGCAGCAAGTTGCAAGGGAAAATAACAGGTATTACAAATTTCGGAGCATTTGTTGAATTGCCTGGAGGCTCAACCGGTCTCGTTCATATCAGTGAGGTAGCCGATAATTATGTAAAAGACATTAACGAGCATTTAAAAGTCGGCGATCAAGTTGAAGTGAAAGTCATCAACGTTGAAAAAGACGGGAAAATTGGTTTATCAATTAAAAAAGCTAAAGACCGTCCGCAAGCCAGACCTAGAAATGATTTCCGTCCGAAAGAATCTTTTGAACAGAAAATGAACAAGTTTCTTAAAGATAGCGAAGACCGCTTATCATCTTTAAAACGAAACACGGAATCAAAACGTGGAGGGCGCGGAGCAAGAAGAGGATAACTTGCTGCTTTCTATAAATACATGGAGCATCCGTCTATCCCAGCGGGTGCTTTTTTTGTATGTGTCCGTATAGTCAGAAAATTAAAACTTTAAAGTTCCTGTTGACGGAATGAAGAAACCTTTGTATTATATAACTTGTGCTTATAAGCACCTATATGGCGGTGTAGCTCAGCTGGCTAGAGCGTACGGTTCATACCCGTGAGGTCGGGGGTTCGATCCCCTCCGCCGCTACCATATATATATGGCCCGTTGGTCAAGCGGTTAAGACACCGCCCTTTCACGGCGGTAACACGGGTTCGAATCCCGTACGGGTCATCAAGCGAATCGGCTTCTGTTGCAGAAGCCGGTTTTTTCATATTTAGACAACTTTTTGAGAAATGTCGGAGGAAATACGAAAGGAAAGGGGAACAAGGGAGAAAGCGTCGAAGAGTTCTTTGGAATTGTTACCTTCTTTTGACAAAATCCTATCTGGGCTTTCATTTATAATGACAAGCAACGAATAAAACAGGTGGGGGATGAGAGCAATGGAAAAAGCGGAAAGAAGAGTGAACGGGCCGATGGCGGGACAAGCTCTGGAAAAACTGCAATCGTTTTTTGAAAAGGCGGCAAAGCTTACAGTCCATCAAGCGCATTCACTTTTTTTCTATAAGGGTTTCATTTATGTCGTGATCGGTTTTTTACTTGGACGGGCTTTCATATTATCTGAGGTTCTTCCGTTTGCGCTGCCGTTTTTCGGAGCGATGCTTTTGATCAGAAGAGATAAAGCCTTCTATGCTTGTCTGTCTTTACTTGCGGGCGCTTTAACCATTTCGCCGAAACACTCTTTATTGATTCTCACAGCTTTGGCCGTCTTCACTCTATTTTCAAAAATCGGTACATATATCGTGCAGGACCGGGTGAAGATGCTGCCGATCGTGGTGTTTTTCTCTATGGCTGCCGCGAGAATCGGATTTGTTTATTTTGAAAGCGGCGCTTTTACCACCTATGATTATGTGATGGCTGTTGTCGAGGCGGGTCTGGCCTTTATTTTGACGCTGATCTTTTTACAAAGCCTGCCGATCTTCACGATCAAAAAAGTGAAGCAATCGTTAAAAATAGAAGAAATCATCTGTTTTATGATCTTGATCGCATCCGTTTTAACCGGGCTTGCCGGTGTTTCATTTCAGGGAATGCAGGCTGAGCATATCCTGGCCCGCTATGTCGTGCTGAGTTTTTCCTTTGTCGGCGGGGCAAGCATCGGCTGTACGGTCGGTGTTGTGACCGGACTGATCCTCGGGCTTGCGAATATCGGGAATCTCTATCAAATGAGTCTGCTTGCGTTTTCCGGGCTTCTTGGCGGGCTGCTGAAAGAAGGAAAGAAAGCCGGAGCCGCAGTCGGGTTAGTGATCGGCTCACTGCTGATTTCATTATATGGAGAAGGGTCTGCCGGATTAATGACCACTCTTTATGAATCTTTGATTGCCGTTGTTTTGTTTTTGATTACGCCCCAATCGATTACGAAAAAGGTGGCGCGATACATACCGGGCACTGCTGAGCACAGTCAGGAACAGCAGCAGTACGCGAGGAAAATCAGAGATGTCACCGCCCAGAAAGTAGACCAGTTCTCCAATGTGTTTCATGCCTTGTCGGAGAGCTTCGCCACCTTTCATCAGACGTCTTCTGATGAGCAGGCGGAAGAAGGAGAAGTGGATCTCTTTTTAAGCAAAATCACCGAGCATTCCTGCCAATCCTGCTATAAGAAAAGCAAATGCTGGGTTCAAAACTTTGATAAAACATATGACTTAATGAAACAAGTTATGCATGAAACAGAAGAAAAACAGTATGCCTCAAACCGCAGATTAAAAAAGGAGTTTCAACAGCACTGTTCCAAATCCAGACAGGTGGAAGAGCTGATTGAGGACGAACTTGCCCACCATCACGCCCATCTGACACTGAAGAGAAAAGTTCAGGACAGCAGAAGGCTTGTTGCCGAGCAGCTGTTGGGGGTTTCTGAGGTCATGGCGGACTTTTCTCGGGAAATAAAACGGGAAAGGGAGCAGCATTTTATTCAGGAAGAACAAATGATAGAGGCGCTTCAGCATTTCGGAATCGAGATTCAGCATGTCGAGATATACAGCTTGGAGCAGGGTAATATTGATATCGAAATGACAATCCCGTTCAGCGGAGGACACGGCGAGAGTGAGAAAATTATCGCTCCGATGCTGTCTGACATTCTTGAGGAGCAGATACTTGTCAAAAGCGAACAGCACTCGACTCATCCGAATGGCTACAGCCATGTCGCGTTCGGTTCGACCAAGTCGTACCGGGTATCGACAGGCGCGGCTCATGCGGCAAAAGGCGGCGGCCTTGTCTCCGGAGACAGCTACAGCATGATGGAACTGGGGGCGAGAAAGTATGCGGCCGCGATCAGTGACGGCATGGGCAATGGGGCGAGGGCCCATTATGAGAGCAATGAAACGATTAAGCTGCTCGAAAAAATTCTCGAATCAGGTATTGATGAAAAAATAGCGATCAAAACGATCAACAGTATTCTGTCTTTAAGGACGACAGACGAAATCTACTCAACTCTCGATCTTTCTATCATTGACCTTCAGGATGCAAGCTGCAAATTCTTGAAGGTCGGTTCAACGCCGAGTTTTATCAAGCGGGGAGATCAAGTCATGAAAGTTCAGGCCAGCAATCTGCCGATCGGCATCATCAATGAATTTGATGTGGAGGTTGTAAGTGAACAGTTAAAAGCGGGAGATCTGCTCGTCATGATGAGTGACGGTATTTTTGAAGGGCCGAAGCACGTTGAAAACCACGACCTGTGGATGAAGCGGAAAATGAAAGGGCTGAAAACCGAAGATCCGCAGGAAATCGCTGATATATTAATGGAAGAGGTCATCAGAACGCGTTCCGGCCAAATCGAAGACGATATGACAGTGGTTGTTGTCCGGATTGATCACAACACGCCGAAATGGGCTTCCATACCGGTGCCGGCGGTTTTCCAAAATAAAAAGGAGATTTCTTAATCCATTCGTATAAATCACTTTCCTTCTGGCGAAGATGGGACTAATCGTATCACCGGGAGGAATGTATGTGAATAAGGGACATTTAAATCAAGTTCTGCTGATTACAGATGGCTGCTCCAATCATGGTGAAGACCCGATCGCAATGGCGGCTTTCGCCAAGGAGCAGGGGATTACGGTGAATGTTATAGGAATTATGGAAGAAAACGCGATTGACCAAGAGGCAATGAAGGAAGTTGAAGGCATCGCCATGGCCGGAGGCGGCGTCCATCAAGTTGTGTATGCGTCACAATTGTCTCAGACGGTTCAAATGGTGACGAAAAAAGCAATGACCCAGACGCTGCAAGGTGTCGTCAATCAAGAGCTTAAACAAATATTAGGGAAAAACGTTGAAATGGAAGAGCTTTCTCCTGAAAAACGCGGCGAAGTGATGGAGGTGGTTGATGAACTCGGCGAAACGGTTCATCTGCAAGTGCTTGTGCTGGTTGATACGAGTGCGAGTATGGCGCCGAAACTGCCGACGGTGAAAGAAGCGCTGATCGATCTTTCCATCAGTTTAAATTCCCGGGCCGGGCAAAATGAATTTGCCATGTGTATATTTCCCGGGAAAAGCCAGGAAGTTGAGCTTGTACTGAATTGGACGCCGAAGCTTGAATCCCTTTCTGCACTCTTTGCGAAGCTGTCGACCGGCGGTATCACCCCTACGGGCCCCGCTATCCGGGAAGCGACGCAGCAGTTTGAGAGAATCCGCTCAAGAAGGAGCATGTTGGCAGATGATGAACGACGCTTTAACGAGTTTGGCATGTAGTCTGGCACCGGGGACGGCAATTCAGGGCAAATGGAACGGCAAATCCTACAGATTGCTCAAACAGCTTGGAAAAGGGGCTAACGGTATTGTATATCTGGCAGAAGCATCAGGCGGACAGGTCGCTTTGAAAATAAGCAGCGACAGCATGTCTGTTACCTCTGAAGTGAATGTCTTAAAATCCTTTTCAAAGGCCCGGTCGCAAACGATGGGGCCTTCTTTTTTTGATGCGGACGACGCGTTTATTCCGCAGCTGAATAAAAATGTCTCTTTTTACGTGATGGAGTACATAGAAGGGCCGCTTCTTCCGCAATATATCAGCAGTAAGGGAGCGGAGTGGATTCCGGTGCTGATGGTGCAGCTTCTTTCCAGCTTGTCAGTCCTTCATCAGCAAGGGTGGGTTTTTGGCGACCTCAAACCGGACAATCTCATTGTAACCGGACCACCGGCTGCCATTCGCTGCATTGATGTAGGGGGAACGACAAAACAAGGCCGCGCGATTAAAGAGTATACGGAGTTTTACGACAGGGGCTATTGGGGGTATGGAACAAGAAAAGCAGAACCATCCTATGACCTGTTTGCTGTCGCAATGATCATGATCCACTGTGTCCAGAAGAAAGAGTGCAAAAAGTCAGGACAGCCGAAAGAACAGCTTCGTTCTATCATTGAAGGCCACCCGTTTCTGAATAAGTATAAGAAGGTTCTGTTTTCTGCTTTAAACGGCCAATATCCGTCTGCGGAAGCCATGAAGCATGACATCCTGACGGCGGGACAGAGCGCCGGGAGCAAAAGGAAAGCCGCCGCCAAGCCTAAGCCGCCGCAATCAAAACCGCGGCAGGGCACTGTATCTCAAACGCGGTATAAACCTAAACAAAAACCCGCAAAGCACAATGGTTTGTTTGAAACAACACTTATTTTAATCAGCGTTCTCGCCCTTTATTTCGCTTACATCGTCTTTTTTCTCATCTAGTGCCGGCCGGGCGCCTGCGCTCATGCTTCTTCTTTGCTTGGAGGGAATGAAAGTGATAGGATATGTATATCTTTAAAAAACCTGCTCATTGTGAGGGGGACATTGTGAAAAGCGTGGAAGATTTTTTCAAAACATATCATCTTCAGGCGGAGGGAGAAACGATTATTGCCGGGGTCTCCGGGGGCCCTGATTCAATGGCGCTTCTCAGTATGCTGAATAAGCACTTCGGGCATTCCTCCGTTATCATAGCGGCGCATGTCGACCATCAGTTCAGGGGACCTGAATCTGAAGAAGATATGAAGTTTGTGCAGTCATATTGCGAAGCGGAACACATTCTCTGCGAAACGGTACAGATTGATGTTTCTGCATACGCAAAGAAGAATAGGCTGAACAAGCAGGCTGCCGCGCGTGATTGCAGATATCAGTTTTTCGAAGATCTGATGGCAAAACACCAAGCGAAGTTTTTGGCGCTGGCTCATCATGGCGATGACCAGGTTGAGACAATGCTCATGAGGCTTGCGAAAGGTACGCTCGGGGCAGGGCTTGCGGGAATGCAGCCCGTCCGCGAATTTGCATCCGGCTGGCTGATCAGGCCTTTCCTTTATGCGGCAAAGGATGAAATCCTTGAATACTGCCGTCAAGAAGGGCTCAGCTACAGAACGGATGAGAGCAATGCAAAAGACGATTATACAAGAAACAGATTCAGAAAGACCGTGCTTCCTTTTTTAAAACAAGAATCACCTGACGTTCATAAAATGTTTCAAAAGGTGAGTGAAGCACTGACAGAAGACGAACAATACCTGCAGTCATTAACGAAAGAACGAATGAATAAGGTTATTACAAGCAAGTCTGACACATCGGTTGAAGTCAATTCCTCTCAATTGCTTGCCCTTCCGATACCTTTACAAAGAAGAGGAGTTCAACTAATATTAAACTATCTTTATGAAAACGTTCCATCGTCGTTTTCCGCCCGCCACATACAGCAGTTTCTCGAATGGGCGGAAAATGGAAGCGCCTCGGGAGTTCTTGATTTTCCGAAAGGGCTGAAGGTGGTCAAATCATATCAGACATGTTTGTTTACATTTGAACAATGGCAATGTGAAAAAGTTCCCTTTGAGCTGCAGCTGCAAGGAGCGGAAGGCGAGACTGCTGTTCTCCCCAACGGCTTTATGATAGAGGTGGCCGTTCAGGCTGACCCTCATATCAAAAATGGGAATGCTGTTTTTATGACAAGCAGAAACAAGGTGCAATTTCCTTTAACAATCCGGACGAGAAAAATCGGCGACCGGATCAAACTTAAAGGGATGAATGGCTCGAAAAAGGTGAAAGATATATTTATTGATCATAAACTGCCTCTGCGGGATCGGGACGAATGGCCGATTGTAACGGATGCGAGCGGTGAAATTATCTGGCTGCCTGGCTTGAAAAAATCCATCTTTGACGATCTTGTGATTTCAAACAGTGACCGCATTGTATTACAATATAGACAGCATGAAAAGTGTAGGGGGCAAGCATTAACATGAAACAGGATATCGAAAAAGTGCTGATCTCAGAAGATGAGATCCAGCAGAAAGTAAAACAGCTTGGAGAACAATTAACAAGCGAGTACAGCGACACGTTTCCGTTGGCAATCGGTGTGTTAAAGGGAGCGCTTCCTTTTATGGCTGATCTTATAAAGCATATTGATACATATTTGGAAATGGACTTCATGGATGTATCAAGCTACGGAAATTCCACGGTTTCTTCCGGAGAAGTCAAAATCATCAAAGATTTGGATACATCTGTAGAAGGCCGGGACATCTTAATCATTGAAGATATTATCGACAGTGGGTTAACCTTGAGCTATCTCGTAGAACTCTTCCGATATCGTAAAGCGAAATCAATTAAGATTGTTACCCTGTTGGATAAACCAAGCGGAAGAAAAGCGGACATTAAAGCAGACTTCGTAGGCTTTGAAGTTCCTGACGCGTTTGTTGTGGGTTACGGACTTGATTATGCCGAACGCTATCGCAATCTGCCTTACATCGGAGTATTAAAACCGGCGATTTATGAAAGCTGATCGGCTGCCTGCTTCCGAGATGGTTATCGGTTGTATTGGAATGATTTTCTATGGTACTATTGAACATAGTTGTGCTTACTGTGGGAGGAGGTAAGGAATGAATCGGGTCTTCCGTAATACCATTTTTTATTTACTTATTTTATTAGTAGTAATCGGGGTTGTGAGTTACTTCCAGACTTCAAACCCGAAAACAGAAAATATGTCGTACAGTACGTTTATCAAGAACCTCGATGAGGGGAAAGTTGATAGCGTATCGGTTCAGCCTGTCAGAGGTGTTTATGAGGTAAAAGGACAGCTGAAAAAATACGACAAAGACCAGTACTTTTTAACACATGTTCCTGAAGGAAAGGGAGCAGACCAGATATTTGATGCAATTAAAAAGACGGACGTAAAAGTTGATCCCGCACAGGAAACAAGCGGGTGGGTGACGTTCTTAACGACGATCATTCCGTTTGTCATCATCTTTATTCTGTTTTTCTTCCTGCTCAATCAGGCTCAGGGCGGCGGCAGCCGTGTCATGAACTTCGGAAAGAGCAAAGCGAAGCTGTATACGGAAGAAAAGAAACGCGTGAAGTTTAAAGATGTAGCCGGCGCGGATGAGGAGAAGCAGGAGCTTGTTGAGGTTGTTGAGTTTCTGAAAGATCCTCGCAAATTCGCCGAGCTTGGCGCTAGAATCCCTAAAGGCGTGCTGCTGGTCGGACCTCCGGGAACCGGTAAGACATTGCTTGCGAGAGCCTCAGCCGGTGAAGCGGGCGTTCCTTTCTTCAGCATCAGCGGATCTGACTTCGTTGAAATGTTTGTCGGTGTCGGTGCTTCGCGTGTGCGTGATTTATTCGAAAATGCGAAAAAGAATGCGCCTTGCCTGATCTTCATTGATGAGATCGACGCGGTGGGACGTCAGCGCGGCGCAGGTCTTGGCGGCGGGCATGATGAACGCGAACAGACGCTGAACCAGCTGCTTGTAGAGATGGACGGTTTCAGTGCGAATGAAGGAATCATTATTATCGCTGCGACAAACCGTGCGGACATTCTTGACCCTGCATTGCTTCGTCCGGGACGTTTTGACCGTCAGATTACGGTAGACCGTCCGGATGTCATCGGCCGTGAAGCCGTATTACAGGTCCATGCGAGAAACAAACCGCTTGATGAAACGGTGAACTTAAAAGCAATCGCTTCAAGAACACCCGGTTTCTCAGGCGCCGATTTAGAAAACCTTCTTAACGAAGCGGCACTTGTTGCTGCCCGTCAAAACAAGAAGAAAATTGATATGCGCGACATTGATGAAGCGACGGACCGTGTCATTGCGGGTCCTGCGAAGAAGAGCCGCGTCATATCGAAAAAAGAACGCAATATCGTGGCGTACCACGAGGGCGGTCACACCGTTATCGGACTTGTGCTGGATGAAGCCGATATGGTTCATAAAGTAACGATCGTTCCGAGGGGGCAGGCGGGCGGATACGCGGTCATGCTTCCGAGAGAAGACCGTTACTTCCAGACAAAACCTGAACTTCTCGATAAAATTGTCGGTCTTCTGGGCGGACGGGTTGCCGAGGAAATTATCTTCGGCGAAGTCAGCACGGGGGCTCACAATGACTTCCAGCGGGCAACGAGCATTGCCAGAAGAATGGTGACAGAGTTCGGTATGTCAGAAAAACTCGGACCGCTTCAGTTCGGTCAATCTCAAGGCGGTCAAGTATTCCTGGGCCGGGATTTCAACAACGAGCAAAACTACAGTGATCAGATCGCTTACGAAATCGATCAGGAAATTCAGCGCATCATTAAAGAATGTTATGAGCGTGCGAAAACCATCCTGACTGAAAATCGCGATAAGCTTGAATTGATTGCTCAGACATTGCTTGATGTGGAAACATTAGATGCGGAACAAATCAAGCATCTCGTGGATCACGGAAAACTCCCTGAGCGCAATTTCTCAGATGACCATCTTCAAAAAGACGATGTGAAAGTAAACATCCTGTCTAAAACAGAAGACGAAAAGAAAGACGAGCCGAAAGAATAGTTCGCTTTCTGATATGAAAACCGCCGGCGTATACCGGCGGTTTTTTTACTGGTTCCGTTTTGTTTACAAAAGAGCCGCAGATCGTGTATGGTATTGTAGAATGTTGAAAATGTTATGATTAGAAACTATTCAAAAGTGGTGATAGAGGTTGTTACTGGTTATAGATGTGGGGAACACCAACACCGTGATTGGTGTATATCATGATGGGGAATTAGAATATCATTGGCGCATAGAAACGAGCAGGCACAAAACAGAAGACGAATTCGGCATGCTGCTCCGTTCCTTATTTGAACATTCCGGACTCATGTTTGAACAGATTGAAGGGATTATCATCTCCTCCGTGGTGCCGCCGATTATGTTCTCTTTAGAAAGAATGTGCACAAAATACTTTCACATCGAGCCGCAAGTTGTCGGCCCGGGAATGAAAACAGGTTTAAATATAAAGTATGACAATCCGAAAGAAGTGGGAGCTGACAGGATCGTCAATGCCGTTGCGGCGATCCAGCAGTATGGCGGCCCCTTAATTGTTGTTGATTTCGGAACGGCGACGACGTATTGCTACATTGATGAAAACAAACAATACATGGGCGGCGCGATTGCTCCCGGCATTACGATTTCAACGGAAGCGCTGTACTCGCGTGCGGCGAAGCTTCCGAGAATTGAAATTGCCCGTCCGGACAATATCATCGGCAAAAACACGGTAAGCGCCATGCAGTCCGGCATCCTTTTCGGCTATGTCGGACAAGTTGAAGGTATAGTGAAGCGGATGAAATGGCAGGCAACACAGGAACCGAAAGTCATTGCGACAGGCGGGCTTGCGTCATTAATCGCAAACGAATCAGACTGTATTGATATTGTTGACCCGTTTCTTACTTTAAAAGGGCTGGAAATCATTTATGAGCGAAATCGCGTGGGTCACGTATAGGAGGTAAACGATGGATTATTTAATTAAAGCAATTGCATATGACGGTAAAGTGCGGGCTTATGCAGCCAGAACGACAGATATGGTAAATGAAGCGCAAAGAAGGCATGACACGTGGCCGACGGCATCAGCCGCAATCGGCCGGACGATGACAGCGTCTCTGATGCTCGGAGCGATGCTTAAGGGTGAAGATAAGCTGACAGTCAAAATAGAAGGCGGCGGCCCGATCGGAGCCATTGTCGCAGATGCGAACGCAAAGGGTGAGGTAAGAGCATACGTATCAAACCCGCACGTTCATTTTGACCTCAATGAACAAGGGAAACTGGATGTCAGACGGGCGGTCGGAACTGACGGAACACTCAGTGTCGTAAAAGATTTGGGCTTGCGTGATTATTTTACGGGGCAAGTAGAGATTGTCTCGGGTGAACTCGGTGATGACTTCACGTATTACCTTGTTTCTTCTGAACAAGTCCCTTCATCTGTCGGGGTAGGTGTTCTAGTAAATCCTGATAACACGATTCTCGCTGCGGGCGGGTTCATCATTCAGCTTCTTCCGGGGACTGATGAAGAAACCATTTCAACAATTGAAAAGCAATTATCTCAAATCGAACCGATTTCAAAATTGATTCAAAAAGGCCTGACACCGGAAGAAATCTTAGAAGAAGTTCTGGGTCAAAAACCGGACGTTCTCGAAACAATGCCGGTCAAATTTCACTGTTCTTGTTCAAAAGATCGATTCGAAACGGCCATTTTAGGACTAGGCAAAAAAGAAATACAAGATATGATAGAAGAAGACGGAAAAGCCGAAGCGGTTTGCCATTTTTGTAATGAGAAATATTTATTTACAAAAGAAGAACTGGAAGAGCTTCGTGACGAAACAACCCGCTAGCTCTTTAGCGGGTTGTTCTATTTTGTAAAAGGGATGGGGTAGATTTTGAAATCGAGAACACTTTTGACGATTATTGTAGCGGCGCTGTTGGTATGCAGTGTAGCAGTGGCGTATAAGTTAACAAAATCCCAAGCTGCAGGGTCATCTGAAGAATCCATCGCGACAATCGGTGATAAACATATCACACGGCAGGACTGGATGAAAAAGATGGAAGACGAGTACGGAAAATCAACTCTGGAAGACATGATTAATGCACAAGTAGTGGAAGAACTTGCGAAAAAGAATAAACTCACAGTTTCAAACACCGAATTGGAACGTGAATTTCTTTTAATCAAAGCGGTGAATAATTCATTTTATGAAGACAGCCATATTACCGAAAAAGAATGGAGAGACCAGATCCGCTACAACATTCTTCTTGAAGAACTGCTGACGAAGGACATCGATATATCGGATAAGGAAATGCAATCATTTTATAATAAAAATAAAGAACTGTACCATTTCGATGATTCCTACAGAATCAGGCACATTGTCGTCAAAAACAAGGAAGAGGCGGACAGGGTGCTTGCTGATTTGAAAGGCGGTTCCAGCTTTGAAGCCGTCGCCGCTGAGCGTTCCACGGACAGATACACGTCTCAGTATGGCGGAGACCTCGGCTTTGTGACAGAAAACCAGGAAAATATCCCGCAGGCATATATCACAGAAGCTAAAAATCTCAAAGAAGATGAGTGGTCCGCTGAACCGATTAAAGTTTCTTCAGGATATGCCGTCATTCAGCTGAAAGAAAAGCTTAAAGCGAGAACTTTCTCATACAATGAAGTGAAGAGCCAAATCAGACGCCAGATCGCGATGGATCAATTAGGTGACAAGGCGACAGTCAAAACGCTGTGGAAAGAGGCGGGGGTCTCTTGGTTCTACGGGGAAAAAAGAACTAAATGATTGACAAAAAATTTTGAAATTGATAACTTATATTTATAATACCAATAAATTTAGTCGGAAATTGAGGTGTCCAACATGGTGCGTATTGCAAATTCTATTACTGAACTAATCGGAAATACTCCTATTGTGAAATTGAATCGCCTGACGGATGAAAACAGTGCAGATGTATATCTGAAGCTTGAATACATGAATCCGGGCAGCAGCGTAAAAGACCGTATCGGAGCGGCGATGATTGAAGCGGCTGAAAAAGAAGGAAAATTAAAAGCCGGCGACACAATCATTGAACCGACAAGCGGAAATACAGGGATCGGTCTTGCGATGGTGGCAGCGGCTAAAGGTCTCAGAGCCATTCTCGTTATGCCTGATACAATGAGTATGGAACGACGCAATCTGCTGCGCGCATACGGAGCGGAGCTTGTGCTGACTCCCGGCGCAGAAGGAATGAAGGGCGCCATTAAAAAGGCGGAAGAACTTGCGGAGGAAAACGGATACTTTGTGCCTCAGCAATTCAACAATGCGGCAAACCCGGAAATTCACCGTCAAACGACGGGGAAAGAAATCGTAGAACAGTTTGGTGACGACCAGCTTGATGCGTTCGTGGCCGGAATCGGTACCGGCGGAACCATCACGGGAGCGGGCGAAGTGCTGAAAGAAGCATATCCATCCATCAAAATCTATGCGGTAGAGCCGGCGGATTCTCCGGTTCTTTCCGGCGGAAAACCGGGTCCGCATAAAATTCAGGGTATCGGAGCGGGATTTGTCCCTGAAACATTGAATACGGACATCTATGATCAAATCATTCCCGTCAAAAACGAGGATGCATTTGAATATGCCCGTAAAACGGCAAAAGAAGAAGGGATTCTCGGCGGTATTTCTTCCGGAGCGGCCATTTACGCGGCACTGGAAATCGCGAAAAAACTCGGGAAAGGCAAGAAAGTGCTTGCGATCATCCCTAGTAACGGAGAACGTTACTTAAGCACACCGCTTTATCAGTTTGAATAGAGACATACACACGGCTCCCGGCTGTATCCGGGAGTTTTTTTGTGCCTGAAGTATCGAAAATCCAAAAAACGTTTCGAATTTTATGGTTGGAAGTGAAATTCACTTTTTTCACCAGTGTGATTGCTTTAAAATAAAACTACAGTAAAACGAAGCAGAGGATTGATATGATGGCACAACGCAGACCGGCAGGAAGAAAAATACCTTTTACGAAACAAGCATTTTTACAGCGATATGAAAACCTTTCGAAATCGAGAAAACGGCATGTTCTGCTCGAAAGCGCGAGAGGGGGAAGATTCAGTATAGCCGGTCTAGATCCGATTGCATCCGTCAGAGGGAAAGACGGAATTACAACGATCAAGCATGAGGGAGAAACACTGTTTAAAGAAGGTGACCCGCTGCGGGCCTTTCATGAATGGTTTGGAACGCTCGGAACGGAAACAAACGTTGAATTTCCGGACTTTCAGGGCGGTGCGATTGGTTTTATCAGTTACGACTATGCCCGATATATTGAGAATTTTAAGATGCTGTCGTTAGATGATCTGGAAACACCCGATATTTACTTTCTTGTTTTTGATGATGTGGCCGTTTATGACCATGAGGAAGAGGCGTTATGGCTCATTACCCATACTGAAGCGGAAGAAGCGGATCTTGCAAAAGAAAAGCTGTCCGGCTTAGAGGACATGTGGTGTTCCCTCCAAACGGCGGACGAGCCTTTTTCACCGCTGAATCGGAATGGGGACGGATCGTACGCCGCTCCGTTCAATGAGGAAGGATTTTCACAGGCTGTAGAACAAATTAAACAATATATCGCGAGCGGCGATGTGTTCCAGGTTAATTTGTCCATCAGGCAGTCTCAGTCTTTATCCGTTCATCCGTACGAGGTGTATAAACACTTGAGAAACGTCAATCCGTCTCCTTACATGGCCTATCTCGAGACACCGGGGTTTCAAGTGATATGCGGGTCGCCGGAGCTATTGGTGACAAAGAAGGGGAAGAAGCTTGAAACGAGACCGATCGCGGGTACGCGTTCAAGAGGAAAAGACGATGCTGAAGACAAGGCCTTGGCTGATGAATTAATTCACAACGAAAAAGAACGTGCGGAACACGTCATGCTTGTGGATCTTGAGCGCAATGACCTCGGGCGCGTATCGCGCTACGGCTCCGTGCGGGTTAACGAATTTATGGCGATCGAAAAGTATTCCCACGTCATGCATATCGTGTCAAACGTACAGGGAGAGCTGCAGGACGGATATGACGCGACAGACATTATTCATGCGGTGTTCCCGGGGGGCACCATCACGGGAGCGCCCAAAGTGAGAACGATGGAAATTATAGAAGAGCTTGAGCCGACAAGACGGGGGCTTTATACTGGATCTATAGGCTGGTTCGGATTCAACGGAGATCTGCAGTTTAACATTGTGATCCGGACGATCTATGCAGCCGGCGGACATGCTTTTATGCAGTCCGGTGCAGGAGTGGTCATTGATTCGGTTCCGAAGCATGAATACAAGGAATCGTTCAAAAAAGCTTTTGCGATGAAAAAGGCGTTAGAGCTGAGCGAAGAAGAGACAAAAAATCAGACGAGGTGAGCAGAGATGATTTTAATGATTGACAATTATGATTCATTTACGTACAACTTGGTTCAATATTTGGGTGAGCTCGGGGAGGAACTGATCGTCAGACGGAATGACGAGATTACGATTGAGCAGATTGAAGAGCTGGGTCCGGACTTCTTAATGATTTCACCCGGGCCGTGCAGTCCTGATGAAGCGGGGATCAGCCTCGAAGCCATCAAACATTTTGCCGGCAGTATTCCTGTTTTCGGCGTATGTCTCGGGCATCAGTCGATTGCGCAAGTATTCGGCGGCGACGTCGTCAGAGCAGAGCGGCTCATGCACGGCAAAACGTCAGAAGTTATGCATGACGGAAAGACGATTTTTAAAGGCCTGCAAAATCCGCTGGTCGCCACCCGGTATCATTCACTTATTGTCAAAGCGGACACGCTGCCGGATTGTTTTACGGTATCCGCTCAAACCAAAGAAGGAGAAATTATGGCAATCCGCCATAATGAGCTTCCTGTTGAAGGTGTTCAGTTCCATCCGGAATCCATCATGACCTCCTTCGGCAAAGAGATGCTCAGAAACTTTATAGAGACACACCGCAAAAAGGAAGTGACGGTGTGATTATATATTTGAATGGTCAATATATAGAGGAGAAAGAAGCGGCGCTTTCTCCTTTTGACCATGGTTATCTGTACGGGATCGGCGCGTTCGAGACGTTCAGGCTTTACAGCGGCCGGCCGTTTCTGCCGGATGCGCATGTCGCCAGGCTCAACAGGGCGCTTCGGGATCTGCAGATTGCATATGAGGTGAACAAACAGGAACTGCTTAATATGCTTCGGAGACTGTTGCTCCTCAATGACATAAAGGACGGCAGCGCACGTGTCCGGCTTAACATCTCGGCAGGCGTCAGCGATAAAGGGTTTGCCGCGCAGACTTATGAAAAGCCGACCGTCCTTTGTTTCGTCAACCGGCTCAATCCGGAAACGCTGCCTGTTCAAAAAGAAGGCAGGCTTCTCTCTATCAGGAGAAATACGCCTGAAGGATATTTCCGGTTAAAATCCCATCACTATTTAAACAACATGTATGCTAAACGGGAGATCGGGAATGATCCCAATCTTGAAGGCATTTTCCTGACCGGAGAAGGGGATGTCGCGGAAGGCATTGTCTCCAACGTGTTTTGGCGAAAAGGAGACAAGGTCTTTACACCATCCTTGGATACGGGCATTCTCGATGGTGTAACAAGACAGTTTGTCATTGATGAATTGAAACGGCAGGGGACAGAAGTCACCGAAGGCCGATTCCGTTTTCAATCAATGCTTGAAGCGGATGAAGCATGGTTGACAAACTCCGTGCTTGAAATCATCCCGTTTTCTAAAATAGAGGAAGTGCCGCTGCCCGGAGTGAGCGGAAAAACGGTGCAATTGCTCCGTAAGCAGTATCAGCAGGAAATAAACAAAATGAATGTACAGGAGGAGGAACAAAATGGCGCAGCAAACAATTGAACAGCCTAAACTGATTCATACAAAAAAAGGCGCTCTGTCCTATAAAGAGAAGACGCTCATTATGGGGATATTAAATGTAACGCCAGACTCCTTCTCTGACGGCGGTAAATACGACAGTACGGAAAGGGCGCTTCTGCATGCGGCGAAGATGGCTGAAGAAGGGGCGCATATCATAGATATCGGCGGCGAATCGACAAGGCCCGGCGCATCACTCGTGTCGGCTGATGAGGAAATGTCGCGAGTCATCCCCGTCATAGAACGGATTACAAGCGAGCTGGACATTCCGCTTTCAATCGATACGTACAAAGCGTCCGTGGCAGACGAAGCGGTCAAAGCGGGAGCCTCTATCCTTAATGACATCTGGGGGGCGAAAGGTGACCCTGATATGGCGTCAGTAGCCGCCGCACACGGGGTTCCGATTATCTTAATGCATAATCGCATGGAAAGAAACTACAACGATCTTATTCCTGATATGCTTGCAGACTTGATGGAAAGCGTAAAAATTGCCGCAGAAGCCGGCGTCACAGATGAAAACATGATTCTGGATCCGGGGATCGGCTTTGCGAAAAACTATGAGGACAATCTGGCTGTCATGAACAAGCTGGAGGTGTTCAGCGGGTTAGGTTATCCGCTGCTCCTGGCGACATCGAGAAAAAGGTTCATCGGCCGTGTGCTTGACCTTCCCCCTGAAGAACGTGCCGAGGGAACGGGAGCGACAGTATGCCTTGGCGTCCAGAAAGGCTGCGACATTGTGAGGGTGCACGATGTCAAAGAGATCGCAAGAATGACTAAGATGATGGATGCTATGTTGAACAAAGGAGGCGTACATTATGGATAAAGTATATGTAGAAGGTATGGAGTTTTACGGATATCACGGCGTATTCGAAGAAGAAAACAAACTCGGCCAGCGCTTCAAAGTAGACCTGACTGCCGAACTGGATTTAAGCAAAGCGGGAAAAACGGATGACCTTTCTTATACCATTAACTATGCGGAATTGTACAGTGTCTGCCGCGGCATCGTTGAGGGCGAGCCCGTTAATTTGGTCGAGACCCTTGCGGAACGGATCGCAGACACCGTCCTTGAGAAATTTGAGCCGGTGCATCAATGTACGGTAAAGGTTGTTAAGCCTGACCCGCCGATTCCCGGCCATTATAAATCAGTAGCCATAGAAATGACGAGAAAGAAATCATGAACAATACGGCATATATCGGCCTCGGTTCCAATATGGGCGACCGTGAACATTATTTGCGTCAGGCAGTGGCCATGCTCAGTCGTCATCATGGCGTGACGGTGTCAAAGGTGTCCTCCATATATGAAACAGATCCCGTCGGCTATGAGGATCAAGATCAGTTTCTTAATATGGCGGTTGAAGTGAAAACGGCGTTATCTCCTTTTGAACTTCTTGACGTAACGCAGAGCATTGAAGCTGAATTAGGCAGAACGAGAGAGATTCGCTGGGGACCGCGGACGGCAGACCTTGACATTTTGCTGTATAATCGTGAAAATATTGAAACAGAGCGGCTGATTGTTCCGCATCCGAGAATGTATGAGCGCTTATTTGTCCTTGCGCCGTTAAAAGAAATATGTCCGCAGGCGGATCATATCACGGTAAGCGCTGAAACAAACCAAGAAGGTGTAAGAGTATGGAAGCAGAAATCTGGGGTAGGCGAATTCGTGCATTCAGAAAGCTGAAAGGTTATACTCAAGAAGGATTTGCAAAAGCATTAGGTGTATCAGTTTCTATTGTCGGTGAAATTGAACGCGGAAACCGATTGCCGTCAGATGCCATCATTCAAGATGCGGCAGATGTTTTAAATATAAGTGCGGACGAATTGGCCCCGCCTGAAAAATAGACAAATAATGAAAGGAGGGGAAAAATGTTTAAAATCGGTGACATTCAATTGAAAAACCGGGTCGTGCTTGCCCCTATGGCCGGTGTCTGTAACTCAGCGTTCAGATTGACTGTAAAGGAATTCGGAGCCGGATTGGTATGCGCTGAAATGGTCAGTGACAAAGCGATTCTTTACAACAACGCCAGAACAATGGGGATGCTTTACATTGATGAACGTGAAAAACCGCTCAGCCTTCAGATTTTTGGAGGAAAAAAGGAAACCCTTGTGGAAGCGGCGAAGTTTGTAGATCAAAACACGACTGCTGATATTATTGATATTAACATGGGATGTCCCGTACCCAAGATTACAAAATGTGATGCGGGCGCCAAATGGCTTCTCGATCCTGATAAGATTTATGAAATGGTATCCGCAGTAGTAGATGCTGTTGATAAGCCGGTTACAGTGAAGATGAGAATGGGTTGGGATGAAGAGCACATCTATGCGGTGAAAAATGCCCAAGCCGTTGAACGTGCCGGCGGAAAAGCCGTTGCCCTGCACGGCCGCACAAGAGTGCAAATGTATGAAGGCACTGCGAACTGGGATATCATTAAAGAAGTGAAGCAATCCGTCTCCATTCCCGTCATCGGAAACGGTGATGTCAAAACGCCTCAGGACGCGAAACGCATGCTTGAGGAAACAGGAGTTGACGGCGTCATGATCGGCCGGGCCGCACTCGGCAACCCGTGGATGATTTACCGTACGGTGCACTACCTTGAAACCGGTGAGTTGAAAGACGAACCGAAAGTTCGTGAAAAAATGTCGGTATGCAAACTGCACTTAGATCGCCTGATTAAGTTAAAAGGCGAAAATGTGGCAGTCAGAGAAATGAGAAAACACGCTGCCTGGTACCTGAAAGGTGTCAGAGGCAATGCGAATGTACGCAACGAAATTAACCAATGTGAGACGCGTGAAGAAGTTGTGCAGCTTTTAGATGCATTTACCGCCGAAGCAGAGGCAAAAGAGCTTCAAGATGCAAAAGTAGGTTAATATACACCCTCTATTGCTGCTCACTGCCAGCTTACCGCTGGCAGTTTTTCTGCTTTTTCGTGAAAACAAAATGTAACGGAGTGATACCAATGAGTCAAGAAGAGCAAAATCATGAGGAATTGAACGACCAGCTGCAAGTCAGACGAGATAAAATGAACCAGCTGAGAGAAAACGGCATTGACCCTTTCGGCGAACGTTTCGAGAGAACGCATCAATCTCAACAGATCATTGACGCCTACCAGGAGCTTTCTAAAGAAGAACTGGAAGAAAAAGCGATCGAAGTGACCATTGCAGGCCGTATGATGACAAAGCGCGGAAAAGGGAAAGCCGGCTTTGCGCATCTGCAGGACTTAGAAGGTCAAATTCAAATTTACGTAAGAAAAGACAGTGTCGGCGAAGAACAATATGAAATCTTTAAATCTTCAGACCTCGGAGACGTTATCGGCATCACGGGGAAAGTTTTCAAAACAAACGTAGGCGAGCTTTCTGTCAAAGCGACATCTTTTGAACTGCTGACAAAAGCACTGCGTCCTCTTCCTGATAAATATCATGGGTTAAAAGACGTTGAACAGCGTTACCGCCAGCGCTATCTCGATCTCATCGTAAACCCTGACAGCAAACAAACGTTTATCACACGCAGCAAAATCATCCAAGCGATGAGAAGATACTTAGATGACCATGGATACTTAGAAGTTGAAACACCTACGATGCACAGCATACCGGGAGGAGCGTCTGCACGCCCGTTCATCACGCACCATAACGCGCTCGACATGCCTCTTTATATGCGTATTGCGATTGAACTGCACCTAAAACGCCTGATTGTCGGCGGATTGGAAAAAGTCTACGAAATCGGCCGTGTGTTCCGTAATGAAGGTGTTTCTACACGCCATAACCCTGAATTCACGATGATCGAGCTGTATGAAGCGTACGCCGATTATAAAGATATTATGAGCCTTACGGAAAACCTCGTTGCACATATTGCGCAGGAAGTGCTTGGAAGCACCACAATCCAGTACGGCGAAGAGCAGATTGATCTGAAACCTGAATGGAAACGACTCCACATGGTAGATGCGGTCAAAGAAGCGACAGGTGTAGATTTCTGGAATGAGATGACTGTTGAAGAAGCGCGCGGTCATGCAAAAGAGCATGGTATCGAGATCACAAACTCAATGACGGTGGGTCATATCATCAATGAATTCTTCGAACAAAAAATTGAAGAAACACTCATTCAGCCTACATTTATTTACGGCCACCCTGTAGAGATTTCTCCTCTTGCTAAGAAAAATCCGGAGGACCCTCGCTTTACAGACCGTTTTGAGCTGTTTATCGTCGGCCGTGAGCACGCTAATGCGTTTACGGAGCTGAATGACCCTATTGACCAGAGGGAACGCTTTGAAGCGCAATTAAAAGAAAGAGAAGAAGGAAACGATGAAGCGCATATGATGGATGAAGACTTCGTTGAAGCTCTTGAATACGGCATGCCGCCGACCGGGGGATTGGGTATCGGTATCGACCGCCTTGTCATGCTGTTAACAAATGCTCCGTCTATCAGAGACGTTTTATTATTCCCTCAAATGAGACAACGATAATAAAAGGGAAGGCGCCGTTTCTGTTTATCGCAGTACGGCGCTTTTTTAGAAACAAGCCGCTCGTAAAACTTTTTTGATTTTCTTTTAAAAAACTATTGCACTATTATTTGCGAGGTGGTATATTATTATTCGTTGCCGCTAAACAAGGCGCTGACGAAAAAAGAAATTTAAAAAGTTATTGACTTCAAGAGATTGATAAGATATAATAATAAAGTCGCTTGAACGAAAGACAAAATGATCTTTGAAAACTAAACAAGACAAAACGTACCTGTTAATTCAAAGTTTTAAATAAATCGCACAGTGATGTGCGTAGTCAGTCAAACTACTTTATCGGAGAGTTTGATCCTGGCTCAGGACGAACGCTGGCGGCGTGCCTAATACATGCAAGTCGAGCGGACAGATGGGAGCTTGCTCCCTGATGTTAGCGGCGGACGGGTGAGTAACACGTGGG
>NZ_JAPMOV010000008.1:0-60022 GCF_026420705.1 Bacillus sp. NEAU-CP5 | reverse complement strand
ACTCTCAATGGTTTGGTGGCGATAGCGAAGAGGTCACACCCGTTCCCATGCCGAACACGGAAGTTAAGCTCTTCAGCGCCGATGGTAGTCGGGGGTTTCCCCCTGTGAGAGTAGGACGCCGCCAAGCTATATTATGGTAAAGGCAGCTCATCATGAGCTGCCTTTTTTGTGTTTTTTTGCATACGTTATATAATATGAGAAACGTAACGATATGCCTTTTTGTAAAAGCAGGTTTTATGCTTGTGCAAAGTGGAAATAATAGAGATAGAGCGATACAGTTGAAAAATTTTGCGAAACACCTTATAGTAAGGTTAAAGTCAAATATAGTCAAAGTCAATAAAGGAGGGGGTTGAGTGGGACATAATATTTCTGACATCATTGAACAGTACTTGAAACAAGTATTAGATCAAAATGGCAAAGAAATTTTAGAGATCAAACGCAGTGAAATCGCTGATAAATTTCAATGTGTTCCTTCCCAAATAAATTATGTCATCAACACCAGATTTACAAGTGAAAGAGGATATATTGTTGAAAGTAAACGGGGAGGCGGCGGTTATATTCGTATTATCAAAATTAAAATGAATAACGAAGTCGTCCTCATCAATAATATTATTTCGCAGATTCATACCCACTTGTCCCAGGCAGCCTCTGATGACATTATTCTCAGACTGTTAGAGGACGGAGTTATTTCGGAAAGAGAAGCTAAAATGATGGTGAGTGTAATGGATCGTTCAGTTCTATATATTGATTTGCCCGAACGGGATGAACTAAGAGCCAGAATGATGAAAGCAATGCTCACATCTTTAAAACTAAAGTAAGCGGGTGAAAAGATTGATTTGTCAAGAATGCAATGAGAGACCGGCCACTTTTCACTTTACGAAAGTTGTTAATGGAGAAAAACAAGAAGTTCATATTTGTGAACAATGTGCAAAAGAAAATAGCGATTCATACAGTATAAGTGGAAACCAAGGGTTCTCGATTCATAATTTATTATCAGGGCTGCTGAATATGGAGTCCTCATTTCAAAACACCGGTTCTCAAATGTTCGGCTATTCAGAGCAAGGCACAGCTTGTAAGAAATGCGGTATGACGTTTCAGCAGCTGAGAAAAACAGGGCGTTTCGGCTGTGCGGAATGTTACGATACGTTCTACAGCCAAATTACGCCGATCTTGCGAAAAGTTCACAGCGGGAATACGGTGCATGCCGGGAAAATTCCAAAACGAATAGGCGGAAACCTGCATGTAAGAAGGCAAATGGAAATGTTAAAAAAAGAACTTGAATCTTTAATACACCACGAAGAGTTTGAAAGAGCAGCGGAGGTCAGGGATCAGATCCGATCGTTAGAGCAGAAATTAAAAAGTAAAGACAGTGAGGGGGAACAAGGGTAATGTCGCTCAAGCATTTTATTCAGGACGCACTAAGCAATTGGATGAAGCAAAAGGGACCTGAAAGTGACATTGTACTCAGCAGCCGTATACGGTTGGCCCGAAACTTTGAAAATATAAAGTTTCCTGCCAGGTATACGAATGAAGAAGCCTCATCCATCATTCAGCAATTCGAAGATCATTTTTCAGGAAAAGAACTGCCTGATATCGGTCAATTTCATTTAATCAGAATGAGTGAAGCTCAGCCTTTGGAAAAACGGGTGCTGATGGAGAAACATCTGATCAGCCCGAATTTAACGGAATCCCCTTTTGGCGGCTGTCTGCTTTCTGAAAATGAAGAAGTCAGCATTATGTTAAATGAAGAAGATCATATCAGAATTCAATGCCTCTTCCCCGGCTTCCAGCTTCTCAACGCCATAAAAGCGGCAAACCAGGTTGATGACTGGATTGAGGAGAAAGTGGATTACGCCTTTGGAGAGAAGAGAGGATACTTAACAAGCTGTCCTACAAATGTAGGGACGGGACTAAGGGCTTCAGTCATGATGCATTTGCCGGGCCTTGTATTAACTAGGCAAATGAATCGAATTATACCGGCAATTAACCAATTAGGCTTAGTTGTTAGAGGAATTTACGGTGAAGGCAGCGAAGCCTTAGGAAATATCTTTCAAATTTCAAATCAAATCACACTCGGAAAATCAGAACAGGACATTGTAGATGATTTAAACAGTGTGGCTGCCCAGCTGATTGAGCAGGAACGTTCAGCCCGAGAAGCGCTTTACCAAACCTCGAAAATTGAATTGGAGGACCGGGTATTCAGATCTTATGGTGTTTTATCCAACTGCCGTATGATTGAATCAAAGGAAACGGCGAAATGCCTTTCTGACGTTCGGCTGGGGATAGACCTTGGAATCATCAAAGGGCTATCAAGCAATATACTTAATGAACTGATGATTTTGACACAGCCGGGTTTTCTCCAGCAATATTCGGGCGGTGCATTACGGCCGAACGAAAGAGACGCGAGAAGAGCGGCTCTTATCAGGGAAAGGCTGCATTTAGAAATGAGTGCAAATAGACAGGAGGATGATTCGATATGATGTTTGGAAGGTTTACAGAGCGAGCTCAAAAGGTATTGGCACTGGCACAGGAAGAAGCACTGCGCTTAGGCCATAACAATATTGGAACTGAACATATCTTATTAGGTCTGGTTCGTGAAGGAGAAGGGATTGCAGCTAAAGCACTCCAAGCACTCGGACTCGGTTCGGATAAAATTCAGAAAGAAGTGGAGAGCTTAATCGGACGGGGACAGGAAATGTCTCAAACGATTCATTATACGCCAAGAGCAAAAAAAGTCATTGAGCTCAGCATGGATGAAGCCAGAAAGCTAGGACATTCTTATGTGGGAACAGAACACATACTTCTCGGACTGATTCGTGAAGGAGAAGGCGTGGCCGCGAGAGTTCTGAACAATCTCGGTGTCAGCTTGAATAAGGCGAGACAGCAAGTGCTGCAGCTTCTGGGAAGCAATGAGACGGGGTCTTCTGCATCCGGTACGAACAGCAATGCAAACACGCCGACGCTTGACAGTCTGGCTCGTGATTTAACTGCGATTGCGAAGGAAGACAGTCTTGATCCGGTTATCGGCCGAAGCAAAGAAATTCAGCGTGTTATTGAGGTGTTAAGCCGCAGAACGAAGAATAACCCCGTTCTTATCGGAGAACCGGGTGTAGGTAAAACTGCGATTGCTGAAGGCCTCGCACAGCAGATCATCAATAATGAAGTGCCGGAAATTTTACGTGATAAACGCGTAATGACATTAGACATGGGTACGGTTGTAGCCGGTACGAAATACCGCGGAGAATTTGAAGACCGCTTGAAAAAAGTAATGGATGAAATACGTCAGGCCGGCAATATTATTTTATTCATTGACGAACTGCATACACTGATCGGAGCGGGGGGAGCAGAAGGTGCGATTGACGCATCGAATATCTTAAAACCTTCACTGGCCCGCGGAGAGCTCCAATGCATCGGTGCGACAACGCTTGATGAATACCGTAAATATATCGAAAAAGACGCTGCTCTGGAGCGCCGTTTCCAGCCGATTCAGGTGGATCAGCCGTCAGCCGATGAAAGCATTCAAATTTTAAAAGGGCTCCGTGACCGCTATGAAGCGCATCACCGCGTATCCATTACCGATGAAGCGATTGAAGCGGCGGTGAAATTGTCCGACCGTTATATTTCTGACCGCTTCCTTCCGGATAAAGCGATTGATTTAATTGATGAAGCCGGTTCAAAAGTGCGTCTCCGTTCTTTCACAACGCCTCCGAACTTAAAAGAGCTTGAGCAGAAACTCGATGAAGTTCGCAAGGAAAAAGACGCTGCCGTTCAGAGCCAGGAGTTTGAAAAAGCGGCTTCCCTTCGTGATACGGAGCAGCGCCTGAGAGAACAGGTGGAAGACACGAAAAAAACGTGGAAAGAAAAACAAGGCCAGGAGAACTCCGAAGTTTCTGTAGAGGATATTGCGATGGTTGTATCCAGCTGGACCGGGGTGCCTGTATCTAAAATTGCCCAAACGGAAACAGATAAGCTTCTCAATATGGAAAACATTCTGCACTCCCGCGTCATCGGCCAGGATGAAGCTGTTGTAGCCGTTGCAAAGGCCGTCAGACGTGCAAGAGCCGGTCTGAAGGACCCGAAACGCCCGATTGGTTCATTCATCTTCTTAGGCCCTACAGGCGTTGGGAAGACAGAGCTGGCACGAGCGCTGGCGGAATCCATTTTCGGTGATGAGGAAGCGATGATCAGAGTGGATATGTCCGAATACATGGAGAAACACTCGACTTCACGTCTTGTCGGTTCTCCTCCGGGATATGTCGGCTATGATGAAGGCGGCCAGCTGACAGAAAAAGTGAGAAGAAAACCTTACTCTGTCGTACTGCTTGATGAAATTGAAAAAGCGCATCCTGATGTGTTTAACATTCTCCTGCAAGTGCTTGAAGACGGACGCTTGACTGATTCAAAAGGACGCACTGTGGATTTCCGCAACACGATCCTGATTATGACGTCAAATGTCGGAGCGAGCGAGCTGAAACGCAACAAATATGTGGGCTTCAATGTGCAGGATGAATCACAAAACCATAAAGACATGAAAGACAAAGTCATGGGAGAGCTGAAACGTGCCTTCAGACCTGAGTTTATCAACCGGATTGACGAAATTATCGTCTTCCACTCCCTTGAGAAAAAACATCTTACAGACATCGTGTCGCTTATGTCTGATCAGTTAACAAAACGTCTGAAAGAACAAGATCTCTCTATCGAGCTGACGGATGCTGCAAAAGCGAAAGTGGCAGAAGAGGGCGTCGATTTGGAATACGGCGCACGTCCGTTAAGAAGAGCGATTCAAAAGCATGTGGAGGACCGGTTATCAGAAGAACTCCTCAGAGGCAATATTGATAAAGGCCAGCACATTGTTCTTGATGTTGAGGACGGCGAATTTGTCGTAAAAACAACTGCTAAAACGAACTAATATAGTGACAAACATGAGGCATACGTAAGCGAGTGTATGCCTCACTTTGTTATATAGAGAAATATTCGATAAGGAAGAGGTCTTACAACATATATGGCTAAATCAAAAACAAAATTCATCTGCCACTCATGCGGTTATGAATCCGCAAAGTGGATGGGAAAGTGCCCGGGTTGCGGGGCTTGGAATACAATGGTGGAAGAAACCATAAAAAAAGCGCCGGCGAATCGGCGGGCGGCTTTCTCCCACTCCGTTCAAACCGTCCAGAAACCATCACCCATTACATCAATTGAAACATCGGAAGAACCCCGCGTTCACACAAAGCTTGAAGAATTCAACAGAGTGCTTGGCGGCGGCGTTGTGAAAGGCTCGTTAGTATTAATCGGCGGCGATCCCGGCATCGGAAAATCAACGCTCCTTCTCCAAGTATCCGCACAATTAGCAGATACGGCCGGCAGCGTGCTTTACATTTCAGGGGAAGAATCCGTGAAGCAAACGAAGCTGCGCGCCGACAGACTTGGAATCAACAGCCAAATGTTACATGTTTTATCTGAAACCGATATGGAGTATATTTCGTCTGCTATACAAGAGATGAAACCCGCATTTGTTGTCGTAGACTCCATTCAGACCGTGTACCAAAGTGATATCACCTCGGCTCCCGGCAGTGTATCACAAGTAAGAGAGTGTACGGCCGAATTGATGAAAATCGCGAAAACAAACGGCATACCTATTTTTATCGTCGGGCACGTCACAAAAGAAGGATCGATCGCAGGGCCGAGATTGCTTGAGCACATGGTCGATACCGTTCTATACTTTGAAGGAGAGCGGCACCATACATTCCGTATTTTGCGGGCCGTAAAAAACCGTTTCGGCTCCACGAATGAAATGGGCATCTTTGAAATGCGGGAAGAGGGGCTTACGGAAGTGCTGAACCCTTCTGAAATTTTCTTGGAAGAGCGTTCTGCCGGGGCATCGGGTTCGAGTATCGTTGCGTCAATGGAAGGAACGAGACCGATCCTGGTTGAAATCCAGGCGCTCATATCACCGACCAGTTTTGGAAACCCGCGCCGCATGGCTACAGGCATTGACCACAACAGGGTGTCGTTAATTATGGCTGTGCTTGAGAAGCGGGTGGGTCTTTTGCTTCAAAATCAAGATGCATATTTAAAGGTCGCCGGCGGGGTCAAACTGGATGAACCGGCGATTGATTTGGCAGTAGCCGTCAGCATTGCCTCAAGCTTCAGAGATACACCGCCGAATCCCGCAGATTGCTTTATCGGTGAAGTGGGTCTGACAGGAGAAGTCCGCAGGGTGTCAAGAATCGAACAGCGCGTAAAAGAAGCGGCAAAACTCGGCTTCAAGCGTATGATCATACCTGAGGCGAATGCAGATGGGTGGACAATACCAAAAGGGATTGAGGTTGTCGGAGTAGCAAATGTTGCAGAAGCGCTTCGTACTTCATTAGGAGGATCATAATAGATGGAAAAAGAGAAAAAAGGGGCGAAACAAGAGCTTGACCTGTCTGCAATTCTGCAGTTCGTTGCACCGGGCACCCCGCTCAGAGCCGGGATAGAGAATGTACTTCGGGCAAATACAGGCGGCCTGATTGTTGTCGGATACAATGATAAGGTAAAGCAAGTCGTGGATGGCGGTTTTCATATTAATACATCATTTGCGCCCGCTCACTTATACGAGCTGGCCAAAATGGACGGTGCCATTATTTTAAGTGATTCCGGCCAGAAAATTCTTTATGCGAATACGCAGCTTATGCCGGAGGCGACCATTTCTTCTTCAGAAACGGGAATGAGGCACCGTACGGCGGAACGGGTGGCGAAGCAGACCGGCTGTCTCGTCATCGCCATTTCTGAGCGCAGAAATGTCATTACGTTATATCAGGACAGCATGAAGTACACACTAAAGGACATAGGATTTATTTTAACAAAGGCAAATCAGGCTATTCAAACGCTTGAGAAGTATAAAACCATTTTAGACAAAACGATTACGGCTTTAAACGCATTAGAGTTTGAGGAGCTTGTGACATTCAGTGACGTGCTGTCCGTCATGCATCGATATGAAATGGTGCTCCGAATAAAAAATGAAATCAATATGTATATTAAAGAACTCGGAACGGAAGGCCACTTAATCCGTCTGCAGGTGATTGAACTGATTACGGACATGGAAGAAGAGGCGGCACTTTTCATCAAAGACTATGTCAAAGAAAAAATCAAAGATCCGTTCGTGCTGTTAAAAGAGCTTCAGGATATGTCCAGCTATGATCTGCTTGATGATTCCATTCTGTTTAAGCTGCTTGGATATCCGGCTTCTACCAATATTGATGATTATGTGCTCCCGAGAGGATACAGGCTGCTGAACAAAATTCCGCGTCTGCCGATGCCGATTGTTGAAAATGTGGTTGAGGCGTTCGGATTTTTGCCAAGCATAACGGAAGCCACTGTAGAAGAGCTTGATGATGTTGAGGGTATCGGCGAAGTGCGCGCCAAAAAAATCAAAAAAGGCTTAAAACGCCTTCAGGAAAAACACTATATAGATAGACAGCTTTAAGAATCGCTTAAACCTGTCGGAATCCGGGTATATTATTGTTAGTTTTTGTTTATTCTGAATTTGTAGGCTCTGTGACAGTCTGCTGAAAAAATGCTACTTAAAAGGAGGTGGAGGTATGTTAAAACGAATAGTTCAGGCGTTCTTCATTATTGTGGGCGGCGTTGTCGGTATCTTTTTAATACCTGAATTGTTTGTGCTGTCAAATATACAGGACATACCTTTAATAACAAACGCATATACGTCTGCTGCAATTGGTGCTATTATCTTTTTTCTCATCAGTATATGGACGACAGAATATGTGATTAATTGGGTAAAATGGATTGAAGATTCTTTGCTGAGAGCTCCGGTGCCGGATCTGTTATTCGGGAGTCTCGGATTGGTTTTTGGACTTATCATCGCATATCTCATTGTAAACGTGATTCCGCTGGACAATATTCCGTACCGTATATTCAGCACCATCATTCCGGTCTTTCTGGCTTTCTTTCTCGGTTATCTGGGCTTCCAAGTCGGATTTAAGAAAAAGGATGAATTGATCAGTCTTTTCTCCATTTCTGCAAGAATGCAGAAGAAAAAGGGAAGTGCTGATGAGGAGCAGGAGGAACAGGATAAAAGGCTGAAAATCTTAGATACAAGTGTTATTATTGATGGGAGAATTGCAGATATTTGTCAGACGGGCTTTTTAGAAGGCGTCATTGTCATTCCTCAATTTGTGCTGGAGGAATTACAGCATATCGCTGATTCTTCAGATGTTTTAAAACGTAACAGAGGACGCCGCGGTCTGGATATCTTGAATCGCATTCAAAAGGAACTGGATATTACGGTTGAAATTTATGAAGGCGACTTCGAGGACATTCAGGAGGTTGACAGCAAGCTTGTCAAACTTGCGAAGCTGACATCCGGCGTCGTTGTGACGAATGATTTTAATTTAAATAAAGTATGTGAGCTTCAGAAGGTTGCGGTACTGAATATTAATGACCTTGCAAACGCGGTGAAGCCGGTTGTGCTTCCGGGCGAAGAGATGAATGTGCAGGTGATTAAGGACGGGAAAGAGCATAATCAAGGTGTGGCCTACTTGGATGACGGGACGATGATTGTTGTGGAAGAAGGCCGCAATTATATAGGGAAACATATTGATGTGCTCGTAACCAGCGTACTGCAGACAGCGGCGGGACGAATGATTTTTGCCAAGCCCAAGCTGCTTGAGAAAGCTCTTTAAGAGGGAGTTCATATGGAGTATGTTGTCGTTATTCCGGCTGCCGGACAAGGAAAACGGATGAAGGCCGGGAAAAATAAGCTGTTCATCAGCTTAAAAGGTGCGCCTGTTATTATACACACACTGCGGGTTTTTGAAAGCCACGCACCCTGTCAGAAAATAATCCTGGTGATAAACGAGAGTGAACAGGAAGATTTTCGCCAGCTGCTGGCCCAATTTCCGATTCAGACGGAAATTGAGCTTGTTACCGGAGGTGCGGAGCGTCAGAACAGTGTATACGAAGGACTGAAAGTGATTGATAAGGAATCGGTCGTTCTTGTTCATGACGGAGCGCGCCCGTTTGTCACACATCAGCATATCGATAAGCTCGTTGAAACAGCAGAGGAGGCGGGAGCGGCTGTCCTGGCTGTTCCTGTGAAAGACACGATAAAACGGGCGGAAGGCTCCCGGGTTGCGGAGACCTTTGATCGTTCAAGCTTGTGGGCCGTTCAAACGCCGCAAGCTTTTCGTCTTTCTTTATTGAAGACGGCGCATATGGAAGCGGAAAACAAAGGCTTCTTAGGGACGGATGACGCCAGCCTCGTCGAGCGTCTTGATGGATATCAGGTGAGTATCGTTGAAGGCAGCTATACCAATATTAAGCTGACAACGCCGGATGACCTGATATTTGCGGAAGCAATCATGAAAGCGGAAAGTGGGAATCATAATGTTTAGAATCGGACAAGGATTTGATGTGCATCAATTAACGGAAGGCCGTCCTCTCATCATCGGCGGAATTGAAATTCCTTATGAAAAGGGGCTGCTCGGACATTCAGATGCTGATGTATTGCTGCATACAGTCGCAGACGCGTGTCTCGGAGCGGCAGGTGAAGGAGATATCGGCAAGCATTTCCCGGATACTGATCCGGAATTCAAGGATGCGGATTCTTTTAAGCTGCTTCAGCATGTCTGGAACATTGTTAAAGAGAAAGGATACGTACTCGGAAATATAGACTGCACGATTATTGCGCAAAAGCCGAAAATGGCGCCGCATATTGATGCTATGAGAAAACGGATAGCGGAAGGCCTTGAGGCGGACGTCTCTCAAGTAAACGTAAAAGCGACGACGACTGAAAAGCTCGGGTTTACCGGAAGAGCCGAAGGAATTGCCGCTCAGGCGACCGTTCTGATCCAAAAAGCCTGATCATTGTTTTGATGCCCGGTCTATTTGGTGGTAGAATAGATACATATATTCGGCTAGAGGCTACAGACGAGATGAAAGGAAGTATTTGAACATGGGAAATGAAGTACGCGTTCGTTATGCACCGAGTCCGACCGGACATTTGCATATCGGTAACGCCAGAACAGCGCTTTTTAACTATTTATTTGCCCGCAGCCAAGGCGGAAAGTTTATTATCCGGATTGAGGATACGGACAAAAAGCGAAATATTGAAGGCGGAGAGCAAAGCCAGCTCAACTATTTGAAATGGCTCGGCATGGACTGGGATGAAAGTGTGGATGTCGGCGGAGAATACGGCCCGTACCGCCAGTCTGAGCGTAACGACATTTACAAAAAGTACTATGAAGCGCTTCTTGAAAAAGGGCTTGCTTATAAATGTTTCTGTACGGAAGAAGAACTTGAGAAAGAACGTGAAGAGCAAATCGCCCGCGGGGAAATGCCGCGCTATTCCGGCAAACACAGAAACCTGACTCAGGAAGAGCAGGAGCAGTTTTTAGCCGAAGGCAGACAGCCGAGCATCCGTTTCCGCGTGCCTGAAGGGAAAATCATCGTGTTTAACGATATCGTAAAAGGTGAGATTTCTTTTGAATCAGACGGCATCGGCGACTTTGTCATCGTCAAAAAAGACGGAACACCGACGTATAACTTTGCTGTCGCGATTGACGATTACTTAATGAAAATGACGCACGTGCTCCGCGGTGAGGATCACATTTCAAATACACCGAAACAGATCATGATTTTCCAGGCATTCGGCTGGGATGTTCCTGTCTTCGGACATATGACGCTTATCGTAAACGAAAGCCGCAAAAAATTAAGTAAACGTGATGAATCAATTATCCAGTTTATTGAGCAGTATGATGAGCTGGGTTACCTGCCTGAAGCGCTGTTTAACTTTATCGGACTTCTCGGCTGGTCTCCCGTCGGTGAAGAAGAGCTTTTCACAAGAGAACAATTCATTGAAATTTTTGATGTAAATCGTTTGTCTAAGTCACCGGCTCTGTTTGATATGCATAAACTGAAATGGGTCAACAACCAATACGTCAAAGCGCTGGATCTTGATCAAGTGGTTGAGCTGACCTTGCCGCACCTGCAAAAAGCAGGAAAAGTCGGCACTGAGCTTTCTGCCGAGGAGCAGGAATGGGTTCGTAAATTAATCTCTCTTTACCATGAGCAATTGAGCTACGGCGCTGAAATTGTCGAGCTGACTGATTTGTTCTTTAAAGATGAGATCGAGTATAATCAAGAGGCAAAAGCCGTTCTGGAAGAAGAACAGGTGCCTGAAGTGCTCAGCGTATTTGCTGCGAAGCTTGAAGAGCTTGAAGAATTTACGCCTGAGCTGATCAAAGCCTCAATTAAAGCTGTTCAGAAAGAAACAGGCCATAAAGGTAAAAAGCTGTTCATGCCGATTCGTGTAGCGGTTACCGGTCAGACACACGGTCCTGAGCTTCCGCAGGCCATTGAGCTGATCGGCAGAGAAACAGCCGTCAGACGCCTGAAAAGCATTTAAATATACGATTGTTGATAGGGAAGAGTATAAAACAATGACCATTACAGAAAGAATCTTCATCGGCTGAGAGAGATTCATGCGTCATGTTTTAGAAGTGCGCCCTTAAGACCTTTGAAGAACATTTCTGCGGAAATCAGTATTTAAAGGCGGCCGCCGCCGTTACCGGCTTTTAAGTTGGGAAAACAGTGACTTGTTTTTCAAACAGAGTGGAACCGCGCGGTAAAAGCGTCTCTGTCATGTTTACATGCAGAGGCGCTTTTTTTATAGGCGGAAAAACAGACTGGAGCGGGGAGAGAATGGGGGGAAGCATGTGTTTTTTAAAATGCTAAAAGAAGACATAGATACAGTGTTCGATCAAGATCCGGCAGCAAGAAGCTATTTCGAAGTTGTTTTAACTTATTCTGGTTTACATGCTATATGGGCGCATCGGATTGCACATGCTTTATATAAACGGAGATTTTTCTTCCTGGCGCGCCTGATATCACAGATTGCCCGTTTCTTTACCGGAATTGAAATCCATCCCGGCGCGACCATCGGGAGAAGGTTTTTCATTGACCACGGTATGGGGGTCGTCATAGGGGAAACATGTGAAATCGGCAATAACGTGACGGTATTCCAAGGTGTCACTCTCGGGGGAACGGGAAAAGAAAAGGGGAAGCGGCATCCGACCATAAAAGATGATGCTTTAATTGCAACCGGAGCGAAGGTGCTCGGCTCTATTACGGTCGGGCAGGGTTCTAAAGTAGGGGCCGGTTCCGTTGTGCTTCGTGATGTTCCCGACTTTTCGACCGTTGTCGGCATACCGGGGAAAGTCGTCATTCAGAACGGAAGAAAAATCAAACGCGATCTCAATCACCAAGACTTGCCCGATCCGGTTGCTGACCGGTTTAGAGCATTGGAGCAGCAGATTTTTGAACTGCAGGCTGAACTGGAAGATAAAAAAGAAAGGATCAACCAAAAATGACCATTACACTTTATAATACATTGACACGGAAAAAGGAAACATTCGTTCCTCTTGAGGAAGGCAAAGTAAAAATGTACGTGTGCGGACCGACTGTATACAACTATATTCATATCGGAAACGCGCGTCCGGCGATTGTGTATGATACCGTACGCAACTATTTAGAGTATAAAGGATACGATGTTCAATACGTATCGAATTTCACCGATGTTGACGACAAACTGATTAAGGCGGCCAACGAGCTCGGTGAGGACGTCCCGACCGTTTCTGAACGGTTCATTAAAGCGTATTTTGAAGACGTGGGCGCCCTTGGATGCCGGAAAGCGGATCTTCACCCCCGGGTCATGGAAAACATGGACGCCATTATTGAATTTGTCAGCGAGCTGATTAAAAAAGGCTACGCTTATGAATCAGAAGGCGACGTCTATTTCAAAACAAGGGCCTTCGAAGGCTACGGCAAGCTATCTCAGCAATCAATTGATGAACTCAGATCAGGCGCGCGTATCCGGGTCGGCGAGAAGAAAGAGGATGCGCTGGACTTTGCTCTTTGGAAAGCTGCTAAGGACGGAGAAATTTCATGGGATAGCCCTTGGGGAAAAGGCCGCCCGGGCTGGCATATTGAATGCTCCGCAATGGTGAAAAAGTATTTGGGTGACGAAATCGATATTCATGCCGGCGGTCAGGACCTGACATTCCCGCACCATGAAAACGAAATCGCCCAATCTGAAGCATTAACAGGCAAGACATTCGCAAAATACTGGCTTCACAACGGATATATCAATATCGATAATGAGAAGATGTCAAAATCTCTCGGCAACTTTGTTTTGGTGCACGATATCATTAAGCAATATGACCCGCAGCTTTTGAGATTTTTCATGCTGTCCGTTCATTACCGCCACCCGATCAACTATTCGGAAGAGCTGCTTGAGAAAACAAAAAACGCGTTTAACCGCCTGAAGACGGCCTACAGTAATTTAAACCATCGTTTGATTAGCAGCACGAATCTGACTGACAATGATGAGGAGTGGCTCGCTAAAATCGAAGAGCACCGCACTGCGTTTGAAGAAGCAATGGATGATGATTTTAATACGGCGAATGCGATTTCCGTTTGGTTTGATCTGGCGAAGCTCGCCAATTACTACATGCAGGAAGACAATACGGCGGATCACGTCATTAAAGCCTTTATCAGCATGTTTGACAGAATCGGATCTGTTCTCGGACTTACGCTCGGCGAAGAAGAGCTTGTCGACGAAAAGATTGAAGAGTTGATTGAGAAGAGAAATGAAGCCCGCCGCAATCGCGATTTTGCTTTGTCAGACCAGATTCGCGATCAGCTGAAAAGCATGAATATCATTCTTGAAGATACGGCCCAGGGAACTCGCTGGAAGCGGGGAGAGTAAGCGGATGCTTCAATTTGAACAAATCAAAGATTCAAAGCAGTTAAACGGTCTTGCGCTTGCTTATATGGGTGATGCCATTTTTGAAATATACGTCCGGCATCACCTGCTTAAGCAGGGCTTTACGAAACCGAATGACCTTCATAAGAAGGCGAGCCGGATTGTATCGGCAAAATCACAGGCAGACATATTGTTCCGCCTTCAGGACGAATCCTTTTTCACGGAGGAAGAGGAAGCCGTGCTGAGAAGAGGCAGAAACGCGAAATCAGGGACGACGCCTAAAAACACAGATGTACAGACGTACCGCCATAGTACAGCTTTTGAGGCTTTACTCGGATACCTTTTTCTTGAGAAAAGAGAAGAAAGACTGAATCAGCTGATTGCTGAGGCTATACAAGTCGGGACGTCAGGGAGGAAAACAAATGAGTCAGCAACATGATTACGTCATAGGAAAAAACGCTGTGATTGAGACGTTAAAGTCAGATCGCAAGCTGTATAAGTTATGGATGGCGGAAAACACAGTAAAAGGACAGGCGCAGCAAGTTATGGAGCTTGCTAAAAAGCGCGGCGTCACCATTCAATTTGTACCGAGGAAAAAACTCGATCAGATGGTGGAGGGGCAGCATCAGGGTGTTGTCGCCCAGGTGGCAGCATATGAATATGCACAATTAGACGAATTATATAAAAGAGCGGAAGAGAGAAACGAACAGCCTTTCTTTCTCATACTGGACGAGCTGGAAGACCCTCATAATCTCGGTTCCATCATGAGAACGGCTGACGCTGTCGGTGCACACGGCATCGTGATTCCGAAACGCAGAGCGGTCGGACTGACTTCGACAGTCGCAAAAGCTTCGACCGGTGCGATTGAACACATTCCCGTCGTGAAGGTGACCAACCTTGCCCGGACACTTGATGAAATGAAGGAGCGGGGGATTTGGGTCGTCGGAACGGATGCATCCGCCCGGGAAGACTACCGCTCTATGGACGGCAAGATGCCTTTGGCGCTCGTTATCGGAAGCGAAGGCAGAGGAATGGGCCGGCTTGTGAAAGAGAAATGTGATTTTCTCATTAAGCTTCCGATGGCCGGAAAAGTCACGTCTTTGAATGCGTCGGTAGCGGCCGGCCTTCTCATGTATGAAGTCTACCGGAAGCGCAATCCTTTAGGGGAATGAAGACAGATGGACATCCTGTTAGTAGACGGATACAACATGATTGGAGCTTGGCCGCAGCTAAAGGATTTAAAAGCGAACAGTTTTGAAGAAGCGAGAGATGTACTGATCCAGAAGATGGCGGAATATCAGTCCTACACGGGAATCAGAGTCATTGTGGTGTTTGACGCACACCTGGTAAAAGGCATAGAGAAAAAACAAACGAATCATAGAGTCGAAGTGATTTTCACACGGGAGAATGAGACGGCGGATGAGCGGATCGAGAAGCTTGCCCAGGCGCTGAATAATATTGCGACACAGATTCATGTCGCAACCTCCGACTATACGGAGCAGTGGGCGATTTTCGGACAAGGGGCTCTCCGTAAATCCGCCCGGGAGCTCCTGAGGGAAGTGGATACGATAGAACGCCGGATTCAAAGGCGGGTTTCAAAGATCACTTCTGAAAAACCACCGGGTAAAATCGAGCTGTCCGAAGAGGTTTTGAAAACGTTTGAAAAGTGGCGCCGAGGCGGTCTGGATTAGGTTGACGCTTTTTCGCCCATTAATGTATAATATTTCTATCTACGTGCGCCGGGGGGATCGCAGTGAATCTACAGAACAGCAAGGGAAAGTTCAACAAAGTGCAATTTTGCCAGTTGGAGGACGAGCAGGTCATTGAAAAGGTTCATGTTGGGGATAGTGATGCGTTAGATTACTTGATTACGAAGTACCGTAATTTTGTACGGGCGAAAGCAAGGTCTTATTTTTTAATAGGGGCCGACAGAGAAGATATTGTACAGGAAGGGATGATAGGCTTATATAAGTCTATCCGAGACTTTAGAGAGGACAAGCTTACTTCATTTAAAGCTTTTGCAGAATTATGCATTACCCGCCAGATTATTACCGCAATAAAGACAGCTACCCGTCAGAAACACATTCCTTTAAATTCCTATGTTTCTTTAGACAAACCTATTTTTGATGAAGAATCTGACAGAACACTGCTTGATGTCATTTCAGGCGCTAAAACGTTAAATCCTGAAGAGATGATTATTAATCAGGAAGAATTTGATGATATCGAACTGAAAATGGGAGAACTGCTGAGCGATCTGGAGAGAAAGGTGCTTGTTTTGTACTTGGATGGAAGAAGTTACCAAGAGATTTCAGATGACTTAAACCGACACGTAAAATCAATCGATAATGCCCTGCAGCGCGTGAAGCGCAAGCTTGAAAAATATTTAGAAATAAGAGAGATCAGCCTGTAGCAGGTTTCTGTGTCATATTGACAGAATTTTTCTGACTGTGCTATTTTATTAAGATAAATGAATGTTTAGGAAAAGGTGTAACGACATGAGAAAAAAGATTACGCTGGCATGCAAAACATGCGGAAATCGTAATTATACGACAATGAAAAGCTCTGCATCAGCGGCTGAGCGGTTAGAAGTTAAGAAGTACTGCAGCACTTGCAATTCACATACAGCTCATTTAGAAACAAAATAGTGTTCGCTTTTTAAATTGTGGAGGTCTTTTACATGCGCATGATGAGTTTCTTTAAAGATGTTGGGAAAGAAATGAAAAAGGTTAGCTGGCCTAAAGGCAAAGAGTTAACGCGCTATACGATCACGGTGATTTCAACGGTTATCTTTTTTGTTATCTTTTTTGCCCTCCTTGATACAGGAATTTCTCAATTAATTCGTTTAATAGTTGAATAATGATCAGCAATACGTGCTATAATAGATCATAATATCGTTTGCCAAAACCCGTTCAGCGGGTTTTTTATTGTGTTGTTGAAAAAGGATTCATAGGCCCTGAGCCTATTTTTTGTTTTACACTTCATTTTTAAATGCGGGGAGGGAAGGACTGCAGAGTCCTGATAGAATGGAAAAGAATTGGTATGTTGTTCATACGTATTCCGGTTATGAAAACAAAGTAAAAGCAAACCTTGAAAAACGTGTGGAATCAATGGGAATGCAGGATAAAATTTTCCGCGTTGTCGTCCCTGAAGAAGAAGAGACTGATATTAAGAACGGCAAGAAAAAAGTAGTCAAAAAGAAAGTGTTCCCGGGTTATGTGCTTGTTGAAATCGTCATGACTGATGATTCCTGGTATGTGGTCCGCAACACGCCGGGCGTTACCGGATTCGTCGGATCAGCCGGTTCAGGCTCAAAGCCGACTCCGCTTCTTCCTGGCGAAGCGGAAACCATCTTAAAACGCATGGGCATGGATGAGCGGAAAACCGACATTGATTTTGAATTGAATGAGACAGTCAAAGTCATAGACGGACCTTTCGCCAACTTTACAGGATCAATTGAAGAGATTGATTATGATAAGAGCAAAGTGAAAGTATTCGTTAACATGTTCGGCCGTGAAACGCCGGTTGAACTGGAATTTACCCAGATCGACAAATTGTAATGTGAAAAAACTTGAAATTGCTATATATTAATGATAATATAGCAAAGGTACGTCTTGGACTAATCCAAGGCAGCTAGCTTGATATTTCGTCATTCATATAAAGAATGAAACCTTGAGTGGGAGGGTTTACCCTATTACCACATCACGGACTTAAGGAGGTGTGTCTCGTGGCTAAAAAAGTAGTAAAAGTTGTAAAATTGCAAATTCCTGCTGGAAAAGCTAACCCAGCGCCGCCAGTTGGACCTGCACTAGGTCAAGCCGGTGTAAATATCATGGGATTCTGTAAGGAGTTTAACGCTCGTACAGCTGACCAAGCTGGTTTAATCATTCCTGTTGAAATTTCGGTTTACGAAGACCGTTCATTTACATTTATTACAAAAACTCCGCCTGCTGCAGTATTGCTTAAAAAAGCAGCTGGAATTGAGTCTGGTTCTGGTGAACCAAACCGTAATAAAGTGGCAACCGTTAAGCGCGATAAGGTTCGCGAAATCGCTGAAACGAAAATGCCTGACTTAAACGCAGCAGACGTTGAAGCGGCAATGCGCATGGTTGAAGGTACTGCCCGCAGTATGGGTATCGTTATCGAGGATTAATTTGTTTCTTGTCGGGTTGCGAGTTTTCACAAGTTCGCAACCCTTATTCGTGGGAGGTTATTCCGCTATAACCACATAAGGAGGAAATTTTAAAATGGCTAAAAAAGGTAAAAAGTACGTTGAAGCTGCGAAGCTTGTAGACCGTGCGAAAGCTTACGACGTCGCTGAAGCAGTGGCGCTTACTAAAAAAACAAACACAGCTAAATTCGACGCTACAGTTGAAGTTGCTTTTCGTTTAGGGGTTGACCCTCGTAAAAACGATCAGCAAATCCGCGGTGCAGTTGTACTTCCTAACGGAACTGGTAAAACTCAGCGCGTGCTTGTATTCGCTAAAGGCGAAAAAGCAAAAGAAGCTGAAGCTGCCGGTGCAGACTACGTTGGCGATTCTGATTACATCGCGAAAATCCAGCAAGGCTGGTTCGAATTCGATGTAATCGTTGCGACTCCTGACATGATGGGTGAAGTCGGTAAAATCGGCCGTGTGCTTGGACCAAAAGGTCTTATGCCAAACCCTAAAACAGGAACTGTTACATTCGAAGTAGAAAAAGCAATCGGCGAAATCAAAGCTGGTAAAGTAGAATACCGCGTTGACAAAGCTGGTAACATCCATGTTCCGATCGGAAAAGTTTCTTTCGAGGATGAAAAACTTGTTGAGAACTTCACAACAATGTATGATACAATCCTGAAAGCAAAACCGGCTGCGGCTAAAGGTGTTTACGTGAAAAACGTTGCCGTTACTTCTACTATGGGCCCTGGTGTCAAAGTAGACGCTTCTACTTTCAACGTAAAATAATATTTGACTTTAGATCAGCATTCTGATATGATTCAAAATGTTGTAAAATATAATATGTCATTTATACCGTAGACAGCAGGGGCCGTTAAGGCTTAATATCCTGCCGAGGTGTATATATATCACAGCTATTACGTTACGTATGCTTGTATATACAGCCTCCATGTCCACATGGAGGCTTTTTATATGAAATCGTCGTCACAGTCGTGATCACCTAGCGGTATAAGTGTTACACAAAATCTACAGGAGGTGTAACCATGAGCAGCGCAATTGATACAAAAAAAGTTGTTGTTGAAGAGATTGCTTCTAAACTGAAAGAAAGCAAATCAACGATCATCGTTGACTACCGCGGACTTAACGTTTCTGAAGTAACTGAACTCCGTAAACAGCTTCGCGAAGCTAACGTAGAGTTCAAAGTGTACAAAAACACAATGACTCGCCGTGCGGTTGAACAAGCTGAACTTGATGGTTTGAATGATGTCTTAACTGGACCGAATGCGATCGCATTCAGTACTGAAGATGTTATCGCTCCGGCCAAAGTTCTTAACGAGTTCGCGAAAAATCACGAAGCTCTGGAAATCAAAGCGGGCGTTATCGAAGGAAAAGTATCTTCTGTTGAAGAAGTGAAAGCTCTTGCTGAACTTCCTTCACGCGATGGCTTACTTTCTATGTTGCTTAGCGTACTTCAAGCTCCAGTTCGCAACCTTGCACTTGCAGCTAAAGCAGTTGCAGACCAAAAGGAAGAACAAGGCGCTTAATCTGATTTTACCCTAAAATAAAACAAATGGAGGAATTTCAAATGGCTTTAAATATCGAAGAAATCATTGCTTCCGTTAAAGAAGCAACTGTACTTGAATTGAACGACCTAGTAAAAGCAATCGAAGAAGAATTTGGCGTAACTGCTGCTGCTCCTGTAGCTGTAGCTGGCGGAGCTGCTGCTGGCGGCGCTGCTGAAGAGCAAAGCGAATTCGACCTTATCCTTGCTGGTGCAGGTTCTCAGAAAATCAAAGTTATCAAAGTTGTTCGTGAAATCACTGGTCTTGGCTTGAAAGAAGCTAAAGAACTTGTTGACAACACTCCAAAACCACTTAAAGAAGGTATTGCGAAAGAAGAAGCTGAAGAGCTTAAAGCTAAACTTGAAGAAGTTGGCGCTTCTGTAGAAGTTAAGTAATCTTCACTTGCCTGTAGGGGAAGCTCGCTTTTATGAGGCGGGCTTTTTCTTTGCTTTTCTTTAAGTGCCATTAAAAAAGGAGGTTCTAATAATGAGTGAACACTATTATTCAGAAAAACCTTCAGTTAAAAGCGATAAACAGACATGGTCATTTACACTGCGGAACAGATCTTATACATTCACAAGTGACAGCGGCGTTTTCTCGAAAAAGGAAGTTGATTTCGGTTCGCGTCTCTTAATTGAAGCGTTTGAAGAGCCGGAGATCGACGGTGACTTCCTGGATGCAGGCTGCGGTTACGGCCCGATCGGTCTGTCGCTCGCCGGTGCATTTACAGACCGGACCGTGCACATGATTGACGTGAATGAAAGAGCCGTAGAGCTGTCAAATGAAAATGCAGAAAAAAACGGAATAAAAAACGTTCGGATTTATCAGAGTGATTTATTTTCAAATATTGATTCTGCTCAAACATTTGCTTCTATTTTTACAAACCCCCCAATCCGCGCCGGAAAAAAAGTTGTCCATGCCATTTTTGAAAAAAGCGCTGAGCATTTAAGGGCTTCAGGTGAATTGTGGATCGTTATACAGAAAAAACAGGGCGGGCCTTCTGCCATTGAAAAACTGAAGGAGCTTTTTGACGAAGTTTCTGTGGTTCAAAAAAAGAAAGGCTATTATATCATAAAAGCAAAAAAAGTTTGACTTGAATTTTCAGCTATGTTAATATTGTAAAATGCCAATGTATATATTTTGCATGATATGCTGAAATAATCATAGTGCATGTATAAATTATACAAACATGGAAATGCTAATAAAATCGGTATTTGTTTTTGGATGTGGTTTTCTTAATTAGAAACCCTTTTTTCTTTTGTCTTGTAAAAGTATTTCTTTATCGTAAGAGATGCTTATTACACATATAATACGCATGATTTGAGGGGTGAATCAGTTGACAGGTCAACTAGTTCAGTATGGACGACACCGCCAGCGCAGAAGCTATGCTCGCATTAGCGAAGTGTTAGAATTACCAAATCTCATTGAAATTCAAACCTCTTCTTATCAGTGGTTTCTTGATGAGGGTCTTAGAGAGATGTTTCAAGACATATCACCAATTGAGGATTTCACTGGTAACCTCTCTCTAGAGTTCATTGACTACAGTTTAGGAGATCCTAAGTATCCCGTTGAAGAGTCAAAAGAACGTGATGTGACTTACTCAGCTCCGCTGAGAGTGAAGGTTCGTTTAATTAACAAAGAAACTGGAGAGGTAAAAGACCAGGATGTCTTCATGGGTGATTTCCCTATTATGACAGATACCGGTACTTTTATCATCAACGGTGCAGAACGTGTTATCGTATCTCAGCTTGTTCGGTCTCCAAGTGTATATTTCAGTGGTAAAGTAGACAAAAACGGTAAAAAAGGTTTTACCGCGACTGTCATTCCAAACCGTGGCGCATGGTTAGAATACGAAACTGATGCGAAAGATGTTGTGTATGTCCGCATTGATCGCACACGTAAGTTGCCGGTTACGGTTCTTTTGCGTGCTCTCGGCTTCGGTTCCGACCAAGAGATTCTCGATCTCATTGGTGAGAACGAATATCTCCGCAATACACTGGATAAGGACAACACTGAAAACAGTGACAAAGCGCTTCTTGAAATCTATGAGCGCCTTCGTCCCGGAGAGCCGCCTACAGTAGAAAACGCAAAAAGCTTGCTGGATTCCCGTTTCTTCGATCCGAAGCGATACGACCTTGCGAATGTAGGACGCTATAAAATTAATAAAAAGCTTCATATCAAGAACCGCCTGTTTAACCAGCGCCTTGCAGAAACACTGGTGGATCCGGAAACCGGTGAAATTCTCGCTGAAAAAGGGCAGATTCTTGACAGAAGAACACTTGATAAAGTACTGCCATACTTAGAAAATGGAATCGGCTTCAGAAAACTTTATCCTAACGGCGGCGTTGTCGAGGATGAAGTGATGCTTCAATCCATTAAAATCTATGCTCCTACCGATGCAGAAGGAGAGCAGACGATCAATGTGATCGGCAATGCTTACATCGAAGAAGCGATTAAAAACATTACGCCTGCTGATATTATTTCTTCTATCAGCTACTTCTTCAACCTCCTGCACGGAGTGGGCGACACTGATGATATCGACCATCTCGGAAACCGCCGTCTGCGTTCTGTAGGTGAGCTCCTGCAAAATCAATTCCGTATCGGTTTAAGCCGGATGGAACGTGTCGTACGTGAAAGAATGTCTATTCAAGACACAAATACAATTACGCCGCAGCAGCTGATTAACATCAGACCTGTTATTGCGTCTATTAAAGAGTTCTTCGGAAGCTCACAGCTTTCTCAATTCATGGATCAGACGAACCCGCTTGCTGAATTGACGCACAAACGCCGTCTGTCAGCTCTCGGACCGGGCGGTTTGACACGTGAGCGCGCAGGTATGGAAGTACGTGACGTTCACTACTCTCACTATGGCCGTATGTGTCCGATTGAAACGCCTGAGGGCCCGAACATCGGTTTGATCAACTCATTGTCATCATTTGCGAAAGTAAACCGCTTTGGTTTCATTGAGACGCCATACCGCCGCGTTGATCCTGAAACAGGAAAAGTAACGCCTAGAATCGACTACCTGACTGCTGATGAAGAGGATAACTATGTCGTAGCCCAAGCGAATGCTAAGCTGAGCGATGACGGTTCTTTCTTGGATGACAGCATCGTAGCGCGTTTCAGAGGGGAAAACACCGTTGTAGCCCGCAACCGCGTGGATTACATGGACGTATCTCCTAAACAGGTTGTATCTGCTGCGACAGCATGTATTCCGTTCTTGGAAAACGATGACTCGAACCGCGCCCTCATGGGAGCGAACATGCAGCGTCAGGCTGTGCCTTTGATGCAGCCGGAAGCTCCGATCGTCGGAACGGGTATGGAATACGTATCCGGTAAAGACTCCGGTGCAGCCGTTATTTGTAAACACCCTGGTATCGTTGAACGGGTGGAAGCGAAAAACGTATGGGTGCGCCGCTATGAAGAAATTGACGGCCAAAAAGTAAAAGGCAACCTGGATAAGTACAGCTTGCTGAAATTTGTCCGCTCCAACCAAGGTACGTGCTACAACCAGCGTCCGATCGTCAGTGTCGGCGATGAAGTAGTCAAAGGAGAAATCCTTGCTGACGGACCTTCAATGGAGCTTGGCGAACTTGCTCTCGGCCGTAACGTAATGGTCGGCTTCATGACATGGGATGGTTATAACTATGAGGATGCCATCATCATGAGTGAACGCCTTGTGAAAGATGATGTATACACATCTATTCACATTGAAGAATATGAATCAGAAGCACGTGATACAAAGCTTGGGCCTGAAGAGATCACCCGCGATATTCCAAACGTAGGGGAAGACGCGCTTCGCAATCTTGATGACCGCGGAATTATCCGTATTGGTGCGGAAGTCAACGACGGAGACCTTCTCGTAGGTAAAGTAACGCCTAAAGGTGTAACTGAGCTTACGGCTGAAGAACGCCTTCTGCATGCGATCTTTGGAGAAAAAGCGCGTGAAGTCCGTGATACTTCTCTCCGTGTGCCTCACGGCGGCGGCGGAATTATCCACGACGTAAAAGTCTTCAACCGTGAAGACGGCGACGAACTTCCTCCGGGAGTGAACCAGCTTGTACGCGTATATATCGTTCAGAAACGTAAGATTTCTGAAGGTGATAAAATGGCCGGACGTCACGGAAACAAAGGGGTTATTTCGAAGATTCTTCCTGAAGAAGATATGCCTTACCTTCCTGACGGCACGCCGATCGATATCATGCTTAACCCGCTGGGTGTACCATCACGTATGAATATCGGTCAGGTATTAGAACTTCACATGGGTATGGCTGCCCGCTACCTCGGCATTCACATCGCGTCACCTGTATTTGACGGCGCGCGTGAAGAAGATGTATGGGAAACACTTGAAGAAGCAGGCATGTCAAGAGACGCTAAAACAGTTCTTTATGACGGCCGTACGGGAGAACCGTTTGACAACCGTGTATCTGTCGGAATCATGTACATGATCAAACTGGCGCACATGGTTGATGATAAACTTCATGCCCGTTCTACAGGTCCTTACTCACTTGTTACGCAGCAGCCTCTCGGCGGTAAAGCCCAATTCGGCGGACAGCGTTTCGGTGAGATGGAGGTTTGGGCGCTTGAAGCTTACGGCGCAGCTTACACGCTTCAAGAAATCCTGACTGTGAAGTCCGATGACGTGGTCGGACGTGTGAAAACATATGAAGCCATCGTCAAAGGCGACAATGTTCCAGAGCCTGGTGTTCCGGAATCATTCAAAGTATTGATCAAAGAGCTTCAAAGCTTAGGTATGGACGTAAAAATCCTTTCAGGCGATGAAGAAGAAATAGAAATGAGAGATCTAGAAGACGAGGAAGATGCGAAACAAGCTGACGGCCTTGCATTATCAGGTGATGAAGCGCCGGAAGAAACAGCATCTCCAGACGTTGAACGTGACGCAGTAACGAAAGAATAGTCTCTGATTGATAAAGGCAAGTGACATCGGTTAATCCGAAGATAAAAAGGGAGGTAGGCCCCTTGCTAGATGTGAACAATTTTGAGTATATGAACATCGGTCTTGCTTCACCGGATAAAATCCGTTCATGGTCTTTTGGTGAAGTGAAAAAGCCTGAAACGATAAACTATCGTACATTGAAACCTGAAAAGGACGGCCTGTTCTGTGAACGCATTTTCGGACCGACTAAGGACTGGGAATGTCATTGCGGCAAGTACAAGCGGGTTCGTTATAAAGGCGTAGTTTGTGACCGTTGCGGAGTTGAAGTAACGCGGGCTAAAGTCCGTCGTGAGAGAATGGGGCATATTGAACTGGCTGCCCCGGTTTCTCACATTTGGTATTTCAAAGGTATTCCGAGCCGTATGGGTCTTGTATTGGATATGTCACCGCGTGCGCTGGAAGAAGTTATTTACTTTGCTTCTTACGTCGTAACTGACCCGGCCAATACACCGCTCGAAAAGAAACAGCTTTTATCTGAAAAGGAATACCGTGCGTATCTGGATAAGTACGGAAACAAATTCCAAGCCTCTATGGGTGCGGAAGCCATTAATAAACTTCTGCAGGACATCGACCTTGTCAAAGAAGTTGATATGTTAAAAGAAGAGCTGAAGACTTCTCAGGGACAGCGCCGCACACGTGCGATCAAACGCCTTGAAGTGCTTGAAGCCTTCCGTAATTCAGGAAACAAGCCGTCTTGGATGATCCTCGACGTGCTTCCGGTTATTCCGCCTGAATTAAGACCGATGGTTCAGCTTGACGGCGGACGTTTCGCAACGTCTGACCTGAACGACCTTTACCGTCGTGTCATCAACCGTAATAACCGTTTAAAACGTCTGTTAGACCTCGGCGCGCCAAGCATCATCGTTCAGAACGAAAAACGTATGCTTCAGGAAGCAGTCGATGCTCTGATTGACAACGGACGCCGCGGCCGTCCGGTTACCGGACCGGGTAACCGTCCGCTTAAATCTCTTTCTCACATGCTGAAAGGGAAACAAGGGCGTTTCCGTCAGAACCTTCTCGGTAAACGTGTAGACTACTCAGGACGTTCCGTTATCGTCGTAGGTCCGCATCTGAAAATGTATCAGTGCGGTTTGCCGAAGGAAATGGCGCTTGAGCTCTTCAAGCCTTTCGTCATGAAAGAGCTTGTTGAAAAAGGCCTTGCTCACAATATCAAGAGCGCAAAACGCAAAATCGAACGCGTGCAGCCTGAAGTATGGGATGTACTTGAATCTGTCATTAAGGAGCATCCGGTCTTACTGAACCGTGCCCCTACTCTTCACAGATTAGGTATCCAGGCTTTCGAACCGACGCTTGTTGAAGGACGCGCCATCCGTCTTCACCCGTTAGTATGTACAGCTTATAACGCTGACTTTGACGGTGACCAAATGGCGGTTCACGTACCTTTATCAGCTGAGGCTCAAGCTGAGGCGCGCATTCTGATGCTTGCGGCCCAAAACATCTTGAACCCTAAAGATGGTAAACCGGTTGTTACGCCGTCTCAGGATATGGTATTAGGAAACTACTACCTGACGCTTGAGCGCGCGGGAGCAGTCGGCGAGGGTATGGTTTTCAAAAATACGGACGAAGCGCTTCTTGCTTATCAAAACGGTTATGTTCACCTTCATACGAGAGTAGCTGTTGCAGCGAACTCCCTTAAGAATGTGACATTTACTGAAGAACAGCGTTCAAAATTGTTAATTACAACTGTCGGTAAGCTCGTCTTCAATGAAATTCTTCCGGAATCATTCCCTTACATGAATGAACCAACGAAGAGCAACATTGAAGAGAAGACACCTGACCGTTTCTTCTTAGATAAAGGTGCTGACGTAAAAGCTGTGATTGCTGAGCAGCCGATCAACGCACCGTTTAAAAAAGGCATTCTCGGTAAAATCATCGCGGAAATCTTTAAACGATTCCATATCACGGAAACGTCTAAAATGCTTGACCGCATGAAAAACCTCGGTTTCAGATATTCAACGAAAGCCGGCATCACAGTAGGGGTTTCTGATATCGTCGTTCTCGATGACAAACAGGAAATCCTTGAAGAAGCACAAAGCAAAGTTGATAATGTCCTGAAACAGTTCAGACGCGGTTTAATCACCGAAGAAGAACGTTATGAAAGAGTCATTTCAATTTGGAGTTCAGCGAAAGATGTTATCCAAGGCAAATTGATGAAATCATTAGACGAAGTCAACCCGATCTACATGATGAGTGACTCAGGAGCCCGTGGTAACGCATCTAACTTTACACAGCTTGCGGGTATGCGAGGCCTGATGGCCAACCCGGCTGGACGAATCATTGAATTGCCGATTAAATCAAGTTTCCGTGAAGGTCTGACAGTATTGGAGTACTTTATCTCCACTCACGGTGCGCGTAAAGGTCTTGCCGATACCGCCCTGAAAACAGCTGACTCAGGTTACCTTACACGCCGTCTTGTTGATGTTGCGCAGGATGTTATCATTCGTGAAACAGATTGCGGAACAGACCGCGGTATTCTTGCAAAACCGCTCAAAGAAGGCACGGAAATCATCGAGCGCCTGGAAGAGCGTCTGATCGGACGTTTCGCCAGAAAACAGATCAAACATCCTGAAACGGGTGCTGTGCTCATTAACGAAAATGAATTGATCGATGAAGATAAAGCGCTGGAAATCGTTGAAGCCGGAATCGAAGAGGTGTGGATCCGTTCCGCGTTCACATGTAACACTCCTCATGGTGTATGTAAACGATGCTACGGACGTAACCTTGCAACCGGAACTGATGTTGAAGTCGGCGAAGCAGTAGGTATTATCGCCGCTCAATCTATCGGTGAGCCTGGAACACAGTTAACAATGCGTACGTTCCACACAGGCGGGGTTGCCGGAGACGATATCACACAAGGTCTTCCGCGTATCCAAGAGCTTTTCGAAGCGCGTAATCCGAAAGGTCAAGCGACGATTTCTGAGATTGACGGTACAATTGCCGAAATCAATGAAGTCCGCGACAAACAGCAGGAGATTGTTGTTCAGGGCGCTGTTGAGACACGTTCATACACGGCACCTTACAACTCACGCCTGAAAGTGGCTGAGGGTGATCAGATTACCCGCGGTCAAGTGCTGACAGAAGGTTCTATCGATCCGAAAGAACTTCTTAAAGTCACTGACCTGACAACGGTTCAGGAATATCTTCTGCATGAGGTTCAGAAGGTTTACCGTATGCAGGGGGTTGAAATCGGCGATAAACACGTAGAAGTAATGGTTCGCCAGATGCTTCGCAAAGTCCGTGTGATCGATGCCGGAGATACTGATGTTCTCCCTGGCACATTGCTTGATATTCACCAATTTACAGAAGCGAACAAAAAAGTGTTGCTTGAAGGCAATCGACCTGCTACAGGCCGCCCTGTCCTTCTCGGTATCACAAAAGCTTCACTCGAGACGGATTCATTCTTGTCTGCCGCATCATTCCAAGAAACAACACGTGTTCTTACAGATGCTGCGATTAAAGGCAAGCGCGATGAACTTCTCGGCCTGAAAGAGAATGTTATCATCGGTAAACTGGTTCCGGCCGGTACCGGTATGATGAATTACAGAAAAGTAAAACCTGTTTCAAACGTTCAGCCTTCGGAAGATATGGTTCCGGCTGAATAATAGAAACTGCTGCAGGAAAGGCTGTTTCGACAGCTTTTCCTCAGTATTACAATTATTCTGGCGGGGGACTGCACTAAAAAATGTCATACATTGTTGACATCCGTCCCGCAGAGTGATAATATAACCAAGGTGCTCGAAATAAAACCTGTTACTTTGGAGGATATGTTTATGTCTTATGATAAAGTATCACAGGCCAAATCAATTATTATTGGTACGAAGCAAACAGTGAAAGCTCTAAAACGAGGTTCAGTGAAGGAAGTCGTCGTGGCAAAAGACGCGGATTCAGTTCTTACAGCTGGCGTTATCCAGCTTGCAAAGAACCAAAATACCGCTGTCTGTATGGTGGATTCCATGAAAAAGCTCGGCAAAGCCTGCGGAATTGAAGTGGGAGCAGCAGCTGTTGCCATTATGTTATAGCGTACTTTTTGTTTTTATATAAGATATCATTCTTGTGTAAAGACATTGTTTTTTGCCTAATGATGAACCACCTGGGTATGTGGGTTATAAAACGTAATGAAGGGAGGAACACAACATGCCTACAATTAATCAGCTAATTCGCAAGGGACGCGTGAGCAAAGTTGAAAACTCTAAGTCACCTGCACTAAACAAAGGATACAACAGCTTTAAAAAAGAGCACACTAACGTATCTTCTCCACAAAAACGCGGGGTATGTACTCGTGTGGGTACAATGACACCGAAAAAACCGAACTCAGCACTTCGTAAATATGCTCGTGTTCGTTTGACTAACGGAATCGAGGTTACTGCCTACATTCCTGGTATCGGTCACAACCTGCAAGAGCACAGCGTTGTACTGATCCGCGGCGGACGTGTAAAAGACTTACCGGGGGTACGCTACCACATCGTTCGTGGCGCGCTTGATACTGCCGGAGTTGAAAACCGTGCGCAAGGCCGTTCTAAATACGGTACGAAACGTCCTAAAGCAAAGTAATCAAATAAATCATTAAAACTATGAAGGGAGGATATTCAGATGCCACGTAAAGGTCCTGTAGCAAAAAGAGATGTTTTACCTGATCCGCTTTACAACTCTAAGCTGGTATCCCGCCTGATCAACAAAATGATGATCGACGGTAAAAAAGGTAAATCTCAAACAATCCTATACAAGTCATTCGATATCATTAAAGAACGCACTGGCAATGATGCAATGGAGGTTTTCGAACAAGCATTGAAAAACATCATGCCTGTACTTGAAGTAAAAGCACGCCGTGTAGGTGGAGCTAACTACCAAGTGCCTGTAGAAGTTCGTCCTGAACGCCGTACAACTCTTGGTCTTCGCTGGTTGGTTAACTATGCGCGTCTTCGCGGAGAAAAAACAATGGAAGAGCGCCTTGCTAACGAAATTCTTGATGCAGCTAACAACACTGGTGCTGCCGTTAAGAAACGTGAAGACACTCACAAGATGGCAGAAGCGAACAAAGCATTTGCTCATTACCGCTGGTAGGATTCATATAATCAAAATAATAATTCCCTAATAAGGAAGGAGAAATTACCCAATGGCAAGAGAGTTCTCCTTAGAAAAAACTCGTAATATCGGGATCATGGCTCACATCGATGCCGGTAAAACGACTACTACAGAACGGATCTTGTTCTACACAGGCCGTATCCACAAAATTGGCGAAACTCACGAAGGTGCTTCGCAAATGGACTGGATGGAGCAGGAACAAGAACGCGGTATCACAATCACTTCTGCAGCAACGACTGCACAGTGGAAAGGTTACCGTGTAAACATCATCGATACACCGGGACACGTAGACTTCACAGTTGAAGTTGAACGTTCACTCCGTGTACTTGATGGTGCGGTTGCCGTACTTGATGCTCAATCAGGTGTTGAGCCTCAGACAGAAACAGTATGGCGCCAAGCAACAACTTACGGAGTACCGCGTGTTGTATTTGTCAACAAAATGGACAAAATCGGCGCAGACTTCCTTTACTCTGTAGGCACTTTAAGAGACCGTCTTCAAGCTAACGCTCACGCAATTCAATTGCCGATCGGCGCTGAAGACAACTTCGAAGGTATTATCGACTTAGTAGAAAACGTTGCGTATTTCTACGAAGATGACCTTGGAACTCGTTCAGATGCGAAAGAAATCCCTGAAGAGTACAAAGAACAAGCTGAAGAGCTTCGCAGCAGCCTGATTGAAGCTGTAGCTGAGCTTGATGAAGAGCTTATGGAAAAGTACCTTGAAGGTGAAGAAATCACTATCCCTGAACTGAAAGCTGCTATCCGTAAAGGTACACTGAATGTTGAATTCTACCCTGTACTTGTTGGTTCTGCTTTCAAAAACAAAGGTGTTCAGCTTGTACTTGATGCTGTTCTTGACTACCTTCCTGCGCCAACTGATGTTGCTGCAATCAAAGGTGTACGTCCTGACACAGATGAAGAGATCGTTCGTCATTCTTCTGATGAAGAGCCATTCTCTGCACTTGCATTTAAAGTTATGACTGACCCTTATGTCGGTAAGCTGACATTCTTCCGCGTATATTCCGGTACACTTGATTCCGGTTCATATGTAAAGAACTCTACAAAAGGCAAGCGTGAGCGCGTAGGACGTATCCTTCAAATGCACGCTAACAGCCGTGAAGAGATCTCTACTGTTTACGCTGGAGACATCGCAGCTGCTGTAGGTCTAAAAGATACTTCTACTGGAGATACTCTATGTGATGAGAAGGATCTTGTAATCCTTGAATCAATGGAATTCCCAGAGCCTGTTATCGACGTAGCGATTGAGCCTAAATCAAAAGCTGACCAAGATAAAATGGGTATCGCTTTAGCGAAACTTGCTGAAGAAGATCCTACATTCCGTACACAAACTAACCCTGAAACGGGTCAAACAATCATCTCTGGTATGGGTGAGCTTCACCTTGATATCATTGTTGATCGTATGAAGCGTGAGTTCAAAGTTGAAGCTAACGTTGGTGCTCCTCAAGTTGCGTACCGTGAGACATTCCGTACCGGTGCAAAAGTTGAAGGTAAATTCGTACGTCAATCAGGCGGACGCGGTCAGTTCGGTCACGTTTGGATCGAATTTGAACCGAACGAAGAAGGCGCTGGCTTTGAATTCGAAAACGCAATCGTCGGTGGTGTTGTTCCTCGTGAATACATCCCAGCCGTACAAGCAGGTCTTGAAGACTCTCTTGAAAATGGTGTCCTAGCCGGATTCCCGCTAATCGACATCAAGGCGAAACTTTTTGATGGATCTTACCATGATGTTGACTCAAACGAAATGGCGTTTAAAGTCGCTGCTTCTATGGCATTGAAAAATGCAGTCAGCAAATGTAACCCAGTTCTTCTTGAACCAATCATGAAAGTTGAAGTTGTTATTCCTGAAGAATACATGGGAGACATCATGGGTGATGTTACTTCTCGTCGCGGACGCGTAGAAGGTATGGAAGCTCGCGGTAACGCTCAAGTTGTGCGTGCGATGGTACCTCTTGCTGAAATGTTCGGTTACGCTACTGCCCTTCGTTCTAACACGCAAGGACGCGGTACGTTCACAATGTTCATGGATCACTACGAAGAAGTGCCGAAGAGCATCGCTGAAGAAATTATCAAAAAAAATAAAGGCGAATAATTGATTTTGCCACTTAACTCAAGTATAACTACTATTGTAAGATGAGGAAGTGAGAGCTTGCTTTCACTTTCTATCACTCTATACATTACTAATTAAAAGCTCTTAAGGAGGATTTTAGAATGGCTAAAGAAAAATTCGACCGTTCCAAATCACATGCCAATATCGGTACAATTGGACACGTTGACCATGGTAAAACAACATTAACTGCTGCTATCTCAACAGTACTTCATAAGAAATCTGGTAAAGGTACAGCTATGGCGTACGATCAAATTGATGGTGCTCCAGAAGAACGTGAGCGCGGTATCACAATCTCTACTGCACACGTTGAGTACGAAACTGACACTCGTCACTATGCACACGTTGACTGCCCAGGACACGCTGACTATGTTAAAAACATGATCACTGGTGCTGCGCAAATGGACGGAGCTATCCTTGTAGTATCTGCTGCTGATGGCCCAATGCCACAAACTCGTGAGCACATCCTTCTTTCTAAAAACGTTGGTGTACCATACATCGTAGTATTCCTTAACAAATGCGACATGGTAGACGACGAAGAGCTTCTTGAGCTTGTTGAAATGGAAGTTCGCGATCTTCTTAGCGAATACGACTTCCCTGGTGATGATGTACCAGTTGTTAAAGGTTCTGCTCTTAAAGCTCTTGAAGGTGACGCTGAGTACGAAGAAAAAATTCTTGAACTTATGGCTGCAGTTGACGAGTACATCCCAACTCCAGAACGCGACACTGACAAACCATTCATGATGCCAGTTGAGGACGTATTCTCAATCACTGGTCGTGGTACAGTTGCTACTGGCCGTGTAGAACGCGGACAAGTTAAAGTCGGTGACGAAGTTGAAATCATCGGTCTTCAAGAAGAAAACAGCAAAACAACTGTGACAGGTGTTGAAATGTTCCGTAAGCTTCTTGACTATGCTGAAGCTGGAGACAACATCGGTGCACTTCTTCGCGGTGTAGCTCGTGAAGACATCCAACGTGGACAAGTACTTGCTAAACCAGGTACAATCACTCCACACAGCAAATTCAAAGCTGAAGTTTACGTTCTTTCTAAAGAAGAGGGTGGACGTCATACTCCATTCTTCTCTAACTACCGTCCTCAGTTCTACTTCCGTACAACTGACGTAACTGGTATCATCAATCTTCCAGAAGGCGTAGAAATGGTTATGCCTGGAGATAACACTGAAATGATCGTTGAACTTATCTCTACAATCGCTATCGAAGAAGGAACTCGTTTCTCTATTCGTGAAGGCGGACGTACAGTTGGTTCAGGCGTTGTTTCTACAATCACTGAGTAATCGACTCGTTCATTAATGCGGGGTCCCTTATGGGGCCTCGTTTTTTTGTTTCCCCGCTGATTCCATGTATAATAGAACGTATACAAATTTTAGGAGCAGACCGATGAACGATAACTTCAAGAAAACCAATCGTATTTCAATGCTTCAGCAATTGCTGATTAATGGCAGTGAACAAACCATTATGATTAATGGTGATGACAGGAGTAATCCGCTGCTTTTGTTTTTGCACGGCGGTCCCGGCACTCCTCAAATCGGCTATGCGAGAAAATACCAGAATAAGCTGGAAAAGCATTTCACCGTTGTGAACTGGGATCAGAGAGGGGCGGGTCTCTCTTATTCAAAGGAAATTCCGGGCTCATCTATGACCTTGGATCAGCTGACAGCCGATACCATTCATTTGACCGAACGCTTATGCAAGCAATTCAGCAGGCAAAAAATATATATCGCCGGCTATTCGTGGGGGTCAGTTCTGGCGCTTCATGTTCTTCAAGAGAGACCTGATTTGTATTATGCGTATATCGGTATCAGTCAGGTGGTTAATATTCAAAAGGAAGAATCGGAAGCTTACCGGCTGATGCTGGAATGGAGCAGGCGACGCAAACATTTCCTGCTGGAAAAGACGCTGCGCTTTATCGGAGCGCCTCCATGGGAGAAACAGCTGCAGCGAACGTTGTTTCTGCTTTGTATCGAGATGAGGGGAGGGGGCTTTACCCATCATCCGATCGGCGCTCTTAAAGCAGGGGGGCGAATGCTGTTTGGTGAACCGTACGGTGTGAGGGGGAGCTTCTTAGCCGCGCGGGGACAAATGTTCAGCCTGAAACACCTGTGGGAGGATCTCATTTTCTTTAATGCCGGGGAATCAGTTTCTTCTATTATAATACCGTGCTGTTTTATGTCAGGGAGATACGATTTGACGGTCCCGGGGACGACGTCTTATGAATATTATCAGAAGGTTGATGCGCCGTATAAAGAATGGCATTGGTTTGAGAACTCAGCCCATTCGCCTCACTTGGAGGAACCGGATCGCTTTGCCGAAGTTGTCAGCCGGTTCGCATCGTTCCATCTCTGAAAGAAAACAGGCATATCCTTGATTAATCATGGTATCACCTGTATAATAATCAAAGTGTGAAAACCACAAGGTTCTTTAAATAAACCTTGCAACATGCGTCTATTTTCTGTATAATAGTGTATGTTGGTCTTTGACTGCGATGAAGTGAGAGGTTGCTGACACACCCGGCCGCTTTGCCATGGCAAGGTGATCAGGTTTTTCTCACGGAGAACTGTCTAACGTGATGTAGGCGAAAAGGAGGGAAAATAATGGCAAAACAAAAAATTCGTATTCGTTTAAAAGCATATGATCATAGAATCCTTGATCAATCTGCAGAGAAGATTGTTGAAACGGCAAAACGTTCTGGTGCCAGCGTATCTGGTCCGATTCCGTTGCCAACTGAAAAATCAGTTTACACAATCCTTCGTGCGGTGCACAAATACAAAGATTCTCGTGAGCAATTTGAAATGCGTACACATAAACGTTTAATCGACATTGTGAACCCAACACCACAAACTGTTGATGCTCTCATGCGATTAGACTTACCATCTGGTGTCGATATCGAAATCAAACTTTAATTCTAAAATATAGAATGATCTTAATAGGAGGTGTGACGAATGACCAAAGGAATCTTAGGAAGAAAAATTGGTATGACGCAAGTATTCGCAGAGAACGGTGATCTTATCCCGGTAACTGTTATTGAAGCAGCTCCAAACGTTGTTCTTCAAAAGAAAACAGCTGAAAACGATGGCTATGAAGCGATCCAGCTTGGTTTTGACGATAAGCGTGAAAAGCTTTCAAACAAACCGGAAAAAGGACACGTTGCAAAAGCGGAAACTGCTCCTAAGCGCTTCGTTAAAGAATTACGCGGCGTGGATATGGATGCGTATGAAATTGGTCAGGAAGTCAAGGTTGAAATTTTCTCTGCAGGAGAAATCGTAGATGTAACAGGAGTATCTAAAGGTAAAGGTTTCCAAGGTGCAATCAAGCGCCACGGACAATCTCGCGGACCTATGTCTCACGGTTCACGCTACCACCGTCGTCCTGGTTCAATGGGACCTGTAGATCCTAACCGTGTATTCAAAGGTAAACTATTACCTGGACGCATGGGCGGAGATCAAATCACTGTCCAAAACCTTGAAATCGTAAAAGTAGATGCTGAGCGCAATCTTCTTTTGATTAAAGGTAACGTGCCTGGTGCGAGAAAAACTTTAATCACTGTTAAAAGTGCTGTTAAATCTAAATAAGTCTCTTAGGAAAGGAGGAAATTGATCATGCCAAAAGTAGCATTATACAACCAAAACGGTTCTACTGCTGGTGATATCGAATTAAACGCGTCTGTATTTGGAATTGAGCCAAATGAGAGCGTAGTATTCGACGCTATTCTTATGCAAAGAGCTTCCTTACGTCAAGGATCTCACAAAGTAAAAAATCGTTCTGAAGTACGCGGCGGAGGTCGCAAACCATGGCGTCAAAAAGGTACAGGTCGTGCCCGTCAAGGTTCAATCCGTTCACCGCAATGGCGCGGAGGTGGTGTCGTATTCGGCCCAACACCACGCAGCTATTCTTACAAATTACCTAAAAAAGTTCGCCGCTTGGCAATCAAATCAGTATTGTCTTCTAAAGTGAACGACAACAACATTATTGTTCTTGAAGATCTTACTCTTGATACGGTTAAAACAAAAGAAATGGCAGCTATCCTTAAAGGATTATCTGTTGAGAAAAAAGCTTTAATCGTAACTGCGGATGCAAACGAAGCAGTATCTCTTTCTGCACGCAACATCCCTGGAGTTACAGTTGTTCAAGCTAACGGAATCAACGTGTTAGACGTTGTCAACCACGAGAAGCTTCTGATTACAAAAGCTGCGGTTGAAAAAGTAGAGGAGGTGCTTGCATAATGAAAGATCCTCGTGATGTTCTTAAGCGCCCCGTCATTACTGAACGTTCTGCTGATTTAATGACTGAAAAGAAATATACTTTTGAAGTTGATGTAAGAGCTAATAAAACAGAAGTGAAAGATGCAGTTGAAAGTATCTTTGGAGTGAAAGTTGACAAAGTCAACATCATGAACTACAAAGGGAAATCAAAACGTGTCGGCCGCTACACTGGTATGACTAGCCGTCGCAGAAAAGCGATCGTAAAACTTACTGCAGACAGCAAAGAAATCGAAATTTTTGAAGCTTAATTATCTGTAAAAAGAAGGAGGGAAATTCAAAATGGCGATTAAAAAGTATAAACCGACCTCTAACGGACGTCGTGGCATGACAACTTCAGATTTTGCTGAAATCACGACTGACCAGCCGGAAAAATCCTTGCTTGCGCCCCTTCACAAAAAAGGCGGACGTAACAACCAAGGTAAATTGACTGTACGTCACCAAGGTGGCGGACACAAACGCCAATACCGTGTTATCGACTTCAAACGCGATAAAGATGGTATACCTGGACGCGTTGCTACAGTTGAGTACGATCCAAACCGTTCAGCTAACATTGCACTAATCAACTATGTAGACGGAGAAAAACGTTACATTCTTGCACCAAAAGGAATTCAAGTAGGTACTGAAATCATGTCCGGCCCTGAAGCTGACATCAAAGTAGGTAACGCACTTCCGCTTATCAACATCCCTGTTGGTACAGTTGTGCATAACATTGAATTAAAACCTGGTAAAGGCGGACAGCTTGTACGTTCAGCTGGTACATCTGCTCAGGTTCTTGGTAAAGAAGGCAAATACGTTCTTGTACGTCTTAACTCTGGTGAAGTTCGCATGATCCTTTCTGCTTGCCGCGCTTCTATCGGTCAAGTAGGTAACGAGCAGCATGAACTTATCAACGTTGGTAAAGCAGGACGCTCTCGCTGGAAAGGCATCCGCCCTACAGTCCGCGGTTCTGTAATGAACCCTAACGATCACCCGCACGGTGGTGGTGAAGGTCGCGCGCCAATCGGACGCAAATCACCAATGTCTCCTTGGGGCAAACCGACTCTTGGATTCAAGACACGTAAGAAAAAGAACAAATCTGATAAATTTATCGTACGTCGTCGTAAAAATAAATAACGGGGTTGTCTACGGTTCATTTCGGACCGTAGTGCAATCACGAAGGGAGGTTCCAAAATGGCTCGCAGCTTGAAAAAAGGACCATTTGTCGATGGACACTTGATGACAAAAATCGAGAAATTAAATGAAACGGACAAGAAACAAGTTGTAAAAACTTGGTCTCGCCGTTCAACTATTTTCCCACAATTTATCGGTCACACTATCGCAGTATATGACGGACGTAAACACGTGCCTGTATTCATTTCTGAAGACATGGTAGGCCACAAGTTGGGCGAATTCGCACCGACTCGTACTTACAAAGGCCACGCCAGTGACGATAAAAAAACAAGACGCTAAGAGAGGAGGCTTTTAAATGCAAGCTAAAGCTGTTGCAAGAACAGTCCGTATTGCTCCTCGTAAAGCACGTCTAGTAATGGACCTGATTCGAGGTAAGCAAGTAGGCGAAGCAGTATCTATCCTGAACTTAACTCCGAGAGCTGCTTCTCCGATCATCGAAAAAGTTTTAAAATCTGCTATCGCAAATGCTGAGCACAACTACGAGATGGACGCTAACAATCTGGTTATTTCTCAGGCATTTGTTGACGAAGGCCCAACGTTAAAAAGATTCCGCCCGCGTGCTATGGGACGTGCGAGCCAAATCAACAAACGTACGAGCCACATTACAATCGTTGTATCAGAAAAGAAGGAGGGATAAGTAGTGGGTCAAAAGGTAAATCCAGTCGGTCTTCGTATCGGAGTCATTCGTGATTGGGAATCTAAGTGGTACGCTGGTAAAGATTACGCTGACTTCCTGCACGAAGATTTAAAAATTCGTGAATTCATTAGCAAACGCCTTTCTGACGCTTCTGTTTCTAAAGTAGAAATCGAGCGCGCAGCAAACCGCGTTAACATTACGATCCACACTGCTAAGCCTGGTATGGTAATCGGTAAAGGCGGATCTGAAGTTGAAGCACTTCGTAAAGCCCTTAACAGCCTTACTGGCAAGCGTGTACACATTAACATTCTTGAAATCAAAAGAGCAGATCTTGATGCTCAGCTTGTAGCTGACAACATCGCTCGTCAACTAGAAAACCGTATTTCTTTCCGCCGTGCGCAGAAACAACAAATCCAACGCACTATGCGTGCTGGAGCACAAGGTGTGAAAACAATGGTTTCCGGCCGTCTTGGCGGAGCTGACATTGCTCGTTCTGAATACTACAGTGAAGGAACTGTTCCATTGCACACTTTGCGTGCTGACATCGACTATGCAACATCTGAAGCTGACACAACTTACGGTAAGCTTGGTGTAAAAGTCTGGATCTATCGTGGAGAGGTTCTTCCTACTAAGAAGAAAACTGAGGAAGGAGGAAAATAATATGTTATTACCAAAACGCGTTAAATATCGCAGAGAGCATCGCGGAAAAATGCGCGGTCGCGCTAAAGGCGGTACTGAAGTACATTTTGGTGAGTACGGTATCCAGGCTCTTGAAGCTTCTTGGATCACGAACCGCCAAATCGAAGCTGCACGTATTGCGATGACTCGTTACATGAAACGTGGCGGTAAAGTTTGGATTAAAATTTTCCCTTCAAAACCTTACACTGCTAAACCGCTTGAGGTACGGATGGGTTCCGGTAAAGGGGCTCCTGAAGGCTGGGTAGCTGTTGTAAAACCGGGCAAAGTTTTATTTGAAATTTCTGGTGTGTCTGAAGAGGTAGCTCGTGAAGCTCTTCGCCTTGCATCTCACAAATTGCCAATTAAAACGAAGTTCGTAAAACGTGAAGAAATTGGTGGTGAATCAAATGAAAGCTAATGAAATTCGTGACCTTACCACTGCTGAAATTGAACAAAAAGTAAAGTCTCTTAAAGAAGAACTTTTCAATCTTCGCTTTCAATTAGCGACAGGACAACTTGAAAATACTGCTCGCATTCGTGAAGTGCGCAAAGCTATCGCGCGCATGAAAACTGTGATTCGTGAAAGAGAAATTGCTGCCAACAAATAATCACTGAGGGGAGGTCGTGAGCATGAGCGAACGTAACCAACGCAAAGTTTACCAAGGCCGTGTTGTTTCTGACAAAATGGATAAAACCATCACTGTTGTTGTTGAAACATACAAAAAGGATCCTATTTACGGTAAACGCGTAAAATACTCGAAGAAATTCAAAGCACATGATGAAAATAACCAAGCTAAAATCGGAGACATCGTAAAGATCATGGAAACTCGTCCATTATCTGCAACTAAGCGTTTTCGTCTAGTAGAAGTTGTCGAAGAAGCTGTTATTATCTAATAAAGTTCGGAATTCTTTTTCCGAAGGGAGGTAACAAATAATGATTCAACAAGAGACTCGTTTAAAAGTTGCTGACAACTCCGGTGCGCGTGAGGTACTTACTATTAAAGTTCTTGGCGGTTCTGGACGTAAAACGGCTAACATTGGTGATGTAATTGTTTGCACGGTTAAACAAGCAACACCAGGAGGCGTTGTCAAAAAAGGTGAAGTCGTAAGAGCTGTTATCGTTCGCACAAAAAGCGGAGCACGCAGAACTGACGGATCATACATCAGCTTCGATGAGAATGCATGTGTTATCATCCGTGACGACAAGAGCCCGCGTGGAACTCGTATCTTCGGACCGGTTGCCCGTGAATTACGTGAAAACAACTTCATGAAAATTGTTTCTCTGGCTCCAGAAGTTATCTAATGAAATAAATGCCTTACTCAAGGAGGTGCGATCAGGATGCATGTGAAAAAAGGCGATAAAGTAATGGTTATCTCTGGTAAAGATAAAGGCAAACAAGGTACGATCCTTGCTGCTTTCCCTAAAAAGGACCGCGTTCTAGTTGAGGGCGTAAACATGGTGAAGAAGCACTCTAAACCAACTCAAGCAAACCCTCAAGGCGGTATTTCTAATCAAGAGGCGCCAATTCATGTATCAAACGTTATGCCGCTCGATCCTAAAACAGGTGAAGTGACTCGCGTAGGATACAAAGTGGAAGATGGCAAAAAAGTTCGTGTTGCAAAAAAATCTGGGCAAGTCTTAGATAAATAGTATTTAAAGGAAGGGAGGTCTATCTCATGAACCGCCTTAAAGAAAAGTACAATAAAGAAATTTCACCTGCTTTAATGACGAAGTTCAACTACGACTCTGTTATGCAGGTGCCGAAAATCGAAAAAATCGTAATCAACATGGGTGTCGGTGATGCTGTTCAAAACGCGAAAGCAATCGACAGTGCTGTTGAAGAATTAACGTTTATCGCAGGTCAAAAACCTGTCGTTACTCGTGCGAAGAAATCAATTGCTGGATTCCGTCTTCGTGAGGGAATGCCTATCGGTGCGAAAGTAACTCTTCGCGGAGAGCGCATGTATGATTTCCTTGATAAACTTATTTCTGTATCTTTACCGCGTGTACGTGACTTCCGCGGGATTTCTAAGAAATCTTTCGACGGTCGCGGAAACTACACTCTTGGTATCAAAGAACAGTTAATCTTCCCTGAAATTGACTACGATAAAGTAACAAAGGTTCGCGGAATGGACATCGTTATTGTAACGACTGCTAACTCTGACGAAGAGGCTCGTGAGCTATTAACTCAAGTAGGTATGCCGTTCCAGAAATAATCAATGAAAGGGAGGCGAAATCGTGGCTAAAAAGTCAATGATTGCGAAACAACAACGTACACCAAAGTTTAAAGTGCAAGAGTACACTCGCTGTGAACGCTGCGGACGTCCGCACTCAGTCATTCGTAAATTTAAACTTTGCCGTATTTGTTTCCGTGAGCTTGCATATAAAGGACAAATTCCTGGCGTGAAAAAAGCCAGCTGGTAATCCCCAAGAATGGGAAGGAGGTAATTATATAATGGTTATGACAGATCCAATTGCAGATATGCTGACTCGTATTCGCAATGCAAACATGGTACGTCATGAGAAGCTTGAAATTCCTGCTTCTAAATTGAAAAGAGAAATTGCTGACATTTTAAAGCGTGAAGGTTTCATTCGTGACGTTGAGTTCGTAGAAGACAGCAAACAAGGTATCATCCGCGTTTTCTTGAAATACGGACAAAACAACGAGCGCGTTATCACTGGTCTTAAAAGAATCAGCAAACCAGGTTTGCGTGTATACGCTAAATCAAATGAAGTACCTCGCGTACTTAACGGTCTTGGAATCGCGATTATTTCTACATCACAAGGTGTTTTAACGGACAAAGAAGCCCGTGCAAAACAAGCTGGTGGAGAAGTTCTAGCATACGTTTGGTAAGAAGTTTAACAAGAATGGAGGTGTTTTAGTATGTCTCGTGTAGGAAAAAAACTGCTTGAGATCCCTTCTGGAGTTACAGTAACGCTGAACGAAGGCAACACTGTAGCTGTAAAAGGACCAAAAGGAGAATTAACTCGTACTTTCCATCCTGATATGGAAATCAAAATTGAGGACAACGTGCTTACAGTTACTCGTCCTTCTGATCACAAAGAGCACCGTGCGCTGCATGGTACGACTCGCAGTCTGCTTGGAAACATGGTTGAAGGCGTATCTAAAGGATTTGAAAGAGGTTTGGAATTAGTCGGTGTCGGTTATCGTGCGGCTAAATCCGGAAACAAACTTGTTTTAAACGTTGGATACTCTCATCCTGTTGAGATCGTTCCTGAAGAGGGCATCGAAATCGAAGTTCCTTCTCAAACTAAAGTAGTTGTAAAAGGTACAGACAAAGAGCGTGTAGGAGCTATCGCTGCTAACATCCGCGCTGTACGTTCTCCAGAGCCTTACAAAGGTAAAGGAATCCGCTACGAAGGTGAAGTTGTTCGCCGTAAAGAAGGTAAATCTGCTAAGTAAGACCGCTTAAAGTGAAGAAAGGAGTGACCTAAGGATGATTACGAAAACTAGCAAAAATGCTGCTCGTCAAAAAAGACATGCCCGTGTTCGTGCTAAACTTTCAGGCACAGCTGAAAGACCTCGTCTGAATGTGTTCCGTTCAAACAAACACATTTATGCTCAAATCATCGATGATGTAAATGGCGTTACACTTGCTAGTGCCTCTACTCTCGATAAGGATTTGAACGTGGAAAGCACTGGTGACAGCGCTGCTGCTGCTAAAGTCGGTGAACTCGTTGCGAAACGCGCTTCTGAGAAAGGTGTTTCTGACGTAGTATTTGACCGCGGCGGATACTTATACCATGGACGTGTAAAAGCTCTGGCCGATGCAGCTCGTGAAGCCGGACTGAAATTTTAATAAAAAAAGGAGGGACACATGATTATGCGTCGTATTGACCCAAGCAAATTAGAGTTAGAAGAACGCTTAGTTACGGTTAACCGCGTAGCGAAAGTTGTTAAAGGTGGTCGTCGTTTCCGTTTCGCAGCTCTAGTCGTTGTCGGTGACAAAAACGGTCACGTAGGTTTCGGTACTGGTAAAGCACAAGAAGTACCTGAAGCAATCCGCAAAGCTGTTGAAGATGCGAAAAAGAATTTGATTGAAGTACCAATGGTTGGAACTACGATTCCACACGAAATCATCGGACGTTTCGGTGCAGGCAATATCTTGTTGAAACCTGCTTCTGAAGGTACTGGAGTTATCGCTGGAGGCCCTGTACGTGCGGTACTTGAGCTTGCTGGCGTTGCTGATATCCTTTCTAAGTCTTTAGGTTCTAACACACCGATCAACATGATCCGTGCAACACTTCAAGGTTTAAGTGAGCTTAAACGTGCCGAAGAGGTTGCGAAGCTTCGTGGAAAATCTGTAGAAGAACTGTTAGGATAAGGAGGGAACATTAATGGCTAAATTAGAAATTACCCTCAAACGCAGTGTAATCGGTCGCCCGGAAGATCAGCGCGTTACTGTAAGAACACTTGGTTTAAAGAAAACAAACCAAACTGTCGTTCATGAAGATAACGCTGCGATCCGCGGTATGATTAATAAAGTATCTCATCTAGTTTCTGTTAAAGAACAATAAAAATAAATTATAGGCTAAGGAGGTGTCCTAATGAAACTTCATGAATTAAAGCCTTCAGAAGGTTCACGTAAAGTACGCAATCGCGTAGGTCGTGGTATTGGTTCTGGTAACGGTAAAACAGCTGGTAAAGGTCACAAAGGTCAAAACGCTCGTTCTGGCGGCGGTGTACGCCCTGGATTCGAGGGGGGACAAATGCCTTTATTCCAACGTCTTCCTAAACGCGGTTTTACAAACATCAACCGTAAGGAATACGCTATTGTGAACGTAGACAAATTGAACGGTTTTGCGGAAGGAACGGAAGTCACTCCTGAACTTCTTCTTGAGACTGGTGTTATTAGCAAACTTAATGCAGGAGTAAAGATTCTTGGCAACGGTAAATTAGAGAAAAAATTAACTGTAAAAGCCAATAAATTCTCTGCTTCTGCGAAAGAAGCTGTTGAAGCTGCTGGCGGTACAGCTGAGGTGATCTAACTTGTTTAAGACAATCTCCAACTTTATGCGTGTGAGTGATATTCGGAATAAAATCATTTTTACATTACTCATGCTTATCGTCTTTCGCATAGGTGCGTTTATCCCTGTGCCATATGTAAATGCTCAGGCGTTGCAGACACAAAGTTCGATGGGGGTTTTTGATCTCCTTAATACATTTGGCGGCGGTGCGCTTTATCAGTTCTCCATTTTTGCGATGGGAATTACGCCTTACATCACTGCTTCAATCATCATTCAGCTGCTTCAGATGGATGTTGTGCCGAAGTTTACCGAGTGGTCTAAGCAAGGTGAAGTCGGCCGCCGTAAATTAGCTCAGTTCACGAGATATTTTACGATTGTGCTTGGTTTTATCCAGGCATTAGGTATGTCTTACGGGTTTAACAACCTGGCAAACGGTATGCTGATTGAGAAATCCGGCATATCGACATATCTGATTATTGCTTTAGTACTCACTGGAGGAACTGCTTTTTTAATGTGGCTGGGAGAACAAATTACTTCCAATGGAGTAGGTAACGGAATTTCGATCATCATCTTCGCGGGGATTGTGGCTAGTATTCCGAAAACTGTTGGGCAGATTTATGAGACTCAATTTGTCGGCAGCAGCGATCAGCTGTTTATTCATATTGTAAAAATCGCCTTACTGGTGATTGCGATTTTGGCCGTTATTGTTGGTGTTATATTCATTCAGCAGGCCGTACGCAAAATCGCGATTCAATATGCAAAAGGGCAAGGTCGTTCACCTGTTGGCGGAGGCCAGTCAACTCACCTTCCGCTTAAAGTGAATCCGGCAGGGGTTATTCCGGTAATCTTTGCGGTTGCGTTTCTTATTACGCCGCGTACTATCGCGTCATTTTTCGGAGAAAACAATGTGACAAAGTGGATTCAAGCCAACTTTGACAATACACATCCGGTGGGCATGGCGGTTTATGTCGCATTAATTATCGCCTTTACGTACTTCTATGCTTTTGTGCAGGTAAACCCTGAACAAATGGCTGATAACCTTAAAAAACAGGGTGGCTATATCCCGGGGGTTCGTCCAGGGAAAATGACTCAAGATAGAATTACGAGCATTTTGTATCGACTTACGTTTGTGGGTTCTATATTCTTAGCCGTGATTTCCATTCTTCCTATCTTTTTCATTCAATTCGCTGGATTGCCTCAAAGTGCACAGATTGGCGGAACATCATTGTTAATTGTCGTCGGGGTAGCCTTGGAGACAATGAAGCAGCTGGAGAGCCAGTTAGTGAAACGTAATTACCGAGGATTTATGAAAAATTAGAGGACTGGTTTTAACCATTCCTCTAAATAAGAGAGGACGGGGGAAATCCGAATGAACTTAGTCTTAATGGGACTTCCTGGAGCCGGTAAAGGCACACAGGGAGAACGAATTGTTGAGGATTATGGGATACCTCATATCTCAACGGGAGATATGTTCCGTGCTGCTATGAAAGAAGAAACACCACTCGGACTCGAAGCAAAGTCTTATATTGATAAAGGCGAGCTCGTACCGGACGAAGTCACAATCGGCATTGTCAAAGAAAGACTCGGCAAAGATGATTGTGAAAGAGGTTTTCTTCTGGACGGATTTCCGCGAACAGTCGCTCAGGCTGAAGCTCTTGAAAACATTCTTGAGGAATACGGCAAGCCGATTGATTATGTCATTAACATTAAAGTAGACAAAGACTCTTTAATGGAACGTTTGACTGGACGCAGAATTTGCAGTGTTTGCGGCACAACCTATCATTTGGTTTTCAATCCGCCGAAAACGCCGGGTGTTTGTGATAAAGACGGAGGAGACCTTTATCAACGGGCAGATGATAATGAGGAAACCGTCTCAAAACGGCTTGAGGTCAACATGAAGCAGACTCAGCCTTTACTCGATTTTTATTCTGAGAAAGGGTATCTTGTCAACGTCAATGGCCAGCAGGACATTAACGACGTGTACAAAGATGTGAAAGAGCTTCTTGGAGGATTGAGCAAATGATTATCTGTAAGACCCCTCGTGAGCTTGGCATCATGCGGGAAGCAGGGCGAATCGTGGCTTTGACTCATGAAGAGATGAAAAAGCACATTAAACCAGGAATCTCGACAAAAGAATTGGATCAAATTGCCGAACGTTTTATTGAGAAGCAGGGTGCAATCCCATCTTTTAAGGGGTATAATGGGTTTCGCGGGAGCATCTGTGTATCAGTTAATGAAGAACTCGTTCACGGAATACCCGGTAAAAGGGTTTTGCGTGACGGTGACATTATCAGCATTGATATCGGTGCTAAATTAAATGGTTATCATGGTGACTCTGCTTGGACATATCCGGTAGGAAACATCAGTGATGATGATAAACGACTGCTGGAGGTAACAGAGGAGTCTTTATATAAAGGCTTGAAGGAAGCAAAACCAGGTGAACGTTTGTCGAATATTTCCCACGCAATACAAACGTATGTCGAAAATGAGCAGTTTTCAGTTGTTAGGGAGTATGTCGGACATGGTGTTGGTCAAGACTTGCATGAGGATCCGCAAATTCCTCATTACGGTCCGCCAAACAAAGGACCTAGGCTGAAGCCTGGTATGGTTCTCGCTATAGAACCGATGGTTAACGCTGGCAGCCGATATGTGAAAACATTGGCTGATAACTGGACGGTTGTAACGGTAGATGGGAAAAAGTGTGCTCATTTTGAACATACGATTGCGATTACGGAAACGGGTTTTGATATACTGACAAAAGTCTAGATGATGAAATGAATTCCATGACATATGTTTTTCATTCCGCACCTGGGCAGATTGTAGGTTTACAATTGGTCGGAAGAAAAACCGGCTAGCTGCTGTCATCGGAATGAAGATTCATCATCGTGTACTAAAGCAGACGGAGAAAAGCGTACATTTCATTCTCCTTAGAAAAAGAATATCAATCATTCACCCTTTATGATTGCGTATCTCCGGAAGTTCAGAACAGTATAAACGAAACAGGGCGTGTGACAAACGGATAACTGAGATTTTCTCTTTTGAAATTTGTCAGAGAGCAAGTTACTGATTTGAAGAAGGGAGAACACTTGAATGGCGAAAGACGATGTAATTGAAGTGGAAGGTACGATTGTCGAAACACTGCCAAACGCGATGTTCAAAGTTGAACTCGAAAATGGCCATACGGTTTTGGCTCACGTATCTGGTAAAATCCGCATGCACTTCATTCGCATTTTACCTGGAGACAAAGTTACGGTAGAATTATCTCCATATGACTTAACTCGTGGCAGGATTACGTACCGTTACAAATAAAGCACTCCGGAAACTGAAGGAGGTTGGAAACACATGAAAGTGAGACCATCAGTTAAACCAATCTGCGAAAAATGTAAAGTTATTCGCAGAAAAGGAAAAGTAATGGTGATCTGTGAAAATCCAAAGCATAAACAAAAACAAGGATAATTAATAAGGAGGTGCCCAGAGAATGGCTCGTATTGCTGGTGTAGATATCCCACGTGACAAACGTGTTGTTATTTCTTTAACATATGTCTTCGGAATTGGCCGCACAACGGCTCAGCAAGTCTTGAAAGAGGCTGGTGTTTCTGAAGATACTCGTGTGCGTGATCTTACTGAAGAAGAACTTGGTAAAATCCGTGATGTTATTGACAAACTGAAAGTAGAAGGTGACCTTCGCCGTGAAGTTTCTCTTAACATCAAGCGTCTGATCGAAATCGGAAGCTACCGCGGAATCCGCCATCGCAGAGGTTTGCCTGTTCGCGGACAAAACTCTAAAAACAATGCGCGTACTCGTAAAGGTCCGCGTCGTACTGTAGCTAACAAGAAAAAATAAGTAAGTAAGGGAGGTACCTAAACAATGGCTGCTGCTCGTAAACAAAACACGCGTAAACGTCGCGTGAAAAAGAATATTGAGTCAGGAATCGCTCATATTCGTTCAACTTTCAATAACACGATCGTTACGATCACTGATACTCATGGTAATGCTATTTCTTGGTCAAGTGCCGGAGCTCTAGGATTCAGAGGTTCTCGTAAATCTACTCCTTTTGCTGCGCAAATGGCTGCTGAAACAGCTGCTAAAGGTTCAATCGAACACGGACTTAAAACTCTTGAAGTAACTGTTAAAGGACCAGGTTCTGGCCGTGAAGCTGCAATCCGTGCTTTACAAGCTGCCGGGCTTGAAGTTACAGCTATCAGAGACGTAACTCCTGTTCCTCATAATGGATGCCGTCCACCAAAACGTCGCCGCGTGTAATTTGTTTGTATAGATTTTGTGTCCCTGTCAATAATGGGTTATGATACAGTTATTTATGAAACGAATGCACCGACTCGTTGCCTGAGCACATACGGGACTAAACAATGGGGAATTTCGGATGGAATCTCATATGATTCTATTCGAGGTTTCGACGTTTTGAAGGAGGGTTTTAAGTAATGATCGAGATTGAAAAACCAAAAATCGAAACGGTTGAAATCAGCGACGATGCCAAATTTGGTAAGTTTGTCGTAGAGCCGCTTGAGCGTGGATATGGTACAACTCTGGGTAACTCCTTACGTCGTATCCTCTTATCCTCACTCCCTGGTGCCGCTGTAACATCGATCCAGATAGATGGTGTACTGCACGAATTCTCGACAATCGAAGGCGTTGTGGAAGATGTTACAACGATAATCTTGCACATTAAAAAGCTTGCATTGAAAATCTACTCTGATGAAGAGAAGACGCTTGAAATTGATGTACAGGGCGAAGGAACTGTCACAGCAGCTGATATTACACACGACAGCGATGTTGAAATCCTTAATCCGGATCTTCATATCGCGACTCTTGGTGAGAATGCGAGTTTCCGAGTTCGCCTTACTGCACAAAGAGGACGTGGGTATACACCTGCTGATTCGAACAAGAGAGACGATCAGCCAATCGGCGTGATTCCGATCGATTCAATCTTTACGCCAGTTTCTCGTTTATCTTATCAGGTAGAAAACACTCGTGTAGGCCAGGTTGCAAACTATGACAAACTTACACTTGATGTTTGGACTGACGGAAGCACTGGACCGAAGGAAGCAATTGCGCTCGGTTCAAAGATTTTAACTGAACACCTTAATATATTCGTCGGTTTAACTGACGAAGCTCAGCATGCTGAAATCATGGTTGAAAAAGAAGAGGACCAAAAAGAAAAAGTTCTTGAAATGACGATTGAGGAACTTGACCTTTCTGTCCGTTCTTACAACTGCTTGAAGCGTGCGGGCATTAACACGGTTCAAGAACTTGCGAACAAGACGGAAGAAGATATGATGAAAGTTCGCAACCTGGGACGCAAATCACTTGAAGAAGTGAAAGCGAAACTAGAAGAACTTGGACTCGGCCTTCGCAAAGACGATTGATCTAGTTTCCATGTGAACTAGGATTTTCGTGTGTTTTTTATTTAGAAACAGCATTCCATTAAAGGAGGGGACATCACATGTCATACAGAAAACTAGGACGTACGAGTTCACAGCGTAAAGCTATGCTTCGTGATCTTACAACAGATTTGATCATCAACGAAAGAATTGAAACAACTGAAACACGTGCGAAAGAACTTCGCTCTGTTGTTGAAAAGATGATCACTCTTGGTAAGCGCGGTGACTTGCATGCTCGTCGTCAAGCTGCTGCATACATTCGCAACGAGGTTGCTAATGAAGAAAATAACCAAGATGCACTTCAAAAATTGTTCTCTGACATTGCAACTCGTTACGAGGAGCGCCAAGGCGGATACACACGTATTATGAAGCTTGGTCCTCGCCGTGGTGACGGTGCACCAATGGCAATCATCGAATTGGTTTAATCACATATTTTTGTGTATCTAAAGAAGGGCGGGACAGTTTCTAACTGGATCTATGCCCTTTTTTTAGATATCAGAACTTTTTATCATGAGACAGACAAGCAGAGCTATAGCTGAGAGGAGGCCAGGCGCCCGTGGATCAAAAACAGCTTATATCCGTAAAAGACATTCTATTCCGATACCGCAAAGATGCGGAAAGACCGGCGCTAGACGGTGTGAGTCTGGAGGTATACGAAGGAGAATGGCTTGCTATCGTAGGCCACAACGGTTCAGGGAAGTCGACTTTGGCCAGAGCGCTGAACGGGCTGATTTTGCCCGAGGCCGGAGAAATTGAAGTCGGCGGCATCAAACTGACTGAGGATACCGTGTGGGATGTGCGAAAAAAAATAGGGATGGTCTTTCAGAATCCCGATAACCAATTTGTCGGAACGACTGTTCGCGATGATGTGGCTTTTGGTTTAGAAAACAATGGTGTTCCGCGCGAAGAAATGATTGAGAGAGTAGATTGGGCTGTCACACAAGTCAATATGCAGGATTTTCTTGATCAAGAGCCGCACCATCTCTCCGGAGGTCAAAAACAAAGAGTGGCGATCGCGGGAATTATTGCCGCGCGTCCTGATATTATGATTTTGGATGAAGCGACATCCATGCTTGACCCGATTGGGAGAGAAGAAGTCCTTGATACTGTCAGACGCTTAAAAGATCAGGGCATGGCCACCGTCATTTCGATAACACATGATCTGGAAGAAGCCGCAAGGGCGGACAGGATCATTGTGATGAACGGCGGCAGAAAATATGCAGAGGGCACGCCTGAAGAGATTTTTAAATTAAACGAAGACTTGGTTCGCATCGGTCTTGATTTGCCTTTCTCATTCCAGCTCAGCCTGCTTTTGAAAGAAAGCGGACTGGCGTTAACGAAAAACCATCTGACTCAGGAAGGGCTGGTGAATGAGCTGTGGACATTAAAATCAAAGATGTAGAACACCGCTATCAAATGAAAACACCGTTTGAACGGCTTGCTCTGTATGATATCAATGCCGTAATAAAAGAGGGCAGCTACGTTGCCGTCATCGGGCATACAGGGTCGGGCAAATCGACGCTCCTGCAGCATTTAAACGGTTTGCTGAAACCGACTAAAGGACAGCTTGAACTCGGGAGCACGATTCTGGCAGCCGGTAAAAAGAATAAAGACCTTAAGACTTTACGAAAAAAAGTCGGAATCGTTTTCCAATTTCCCGAACATCAGCTGTTTGAAGAGACTGTGCTGAAGGACATCGCATTCGGACCGATGAATTTCGGTGTAAAAAAAGAAGACGCTGAACGGAAAGCAAAAGAAATGCTGGGGCTTGTGGGCCTTCCGGAAGACATTTTGGATCGTTCACCATTTGAGCTCAGCGGCGGCCAGATGCGCAGAGTGGCGATTGCCGGCGTTCTCGCGATGGAGCCGGAAGTGCTGGTTTTGGATGAACCGACGGCCGGTCTTGATCCGAGAGGGCGCCAGGACATTATGGACATGTTCTATGCGCTTCATCAGCGGGGAAACCTGACAACCGTTCTCGTCACCCACAGTATGGAGGACGCCGCCCGCTATGCTGACGAAATGATCGTCATGCACAAAGGAACCATTAAAGCGACGGGGAGTCCGCGTGACTTGTTTGTAAAAGGTGAAGAGATGGCCGAAATGGGCCTGGATCTTCCTGAATCGGTGAAGTTTCAGAGACGGCTTGAGAAGGCTCTCGGCGTCAAGTATGAGAAACCCATGCTGACCCTGCAGGATGCCGCCAGTGAAATTAAGGCTTTCTTTCAGGAGGAAAAGGATCAATGATGGACAGCATGATTATCGGAAAGTATGTTCCCGGATCATCGCTTATTCACCGATTGGACCCGCGAACAAAACTTGTCAGCATCTTTCTTTTTGTATGTATTGTTTTTTTGGCAAACAACGTACAGACGTACGCTTTGCTCGGTTTGTTTACATTCGGGGTGATTGCCTTAACGCGCGTGCCGTTCAGCTTTTTGCTGAAGGGGCTTAAGCCGATTATCTGGATTGTGGCGTTTACCTTTTTATTACACATTTTCATGACGCATGAAGGATCTGTCATTTTTCAGCTTGGCTGGTTTAAAGTATATGAGGGCGGACTTATACAGGGGATTTTTATCTCCCTCCGTTTCGTTTACCTTATCTTTATGACGACGCTGCTGACGCTGACAACAACGCCGATTGAAATAACGGATGGAATGGAGCAGCTGCTGAATCCTTTTAAAAAGGTGAAGCTGCCCGTACACGAACTCGCATTGATGATGTCGATATCATTGCGATTTATCCCGACATTGATGGAAGAGACAGATAAAATCATGAAGGCGCAAATGGCGAGGGGTGCGGACTTTACAAGCGGCCCGGTGAAAGACAGAATCAAAGCGGTTGTTCCGCTGCTTGTCCCGCTGTTTGTCAGCGCCTTTAAACGCGCAGAAGAGCTCGCGGTCGCCATGGAGGCGAGAGGCTACCAGGGCGGTGAGGGGAGAACGAAATACAGAAAGCTCGTCTGGACCGGAAAGGATACCGGAGCTATTCTGCTCATCATCGTATTAGCCGTGTTATTGTTTTTCTTAAGAAGTTAGAGGTGCTGCTGAATGAGAGTGAAATGTACCATTGCTTATGACGGGCATTTATTTAACGGATATCAGGTTCAGCCTGGAAAGCGGACCGTTCAAAGTGAATTGGAAAAAGCGCTGGCCGTCATCCATAAAACGGACGGCAGAGTGCCTGTGTACTCATCCGGCCGCACGGACAGCGATGTTCATGCTGCCGGGCAGGTCATTCATTTTGATACGCCGCTGTCCATCCCGGCTGAGAAATGGCCGTTTGCGCTCAATGCCCTGCTGCCTGATGATATTGCCGTCAAAACAGCAGAGATTGCGGATGATGGGTTCCATGCACGATTTAGCGCGGTCCAAAAGGAATATCGCTACATTGTATATACGGAGAAACACCCGGACGTATTTAAACGACATTACGCTTACCATTTTGCATATCAGCTTAATGTGCAGAAAATGAGGGAAGCTTCAAGGCACCTCATCGGGACACATGATTTCACAAGCTTTTGCGCGGCTGATACCGCGGTTCAGGATAAGGTCAGAACGATTTACGAGCTGGATTGGACTGAGACCGGAGACGGCCTGCAGATGCGGATCACCGGTAACGGTTTTCTCTATAATATGGTCAGAATCATTGCCGGAACGTTATTGGATACAGGAGCTGGAAAATTTTCTCCCGATGATGTAAAAGCAATGCTCGAAGCGAAAGATCGCGAAGCCGCGGGGCGCACCGCACCGGGGCACGGGCTGTATTTATGGAGCGTTTGCTATGACAACTAAACCAGGTGTAACATTTTCTTGACAGAGTCTGCATAAAGTTATAAGATATCATATGGTATGTATTTCAACCCCACGATAAGCCCCGGAACTTATTGTGTTGTGAAATAGAACGTAATCGAAGATTATTGAAAATGACAGATCATTTAGGAGGGAAATTCAATGCGTACAACACCTATGGCTAACGCAAGTACTATTGAACGCAAGTGGTTAGTTGTTGATGCAGCTGGCAAGACTTTAGGACGTCTTTCTACAGAAGTTGCATCTATCCTTCGCGGGAAACACAAACCGACTTACACACCGCACGTTGATACTGGAGATCATGTGATCATCATCAACGCTGAAAAAATCGAGTTAACTGGTAAAAAGTTAACTGACAAAATCTACTACCGTCACACTCAACATCCAGGCGGATTAAAATCAAGAACTGCTCTTGAAATGCGTACAAACTACCCTGAGAAAATGCTTGAGCTTGCTATCAAAGGCATGCTTCCAAAAGGTTCTCTAGGTCGTCAAATGTTCAAAAAATTGAACGTATACCGTGGTTCTGAGCATCCACATGAAGCACAAAAACCTGAAGTTTACGAACTTCGCGGTTAATTAAAAAGGAGGTTACCAATTTGGCACAGGTTCAATATTACGGTACTGGCCGTCGTAAAAGTTCTGTAGCGCGTGTGCGCTTAGTTCCAGGAGAAGGTCGTATCGTCGTTAATAATCGTGAAATCAGCGAGCACATTCCATCTCCAGCCCTAATCGAAGATATCAAACAACCATTAACTTTAACTGAAACAGCTGGTACTTATGATGTTTTAGTAAACGTACATGGAGGCGGCTTATCTGGTCAAGCTGGAGCAATCCGTCATGGTATCGCTCGTGCTTTGCTTGAAGCAGATCCAGAATACCGTGCAACACTTAAACGTGCTGGTCTTCTGACTCGTGACGCTCGTATGAAAGAACGTAAAAAATACGGTCTTAAAGGCGCTCGTCGTGCACCTCAGTTCTCAAAACGTTAATCGTTTTGGATGGCAAAAACCACAACTTCTTGGTTGTGGTTTTTTTGTATTTTTTTCTCATATCCAAGAGGTTATCCGATGTTTTTCTAGAATTGTTTGTTATACTCTATTCATTACCAATAAGGAGCGCAGTTATAATGAATAAGTTAGTCATACATAACAGCAAGGCATGGGATAAAAAAGTCGAAACAGGCAATGAATGGACGGTTGCGGTTGATTCTCATACGATTGGTGAAGCGAAAAAAGGCAATTGGAGCATCAGAATGACCCCCGGAAAAGATGTGCCGGCGGATTGGTTTCCGCCCATAGACGGTCTGAAGGTTCTTTGTCTCGCTTCAGGAGGAGGACAGCAAGGGCCTGTCCTTGCTGCTGCAGGAGCGGACGTGACCATCTTTGACAATTCGGAAAAACAGCTTGCGCAAGACAAAATGGTTGCCGAGCGGGACGATCTTACGCTTCGGACTGTCAAAGGCAGCATGAATGATCTGAGCTGCTTTGATGATGAGTCATTTGATTTTATCGTGCACCCGGTATCGAATTGCTTTGTTGATACGGTTCTTCCGGTATGGAAAGAAGCTCATCGCGTATTGAAAAAAGGCGGGTCTTTAGTCTCCGGTTTTGTAAATCCCGTCGTGTTCTTATTTGATATGGATTTAGAGCAGGAAGGTGTACTCAAAGTAAAGTATTCCATTCCGTTTTCGGATGAAAAAGACCTGAGTAAGCAAAAGGTAAAGGAACTTATTGATAATCATGAAGCGCTTGAATTCGGCCATACGCTGGAGGATCAAATTAAAGGTCAGATTGACGCAGGCTTCATGGTTGCCGGTTTTTACGAGGACAAAGGCGGCCTCGTGCTGGATGAATACATTAATACATACTCCGTAACAAGAAGCATTAAAATATAAAAACGGCATCCCGTCAGAGGTGCTGTTTTTTTGCGGCTTTTTCCTGCGGACGGCTGATCACATTAGCCGAAACCGGTTCTATTCCAATTTCTCTGGCCCAAACCGACAGTTGTCCCATATGGTGAATCTCATGCGCAAGGATGTGGCGGAGAATATCTTCTTTAGGAAAGGTTTGGTCCATCCAGTCCGGCTTAACAAGATCCGGTCTTTTGAGGGAGACCGCATGAATGACATCCTCCCGATACTGTTCAGACAGCTTTCTGAGATCCTGAATGCTCGTATAGTCAGACTCAGCAGGTAAAACATCATCTTTACCTAAAATGGCACGAGCCCAGCTGATCTCGACATCAATGATATGAAATAAAGTCCGCAAGATGCTCTCCATACCGCCCGTCCGGGTTTTCGTCAGTTCCTCCCGGCTCAGCTTTTCACATATCATAAACCACTCGTCACGCACCGTCCAATTGTATTGAAACAGCTTTTTCATCACGTCACCTCAGCTCTTTATTCTTCCAGTTAACATAAAACTCCTTCATTTGGGAGGATTTCCACTATCAACAAAGCATGCTTTTTCCCTTTTCCTTTCAAAATAACAGTAAAAAGGAGCGTGGCTGGCAATGGCAGAAGTATTATCTTTTTCAGACGTGAAACGGCAGAAGGATTTTGAGCTTGAGAAGAGTTTACTAAAGGAGCTGTCACTGACGCAGATCATTCAGTCCGTAAAAGCATGTCTTACCCCTTTGTTTCCCTTTCTTCAAGACGAAAACGGCATTCTGAGTGAAGGATGCATAGATTTTGCAATTGAAGCGTATTTATTAGGCGGCAGGTTCGGCGTCTTTGGCTATTATGGTGAGTCTTTGCAGAGGGCAAACGCCCGTTCGGCTGAGGAAGAGGAAGAACTGACGGTCGATTTTTTTGAATATCTTTGCAATTGGACGCATGAGCAATATTCTTCCGTTAAACAAAAAGAAATCTATGAAGCGTCCTGCCGGTTTATCAACAGCTGGTGGACGGAAGGATTTCTGCAAAGAGAAAAACAATGTAAGCTCCGCATGAGATAATCATAATTTCTTCCCTTGTCCCATACTTATTAATAACGGGGACAAGCGGGAGGGAAAGGTATGACAAAAAAGCTGAAATGGCTCGGTTTTTTACTTGGCTTTATCATATTATTGTGTTTATTCCGGTTTCAATTCCAAAATGATGATTCCTGGCGGCCGTGGAGTCTGCCCCTGAGCGGGAAAATCATCTATCTCGATCCGGGACACGGCGGGCCGGACGGAGGCGCCACGGGAGGCAGTCACCTTGAAAAGGACATTACTCTCGAAGTGGCCTCCAGGGTAAGAGACTATTTGCAGGAGCAGGGAGCTTTGGTCATTATGACGCGGGAGACGGATACTGATTTAGCTCCTGAAGGGACGAAAGGCTACAGCAGACGCAAAGCGGAAGATCTGAGAAAGCGCGTGGAAATCATCAACCGTTCAGAGGCGGAGCTTTATATCAGCATTCATCTGAACGCCATACCGTCACCGAGATGGAGCGGCGCCCAAAGCTTCTACTATGGAAAATACGAAGAAAATGAAAAAGTGGCAAAATATATACAGGACGAATTGAGAATCAATTTGGAGAATACAACGAGAAAGGCGAAACGGATACACGGCATTTACTTAATGCAGAATGTAACCAAACCGGGCGCGCTGGTGGAAATCGGATTTCTGTCCAATCCCGCGGAAGCGAAAAGGCTCGGCCAGCCCAAATATCAGGACAAAATCGCTTCTTCCGTGTATAAGGGCGTATTGAGATATTTTACAGAGAAAGGAGACCCTCCCGAGTAAGGAGGGTTTTTCGCCGATTCTATGTTTAATATATGGTATAATACCATTTGTAAACGAATACACAAAGGGTGAGGGTTCGATGATAAGAGAAGATGAAGTAAGAAATATAGTCGGAAACATGCGCGAACCTTTTCTTCATAGACCGCTGGGAGAATTGGATGCCATCAAAGAAGTAAAGATCAAGCCGGAAAAACGGCATGTCAGTGTAAAAATTGCATTGGCAAAAACGGGGACGGCTGAACAGATGGGTATTCAGCAGGAAATCGTATCCGTTTTGAAAGAAGCGGGTGCGGAAACTGTGGGACTGCGATTTGAAGAGCTGCCGGAAGAAACATTGGCGAAATTCAGCCGGCCGGCTGCTGAAAGCGAAACCCTGCTGAATAGGAAACACCCGCCGGTCTTTCTTGCGGTGGCAAGCGGAAAAGGCGGTGTCGGCAAATCAACGGTTTCCGTCAACCTGGCCATTTCTCTTGCGCGGCTCGGAAAAAAAGTCGGCTTGATTGACGCGGATATATACGGATTCAGCGTGCCGGACATGATGGGTATTACAGTTCGCCCGACAGTAGAAGGAGAAAAACTGCTTCCTGTCGAAAGATTTGGAGTAAAGGTTATGTCGATGGGCTTTTTCGTCGAAGAAAACGCTCCGGTTGTGTGGAGAGGGCCGATGCTGGGCAAGATGCTGAATAACTTCTTCCATGAAGTTGACTGGGGAGAGGTTGATTATATCGTTCTTGATCTGCCGCCCGGCACGGGTGATGTGGCGCTCGATGTACACACGATGCTTCCGAGCTGCAAAGAGATTATCGTATCAACGCCGCACCCTACAGCCGCATTTGTAGCGGCGAGAGCGGGTTCTATGGCGATTAAGACCGATCATGAAGTTGTAGGGGTCATTGAAAATATGGCTTACTATGAAAGTGCAAAAACCGGCGAGAGAGAATATGTGTTCGGTCAAGGCGGGGGAGATAAGCTTGCAGAGGAATTGCAAGTGCCGCTGCTTGGCAGAATTCCTTTAAAACAGCCTGATTGGGACAAGGATCAATTTGCGCCTTCTGTCTATGACAGAAGTCATCCGATCGGGGAAATTTATATGGGGATCGCCCAGAACGTCATTGAAAAAACAGCTGAATAAAAAAGGGGCCGGGATCAACACGGCCCGGCCTTTTATTGGCTTTCTTTTTCAGAGCTTGAAGCCGCTTTTTTCAATTCATCCTCGAATTGCTTTTTGAAAAGCGGGCTGGAAAGTGTCTCTGTAATTACATCCTCTAAGTAACTGCGGAACTTTTGGCTTTTCACCAGCTCATAGTATTTTTTATCCATGCCGGGGTCCTGCATGATCTGCATAAAACTTTTCTGATAATCAGGGTCTTTCATCAGTTTTTTTATGATTTTTTCGTGCTCGGGCTGAAGAGTTTTTGCAAAGCTCTCGGCGAACTTTGAGTCTTCAAAGATGGTTTTCCAGAACTCCGCCCCTTTTTTAGAGGTGAGGGTTTTCTCTATTGTGCCTTTAATGGCATTTTGATCAATCACCAATGCCTCATTCATCGCATCATCATTTAATATTTCCTTAATTGCTTTTTTTCCATCATCTGTCTTTAATATATCAACAACCATTTTTTTAGTCTGGTCATAATCCATATCCGCTGCTTGGTCTTTTGGAGCACAAGCTGTTACAGATAATACAACAAAACAGCTTATCAATAGCGTTTTGGCTTTTGACATGCATAAGCTCCTTCCTTACTTGTACTTATTTTTAATATGATTCATCGGAATGGATTTATACATAACAAAATATCGCTGAACGCGATTGTCAGGGGGATGAATAAGAGATGAAAAGCCGCGGGCTTGTTCGATTTTTCTTTTCGATTTTAGCTGTGGGCGCTCTTATTACAAGCGTCGTGGGATTTGCTCTGAAGTGGGGGGAGTACAAGGGGTTCTTTCTGAATTTTGAGGCCGGTCAGATTTTCTCCGTTCTGATCTGGTTTATCGGGGTAGGCATGATTTTCAGTGTGATCAGCCAGATGGGATTCTTCGTTTTTCTGACGGTGCACCGGTTTGCCCTTGAAATTCTCAGATCAAGCTCGCTTTGGAATCTGCTTCAGCTGTTTATCATTCTGTTTGTCGCTTTTGATTTAATGTACGTCAGATTTTTGTTTTTCGGAGAGCGGGATGACTCGATTTCGGGGTTTGTCTGGCTGCCGCTGGCTCTGCTTGCCGTCGGCCTGTTGACGGCATATATAAAACAAAAGCAGTCCTCAAAAAATACGTTCGTTTCATCATTATTTTTAATGGTCGTTATTACAGCGCTTGAATGGGTTCCTGCGCTACGAGTGAATAATGAGGACTGGCTTTATTTGATGCTGATTCCGCTGATGGGCTGCAATGCGTTTCAGCTGTTAATGCTGCCGAAGTTTGCCCAGAGGTAGTTATTTCACTTCTGATGACTTGACGTCAGTATTTGCGATCAGGTCGCCGACGGTCACGTTTTTCAGTCCTTTTTGCTTTAAATTGTGAATAATGGCGGGGAGCGCTTCTTCAGTCTGTGTTGCTGAATCAGAGGCGTGCAGCAGGACAATGTCGCCGCCTTTTATATGACTGTTTACATTTTCAATGATTTTATCAGGGCCGGGATTTGTCCAATCCTGCGAGTTAACGCTGTAATGAACCACTGAATAGTGGTACTGCTGTGCAATGGTAAGAACCTTTTTATTAAATTGTCCGGTCGGCGGGCGGAGTAAATGAACATTCTTTACACCCAGCTTTTTAAATGCAGTCTGGGCCCGGAGGATATCTTTTTTTATTTCATTGTCCTCTAGGTTGGTATAATTCTTATACGCATATCCCATGCTGCCGATTTGATGTCCGTCTTTTATCATACGTTCAACTGTGTCCGGGTGCCGTTCCGCCCAAGAAGCTGACAGAAAAAAAGTGGCGTTTTTAATACCGTTTGCTTTTAGCGCGTTCAGAATAGGAACTGCTTTTTCGTCGCCCCAGCTGATATCGAATGTTAATGCGACTTCGCCCGCTTTCGTCTCCCCTTTTGAAATAGCCTTCGGGCCGCTATCAGTTAAAAATACAGGAAGGGGGACGGCTCTCTGTATATAAAAAAAGCTGGCTGCTGCAAATGCGGCAATGATAATAATAAGCAGCTGTTTTATCCTTCTGATGTGCCACACGTAGAAGTTATTCACTGATGACGCCTCCTTATCTTGTCCATGCTTGATTACATCGTATGCTGCGGCGGAGATGAATATAACGAAATACGTTTTAAAAAAATGAAAAAAACACTTGCTAAATTTAAAGAATGCATGGTATATTATTAAACGTCGCTGATGAACAGCAGACAACAACAAAAAGCTTCGGAAACAACTTAAAAAAAGTTGTTGACATAAAAGAAGCTGAGTGGTAAGATAATAAAGCTGCTTCAACAAGCGGTAATGATCTTTGAAAACTAAACAAGACAAAACGTACCTGTTAATTCAAAGTTTTAAATAAATCGCACAGTGATGTGCGTAGTCAGTCAAACTACTTTATCGGAGAGTTTGATCCTGGCTCAGGACGAACGCTGGCGGCGTGCCTAATACATGCAAGTCGAGCGGACAGATGGGAGCTTGCTCCCTGATGTTAGCGGCGGACGGGTGAGTAACACGTGGG
>NZ_JAPMOV010000007.1:0-183056 GCF_026420705.1 Bacillus sp. NEAU-CP5 | reverse complement strand
AGCTTGTAGCCGTGCTGGTTCAGACGGCTCGCCATTTGGATGCCTTTGATCGAGTCGCCGCCGAGCGTGAAGAAATTATCGCTTACGCCGATCTGGTCAAGACCGAGCACTTCCTGCCAAATGTCTGAAAGCAGCGTCTCCATCTCTGTTTCCGGCGCTTTGTAAGCGGCGCTTCCCGCTTCAATGTCCGGTTCCGGCAGGGCTTTTTTGTCAATCTTTCCGTTTGCGGTGACCGGAAGCTCGTCCATCTCCACCCAGAACGCCGGCACCATGTAGTCAGGCAGCGTGTCTTTCAGCGCGGCTTTGAGCGCTTCAATATCGTCCTGCTGAGGCGCGACATAGGCGCAAAGCGCGGTATTGCCCGCTTTGTCTTCCACGGCCGTCACCGCTGCGTCATGAACGTCCGCAAGCTGGGCGAGGCGGACTTCGATTTCTGAAAGCTCGATCCGGTAGCCCCGCACTTTGACCTGCTGGTCGATACGGCCGATGTATTCAATGCCGCACTGCGCGTTCCATTTGACGAGGTCGCCGGTCCGGTACATGCGCTCGCCGGGCACGAACGGATCTGCGGTAAACCGCTTCGCCGTTTCTTCTTCACGGTTCAGGTATCCGCGCGCAAGACCGCGGCCGGCCACACACAATTCACCGGCAATGCCTTCCGGCTGCACCTGATCGCCGTCGCCGAGAATATAAACTCTCGTATTGGCAATCGCCCGTCCGATCGAAAGCGATCCTTCCTCCGGATTGATGACGCCGCTTGTCGCGACGACGGTGTTTTCCGTCGGGCCGTAGTTGTTGACGATCGTGTACGGCTGTTTCACCGCCCGCTTCAGCTTGTCGCCGCCGACGAGAAGCATGCGGAGAGAGGTATTTTCCAGCTCCATAAATTGTTCGGCCAGCTGCGTCGGCAGGAAGGTGATGGTCACGCCGTTCTCCTCGAAATAGTGATTTAAGCGGGTGATATCCAGCCGGATCGCTTCGTCAATGACGTGAAGCTCCGCGCCGATGGTCCATGCCGGGAACATTTCCCAGATGGAGGCGTCAAAACCGAAGCCCGCGTATTTGGCGCTTTTATCATCCGCCGTCATGGCGAATGCGTCGTGATGCCAGAAGCACAGGTTCACCAGCGCATGGTGTTCGACCATGACACCCTTCGGCTGTCCGGTCGTTCCTGACGTGTAAATCATATAAGCGAGATGATCCGCCGTTGTTTCCGTCTGCGGGTTCGCTTCATCGTTTTCATCAAGCGGCAGGCTCAGAATGGAGCGTCCGCCGTCAAGCAGAATCGTTTCTCCGTTGTAGCTTTCCGGCACGTCCAGCGCTTCCTGTGTGAGAAGAAGCTTGGCGCCGCTGTCCTGCAGAATGTAGCTGATCCGCTCTTCCGGGTATTCGGGGTCAATCGGCACAAATGCCGCGCCCGCTTTCAGGACGCCGAGTACGCCCGCGGCCATTTCCAAGGACGGTTTCGTCAAAATGCCGACACGTTCGTCAGCCGTGACGCCGCAGTCCATGAGGATACGCGCGATCCGGTTCGCCCTTGCGTTCAGCTCGCCGTACGTCCATTTCGCGCCGTTGTATGCCACGGCCGGCCGGTTCGCGTAGCGGGCGGCCGTTTCTTCAAAGAGACGGTGAACCGTTTTGTCCCGCGGCACAGAAATTGTTTTTCCTTTCCATGCGTTGAGGAGGGCTTGTTTTTCAGCATCGCTGATCAGTGAAATCTCAGGCAGCTTTCTGTCCGGGCTTTCTGCCGCTTGCTTCAGAATCCGCAGGAACCCGGCGCTCCACTTTTCAATTGTTTCTTTTTTAAACAGATCAGCCGCATATTCAAACTGAAGGCCGAGGCCTTCTTGATCCGTAAACCCGCCGAGTGTCAGATCGAATTTCGCCGTGCCTTGGTTCGACTCATACGGAGTGATGCGCAGGTTCTCCAGTTCCAGTGTTTCTTTATCCGGATCTTCTGTCGTCACCATGACTTGGAACAACGGATTTCGGCTCATATCTCTCGGCAGGTCAAGCTTTCCGATCAGATCCTCAAACGGATAATCCTGATGCGCCAGCGCGTCGAGATTGGTTTGTTTCACCTGTTCGAGCAGCCCGGCGAAGGTCTGCTCTTTGCGCGTTTCATTGCGAAGCGCAAGCGTATTGACAAACATCCCCGGCATTTCCTGAACTTCGGCGCTCGTTCTTCCGGCTGTCACCGAGCCGATAATGATATCGCGCTGCCCCGTGATTTTGCTCAAAAAGACATGGAACACGGCGTGAAGCACCATATGAAGAGTCGCTCCCGATGATTCCATTAATTCACGCACCGCTTTTTCCGTTTCACGCCCCGCTCTGAAACGGACGGATTGTCCTTTAAAACTTTGGACCGGCGGACGGGGAAAATCAGTCGGCAGATTCAATTCAGGAAGCTCGCCGGAAAATGCGGAGAGCCAATAACGCTCATGGTCTTTCATCCGTTCGGCCTGCTCAGGTTCATTCTGCCAGACGGCGAAGTCTTTATAGTGCAGGTTCGGCGACGGCAGACTTCCCCCTTTATAAAGGTGAGCGAGCTCTTTGACCAGCATGCTTCTGGACACGCCGTCGGCAATAATATGATGCATATCCAGCAGCAGCAGGTGTTTCTTTTCGTTCAGTCTGACAAGAGCGGCTCGAATGAGCGGAGCAGCGCTCAGATCAAACGGCTTAATGAATGCCTGAATGATTAGATTTGCTTTCTCCTCGTCCGCTGCTTCAAAGATATGCAGGTCAATGTCAGCCTGTTCTGCGATCTGTTGCATCGGGCGGCCGTTTTGATCGATAAAGGACGTCCGCAAAGATTCGTGGCGATTGATCATCTGATTGAGCGCTTCCTGAAGCCTTGAAATATTGACTTCTCCTTCCATCAGAAGAACGGACGGCATATTATAGCTGATTGTCTCCCGGTCAAGCTGGTTCAGGACGTACATCCGTTTTTGGGCGGATGATAACGGGTACGCGTCTGCACTGTCGGCCGGTGTGATCATCCGGCATCCCTCAGATACCGCCGATTTTTCGATATATGCGGCAAGCAGGCGGACAGTCGGCTGTTCGAACAGCGCTTTTAACGGAACCGTTTTGTCCAGTTCAGCCTGAATATTGGCGAGGAGCATCATGCCTTTTAAAGAGTGCCCGCCGTAATCGAAGAAATTATCGTCGATGCCGAGCGTATCCGTACCGAGTGTCTGTTTCCAAATGCGGCACAGCTTTTCCTCCAATTCCGTTTCCGGCAAGGCTGAAGCTGTTTGCGCCGTTTGGCTGACGCCCGGTTTCGGGAGGGCGTTTTTATCGGTTTTTCCGTTGGCTGTGAGCGGAATGTGGTCTACTTGCACGAAATAAGCCGGAAGCATGTGAGACGGCAATGTTTCGGAAAGCCGTTTGCGAAGCTCAGAGCCTTTCAGCTCGCTGCCGGCTTTATAGTACGCGCACAGTTCCGGCAGCCCGCCTTCGCTGACTGCGAGAACGACCGCCTCCTGAATGCCGTTTACGCTTAACAGCACGGTTTCAACCTCTTTTAATTCAATGCGGTAGCCCCGGATTTTCACCTGATCATCCGCACGGCCGATAAATTCAATCGTCCCGTCAGGAAGCCTGCGGACGACATCTCCCGTTTTGTACATGAGGCTGTCCGGTGAAAAAGGATTTGAGAGAAATTTCTCCGCCGTCAGCTGCGGACGGTGAAGATATCCTCTGGCAAGCCCCTTCCCGGTAATATAAAGCTCGCCGCTTGAGCCCGGAGGAACGAGCTGCATTGCTCCGTCCAATACAAGCGCGCCGGTATTCGCGATCGGGCGGCCGATGACGGGACGCTGCTCATATTGATCGAGGCGCTCCATATTGATCCGTCCGGCAATGGCGCCGATCGTCGTTTCCGTCGGCCCGTAGTGATTGATGAAGTCGGTATGGGCGTATACGTCATGAAACTTGCGGACATCGGACGTGATGATCTTTTCTCCGCCGAGCACCACTAAACGAAGCGGGCTGAAACGGCGTTCTGCCGCAAAACGGGCTGTATTGACGATCATATGGAACAATGACGGCGTCAGTTTCATATGCGTAATGCCATTTTTCTGTACATACTCACCAAGCTGATCAGGCGCGGTGTACGTCTCTTTCGGCACAATGTGCAGCTCGCCGCCCGCCTGAAGAATCGGGAATATAGCCGTATAGCCGAGATCAAATGCGTAAGAAGACAGCAGCACAGATTTGTCAGCTTCGGTCAAACCGGCTTCACGGCTGAACCATGTGACATAATTGATTAGATTGCGGTGCTCCAGCTGGACGCCTTTCGGTTTGCCCGTTGTTCCCGAGGTATAAATGATATAGGCAAGCTGGTCGGCGCCGGGCTTCGTTTCAAGCCGGCCGGCGCTTTCGTTCTGCCATTCTCCGTCTTCCATTACGATCGTTTTTCCTTTATAAACGGCGGCAGCGGTCATGTTTCTCTCATTGACGACCAGAAGCTTCGTTCCGCTGTCTTCAAGAGAGTAGCGGATTCTCTCTTCAGGAGTCTCCGGATCAATCGGGAGAAATGCCGCTCCGGCTTTCATGACGCCGAGAATCGCGGTAATCAAGTCGGCCGAACGATCCATCATAATGGCCACGATGTCCTCACTGCCCGTTCCGCAAGCCTGAAGGTGGCGGGCAAACCGGTTCGAGCGTTCATCAAGCTCACGATATGTCAGACTTGTTCCGCCCGCAACCGCCGTGAGATCAGGCGTTTTTTGCGCTTGCCGTTCAAACAGCGAAACAAAAGTGCCCTCAGGCAGATCCGCTTCCGTACGTTTTTCATCAGAAAGGAGCGCTTCCCGTTCAGGAGCGGACAGCAGGCTTGCGTCGGCCAGCTGAATATCCGGATTTTCAGCGCAGGCTTTAATCAGATTGACAAAATGAGCGCTCCAGCGGCGGATGGTTTCGTCCGCAAATAAGGCTTTCGCGTAATCAAAGCTCAATCCGACCTCTTCTCCGCGTTCAGCCGCTTCTAAGGAAAGATCAAATTTAGCGACATGATGATGCATGGAGTATGAAGAAATCTCCAAATCTCCGAGCCGCAGGGCCGGGATCTCCATGTTCTGCATATTAAATAACACGCTGAACAGCGGACTCCGGCTTGTGTCCCTCGTTAACGGCAGTTTTTCAATTAATTCTTCAAGCGGATAGCTTTGATGCTCAAAAGCTTGAAGACTCGCCGTTTTCACCTCATCCAGAAATTGTTTGAACGTTTTTTTGCCGACAGGATGCGACCGTAGCGCAACTGTGTTGACAAACATGCCCGGCACGTCTTGGAGATCAGGATGCTGTCTACCGGCCGCCGGAGACCCGACTATGATGTCTTCCTGACCCGAATATTTGGACAGCAGCACTTGAAAAGCGGCTAACAAGAACATGTACATCGTCGTATCCGTATCAGCCAGCAGCTTCTTAATCTGCGCCGTCACCTGTTTATCAAGCCCGAAGATGACGCGTTCCCCTTCAAAACTGCGCTCGGCAGGACGCGGGAAATCAAGCGGCAGATCCAACACCGGCAGATCGCCTTTGAACGTATCAAGCCAGTAGGCTTCGTGCTGATCGAGATTTGCTTTTTCACGCTGCCAGACTGAAAAATCCTTATAATGAATCTTTGGCAGCGCAAGCTCCGTGCCTTGATAAAGCTTCGCAAGATCACCGATGAAAATGCCCATTGAGCTTCCGTCCGTAATAATGTGGTGCATGTCAATCAGCAGAAGATGCCGGTCTTCTTCAAGCCGGATCAGCTTCGAACGGACAAGCGGCGCGCGGTTGAGCGCAAACGGCCTGATAAAGGCTTTTGTCAGCTCTTCTGCATCTTCTTCCCGGCCCTCGGCGGTTTCAAGCTCAAACGACACATTTTTATGAATGGTCTGCACAACTTCTCCATCTGCCATGTCAAACGACGTACGCAGTGTCTCATGACGGTTGATTAATGCCTGCATGGCCTCCTCAAGACGCTTTTTGTCTACTGATCCTTCCAGCAAAAGTACAGCAGGGACGTTGTAGCTCGTGCTGGCCTGTCCGAGCTGATTAAGGATATACATCCTGCGCTGTGCTGAGGAAACAGGATAATGCTTCTGATAAGGCGCTTGTCGGATCGGTTCAAACTGCTGTTCCTCCTCGCTCTCATGCTGCAAATAATGCGCAAGCTCCTGAATGGTCGGCTTTTCAAATAACACTTTAATCGGCACTTCTTTTTGAAAGTGCTCCTGGATTTTAGCGGTCATCATCATGGCTTTTAAAGAATGTCCGCCAATCGTGAAGAAATTGTCAGTCACACCCGCTTTTACACCGAGAATACCTTCCCAAATGTCCGCGAGTTTCTGCTCCGCTTCCGTTTTCGGCGCTACGTATTCTTTTTGAACGGCTTCAGCCTGAGGCTCAGGCAGCGCTTTTTTATCAATCTTTCCGTTCGCCGTCAGCGGAAACTGATTCATCTGGATGAAGTGCGCGGGAATCATATATTCCGGAAGTGATTCCGAAAGCGTTTTGCGCAGGTCTTCCGGCGAAAGGGCTTGGTCTGCGGTAAAGTAAGCGCAGATTTCATTTTCATCCGCTTTATTTTTCCGGATCACAGCCGCAGATTCGGTCACATTCTCCGCCTGGCTGATTTTCGCTTCGATTTCGCCGAGCTCGATTCTGAAACCGCGGACCTTTACTTGGTTGTCAATTCTGCCGAGAAACTCGATCGTACCGTCCGGAAGCCACTTCGCCAAGTCCCCCGTCCGGTATATCATTTCATCCGGTCTGAACGGATCGCGGACAAACTGCTTCTCCGTTAATTCAGGCAGATTCACATAACCTCTTGCCACTCCGCTTCCGCCGACGCACAGCTCACCGGGCGCGCCGATCGGCTGGAGGTTGCGGTTTTCGTCCATAATGTACGCAGTGGAATTTCCGATCGGCTTCCCGATCGGGACCGAACCGTCATAATCCTGATCAATGAGAAAACTCGTCGAAAACGTCGTATTCTCCGTCGGCCCGTAGCCGTTCCAAAGCGACAGCTCCGGTGATGACTTTCTCACTTTGCTGACGATATGCGGCACAAGCGCGTCACCGCCGATGATGAGGTGCCGGAGCGTGTTAAACATGCCGGCATCCTTTTGGGCAAGCTGATTAAACAGCGGAGACGTCAGCCACATGGTCGTGATCCGCTGCTCTTTCAGAAATTGGGCGAATTGTCCGGCGTCAAGCAGCGTCTCTTTTTTCACCGGGTGCAATGACGCTCCGTTCAGCAATGCGCCGAAGACTTCGAAGGTTCCGGCATCAAAGCTGACGGCTCCCGTTTGCGCCATCCGGTCTTCTTCATGAACCGGCACGTAATTCGAATGTTTGACGAGCCTGATGATATTTCTGTGTTCAATCATGACGCCTTTCGGTTTGCCGGTCGATCCGGATGTATACATGATATACGCCAAGTCGTTGCCGCTGGCCGGAAGATTCAAGTCTGTTCCGCTTACCGTTTCATCCGCGCTTTCATCCAGCATGACGACCGGGACTTGCAATGCGCCCGCTTGTTCTTGATAGTCCTGAACTGTCAGCACGAGCCGAATCGAGCTGTCTTCCGCCATAAAGCGGAGACGGTCCTCAGGAAAAGCCGGATCAATCGGCACATATGCGCCGCCTGCTTTTAAGACGGCAAGCATTCCGATAACGGTTTCCGCAGACCGGTCGTTCATAATAGCGGCGGTCCGGCCTTTTTCCAGCCCGCTCTTCACAAGGTGTCTCGCCAGGCGGTTGGCCGCTTCGTTCACTTCACGGTAGGTCCATTCGCGTCCTGCTTCTTTTATCGCGATGCTTGCAGGCGTCCGGTTTGCCTGTTCTTCAAACAAACGGTGAACGGCCTCCTCTTCCGGAAGCGCCGTTTTCGTATCATTGAATACCTCAACAATCTGCCGCTCTTCTTCGCCTGAAACAAGGCCGAGTTCCCGCACGGGCGCGTCAGGCGTTCCGACCGCCGCTTTCATCATGCGGGTCAGATGGTGCGCCGTTCGTTCGATGGCATCATGAGCGAAAGCCGCTCCGTTGTATTTGATTTTGACAGTCCACGTTTTTCCCGGATACACGATGAGATTGAAATCAAAGCTCGTCTGCTCAAAAGCATGTTCCACTTTAATGGAAAAGCCGAGTCTTTCCTCCATACCCCCGTTTTCCAGCTCTTTGTCCAGCGGATAGTTTTCAAACGCGACCAAATGATTTAAGAGGCTGCCGTCCAGGGCGGAGCGCTTTTGAATGTCATAGAGCGGCACATAATCATAGCGCTCGGCTTCCACGGCGTTTTTCTGAACTGCCGCCATCACGTCCGAAAAGGCTGCACCTTTGTCAATCTTGATTCTGACAGGAATCGTATTGATGAACAGCCCCGCCATCGTTTCTATGCCGTTGATTTCTGAAGGACGGCCTGATACGACGGTGCCGAACACCACATCGTCTGTATAGTTGTATTTGCTGAGCACCGCACCCCAAACGGCCTGAAACAGGTTAGGCCCCGTGACTTGATGCCGGTTGGCGGTCTGCTGAATCTGTGCGACCAGCTCTTCATCCCAGACAAAAGAATATTCTTCATTTTGGTAGTCTTTCTTTTCTGCTGCCAGACGGCCCGGGAGCAGGCTCGGCTGTTCGAAATCCGCCAGGCGGCTGCTCCAATATTGTTCCGCTTCCTCATAATCCCGGCCTCCGAGCCATTTGATATAGTCAGAGTAAGGTTTGCCCTGGCTTCCCCCGGCGTGCCGGCCGGCACGAAGCGCTTCATAGTTTTGAAACAGGCTTTTCATCAAAACGCCCATACTCCAGCCGTCCATGACGATATGATGATTGCTCCAGACGAGATACAGCTCCTTCTCACTGAGTCTGAACACCGCCGCTTTAAAGAGAATATCCTTCGCCAGATGAAAGCCCTGCTGCTGCACGCCGCGTTTATAGCGTTCGATATACTCAGTTTGGCGCGCTTCATCTAATTGACTGATATCTTCATAGTGCACCTTCGTCTTCCGCTCCGCCAATACGACTTGGCGCGGTTTTTGAAGCTGCTGGTGCACGAATACCGTACGCAGGATGTCATATGTCCGGATCAGCTCATTGACGCTTTTTTCAAAAAGCTCCAGCTGAAAGCTTCCGTGAATCCTAAGCTCTAATTGTGTGAAGTAGGAGGAAGAATGCGGATCAAGCAGCGCATGATACAGCATTCCCTCCTGCATCGGTGTGAGTGCATACACCTTTTGAATCGATTTTTTGCTCATATGTCACCTCTGTCTTTTCTGTTAGAGAATTTCCATTAATTTATCAAGTTCATCAAGCGTCAGATCATCATCGCCAAGATCGCTAGGTGTAAGCTCAGGTCCGTCTTGGGCCAGGCAGTGATCTATGATTTTCAAGAGGTGCCCTTTAAAACTGTCACTGAACGATTGAATGGTTTTTTCATGAAATTCGAGAGAATGATAGGCAAACGTCATCGTCATCTGCCCATTTTCTATAAATCCGACAATATCAAGCGCATTCGGCTTCTCTGTGTCAGGGCTCAGCGATTGTCCTGACGGCATCCCGGATCTTGTAAATAAACCGGAATCTGACATCTCATTAAACTGGCCTAAGTAGTTAAAGCTGATATCCGGATCAATCTCAAATGAAAGATTCTCTTTATGCTCAGGCGCCGTTACATAACGCAGAATGCCGTAGCCGACTCCTTTGTTCGGGATGTGTCTGATGTCTTCTTTCATTTGTTTCAGCTGATATGAAAGATCGTCGGCGTGCTTCATCTCAAGGATCATCGGATACATGCTCGTAAACCATCCGACCGTCCGGGTGATATTTAAGCCGTCAAGAATGTCTTCGCGCCCGTGGCCTTCTAAATGAACGCCGATCGTGTCTTCACCCGTCCACTCTTTCAGCGCCAGTCCGAGCGCCGTGAGCAGGATGTCGTTCATTTCAGTGTGATAGGCTTCATGTACGTTTGTCGTCAGCTGTTCAGTTTGTTCTGGCGTCAGAGAGAAGCTGACTGTTCTCGTATGTCTCATGCGCTGATCACCAGACTGCCTGTCTTTCGGAAGCTGAGTGCATACCTCTTTTTCCTCAAGCTCTCTCCAGTAATCCGCTTCTTTCAGAAACGCCTTTGTATTTGCGTATTCTTTGATTCTCTCGGCAAATTCGGCGAATGAATGTGTTTTCGGCGGCAGCGCTGGTTCATTGCCTTGCTTCAGCTGCGTATAAACGGACGTGAAGTCCTCCAGTAAAATCCGCCAAGATACACCATCCACGACTAAGTGATGGATTGCGAGAAGAAGGTGGTCTCCATCTTCAGCCCGGAAGAGCCCGGCCTTCAAGAGATGTCCTGTTTCCAGTGAAATACTGCTTTGAAGACGGTCTGCTTCCCTTTCGATACGGTCCTCATGGTCTTCAGCAGGTCCGTTCAGCTCAAAGACGTTCAGTTCAACAGACGCATCCTCAAGCCCTCTGTAATACGGTTTTTGTTCACGATAAATCATCCGGAGCGCATCATGGTGCACCGTCAGGACATGTAATGTTTTTTCTGTTATCTCCGGATCAAAGCCGTCTTTCGCGTGAAGCATGACGGATTGGTTCCAGTGGTGTTTGTCCGTGAAGTTTTTCTCAAAGAACCAGCGCTGTATCGGCGTTAACTCCGCTTTGCCTTCGACAGGTCCCTGGTCGGCCTGCTTGCCTTCCGTCCGCTCCACATAAGAGACGAGCTCTTCGATGGTCGGATGCTGGAAGAGATCTTTCATCTCTAGCTTGTAGCCGTGCTGGTTCAGACGGCTCGCCATTTGGATGCCTTTGATCGAGTCGCCGCCGAGCGTGAAGAAATTATCGCTTACGCCGATCTGGTCAAGACCGAGCACTTCCTGCCAAATGTCTGAAAGCAGCGTCTCCATCTCTGTTTCCGGCGCTTTGTAAGCGGCGCTTCCCGCTTCAATGTCCGGTTCCGGCAGGGCTTTTTTGTCAATCTTTCCGTTTGCGGTGACCGGAAGCTCGTCCATCTCCACCCAGAACGCCGGCACCATGTAGTCAGGCAGCGTGTCTTTCAGCGCGGCTTTGAGCGCTTCAATATCGTCCTGCTGAGGCGCGACATAGGCGCAAAGCGCGGTATTGCCCGCTTTGTCTTCCACGGCCGTCACCGCTGCGTCATGAACGTCCGCAAGCTGGGCGAGGCGGACTTCGATTTCTGAAAGCTCGATCCGGTAGCCCCGCACTTTGACCTGCTGGTCGATACGGCCGATGTATTCAATGCCGCACTGCGCGTTCCATTTGACGAGGTCGCCGGTCCGGTACATGCGCTCGCCGGGCACGAACGGATCTGCGGTAAACCGCTTCGCCGTTTCTTCTTCACGGTTCAGGTATCCGCGCGCAAGACCGCGGCCGGCCACACACAATTCACCGGCAATGCCTTCCGGCTGCACCTGATCGCCGTCGCCGAGAATATAAACTCTCGTATTGGCAATCGCCCGTCCGATCGAAAGCGATCCTTCCTCCGGATTGATGACGCCGCTTGTCGCGACGACGGTGTTTTCCGTCGGGCCGTAGTTGTTGACGATCGTGTACGGCTGTTTCACCGCCCGCTTCAGCTTGTCGCCGCCGACGAGAAGCATGCGGAGAGAGGTATTTTCCAGCTCCATAAATTGTTCGGCCAGCTGCGTCGGCAGGAAGGTGATGGTCACGCCGTTCTCCTCGAAATAGTGATTTAAGCGGGTGATATCCAGCCGGATCGCTTCGTCAATGACGTGAAGCTCCGCGCCGATGGTCCATGCCGGGAACATTTCCCAGATGGAGGCGTCAAAACCGAAGCCCGCGTATTTGGCGCTTTTATCATCCGCCGTCATGGCGAATGCGTCGTGATGCCAGAAGCACAGGTTCACCAGCGCATGGTGTTCGACCATGACACCCTTCGGCTGTCCGGTCGTTCCTGACGTGTAAATCATATAAGCGAGATGATCCGCCGTTGTTTCCGTCTGCGGGTTCGCTTCATCGTTTTCATCAAGCGGCAGGCTCAGAATGGAGCGTCCGCCGTCAAGCAGAATCGTTTCTCCGTTGTAGCTTTCCGGCACGTCCAGCGCTTCCTGTGTGAGAAGAAGCTTGGCGCCGCTGTCCTGCAGAATGTAGCTGATCCGCTCTTCCGGGTATTCGGGGTCAATCGGCACAAATGCCGCGCCCGCTTTCAGGACGCCGAGTACGCCCGCGGCCATTTCCAAGGACGGCTTCGTCAAAATGCCGACACGTTCGTCAGCCGTGACGCCGCAGTCCATGAGAATGCGCGCGATGCGGTTCGCCCTTGCGTTCAGCTCGCCGTACGTCCACTTCGCGCCGTTGTATGCCGCGGCCGGCCGGTTCGCGTAGCGGGCGGCCGTTTCCTCAAAGAGACGGTGAACTGTTTTGTCCCGCGGCACAGAAATTGTTTTTCCTTTCCATGCGTCAAGGAGGGCTTGTTTTTCTGTTTTATTCACCAATGAAAGCTCAGAAAGCTTCGCAGCCGGATTTTCCGCTGCTGCTTCTAACAGTTGAAGCCAGTAATGCTTCCATGTCTCTGCCGTTTCCGGTTTAAACAGCGCGGTGTTATATTCAAGCACAAACGTTAAGCCTTCGTCTGTGTCCTCAGCCGTCATTGTCAGGTCAAACTTGGCTGTTTTTCTGTCAAACGGATGGTGCTTCAGCTCAATTCCTTCCATGACCAGATCTTCCGCATTTGCATTTTGCATTGAAAATACCGCATCAAACAGCGGATTTCTGCTCGTATCACGCTGCACCTCAACCTTTTGCAGAAGGTCTTCAAGCGGATAATCCTGCGCGTCAAATGCATGTAAAGCGGTTTGTTTCACTTCTTTAAGATAGTCCGTGAACGTTTTGTCCGCTTCCGGATACGTACGAAGCGCGAGTGTATTCACAAAAACACCGATGACGTTTGCGAGATCCGCATGTGACCGTCCCGCAACCGGCGAACCGACAATGATGTCATGCTGTCCGCTCAGTTTTGAGAGAAAGGCGCTGTATGACGCCAGCAGCACCATGTACATGGTAGAATCCGTTTGTTTCGCAAGACTGCGAAGAGCCGACGTCTGTTCCCCAGTCAGAGAAAAGACCAGCTTGTCTCCTTCAAAGGTTTGCACGGCCGGACGGCTGTAATCAGCCGGCAGCGTCAATACCGGAAGCTCGCCGTCAAGCTCCCGAAGCCAATGCTCCTCCTGCTTGCGGTACTGCTCTGATTGAATAAATTTCTGCTGCCATACCGCATAGTCTTTATAATGAATCCGCAGCGGCTCAAGCATTTCGCCGCCATACAAGCGGGACAGTTCATCTATCAGCACGCCCACTGAAGCGCCGTCCGAAATGATATGGTGCATATCAAACAGCAGCAGGTGGTCATGTTCAGCCAGCTTGACCAGTCCCGTTCTGACGAGAGGAAGCTGATCCAGGCGGAACGGCCGGATAAAGCTCTGAATAATCCGTTCAGCATCTTCTTCAGAGGCTTCATAATATTCCATGTCGATATCAGCTTCCGCCCATATGCGCTGAACTGTTTCTCCATCCTTTATGTCAAATGTCGTTCTGAAGGCTTCATGGCGTTCTGTCAGCTGTTTCATGACGGATTTCAGCTTTTCTGCATCAAGCTTTCCTTTTAAGCGGAGCACAGACGGCATGTTATAGCTTGTTTCAGCGCCTTCCAGCTGCTGAAGCACGAACATCCGCTTCTGCGGTGAAGAAACCGGATACGTTTCCCGCTCGGCAGCCGGTGCGATGCTCACTGCCGTTTTCCGCTCAGCCCCTTCAATCAGCTGCGCCAGCCCCGCAGCGGTCGGAGAAGTGAACAGATCCTTTAAGGTAAGCTGCACGCCGAATGTCTTCTGGATAAGGGCCAGCAGTTTCATCCCCGCTAACGAGTGGCCCCCGATCTCAAAGAACTGATCATGGACGCCGACCCGCTCCATTTGCAGCACCTCAGCCCAAATATCCGCCAGTTTTTGTTCTGTTTCATTGCGCGGCGCCGTATATGACACGGCATTCGCTGCGGTCACATCCGGCATCGGCAGCGCCCGCCTGTCGATTTTTCCGTTCCCTGTAAGAGGCAGTTCATCCAATTGAATAAAGACGGACGGAATCATATAAGCCGGAAGATCCTTCGCCGTATGCTCCCTCAGCTCCCGGGAAGAGATTTCCCTGAGGCCGACAACATACGCGCAAAGAAGTTTGTCACCCGCGCCCTGATCCACAGCGAGCACAATGCATTCCTGAATCTGGTCATGACTTTGAAGCTGATGCTCAATTTCGCCAAGCTCAATCCGCTGACCGCGAATTTTCACCTGATGGTCGATACGTCCGATAAACTCGATATCGCCATTCGGAAGCCATCTGGCCAAGTCGCCCGTTTTATACATCCGTTCACCTTCCTTAAACGGATGCTTTACAAATTTTTCTTCCGTCAGTTCAGGACGGTTGTAGTAGCCTTCTACGAGACCTTCACCGCTGACGCACAGCTCTCCCGCGATACCCGCCGGCTGAATGCGTCCGGCTGAGTTCATGATGAAGACTTCCGTATTGCTGACCGGTTTCCCGATCGGAACGGAGAGCGTATCCTCTTCAATGACATCCACCGGATGGTATGTCGCAAACACCGTGCTTTCCGACGGACCGTACATATGAAGCAGTCTTCCTTTTCCGACTGCCGCCAGCGCCTTTTTGACATGTTCTACAGACGCTCTTTCGCCCCCGAACATAATTTTCCGAAGTGTCGTCAGACAAGACGGCTCCATATCAACAAGCAGGTGGAACAGGGCCGTCGTAATCATCAGAATGCTGACGTTCTCCCGTTTGATCACACGGGACAGACGTGACATATCCAGCACCGTATCTTTCGGGACGATCACAAGCTTTGCACCGTTTAACAGCGAACCGAACATATCAAACATAAAAGCGTCAAAGACGTAGTTTGACAGACCGAGCACTGTGTCCTCTTCAGAAACGGTCAAATAGTTCGTGTTCTTTACCGTCCGCAAAATGTTGGCATGTGTGACGATGTTTCCTTTCGGCGTTCCCGTCGTGCCAGATGTATAAGTGAGATTGGCAATCGTTTTGGAATCAAACGGCAATGCTGGATTGTGAGAGCCCTTTTCATAGCTCGCCTCATCATCAGCAAGCACAATGACGCCTTGAAAACCGGCCTTTTCCGCAAGCGGCTTGAGACTTTGCTGAGTCATAAGCACATTCGCCCCGCTGTCGCGGAAGAAATGCTGAATCCGCTGAACCGGATGCTCAGGATCAATCGGCACATAGGCGGACCCCGCTTTTAACACAGCCATAATGGAAACAATCATATCCATTGACCGTTCACACAGAACAGCCGCGGTTTTCCCGCCGCCTCCGACTGAAAGAATATGCCGCGCAAGCCTGTTGGCGCGTTCATTCAGCTGCTGATAAGACAGGGTTTCCCCTTCGAACTGAAGAGCCGTCCGGTCAGGGTTCTTTCGGGCCTGTTCTTCAAAGATCTGCACGATCGTTTGCTCTTTCGGGTACGCCGTGCGCTCCGGATTGAACCGCTGTAATTGAGTCAAAGCCTCCCGTTCAGAAAGCAGATCATATTCGCTGATTTTCACATCCGGCTGAGCTGCCGCGCTCTCCAGCAGACGGACATAGTGCGCAAGCATGCGATCCGCAGTTGAGCGCTTAAACAGCTTCGTGCAATAATCCAAATCAAGCGCAAGGCCTTCCGCTGTTTCCCGAGCCTGCATGGTCAGGTCGAATTTGGCGATATTGAAGTTTGTTTCATGAAGAGACAGCGTCAGATTACCGATCTCCGGAATACCGTCCGAAGCATTTTGCAGACTGAACATCGTATCAAATATCGGATGCCTGCTCATATCCCGGGGCACATTCAGCTCCTCGGTCAGCCACTCAAACGGATAGTCCTGGTGAGAAAACGCGTCCAGCACCTGCTTGCGCACATGACCTAACAAGCCGGCAAATGTCTGATCCTGCTTCACGGAGCTTCGCAGCGCAAGCGTGTTGACAAACATCCCGATAAGCCCCTCGGTATCAGAGTGATTTCTTCCCGCTGACGGTGTTCCCACGATGATGTCTTCCTGTCCCGAATACTTAGAAAGCAGCGTATAGTAAGCTGATAACAGCACCATGTAAAGGGTGGCTCCGTTTTTCTCGGCAAGCTTCTGCAGCCGTTCCCGCAGCATTTTCGGCAGCTTGGCGGACACGCGGTCACCTTCAAAGCTTTGCACCTGCGGCCGCGGATAATCAGGGAGCAGCTGAAGCACCGGCAGTTCGCCGCTGAAGACTTCTTTCCAGTACGCCCGCTCCTTCTTGTAGCCTTCTTTCGCCCGTTCCGCCTGCCATACGGCATAATCTTTATATTGAATGCGCAATTCAGGCAGCTGATTTCCGCCGTAGATGTCAGCCAGTTCCTTCAGCATGATGGAAATAGACACCCCGTCAGAAATCAGGTGATGCATATCAAACAGCAGCATATGGCGATTGTGATCGAGCGTTTGCAGGCCGATTCTGAACAGCGGCGCCTCAGATAAATCAAAACGGCGCACAAAGTCCTTCATGACCTGTTCATTCGTTCTTCCGCGCGCTTCGATCATTTCAATATGAAACGGAACATGTTCGTGAATCACCTGTCTCGGCGTGCCGTCCTCTGATTGAAACGATGTTCTGAGCGCCTCATGCCTGCTGATTAAGGCAGAAAATGCACGCTCAAGCTTTTCACGGTCTAAAGCGCCCTCAATCATGGCCGCAGCCGGCATGTTATATCCGACTCCCGCGTCTTCAAATTGGCTCGCGATATAAGTCCGCTGCTGAGCGAGCGAAAGCGGATAGCTCGCCTGCTTCTCAGCCGGCTCAATCGCACTGAATGCCGGTCCTTCGTTTCGGTTTTCCGCATAATCGGCAAGCGCTGCAATCGTCGGATGCTCAAACAAGTATTGCAGCGGAATTTCAACGCCCATTTGCTTATGAATTTTCGTCAGAAGCGTCATGGCCTTTAATGAATGACCGCCTGACTCGAAGAAATGATCATAAATGCCCGCCTTGTCCATTCCGAGGACTTCCTGCCAGATGACGGTGAGCGTTTCCTCCGTTTCATTTCTCGGCGCGGCATATTCGGACGAGCTGACAGCCTGCACATCAAGCGCAAACAGCTTTTTGCGGTCCGCCTTCCCGCTCGGCGTGAGCGGAATTTCGTCCGTTTTTGTAAAGTAAGCGGGCACCATGTAATCAGGAAGGTGCTTTGACACATACTCTCTGTACTCGGCAGGGTGAAACTCGGTTCCTTTTTCCTGAACGATATATGCGCAGACATCTAAGCTGCCCTGCTGATCCGGCCGTGCCAGCACGACGGCCTGCGCCGCGCCCGGAGCTTTTCTGAGCACCGTTTCAATTTCTCCCAGCTCAATGCGGTAGCCGCGGACTTTCACCTGATCATCTTCACGGCCGATATATTCGATCGTCCCATCCGGCAGCCAGCGCGCCATATCACCCGTGCGGTACATGCGGCCGCTTCCGTTAAACGGATCCTGCAAAAACTTCTCTGCGGTCAAATCCGGCAGATTTAAATAGCCGCGGCCTACACCGTCACCCGCGATATACAGCTCACCGGCCGTGCCGTCGGGTTGAAGCCGCTGGTGCTTATCCAATATATACAGACGGGCGTTGCCGAGCGGTTTTCCGATCGGAACGTACGCCGCCTGTTGATTCATTCCGTTATCGGCTGACACCTGATGCACGGACGCATCTACGCACGTTTCTGTCGGCCCGTAGACATTCGTCAGACGCGGCGCCCTGCCCGATTGATGAAAGAGCGTCATCAGCTGCTCGGCAACAGCCGCGGACAGGCCCTCTCCCCCAATGAGCATGTGGCGCAATTCAATTCCGCTGACATCTCCCGCCGCAACCATCATCTGCAGATGCGCAGGCGTTCCGTCAGTGGCTTCAATCCGGTTTTGACGATAATAGTCCAGCAGTGCCGAGCCATTCGTTACAGTCGTTTTCGGCACGATATAAAGCGTCTGTCCCAAAAGAAGCGATGCAAATATCTGTTTGACGGACGCATCAAAATGAAACGGAGCCAAAAGCGCCATTCTTAACGTCTGCTTACCGCATTGATAAATCTCCTGCTGCAGTGATTGCACCAGATGATGAACTTGTCGGTGCTCAATCATCACGCCTTTCGGCCGCCCCGTTGTACCTGACGTGTAGATGATGTAAGCCAGCCGGTCTGATTGTGTGCTGACACCGTCCGCAGCCGTTTCAAACTGAACAGCCTCGTCAAAATCAATCCGTTCGGCATCCGCTGCAGGCACCTGTATTCCGGCCTCTGTCAGAACAGCCTTCGCTCCGCTGTCCTCTAAAATGTACTGAATCCGATCCGCCGGAAAGTCAGGATCTATCGGCACATAGGCGCCGCCCGCTTTCAAAATTCCCAATATTGCCGCAATGACACGCTCAGAACGGCCAAGCACCACCGCGACAGGAGAATCGGCTGATATCCCGGCTTGAAGAAGGCGTCCGGCAATACGGCCTGATTGTTCATGCAATGTGCGATAGGACAATGTTCGGCCTTCATACACAACCGCGGGTTTGTCAGACAGTGACTTCACTTTCTCTTCAAACAGCCCCGGTATCGTCATCTCCTTGCGGTAATTCACCGGATTGCCGGAGGCCCGTTTCAGCAGCCGCTCTTTCTCGGATTCAGAAAGAAGAGTAAGTTCATCAATTATGCGATCAGGAGATGAAATCGCATCTTCAATCAGCGTGATCAAACGTTCAGAAACAGATTCAATCTCTTCCCCCTTGAAAATGTCGCTGCGATAGTCAAAATCAATCGTCAATTTCCCGGTGTCCCATCGTTCCTTCACATGAATCGAAATATCATTTGTACCGCTTCCGCTGAAAATAGGGTCTGTCAGGAAGGACAGATTCTCTTTTTTCTGCCACTGCATCACCTGGTACTCCAGAGCCACCGTAAACAATCTGCTCAGCGAACTTTTCGAAGCGCGCAAATCATTGACAAGCAGGTTATACGGATACTTTTGGTGGCGGAGAATTTTCATCAGATCCTTCATCCGGCCTTTAACGAATTCCAAGAACGACTGTCCTCCGTCAACGCTTGTCCGCACAGGCACCGTAGATACGAACATCCCGAGCATCTGCTTTTCTTTCGCATTCGTCCGGTTTCCCATAAACGTACCCGTGACAACGTCATCCCGGCCGGTCACTTTGTAGAGATAAGTGATCAGAGCTGACTGGAACAGAGATAGTACGCTGACTTTATGCTCCTCGCAGAATGAATGAATGCGGCCATATAAGTCGTGAGGAATTTCTTGAGAAAACCGTTTCGCATCAAGACCCGCATCTGCCCGGCTCCGTTTCAGGGACACAAGCTCCGGCACGGTCTCAAACTGCCCGTTCCAAAAGTCCCGATCCTTCTTAAACCGCTTCGACTGCACATATTCCTGCTCTGTCAGCACGTGCTCGATAAAAGAAGGAATCTCCGTCTGTTCCTCACTTGTCCCGCCTGAAAGCTCCAAATAAATATCAGTAATCGCATTGCCCAGAATCGTCATGGAAATCCCGTCTGAAATAATGTGATGCACATTAGCGTAAAACCAGACCTCATTTTCACTGATCGTGTGCACGGAAAAACGGAATAAATCCTGATCATATAACGCCAGAGGCTTGCCAGCTTCTTCACGCCCCCATTTTGACAGCTCGTCCGCAGAGCAGCCGGCTTGCCTGATATCCGTGTGCCCGATGGAGAGCGGACGGTATTCGCTCACATATTGAACGGGCTCCCCCTCATCATCAAGCCGCAGACGGATTCTCATCGACTCATACCGCCGGACGAATTCCTGTATCGCTTTCTCAACGTAATGAGCCTGTACGCCGTCTTCAGAAATGAGTTTCCCGAACCCCGCAAGATTTGAAATACTTGTGTTCGGATAGAATTTTTCTGTATACCAGATACGTTTTTGAGCATTTGTTAAAGGATAAAAAGTTATTTCCATATGTGTGCGCCTCCCCTTTTTAAGATATAGTTGTCAATTCTCCCTTAGAAACAGCCTCCCTCTATGTCCCTAACTCATTCTCAAGCCAAAAGAACCACTTACCTCAAAAACGATCCCGATTCAATCACCGCCGAAATCCGTCATCCGTTCACCCGCGCAGTCCGAAATACGGCATCAAATTTATGAGAAATCAAGACAAAAAGCCATTGATTGTAAGCACGAAAGGTTTACCTATTTCTGCATGTATTTCTATATATCTACTTACGTTCACTTTATATGAAAATATTGTTTTTATCACCGAAAAATGGGTGAAAAGTTTCATGCGGCACACCGAAAAAAATCCGACAAATCCAGAGGGTATTTTGCGGCATCCCGCAATTTATTTTCAAAAATATTATTTACGTAAAATTAAAAATCTTTAAACTATAATGAAAATCTGTCGAATATCCAGTTATGGCAGAAATAAAAAAAATTTACGTACGTAAGCTGACCCGGAAAAAACAGCGCAAGAACCGAAACAGACAGTCCGAATGTTCTCAATATGATTTCATTAAACCGCAAAAAAAGCACTCTATTTTATATAGAGCACTTCAAAAAGATTCCTTTATTGCAGTTTTATCAATGTTGATTAATTCCATATAATCTTTTCCCCACTTATACATGGCGTCCAGAATCGGCATAAGGCTTTCTCCTTGCGCCGTTAAAGAATACTCCACTTTCGGAGGGACGACAGGGTAAACTTCCCTGTGAACGATCAGATCCTGCTCCAGCTCCCTGAGCTGATTCACAAGAATTTTGTGCGTAATATCCGGAATTAAAGCTTTCAGCTCATTAAACCGCTTCGTCCCTTCTTTTCCCAAGTGCCACATAATCAGCATTTTCCACTTCCCGCCTATCACGGCAAGCGTCAATTCCTTTTCGCAATTAAACGTTTTCTCATCCATTCGGCTCACGGACAATTCTCCTTCCTCTTACTTTTTGTACGGTCATCATCTATTCATACACGCTTACTTTTTCACACAACTTTCATCAGTTTATACTACCACGCTGTTTTGCTGAAACAAAGCGCATTGCCTGCGGGGACAGTATCCTCAAAGTAACTATTAGACTTCAAAGTGCGTACTTCTCAACATGCGGGCCACTCTATAGAATGGAAATACATGAAAAAGAGGAGTGGATATAAAGTGGAATTACAGCTGGCATTAGACTTAGTAAATATCCCGGAAGCAATTGAACTTGTGAAAGAGGTCGAACAATATATAGATGTTGTAGAAATCGGTACTCCCGTTGTCATTAATGAAGGACTGAAAGCCGTGCAGGAAATGAAAACAACCTTTCCTCACTTGAAAGTGCTTGCCGATCTTAAAATCATGGATGCAGGCGGTTACGAGATTATGAAAGCGGCAGAAGCGGGAGCCGACATCATCACCGTTTTAGGAGCGACAGACGACTCAACGATCAAAGGGGCGGTTGCCGAAGCAAAAAAACAGCAGAAAAAAATCCTCGTCGACATGATTAACGTAAAAAACCTTGAAACACGGGCAAAAGAAATTGACCAGCTCGGTGTTGATTATATTTGTGTTCACACGGGTTATGATCTTCAAGCAGAAGGAAAAAATTCATTCGAGGAGCTGACGGCGATTAAAAAAGCGGTCAAGAGCGCTAAAACCGCAATTGCCGGAGGCATTAAACTTGATACGCTTCCTGAAGCCATCAAACAAAACCCAGATTTAATCATTGTCGGCGGAGGCATTACGGGAGCTGACAATAAAGCGGATACTGCTGCTAAAATGAAACAGCTGATCACACAAGGATCATGAAAACGACTGAATACTTACATGAAATACTAAATGAAATATCCCGCACCGCAGCATTAATATCCGACAGTGAAGCTGACAAGCTTGCGGATCAGATTTTATCGGCAGATCAAATCTTCACGTCCGGAGCGGGGCGTTCCGGCTTTATGGCTAAAGCGTTCGCCATGAGGATGATGCACATCGGTCTGAACGCTTACATCGTCGGTGAGACGCTTACCCCTCCCCTCCAAGAAGGCGGTCTCGTAATCATCGGCTCAGGCTCAGGCGAAACAAAAAGTCTGCTTCATACAGCTGAAAAAGCCAAAAGTCTTAACGGTATCGTCACTGCATTAACGATTAACCCCGGCTCAAGTCTCGGCAAACTTGCGGATCTTACAATAACGATTCCCGGCTCTCCTAAGGAAGAGACCGGCGGAGACAGAAAGACGATTCAGCCGATGGGTTCTTTATTCGAACAAACTCTTCTGCTGTTTTACGATGCGGTTATTCTAAAAATCATGGAGAAAAAAGAATTGAATTCAGCAGACATGTTTACAAAGCATGCGAATCTGGAATGATTTGCTGACGGCCTTTTTATCAGATGGCCGTCTTTTTATCGTCTTGTTGCGCACGGTCATACAGGCCAAGGTTTTCGGGTCGGACACTCGCAGACGAAGATATCCTGCCGGTGAGCTTATCGCTATAATAAGTCAATTGACGATACGGCCGCAACCGCTCATTCTGAATAGGGAAACGGCAAAAAACACTTTCTGATCGAATTTTTAATGAATAAAGTTGATTTGTGCGGATGGTTTTACAGATATTCAGCTGAATTGCGGCTGAGAAATATATTTTAACAGCTTTACAGCCGGCCGATTCTGCTTTATTCTTGGACCAGCTTAACAGCAATTTATAACTGGAGGTGATTGATACTCTTGAAAACATTAAAAGCACTGCTGCTTGTTCTTATCATCATTGCCGGAGCAGTCGCGGCCCTGATCAAGGGTGATCTTTTCTCAGATAACGAGCAGACCGTTCAGAAGAATGATTACGACAAGGTAATCCTATTTCCGTCCGATCGATATCCGGAAACAGCAAAGCATATTAAGGACGCGATAAAAGAAGGGCATTCCAGCATATGCACCATTGACAGAGACGGAGTACATAAGCGTCGTGAGCAATCTCTTAAACATGTACCTGTAAAAACGGGATACGATAGGGATGAATGGCCGATGGCGGTTTGTAAACAGGGCGGAAACAACGCCTCCGTAGAATATATTTCTCCGGCAGACAACCGCGGAGCCGGCTCATGGGTCGGACACCAGCTTACCAATGATCCCGACGGAACGAGAGTATTATTTAAAATTAAGTAAAAAACAGGAGGAACAGCGCATTGATTAAATCATGGAAACCGCAAGAACTGGCCATTTCTTATCATCAATTTACAATCTTCCAAAAAGATTCAGAACCGCCTGTTATCGATTGGACCGATGAAGCCATTGAAAAAGGATATGCGGAAGCTGACGGAGCTGTTTCATTTGAGGCAAGGAGAAATACGAGGGCATTTATCGTTCTCAGGCTTAACACAAGTGAACCGGTACCATCCTATGAGAAAAAAGCGACTGTTCCCTTTGAGGCTGTAAAAGATGGAATTGAGATTGAAAGCGTGATGTCAAAGCGGCTTTTCTTTCATATTCCGAAAGGCCGATACAGCCTTACCTGTTATTCAGTGCCTGCCGAAATATCCGATCTTCATGCGGATACGTATATTATTGATGCAGCCGCAATGTAAAAGAAACCCCTGAGAGAATCATATTTCTCTCAGGGAACTTTTATAAACTTTTACCGTTTGTTTCAATTACATTCCGGTACCAATAAAAACTTTTTTCCTGATCCGTTCAGAGCAATCCCGATAAAACAAAAAAGCATCCGGCTTGCCGGATGCTTAAGAATGATGATGCCGCTTTTCCAATTTATGAGGCGGAGGCTTCGGGACAAACCCATTTTGTTTCATCATGTTAAAGCGCCTGTCCATATGCTGTTTAATATGTTCTGCTTTTTCTTTCGGCAGGACCCCGTACTCGACATATTTGGATATGACATGTTTTCGTTTTTCGAGCACTTCTTTTTCAAGTGATTCAATTTCTTTTTTCTGCTGTTCCGTGAGTGACATTGTTGAAGGCATTTTTGTTCCGGCGGCGTGTGCCGGCATTGTGAAAACCATTGCTGTAATGAAAAACGCAGCTAAAGACAATGCAGCTTTTTTCATGATTCTTTCCTCCTTTAACGTTTGTTATATGTTTCTCCCTCATCCATTTTTTATGCAAAAAAAGAGCGAAATTATTCGCTCTTTTCAATCGATTCGTCCGGCAGCGCGTACGTGACATACGTTCCCGCTACAAAATCGTGGATTGACCGTTTGTCTTCTCTCATTCCGACCATGAATACGCTCACGATCACACCGATTCCAAACGTCACCCCATATATCAGGCCGCCTACAAGCACTCTCAAAATCATAGTGAGAAAGCCTACCTGAGTTCCATCTTTTTTGACGATGCGGATACCGCAGATCTTTTTGCCGATAACATAACCGTTCCAGTATACAGGGAGCAAAATACCATAAAGAGTCAAAATAATGCTGATCATTGCGCTCTCATTCGGATCTTTTCCTGTTGCCAGCATAAAAATAATCGCCAAAGGCACTGAAGTAATTAAATAGTCGAGTACCACGGCTCCCAATCTGATCCAAAATCCCGCCGGTCTGTAAATATTCATCGTGTTTCTCCTCGCTATGGCTTTAAAATCACTTTAATGTTGCCATCTTCTTTTTTGTCAAATATATCATATGCAGCAGGAGCTTCCGCAAGACTCATTTTGTGTGTAATGATGTCCGTCGGATCAATTTCATTTTGTTCGATCATTTGATACAGCATCGGCATCAGATGAATAACGGGTGCCTGGCCCATTTTTAAAGAAACGTTGCGTGTGAAAAAATCACCGAGCGGAAAGCCGTCCGCTTCAGAAATGTATGCGCCCGTGAGCTGCACGGTTCCGAACTTCTTAACGGCTTCTGATGCTGTAAGAATCGGACTGATCGTTCCGAACTGATTCGGTTTTTGCTCTGTTTTTTCTTTTGAAAGCGGCGTGCCGTCCATTCCGACACAATCAATCACTACATCCGCGCCCCCTGACGTTTGTTCATGCAGCAGTTTCCCGATCTCATCATGTTCTGAAAAATTGAAGGTCTCTGCTCCGTTTATGCGTCTCGCATGTTCAAGGCGATGCGGGACTTGATCGACTGCGATAACCCGCTTTGCTCCTTTTTTCCACGCGAATTTTTGCGCCATTAAGCCGATCGGACCTGATCCCAGAATCACGACTGTATCCCCTTTTTTCACTCCGCTGTGCTGGACGCTCCAAAAGGCGGTCGGCATGACATCTGACAGAAGCAGCACCTGCTCATCTTCAAGCTCACTGTCTGCCGGAACCAGAAAAGAAGAGAAATCAGCATAAGGAACACGTAAATATTCAGCCTGCCCGCCGGGATAATTACCGTTAAACTCCGAAAAACCGAATAAGCCGCCGGCATCTGTATGAGGGTTTGGATTTGATTCATCACACTGGCTTTCCATCTGATGCTTGCAATAATGACATTCTCCGCAGCCGATGTTAAAAGGAATCACGACCCGGTCGCCTTTTTTCAGCTTTTTGACTTGACTGCCCGTTTCTTCAACGATTCCCATCGGCTCATGCCCGACGATATAACCCGGATCGGCGGGTATTCCGTTTTTATATAAATGAAGGTCTGAACCGCATATCCCGGTTGCGGTGATTCGAACGATGACATCTCTCTCATCTTGAATGGCGGGTGCCGGGACTTCTTTCACTTCCATATGTTCTTTTCCTTGGTATGTCAGTGCTTTCACACTTGGTCAGCTCCTTTTTCATCACTCCTTCCCTTTTCACCTGCTTCTAAACTTGGCCGGTATGTTATTCGGCCCGCTGAATATCCCATTGAAAAGGATCTTCAAGCTGCGACCAATCGGAATCGAACTCAGACGGCGTGAGCAGGCACTGATCCAATTCCTTTGTAATGGCTGCTTCATCTAAATCTGTTCCGATAAACACCAGGTTCGTATGACGGTCTCCGAATTGGTCGTCCCAATCTTCCAAAATCTTCGGTTCCTGCTGTTTGATCTGCTCCTGCTCAAGTTTCGGCATTGCCGCCACCCAATAAGAAACAGGCTCAATCGAAACTGCCGGACCCGCCTGAGACATCAGCAGCGCAAGGCTGTTGCGGGTTGCGCACCAAGCAATTCCTTTTGCGCGCACAATGTTGTCAGGCATTGATTGATGCAGCCAGCTGTCAAAACGAACGGTATGAAACGGCAGACGCCGCGAGTACACAAACGAAGTGATGCCGTACTCTTCCGTTTCCGGAGTGTGCGCTTCATGACCTGCCGTCAGTTCCTTTATCCATCCTGCTGATGAACTCGCTTCCTCAAACTCAAATAAACCGGTATTCAATATGTATTCGGCGGGCACTTCTCCGCGGACGGACCGGATCAGTCTGGCACGGGGCTGTAATGCGCGAAGAACCGTTTCCAGCTGTTCAAGCTCTTTTTCGCCCACCATGTCGCATTTATTTAAAATGAGCACATCACAAAACTCGATTTGGTCAATTAATAAATCGGCAATCACCCGTTCATCCTCTTCTCCCGCCGCTTCCTTCCGGTCAAGAAGGCTGTCACCGGACTGGAAATCATGCCAGAAGCGGTTTGCATCCACCACGGTCACCATTGTGTCCAGCCTGCAGAAAGTTGTCAGATCAATGCCCATTTCTTCATCTATATAAGAAAATGTCTGGGCAACGGGAATCGGTTCGCTGATCCCTGTTGATTCAATCACTATATAATCAAATCTGCCGTCTTTCGCGAGTTTCTCAACTTCGACTAATAAATCTTCACGCAGCGTACAGCAGATACAGCCGTTAGATAATTCTACGAGTTTCTCATCCGTCCTTGACAAGCCGCCTCCCTGCTTCACCAAGCCCGCGTCTATATTTACTTCGCTCATGTCATTGACGATGACGGCAATTTTTAAACCGTTGCGGTTTTGTAAAATATGATTCAAAACGTTCGTCTTACCGGCACCAAGATAGCCGCTCAATACTGTAACCGGAATTTTTTTCATAAAATAGCCTCCTGACAAAATAGAATGATTACGATTTATATCCCGCACCTGCCTTATTTTCATCATGATGTACATTGTTATAAATCGTAATCGTTACTATTTATTCTGATATATTCTCCGTTTAAAATCAAGTGGAAAATAATCAATCATAAAAAAGACACGCTGTCATACGTGTCTTCCACCCAAACTTAAACATCCGCAGGACTGTTTTCAGTGCCATAGCTTTTTCTCCAAAAATAGCCTGCGGCCAGAACAAGCACAAATGCGAGCAATGCGATACATGAAAAAGAGATAAAACCGATCGCATAAGTTCCCGTCATCTGCTTCAATGATCCTAAAATATTCGGAAGGAAAAAACCCCCTATGCCGCCGGCTGCTCCGACGATCCCCGTCACCATTCCGATTTCTTTTGCAAAGTGCTGAGGGACAAGCTGAAATACCGCTCCGTTGCCCATACCGAGCGCCATCATTCCGATAAACAGCAGAACGACAACCGTTGAAAGCGGAGGCAGGCTGCTGACTCCCGCCATACACAGAGCCGCGATGACAAACAGTACAGCGAGAACTTTCGCACCTCCCGCACGGTCTGAAATCCAGCCTCCTGCAGGGCGAAAAAAACTGCCCGCTGCGACACATATTGTGACGAAATCACCGGCATGGATTTTTGACAATTGATATTGATCAACGAAAAAAATCGCCAAAAAACTTGATAATCCCACAAAACCTCCGAAAGTGACGCCGTACAGAAGACAGAAACACCATGTCTCCTTCTGCCTGAAAACGTGAAGGTAGTTTTTAAGCGGCTGCGGTGCGGGCTGTGCAGGAGAGTCCTTCGCCATGACGATAAACAGAATAAAAACGATCATCAACGGAAGAAGCGCAATTCCCATTACACTGTGCCACCCAAACTGTTCTGCAAGGCGGGGACCGAACAATGTCGCAAACAAAGTACCGCTGTTGCCGGCACCTGCTATCCCCATCGCAAGCCCCTGCAAGTGAGGCGGATACCATCGGCTCGCCATCGGAAGCGCAACAGCAAAACTTGCGCCCGCCACGCCCAGCAGAATGCCGATCGCATACAGCTCAGTCAAAGAACGGCCGCCGAATGCCCCCAAAAGCAGCGGGATCATCGTGATCAGCATCCCGATCACGGCTGTTTTCTTCGGCCCGATCCTGTCCGTTAACACACCTAAAATGATCCGAAACACAGATCCTGATAAGATCGGCAGAGCCACGACAAACCCTTTTTCAAAAGAAGATAACCCGAAATCCTGAGAAATATAAACGCCGAGCGCTCCCAGCATTACCCAAATCATAAAACTCACATCAAAATATAAGAAGGAACAGAGCAGAGTGAGCGGATGGCCGCTTGTTTTTAATTCCGACAGCTTCATAACATTCTCCTTTCCGGTCTTCTATCATTTCAAATTGCTGAATCAAGAATATATGACCGGCATTCACCGGAAAAGACATGTGTAAGATAATGCGACACATTTAATGCGTTAATCAGGCAATGTGCCATAATTTCTCATAGAGAAGCAATCTTACAGGCAGCTGCAAAGGAGGTTTGGCGAATGAAGAAACAACGATTAATTGCAGCAGGGAACGGAATGGCCGGAATCCACTGTATTGAACACATTTTAAAGATGAACCGTGACATGTTTGAGATTGTCATTTTCGGAAGCGAACCTCATCCCAATTACAATCGCATTCTCTTATCCTCCGTTTTACAAGGTGAGGTTTCGCTTGATGACATTACGCTGAATAGCTGCGAATGGTACAAAAAAAACGGAATTACGCTTTACACGGGAGAAACGGTTGTAGACATTGATACAGAACGGCAGGTTGTCACAACGGATCGAAAGCGCAGCATGACTTACGATCAAATCATCCTTGCAACGGGCTCCTCTCCTTATATTCTCCCCATACCCGGAGCAGAGAAAGAAGGCGTCTGCGGCTTTCGGACAATAGAGGACTGCCAATCCCTTATCAATGCGGCCGGCCGGTATCAAAAGGCGGCGGTCATCGGCGCCGGTTTATTAGGTCTTGAAGCGGCCGTCGGCTTACGGCAGCTCGGCATGGACGTCAGCGTCATTCACCACTCTTCCGCCATTATGCAAAAACAGCTTGATCAAACGGCATCCCATCTGCTGCAGAAAGAACTGGAGCGAAAAGGCTTAGTCTTTCTTTTAGAGAAAGACACGGCATCCATTACAGGAAACTCACGGGCGGAAGGCATCCGTTTCAAAGACGGTTCTTCCATAGAAGCAGACCTGATTGTCATGGCCGCCGGTGTGAGGCCCAATATCCGATTGGCTGCATCTGCCGGACTTTCAGTGAACCGAGGAATCATCGTCAATCAATTCATGCAGACGAACAAACCGAATGTGTATGCCGTCGGTGAATGCGCGGAGCATGACGGGATTGTATACGGATTGGCGGCGCCGCTTTATGAACAGGGAAAAGTGCTCGCGCAGCATCTATGCGGCGTCCCGTGCGAAGGGTTTCAAGGCTTTGCACAATCTGCAGCCTTAAAAATAGCCGGTATTGATGTATGGTCGGCAGGAAAGGTGCACGAGGATGAACACACAGCCGGCATTTTGTTCCATGATGAGCATGCAGGCATCTACAAAAAAGCGCTCTTTGAGGACGATAAACCGGCCGGCTTTATTTTATTCGGGGACACGCGGGGTAAACAGCGGCTTCTCGACAGTCTTGTGAAGCAAAGAGATATTTCCATCGTGAAAAAACAGCTCATGGAACCGGATCAAGGCGGTATATCCTTTGAATCCATGCCTTCCCATGAAACCATTTGCCAATGCAGCTCAGTGACCAAGGGCTCCATTGAAGAAGCGGTGAACAAATATGGCTTAAAAACCGCGGAGGAAGTAAAGCACATGACAAAAGCGTCCGGGTCTTGCGGAGGATGCAGGCCGCTCGTTGAAGACTTGCTGAAGTATATGGCGAGCGATGATTACACAAAACCCTCCCGCCAGCCTTCGTTTTGCGGCTGCACCGATTTGACGGAAGAAGAAGTCATCGCGGAACTTCGGCGCCGTCCGTTCACTGATGCCGCCGAGGTAATGAAAGAGATCGGCTGGAAAACAGAAAACGGCTGCCGCATTTGTATTCCGGCGCTTCACTATTACCTGGAAAGGACGCGGCCTGATTTTATGCAGTTCAATGAAATATCAGCAGAAGAGACATACACCCTGATTCCGCAAATGTACGGCGGACTGACAAGTGCGGCAGAGCTCAAAAACATCGCAGACGTCATCGAAGCATACGGCATCCCCGGCGTTTCGATGACTGACAGTCACCGGCTGAGGCTTTCCGGAATCAGGCCAAATGACCTTGCAAGCATCAGAAAAGCACTGAACATGCCGGTTTTCTCCCCCCGGCACCGCTGGACGATTCAAATCAGAGCATGTACGTGCGGACAGCATCGCTCCTTTCAAGAGCTGGCAAGCAGGATTGAACGAGATACCGACATGCTTGCCGTACCCGCTTATGTATCCGTCAGCTTGTCCTGTGAAAACAATTGCACCGATGCTTACATTCAGGATATCGGCGTGCTTCAGACACAAACTTGCTGGGAAGTTTATATCGGGGGCGTCCGCGGAAAACAAGCCCGCGCCGGCAGCCTTTTTTGTGTGACGAATAACGAAGACGGTACCGCCGCTATGATGAAAGGCCTTATTCAGTATTATCGCGAAACGGCTCACTACAACGAAGCGATTTACCAATGGGTTGACAGACTCGGCCTCGTCCATATCAGAGAAATGCTGTTTGAAGAAGATATGCGGACACAGCTTCTGAAAAATCTCCGTTCAGACATATCCCTGCTGCAAAACCTGTCTGCCGGGAAAACGCCATACGAAAGGATGAAGCTTTTTGACTGAACCGATGCTCCGTTATTTCCGTGACAAACTGCAAGATATTCAATCGGAAAAAACATATGAGACGCAATGCCCGTTCTGCAGCATGCAATGCAAAATGCAGCTTACGGAACAAACCTTCGCGGCACGAAAGAAATACACTGCAATCGGCATTGATAATCCGACGACACATGGCCGTTTATGTACAAAAGGCATGAATGCCCATCAGCATGCCGTGCACTCTTCCCGCATTACACGCCCCCTGCTTAAAAAAAACGGTGAATTTGTGCCTGTTTCTTGGGCTGAAGCGCTGAATCGCATAAAGGAACAAATCAATCTGATTCAAACCGAACACGGCAATGATGCGATGGCCGTCTACGGGAGCGCCTCAATTACAAATGAAGAGGCCTACCTGCTTGGAAAGTTCGCACGGGTCGGCTTACAGACGAAATACATCGATTACAACGGGCGGCTCTGTATGTCTGCCGCAGCAACGGCGGCCGGCCAGACATTCGGCGCGGACAGGGGCCTGACGAATCCATTATCGGACATTCCGCATACACGCGTCATCATCCTGGCAGGCACCAATATCGCGGAATGCCAGCCGACGATCATGCCGTATTTTGATAAAGCGAAAGAAAACGGGGCTTACATTATCGCCATTGATCCCCGGGAAACGGCGACGACCAAAATAGCCGATATTCACCTGAAAATCAAGCCCGGCACAGACGCCGCCCTGGCAAACGGACTCGTCAAAATCTGCATTGACGAACAGCTTACAGACAAAGACTTTATCCGCACACGCACAAACGGATTCGATAAGCTCAAACGGCATACCGACGCTTTGGATCTGAAAGAGATTTCCGAGCAGACAAGTGTTCCTTTGGAGCATATGCGAAAGGCCGCCGTGAAGTTTGCCAAGGAAACATCCGGCATGCTGTTTACAGCGCGGGGGATCGAACAGCAGACTGACGGTACCGCGGCGGTGAAAGCTTTCTTAAATATGGTGCTGATCACTGGAAAAATCGGCAAGCCCTTCTCAGGTTACGGGGCAATTACCGGTCAAGGCAACGGACAAGGCGCGAGAGAACACGGCCAAAAAGCGGATCAGCTTCCGGGCTACCGTTCTATCGAAATTGAAGAACACCGGGCGTATATTGCGAAGGTGTGGGGGATTCATCAGGATGAGCTGCCGCGAAAAGGCGTCTCAGCCTATGAAATGATAGAAAAAATAGATAGCGGCGACATCAAAGGACTGTTTCTCATGTGTTCCAATCCGGCTGTTTCCGGCCCAAATGCGAATTTCGTCAAACAAGCAATCAAGAAACTGAGATTCTTTGTCGCAGTTGATTTATTTATTTCTGAGACCGCGGCATTCGCAGATGTGATTTTACCCGCCTCCTCTTATTTGGAAGACGAAGGCACGATGACAAATGTAGAAGGCCGCGTGACATTAAGAGAAGCGAGCCGCACCTGCCCCGGAGAAGCGAAACATGATTGGCAGATTATCTGTGACATTGCCTCGGCTCTTGGTAAAGGGCATTATTTTCCCTATACGTCAGCGGAGGAAATCTTTAACGAACTGAGAGAAGCGAGCCGCGGCGGAATTGCTGATTACGCTGGCATCACCTATGACAGGCTCAGGCGGGAAGGCGGCATTCAGTGGCCATGTCCTGAAGCGGATCACCCCGGAACCGGGCGATTGTTTGAGCACTCATTTGCCCATCCCGATCACAGAGCTGAATTAAGCGTGATTCCAAATGAACCGGCCGTCCCGAAAGAGAAGCCGAGCGCCGGCTATCCGCTTTATTTAACCACGGGAAGGGTGATGTCTCACTACTTAACGGGTGTCCAAACGAGAAAAAGCTCCGCCCTGGCTGCAAGACATTTCGAATCCTTTGTGGAAATCCACCCAAAAACGGCGGCCGACTATCATATCGAAGACCGTGTTCTCGTGAAGATAGAATCCCCCCGGAGCAGCATCACGGTCCGGAGCAGATGGTCGGAGAACGTACGAAAAGACACATTGTTTGTCCCCATCCATTGGTCTGACACGCAAAACGTCAACGATTTAATTGGTGAAGCCTTGGATCCGGACTGTAAAATGCCCGGTTTTAAGATGTGCGCGGTACGAATCAGCCCTATATAATTTTTCATAAAATTTTTAGATTTTTTAGTATTTTTTGTTACATTTCATAACATGCACCTTAAATATTTGTTTTTGCTGTGCTACGCTAAAGAAAACATAGATAAGGAGCGGATCATCTGATGGGAAAAAAACAGCTAGTCCTTGTTGGAAATGGAATGGCCGGGGTAAGAGCGATTGAAGAAATACTGCGTGTTTCAAAAGACGAATTCGAGATTACAATATTCGGGGCCGAACCTCATCCCAACTATAACCGAATCCTTCTGTCAAAAGTGCTGCAAGGCGATACCGACATTCAAGACATTACATTAAACGATTGGAACTGGTACAAAGAAAACAACATCCAGCTGTATACCGGTGAAACAGTCATCAAAGTCGACACGGAAAACAAAACCGTCATCACCGATGCAGACAGAATCCAGCCTTACGATGAACTCATCCTGGCGACAGGCTCTGTCCCTTTTATCCTTCCGATTCCGGGCGCAGACAAACAAGGCGTCACGGCATTCCGGGACATAAAAGATACCGACACGATGCTCGCCGCGTCAAAACAATATAAAAAAGCAGCCGTCATCGGCGGAGGACTGCTAGGATTGGAAGCCGCACGCGGACTGCTGAATCTCGGCATGGACGTATCTGTGATCCACCTCGCCCCATTCCTGATGGAGCGCCAGCTTGACGCAGCGGCGGGACGCCTGCTGCAAAACGAATTAGAAAAACAAGGCATGACCTTTTTCCTTGAAAAGCAAACCGAAGAAATTCTCGGTACTGACCGTGTCGAAGGCGTACGCTTCAAAGACGGCACAAGCATCGAAGCTGACCTGGTCGTCATGGCGGTCGGCATCCGCCCGAATACACAGCTTGGCACAGAAAGCGGCATTCCGGTAAACCGCGGAATCATCGTCAATGATTATATGCAGACTGACATTCCGCACATTTACGCGGTCGGTGAATGTGCCGAGCACCGCGGAATTGCATACGGTCTTGTGGCGCCGCTCTATGAACAGGCGAAAGTGCTGGCCAAACATATTTGCGGCATTGACACAAAACCGTATGAAGGCTCCGTTCTCTCCACTCAATTAAAGGTATCAGGCGTCGAAGTCTTCTCTGCCGGTGACTTTAACGAATCAGAGGACAAAAAAGCGATTAAAGTGTTCGATGAACAGGACGGCATTTATAAAAAAATCGTCCTGAGGGGCAATCAAATTGTCGGCGCTGTTTTGTTCGGCGACAGCAGCGAGGGCGGCCGCCTGTTTTCTATGATTCAAAAAGAAGCCGATATCTCCGAAACTTCCAAAATATCAATCTTACAGCCTCTTGACCAGGAAGCAGGCGCAAGCATGACCGCGGCGATGAGCGACGATGAAATCATCTGCGGCTGCAATGGCGTTTCAAAAGGCGTGATTATTCAAGCCATTCAGGAAAAAGGCTGCACATCAACGGACGAAATCAAAGCATGCACCGGGGCATCCCGTTCCTGCGGAGGCTGTAAACCGCTCGTGGAAGACATTCTTCAATATACATTGGGCTCAGAATTTGACGCGTCCGCGCAAAAAGAAGCGATTTGCGGCTGCACATCACTGTCGAGAGATGAAGTCGTAGAAGAAATCAAAGCCAAAGGGCTGTCCCATACAAGAGAAATCATGAACGTGCTCGGCTGGAAAACGCCGGAGGGCTGCTCCAAATGCCGTCCTGCCCTCAACTACTACTTAGGCATGATTAATCCGGCTACATACGAGGATGACAGAACATCCCGTTTTGTGAACGAACGGATGCACGCCAATATTCAAAAAGACGGAACATACTCAGTCGTGCCCCGGATGTACGGCGGCGTGACCAACTCTCAGGATCTTCGCAAGATCGCCGATGTCGTCGACAAATATGAAATCCCGCTCGTTAAAATGACAGGCGGCCAGCGGATTGATCTCATCGGCGTCAAAAAAGAAGACCTGCCGAAAGTATGGGCCGAGCTTGATATGCCGTCAGGCTACGCGTACGGAAAAACACTCCGCACGGTAAAAACGTGCGTAGGCGAACAATTCTGCCGCTTCGGCACGCAAGACTCCATGGCACTGGGCATTGCGCTTGAGAAAAAATTCGAAGGGCTCAATACGCCTCATAAGGTTAAAATGGCCGTGTCCGCCTGCCCTCGGAACTGTGCGGAATCAGGCATTAAGGACCTTGGCGTTGTCGGCATCGACGGAGGCTGGGAGCTTTATGTCGGCGGAAACGGCGGAACCCATTTGCGCGCCGGTGATTTGCTGATGAAAGTAAAAACGAATGAAGAAGTCTTAGAATATGCGGGGGCTTACCTTCAGTACTACAGAGAAACGGCAAACTATCTGGAGCGGACATCCGCATGGCTTGAGCGCGTCGGTCTATCTCATGTCCAATCCGTATTAAACGATCCGGAAAAACGGCAGGAGCTCAACGACAGAATGAATGAGACACTCTCTGTCCACAAAGATCCGTGGCAATACTTCCTTAAAGATAAAAAAGCATCTAAAGATCTATTCGAAAATGTCGTCACGACTTCATAAAACAGTAAGGGGGAACGGACATGGTTAATAAAGATATGACAAAGGTTTGCATAGGCAAAGTAAACGAATTACCCGAGGAGTTAGGAAAAACCGTATATATAGAAGATAAAGAGCTTGCCGTATTTAAGCTTTCTGACGGGAGCGTCCGCGCCGTCGAAAATCGCTGTCCCCATAAAGGGGGCGTCCTGGCTGAAGGCATCGTCAGCGGAGAATACGTCTTCTGTCCGATGCATGACTGGAAAATCTCCTTAGAAGACGGAAAAGTCCAAGAGCCGGATCATGGCTGTGTCAAAACATACGAAACACTGATTGAAGGAGAGAATGTATACCTCCTGTATTGAGCAAAGACCGGATCACTTTTTCAAGTGGTCCTTCATTTTTTAAATTGCTGAAGGGATGACGCCATCATGAAAAACGGAATCGTATATTTTGTCGGTGCCGGACCAGGAGACCCGGGGCTGATCACCGTAAAAGGAAAACAGGCTCTGGAGAAAGCGGATATCATTTTGTATGACCGGCTCGCAAACCCAAAGTTTCTTGAATATGCCTCACCGGACTGCCGGTTCATTTATTGCGGAAAGCTGCCCGACCGTCATTTTATGAAACAGTCTGAGATAAATGCCCTGCTGATTGAAAAAGCGGCGGAGGGCTGCACCGTCGTCCGCTTGAAAGGCGGAGACCCAAGTGTGTTCGGCAGAGTCGGCGAAGAAGCGGAGGCGCTTCATCAGCACGGCATCCGCTACGAAATGGTGCCCGGCATCACCTCGGGAATCGCAGCGCCGCTGTATGCGGGAGTCCCCGTCACCCATCGTGATTTCGCTTCGTCCTTCGCGATGATCACCGCTCATGATACATCATTGCAAGGCAGGCCGAATCTCGACTGGGAAGGGCTTGCCCGAAGCGTTCAAACGCTTGTGTTTTACATGGGCGTTAAAAATCTGTCGTTTATATGCCGGCAGCTTATGGAGTACGGAAAATCCCCTTCCGTTCCCGTACTCGTCATTCAATGGGGGACGTGGGGGCGGCAGCGAAGCGTTAAAGGAACGCTTCAGGACATCCATGAAAAAGTTCAAAGCCAAAACATCACCAACCCTGCCATTATCGTCATCGGTGATATTGTCAATTTTCAAACACACAGCTGGTTTGAAAGCAAACCGTTCATCGGGCGGCATATCATGGTTGTCACTCATGGCGATGAAGAACATACATTGACAGACAAGCTGCGCGAGTATGGCGCCGATGTTATTGAATGGCCGAAGCGGATCGTTAAAAAAATGCCCGCAAACGAAAACATCCTGAAACAGATCAGCACCTTTGAACAACTATTTTTCACATCGCGCCTTGCGGTATGCGAATTCTTTGACACACTGGCTTTCAAACAGATCGACATCCGCCGGGTGACCGCAACCCTGAATGCAGCGACTGAGGCCGCAAAGACGGAACTGACAAAACGGGGCTTTCTCCTATCCGAATGTCAAATTGATTCTCCGCATTCACTCATCGTAGGAAGCCGTCAAGCAGCAGAAAACTTGTCAAACTCAAAATCATGCTCTTTTTATATCACCCATGAACATATCGCGGATGAGCGGTTCACTTCCATGATCGAACGCACGATCAGTGAGTCTCCTCTGCAAATGATTATCTGTACGGGCAAAGAATCCGCTCAGCATTTGATCAGCGCCGGAAAACAAATCGGCATATCACCGGATCCGTCAGCAAACCGCCCTCCCGTCATCTGCATGGGCGAAGACGTCCCCGCCGGCTGCGGGTTTACCGCCGTGAAAAATCAGGAACAGTTATTTGCGTTTATACGAAATGAAATGAAAGACATGCTCGTTCACAGCTGATACGCCGGAATGCTTTTCTGACCCCCAGGCTCAACATCGGGGGTCAGCCCTTTTTTATTGTGTCACCAATTTTTTATGGTGAGTCGAATACATCGCCATCTGATCCGCCTGCGGGTCCAAATATGCTTTGGCGCTGTTCACGGCGGTCGGCCCCTCCGTGAAACCGCCGGCAATCAATCTGAGCTTGCTTTCATAATGGGCGGCGTCACCGGCGACAAACACGCCCGGAAGATTCGTCCGCATATGTCTGTCAGCTTTAATCCTGCCTTCTTCAATCTCAAGCCCCCAGTCCTTCATCGGACCGAGATCAATTTTAAACCCGTGGTTGATAATGAGCTCATCAAGCTTGATGACTTCAGAAAGTCCGGACTCAGTTTGGCAAATGGTGACGCTCTCGATCCGTTCTCCGGTGCCGTTGAGATGCTTCAGTCGATACGGCGCAAGCACCCGCACGGAAGACCGCTTCATTTTCGCCACGCTGCTTTCCAAACCGCCGAACTCCTCCCTGCGGTGCAAGACGGTAACAGACGCCGCAATCGGTTCCAGCTCATTCGCCCAGTCAACCGCGGTATCTCCCCCTCCGGAAATCACGACATGCTTCCCCTGAAACGCATCAAGCTTCTCCACTTTATAATGAAGGTTCTTTCCCGAATAACGGCTCGCATCCGCGCTGTCAAGTTCATTGACCTCAAGCGTTCCCATGCCGACGGCCAAAATCACCGTGCGCGTATAGTGCTTTTCCCCTTTGGAACTTTCCAGCACAATGGTTCCGTCTTCCAGCCGTTCAAATCCGGTCACCCGCTGATTCAACACGATATCCGGCTTAAATGTCGCAGCCTGTTCCTTCAGCTGCCTAATAAGCTGTTCTCCGACAATCCCAGGTATTCCGCCGATATCACGGATGATTTTTTCAGGGAAAAACATAGACACTTTCCCTCCGAGCCGCGGCAAAAACTCGATCACTTTCGTTTTCAGCTCACGCATCCCGCAATAAAAAGCCGCAAACAGGCCGATCGGGCCTCCGCCTATAATCGTGACGTCATACACCTCATGATTTTCCGCCATCGTTCTGCCTCCCGTTTATATCTATACTTCAAACATTTTTAATTGAGAATCAATATCAATGAAAGTATAACACATATTGAGGAGCAGTGTTTATTCATTTCTCTCTTGCGGAAAAGGAGTGATTCAGAAGTGAGGTTAAGCGGGAAGGTATTAAAACTGAAACCAGTACGGCGACTGGTTTCTTTTTTATTTCTTTTTCATCAGCATGATATCGAGGTACAGCTGGCACCTTGTCCTGAAGTCGTTTAAATTAATTGATGTCATGTCAAGAATCTGTTTGATACGGTAGTTCAATGTGTTTTGATGAATAAAAAGCTGTTCTGCGGCTGGTTTTGTTTTGCAGTTATTGAGGAGATAGATTTCTAACGTTTTCAGCAGTTCGGTACTGCTTTCTCTGTCTTTGGCTTTTAATAACGCTAAATCATCGTTTACATATTCCAGTGAGGCGTTTTTTTCTTCGATGCTTTCAAGATAGCGGTAAATCCCGAGCTTACTGTATTCGTACGGGATATTTTCCTGGTTTCCGGTTATTTCTGCGGCCTTTATGACTTCAAGGGCCTCTATATAACTTTTGCCGAGCTTCAGGATGCTGCTGTATTCATTGCCGATTCCGATATAGATGGGAGTGGGGATCTTCTGAAAGTGAAAATGAGTCAGCAGTTTGTGGATAAATTCAGATGCTGCCGAAGTGCCGGAGCTTTTTTGCGAGAAGCTTGCGACGACGATGACAATATTGGAATCAATGGTTAAGACGTGACTGACTTTATCCCGCAAATTCAAGTACGATTTGATGTTTTCCTTCACATCTTCGACTGCCTCCCCATCCCCATTTGCGGCGTGCAGGACGACTACTGAAAAAACCGACGGCAGCACGGCGTTCATCTTTTCCGCTTCCCGCCTGAACTCCTTTTCAGAGGAGAATTGCTGAAAGATCGCCCGTTTCACCAGGTCTTCCGCTCTTTCTTCTTTTTCTTGTTTCAGCCGGTTCGTTTTATAGATGATTTTTCCGACATGAAATGAAGTTTCATATAAAAAATCGAGCTCCTCGTCCGTCAAGTTTCGGTCGAGCTCCTGAATCCAGATGTAGCCCATCACTTCCCCTTTATGTTTTGCGCTTACAACCACTCTCTGATTCAGTCCGATACTGTCTATTTTTTCGACACGGAACGGTTCAGGAACGGTTTTCAGCTTTTCGATCACCCCGTCCTTCAGAAACCTTTCAAAAATCTGCACGGGGCATTTTTTTGAAAATATCGTCTGCTGGTTGGCGGAGTCGAAGTGATTAATGTAATAAGAATTATAGGCAAGCAAAAAGAAATCCGCGCTTTCCAGAATAACGGGCTTCTGCAATTCATAACTGATGAAATCAATTAATTTATCAATGTCCGTAAATGAAAAAACTCTCTCTAAAAGCTCTTCCATACCTATTTCTCCTATGCTCTTTTTATCTTTATCATACTCTGCGGGGTGACTTTTTGTATAGAAAAAAATTCACCTATTCCCAAAACGGCATGATCCGAAAGCCTGTATCGTGAAAAGAGGAAAAAGGGCGGTCCCTTCTTCCTCTCGTTCCTTGCTTTTATTGAGAAAGTGTATCACGGTAATCATGAAACTGATCTGTGACATCTTTTGACGGAGCCTGTGTCAATAAGCTGACGACAAATACAGCGGCAAGGCTTACAGCAAAGCCCGGAATGATTTCGTACAAAAAGTCTGAAAGACCGGCATTCGCCCAAATGATTACGGTAATCGCTCCCGCAATCATGCCGGCGAGTGCCCCCCATTTCGTCATCCGTTTCCAAAATAAACTGAGCAGTACGACCGGCCCGAATGACGCGCCGAATCCCGCCCATGCATAGCTGACAAGACCAAGTATCGTGTTGTTTTTCTCCCAGGCGAGCACCAAAGCGATGATTGACACCGCAAGCACTGCCATTCTCCCCAGAAATACGAGTTCCTTATCAGAAGCCGAACGCCTGAACATGGACTTATACAAATCCTCCACTAAAGAACTGGACGTAACGAGCAGCTGAGACGAAATCGTACTCATAATGGCCGCTAAAATCGCAGAAATGAGAAAACCCGTAATAATCGGGTGGAACAGAATGTTGCCGAGCTGAATAAAAATGGTTTCCGGATCAGCCAGCTTCAGTCCGTGCTGGTGGTAATACGCGATTCCCGCAAGACCCGTAAACAGCGCGCCTAGTGCAGACAAAATCATCCATCCCATTCCGATCCGTCTGGCGCGTTTGATTTCTTTCACAGATGTGATCGCCATAAAGCGCACAATAATATGCGGCTGCCCGAAATAGCCGAGCCCCCACGCAAATAAAGAAATAATGCCGAGGACGGTCGTCCCTTTGAACATGTTAAACAGTTCCGGGTTGACGGAACGGATATCGGCAACGGTTTCCCCCGGGCCGCCCGTATGGAAAATCGTCACAATCGGCACGAGAATAAGCGCCACAAACATAATGATCCCTTGAACAAAGTCCGTCCAGCTTACCGCCAAAAAGCCTCCGAACAAGGTGTAGGCGACAACGACGCCTGTCACGACCCACAGTCCCGTGTGGTAATTCAACCCTAAAATGCTGTTGAATAAGACGCCTCCTGAGACCATGCCGGATGATACGTAAAATGTGAAAAAGACGAGAATAACAAGACCCGAAAACAGTCTGAGAAGCTTCGTATGGTCACCGAAACGGTTTTCAAGGAAACCCGGAATGGTGATGGAATTCCCCGCTTTTTCGGTATACGTTCTCAGCCTCGGCGCCACGAAAAGCCAGTTCGCCCACGCCCCGAGCACAAGCCCGAGCACAATCCAAGCGCCGCTTAATCCTGTCGAGAACATAGCACCCGGAAGCCCCATCAAGAGCCATCCGCTCATATCCGCCGCTCCCGCGCTGAGCGCTGTGACGGCAGGGCCTAAAGAACGCCCCCCGAGCATGTAATCCGTCAGATTTGACGTCCGTCTGTAGGCGAAATAACCGATAAACAGCATACCCGCCATATAAATACAAATGGAAATAATCAACTGAATGTTTGCTATGGCATTTCCTCCTCCGCTTTATATGTTTATGGTGAAATGGACACCCCCCGCGAGGAGGATGCCCATTCAGTCCCTCTTAAAACATTTCACTGATTGTTTTCGCCTGCATGTGGAGGGCCAAATAATCCGGGCCGCCCGCTTTTGAATCAGTGCCGGACATTTTGAAGCCGCCGAACGGATGGTAGCCGACAATCGCTCCCGTACAATTGCGGTTGAAGTACAGGTTGCCGACATGGAATTCCTGTTTCGCCCGTTCAATATGTTTGCGGTTATTTGTAATGACCGCGCCTGTCAAACCATATTCAGTATTGTTGGCCACTTCTAAAGCTTCATCAAAGTTTGACACTTTAGAAAACGCCACGACAGGCCCGAAAATTTCTTCCTGCATGAGTCTGGCTTTCGGATCAAGGTCAGCGAAGATCGTCGGCTTAATAAAGTAGCCTTTTGAATCATCTCCGGTGCCGCCGCTTACTAAACGGCCTTCTTCTTTTCCGATTTCAATGTAGCTCATGATCTTGTCGTAAGAACCTTGGTCGATGACAGGCCCCATATAAACATCTGCACTGTCAGGTTTAGCAGTTACTTTTGATTCCGTAATTTCAATGACACGCTCTAATACTTGATCATACACTTTTTCATGGACAACTGCACGTGAACCTGCAGAACATTTTTGTCCGGCAAAGCCGAATGCTGATGTAAAGATCGATTGAGCCGCTAATTCAATGTCCGCGTCCTCGTCGACAACAACCGTATCTTTACCGCCCATTTCAGCAATGACACGCTTTAAGTGCTGCTGGCCCGGCTGCACTTTCGCCGCGCGTTCGAAAATTCTCGTACCGACTTCACGTGATCCTGTAAATGTGATAAGGCTTGTTTTCGGATGGTCAACAAGATAATCGCCTACTTCTGCTCCGCTTCCCGGCACAAAGTTGACTACGCCTTTTGGCAATCCGGACTCTTCAAGCACCTCAACAAATTTTGCTGCAATAACAGGTGTAGCACTCGCAGGTTTTAGAACCACTGTGTTTCCAGTAACGATCGGCGCCACTGTTGTTCCTGCCATGATCGCAAACAAGAAGTTCCACGGCGGAATAACAACTGTCACTCCAGTCGGCGTGTACACATATTGGTTTTTCTCACCTTCACGGCTGTTGACCGGTTTGCCTTTTGCCAGTTCGATCATTTGGCGTGCATAATACTCCATGAAGTCAATCGCTTCAGCCGTATCTGCATCAGCTTCGTTCCAAGGTTTTCCCGCTTCCTTGACGAGCAGGGCGGAGAATTCGTGCTTTCTGCGGCGGACTTTGGCAGCTGCGCGGAACAAAACGGCCGCTCTTTCTTCAGGGGATGTGTATCTCCACTCTTCAAATGCTTTCGCAGCTGCCTCAATCGCCTGCTCAGCGTGCTCCTGGGACGCCTTTGACACTTTTCCGACGACTTCTTCTTTATCAGCCGGATTGATTGAAACGATTTTCGCTTCCGTCTCTACCTTTTCACCGTTGATGACGAGCGGATAATCTTTTCCCAGATATTCATTTACCGTCGCAAGCGCTTTCTTAAATTCTTCAACGTTCGATTGATCTTGGAAATTCGTGAATGGTTCGTGTTTATAAGGTGTAGTCATTGTCATCTCTCCCTTTTTTACTTCTTAGTCATTCCTTTAAAGGCGAATGCGATGTTTGAGGGGCGTTCGGCGAGCCGTCTCATGAAGTAGCCGTACCAGTCATCCCCGTAAGGCAGGTAGACTCTCATGCGGTATCCTTCCTCCACCAGGCTGAGCTGGGTTTGCGAGCGCATGCCGTACAGCATCTGAAACTCAAAACGGTCGTTTGGAATGCCGTGCTCTTTGGCAAGCTGTTTTGTAAACTCGATCATTTTGTCATCATGCGTGGCAACTGCCGTATAATGTCCTTTTAAAAGCTGTTTGCGGATGAGTCTTTTATAATTTTCATCGACGTCGCTTTTTTCAGGATAGGCCACCTTTTCCGATTCTTTATAGGCCCCTTTGACAAGCCGCAGAAACGGATTCAGCGGGCTGAGGTCATCCAGATCCTTCTCCGTTCTGTACAGATAAGCCTGCACTACGGTGCTTACGTATTCATACCGGCTCCGGAAGTCTTTAAAGATATCCAGCGTTTTCTGGCATCTCGTTTCGTCTTCCATGTCAATCGTCACCATGACTTTATGTTTTTCAGCCGTCTGGAGGATTTTCGTCATATTTTCATAGACAAGATCGAGATCTATATCAAGACCTAAAGACGTCATTTTTAATGACACTTGGGAATTCAGCTGTTCATCAGCGATTAAGGCGATGGTCTGCATGCACTCCTCGGTGCGTTCTTTCGCGACATCACCGCTGTTGACAAATTCCCCCAAATGATCGACAGTAACTGACAGCCCCTGGCTGTTCAAATGTCGGATTGTCGGGATAGAACTGCGGAAATCCATTCCTCCGATGATTTTGCCGGCTGCCACACGGCTTCCCCAGCTTCGCGCCATCTTATTGAGAAAGCTGCTCTTGGATAAAAATAAGAAAAAATCTCTTGTAATCACTTCCAACCTTAACACCCCGCAATCTAAGAAGTATTTGTATGAGTCTATTGTAAATGGACAAAACATCCTCTCACAATATTCTAAAAATACAAAGATTCTGATAAATTTTTGTGGTTTTACCACAATCAGCTTCTTAGATAGCAGGCGGATTATGCCGAAAAATGGCGGACGGAAATGACGGCAATCGTCAATTTCCGCCTTTTTACCCCCACGCCTCTTCGACGGTCTGAATTAATAGCTGATTCAGTTCCTCCGTTATGTCAGGTTTCGGCGTTTTGATCGTTTTGACATAGTGCCCGATGCGTTCTATTTCTTCTTCTATAAATGCATGAATGATCGTATTTCTCGGTTCCGGAGCCAGCTCCTGACCGCTTTTTTTCCTTGTAAGCAGTGTATTGATTTCAGAAATGAGCGCTTCATCCGTCAATAAGGCATCGGCCAGTACGGGAAATGACATCGGCGGTACGGAGCCGAACGTTTCAATCCATCTGCAGGCAAGGAGAGGACGCAGAACATAAAAATACTTTTTAATCTTCACTTCACTGCCCCGCAATTCCGTTTTTTCATTCCGTTTTGCCATATTGAGATAATGATAGATGCCGGCTTCAGGCGAAAAGGCGCGGTTTTTCAGTTTTCGAAGCTTTTCAGCCGCTGAGAAAGCTTCATAATAGATCATCTCAGAAGAGAGCCATTCCAAAAGAGGCGGATTTGATTTTTTATAAAGCCTAAGCGCTTTTCTCAGTTCCCAGCCGCTGATGTCAAGCATGTCATGAATCGGCTCTTCTATGACATCCCTATGCGGTTCGATCGAAAAGTACCATTCTTTTTTCGGCACATAGAGAAACCGTACATCGTAGTCGCTGTCGCTTGACGGAAATCCCCATGCGCGGCTCCCTGATTCTACGGCATAAAGCACCTTGACGCCGTGCTGTGCTTCAATTCGTTTTAATTCTTCGATGATCCTTTGTTCCATCTGTATCCGTCCTTTTCCGTGATGATTCCTGAAAAAAGCCCAAGTACTTGGGCTTTTCGCTGCCGTCAGCCTTTCAGATGCGCTTTCAGAAAGGCCAGCTTTTCCGTATGGAAAGAAGGTATGTATTCATGTCCGAAATACCGGTAAACCTTCAATTCTTTTTCCGTTTCCAGATGATTGTAAGCGGCAAACACCGTCGACGGCGGAGTCACGCGGTCAATCAGCCCGATGGACATGAGCACCGGAACTTTTACGCGGTCCGCCAGATTCATGATATCAAAATAGGCCAGTGTATTCATCGCGGCCTTCTCCGTTTCAGGGCTGCCGTTCTTTCTGAAAAAGGAGTTAATCTCAAGATACGGCTCATCAAGAGCGACATCAATGGCCCGCTCAAAATTGCTTAAATAAGGATAATCGGCCGCAACCGCTCTCGGAATGTCAGATAGTGCCGCCGCGGCGATTGAAAGTCCGCCTCCCTGGCTCCCGCCGATGACGGCGATCCTCGTTTCATCCACTTCCTCAAAGCCGCTGATGACTTCCAAAGCCCGGACGGCATCTAAGTACACGCCGCGGTAATAATATGTATCTTTATCTAAAATCCCTTTTGTCATCCAGCCGGGAACGTGTCCGTGCGGTGAGACGCCTGTATCTGTGCTGCTGTGCTGACCGCGGACAAGCATGCCGAACGCGGCATATCCGTGTAGCGCCCAATTTACGATGTCATGTATATCCCCGTCATAGCTCGCGTTATAGCCGTGATATTTCACGATAGCCGGATGCGGTCCTTGCCGGTCGGGAACGGCGTACCATCCCTCAATTTCCGCCTTGCCGAAGCTTCGGTATGTCAGCCGGAATACTTTCACGCCGTCAGCCGGGTAGCTTTCAGCCTTCAATTCAGGCTTTGCCTCTTCCTTTGCAAGCTCATGTAATGATGATGCCCAAAAATCCGAAAAGTCATGAGGAGCGGTTTTATTTGGTTTATAGGTTTGCAGTTGGTCGAGCGGCAAGTCGTATAATTGCATATCCGATTATTCTCCTTTGTTTTATAAGATTTAATTTTCTGACTCTATCTTAACACGATTTTACACTCATTTTCTAAACATTTTAATAAACGTTTGTTTAAAAACAAAAAAGCCGTGCGCTCACAGCGTCACGGCTCTTTTTACATCGGCTGATACAGGTCCCAGCCGATTTTTAACGTTTCTACGATATAATCGGCTATTTCTTCTGGTTCCAGATTATCCGTCGCCACTTTTGAATTATGTTTATCATAGATGCTTTGGCGCTCGTTAAAGAGCTGCTGCATTTCATCCATGGAACGGTTATGCAGAACGGGACGGCTTTCAATCAGCAGATCAGCCCGCTGCTTCCAATTCTCCCATGATAAATCAAGATGGAGCACGAGACAGTTTTCAAGGCAGCACTGTCTGATTTCCTCTTGTTTAAACGAACCGCCCCCAAGTGACACGATCTTGAATTTCGTATTGCGGCAGATATCTAATATATAATCCTTTTCGGTCTGACGGAAAAAGGCTTCACCTTTTTTCTCAAACATTTCAGGGATGGACATCTTGAAATCTTTCTCAATCTGCAGATCAATATCAATGAAGTCTCTGTATAATTTCTTAGCGACCAGCTGGCCGATTGTTGTCTTTCCGACACCCATGAATCCGATCAGTACGATATTTCTTTCTCTTACGGGAATGGCACGTTTTGCGTTCATCTTCGGCGAAATCCTCCTAAGAAATGAAAAAGTTATGTTTATTATATGATAACTCAATATTGAAATATAGAGATAATGCAATGAAAGAAAACCCATCCTTTATTAAGAAGAGATGAGTTTTTCTTTCTATCGGAGCGTAATGCGTTCCACCTTTCCGACAATGAAAATATAAGAAAATGCCCCGATAAATGCGACAGCGCCGACAAACAGAATCGCTCCATTATATGAACCGGTCGCAGAAACGATAAACCCGATGATAAGCGGGGTGATAATACCGGCCATATTGGCGAAGAAGTTAAACACGCCTCCTGCCAATCCGATTGTCTCGCTTGGCGCCACCTCACTCAGCATCGTCCAGGATATATTGGACATGCCCTGCGCAAAAGAAGCAATGGATAAGATCGTCAAAACCGCAGGAGCAGATTCCGTAACATTCGCGAGCACGATGGAGCCTGTCAGCAGAAGACCGAGGATGACGGGCGTTTTCCGGGCAACGTTTACCGACACGCCCCGTTTCATCATGCCGTCAGACCAAAATCCGCCGAACAATACGCCGAAAAAAGCGGCGATATACGGGATTGATGCGGCGAAGCCGACTTTTAAGAAAGCCATGTGCTTTGCCTCCGCCAGATAAGTCGGAAACCATGTCAAAAAGAAGAACAGCGTGGAGGCTACGGCGAATTGGCCGATATACAATCCGACAAGCTTGCGGTATTTTAGAAGCTGGACGAAATCCGCCCACGATATCCTGCCGGCTGAATCAGACACCTCAGTCAGTCCGCCGCCTTCTTTAATATAATCAAGCTCCTCACGATTCACTTTCCGATACCCGTTCGGCTCGTGATACATTTTAAACCAGAAAATGGAGAAAACAATTCCGAGCACCCCTGAGGAAATAAATACGGCGCGCCAGTCAAATGCCGTTAACACCCAGAATAAAACCGGTGTGGCAAACGCCAGCCCGACATATTCCCCCGCCGTATAAACACCCGTCGCAAAGGCGCGTTCCCGCCTTGGAAACCATGTCGTGACAATCCGGTTGTTTGCCGGAAACGCCGGCGATTCAGCTATGCCGATGAGCAGGCGGCAGCCGAATAGAAACCCGAAACTTGTCGCAAAAGCTTGTACTCCGGTAAAAACCGACCACACAAATAAAGAAATTCCGTATGTCCGTTTTGACCCGAATTTATCCAAAATGAGCCCGCCTGGAATCTGCATCCCCGTATAGGTCCAGCTGAACGCAGAAAAAACGATGCCCAAAAGCGCGGGGCTTATGTTCAGCGAATGTTGAATTGATGGGCCGACAATAGATACACTGGCTCGGTCTATATAATTAATCGCAGTGATAAAAAACAAAAGAACCAATATCACATAACGAGCGCGAGTCGGTTTATTGCGGACGGGACTGAAGGCCCTCAGCTCCGTTTCTTTTTTCAATGGCTTCTCCCCCCTTACTCGAATGAAATTAATTGTACAACACTTCGGTTAATTATTTAATACTTTGACGCAAAAAAGCGTTAAACAATTTGTGTGCCGCACTGACCTGATGCAGACACACCCCGCTTATAAAAAAGTGTCTGCCCTTTTCACCTGTTTATCCGTATCGCACCCGGGGAAAAAGTACACATATGATAGACAGTTACGGGAGGATTACCGATGAAACTGAGTTTTTGCACGACAGGATTTAAGAAAAAGCATATTTTCGACATCATTTCTTTCGCGAAGGAGCACTCCTTTGAGGGAATCGAACTGTGGTACGGACACGCTAAACAATATATAGAGGAAATCGGCCCGCTCGACAGGCTTTATCAGCAGCTTCAGGAGGAAGGCATCAGGGTGCCTGCCGTCAGTTTGTACACTGACTTCGCCACTCAGGATGAAAGGCAGGCGTTAAAGGATGTTCAAAGGGCATTAAGCGCGGCACGACAGCTGCACAGTCCCTTGATCAGAGTCTTTGCCGGCAATCTTCCTTCGCACCGGACGTCACCGGAAAAGTGGCAACGTGCGGTTGATCAATTTCAGCAGGCGGCACGGCTCGCAGATGACTATGAAGTCGATATCGGGCTTGAGATTCATTACGATACGTACGCGGATACACCGGAGGCGGCGCTGGCATTTTTGGAGGATGTCGGACATCCGCGGGTCCGCACCATTTTTGACGGCTCCAACCTACATGTCAATCACGTTGACCAAATGTCCGCTTTGGAAAAACTGTATCATACCGTCAGCCACATTCATCTGAAAAACTATCACTGGAATTTTGACAACTGGTATCTCAGCAAGCCGGTATCCGTTCTGCAAGGGGATTTACGGCAGGAACCCTTTCTGAAAGAACTGATGAACAGGCAATACGGCGGATTCGTATCACTCGAATACTTCGGTCATCATGCTGAAGAGCATATCAAAGAATCACTGAATGAGATCAGGCACTGCTTTAAGAAATAAAAAACATCCCCTCTGAAGGGATGTTTTTTCAAATTAAGAAAAAAATTTTAGAAATACAGAAGGAATTTTATGGATAATCATCTAATTATTAACACTGTAACACATTTCATTTGAAAAGGGAGTGCTCGAAATGAAATTCAAAAAAGTGTTAACCGGTTCTGCGTTGTCTCTTGCCTTACTGATGTCTGCCGCTCCTGCCTTTGCCGCATCACCAACAGCATCCGCATCCGCGGAAAATAGTCCAATCTCAACGAAAGCAGATGCCGGCATTAATGCCATCAAACTCGTTCAAAGCCCTAACGGCAACTTCGCTGCTTCTTTCGTTTTAGATGGAACAAAATGGATTTTCAAAAGCAAATACTATGACAGCAGCAAAGGGTATTGGGTAGGGATTTATGAAAGTGTAGATAAATAAAAATGAGATAAACAAAAAACCTCCCTTTCAAAAGGGAGGTTTTTTATTCTATTTCCACCAATCATCAAACATCGATGCCGGCACCTGGCGCTTATGCTCCGTACTGAGGTAGCGTTTTTCCAGCGCCTCAATCACTTTGGAAGAAACATCCTTGCCTTCTAAATAATCATCAATGTCATTGTATGTGATGCCGAGTTCGGTCTCATCAGTCTGCTGCGGTTTTTCATCAAGCAGATCGGCCGTCGGTAATTTCAAATACAGGCGCTCCGGCGCACCGAGCTCTTCTAATAAACGTCTGCCCTGGCGTTTCGTTAATCCGGTCAGCGGCAGCAGATCAGCGCCGCCGTCACCGTATTTCGTGAAGAAACCGGTCACCGCCTCGGCCGCATGGTCGGTTCCGATGACAAGCAGCCCCTCTTGTCCGCCGATGGCATATTGAGCGATCATTCTCATTCTGGCTTTTACATTTCCTTTGTTAAAGTCAGACAGCTGATCGCCCGTGTCTTTTTTGTACTGATCGGCGAACGCGCTGACAGCGGACTTAATATCAAATGTCCACGATTTATCAGGTTTAATGAATTTGAGCGCCAATTGGGCGTCATCCTCATCCTGCTGTGTGCCGTGCGGAAGACGGACGGCGATAAATTCAGCGTTTCCGCCTTCTTCTCTGATGCTTTCAGCCGCCAATTGGGCGAGGCGTCCCGCAAGCGTGGAATCCTGCCCCCCGCTGATGCCGAGCACAAAGCCTTTGGCACCTGTTTTTTTCAAATATTGTTTCAGAAAGTTCACTCTGTCCTCAATTTCTTGTTTCGGATCAATTGAGGGCTTTACATGGAGATCATTCATAATTTGTTTCTGGATGCTCATCCCAATCACTCCTCCTGCATTGTTTCTTTATGATCCATTTCCCGTTCATGCTGAAAATGAATCATGCCACTATGTACGACTCTCTGTTAAATATAGCACAGGTGCAGATTTTAAGTGAATCAAATACACCGGGATCAGCTGATTTCCACCCGCAGCGCCGTGATGCTGTCTCCGTTGCATTTTCCTTTTTCAATCGGACAGGATGAAAACGCGACGACGAGATCCATTTCCGCACGGAGCCGTACATAATCACCCGCGTCAGAAAGAGGCGTTTCGACTGATAAGTTCCCCTTCTCATCGAGCACCGTGTTCATAAAGATGGCAAATGGGTAATGCATATGCGGCCGCGGCACCCCGAACGGTTCAAGCGCCCCGCTCATATTGTCATAGCACGTATCCTGGAGCTCGTCTTTATGCTTTCCGTATAAAAGCCTGTTCATATCCGGACGGCAGGCGGGAAGCAGCAGGTCATGCTTGCCGACTGTATCCTCAATCAGCGTCAGCATCGGCTTGTATAAATTCGAATAAATATGATCACCCGTTTTTACATGAATGGACTGGTTGGCATCAATCGTCGCGCCCTGATCAAGATGTTCATAAAAGTCCTTGGCATGATACGCCGTAAAATCAGCCACCTGCTGCCCTTCCACATCGACTACTTTTATAATCTGCCCTTTGTGAACCTTCAGGCCGAGCCCTTTTTTCGGCGGTACAATAAATTGCTGTGTCATCAGACTGCTCCTTTTTTTCTTCTATTATGAACTTCGGCCGTTTGTTTCATGTAAAGCAATTTATTGGATGTATATTCCCCTTCTGACGGCCGCAATCTAAGCTTTGATAAAGGGGTTGAACTTCATGGGTAAATCACAGGACCAGCCTAAAGGAAATCTCGCTTGGTGGCAGCTCTCCTTAATCGGCGTCGGCTGCACAATCGGGACGGGCTTTTTTCTCGGGTCCAGCATCGCTATTGTCAAAAGCGGATATTCCGCGCTGATCTCATTTCTTATTGCCGGGCTTGGCACCTATTTTGTCTTTGAGCAGCTCGCGAAGCTTTCGGCCAAACAGCCCGAAAAGGGGTCTTTTTGCGCTTATGCGAGAAAGGCTTTCGGCACTTGGGCCGGTTTCAGCAACGGATGGGTGTACTGGTCGTCCGAGATGCTGATCACTGGAAGCCAGCTGACAGCGATCTCGCTTTTTACGAAGCATTGGTTTCCGAATGTGCCGCTGTGGATTTTCGCCTCCATCTATGCGGTGCTCGGTCTCTTGATTATATTTACGGGGCTGTCCGTTTTTCAAAAAACGGAAAATGTGCTCGCTGTTGTCAAGACGGCGGCGATTTTTATGTTTATCGTCATCGCCATATTGGCGCTGTGCGGTATATTTTCTCATAAACCGGATGTGCAGGTGCCGAACGAATCAAAGGATTTGTTCCCGCACGGAGCGATGGGGTTATGGACGGGATTGATTTATGCGTTTTACGCCTTCGGAGGAATTGAAGTCTTGGGGCTGATGACCGTGCATTTGAAAAAGCCGGAGGAAGCCTCAAAATCAGGCCGGCTGATGCTTGCCGTTCTTGCGGTGATTTACGTCATTTCTCTCGGCCTGGCGCTGCTGTTAGTGCCGCTGGGCAAATTCACCGAACAGGACAGCCCGTTTATTACATCGCTGAAGGGTTTTCATTTAGATATCATTCTTGATATTTTTAACGGGATTTTTATTATTGCGGGATTTTCCACGCTCGTCGCCTCGCTGTTTGCCGTGACGACATTGCTTTGTACAATGGCCGATGACGGGGATGCGCCGAAATGCTTCAGATTAAAGGAAAACAAAAAAATCTGCTGGCCTGCGCTCGGATTGACGTTTGCCGGACTCATCGTCTCCATCATCCTGTCATTGGTGCTGCCGAAAAATATATATGAACACATGACAACCGCGGCGGGCCTGATGCTTCTTTATACGTGGCTGTTCATTTTGTTCTCGGGCAAGAAACTGCTTGAAACGACAAAGATGGGAACCGTACAGATTGTTATCGCCCTTGTGCTGATTGTCGCGGCCGTCTCCGGGACGCTGTTTGAGAAATCGAGCCGGCCCGGTTTTCTGGTCAGCCTTTGTTTTCTCGCCGTCATTGCGATCGTGACATGGATCGTACAAAAAAAGCAGGGACACAGCCCTGCCGGATCATAGCTTATTTCGTCGGTTTAAACAGTCTCTTCAAATAAGAAAAGGGACACTTTGACACTTGCGTCTCATCATCACGGAGGAAATATTGCTTCCATTCTAAATTGTCTTTTCCTCCGTACCACCCCAATCGGGGATGAAGAGGGGCTTCATCATACGCCTCTAAGCGTTTTCTGATCAGCCGGCTCATGTTTCGTCCGAACGCGGTTGAATCATTTAATCCTTCGAAAACCCATCTCGGCTGAAACGCCAGCATAAAAAACGGGAAGCTTCTGCTTTGTCTCGCTTCATGCGCAGGCGTCGCGCACAGAATAAAATACGGCTCGCCGTCAAAGCAGAACTCCCATTTATAATGTTCAGGGTCTTCCGGCATGTCTTCCGGCCAGTCATTCGGGTCGCAGCCGCTCAGCCGGTTTAAAAAAGACCAGAACAGCTCTTCATACGCCTCAACGGAATAATGCTCAGCTAAATCCTCAGGCGTATCAAAAATCACAAGCAGCGACGCGTATCTTCCGGTATCCCTTGAGATCTTTCCGTACTCGGACAGCAGCATCCCCACTTCCTCCGGGGTTCCCTCTTCGCGGGGATCACCCGCAAAAGATATCCGGAGCTGATCTGTCAAAAATCCCTGACGTCCGGGAATGCACGGAAACGTATCCGCTTTATCGCCTATTTTTTCTGATAGAAGCTCAAAAGCGATTCTCTGCCAATTTGGCAGATCCAACAACTTTTCCTCAAGGCAACTTTTTGTGTACAGCCCGCTTGTCATCGGCCCACCTCCAGTATCGTCATGATACGTTATGACGGAGATAGGCGATGGGTGACTCTTCTATTTATGAGATGAGCATTTGAATCCCCTGCCATCCGAAATAAAACCCGAAAACGATCAAAGACACACCCGCCGCTCCCGTCAGCCAGCGGAGCGCTTTTTCATGAAGGAGATTTCTGAAAGTGCTCGCGGCGACCGCCATGCAGAAATCCCAGATCAAAATGCCGAGAAGAATGCCGGAGCTGTAAATCAAAAGCTGATTTGCATCGAAGGATTCAGCGGTTTTAGCGAGGATGCTGCCGTATATGCCGAGCCAGAATAAAATGCTCAGCGGATTGGAAAGAGAAATAAAAAATCCCGCGCCGAATGTTTTGTAAAAAGCCGGTTTTCCTTTTCCGCTTCTGACATTCATGGCTTCCCTTATATTTTTTAACGTTTCGACTCCCGTATAGGTCAGCACAAAAAAACCGAAGAGCCACAAAAACGTTTTAACGAAAGGCGCCGTCAAAAATTGAGACAGCCCGAAATAGATCAGAATCATATACAGCCCGTCCGCGGCCATGGCGCCAAGACCGAAAATCCATGCATGCCAAAAGCCGTTTTTGATGCCTTTGTCAATTTGCGCCGCATTGACCGGTCCGACAGGTGCTGACAATGACAGCCCGAGAACGATGTAGCTTAAAAAGATGTTCATTGGCTTCCCCCTCATTCATGCAACTTGTACAAGTTATTCATGAATGGGCCGTGCTATGATATATTATTTTAATTTCTCAAGCTCGTCTTCCATCATGTCCGTCGCTTTTCCTAAAAAATCGAATATCAGCCGCAGTTCTTCTTCTTTATATTGTCGGCAAAGGCTGATCGTGGACTGGGATAAGGAGCTGAACAATTGCTTCACATTCGCCTTTCCGGCTGTCAGCGGCACGATAATCACCCGACGTTTGTCTTCGGGGTCTTTTTTCCTCATGACATATCCCGCTTTTTCGAGCCGGTCAATGAGCGCCGTTACCGAACCTGTGCTGAGGCCGGTTTTTTTCCCAAGCTCGCCTGCGGTCATCGGGCCTGCTTCATTTAAGATATCAGCTGATTTTAAATCGGTCGGAAACAGACCGAGAGATTGAGCGGCCGCCTGATGAAAAAGGATCGTCCTTGTGGCCATCTTCCGGAATAACTGTATCGCGGTTTCCTCCGTCTCGCTTCTGGTATTTCTTGTTGACAACTGACAGGCCTCCCTATAAAATCAATTTATCTTGACGATCAAGATAATTTTCGGCAAATCTAATATGATCATAGCAAATTTAATGATCAAAAGTAAGTATGGGAGGAAAAAGCATGGAACAAACAGCCGCGAAGGACGCCTCGACGAAGTTTGTCGTCATCGGTCTTTTGCTGGGCATTTTAATGTCGGCTATGGATAATACAATCGTTGCCACTGCGATGGGAAATATCGTGGCGGACCTCGGAAGTTTCGATAAGTTCGCGTGGGTGACGGCATCATACATGGTAGCCGTTATGGCCGGTATGCCGATTTACGGAAAACTGTCCGATATGTACGGACGCAAACGTTTCTTTTTATTCGGTCTTATTCTTTTCTTAATCGGATCCGCGTTATGCGGAATCGCCCAAACAATGGATCAGCTCATTATTTACCGCGTCATTCAGGGAATCGGCGGAGGCGCGCTGATGCCGATCGCCTTCACGATCATTTTTGATTTATTTCCGCCGGAAAAACGCGGAAAAATGTCGGGCATGTTCGGTGCCGTTTTCGGCCTGTCCAGCGTTCTCGGGCCGCTTTTAGGCGCGCTCATTACCGACTCCATCAGCTGGCACTGGGTGTTTTACATCAACGTGCCGATCGGTATTTTATCATTGTTTTTCATTCTTCGTTATTATAAAGAATCCCTTGAACACAAGAAGCAGAAAATCGACTGGGCCGGCGCAATCACGCTGGTGGTTTCCATTGTCGGTCTGATGTTCGCTCTTGAGCTCGGCGGAAAAACATATGATTGGAACTCCGTGCAGATCATCGGTCTGTTCGCTGTGTTCGCCGTGTTCTTTATCGCCTTTTTTATTGTGGAAAGAAAAGCGGAAGAACCGATTATCTCATTTTGGATGTTTAAAAACCGTTTATTTGCCACGGCACAGATTCTGGCGTTCCTTTACGGAGCCACGTTCGTCATCCTAGCGGTGTTTATCCCGATCTTCGTTCAGGCTGTGTACGGAAGCACCGCGACAAGCGCAGGCTTTATTTTGACGCCGATGATGATCGGTTCTGTTATCGGAAGTATGATCGGCGGAATTTTCCAGACGAAAGTGCGGTTCCGCAGTTTAATGCTGATTTCCGTGGTCGCTTTCTTTATCGGAATGCTGCTGCTTTCCAATATGACACCGGATACGGCGCGTACGATGCTGACGGTATTCATGCTGATCTCAGGATTCGGCGTCGGCTTCAACTTCTCACTGCTGCCGGCTGCGTCCATGAACGATCTGGAGCCGCGTTACCGCGGAAGCGCCAACTCAACAAACTCGTTTTTGAGATCATTCGGTATGACGCTCGGTGTGACGATTTTCGGAACCATCCAGACGAATGTGTTTACCAATAAGCTCACAGATTCATTCAGCGGCATGAAAGGAGCGGGCGGCGCGATGCAGAACATCGGAAATCCGCAGGACATTTTCCAGGCCGGCACGCGCGCTCATATTCCGCCGCACATTCTGGATCGCATTATTGACGCCATGTCGCAAAGCATCACATATGTATTTACGCTTGCGCTGGCGCCGATCGTCATTGCGGCCGTTACCATTTTGTTTATGGGAAAAGCGAGAGTAAAAACCTCTCAGGAAATGGCGAAAAAAGCGAATTAAAAAAAAGCAGTACATGGCGTTTGTCATGTACTGCTTTTTTATTTACCCAGCGAAATGCGGAGCGAGAATATCTTTCAGCACGTTTGCGCTGCGGCTGAATTGAGCCTGTTCTGTTTCATTCAGCTCAAGTTCCGTCACACCTGCGATGCCGTTCCGATTGATGACGGCCGGAACGCCGATAAAGACGTCGTTTACACCGTATTGGCCGTCCAGATATGTGCTGACGGTTAAAATGCTGTTTTCATTACGCAAAATCGCTTTTGTGATGCGGGCGAGGCTCATCGCCACTCCGTAATATGTCGCGCCTTTTTTCTCGATAATATGGTAGGCCGCGTTTTTCACATCATCAACGATCTGATCCAGCTCGTCCTGTTTGTAAGCTGCATTTTTCTCCAGCAATTGCTGCACCGGCACTCCGCCGATATTGGCGTGACTCCATACAGGAAGTTCGGTATCGCCGTGCTCGCCGATAATGTGGGCGTGTACGTTTTGCGGAGCGGCTCCGAAGTATTCGCTCAGCATATAACGGAATCGCGCAGAATCCAGTGTCGTGCCGCTGCCGATGACGCGTTCTTTCGGCAAGCCGCTGAATGTCCAAGTCGCATAAGTGAGAATGTCGACCGGGTTTGTGGCAACGAGGAAGATGCCGTCAAATCCGCTTGCCATTACTTCACCGACAATACTTTTAAAAATGGCGAGATTTTTTTCGACCAGCTCAAGTCTCGTTTCGCCCGGTTTTTGATTGGCCCCTGCACAGATGCACACGATATCGGCATCCTTGCAATCCTCATATGTGCCGTAAGACGTTTTGACCGGATGAGGCGCAAATGCCTTTCCGTGATTTAAATCCATGACATCTCCCATGGCTTTTTCTCTATTTACATCAATGATCACAAGCTCATCTGTGATCCCTTGGTTAATTAACGCAAATGCATAACTGCTTCCAACAAAACCTGCTCCGATTAATGCTACTTTGTTCACTCGTTCGTTCATCATGTATGCTCATCCTCCAGTGTTTCGTGGTGTCTGTTTTTATCTTGTGAAGTATTTCACATTTATATTGTGCAATACTTCACAAACTTTTGCAAGAGAAAAGTTTGATTTTTGGACAAAAAAATATCGATGATGGTTTCCAGATTGTTGACAACATCCTAAAACGGAACCGTTTTAGGATGTTGTCATCTTTTCAGCGTGATTGAAGATGCGCTGTCCCTTTCCCAGAAGCGAGGGTTTGCCGGCACGCTGATGTGATGATGGCCCTATCCATTAATGCGGAAGATAACCGTTTAAACCGGAGTTGTTATACAAACCATTCTGCACATAATCAAAGCCGGGCTGGTTCTGTCCGGGCACTTGGGCGCTGCCATTGTTAAAAATCACTTTGGCGTTGGCCGTATCCGCATTCTCAGGCAGCGTCAGCGTGTACATTCCATCTGCATTCTTAGTCATGGCTTTCCCCGGCCACGATCCGGTTAATTCTATGGCCCTGCCTCCATCATGTTTATAGATATAAGCATTTACCTGGCCCCAATGGTCCGGATTTTGATAGCCAATGATGTTGGTTTGGGACGGGTCTTTTTTGACAAACGTGTATTCTTGGGTTCTCGCTGCACCCTCGCCGTTCGTTCCGGTTAATTTAATGTTGTATGTCGTGCCGATTGGATCTTCTTTCCCGATCGTTAATCGGTCTCCATCCTTAAATGCTGTCTCCTGACCATTATTGATTTGGTAAACGGCTTTTGTTGTTTTCGCATTTGCACGCAGGGTGACCGTCAGCTGATCATTGAAAGAATGGACTGCCTCTGTTTGGTAATTCTCAAGAAAGACATGAGGCGCATTCCCAATATCATCAGAATAAAGAACAGCCGCGGATCTGGCATTGATCGTACCTGTCAGTTTGCCGTTCGCTACTTGAAATGAACCGGCGCCGGCCCTATTATCATACCTGCCGTCAGGTAATTTCGTTGAAGTATTGATGGTGACAGAAGACGATCCTGCATTTGCCAGCACAACGCCTTTTGAGCCGCGCTGATTCATAAATATTTGATTGTTCCCATTCGGATTCGAGAGTTCCTCGGGCTGCCCGGCCATTTCATTGTGAAATTGATTGACCGCAGTGATCGCCTGATCTTTAAATAAGGCGCTCCCGCGATCTCCTATTTGACTTTTTCCGGGAAATCTTACACCATTTCCTCCACCCTCAGGTCTGGAAAAGAAAAGAGGCGTGCTTCCTGAGCGGGAACCAATCACTGCCCAGCCTAAACGAATATCGTCATCACTCATCCATGTGGACTCTTCATCATCATTGGCATACGTATCATGTGATTCCACCCATGTGACTAACTTGTCCGCAGACACGTCAGATGCATAATGGGAGATATTCGACACACTCAGATTACGGTTCTTTAAAGCGGATCTGATGGAATGCCCGTAGTTAGAAGCCGTCACATTCATATAATTCGCATAAGCAGTATCTCTGGACGCGCTGTCTTGCAGGATTTCTCCGTATTGGAACTCCGCCGATGTATTTGTGATATTCGGCCAAAATTGGCTGCCGTAATTCCCATCATCCGGAAGCTCTATATGCTTGGCGGCATCATAGCGGAACCCATCTGCTCCGTCATTCAATGCTCTTTCCAAGAAACGTTTCAGATAGGCCTGCACCTCAGTGTTCTGTGTATTCCAATCATACAGCCCAAGCAATGAATTTTGAGTGACGTCCCATCGATCCGACCAATTTTTAATTTGTGTGTTTCCGTGGGTCCAGTTTGGAATACGCTTAATCTCGTCAGAAATCGCGGCATAATCGCTGGTGGTATGATTGATAACCGCATCAACAATGACTTTTACGCCATATTTTTCCGCGGCTGCACACATGTCCTTAAATTCTTGTTCAGTGCCTAAGTAACGGTTGCCGATTTGGTACGATGTCGGCTGATACAGCCAGTACCAGTTCCTCATGCTTTTATCTCCTTGGTTCCCTTCCTTTACTTGGTTAATCGGAGACGTCTGAATGGCTGCATAGCCCGCATCACGAATCTCTTTCATATTTTGTGTTAACGTATTGAACGACCAATTCCAAGCATGAAGGATGGTCCCGTTTTTGACCGATGACGCGGCCACCTCATTCGATTTGTTTGCAGTTTCAGCGTTTGCAGCCGCCGGGCCTGACAAAACCAAATGAAACAGCAATAAAAATCCGGCGAATAACGGCAGTAAAGAGGTTTTGAATCGTTTTTCAAACATTTTTGACACTCCTTATTTCATTTTGGAAGACTGACTGCGGAGTCAAAAATTCCTCTTACTCTTTCTTCAGCTCCTTTCAACTGTTGTGAAGACTGGAGAATTCTGTTAACGCTTACATTTCAACTTATCACACTCTCTCTATCAAAGCAACGCGGCAGAGTGAATTCAAATCTATATTCCTATCAATTAAAAAGACCTCCCGCTTTCAAACAAAAAAAGAAACCACCTGTCAAGATGATTTCTTTTTTATTTCTTTTATCGCTCTTCTGTAAGACAGCTTCACAATGACATACCGAAGCAGAAACAGAATGCCTCCGCAGACGATAAAAAGAAAGATCATTTTCAGCCAAGCAAAGAATGTATGGGGAAACCCCCTGTCGTACATCGTAATCGCCGCTACCGCAAAAGTGACCGCAATTGAATCTATCCGCTGCTGCTTCACCCGCTTTTGCAGTTCTTCTTTGGTGTCTATTCTCGGCATGAGCATTCCCGACGCTCCCGCCCTGATACAATAATAAACAATTATAATGAAGAAAACCGCCAAGCTACCGGCCCATTCCCTAAACGGACAGTTCAGAACAATTCCGCGTACGATGATGTCAAGCAAAGACAGTGTGCCCACAAGCATTCCGACTTCTGACCAAATCATTCGTTCTTTCTCTTTCACACTCTCACTCTTTCCATTCACGTTTGAAAGTCTGTTCCGACGCTGATTCATGACTTCCTCCCGTACTATTAAGAATGGCTTACAACTCCCATTATATCTTGCCGATTCATAATGATAAACCGAAATATCATTGACAAAAATGTTAATAAGGGCCCCAATTGATCAGGACGCCTATGCAAATAAACACAAGGCCGATGACAAACCAAATCAGCGCCAGCGGAATCATGAAGCGAAGCCACTTTACGTACGGAATGCCGCTGGCAGCCAGTACGGCCATCAGCACGCCGGAAGTCGGATTGACACAGTTTACGACGCCTTCCCCAAGCATAACCGCTTCAACCGCGACCTGTCTCGTGATACCCATCAGATCGGCAAGCGGCGCCAAGATCGGAATAAATACGACCGCCTCCCCTGAGCCCGATGAAATCAGAAAATGAAGCAGGGCGCTGGAAATATACATTCCGATGGCGCCTGCCATCGGGCTGAAACCGTGCAGCAGTGACGCAAGTCCATTGACTACCGTATCAAGCAGCTTTCCATGTTCCAGGATAACGGAAATGCTTCTCGCCATTCCGACGATCAGCGCGCCGTAAACGAGCCCCTGACAGCCTGTAATAAACGTTTTTGCAATATCATTTGCCGCCATTCCCGCAATCAGGCCTGACACGATTGAGATAAAAATGAACACGGCGGCCATCTCTGAATCAGACCAATCAAGAGTAAGCGCGCCGTATAAAAAGCCTGCAAGCGACAAAGCCGCGACAGCCAGAATCAATTTATGGCGGACGGTAAACGGGACATGCTTGTCCTCCGGCTCAGAAACCTGCGGGAGTGAACCTGCCGCCGGAAACCAATCGTTCCCCAGCAGACTGGCGTCCTTTGCTTTTCTGAGTTTTCTCGTATACCGATAAATATATAAAATAGATGATAACAGAAAACAAATGTAGACGGCAATCCGCAGGCCGATACCGGAAAACAGCGGCAGCTCCGCGATGCTTTGTGATAACCCGAGCGGTGAAGGTGATAAAATCGTCGCGTTAAACCCGGCATAGCAGCCGATATAAATGACGGCCGCTCCGGCCACGGCGTCCCATTTCAGCGAGCGGGCGACGATCAGGCCGATCGGAATAAAACCGATCACGGAATTAACGACAATACCGGTTGTGCCGAGGATCGAAAATAGAGATCCGACAATCGCAATAAACAGCAGCTGTTTTGTGCGGAACGTACTGATGACATTACTGATCAATCCATTGATGGCGCCCGTTTTCTCCAAAATCGCAATGGTGCCGCCCGTAAACAGGATTAAAAAAATAATCGGCGCGGAACTTGTCATCCCTTCCTGAATCGCGGTAAAAAAAGCGATCGGGCTGACAGGAGACTGGTCTAAAGAATGATAGCTTCCCGGGACGGCGGACGTCACACTGCCCTTTGTCACCCTGTCAAATTCCCCCGCGGGAACGATGTACGACGCTATCGCGCATAGTAAAGCGACAATGAACAGCAGCACATAAGCATCAGGCATCACAAACAATTTCTTCTTTTTCAATACAGGTTCGGCCTTCGGCACAGCCATACCATCACCATCCCGCTTTAAATTTATAAACTATTCAGAAAATAAAGATATGTGCTATATTATATACAGACCGATTGCCTGTTTTCAATATCAAAAATAAAAAACAGACAGCTTTTGAAGGAGGACTTACGGCATGAACAGACTCACAGCGCATGAAAAGCAAGTCATTATGGATATTTTTGACCACCTGCACGCCAATCCCGAAGTAAGCTGGAAAGAATATCAAACAACTGAATATCTGACTGAAAAACTGAAAGAGGCCGGCTGCCGGACCCGCACGTTTGATGATTGTACCGGGGTTGTCGGCGAAATCGGAGAAGGCTCGCCCGTTGTGGCTGTCCGGGCGGATATTGACGCGCTGTGGCAGGAAGTGGACGGTGTCTTTCAGGCGAACCATTCATGCGGACATGATTCACATATGACGATGGCGCTCGGCACGATGATGCTTTTAAAGAGTCAGCCGAAACTTCCGAAGGGCACCATCCGCTTTATTTTTCAGCCGGCGGAAGAAAAAGGCGGCGGAGCGCTGAAAATGATTGAAAAAGGCGTACTGGATGATGTTGACTTCTTATACGGCGTGCACGTGCGCCCCGTACAGGAAACGGCAAACGGCCGATGCGCACCGTCTATTCTGCATGGCTCAAGCCAGCATATAGAAGGACTGATTATCGGAGAAGAAGCCCACGGCGCGAGACCGCATCTCGGCCTTAACAGTATCGAAATCGCCGCTCTTCTCGTCCAAAAACTCAGCTTCATTCATCTTGATCCCGGCATCCCGCATTCCGTGAAGATGACAAAGCTTCAGGCAGGCGGAGAGAGTTCCAATATCATTCCGGGAAAAGCATCGTTCAGCCTTGATCTCCGCGCACAAACCAATGCCGCCATGGAGAAATTAACCGCCGAAACCGAAAGAGTCTGTGAGGCGGCGGCTGCCGCATTCGGCGCAAAGATCGAACTGCAAAAAGAACACAGCCTCCCGGCAGCCGAGCGAAACAAGGAGGCGGAAGCCATCATGGCATCTGCGATCAGCAGCATTCTCGGAGAAGAACATCTGGATGAACCTCTTGTGACAACCGGTGGAGAGGATTTTCATTTTTACGGGGTAAAGGTGCCGAACTTGAAAACGACGATGCTCGGTCTGGGGTGCGGTCTGCGCCCGGGACTTCACCATCCCGATATGACATTTGACCGAAGCGCCATCTTTACAGGTGTGGAAATATTAACGACCGCCGTCCTTAAATCGTTTGAAACATAAAAAAGCAGCCCGTTACAGGGCTGCTTTTCCTCATTACTTCTTCAAATCTTCAATTGAATTGACGTTTTTCATGTACTGAGGAACGACCAGACCCATCTTGACGCCTGTCAGACTCGTTCCTACATCTTCATATTTGCCTTTATATTTAGACGCATATGCCTTATGGGTATTCGGAAGCCAAGCAGACAATGACGCATCCGCGCTGCCTGTCGCAATCGCAGTCCACATCGGTCCTGCCTCCACTTGCGTCAGCTTCACGTCATAACCGAGGTCTTGAAATACTTTTCCGATTACATTCGTACTTGCGATTTCACTGTCCCATGCCACATAAGCCAGGTTAATTTTATCACCTTTGACTTTATGGGCGCCTTTTGTCCATTGAGCCACTTGGTCTTTGTGTTTTTTCACATATTCAGCTGCGGCTTTGGCCGGATTTTCGCCTTCCTCAACGGCAATCATGACTTCTCCCATATCGTCCTGCGTCCATTTAAACTGGCTGAGAACTTTGGCCGCGTTAGGCTGTTCCTTACTGAAGCCGGTTCTTGTAATCGTATGAATCTGCTCGGCAGTTCCGTACGTTTTTTTCGGATCATCAAGGAACTTCAGCTTGTATCTGGAGAACATCCAGTGCGGCGTCCAGCCCGTTACAATGATCGGCTTTTTCCGGTCATATGATTTCTTCAATGTCGCCGTCATGGCAGCACTTGACGCCGTGACGACATTCCAGTCTTTCAATCCGTAATCCTTCACGGCCTCATCCGTCAGGGCCATGATCCCCGATCCCGGATCAATACCGATAATGGTTTTGTTCACCTGGTCCGCAGCCGTTGCCTTACCATCAGTCTGCGAACCGCAGGCAGCCAAAGAAAGAGCCAGCGCAGCGGTAACGCCGACACCGATGATTTTCTTAAGCATCAGGCATTCCCCCTGCTCTTCTTCTTCACTTTAATGTTTTGCGTGATACGGTCGAGTGTAATCGCTACGATAACGATCGCGATACCAGCTTCCACTCCGACACCGGTTTTCAACTGAGTCACGGCGCTGTATACTTCAGAACCGAGGCCCGGCGCACCGACCATGGCCGCGATAACGACCATTGACAAAGCAAGCATGATGCTTTGGTTAATACCGGCAAGAATTGTTTTTGTGGCAAGCGGAAGCTGCACCTTGAACAGACGCTGAGACGTCGTTGAACCGAATGCTTCCGTCGCTTCAATCAGATCAGCCGGAACCTGTTTAATACCGAGAACCGTCATGCGGATCGTCGGAGGCATCGCGAAAATAACAGATGCCACGACGCCTGGCACAACCCCGATATTAAAGAAGAAAATGGCAGGCAGCAGATATACGAAAGCCGGCATGGTCTGCATTAAATCCAGAATCGGTGTAACAATGCGGCGGACCGTTTCTTTCTGAGACGCCCAAATGCCGATCGGAACCCCGATAATAATGGAAATCAAAACAGATGTGACGACAAGCGCCAACGTTTGCAGCATCGGCGACCAATAACCCAAATAATCAATAACAAGGAATCCGATTAACGTAAAGAGTGCAATTCCTCTCGTACTGATCCACCAAGCGAGAGCTGCAAAAATAACAGTCAATAAAATAGACGGGATGAAACCCAAACCGCTCACAATCGCGTTTACGAAAGCGGCCAAACCGTTTGAGATTCCGTCAAAGAAACCTCCGAACGTCATGGTAAGCCAGTCAACAAACCGGTCAACGATATCTGCTAACGGAATTCTAGGCAATCTGTCCATTTACTTCACCCCCTGAACAGAAGAATCCTGAGCTTGTTCAGCAGAATCTTCAACATTTATATAATCGTTATTTCCTGAAAGCGCGCCGATTAATGCGCCTTTTACGACAATGCCTTTCATGCGGTCCTTATCGTCCGTGACGGCGATCGGAATATTCGCATCAGACACGACATCGAAAATTTCCGTCAAGTACGTGCTTTCGTTTACAGTCGTAAATTCAGTATTTAGAATATCCTGAAGCGATAAGTCGGATTCCACCGCTTTTTTCGCATCCGCCGCGTGAATGACGCCGAGAAGCTGTTTCTGTTTATCAACGGCGTAAATAGAAGAAATACCGAGATTCTTCATGAGCTGCAGCGCTACACGAGGCCCTTTGTCAATCCGCACGGTTTCAGCGCGCTTCATGATGTGGCCCGCTGTCAGAACTTTGGATAAATCAACGTCCTCAACGAATTTCTCAACGTATTCATTGGACGGGCTCATCAGAATTTCTTCAGGCGTCCCGATCTGAACGATGTTACCGTCTTTCATCAGCACGATTCTGTCGCCGATGCGCAATGCTTCATCAAGATCGTGCGTGATGAAGATGATCGTCTTGCCGACAGAGTCATGCAGATCTAAAAGCTCATCCTGCATATCTTTGCGGATCAGCGGATCAAGCGCACTGAAAGCTTCATCCATCAGAAGAATGTCAGGATCATTCGTCAATGCGCGCGCAAGTCCGACACGCTGCTGCATTCCTCCGCTGAGCTGATCAGGAAATTGGTGTTCAAAGCCTTCAAGACCGACAAGTTTAAGCGAATCAAGCGCTTTTTGCTCACGCTCTTTTTTGTCGACGCCTTGAAGCTCTAAACCGTATTCCGTATTTTCAAGAATCGTTCTGTGCGGAAACAGCGCAAATTTCTGAAAGACCATGCTGATTTTTTTCCGGCGCACTTCCCGGAGCTGGTCTTTTGACATATTTGTTATCATGTCACCATCAATGTAAATATTTCCGGCAGTCGGTTCAATAAGCCGGTTTAACAGCCGAACTAAAGTTGATTTACCGCTCCCCGATAGACCCATGATGACAAATATCTCCCCATCATATACATCAAAGTTTGCTTGATTGACACCAACGGTTGATCCGGTCGCTTTCAGGATCTCTTTTTTGTTTTTTCCGCTGGACAGCATCTGAATGGCTTTTTTTGTCTGTTTTCCGAAAACCTTAGATACATTTTCGACTTTTATCTTAATTGGTTTCTCATCCAAATTCATATTTTCCCTCCATAATAAGCAATCTTTAATACCGTAACACGTTTGTAATAAGTCAAACAAACATCATAATCCCTTTTTATATTGTATCATTACTTTAAAAACATCCCTGTGTCTTATTTTCCTCTGGTATGCTTCTAAATACTCTCTAATCCTCCTTATTGAGGATAAATTATAAAGGAAATCGGGCTTTTATCAGGCTTGAGAACGTTTCCATCGAATGTGCTGCAAACTGATTTCCTATCCTTTTTTTACAAATAAAAGAATTTTTTTGCGACATTGTCCCGGAAAAAGAAGTTTTCGCCTCCTGAAAATAAGGAATATTAAGGAAAAATATAGGTCTGTCAACAGACAGCTCACTAAAAAAGCACCCCAAAAGGGTGCTCATTGCGCAAGCTCTGTCTGTTTCGTTTCTTTTCCGAGAATAAGAATGGTGATGACGGCAATCAGGATGGCCGCACAAAAGACGGCGAAAATCACTGTAAACGAAACGTTCCGGGCTGCAAGCGATCCGACGAGAAGCGGACCGAAAATGCCGCCGACTCTGCCGACGGCCGCCGTTGTTCCGGAACCGGTCGCTCGGATCGCCGCAGGATACTGCTCCGGTGTATAGGCGTAAAGCACGCCCCATGCGCCGAGATTGAAGAAGGACAGCAGCATGCCCGTTGTGAGCAGCATGGCCAATGAATCCGCGGCACCGAAGAAATAAGCGCTGCCCGCCGTTCCGAGCAAATAGATGACTAAGATGGTCTTCCGCCCCGCTTTTTCGATCAGCCACGCCGCAGAGAAATATCCAGGAAGCTGGGCAAGTGTCATCAGAAGGACGTATTCGAAGCTCTCAATCATGCTGTAGCCTTTCATCAGCATCACGCTCGGCAGCCATAAAAACATGCCGTAATATGAAAAGACGACGCAGAACCAAACGACAGACAGCAGCACCGTCGGCCGAATATACGGTTTCGTCCAGACACTTCCCGCCTGCCCGCGTATGCTTTTTTTCTGCGGCAATGCCTGATGCGCCGGTGATTCCGGAAGGCTTTTCCGCAAGTACAGCGCATAAAACGCGGCCAGCGCCGTTAAGAGCAGCGCGGCCTGCCAGCCGAATGACGGTATGACAAAGTAGGAAATCACCGCCGCAAGAAGCCAGCCCGCGGCCCAAAAGCTCTCAAGCAGCACGATGATCCGTCCCCGCTTTTCAGGAGGGGACGCTTCTGACACGAGCGTTGAGGCGACAGGCAGTTCCCCGCCAAGCCCCATTCCGATCAGAAAACGCAATATGAGAAAAACCGTCAATCCCGTTGCGAAAGCGGATATGCCGCTTCCGACAGAAAAGAATAACAGCGTGATCATAAACACTTTTTTCCGGCCGATCCTGTCGGCCAGCATTCCGAATACAAAGGCGCCCGCTGCCATACCGATGGAATTGACGCTTCCGATCCATTTCATTTGATCGGGCGTTAAATTCCAATCAGTGTGAAGCGCGGCGATAATAAACGATAAAATTCCGACATCCATCGCATCAAACAGCCAGCCCATTCCGGCAATCGCCAGAAGTTTTCGCGGAGTGACGGCAGGTTGTTTGTTCATAAGCAGCACCTCAAATCGAAAATGATTACCGTATAAGTTTACACCTGTCTTTACACATTGTCATTATCTTTTTTCGCAAAAAAATCCCGCTTGCCGTAAGCAAGCGGGGTGTGTGTTAATTCTTTAAAACTGCGTTTTTAATATTATCCTGAAGCTGTTGAATCCGTTTCGCGCCGTCTTCTCTGATACGTCTGTTCTCTTCCTCGATCTGTTTCGTTTCCTGCATACCGCTGACGATCGTGTTCCAAGACGTTTCAATCGTCTCAATGTCAATGCTCGGACGGCCTGCCATACGGGCAATCTCCACGCTTTGGCTTGAAATATTTTCAGCGTTGCGCTTCAGCATTTCATTCGTGCGGCGGTCCAGCTCGCTCATTGAATCAGCCACAAGCTTTTGCCGTTTGACTGTGACAGCCTGAATGATGCCGTTTTTGAAAATCGGAATCGTAATGACGAAAGCGGAATTGATTTTCCCGATGAGCTTCGTATTCCCGCGCTGAAGGAGGCGGATCTGCGGCGCCGTTTGCAGCGCCACCATCCGCGCCATATCTAAATCATACACACGCTCCTCAAGCGCCTGAAGCCCGTCACGAAGCGTATCAAGCTGCATTTGCGCAAGCTGGTTTCCGCCGGCCGCTTTTTCTTCATAAGAAGGAATGAGCGCCTGCATTTCCTCAAGCTTCATCTGCCCGGCAACGACATACTTTTCAAGCTCCATGTAGTAGTTAATGTTGTTTTCATACATCTCTTCAAGCGTATGGTTCGTCTTTGCCATTTCATCTTTGTATTTTGAAATTTCAACGTGGATTTTTTCAATTTCTCCGCCCAGGGTGCGGTACTTTTGAAAAATCTTTTCAATCATGCTGTTGCCGCGTTTGAACATTTTAGCGAGAAATCCTTTTGGTTCATCGAAATCATTTTTGTCAAAACGGTCCATGATTTTTCCGAGCTGCGTCAGCATTGTGCCTGAATCCGTGACACTTGTTGTTTTCATCATATTTAAGATGCGGTCGGAGAACTTCGAGATTTCAACTGCCGGTTCTTTTCCGTACTCAAGCAGCTCCATTTGGTTTTTCACGTCAATCTGCTGCGAAATGCGCTGCACTTCAGGGTCTTGGCGCAGCTGCACCCTGATGTCATCTGCTTTTTGTTCAGAAATCTCTTCATTTTTATCAAGAACAAGCGGATTTTGATTTTCTGTCATGTTTATTTACTCTCCCTGCTTTTGCGTAATGGTTCTAAACAGCTTTCTTACGAGTGACGGCTCCTTATATTCCTGCCGAAACACCATATCCTCCAGCCAATGGACATCAAATTGGCTTTCTTCAATATAATGCTCAATATCTTGATGCCCCGGCGGATTATACAAGATGATATCGACGCCGAATTTATTTAAAAACAAAAGAGCGGCGGCGTCCGAACGTGTGAGTTCGCCATTTTGTTCCGTATGATATAAAACGAGTTTCGGAACGGTTTGGGCGTAATCAAACGTCTGAATCAATTGCAGCAGCGAAGCGGGCAGGTTCGTCGCCTGGCGGAACAAATAGATTGCGGCATCCCTTGCCTGCTCCCCGGGCAAAGCCTTCAGCCCTGGGTTTCTGCACATGTCAGAAATCACATTGGCGATGGCGTTCTGCACACCTGAAGGCAGATGCTTGTACTGCCAGATGTTGCTTCTTTTCAGCCTGTCCGCGTCAATCGCTCCTTCTTCGTTCAAAACCTGAGTGTAGTGATACTGGTAGTTGGCTTTCAGCTCTTCCGTAAACGGAAAACTGCGGATCATGTGTGTCTCCTGATAGTCCGCGGCGGTATGGAGTCTGTTCCAATATTCTTTCGTATCTTTGGAAACCCCCATCACTTTCGCAAAAAGGTTCGGAACGGCCACCCGCTCCCTGTCCGCTTTAAATTGCGGCCGGATAAACGCCCGCTCCTTCGCAATGAGAAATAACTCATCATACGTCGTTTTTAAAGTCACGGACTGCGGGGTATGATCCCTGAACTGCCAAGGCTTATACATCATAGATTCCTCATGGTTCAGCACATGCTCAATTTCTTTCGTTGACCGGTAGGCCGTCGTGGACGTTCTGTCCGGCTTTTCTTTCGGGAATGGCTCAAGGCCGCCTGTTGCGGGGAGCTTTATCACAAAGCTGAGTTCCTCATCCGGATCAATCAAGCTGAACGGATCTTCCGCAGCCGGATGAAACAATAGGACGTCACAGCCGATCAGCATGAGATAATAGAGAAAATAGAGCTGGCTTTTGGTAGCGTCTCCATACCACACCACCTTCGGCATCTCACGCTCTATATCGGCTTGTTCGAGCCATGGATTCAGGTGGTTCAGCGAAAACTTTGACACATCCAAGAGCACACGCCGGAAATCGGGATGATTCAGCCCGTTTTCATGCCGGTCCGCAAAGGTTTCCAAAAGCGTCATAAACGCGGTTCTCAGCCGGCGGTGCATAAGCGGATCAGCGTGTTTGGCAAGCAGCCTGCCCCCATCGAGAAACGCGACAAATCTGGAAACCGAAAGCCCTTTCTCTTTTTGATTGACCGAATGGATGTGCTGGAGCGCCTGAAACGTTTCAGGCGCGATGGTCTTATCCAGCGTCTCGCTTAACACATGGATGTTTTCATGAGAAGACAGCTCGAAAAGCTTATTGTAATACTCCGTCTCATCATAAGGAGTGCCCAAAATCCGGACGGCAAGCCGGGTAAACGCCAGCCCGTTTTCCCGCTCGTAACCGGGACGTTCCGGCAGCGGCCGCATCAGAAACGTTTCCCAGTCATCGTTTTCCGGCTCGGCCTTTCGGATCACCAATTCTTCCTGCCTCATCATCTTCCTCCTTTCTTTTCATGATTATCGGTACAAAAAAGGAAGGAAATGAACTCTCCCTCCTTTTTTGTTTTATTCTTCTTTAGATGCAGCCGTTTGCTCCTGAACCTGCTTTTGTTTGTTGAAATAGTGGATAATAAACGTTACCACAAACGCAGCGATGATGATTCCGAAGAACACAACGTGCGGCATTTCATAATCAAAGGCGCTCGCCGCCATTTTCACGGCGATAATCCCGATCAGCACGAAAGCCGTGTTTTCAAGCTCAGGGATTTTATCAATTAAAACAAGGAATACTTTTGCGACTGTACGCATCATGAGAATGCCAAGCATACCGCCGATCAAGAGCACCCACACTTTTTCCGATACCGCAAACGCGGCCAAAATGCTGTCAACAGAGAAGGCCAGATCCATTAACTCAACTGAAACGACAGTGGCCCAGAAAATTCCGAACGTACGGACCATCCATGAATTTTTCTTCATGCCTTCCGTATCATCATCACCTTCTCCGATCCAGAAATGCTTAATGACGAGCCAAGCCAGGTACAGCGCGCCAAGCACTTTGATCCACCAGAACTTAATGAGCAGCATTCCGATCCCGATAAAGATAAAACGGAAAATATATGCCCCGAACAATCCGTATGTTAATGCTTTCTTCCGCTGTTTTTCCGGCAGATGCCTTACCATAACCGCAAGCACTAACGCATTGTCGGCCGACAGCAGCCCTTCCAGCAGAACCAAGGAACCGATCAGCCCCCATGATACAGGGTCAGTCAGCACCTCACCCCACATTTTCCAATCAAAAAAGGAAGCGTAGGTCGACATAATATGATGTAGAAAATCCAAGTTTTTTCCTCCTATTTAGTAAAACGGTAATTTCCTGCTTACACCTGCAAGCCGTAATTCCGGCAAAGTGATGCCAGACCGCCGGAAAACCCGCTGCCGATGGCGTTAAACTTCCACTCAGCCCCATGGCGGTAAAGCTCACAAACGACAACCGCCGTTTCAATCGAGAAGTCTTCCCCTAAATCGAAACGAAGCAGTTCATTCTGGCTGTTTTCATCGACGACGCGCACGAACGCGTTAGACACTTGTCCGAAATTTTGGCCGCGCGCTTCCGCATCATGAATCGTGACGGTGATGCCGATCTTTTCAATATTTGCGGGTATTTTTGAGAAGTCGACGATAATTTGTTCATCGTCGCCCTCGCCCTCGCCCGTCCGGTTGTCTCCCGTATGGATGACGCCCCCGCTTGGGTGTTCCAGGTTATTGTAGAAAACAAAATCAAGATCATTTACACAGTTGTCATGGGCATCGACAAGAAAAGCCGACGCGTCAAGGTCAAAGTCATGCCCTCCGGAGTACTTGTTCGTATCCCAGCCTAAGCCGATCACCGCTTTTGTAAGGCCGGGGTTCGTTTTTGTCAGATCAACACGCTGTCCTTTCGATAATTGAATAGCCATGTGCCGTCCTCTCCCTTCTGTGTTTGATATGGTTCAGCCGATTTGCAGGCCGTAATCTGTCGCAATACGGGCCAGTCCGCCTTGGTAGCCTGAGCCGATCGCGGAAAATTTCCATTCGCCGTTATGTCTGTAAAGCTCCCCTGCGATAATGGCTGTTTCAATTGAGAAATCTTCAGCCAGATCGTAGCGGATCAGCTCTTCATTTGTCTCTTCATTGACAATACGCACGAACGCGTTGGAAACTTGTCCGAAGTTTTGGCCGCGCGCTTCCGCTTCATGAATCGTGATGACGAATGAAATTTTGTCAATAGCCGCAGGCACCGCGCTCAGGTTGACTCTTACGCTTTCGTCATCGCCCTCGCCCTGGCCTGTCAGGTTGTCGCCTGAATGTGCGACAGAGCCGTTTCCGCCTTCAAGCTGATTATAGAAAATGAAATCATCGGGCGACGCGCATCTTCCTGCTTCATTTAGTAGAAAGACGCTGGAATCTAAATCAAAATCATGTCCGCCGTCGTATTTGTTTGTATCCCAGCCAAGGCCGACAACGACTTTAGAAAGACCCGGATTTGTTTTCGTCAAATCTACTTTTTGTCCTTTTGCCAATGAAATTGCCATGTGAGCACTCTCCTTTTTATCGTTTAGGCGTATCGGTTAACGATATCGCCGATTTTTGTATCGTTTGTACCTTCTCCTACTGCGGCGAATTTCCACTCGCCGTCCTCGCGGTAGATTTCAGCCGCGATCAGGCTCGTTCTGCCTGAATAGTTATCTCTTAAATTGTAAGTCACCAGTTCTTCGCGATTAGCCTGATCAACAACGCGGATGAACGCGTTTTGAATCATGCCGAAGTCCTGTTTTCGTCTGACGCAGTCGTAAATATTGACGACAAACACAAGTTTATTAATCTGAGCGGGCACTTTCGCCAAATCGATGAGAATTTGTTCATCATCGCCGTCGCCTTCACCCGTCAGGTTGTCACCCGTATGTACGACACCGCCGCACCGGCTTTTCAGATTGCCGAAATAGATGACGTTTTTGCTGTCTGTCATTTTATCATTTTCAAGCATCAGTACGGAAGCGTCACAGTCGATATTGGCACCGCCTCCGCCGAACAGCTTTCCGAAAAAGCCCCCGGATGATACAGGGTCCCAGCCGAGTCCGACCAGCAGTTTTGACAGGCCGGCTTTTCCTTTTGTTAAATCAATCCGCTGTCCTTTTTGTAAAGAGATCGCCATATGATTCACTCCTATTCTGTAAGGGTGCCGCTAAGCACGCCGCAAGTGCGCATTTTTACTAAATTCCGGGACAAGAATCCCGGTGTTTATTAAGATATACGTCTTTTATTATATCAAAGTTTCATAAAACATAAGAATTTTTGGCGAAAAACGGCGAAAAATCACTTCCTATATTCTCCTTCGTTCCGGAGAGAATAGAGAAAACAAAGAAATTGACGGGGACTGAACATTTTTCCTATCCTTGTATCAATACATGTCAGGAAAGGGGCAGACGAGTGATTGATTTAAGCATACTTGATCAGGCGCCCGTATCCAAAGGAAACGGGCCGCACGAGACGCTCCGCCGTTCAGCGGAGCTCGCCCGCCTCAGTGAAGGATGGGGCTATAAGCGGTACTGGTTTGCCGAGCATCACGGCACAAGAGGGCTCGCAAGCGTTTCGCCGGAAATTATGATCGCTCATACCGCCGCAGCTACAACATCCATCCGTGTCGGATCAGGCGGCGTGCTGCTGCCGCAGTACAGCCCCTATAAAGTCGCGGAAACTTTCCGTCAGCTTGAGGCGCTGCACCCGAACCGGATTGACCTTGGGGTCGGACGCTCACCGGGCGGCACAACGAAAATCCGGCTCGCCCTCACAGACGGGGTAAAGAAAAGCATGACCGAGTTTAACAGGCAGCTTCAGGATTTATCATCCTTTCTGACAGATTCAGTTCCCTCGGACCATGCTTATGCAGGAATAAAAACAGCGCCCTTGATTGAAACAGCCCCGCAGCTTTGGGTGCTCGGCCTCGGGGAAAACAGCGCCAGACGCGCCGCTCTTCAAGGTGCGGGCTATGTCTTCGGCCATTTCATTAATCCGGAACGCGGGGAAAAAGCCTTTCAGATCTATCGGGACCATTTCCGGGCCTCCGCCCATTTTTCCGCTCCCGCCTCGCTCTGTGCCATTTTCGTCATATGCGCGGCTACGGATGAGAAAGCGGAAGAACTCGCCTTAAGCCAGGATTTATGGCTTCTTCGTGTCGGAAAAGGCGCCGACAGCCGCGTGCCGAGTGTGGAAGAAGCGAAGGCTTATCCGTATTCGCCGGAGGACCGTAAACAGATAGAAGAAAACAGGAAGCGGATGGTGATCGGCTCTCCTGCCGCAGTGAAACGCCGTCTGCTTGAACTTTCCGAGCGGTATCAGACAAAAGAGATGATGGTGCTGTGCAACGTCTTTGATTTCGAAGCAAAAAAAGAGTCATATGAGCGTCTTGCTGATATATTTCTGTAAAAAAAAAGCCGTCAAACGGAGCAGCAGATGAGACTGCTGCACCGCTTAACGGCGATTTTTTCGTTCTTTTCCTTTTTTAAACGCATTCCAAATCCCCTGCAGCGTAAACCCGAGCAGAAGCAGAATGATTAACAGTAAAGTGATTGACGGCCCCGGAGGCGTTCCGAGCTGGTACGAAGACGTCAGCCCCATGAACACACTGAAAAGAGAAATAATAATGGCTGCCGCAAACACCCATTTAAACCCTTTGGCGATACGGATTGCAAAAGCCGCGGGCAGTACGAGGAGCGCGGAAACGAGCAGCACGCCGATAATCGGAATAATGACCGAAATCGCCAGCCCCGTCACGATGCTGAATGACATTGACAGGAGGTTTGTGTTAATGCCTGATGTCTTTGCCGTCGCCTCGTCAAAGGTAAGCAGATAGAGCGGTCTGTTTAATATAATGAAATAAAGCAGGATCAACAGGGTAATTCCGCCGATAATATAGACCTGCTGCTGGCTGACCGTCACAAGCGATCCAAATAAATATTGATCTATGCTCATCGATGCGCCGCCTTTTGACAGGCTGATCAGAAACATCGCAAACGACAGCCCGGCCGCCATTAAAATTGCGATAGATACCTCTGAATATGTACGGTACGCCCGCCGCATGTATTCAATGCCGATCGCTCCGATCGTGACGACAACGATGCTCGCCGCCGTAATATTGGTACTGAGAAAAAAACCGATGGCCACGCCCGACAATGAAATATGAGACAGCGTATCCGCCATCAGCGCCTGTCTTCTCAGCACGAGATATACGCCTAATATCGGCGCCATAATTCCGATCATGCTTCCCGCTAGAAAAGCTCGTCGCATGAATTCCAAGTCAAACATTTCCATCCGCCTTTTTCCCCCCTCTCAAGCCGTATGACTTTATCCAGATACTGCTGTACTTCGTTTTGTTCGTGTGTCACCATGACGACGGTGCGGTTGTGATTTTTCACCTGATGGTGCATAAATTCGTAGAACCCCTGTCTGCTTTCATAATCAACCGCGGTTGTCGGCTCATCAAGCATCAGCAGATCCGGATTGCTCGCAAGCATTCTCGCAATGCAGATTTTCTGCTTCTGTCCGCCGGATAAATCGCCGATTTTCCGGTGGCGGAAATCCCACATTTCCACCATCTTCAGCGCGTTTTCCACCTCGTGGTGATCCGTTTCGTTCAATCGTTTAAACCATTTTCCTTTCGTATAACGGCCTGATTGCACAAGCTCCAGAACCGTGCTTGGGAATCCTGCGTTAAATGAAGAAATCTGCTGCGGAACATAGCCGATTGTCAGGCGTTTTCCGGCTGCGTTTTTTTTACTGATCTCGGCCGTTCCTTCCCAAGGTCTGAGCATGCCGAGCATGACTTTCATGAGCGTCGATTTTGACGCGCCGTTCGGCCCTGTAATACCGACGAATTCGCCGCTTTTGATTTCCAGCGACACGCCGTCAAGCACGGGTGTATGCGAATAACCAAAAACGATATCCTGTAATGTAACGAGATTCATGCTGACCTTCCTTTCCCGCATAGAAATAGTGTGCACCCCGCGGCGCACACTATGTTATTTAACCAATAGCGAATCTTTCAGTGCATCAAGGTTTTTCTCCATAATGTCGATATAACCGATGCCTTTATCCCGTTCTTTTTGGCTTAAACCTTCCAGTGTATTGAGCACTTCCGTTTTCGCGCCGATTTCACCGGCAAGTGTATCTGCAACTTTAGGCGATGCAACTTCTTCAAAGTAGATGATCTTCACATCATGCTTTTTGGCAAACGTTTTGAGATCCGCCAGTTTGGCCGCACTCGGCTCTTCTTCAGGAGAAAGGCCTGCAATCGCGACTTGTTTTAAGCCGTATTCTTTGGCGAGATAGCTGAATGCCGCGTGCTGTGTGATCAGTTCTTTTTTCGCCGCTTTATTTAATGTTGTACGGTATAGTTTATCAAGATCCTGCAGTTTTGCAATATATTCTTTACTATTTTTCTCATAGTATGCTTTATTCTTCGGGTCCTGTTTTACGATCTGCGCCGTAATGGTTTTGACCTCTTTTTGCGCAAGAACCGGGCTGAGCCACACGTGAGGGTCCATGCTGTGGCTGTGGTCATGACCGCCGTGTCCATGTTCCTCTTCCTCTTCATCCGAACCTTCGAGTAAGTCAATTCCTTTTGACGCCTTTACAAACTTCGCATGATCAGAGCTCATGCTTTTTTCCGCTGAAGGAACCCATGTCTCCATATATTCGCTGTTGTATACGAAAAGATCGGCGTTTTGAATGCCGGCGATATCCTTCGGCGTCGGCTCCCAATCATGGGGTTCGACCGAAGACGGGATGAGAATGTCTACATCGCCTTTGTCTTTGACAATTTGTTTCGTGAATTCGTACATAGGATAAAAGGTCGTCACGACGTGCAGTTTGCCGCTTTTTGAAGAACCTGACGAACCTTTTGAAGATGAATTGCCGCAGCCCGCCGCGATTAAAAAGCATGCCGCAATGACAATGATTCCGCTCCATTTTTTAAACAAGCCGTTTCCCCCTGTTCTGTAAATCAGAATGATGACGATTTCCAAAGCGTACTTTCTCGTTCATTTGTTACCTATACCATAATAAAACGAAGTAATTACGTTTTGCAAGATATTTTTTTCTAAATTGATATCCGATTTACCTAAAAAGCCCCCGTCATGTATGGACGGGGGCGTCATATCACATATCAGGCAAGCAGATAAACTCTTGTTTCGTATGGGCGGAATGTAATGCGGGATTCCGTGCCGCCGTCATTTTCATAGTTGCTGAGAAGAAGCTCGGCGCTTTCAGGTTCGGAGCCGTCCGGCCAATAAAAGACGGCTTCTTCTTCCGATACGTTGCTGATGGACATGAGTTTTTGTCCGTTTGCCTGTCTTTCATACACAAACAGCTGCGGGTCATCAGGAAGCAGCAGCGTGTAGCTGCCTTTTATGATATCAGCATACTGTTTTCGCAGGCGGATCAGTTTTTTGTAAAAGTTCAATATAGAATCGGGATCATCCTGAGCCTCGGCCGCATTGACGGTTTTGTAATTGGGATTGACCGTGAGCCACGGTTCGCCCTCCGTAAATCCGGCATTCTTGCTGCCGTCCCACTGCATCGGTGTACGGGCATGGTCCCGGCTTTTCGCCATAATGGACGCCATGACTTCTTCCCTGTTGCGGCCCATTTCAAATACCCTTTTATGATACATATTGACGGTCTGAATATCTTGATAATCCTCTATTCTGTCAAACGGAGCGTTTGTCATGCCGATTTCTTCCCCCTGGTAAATGTACGGCGTGCCTTTCATGAAATAAAGCAGGGCGGCAAGCATTTTGGCGGATGCTTTGCGGTATGTGCCTTCATCTCCGAAACGGGATACGATCCGGGGCTGGTCATGATTGCACCAATACAGCGTATTCCAGCCTCGATGTTCCAGTTTTTCCTGCCAGTCTGTGAGCACTTTTTTCAAATCGGACAGCTCAAGCGGTTTTACATCCCAATGCTCTTGGCCCGGCTTTTGATCAAGCTCCATATGCTGAAAATGAAAAATCATATTCAGTTCATGCTCATCGGTTCCCGTGTAGACGAGTCCTTCCTCAGGCGTCACTGATCCAGCCTCGCCGACCGACATCACGTTATATTTGGAAAATACCTCTTTCGTCATTTCTTTTAAGTAATCATGTATCCGTGCCCCGTTTGGCCGGAAAGGCTTCGGATCGGCCCGGCGGGCGATGTAATCTTCATATGGCGGCAAATATTCTTTTTTTGACAGGAGATGGAGCTGGTCTATACGCAATCCGTCCACGCCTTTATCGAGCCAAAATCTCATCATCTCGTACACTGATTGCCGAACCTCGGGATTTTCCCAATTCAGATCGGCTTGTTTGACGGCGTTCATATGCAGGTAATATTCGCCCGTATGTTCTTCGTACTGCCAGACGGATTGTCCGTAATCCGACACCCAATCGGTCGGCGGGCCGTCCGCGGTGCCCGGCCGCCAAATATAATAATCGCGGTATTTGCTGTCCGGATTCATTTCCGCCTCTTTGAACCAAGGATGCTCCGTGGAGGTATGATTTAAGACGAAATCCATCACAAGCTTTAATCCGCGGCTGCGGCATTCTGTAAGCAGATCGTGAAAGTCCTCCATCGTTCCGTAAGATTCCATAATTGCTTGATGATCCGTCACATCGTAGCCGTTATCGACGTTTGGCGACGGGTAAATCGGGCAGATCCATATCACATCAGCGCCAAGTTCTTTTATATAATCGAGACGCGCGATAATCCCCCGCAGGTCGCCTATGCCGTCGCCGTTCGTATCTTGAAAGCTTCGCGGATAGATTTGATAGACAACGGCGTCTTTCCACCAGTCATTCGCCATCTTGCGATCCCCCTGTTTTTTTAGAAAACCATTTCCTTTATGACCCTGCTCTAAACAAAAAAGAGAAGGTTTCCCCTCCTCTTTTATCTATCCAGCTGAGACGGATAAAGCGTCATGCCTCCGTCGACGAAAAGTGTCGTTCCGGTCACGTAACTCGCTTCTTCCGACACCATCCATGCGGCGGCCGCGGCGACTTCTTCCGGTTTTCCGAAGGCGTTCATCGGAATTTTTTTCAGCTGGGCTTGTTTATGTGTTTCATCTTCCAGATCCTTATTGGACTCCGTGGCGATCGTGCCGGGAGCGATGGCATTCACCCGGATGCCTTTGTCTGCGTAATTGAGCGCCATCGTTTCCGTCATCATTTTGATCCCGCCTTTGGATGCCGAGTACTGCACGTTTTCAGGACGCGGTATTTGCTGATGAACGCTCGATATGTTTAAGACCGTTCCTTTTTTGCCGCGCTCGAGCATATGTTTCAGTGCCGCTTTCGCCCCCAAAAAGGTGCCGGTCACGTTGACGTCGATGACCCTTTGCCAATCCTCCAGGCTCATTTCATGGGGCATCGCTTCGGTCCCATTAAAGCCGGAATTGTTGACCATCACGTCCACACCCCCGAAATGCTCCTGCGCAGCATGAAACAGCGCCTGAATCCCTTCTTCTGAGGATACATCGGCTTTTACGGTGACGGCTCTGCCTCCCGCTTTCTCAATGATGTCCGCCGCTTCTTCCGCTCCGGAGGAATCACCGAGGTAATTCACAACCACATTCATCCGCTCCTTGCCGAAGCGTTCGGCAATGGCCTTTCCGATTCCTTTCGAAGAACCTGTTACGATTGCTGTTTTTCCCTGTAAATCCTGATACATTGTCTCTTTTCCTCCCTGATGTTAATACAGAGCATGTACCCGGTTTTAATCAGCTGAAAACAAAAGAGATCATAAAAAGAACGATGAAACCGAAGCTCCCTCGTTCTTTTTTTCATTATGCGTAGTTGTTCATTTGCAGCCTTTTTTGCACGCCGACAAGCCTGCTGAAAAAATAAGATGCCGCTTTGTAGTTCTCCCGTTTATGAAAGAAATGAGCCGCGTCCTGAAGCAGTTCCTCCGTGTCAGCCAACAGCTCTTTTGATTCCAGAATGTCAAAATACTCTTTGAGCGAATCCTGTCCGCCTTCCCCCTGATAAAGCTCTTTAATCAGACGGAATTTCGTCATATAGATCTCATCTTCCCATTCCGCCGCGCTTCTCATGCCCCGCGCGCAGCTGGCGGCGGCTTCACTGTATTTTTCCGTTTTAAAGTAGATATGCGTGAGTGAAAAAACAGCCTGGATGACCTGCCGGAAGCTGTGTGCTTCAAATCCGGCAGCCGCCCGTTCAAAATCCTCCGCCGCCTTGCAAAAGTCACCCAGACTGTACATACAGTGCCCGATATTATAATAGGCCGCAGCAATCATATATTGATCATCAAGCCGCTCCGCGTGTTCCAAGGCGCATTCGAGGTATTCCAGCGCTTTTTTATGCTGCTGGGCGTCCATCAGATTTCCGGCAATGATAAATTTGCACTGCACCCTTCTCATTCCGTATAATTCATATTTCTTGTAAATATCAAGCGCCTGCCCCGCGTAATTCATCGAAAAGAAAGTCTGCTTGATATGATAGTACACCTCAGAAATTTTATACAGAAACTCGGCTTTCTCTATGTCATCTTCCACATATTCAAGCTTTTCCTCAGCCCGCTTATAATGAGAAATCGCTGAGATGAAGTTTTTCTGCTTAAATTCATACATTCCCCTGAAATAGTAAAAATAATATTCCAGTAAGCCGGTCAGCTTTTGCTGGTTCATCTCAATCTCAGTGAGCATTTCAGAGAACGGAGGCTGGCAGTCGCCGTCTTTCATGGGTTTTAATTTATCCAGCATGATGCGGTGCCGAAATTCCATCAATGAAAAATACAACAATAAATCCTGGTTCTCTTCCATATCTTCGAGTTCATATTGAATCTCCTGCTTCAGCGCTTCAGCTTTATCGGCTTCAAACGCGCGGATCAGCTTATACCATTCATTCATCTTTACGGCCACTTCTTCAGATGGAATCTTGGATTTCATAGATTTGCCTCCTTCCTCCGGCTACTAATTATGTTATATTTTATCATAGCAAATTTATGGCAGTGAGCAAACAAAGATTTTAATCAATTAAAGAAAGAGAGAATTCACCATGAAACGACCAGTCAGAATTGCGCTGCTTTTGATCCTCTTCTTTTCCGCAGACCTATGTTTTTCCTATGTGCAGAAAGAATTGAGGCCGCAGACGGCATTACAAGATAGAGCCATTCCAAGCGCTCTTCATCCGCTCGTGAGGCAGAATGCGGAGCTATTGCAGACGGCCGCTCTGAAAAAAGGCATCACCGTCGTTATCACAGAGGGTTTCAGATCAATTGAGGAACAAAACGAATTGTACCGTCAAGGACGTTCAAAAAAAGGAAATATCGTCACCTACGCAAAAGGCGGGGAATCTTACCACAATTACGGCCTTGCGATCGACTTCGCCCTGCAAAAAAAGGATGGAAGCCTGATTTGGGATATGGCGTACGACGGAAACCGAAACGGCACGCCCGATTGGCTTGAGGTCGTATCGATTGCCAAAACGCTCGGTTTTGATTGGGGAGGCGATTGGAGAGGCTTTAAAGATTATCCTCATTTACAAATGATCCCTGGCTAATAAAACCTTTTCTTTTTTCGCTTTTGCGCATCAATGTACGGAGGATAGACAGGCCTGTACACAAGCTTATATCCTTCATTGCCGGACGGCGTAAAATCGCGCTGCCACTCCAGCCGCAGATGGAAATCGGATAAAAAAGCGGCCTTTGCTTCTTCGGGAGTAACGGCCGGCACCGGATTGATCTTCTCCAGCTGCTCCGGGTCAATGTCAGGCGCCATGTAAGCTTCCACAAGCCCCGTTACGGGACTGACAAGTATTCTCGCAGCGCCGAACCGCAGCGGAATATCCTGATGCCATATGGAAAAATGGAAGCGGAACCTGCCCCTTCCGTCCGTTTTCAGCGGGTTCATTTTAAAAAACTCGTCCGCTCTCGGATAAAGCTTGTATAAAAATTGAAGCGCGACGGCCTCACACTCTTCCGCAGAATAAAAGGCCGGGCCCTGATGCTCAATAAAAGATTTAAAGGCTGTCATTTTCCCTGTCTTTTTGTCCGTTTTCATCTTCATTGTATTTTTGTTGCTGCTTTCAAAATAGCTTTCGATACTCAAATCTTTCCGTTCCGGAACCGACCCTTTCCGCCATGTCGTTCCGATCTCATCCCCGAGATCGCGCCGGCGCGTCTGAACCATATCCGCGGTAAACCCCATTAATTCATCCAGGCTGATTTCCCGTTTATGTTCAAACGCGGGAAGCGGTTTTGCCGGCTCATTCCTGTCTTCGCAAAGCTGCTGATCCGGCACGATATCATCTTCACCGGCCGGATAGCTGTAAGCCGGCAGAATCGGTTCATAGACGAGACGCGGTATTTTCTCAAAATTGACCACATCATAGACGAGACTGAATGTCAGCACACTCATATAATGCGAGACGACTTTTTCCCGATCGACGAATGTTTCCGGAACGGGCGCTTCACCCTTATCCCCGTAATAGATAAACTGCACGACGAAGCCGCTCCTGGTTACATCAACGAAAAAACCTGAATCGGGAAGCGGCCGGCCGAGCACTTTTTTTGTATAGATAAATCGGATGCACCCATTGCGTTCTTCCCTCGCCTGAAAGGTGAAATTCATAAAAGTAAGCGGGCGGTGTCTCGCCGCAAACCGAAGAGCCGTCAGCTTTAATTCGGCTTCTGACAGCTGTATGTCTGAACTCGGACAGTCGTTGCGTGAATAAGTAAGCAAAGATCCGTCGTCGCCCAGCTCAATCGTGACCGTTTTATCCGGCTGGTTACGATCTTTCCATATATAATAGGCTTTCGTTTTTTGTTTTTCATCATAATCTTCTATTTCAAGCTCATAGTGCGGCGGTATGTTCCCGATTTCCAGCGCTTTTTTTCTCAGATGTTCTTTCAGCAATGGGGTCATCCTTTCAGAAGAGTGTATAAAAAAGAACTGTTTTTTATTATATAAAAACGCCCTTATCCTTTTAAAGGGAAGAAAGTGCCTTTTATGTGTCTATTTTTAGCAAAGAGGGAAAAGATCCGTATTCAGAGCGGCACTTTTTCATACAAATGTCACACTCCCCGTGAAAGCCCCGGGACGAACGCCCATGACCTTCAGCCTATTAAACTCGTGATCGCTTCTCCCGTATGAGCCTCAATAAACCGCGGGAAAACCGGTTTGTATACGAGCCTGTACACTTTTCCGGAGCTGTCGTCATCGTAACAACGATCCCAAGCGAGCTCTGCTTTGATGGCCCGGCGGATCGCATCCTTCGCCTCTCCCAATGTCAATGAAGGAACGGGATCGATTTCCTCGAGCTCTTTCGGATCAATTTCCGGCGGCATATATACAGTGACAAGACCCGTCTTTTTGCTGACACAGATTCTCCCCTCTCCGAATCGCAGATCAACACCGCCCGAACAAGCCTTAAATGTAAGCCCTGCGTTTTCTCCTTCATCATCCGGTTCATCATATTGAACCCGGAAATACTGATCCGCTTCCGGAAACATGGCGAATAAAAAGCGGACGGCCATGTGATGGCATTCTTCCTCGGAAAACACCGGTTCGCCTTCAACTTTTATAAATGACATCACCCCGGTGAGCCGGCCCGATTCTTTATCATACCTTGTTTTCAATACGTGTTCATTCCGTTCTTTAAACAAACTTTCAAAGCTTTTATCTTCCCGTACGGATTTTGTTTTTTCAGGACGCCAGGCAATGCCGATACAGCCCTCTCCAAGATCGCTTTCCCTCTCTTTATAAAAACCGTCATGCAGCCCTATCATGTCATTGATGCTCATCTTTTCCGCTTCAGGTTCAGGGCGTGAAATCGGGACATACGGCCGCGTGTCGTCTTCCAGCTCTTCATATTCATCTATTTCTGCATTCTCTTCCTTCAGGTCGGCCGATATCGGCCGCGTCGGAGACACGATTTCATAGACGAGATGGGGCTTGTCATCCCCCTGCACATAGACGGACTGATGCAGTACGGTGAACAACAGCTCTGCTTCAATATGTTTGACAAAGTGAGCCAATGCTTCCCGCTTGTCCGCAAATGTTCCGGGTCTTAAGAGATTATCGGCCTTCCCATGGTAAGAAAAGCCGGTTACTTCCCCGGTCAAAGACAGGTCGACGTAAAACCCGGTCAGCGGAAGCGGCAGACCGTCAGCCATCTGAACATAGGAATATCTCACATCGCCATCATTTGCGGAGCCGATTGTTTCCAATTCAAACTCAGCCAATGCCCCCGGACGATGGGTTTCTAAAAACGCCCGCATCCGTTTTTCTATGTCCGATTCCGAAAGAGGCGGCAGATCAGTCCGGAAAGCCGGACGGGATAAGTATTTCAGTTTTCCGTCCCGGTCTAATTCGACCATGATGCCGGCTTCCGGATCATTCTTATCTTCCCACCAAAACAGAACCTCATCTTCCCGGTATTCTTCCACATTACTCTCGTAGCGGGCAGGTACGTTTCCGATTCGGAGAGCCAGCTGTTTCAATTCTTCTTTATTCATCATAACACTTCCTTTTCTTCCAAAAAGATTGATGATTACCAAGACTCTTTTATACAAAACTAGTATAATTAACCTGTCCGTCTTCATGACTATCGAATTAATCATTAACAACAGGGGGTAAACCAGATGTCCATCAAAAAAATGAGCGCCGTGTTTTTCATTATGCTTCTCACGGCATTTACCGCCGCGTGCAGCAGCGAAACGAGCGGCGGCCAGGAAAGCAGCACGGCGAAAGTGAAAATAAAAGAGACGGCATGGGCCGCTTCAGACGATACTGAACATCCGGCCGCGCTGAAAGTAACGGTCACCGTCAAAAATACGGGCAAAGACCCGCTTACCGTCAAAAGCAGCGACTTCTCGCTTTATCAGGATGACGCGAAAACAGCCAAGGCCGATAAGGAAGACTTGATGCAGAGCGGCACGCTTCATGCGGGTAAGACAGTGACGGGCAATCTGTACTTCACGGCTGACGAAGGCAAATCCTATGAATTGGTATATCAGCCGCAGGCAAAAGACGCGAAGCCTTTATCTTATAAACTGAAAGTCAAAGGCACAGCCTCCAACGCAAAACCTGACCCGGCGGACGCATTATCCGCATACATTGATGTGATGCTGTACGGCAAGCACAATAAAGATTTCACCCGCCTGACTGGTGTAAATGAAAAAATGACGGCCGCCGCATATCAGGAATCGGCGAAAGCCAGCTTTATCGCTTCTGCAGGCATTTCACAAGAACAGGCGGATTCAAAAGCCATTTCCGCTATTATTGACACCATGTCATCAGCGCTTCGGGATAACACAGAGCTCAAGGTGCATACCAAATCCATGTCAGGCAAAAAAGCCGTCCTTGAAGCAAAAGTGACGCCGCTTGATATGTCTCCGCTTGCGGGCCAGCTGCAAGACCGCGTGCAAGACTATGCCGGAAAGCACCCTGATGCTGATGAAAACGAAATTGTCAGCCACCTGCTTTCTGTCTATCCGGAAGAGTTTATGCGCCTGAAACCGGCTTCTTCTTCTGTTACAAGAGAAATTGAGATGAAGAAAAACGCCCGCGGCCAGTGGTATCTGGATACAGACGCCGATCTGGAAGGATTGACAGAAGCGTTTTTGAAAACGTCCTGACAACAAGAAAGGAAATAGCGCAGGCTATTTCCTTTTTTATTTTCACTTAAAGATGTCACTGATATATTGAACCTCATCCTCGGTTAACTGCACATTAAGCGCGTCCAGATTGTGTTTCAGCTGGACGGGGCGTTTGGCTCCGGGAATGATCGCATCCACCGCCGGCTGCGACAGAAGCCATGCGAGTGCGATATGCGCTGTCTGCGCCCCTTTTTCCTCCGCAACGGCCCGAAGCTTATCCACTCGCTCCAGATTTTGGTGAAAAGCTTCTCCCTGAAACGGCGGCCTGTTCTTTCGGCTGTCCTCAAAGACTGTGTCTTTTGTAAACTTTCCCGTCAGCAAGCCGGAAGCAAGCGGAAAATAAGGAATAAAGGAAATGCCGTTCTTTTCACAATAAGGCAGCAGATCATGCTCCGCCTCACGCTGAATCAGTGAATATTCCGATTGAAAAACCTCTAAATAGCCGTCGGCGTTAAACTCCTGCAATTGCCGGAAGCTGAGATTGGACGCGCCGATTGCTCTGATTTTCCCTTCGTCCTTCAGTTCTTTTAGCGTGCCCGCCACTTCGGAGAGCGGTGTTTTGCCGTCAGGGAAGTGGACGTAATACAAATCAATCACGTCTGTTTTCAGCCGCTTCAGGCTGTTTTCCGCCTCACTCCGGAGAAAGTCACGGCTGTTGTCCAGCTCGATTTGTCCGTTGACTTCTTTATGCGCGCCTTTTGACGCAATCACGAGGCTGTCCCGCACGCCGCGCTCTGCGACAACTTCACCGATTAACTCTTCGGAACGCCCCAAACCGTATATAAACGCCGTATCAATAAAATTGACGCCGCCGTCCAATGCTGTGCGGATGAGTTCTTTTCCCGTTTCATCATTAAGATTCGGAAACAGATTATGTCCTCCGACCGCATTTGCGCCAAAACCGATACGCTTTACCCGTAAATCCGTCCTGCCCAGCGTACGTGTCTCATCCATGGCTCAGGCTCCCTTCCTTTTATCGCTCTGTTTAGTATTAGATAGACGGTAAGAATTATCCTGCCTGAGAGCCTATCTGCAAAAAAAACCTTGAAAAGCGTTTGCCCTTCAAGGTTTTTTTGGCTGTGTATTAAGATGTCAGAGCTGCGGCGAAGCGTTCGGCTTCATCCGTGAGAGCACCCTCGATTTCCTTATAGCGGCTGGAAATCGTTGAGGCGCTGACGCCGTACTTCTTCGCCAGCTTGGCTTGAGAAACGGACGCGCCGTTCAGAGAAATGCTGTTTACGTAATATTCGACCGCCGCCGCGAAAGCTTCAGGCTTTCTGATCGTCGGTGTTTTTTTGATACAGAACGTTTTCCACAGATCAATTACGGCCGGAACCAGCTCAGCCGGGTATTCATCCCCGCTCAGGCCTTTTTCAATGGCGTCTGCCGTTTCCTTCTCCATGTCGTTGGCCCACTCTGTCTGTTTTTCTTCAGCAGCCTGCTCAGGCTCTTCCGCCGTTCCTAAAAGAGCGGCCAGCACAATGTCGAAGTTTTCCTGCATAAAGCGCTCAGGCGATTTTCCTTCCGCAAGAGCCGGGGCAGCCGCCTTTTTCACTTTGCTGATTAGAGCTTCGGTCCGCTTCACAGGGAAGATCGTAAATTGCATGAAGAACTCCGCTTTTTCCGCTTCGTGGATCGGATAGCCGAGAATCAGGCTTCCCGCCGGCGGAAGATCCTGCTGGCTGACGTCCATTTCCACTTTGAATTGTTTTTTCGTCATCACATCTTCAAAGTGAATCATTCCTTCTTTCACATCTTCAAGCACCATAACGGCAGGTGTCATGCTTTTCCATGATTCAACGATTTCCCGTGTTTTCGGGCGGTTGATGCCGCCGGCTTTTTTCTGAAGATATTCTTCAAAAATCGTCTTGCCGCCTGCCAGCGGACGGAAGAAAATTCCCCAGATGCCGAGGTTGAAGACTCCGATGTCTTTTGTCTGTCTGTCCAGCTCCGTAATGAACGCGTGCTGGTTAATAAATGATGATATGCCGTCTCTATGTGCTGTAAAGGCGTACTCCATTAGGCTTTCCTGAATCTGTTTCGCTTCTTTTGCCGCGATGTCTGCCGGAATGGCAGCTTCTTTGCTTCCGCAGCATTTTTTATATTTCTTCCCGCTGCCGCATGGGCAAGGGGCATTTCTTTTCACTTTTCCCACAATAAACCCTCCGAATTCTGATATAACTTTATTATTTTAACAAAAATAACTTCAGAGGGCTTGGTTTACGGCGAAAAAAGAATATGGAAGAAAAAAAGCCCCCGGGATATTCTCATTCTCCGGGGCTTTGAAACTGTTAATTTGTATTTTGTCCGCCGCCGTTCAGACCTTCTTTAATCAGCCCGTTTACTTGGCTGTTCATCAAAAGTCCGATGTGTCCGACACCGTGAATCTGCACGTTTTTCCCGCCGATCAGCCGTGACAGCGGGTTCAGGACGATTAAGTCCGCTGAGCTGTAAATCGATGTATATAAAATCTTTTGGTTCGGATCAGTCCCCGGAAGCGCCCGGTTGGTCACAAGGCCGTTCGCTCCGCCGAGTGTGACGACGTTTGCGATTTTGTCTCCGCCGTCAAGATTTTTAATGTAATAGAGCGTGTTGGCTCCGCCCATGCTGTGCGCGACGATATCGACTTTTTTCGCACCTGTTTCGCTGAGCACTTTTTTCACGTAATTGGACAGTCTCGGCGCATTGTGTCTGTTGTTTCCGGTTTTGTCTAAGAAATCGATGGCGTACATCTCTTTTCTTGACCAGCCTTGGGATGCCAAGTATGTTTTGATTCCCGCGAAGTTAAAGGACGCCCCGCCGATTCCGTGGACCATGACAACAGGGTTATGCCCTGAGGAGGCTTTCGATACGGTCGGCTGGAAGGCAAATACGGAAATGACGGACAGCATACAAACTGTAAGGACAACTAGAATTTTGCTTTTTATATGTTTCATGAACTTTCCTCCTGCTATGTAATATTTTTGCAGTTTTTATTCTATTAGAGAAGAAAAGGAAAAAATAGTGTATTTTTTACTGTTTTCAACAATTAAAAAAAGAGCGGAAAAATGAGAAAGACGCCCCTTTCCCGAAAGCACGCTTATGCTTTAATACGGCATAACAAAAAAGGAGAGAACACCCGGTTCTCTTCTCCTAGTACTCATTGAAATAGGTTTGAATCCGCTTAGGGTCATGCGTTTTTGTCAGCGCAAGCATCAGAAGAATCCGCGCTTTTTGAGGGTTGAGAGAGTTTGAAGCTGTCAAATGGTCTTTTTCATACTCTCGATTAGGTGTTACCGTTCCGTTTCCCGTCCTTGTGGAGCGGACGACCGCCAGCCCGCTTTTGACCGACTTTACGGCGCCTTTTTGCGCCGCATCAGACATTGAGCCGTTTCCCGAGCCTGCAAAAATAATGCCTTGCGCCCCTGATTTTACGGCAGCTTCAAAGAGATAGCTTCCGTCATTTTGATAGCCGTATATAATATCGACCTGCGGCAGTTTATCAAGTTTATCTATCTTGAAATCTGTATCCTTCGTATGCTTTCGGGTCATGATGTTATTAAAATAGATGTCATCAGCAATTGTTCCGATATAACCCATTTCTTCCGATTTGAATGTGTCGGCCGCGGTTGTATTGGTTTTTGTCAAATAGCGCGCCGAAGCGATTCTGTCATTTAATACGACAAGCGTCCCCTTGCCTTTCGCATCAGGCGCAGCCGCTGTTTTTACAGCGTTATATAAGTTGGATGGCCCGTCCGCTCCGATCGCCGTGGACGGCCTCATTGACCCGGCGACAACAACGGGCTTGTCACTTTTGACCGTCAGATTGAGAAAGTAGGCGGTTTCCTCAAGTGTGTCTGTTCCATGTGTAATGACAATGCCGTCTGTATCATCAGACTTGAGCAGCTTGTTTACCCGTTTTGCAAGTTTCAGCAGTGTCTCGTTATTCATATTCTGGCTGCCGATATTCACAACCTGTTCTCCGCTCACATGCGCGACCTCTTTTATCTCCGGAACGGCCTGAATCAGGGCATCAACTCCGATTGCCCCCGCCGTGTACTCCGTAGCTGACGTCTTTGAAGGAGCAGCGCCTGCAATTGTGCCGCCGGTGGCAAGAATTTTAACATTCGGAAGTCCGTCTTTTTTCGCTGGGGCTGCGGCTGCCATCCGGGGCGGTGTTTCTTTCGCTTGAGGAGATTGGGAGCAGCCGGCCGCGATGAAGAGCAGAGCCGTGATAAATGTAATGAAGGGCATGAATTGTTTTTTCATTCTTTTCTCTCCTTTTCTTTATTTATGAAGATTTTCCTCTCACCGGTCAACGCGCTTGTCAGGCAACCTCCCGAAGAAAATAACCGTTAAAAAACCTTGACACCGTCATGTGAAATCAAGATAATAGACCAGTCACTATATTTTAAATTTGTCAAAAATCAGTAAGGTGGGAACATTATGAGCTATGGAGATTCTCGTGAGAAAATCCTCGCCGCGGCAACCAGGCTGTTTCAGCTTCAGGGGTATTACGGCACGGGGCTGAATCAGATTATTAAAGAAAGCGGTGCGCCGAAAGGTTCTCTTTACTATCATTTTCCGGACGGCAAAGAGCAGCTCGCCATTGAGGCTGTCAATGAAATGAGCCATTATATCCGTATGAAAATAAAAGAAAGCCTTGATGCCCATCCTGATCCTGCGGAAAGCATTCAAGCGTTTTTACAGGACTTATCAAGCCAATTCACATGTCCGGAGAACTTTGAAGGGTTTCCTGTCGGTTTACTGGCTGCCGAGACGGCTTTAACGAGCGAAAAGCTCCAGCAGGCCTGTCAAAGCGCTTATCAGGAATGGGAGAATCTGTTCGCGGGCAAATTGAGATCAGCCGGTTTTTCTGATGAGAAAGCGGCGGAAATCAGCACCGTTTTAAATGCCATGATAGAAGGCGGCATCATTGTGTCCTTAGCCAAAAAAGACAAAATGCCGATCCTCCATATTTCTAAACAAATCCCGAACCTGCTGAAGACATAAAATACGAGAGACATGTACGTATAGAAAGAGAGGAGAATGATTTTGGAAAACGCTCAGCCTTCCAAACAATATAAAGTCATGCCGATCATGATTTCTTTACTGACGGCAGGGTTTATCGGCATGTTCAGTGAAACGGCGCTGAATATCGCCCTGACTGACCTGATGAAGGAGTTACATATCACTCCTGCGACTGTCCAGTGGCTGACGACGGGCTATCTGCTCGTTCTCGGTATTCTTGTGCCGGTATCGGGTCTGCTTTTGCAATGGTTTACGACGAGACAGCTGTTTATCGTTTCACTCGCTTTTTCCATTATCGGCACGCTGATTGCAGCGCTTGCACCGAGCTTTCCGTTTCTTTTGGCGGCAAGAATCGTGCAGGCTTTAGGAACCGGGCTGCTGCTGCCGCTGATGTTTAATACGATCCTCGTCATCTTCCCGCCGCATAAGCGCGGAGCGGCGATGGGGACGATCGGGCTTGTCATCATGTTCGCTCCTGCGATCGGTCCGACATTTTCAGGGCTTGTGTTAGAGCATTTGAACTGGCATTGGATTTTCTGGATTTCCCTGCCGTTTCTTGTGTTGGCTCTTTTATTCGGCATCGCCTACATGCAGAACGTGTCTGACATTACAAAACCGAAAATTGACGTGCTTTCCATTATTCTGTCTACGATCGGGTTTGGCGGCATCGTATTCGGATTCAGCAATGCGGGCGAAGGATCAGACGGCTGGTCAAGCCCGACGGTTATCGGTTCGCTCACTGTCGGTGCGATCGCGCTCATCTTATTTTCCATCAGGCAGCTGACAATGAAGCAGCCGATGATGAATCTGCGCGCTTTCCGCTATCCGATGTTTGTTCTAGGTGTCGTGATTGTATTTATCTGTATGATGGTTATCTTATCAACAATGCTCCTATTGCCTATGTATTTACAAAGCGGACTGATGCTGACGGCGTTTACGTCCGGGCTCATCCTGCTGCCGGGCGGTATTTTAAACGGCTTTATGTCTCCGGTGACGGGGCGCCTGTTTGATAAATACGGACCGAAGTGGCTTGTCATTCCCGGGTTTGTCATCACGGCAGCCGTACTTTGGTTTTTCTCAAACATTACCGGCACTTCTACGGCCATTCTCATCGTCGTGCTCCACACATGCCTGATGATCGGCATTTCCATGATCATGATGCCGGCGCAAACGAATGGCTTAAACCAGCTGCCGCCGGAATTTTATCCTGACGGAACGGCCATTATGAATACGCTCCAGCAGATGGCCGGCGCAATCGGCACTGCGGTGGCGGTCAGCATCATGGCAGCCGGGCAGAAGAATTATATGAGCACCGTGAAAAACCCGAATGATCCTTCCGCATACTCTCACGCGCTGATTGCGGGCGTCCAGCACGCCTTTATCTTCGCGATGATTGTCGCCGCTATCGGTTTGATCAGCGCCTTCTTTATGAAACGGGTCAAAGTGAATCACTCATAAGAAAACAGCAGGCTCCCCGTGAGTCTGCTGTTTTTTTATATACCGCGCGCTTCAGCCAGTTCATCAATCGCATAGATCAGATCGTCAGCCGTGTTATAGAAATGAGGCGCCAGCCGGATGATATGTCCGCTGGGTGCGCATACGATGTTTTTCCGCCTCAACAGCGCAGCCGTTTCCGCCGCTTTTTCATCCCGTATGGAAATCATGCCGGGTCTGTCATCGGCAGACGGAGGCCCTGTGAGGTGCAACCCTTTTTCAGAAGCGTATTCATACGCAAATGTGCTGAGTTTTTTTACTTCCCGGTGAATGCGGTCTGTGCCGGCATCATTTAATAGAGATAATGCCGCCTGTGCCGCATATATGCTGATAAATGCCGGGGTTCCGGTCTCAAAGCGTTTGGCTCCGTCCGCATAAGAAAAACGGGTTAAATCCAGCATCGACGCCCGCTGCTGCCCGAACCATCCGGTGACTTTCGGCTTCAGCCGTTCGGCAAGTTCCTTTCTGACATAAAGAAACGCCGTTCCCGGTATGCCGAGCATATACTTTCTCGCACCCGCGGCCAGCATATCAACTCCCCATTCTTTTACATCAATCGGGATGTGCCCCGCCGATTGATAAGCATCGACAAAAAGAAGCGATCCCTTCTTTGCGGATATCTCGGCAATGCGCTTCATATCCTGGACAAAACCGGACGTATAGGACACATGGGGCACACAGGTGAAAAGCGTCTGTTCCGATATGTACGTCTCATACCGCTCTAACGGGATCATTCCGTCTTCAGACGGCACGACTGAAAGCTCCATCTCAGTCTGTGCCTTCAAAATGTGGGCGATCGCCGGAAAATCCAATTCCGTATACACCGCCTGTTTCTTTCGGCAATCCGGTAAAGCAGAAACGACGGCAGAGACAGCAGCCGTTACTGAAGGTAAAACGGCGATTTCTTCAGGATGGGCGCCGATCAATTTCGCAAATTCACACCTTGCCCGCTCCGTTCGTCCAATGGCTTCTTCCCAGTTTCCGCCATGCTGAAGCAGGCTTTCCTGATAGTCATTGATCGCTTTTGAAACCGGCAGGGCAAGAGCGCTTTGAGAGCAGCTGGCGAGCATCGTATGTGTGCGGAGCGCCGGAAATAAAGATCGGTATTGCACCAGAGGCGAATTCAAGACATGTTTCCCCCTTCGGCAGGAATATATGTCCATTATAGAGTATGGTAAAAAGAAAAGGAGGGTTTTATATGGAGAAAAAAGTATTGCTGACAGGCTTTGACCCCTTCGGCGGGGAAACGGTCAATCCTTCATGGGAAGCGGTCAAACGGCTGAATGGTGCCGCTGAGGGCCCCGCCTCTATCGTATCTGAACAAGTGCCGACCGTTTTTTATAAGTCTCTTGCCGTGCTGCGCGAGGCGATCAAAAAACATCAGCCTGACATTATCATCTGTGTCGGACAGGCAGGCGGCAGAATGCAGATCACGCCGGAACGGGTCGCGATCAATCTCAATGAGGCGCGCATACCGGATAACGAAGGAAACCAGCCTGTCGGGGAAAACATTTCTCAAGACGGTCCCGCGGCCTATTGGACCGGCCTTCCGATCAAACGGATCGTTGAGGAAATCAAAAAGGAAGGCATTCCCGCGGCTGTATCCTACACGGCGGGGACGTTTGTATGCAATCACCTCTTTTACGGGCTGATGGATGAAATCGCCTGCCGCCATCCGCACATCCGCGGCGGGTTTATACACATCCCGTACATTCCGGAGCAAACCTTGCAGAAGTCTGCGCCGAGCCTCAGCCTGGATCTCGTGACAAAAGCGCTCAAAATCGCCGCGGTGACCGCCGCGGCGCATGAGGACGATATTGAGACCGGCGGAGGCGAACTTCACTAAGCTGCAGACGGCGCCTCGGCCCATTTCTTCCGGTAAACGATGCGGGACAGCGTCACACTGATTTCATAGAGGACGAGCAGCGGAATCATGACGAGAAAGTCAGACATAAAATCCGGAGGCGTAATCAGCACCGAGACGACGATCAGCACAAAATACGAAAGCTTCCGCGCCTTTGCCAGCCGGGTTGGATTCACGATTCCGAGCCGTGTCAAAAACATCACGGCCAGAGGCATTTCAAACAAAAATCCGAACGGCAATGTAAGATTCAGCATAAAGGTAAAATACTTGTCCGCCGTAAATACCATGTCAAAATGGCCGGCGGATAATTGTGTTAAAAATCCGAGCACAATCGGAAACAGCACAAAATACCCGAAGGAAATTCCGATAATAAACAAAACCGAAAGCCCCGGAATGTAAAGCAAAGCGGCGCGGCGTTCAAACGGGGTCAAAGCCGGCGCCGTAAAACGCCAGAGCTGAAAAGCAGCAACCGGAATCGCTGCCGTAAGGGCGCATATTCCCGCAATCATCATATACACCCATAAAATCTCGCTCGGCCCTAAAACGGCCAGCCTTCCATCCAAATCCTTGATCAGCCAGTCATAAATGTCCTGCACAAACCAGCAGGCGCCGATAAATAATAGAAGAAAGGCGATAACGGTTTTAATGAGACGCTGCCGGACTTCCTCTAAATGCCCGATCAAGTGGGTTTCTTTTTTATCCAATCGTACATCCTCCTTATAGAGAAAGAGGCAGAAGCGGATTCGTCTGCCCCCATGTCAGGATTCAGCCTGCCGTTTTGTCTTTCTCAGCTGTCTGCTTGTCCGGCTCTTCATTTGAGACCAATGTTTTTGCGGCGCTTTTAAATTCAAGCAGCGTGCGGCCGGCGGCACGGCCGATTTCGGGAAGCTTTGAAGGTCCGAAAATGATGAGAGCGATGACGAAGATCAGGATCAACCCGGGAATGCCGATATTTGAAAACATGAGTGTGCCTCCTTATTGTGAGATTTTGACCCGTTTCTTTCTCATTTGCTTTTCATGCGCATTGTTATGGGCGAAGAAACGATCCTCTTCCACCTCGTTTGACTGCTTTAAACCGCCTGCAACCGCAGCTTGAGAGACCTTCCGAATCCCCGTCTGGTCTTTCTGATAAATGAATGAAGCCCGCGTGGATACCTCAGCCCCCGGCTCCGTCACGTACGGCACCACTCTGTAATCCGCTCTCCATTGGGCAGGGGTCACCGTACAGCGGACATAGCCGCGGTAATCGTTGAAAAACTTAATGTGCGGGTTTTGTTTTAAGATTTGATCCGTATCGGCCCGTTTATCCGCCCCGTTTCCTCCAGATGTAATGGAAGTCCCGACGAATTCGGCTCCGAAAATCTTTGAATTCGTTTGATTAAAATCGGTATGCAGGTTTGACGCCCAGCTTGCGTGAACATCACCCGTCAGCACGATGACATTGTTCAGGTTTTTGCTTTTTATAAAATTGATGACCCGCTCCCGCTGAGCCGGGTAGCCGTCCCATGAATCCATGCTGTATATCGGATTGGCGGTTGTTCCGAAATTCCATTGCGCGAAAAAGATTTGCTGCGCCAGCACATTCCACTTCGCTTTTGAGGCGGCTAAATTTCCGAACAGCCATTGCTCCTGTTCTGTCCCCATCAATGTGCGCTTCGGATCTCTCCACTCATCAGAAGGCGGCTTATTCCCGTCGCCGTTGGCTTGATCATCTCTGTACTGTCTTGTATCAAGCACATTGAACGATGCCAAATTGCCATAAGAAAATTGCCTGTACAGCCGCATATCAGGACCGTTCGGCAATGACATGCGCCTGAGCGGCATGTGTTCATAATAAGCCTGATAAGCTGCGGCCCTCCTGAGCACAAACGCTTCAACGGATTGGCCTTTTTCAGGGATAGTATTGGCATAATTGTTTTCCACCTCATGATCGTCCCACGTCACGACCCACGGAAATGCGGCGTGGGCGGCTTTCAGATTGGCATCAGAGCGGTATTGGGCATGACGGTTGCGGTAATCTGACAGTGTATACACTTCAGCGCTGCTGTGCGTCCTGACATTTCCCGTTTTTGACACGTATTCGTTCGGTCCGTATTCATAAATGTAATCTCCGAGATGGAACACGAGATCAAGCTTTTCCTTCGCCATATGTTTATACGCCGTATAATAGCCGTGTTCATACTGCTGGCATGAAGCAAACGCAAACGTCATGGCGGATACGTCAGCGCCGGGAGCGGGCAGCGTTTTCGTCCGGCCGACGGGACTGAGCTCATGCCCGCTTTTAAACCGGTAATAGTACACTTTATTGGGCTTGAGCCCGTCCGCCTCGACATGGACGGAGTGTCCGAGATTCGGCTTGGCCATTTCCGTTCCGCGTTTGACGATGTGACGGAAATGTTCATCAGCGGCGATTTCCCATTTTACCGGCACGGCCTGCTTCGGCATGCCGCCCCCATTCAGCGGGTCAGGGGCAAGACGCGTCCAGAGAATGACGCTGTCAGACAGCGGGTCGCCGGAGGCTACGCCGAGGGTGAACGGATAGTTTGAAAATTTCGGAGCTGCATTCACTTCAAACGCGCCGATGGATTGCGCGATCGCTAACCCGAGGGAAAGACCGGCGATTTTCCCGGCGCCCTGTATAAATGCGCGGCGGTCAAACGTATTGTTCTGAAAGCTTTTGTTCTCCAATTCCTTGATCCATTCATCTAAACGGCCGTCATATGTCATGTCAGTTCCCCTTTCGTCTCATTGATCGCCCTTATTATAAAAAAGAAATGTTAAACCGCTATGAAGAAGTGTGAAGGGTTTGTAAGGCTGAAAAATGGACGGCGGGAGACATTTTTCACATTGTTTCGACAAACCTTGCCCCGCCGGGAGAAAACCCCCTCTGTTTCTTTTTGGCTTGTCATCCGTCAAGCGCACTTTTTTCCTATTTTTCTTCACAAAAAATTAAAAAACACCGTTCATTCTAAGAACGGTGCGCCCGGGATTAAAATGTATTGTACACGTTTTCGCACGTCTCACCTGTCGGCTGATAGAAGCAGTGGGATCTGAATCTGGCGACAAACGGCTGGCCATACCAAGTCTGCGGGCAGTTGCCCGGCGGCTTAAAATACCACAGGCTGAATTTAGCCGGCCAAAACCGTTCTCCGTTAATGTTCCTGCGGGCAAGCCTCCGCTCGGATTCACGCGGTCTCTGGTAAAAGTATCCGTGAGTCACCGCTTCAAACGCGTGCGGCTGAAACACCATCTGCCTGATGGTGCGCAGGCCTTTAAAATCAGAACAATTCGCCCGCACCCTATTGATTCCCACATTGCCGACCAAAAGCATTCCCTGCTTCCCTTCGCCTTCCGCTTCCGCCCTGAGCAGCCTTGCCATTAGATTGACATCGGCGCTCGACGCTTTTACGACTGCCATCATGACACCTCCCGTATTTTCTCCTTTCATCATATTCAGCAGCGGCCCAGTGATGACAGCCAAAAGCCAGAAAACAAATGTTCACGAAAAAAGGGTTTATATTTCTCGTTATGAGGAAACATACTAACATGATTTCCATAAGGAGGAATTCGCATGGAACACATTAAAGCGCTTGCCATTAAAGGCATTATGACCATCATTATTCTGTATCTGATACTCGGCTTAGGTTTTCGCTTTACATTCGGCGACGTGCTGCTGATGACCATTGTGCTGGGAGCCGTTTCCTACTTTACGGGCGACCTGTACGTGCTTCCGAGATGGAATAACATCACGGCGGCGTCCGCTGATTTCGGAATCGCGTTTCTTGTTGTCTGGCTGATGGGAATGCCGCTGTCCATGGGCATTTCCGGAGGAAGACTGGCGTTTGCCGCTCTTATTTCCGCCGTCATCATCGCCATCGGAGAATATTTTTTCCATATTTATCTGATGAGAAAAGACTTGGGCGGGTCCCGTTTTTTAGAACCCCGGTCCGAATAACGTAAAAAAGGCCGGATAACGGGCTTCAGCTTGTAGAAAAAATGATGTTTTTTCTGCAAGCGTTTCTTGTGCGGAACATGAGAAAGACACCGTCCTTTTCTGACTTTCTTTTATTTTATGACAGGGGAATGGATATTTTAAGGAAAAAATAAAGGCTGTCGAGATTTCTCGACAGCCTGAGCCCCTTAAAGGGGGCTTTTTATTTGTAAAGTATAAACATTTTATACATCTTGATATAACTGATAAACCCTTTTCAGCCTTTCTTCGAGCTGTTCAAAATGAACAAAGCGGGCTTCTCTCAGAAACTCAGTCCCATCAATGAACAAAAGAAGCACGGGGACAGTGAAGACTGAAAATCTGCCGGCAACCTCTTCTACCTCGTCAGCGTTGGTATGCCCCAATTTGATATTCGGAAACTGATCCAATACTTTTCTGAGCTGCGGCAGAACAGCGTGACATACTGTACAGGCGGGTCTTGAAATGTAGATAAAACTGAATTGATGCTGCTTAATAAAATTCTCGATAGAATCTAATGAATGTAAGTCTGTCAGCTCTTTCATCAAAATCCTCCTTCAAATCGGCTCGTCTTTCATGACCAAGCTCATCGTACATTCACTATACACATTTATATTGATCATATCCGCTTTTTTGCTATTCAGAGCACCTTAACGTTGTGCTTGAAAAATAAAAGAACAGTTACCGCTTTTCAGTAACTGTTCTTAGATACTTATATTAAAAATGCAAAGCGTACGCCCCTGAACCGATGAGTGCAACTCCGATGGAGACTGCAATCAGCACCAAGTTATATTCAAAACCGCCGGCACCGTTCGCAAACCCTTTCGCTCCATGAACTTTTACAATGGCACCTAACATAATGATCGTTATAATAGCAGCTCCAAGCGGGAGGAATACACCTAAAATAAATAAAATTCCGCTTGCGAGTTCCCCGAGACCTGATAAAGCGGCCGCGGCATTGCCTGGTTTAACTCCAATTGACTCGAACCATTGTCCGGTTCCTTTAATCCCGTATCCGCCAAACCAGCCGAATAATTTTTGTGATCCATAAAACAGAAACACCACACCAATCATAATTCGAATAAGTAATAGTCCTGCATCTACCATTTTTATCTCTCCTTATTTTTCATATTATATAATGTGCTGCAAGGCAGCTTGTTTACCAACAGTCGCTTCCAGCAAACATCTGTTAAATGTATGCCTTATTATTTTTCTTCATGCTTCACGTTCATCTATCAATCAATCTAATTCTCTCACTTCAAACGGCAGCAGCCCTTGTTCAATATGAGCCCGGTGCGGTTCATACTGCTCAGGGAGCATCAATTTTTCGCCCATTGTTTCTTGTGACTCATCATGGGCAAAGCCCGGCGGATCAGTTGCGATCTCAAATAAGATTTCCCCGTGTTCTCTGAAGTAAACCGCATTAAAATAGTTTCTATCCTGAACAGGAGTCACACCATATCCGTTCGCAGCAATGAATCTTTGCCAATCTAATTGATCTTCGTCATCCTGAGCCCGCCAAGCGATGTGATGGACCGTGCCGACACCCATTTGTCCGCGGCCGATAGGCGTTAATTTAAGATCAATCACATTTCCGATATCACCGGCAGAACGATAACGAACGAAGTCTCCTTCTTTGCCGACTCGCTCAAGCCCCATGAGGTTTTCCAGCAATTCACCTGTTTTTTCAGGCTGTGCTGATAACAGGGTTGCACCGCCAAAGCCTTTAATGGCAACATCCGGGGTTACATCTCCGAAAGTCCACGTATTGGCGTCCCCTGCTTCTCTTTCCACAATTTCTAAATGCAGGCCATGCGGGTCATCAAATTCTATATATTGTTCTCCAAAACGCTCGATTTTTGTGTATGGCACGTTGAACTTTTCAAGTCTCTTTTCCCAAAATGCCATAGCACCTCTCGGCACGACGTAAGATGTCACGCCAACCTGTCCGTCTCCAATGATGCCTTGACGGGCGTCCGCCCACGGAAAGAATGTGATGATTGTTCCCGGCTTCCCGCCTTCATCCCCAAAATAAAGGTGATACGTACCCGGATCATCAAAATTGACCGTTTGCTTGACCAATCGCAGCCCCAGCACTCCAGCGTAGAAATCAGCATTCTCTTGAGGGTGACCGACAATTGCTGTAATATGATGGATTCCCATCGTTTTTTTAGCCATTTTTATCCGCTCCTTTACAAATATTTAAATATACTCCACAAACTCATTCACAGGCTTTCGGTAGCCGCGCGGCCTTCTGCTTTCTATTTTTTCTTTACCGATTGTAATCATCATGACAACCTCAAATTGATCATCTATCTTCAAAATCTGTTTCACGGCTTCAGGATCAAACCCTATCATCGGACAGGTGTCCCAGCCTTTTTCCTTAGCACTCAGCATAAACATCATCGCAGAAAGTGAAGCATTTCTTATCGCCTCATCTCTCTTAAATGGTTCTCCCTTGTTTTCATAAAACGAAACGGTATCTTGAACCATGTGATCATACTCTTGTTTATTTAATACCCCAAGCAGCTTCAATCCTTCATAGATGTCAGCCGCTTGCTGATATGCCTGCTTATCCCCTAAAACCAAAAGAACCGCTGATGAGCTAAACACTTTATATTGTCCGTTTGCGGCCTGCTTCAGCTTCTCTTTTACATCCGGGTCAAGAACCGTCACATATTTTGTATGCTGCAAATTAAAAGCTGATGGAGCCAACGCAACCAATTCAAACATTTCGTTGAGCTCATCTCTTGTGATTGGATGTTCTGGAAGAAAGTTGCTTGCAGATCTTCTTTCATTCACCAGCTGTACAAATTCAGCCATTTTTCTCGTACCCCTTTTATCTCGAATTCGAGATATTATAGTATAAAAAATCAAATAACGTATGATTAAAAAACGAAACGTTCTCTTCACTGATCTTTTCGTGAATCAAACGATCGGCAGGTTCTTATCCTGCACTCTAAATAAATTATCTTGAATTAAAAAATCTTGAATTCGAGATAATAATAAAAGATAAATACTCAAATGTCAACAGTTCATTTTTAAATTCAGCGCCATTTTGTCTGTGTACTGTTTAGCCCTGCTCCAACTTTTTTTCTGTCACCTTATTTATTAGGAAACAGGAAACAACCTTGCTATAGACCCACTCGAAACTGAATTGGTACGATAAGCAAAGTGATTACACAAGAAAGGATACGGAGAGCGAATCAAAAGCGCCCCTATTTTTTTGTGCAGTTTTATAGGAGGAAAAAATGACAAGTGAAAGAGAACAAATAAGCAAAAAAGTTGCTTTGATTGCATTGATAGCCAATCTGATCTTAATGGCAGGAAAGATCTTTTTTGGACTGATAGGCGATAGTGAAGCAGTTTTTGCCGACGGTATACATTCTGCAGCGGATGTCGTGGCTTCAATTGCTGTCCTGGCCGTCATCGGCATTTCTAATAAGCCGCCCGATCAAGACCATCCTTTCGGGCATGGCAAAGCTGAGGTCATCAGCGAAGCGATTGTAGGAATAATATTAGTGCTCGTTTCCGTGTATATTCTAATAGAAGCGATTTCGTCCTTTGTTGAAGGCCCAAGCATCCCGCAATACAGCGCATTGTTTGCGGCTCTGATATCCTACGCGGCTAAGCAGATCTTATATCGTTATTCGATCAAACAAGGGGAAAAATGGAACAGTAAAGCGATTATAGCGATTGCATACGACCATAAAGGCGATATCGTTGCCTCTCTTGCCGCTTTTATCGGCGTCCTATTGGCGATTATCGGGAACACCCGCGGATGGTCCTATCTGTTGTACGCAGATGCAATTGCCAGTGTCATCGTGGCGTACCTCATTTTTAAGATTTCAATGGAATTAATCAGGCCGTCTGTTGACGTTCTCATGGAAAAAAGTGTTGATCCCGAACTGATAGAGGAATATAAAGCGGTTATTTTGCATTGCCCTCAAGTCAAACGGCTCGATAAAATCCGAGCAAGAGAACATGGCCACTATAAATTGCTTGATGTCCGGTTATCTTTGGATCATGATTTGACGATTAAGCAGGGACACGATATTGCCCGCGAAATCCGAAATGAAATCAAAAGACACTTTTCAGATGTTGAAGAAGTGCTCATCCATGTGAATCCTTATTTTGAAGAATGAAAAAGCAGCTTGTAGAGAAAATGATGTTTTTTCTGCAAGCTTTTTTGTTTCGTGCTGTTTCTTTACATATTCATTTGATTTCAGGTGCAGAAAAAGCACTCCCACATGCCTAGCCTTGCTTGGCTGGGTATGTGGCAATCTTCAACATCATTTTGAATAAGATCAGCGGATCAAGTGAGCGCTGCAGTAAGGTTTGACCTTTTCAACGATGAAAGAGAAGTCTATGTATTTATCAATTTTTCGAAGAAGGTGATCCTCTTCGACGAGTTGGTCAAACAGAACGAATTCGGCTGTGTTTTGAGGAAAATTTCTTGTGCGGAACATGAGAAAGCCATTTTTTCAGTCTTTCTTTTATTTTATAACAGGGGAATGGATATTTTAAAGGAAAAATAAAGGCTGTCGAGATTTTCTCGACAGCCTGAAGGCCGGATAACGGCCTTTTTCGTTTGATTTCACTGATCAATATGCTTTCTGATAAAATGCAGCAGCGTGTTTCCTTGAGCGGTCAATATGACGCCCTTCGCGCCGCACTTCGGACAGAGCGCCCCTTCCTTCTCCTGGCCGGTTCCTTCACAATGCGGACACGTGAGCTCAAGATCGTCGGTTGCGATCACCATGAATATCCCTCCTTTTTTGATTGTCTGTCCGTCTCCAGTCACTTTCCATGGCCATCACCTCCTTAACAACACAAAAAAACCCCGTCCATCAAAGGACGAGGTTTTCGCGGTGCCACCTTTATTAACGGCTGAAAAGCCATTCTCTCAAAAAGTACAGAAACACACGGTTTCAATACTCCTTTCTTGATAACGGGGAAAGAATCCCGGCACCGCCTACTGTCATTTCAGCACAGCAATTCAGAAGCCCATTCGGCACCGGACGGGGATCGGTTCACAGCGGCCACCGACTCTCTGAACCCCGCGCGCTGATGCGTACTTACTCTTCCTCAGCATTGTTCATCCGTTCTTTTATTTTAAAATGTATCATACGCTGTCATCCGGCGGAAGTCAATAACCTTTCGGATCGGACAGGCCGAGCATGTCCCGCGCCATTTCCATATGCTCCTCTTGCCCCGTCTGAAGCGCGAACTTCGCCGTTTCCACAGGGTAAGCGGCCTGCCATTCTGTCACATGCTGATTTTCGTTTACAAAAATATGCGGAGGGTGCAAGCCATGGATCAGCGCGGAAAAAATCAGGCCAGTACGAGCTGTCATTTATCCACGTTTGCCATCTTTTCCAAAGCCAGCTCACCGGCTGCCTCCGCTGACAAATTTTGATCCTTCGCGTAAATCTTTCGCCTCCAAAAAAAAGACGTGAATGAATTTTTTCATATTCACTTTAACCGGAGAAAGCGGCACGGTTTCCTTAGCCTGCATTTCTTTCATTCTCTTGCTGACAGCGGGGAAATCAAAGAATTTCGAGGCGTAATATTCAAATTTGGGGTTTGAAAAATCCGTTGTGCCCAATGAAGCAAAATGGTTTAACGAATGAATGACGGCCCTTCTGATCCGCTGTTCCGAGGCTTTGATTTCTCTGTTAACCTCGGCTTGTGCCGCCGCAGGCCCCAGCTTCCGGATGGCGGTGTTTGTAAACATCTGCTTTAAAGACGGGATGTTTCTTTCCGCCTGTTCATCCTCAAATAAATAGTGAAGGACGGCCATGAGGTCATGCGCCCCGCTTTCTCCCACGATGCCTAATTCCGATAAAAGAAATTTTCCTGTTTCTTTGATTGATTTCTCGTGCATCCCCCCAGGCCCGCTTTTTTTCGGCTCATTCCGCTGAATAAGACGGCTTAACGAGTGTTGGATGTCGCCGATCGAGGTTTCCAGTTCAATCCGCTCTTTTACTTTTCGCAAAACGGTGACGATCTCGATTTTGTTGATCGGTTTGTGGATAAAGTATTCGATGCCGAGAGAATAAGCTTCTCCCACCATTTCCTTTGCCTCCACCTGCGATATCATCACCGCTTTTCCGTTGTACGAGCCCTGAAGATGCCGGATCGTCTCAATCCCGTCCCGCCCCGGCATCAGCAGATCAATTAATAAAATATCGACTTGTTTAAAATGGAGATAATGCCCTTCAATCTGGCTTCCGTCCTCTGCCTCACCGACGACTTCGCCTAAGTCCTCGTCCTCGATCATCTGTTTTAAAATGGAACGGATCGCCCGGTCATCATCAGCTATAAAAAAACGCATATTATGAGTTCATCCTTTCTGCAATCAAATGCTTCACTGGCAGCTTAATCGTAAATATGACGCCTTTTGGCTTGTTGTGAAAGGAAATGTCTCCGTCAAGTTCAGTTACGATTTCCTTCACGTAAGTAAGCCCGATGCCCGTTGAAGGTGTGCCGAATTCATCGTATTTGGATGTAAACCCGGGATCATAAACGACCTCTCCGATTTTTTCCGGAATGCCGGGACCGTCATCTTCAGCCTGAAATTCGGCCATCTCCCCCTCAGCCCTGCGCAGTGCGAGGCGGATCTCACCCCTGTCTCCCATGGCTTCGACGGCATTGGCGGTCAGATTATTTAAGATCGACAGGACGGTAAAGACGTGATAATCGGGATGTTCTCCTTCAATCACGCTCCGGAATTGAATGTCCTTGCCTAAAGATTCGGCGTATTTTTCATTGATTCGGATGACGATGCCGACCAGAGCGGCGGCATTCATGTAATCCCGGAATCTCTCATTGGAAATCAGCTTCGACAGGCCGGCGAATATTCGCTGATTGTCTTTTTTCACTTCATGAATTTCTCCCGCAAGGCGCAGCATTCGGCTCCCGAGCTCCCGGTCGTTCCCGCTCATTTCCCGATACAGCTGATAGGATTCTTTCGTCACATGCTCTGTCGTTTTCAGCGTTTTTTTCAAATGAATCGTTTCTTCATATAAGTTAGACACAATCATCAGCATGTGCTCATGCTGCTTTCTCGTTTGTTTTTCCCTGACCTGAGATTCGTGCAGCTTCATCACGTTGAAAAAACTCAGCACAATAAATGTGTGAGAAACAGCAATAACCGCAATATCCGCCAGCTTGTCCGGCATCATAATCTGCCGGCCGCCGGAAAACTGAACCGTCATTTCAACGGCATCGGACGCAATTTCAATGAGAAAGCCGAGAAACCCGATCATCAGCGGCCGATCCCAAAAAAGCCTGACCTTCAGCACATAAAACAAGCAGGCATATGTAAAGTAAAAAAAGAAACTGGGATATTGGCTGAAAAAAGCCTCCGTAAAGCCGGCATGCTCTCCTCCCCAGCACGCCAGGCCGATCCGGAATGCCACAACGGCTGCACCTGTCAACAGCCCTGACAATACTGCCGGCACATGCCGAAGCAGCAGCAGAAAAAAGAAAAAAGCCGGGGCGCCAAAGCTGATCCGATATACCTCATTCAGGGGATAAAATTTCAGTTCCCCCGCCAGCGGCACGGTGATCAGCATAAGAGCGAAAAGATAGCCGTCTTTTTTCAGTAAATAGTCGAGCCTGATCATAATCACTTCCTTCTTCTGTCTATTTTGAACAAGACCGATACAGTCCGCAAATTTCTTTAGACCCGAATGGCGGGACACTCCGGCTGATTTATAAATCTATCGGCTTATTTTAAGAATGATTTTGTCGTATTTTGTATGATTCTGTAGATGTCATTATACATTAACATGGAACACGCTATTTTTGAAAACGTTTTCCAAGACCGGGTTCCGCTTCGGACAGGCTTGCAATAGAGGAGGAATGTTATGAAAGATATGGTCAGAGAGCGCCTTGAAAAAGAGGAACTGGCTTCACTTTTACAAGATTGGGTGGAGCATTACCGACCGTTTTCCGTCAATGGAAAAAGCGCAAATTATATACCCGCCCTCGGAGAAATCAACGACTCTCAGCTGGGCATTTGCATATTAGAGCCGGATGGCTCAATGATTCATGCCGGTGAATGGAATGTCCCGTTCACATTGCAGAGCATCTCGAAAGTCATCAGCTTTATTGCCGCCTGCATGAACAGAGGCATTTCTTACGTGCTTGATCGTGTGGATGTGGAGCCGACGGGTGATGCGTTTAATTCTATCATCCGGCTTGAAATCCATAAACCCGGGAAGCCCTTCAACCCGATGATCAATGCCGGCGCCATTACCGTCGCCTCGTTGCTTCCGGGTGAAACGGCGCATGATAAATTAGAATATCTCTTTTCCGTTTTTGAAAAATTAATAGGAAAACGCCCTCACATTCACGAGGAGGTCTTCCGTTCTGAATGGCAGACCGCGCATCGGAACAGAGCGCTCGCCTACTATTTAAAAGAAACGAACTTTCTCGAGGCGGATGTGGAAGAAACGCTTGAAGTGTATTTAAAGCAGTGCGCCATGGAGGGTACAACCGAGGACATCGCTTTAATCGGATTGATACTTGCGCATGACGGCTACCATCCGATCCGACGGGAACAGGTCATTCCGAAAGATGTCGCGAAACTCGCCAAAGCCCTGATGCTGACGTGCGGGATGTACAATGCGTCAGGCAAATATGCGGCTTTCGTCGGCGTCCCGGCCAAAAGCGGGGTATCCGGCGGCATTATGGCATTGGTTCCCCCAAGCGCCAGAAGAGAACAGCCTTTTCATAACGGCTGCGGCATCGGCATTTACGGTCCGGCCATTGATGAATACGGCAACAGCCTGACCGGCGGCATGCTGCTGAAACATATCGCACAGGAGTGGGAGCTCAGTATTTTTTAATCAAACGAACCAAGAGGTGATTGGATGCAGGAATTCCTTGAAAATGTAATCGGCTCGGCAAATGATTTTTTATGGTCAAAACTGTTAATCGTACTGCTTCTTTCTCTGGGACTGTTTTTTACGTTCAGATCAAAGGGTCTGCAAGTCCGCATGCTGAAGGAAATGATCCGGGTTTTGAAGGAAGGCGCGGCCGCCCGGACAAAAAACAGCATTTCCCCGTTTCAGGCATTTTGCATCAGTATGGCGGCGCGTGTCGGAACCGGGAATATTACCGGAATCGCCATTGCGATCTCACTCGGCGGTCCGGGCGCTATTTTCTGGATGTGGATTATCGCAGTCATCGGTTCGGCTTCAAGCTTTGTTGAAAGCACGCTGGCCCAAATTTATAAAGTAAAAGATCAAAACGGATTCCGCGGGGGCCCGGCCTATTACATGGAAAAGGGCCTGAAGAAACGCTGGATGGGCGCGCTGTTCGCCGTATTAATCACACTGTCATTCGGGGTTGTTTTTAATTCCGTTCAATCCAATACGATCAGCGTCGCCTTTCAAAACGCATTCGGCACCAGCCGTTTTACATTGGGCATTATGTTAATCTTGGTTTTCGGCGGCGTAATCTTCGGCGGCGTCAAACGAATTGCGAAAATGGCGGAATACATCGTAGTCGTTTTGGCCGTTTTATATATCGGTGTCGCTTTCTTTGTCATTCTGACGAACATCACCCAATTGCCCGGCGTTCTGTCGCTAATCGTAAAAAATGCGTTCGGCATTGATCAGGCTGCGGGCGGCGCTTTAGGTGCGGCCTTGATGCAAGGTGTAAGGCGCGGGATTTTCTCAAATGAAGCGGGTATGGGAAGCGCTCCGAACGCGGCGGCGACAGCTACGACGAGCCACCCGGTGAAACAGGGGCTCATTCAGGCATTCGGCGTCCTGACGGATACGCTCGTCATTTGTACAAGCACGGCGCTTATCATTTTATTTTCAGACGCTTATCACCAGCCGGGACTGAGCGGCATCGCGCTTTCTCAGGCCGCCTTGAGCGACCATGTCGGGGCGTGGGCGTCAGGTTTCCTTGCCGTCTTAATGCTTTTGTTCGGCTTCAGTGCTCTGATGGGCAACTATTATTACGGAGAAACCAATATCGGATTTTTAAGCCAGAACAAAAAATGGCTGTTCATTTACCGCATCTGTGTGCTCGGAATGGTACTGTTCGGCTGTATTTCCAAAGTCCAGCTTGTGTGGGATATGGCTGACTTGTTCATGGGCTTAATGGTGGTCGTGAACTTAATCGCGATTTTCCTTCTGTCGAAAAAAGCGTTTGCCGCTTTGAGCGATTATGTCCGGCAAAAGAAAGCCGGAAAGGACCCCGTCTTTTACAGAGATGTGCTCCCTGATGATGACGGGATCGACTGCTGGGAGTATTCAGACATCGCGAAAAGTGCGAAAGGCAAACACATTTCCTAAACAAAAGGTGTTCGGGCAGCGTCCTGAACACCTTTTTTCTGCCGGTTCATTGACAAAGAGAATAGCGTCCATTACCCTTTTTATATATTTTCAGTAAAGTCAGAAAGGAAGGCCTATGAATCCCATTACACAAATATTAAATGAATACCCGGTTATGATCATAGACGGCGCGATGGCAACCGAGCTTGAGCGGATGGGCTGTGATTTACATGACGATCTGTGGTCGGCCAAAATTCTTTTGGAGAGGCCGGAACTGATCAAACAGGTGCATGCAGAATATTTTGCCGCCGGCGCTGATTGCGCGATCACCGCCAGTTATCAATCGACAATCGAAGGATTTGCAGCGCGCGGCATCCCTGAAACCGATGCGATACGTCTTATTCAGACATCTGTTGAACTTGCCGCGCAAGCACGCGATGAATTTTGGGCGCATGAAGAAAACCGTTTACACCGGCCCAAACCTTTGGTCGCCGCTTCTATCGGACCTTACGGCGCGAGCCTCGCTGACGGCTCAGAATATCGCGGGCATTACGGACTGACGGAGGATGAGCTGATCAGCTTTCACCGCCCCCGGATGAAAGCCCTCATAGAATCCGGCGCCGATCTTTTGGCCTGTGAGACCATTCCGTGCCTGTCAGAAGCAAAAGCGATCACAAGGCTGCTGGAGGAATTCCCCGGCACTTATGCATGGATCAGCTTCAGCGCCAAAGACGGACGGCATATCAGCGAAGGCACGCCTATTTCCGAATGCGCGGCCCTGCTCGGCTCCTGCAGCCAAATCGCAGCGATCGGCATCAACTGCACACCGATCGAACATATTCCGCAGCTGGTACAAGAAATCAAACGGGCAACGTCCAAACCGATTATCGCCTATCCGAACTCTGGCGAACAATATGACCCAGTGACAAAAACCTGGAAAGGCGCAGCGTGCGAAAACCATTTCGGAAAAAGCGCGCAAAGCTGGTACGAAAACGGCTTGAGCCTGATCGGAGGCTGCTGCCGGACGAAACCCGCGGACATCCAAGCCATTGCCGATTGGGCCAAGACCATAAAAACAACTTGACTAATCGGAATAGTTTGTATATTCTATTCAAAAAGCCGGTTCGCCGGAATCTCGTGCCGTTCGCCGGCATGAGATTTTTTATTAGAACGGCCCTCGCAGAAAGTTGGAAAACAATGAACAACAAGAACGAGACGAATTTTCAGAGAAGTATGAAAAGCAGACACCTCTTTATGCTATCACTCGGAGGTGTGATCGGAACGGGGCTGTTTTTAAGCTCTGGGTATACCATTCATCAGGCGGGTCCGGCGGGCACCATTTTCGCTTACCTTTTGGGCGCGGGCATCGTCTATCTTGTCATGCTTTGCCTCGGCGAACTGTCAGTGGCCATGCCGGTGACGGGCGCATTCCACACCTATGCGAAGACCTATATCGGGCCCGCGACGGGCTTTACGGTCGCATGGCTGTACTGGCTGACGTGGGCGGTGGCGCTGGGCTCTGAATTCACGGCGGCCGGGCTTTTCATGCAGCGTTGGTTCCCGCATACTTCAGTTTGGATGTGGAGTGCGGTATTCGCTCTTTTCATCTTTTTATTAAACGCCTTCTCCGTGAAATTTTTTGCTGAATCGGAGTTTTGGTTCTCAAGTATTAAAGTCTTAGCCATCTTACTGTTTATTTTATTGGGCGGAGCGGCGATGTTCGGCATCGTCCCGATGAAAAGCGGTGAGGCCGCACCTATGCTGTCGAACTTTACGGATGGCGGCAGCCTTTTTCCAAATGGCTTTTTCCCGATACTGATGACGATGCTTTCAGTAAACTTTGCTTTTTCAGGGACGGAATTGATCGGAATCGCCGCAGGGGAAAGCGCCGATCCGGAAAAAACCGTTCCGCGCGCCATTAAGACCACAGTCTGGCGGCTGGCGCTTTTCTTTATCGGAACGATTTTTGTGCTGTCAGGGATGATCTCCATCAAGGAAGCCGGTGTGATTGAAAGCCCGTTCGTCACGGTATTTGACAGAGTCGGCGTGCCTTATGCGGCCGATCTGATGAATTTCGTCATTTTAACAGCGCTTCTGTCTGCGGCCAATTCAGGGCTGTACGCGTCATCACGTATGCTGTGGTCCCTGTCTAAAGAAGGGGAGCTTCATCCCGCCTTTGCCAGGCTGACCTCTGGAGGCATTCCTTTTAACGCTCTGATCTTCAGTATGATCGGCGGCATTCTGTCGTTGTTGTCAAGCGTGGTTGCAGCGGATACAGTCTATCTTGTTCTCGTCTCCGTCTCAGGATTTGCGGTAGTGGCTGTGTGGATGAGCATCGCCGCATCGCAATTTTTGTTCAGAAGACGGTTTCTTACAGAAGGGCACCAGCTTTCAGACTTGAAATACAGGACACCGGGATATCCGGCCGTACCGATAGCGGCCTTTCTCCTATGCCTCGCCTCCTGTATCGGCATCGCTTTTGATCCGAACCAGGCTATCGCCCTTTATTGCGGAATTGCATTTATGGCCGTTTGCTACACCGCTTATTACTTGAAAAACCGGAAAAGCAGAGCCCGCGTGCAAGCCGTAAAATCCCAATAACCGAAAAAAGAACCCTGCAACGCAAGGGTTCTTTTTTTTGTTTATACTTCAACCACCCATCTGAACGAATCCGGCACCTTCCCGACCTGGATGCCGGCAATCGTTTCATAGAGCCTTTCTGACACTTCACCGATCAAACCGTTATTCAGTTCAATTGTTTCTCCGTGAATGTGCAGCGCGCCGACCGGCGAGATGACGGCCGCGGTTCCCGTACCGAATACCTCTGACACCTCGCCTCTCATCGCAGCCTCATAGATGTCATCAATCGCGACCTGTTCTTCCCTGACGCGGATGCCCCAGCTTTTTAACAGCTCTATCACAGATGCGCGTGTGATGCCCCCGAGAATGCTTCCGTTTAATGCCGGCGTTACGGCCTCTCCGTTTATGATGAAAAAGATATTCATACTCCCTACCTCTTCGGCATATTTCTTTTCCACCCCGTCGAGCCAAAGCACCTGATCATACCCCAGTTCTTCGGCTTTCCGCTGAGCCTGTAAGCTGGCCGCATAATTTCCGGACGTTTTGACGTCGCCCACTCCGCCGGTGACGGCACGCACATACTCATCCTCCACATAAATACGGATCGGTTTCAGCTGATCGCCGTAGTACGAACCGACAGGCGTCAGAACAACCATGAACTTGTAACGCTTTGAAGGCCGGACGCCTAAAGAAGGCTCAGTCGCAATTACAAACGGACGAATATATAAAGAGGTTCCTTTTTCTATCGGTATCCATTCCTGCTCCAGCTCCACCAATTGTATCAATGCTTCCAGTGCCAGCTTCTCGTCAAGAGGCGGCATGCTCATCCGCCGTAACGATTTATTCAGCCGTTTTATATTTTGGTCAGGACGGAACATCAACACCCGGCCGTCTTCTGACCTATAAGCCTTCAGCCCTTCAAATACGGCCTGCCCGTAATGGAAAACGGATGCGGACGGATCAAGATGGACCGGTTCATAAGGGGTGATTCTCGGATCATGCCACCCTCTCTCCTCTTCGTAATCCATAACAAACATGTAATCTGTGAAGTACTTGCCAAATCCCAATGAAGCGGAATCCGGTTTTTCTTTTCTTGCTGTGACCTTACGTCTTTCAATCAGTTGATTCAACAAAAGCACACCTTTCTTATAATTGTTTAAATTTTCAGTCTTTTCTAGGCTGCATGTTTTTTCTGTCCCGAATCTTGTATGCACAGATATATGAGAATGCAGTTGACCGTATCATATCAAATATACCACTTATAAGAGGATAATTATCAAAATTTTTAATATTTTCATCAGAAATCTTTCTTTATTCTTATGCTCCTTCATTTTTTTCAATGAGGACTTTCTGTCATATTAAATGATTGCGCTTACATAATGTAAAGCAATCCTTTCTTTCGCACAGTCAATAATGTGACAAATTTATGGCGGATAGGAAGGTGGTTGCCGTCTGCTTCACGAATTACGTATGAAATGCGCAAGTAAAAGGGGGATTCGCTTGAAAAAATTTATCGCATTCCAGATTTTGATCGCTTTAGCCATCGGAGCATTGATCGGCCATTTCTTCCCGGATTTCGGGATGGCGCTGCGGCCCGTCGGAGACGGATTTATCCGCCTGATTAAAATGATTGTCGTGCCGATCGTGTTTTCAACCATTGTCATCGGAGCCGCCGGCAGCGGCAGTATGAAAAAAATGGGCAGTCTCGGCATCAAAACGATTATTTGGTTCGAAGTGATTACGACGCTTGTTCTGGCGCTCGGTCTGTTTTTGGCGAACGTGCTGAAGCCGGGAGTCGGACTTAACCTTTCTCATCTTGCTAAAAAAGACATTCACGAGCTTTCCGGCTATACGGAAAAAGTAGTCGACCTGAAACAAATGCTTCTTGATATTATCCCCGTTAATATCATTGACGTTATGGCGAAAAACGATCTTCTCGCCGTCATTTTTTTCGCGATCTTATTCGGTGTTGCCGCAGCCGGCATCGGCAAAGCCTCCGCACCTGTCATGAGTTTCTTCGAATCCACGGCAAATATTATGTTCAAGCTGACGCAGATGGTGATGGTCACCGCTCCGATCGGCGTTCTCGCCCTTATGGCCGCCTCTGTCGGGCAATTCGGAATCGCGCTTTTGCTTCCGATGCTGAAGCTGATCGGCACTGTGTTCCTCGGGCTGTTCCTGATACTCTTCGTTCTGTTTCCGATCGTGGGGCTCATCTTTAAAATCAAATACTTTGAAGTGCTGAAAATGATTTGGGATCTGTTTTTGATCGCTTTCTCCACGACAAGCACAGAAACCATTCTGCCTCAGCTGATGGATCGGATGGAGAAATACGGCTGTCCGAAGCGGGTGGTCTCCTTTGTGGTTCCGTCAGGTTTATCGCTGAACTGTGACGGCTCAAGCCTCTATTTATCGGTGTCCTGTATTTTTCTGGCGCAGGCGTTTCATGTGGAGATGCCGCTTTCTCAGCAGCTTCTGATGATGCTTGTGCTCGTCATGACAAGCAAAGGCATTGCCGCCGTCCCGTCAGGCTCACTCGTCGTGCTTCTGGCGACAGCGAATGCCGTCGGTCTCCCCGCGGAAGGTGTCGCCATCATTGCCGGTGTCGACCGCGTCATGGACATGGCGAGAACCGGCGTCAACGTGCCCGGCCATGCGGTCGCCTGCATCGTCGTGTCCAAGTGGGAAAAAGCATTCAAATATAAAGGACCCGTCACGGCAGACCAGACTGCCCGGACAGAAAGTATGTAAACACAAAAAAGACCACCTCATTGGTGGTCTTTTCTATTAATCAATCGCCGCATGATCCTCTTTTTCAATCAAAGCAAGGCGTTCATTGATTTCTTCCTGAGTCATTTCGTGCTCTTTCACATACATGTTGCGTTCGTTCGTACGGCATTCGTGACTGCAGCTGCGCATGTATTTGTATTCATTCTCAGGTGTGCAGATCATTTTTTTATTACATGCCGGATTTGCGCAGTTCACATAACGCTCGCACGGCTCGCCCGTGAAATAATCTTTTCCGATGATAACGTGCTCTACGCGGTTGACCGGTACGCTGATTCTTTCGTCAAACACGTAGCACTGTCCGTCCCACAGCTGCCCTTTCACTTCAGGATCTTTACCGTAAGTGACGATACCGCCGTCAAGCTGGGACACGTCTTCAAAGCCCTTCTTCACCAGCCAGCCGGAAAATTTCTCACAGCGTACGCCGCCTGTGCAGTACGTGAGAATTTTTTTGCCTTCAAGCATGTCTTTGTGCTCTTCAATCCAGTCCGGCAGCTCACGGAACGCCTCAATATCAGGTCTGACCGCTCCGCGGAAATGACCGAGATCATACTCATAGTCGTTTCTGGCGTCGATCACGATGGTATCAGGATCCTGCATTTGCTCATAAAAGTCTTTCGGTTTCAAATGCTTGCCCGTCGTGACATTCGGATCAACATCATCTTCGAGACGAAGCGTCACCAATTCTTTTTTATGACGCACAAACATTTTGCGGAATGCATGTCCGTCAGCCTCGTCAATTTTGATCGGCATGTCGGCAAAGCGCGGATCAGCTTTCAGCGCATTCATGTATTGTTCCGTCTGTTCAACCGTTCCGGACACCGTACCGTTAATGCCTTCTTCAGAAATCAAAATACGGCCTAACAGACCGAGCTCCTTACAAAACTTCAAATGCTGAGCCGTGAACTCTTCAGGCTCATCAATCTTTACATATTTATAATAAAGTAAAACTCTATATTGTTTTTCCATAATTTATACACCCTGTTCAATTAAATTAATGATCGCACACTCTACTATATCATACAGGAAAACGGGCGAAAGATGAACATTTCCGTCCGTACTCTTTCTTCCAGTCACGCTTCGCCTTTTAAAACCTGCTGAAAATAAAACCGATACGTGTTGCGCAAAAAGGTCTCAAGCGAAAGGCCGGCCGCGGTCTGATACTTGCCGATAATAAACGGAAAACGGTCACGGCCTTTTGCCCGCAGAAGATCGGCGCTGTCTTCAGCCAGTTCTGAGATGAGCGCCTCAACGACAGGCCGGCATGCGTCCCGCACGGCTTCAAGAATTTGCTGATCCCCTGTATGCTGGTACTGCTCTATCAGCTTTGCCAAATCCTTTTCTTTCATAATGTTCACTTCCTTACACCATATAAAAAAGAGGAGCAGCTTTTATAAAGCGGACGCCTCCTCCTGTGACTCCGCATAACCGATGATCTGACCGACCTGTAATTCACGGCCTTCAGTCAGGTTATCCGAAGGGGTAAACATATCTTTCTCGAATACTAAAATAACGGTCGATCCAAATGAAAAATAGCCCAGCTCTTCCCCCGTCTCAAGCCTGTTTCCGGTGTTTGTCTGAACGATCGAGTTAATATTCATCGCACCTACCGGAATCATGAGCATCTGCTGGTCAGCACGGGTCAGCTCGTACACATAACGGTAATTTTTTGAGAGCACATCTTTCCCGTACTTCAATCCCATCGTATTAACGGGATAGGAACGTTTCCCCAGCTCGGCCAGCTTCTGATACGTGCAGCTGACGGGAGAATGGAAGCGGTGATAATGTCTCGGGCTCAGATAAAGCACGGCAAAACACCCGCCGTTATACTTGTGATCGGCGCTTTTAAACCCCGTCAGTTCGGCGAACGAATAATCCTTCCCTTTTACCATGAAAGTTTGATTGGGTTTAATCATGCCAACCGTCTGAACGACGCCGTCCACCGGGCTGACGATGGCGTTCTTCTCTTTTGCCACGGGGCGGAGATTCAAATTAATATCACGAATGAAAAATGACGCCAGTGAATCAAAGTCAGAAGCCGTACGTTCCGTTTCATTCCAGTTGATGCGATAGTGTTTGGAAAACAGCGGAATCATCGGCTTGCTCAGTTTTGATTCACAGAAGTTTTTAATGAGATAAGACGTCAATCGATTATTAGTCAGTTCAATCAATGAACGGTAAAGAACTTTAGCGGCAGTATTAAACATTGATTACTCCTATGAATTTTCCTATAGTAATAAAAATAAAACACCATAAAAACGCTCCGATGGCGGCGAAGCATAAGTAGGTTTTGAATTCCATTCTGCCGATTCCGGAAAAGTAGCAGGTCACGTGTCTGATGCCGGGGATGAAATAACCTAAAATAATGGTGTACGGCCCGTACTTCTTCATCCACCTGTCTACTTTCTCCATCCTCTTTTCCTTCAGGCCGACCCATTTCCCGAACTTATTAATAAACGGCCGGCCGGCTTTTCTGCCGATGAAGTAGCTGATAATCATCCCAAGGAGCGCTCCGATAAAGCTGATCAGAATGGAGAGCCCGTAATTCAGCACGTTTAAATGAGCGAAGTAGCCCACAAGCGTCATCATGACTTCATCCGGAATAGGCAATCCGATAATACCGAGTGTCAGCATAAGAAAAATCGCGATATATCCGTAATCGGATATTAATTGCTGAACTAATTCCATCTTCTGCTCTCCAGGTTTTCAGGCGCCTGTTTTTTAAAGTGCGGAAATTTAATGTTGCTGACCATTAAATAACCGAGCGCGATCGTTCCCGCCCCCAGAAGAAATGCGTTATTGATAAAGCTCAAAATGACAAGACACATACCCGCAAACGGAATCGGCATCCCGATAAACGTCGGCAGCTTGCTTTGTTCAATATTAAATCTGGAAAGACGGATCATCCCGCAGATACTGTAGGAAAGCGCGATTAAAATTCCGATGAACGGAATCGTATATAGTGAAACACTGTAAGCGAGCATGGACGGCGCAACGCCGAACGTCACGAGATCAGCAAAAGAGTCAAGCTCCCTTCCCATCTCCGATACCGCGTTCAGCTTACGGGCGGCCAAACCATCAAAGAAATCAAGAAACATCCCGGTGAAAATAAAAATCACCGCAGAGTGTATATTATGATACAAAAGGGAATGAATCGATAAGAGCCCGCAAATAAAATTTCCAATTGTAATCATACTAGGTATATAATTCACAGTTTACACAAACCTCCAATTAAAACCATATCAAATCGGACTGCGTATGCATAAAGGCTCCATTTTACGGAAACATAAAATGAAATTCTTTCAATGCTATCATTCAAATTCTTTTATTATACAGCATTTGGTGTTATTTGAACAATCTAATCTGGTGATTTTTGTTTTTTCGCCGTTCATATTAAGGTAAGCAATCATGGATTCCTCTATTCCGGATTACCCTGCTTAAATATTCCATGCCGCGATCCGGATTGTCCGTTCTTGATGAATGAAAAGCCGTATGATGTATTGTTATTTCCTTCTCCGTGAAATGAGAACATTACATATAACGATTGCGGACATAAAAAGTTTCATGAATTAAAAAGCCGGCACAAAACGGCCTCATACATTATCTCACAACCCCGTTTTCCAGTATATAGTCTGCCAAACAAAAAAGGCGCCTTACCATTACGGTAAAAACGCCTTTTAAGATCATTTTATGTAATTGATAAATGACTGAGTGCTTCGGCCGCTCTTTCTCTGGCTTCTTCAACGGTCTCAGCTGCAGAAAGCGCAACCGCCATACGGCGTCCAACTTTCGTGACGGGTTTACCGAATACGCGGACCTGAGTGCTTTTTACCCCCAAAGCCTTCTCCAAACCTTCAACCGCGTAATCAGCAAGCTCTTTTGGCGCCTTCAGCGGACGGCTTGCCCCCGGCGACAGCTGAGTGATTTCCGGAATCGGGAATCCCAATACCGCGCGGACATGCAGCGCAAACTCTGACAAATTTTGCGTTACAAGCGTAACGAGCCCCGTATCATGCGGACGGGGAGACACCTCGCTGAAATATACTTTATCTTCAGTAAGGAAAAGCTCCACCCCGAACAAACCGTATCCGCCGAGCTCGTCCGTTATGCTTTTCGCAATATGTTTCGCCTCTTTGATCTGCTGTTCCGTCATATGATGAGGCTGCCATGATTCAATATAGTCACCGTCTTTTTGTTCATGTCCGATCGGCGCGCAAAAGGACGTACCGTTCGCCGCGCGCACTGTCAGAAGAGTGATTTCTGATTCAAACGGAATGAATTCCTCAACGATGACCCGGCCGTTTTTCACCCGGCCGCCTTCCATCGCCATGTCCCAGCAGCTTTTCAGCCCGGAAGCCGAGCGGCACACGCTTTGCCCTTTTCCGGAAGAGCTCATCAGCGGTTTTACCACGCACGGAAAGCCGATTGTTTCCGCCGCTTCTTTAAATTCTTCATATGTATTCGCGAATTCATAGCCGGCAGTCGGAAGATGAAGCGTCTCTGCCGCAAGCCGTCTGATGCCTTCACGGTCCATCGTCAGCTTTGCCGCACGCGCATTCGGAATGACGTGAAAACCTTCTTCCTCAAGCTTCAGCAGCTCATCCGTCGCAATGGCTTCCACTTCCGGCACGATCAAGTCCGGTTTTTCTTTCTCAATGACTTCTCTGATCTGCGCTTTATCAAGCATATCAATCACATAGCTTTTGTGCGCGGCCTGCATGGCGGGAGCATGCTCATAGCTGTCAACGGCTACAGTGACAACCCCGAGCCGCTGCGCTTCAATGACGACTTCTTTCCCCAGCTCGCCTGATCCTAATAACAACATCTTCTTCGCCTGATACATGTCCTTTGGCCCCTCCCTTTCTATACCCCACTCATTATAACGGAAATATTCAAAAAATAAAGACAAGATAGATAACAAGCTCTATCCTGTCTTTTGCGCTGATTCGAGCGATTCAATCGCAGCTGACACATCCTTCTCGCGATATTGCCCCATTAAGCATAACGATTCTTCCGCCCGGCAGGCGTGAGAAGCAATGCGGCGCTTGGCTTCCTCATGGTTGTCAAGGATGCCGAGATCACAGAGACTGACGGGGAAACCGAGCCGGCGGTAAAACGGAAGCAGCTCTTCAATCTCAGGTCTCCGATTCTCAAGCGCGAGCTGCACCAATATGCCGTAAGCAACCTTCTGGCCATGCAGCACCTGATGTGTCTCCTGAAGAAAACTGAGTCCGTTGTGGACCGCATGCGCCCCTGCCATCCTGCACAAACGGCCGCCATACCCGCCGACCGTTCCCGCAAGCATAATGATCGTTTCCGCCGTATGGATGAACGGCACGGACAGCTCGCCTTTCTCCATGCTTCCGACGGCCGCTTCACTGTAACGCAATAACAGATTACGGATATATTCCGCCTGTCTCAGCCCCGCCTGCGCCATCAGCGGCGCCGCCTCCTCCGTATTTCTGATGACCGCCTCGGCCTCATACCATTTCGCCAGCGTATCACCGATCCCGCTTTTCATATATTCAATGGGAGAGGAAAGCAAAAACAGCGGATCAACAAGCGTCAAATAGCTTGAACGCTTATGATAATCAACTCTGATAAAATTGCCGCTCTCATCATATATGACACTCAACGGCGTACTTGCCGCACACGTCCCCGCAATGGAAGGAACCATCACAGCTTCAATATCAAGCCGGTCTGCCGCCGCTTTTGCCAAATCCAATATCGTGCCGCCTCCGATACCGATGATCACATCCGCGTCTTCCGCCTGCTCACAGACCTTACGCACCGCCTCAGGTGAACAGTATCCTTTATGCTGAATCACATCCCAGGAAGAACCGCCGCTGTAATCGGAGAACGCCTGATAGGATTTGATTCCGGTCACAATAACGGGTTTTCTGAATGTCTCCAGCAGCCCCGGAAGTTCTTTTGCGATTCCTTCCTTGCATATGTACTGATTCGGGCCGCTTCGGACGATATCTTCAGGCTTCATTCGAATCTCTCCTTTGGCTGGAATTTATATATATTTTCCCACTTGTCAGAAAATACATCAACCGGAGGTGCTCAGCGCTTCGCTTCTTCCGCCTCCAAAAACAGCTCATCAAGCCGCTCCAAAGCCTCTGCCTTTTCAAAACTGCTGAACCACAGATCATCATAAGAATCAAGGATGCGGTAATGGTGGGAAATCAAATGCTGCTGCAAGCGGAACTCGCCTTTTTTCTCGATGGCTTTCCACCACACCTTGCCGCCCATCGTCTTCCCCTTCGGCCTGTCAATTGTGCGGTGAGCAACCGTTTCAATGACCTCCAGCGGATCATCTCCTAATACGGATTGCAGTGTTTCACTTGATCTGAAAAGCGCGCAAACCGCCACAACATGCGGCCATTCCGCAAGCGCCCGCCCTTTCTCAATCTGCACCAGCGACTTTTTAGAAAGGCCGATCACATCCGCCATTTTCTCCTGTGTGTAGCCTCTCTCCGACCGGATTTTCTTCAGCTGGACTGAGACAAGCTCAGTCATATAATCTTGATCCATCTCAACCTCCATATTTATCAATATAGCCATTTTACACCGGGGCACGCCTTTTTTATATCAGAACATTTTCAAACGAATCAAAAGAACCCGGGATTGGCTTATCATTGAAGCGATGTACCTTCCCGCATAATCCAGAATGATGCGGTGAAATACAAACGCACGTCCGAATAGACAGGTGCGGGCTCCCTGGCGGTTGAGCTCCGGACAAAATAAAAAGCTGCCGCAGCTGCAGCAGCTAAAACTTTATAGACCGGAAGATCAGCATTATGAAGCGAATACAATCCATCTTGCACTATAATTGACACGTTTTTTCGAACCCTGATTGACCAATTTAAATCTGTATGAATCCCCTTTTTTCAACGAAGGTGTTTCAAAATAAGTCGTTCCATTTTTCTTTGCATTGGCGGTTTTGATTGTTTTCCAGGCACCTTTGCCGTTGACTTGCTTTTGGACGTATATTTTATACGTGCCCTTCCCTTTACTGTTGGATTTAAAAGTCACGGCTCTCAAGGTGTACTTTTTTGTCGTTTTAGTGAATTTAGGGTGATATGTATTGATCACATAGTTAGTGAAATACCCGCTTTTATAAGTATGAAGCCAGTCTTTAGCCTCTGCTTTTTGCGGAGAAGAAAAACCCATAAAACCAATTCCGCTGATTAAAAGAGTAAAAATAATGATGAGCGACTTAAAAATCTTTTTGCTTTTCATCGAGAAAATCCTTCCTTCCTGTAACTATTTACCCTATTTATGTTAATGACAATATAGCCAATCATAAATCCGTCCAACTAACCATTTTGACTGCAGGAAGAGATGTGAACAGCCCTTAAAATGACTATATGACTACTACTTATGATTCTTGTCATTTTTGATTAAGTGATAAAGTTACTTTAAACCGCTATTCATTTTGTTGTTTTTGTATCAATTGTCATAGCGAGGTCTTTTCCTATCAATGCCTCTCTTTCGGCGTTTGTTCTGCTGCTGTGATGGGGCTCTCCTTGGATAAACCCCTGCACCCATGACAAACTGTCATACGTTTGCCACCTATGAATGAACGCACAATACACATAATGGAGGGATTGCAATGGACGAAATGGTCCTGGAAACACAACAATGGCTGAATGAGACGTACAAAGGCAGACACGGGTACAACAAAGTGCCGGAAAACGGAAAAACGGGCTGGGATACCATTTACGGTCTGACACGGGCGCTTCAAATTGAGCTTGGTATTTCAGAACCTGCCGATAACTTCGGACCGACGACACAAAGATTGTTTAAGCCGTTGAAAAAGCAGGCTCCCGATTCTAAGCCGACAAACATGAATTACATTCTGCAAGGGGCGCTGTGGTGTAAAGGTTTTAACCCCGGCGGATTTTCAGGCGTTTTCTATGAAAATACCGAAAGCGCTGTAAAAGAGTTTCAAAAAGCGGCCGGGCTCACTAAGCAAGACGGCATCGTCACGGCACTCATTATGAAAGCCTTGCTGGATATGAGCGCTTTTCGATTAGTAGCGGGAGGCGACAAAAGAATCCGCCAAATCCAGCAGAACCTGAACCGGGATTACAATGACTACATCGGCTTGATGCCTTGTGACGGCTTATATGCCCGCGATACAAACAAGGCTCTCATTTATGCCCTGCAAAAAGAAGAAGGCATGAGCACAAGCGTCGCCAATGGATTTTTCGGAAACGGGACGACCAGCTTATGCCCTACCTTGACTCCCGGCGATTCACGGACAGGCTTTGTTTTAATTGTTCAATACGCGCTTTACTGTAATGGGGAAGCGTTTGATCCCGGTGAATTCGACGGAAAATACGGCGTCGGCGTTGTATCGGCAGTGAAAGCTTTCCAAAAGTTTATGTGCCTGCCGCAGACCGGTTATGCGGACATGCCGACGATTAAGGCTTTATTATCAAGCTCAGGCGACACAACACGGGCTGCTTCAGCTTGTGACACCGCTGCCATTTTGACGGCAGATACGGCCAAAACTTTGCGTGAGAATGGCTATAAGATCGTGGGAAGATATCTGACCGGGAATGTGCGGACAAGCAGCGGACTGACATCGAAAGCGTTGACGTCAAAAGAACTTTCCACGATTTTCAATGCCGGCTTAAGCGTGTTTCCGATTTATCAGGACGGCGGCTATAAATCTTCTTATTTTGTAAAAGACCAAGGAACGAGAGATGCGTACAGCGCTGCATCAGCCGCCCGAAGATTAGGTTTTCCGTCAGGAACGACCATTTACTTTGCGGTCGATTTCGATGCGTATGATTATGAAGTCACGGATAAAATCATCCCTTACTTTCAAGAAATCAAGTCAGCTTTTATGAAAATGCAGGCGTTCTCAACTGCGCCGAAATATGAAATCGGGGTATACGGACCGAGAAACATTTGTATCCGGACGTCAGAAGCAGGTCTGACCAAATATAGCTTTACGGCTAACATGTCGACCGGATTCAGCGGCAACCTCGGATACCCGATGCCGAAAAACTGGGCTTTTGATCAATTTTATGAAGGAACGATCGGAAGCGGAGCGGGAAAAGTCGCCATTGACAAAGACGGATACTCCGGAAAAGACTCGGGTGTAAGCAGCGTCCATCCGCCTTCTGATCCTGTGTATGATGCAAGACTGCGCACACTGACGGATATTTTAACAACCATTCCTGCTTTAGAAAATATATCGAATCTTGCGAATGCCATGTTTGAATTCGACAAGACAGAAACCATTTATGCATCACCTGAAATGGATATTCTTTTATCTACTTCACTTTTGGCAACAGTGCCAAGCGAAGGTTCTCCCAACACAGTTACCATTACAAATGGCAAACCGGGAGCTTATATTACCGGTCTGATGGGGGATTCACAAGTCTCTTTTACAGCATCACAAATTGATTCCTATCAAAACCTGCTTAACAGTCTGAGCTTGTCAGTCCGCAACGGTTATTTAGAAGTGTATGTCAATCCGGCTGCGGGATCGCTGAATATTCAATTTAAAATTTATACACCTGATATTCCGGTCGGTGACAGTGCTACAACTGGACTAACAACTACCATTACATTTAAAATAAAACAAAAGAGCTTCAGGTTGCCGGATTCCGAAAAAGTGTACTCTCCGGATTGGGATTCTGTCGTGAATACCATGGCTATTGCAGGCGCAGGAATTATTGTTATTGTAGGGATCGGTGCTCTAGTCGTTTTAGCACCTGAATTAGGAGGAGCTGCAGCCTTGTTCAGCACGGTTTTATCACTATTTCTATAATTGAACAGGCAGCTCCTTGCTCCAGGAATGCTCAATGAGTATTCTTGGAGTTATTTCTAAAGGAGGATTCGCATGAAGATTGATATGCAGACATACAAGGAAACCGTTCAAAAAATAGAAACCGATTTGATTCCGCGAAGTCAAAATGACAAAGAACTGCTTACATACTTAATGAAACAAGATTCGCTCACACTGAATCAAATGAAAATGTGTTTCACTGAACCGCCCCTCACCTTCCAACATACTGTCAAAATCGTATGTACAGTCACATTCATCACGTTATATATCTTTTTTTTCAGCACTCATTTTAATGATTTAATTGAAATGGCTCTGCAGATGGTTTTCGGCCTGGCCGGCCTTGTTTGGGTTATTGCTGTATTTCCGTTTTCAAGAAAAATCCAAGTGTCTGACCGTTTCAGACAAAAATCTGAAAACACCCGTATCACCGGAATGATAGACTTTGTCCTCGAACAACGATACAAAGACATGATCAGTTAAAAACCCCTCTGCTTAAGGGGTTTTTTTATTATGCAATCCCTTCACCCCCCTTCAAAAAGGCTCTTCCCCTTTGGAAATAACCGGAACACCCAATTTCGTTTTCAATATAATGAGGTAGTGGATCTGCAAAGAAAGAAGGGCGACATGATGGGTATCATTAATGGAAAAATGTTCATTGACCGATTAAATCAGCTTGGAAATGAGATTTGGCTTGATGGTGAAAAGATCGAGGGACAGATTTCTGAACATCCCGCATTTAAGGGCCTTCTGGAAACGAAGCGCTCTCTTTATGATTTGCAAACGAAACCGGACATGAAAGATCAAATGACTTACAGTCTTCCCGGTAAAAAAGAACGGGCCGGGCTTTCATACCTGCAGCCGAAAACGAAAGAAGACGTAAAAAGAAGAAGAAACATGTTCGAACATTGGGCCAGACACACGCACGGAATGATGGGACGAAGCCCGGATTATATGAATACCGTGCTGATGAGCTTCGCCTCCTCTGCCGCGCTTTTGAAAGACCGCGATCATTGTTTTCCGGAACATGTTCAAGCGCTGTACGAACGCGCTGCTGCACAGGATCTTTCTTTTACGCACACGTTTATCACCCCTCAGGTGAATCGTTCACAAATGGGTGTAAACGTATCGCCGACACCTATCTCGGCAAAAGTCGTCGATAAAAATGAAAAAGGCCTCATCATACACGGCGCCCGGATTTTAGCCACACAAGGCGGCCTGACGGATGAAGTGCTCGTGGTTTCTCTGCCTAAAATGTATTTTGAATCGGATGAAGCGTTCGCTTTTTCAATCCCTTCCAATACAAAGGGAGTAAAATTCATCTGCAGGGAATCTTTCGTACTCGGAAAATCATCGTTTGATTATCCGCTCAGCTCAAGATATGAAGAAATGGATTCTATCGTTGTATTTGATCACGTTTTGGTCCCTTGGGAACGCGTATTTTTTTATAATAATTACGAGGCGGCTTTTGATTTTAATATGAAAAGCTCTTTTAACGCCTTCGCATTTCATCAAGTCATCACGAGACAAATTGTAAAGACGGAGTTTCTCCTGGGCCTCGCCCAAACGCTTGTCGAAGCGATAGATGTGGGCGAATATCAGCATATTCAGGCTAAGATGGCTGAAATCATCACCGGTCTGGAAACGATGAAAGCCCTTTTGGAAAAGTCGGAGAATGATGCGGAAACAGATGAATGGGGTTATATGCGTCCGAGTGTCACTCCGCTTCGTGTGGTCAGCGCGATTTTTCCCGACATCTACCCGCGCTTCACGGAAATCATTCAGCTGATCGGGGCAAGCGGAATGGTGACTTTGCCGACTGAAAAAGCGTTCCGTTCTGACATCAGAGGAGACCTTGACCAATATTTGCAGGCGGCCGAATTGAACGCTGAGGACCGGGTAAAAGTGTTCCGCCTCGCATGGGATTTGACCATGAGCCCCTTCGGAACAAGACAGACACAATATGAGCGGTACTTCTTCGGTGACCCCGTCCGCTTAACCAGCCATCTGTACAGAAGCTATCCGAAAGAAGAACAGACCGCGGTCATCAAGGAATTCCTGCACATTCATAAATAAAACAAAGCAGAGAGCGCATCTCTGCTTATGATAGCTGGATCGGCTGCCGCCGATCCTATTTTTTATTTTGGCTGATCACCACCATCGTAATATGCGATAACGCGAAAGAGACAAGCGTATACACGACGGCCCACCCGATAAACGAGAAATTCAATACGGTAAAGGTGCATATAAGGCAAACGGCCAAAGCGGCAGCCGGCATAATGAACGCGTTTTTAAACAGGTACGTTCCGGCGACTGACAAGATGATGATACAAAGCGGCAGAACACCGAACGCAAAATCCAATTCATCAATCAACAGATGCACTCCCTTCGCTTTTCTTAGTCCGGCCTAACACATCTTATGCCTGAGTACAAAATCGAGTACTTCAAATCTTTCGCGCTCCGGCTGATTTTCCCTCCGGTTATTTATTCAAAAAAATGAAAACTTTCCTTAAAGCGTTTACATTCACGTCAGACTATGATAATTTAAGAAAGCGCTATCATACACAAGTTAATGATTTTTGGATGGAGATGAGGAGAACCAGGAAACCCCGCCCTTTCACAAGGGTGATTTCTGGTTCTTTTTGTCATTTTCAAGGAAAGGAGTCATACATACATCATGATAGACGTTCAGCAAAGGGGAGGATATGATGTTTCAATTGTTTAAGCCGGCTCCGCATATTGAGAGATTGGATGATTCAAAGACGGATGCGGCCTATAAACGGCTCAGGCTGCAAGTATTTTTGGGGATTTTCATCGGGTATGCCGGGTATTATTTGCTTCGCAAAAACTTTGCCTTCGCTATTCCTTATTTTCAGGAACAAGGGTTTTCAAAAGGGGAACTTGGCTTGGTGCTTGCGGCCGTATCAATCGCTTACGGCTTCAGTAAATTTATTATGGGGATGGTGTCTGACCGCTGCAACCCGAGATATTTCCTTGCGACGGGTCTGTTTTTGTCAGGTGTGGTAAACATTTTATTTGTTTCCATGCCGTGGGTCACGTCAAGCGTGACGATTATGTTTATTTTTATGTTTATTAACGGATGGTTTCAAGGAATGGGCTGGCCGCCTTGCGGACGGACGATGGCTCATTGGTTTTCCATCAGTGAACGCGGCACGAAAATGTCGATATGGAATGTCGCCCATAACATAGGCGGAGGTATTCTCGCCCCGCTCGTGACTCTCGGCATCGCCATGTTTGTTACTTGGAAAAGCGTGTTTTTCTTTCCGGCGATTATCGCCATCGTCATTTCATTTGTGATTGTTCTTCTCGTACGGGACACGCCGCAATCCTGCGGGCTTCCGCCGATTGAAGAATACCGGAATGACTATCCGAAACATGCGTTCAAAGACCAGGAAAAAGAGATGACGACCAAAGAAATTCTTTTCAAATACGTGCTGAATAATAAGTTTCTGTGGTATATCGCATTTGCCAATGTCTTTGTTTACTTCGTACGGTACGGTGTCGTTGACTGGGCGCCGACTTATTTGACGGAAGCGAAAGGGTTCTCTCCTGAAGATTCCAGATGGTCTTATTTCCTTTATGAATATGCGGGAATTCCGGGAACGATTTTGTGCGGCTGGATCAGCGACCGGTTTTTCAAAAGCCGCCGCGCGCCGGCAGGCGTACTGTTCATGGCCGGCGTATTTATCGCTGTATTGGTCTACTGGCTTAACCCTGCCGGTCATCCGCTCATCGATAATATCGCGCTGATCAGCATCGGCTTCTTAATCTATGGACCTGTCATGCTGATCGGGCTTCAGGCCATTGACCTTGCGCCTAAAAAAGCGGCGGGAACGGCAGCCGGCTTAACCGGGTTTTTCGGCTACATCGGAGGCTCTGCTTTCGCCAACGCCATCATGGGTTATGTCGTAGACCGCTTTGACTGGAACGGCGGCTTTATCATGCTTATCTCCTCATGCGTGCTGTCCATCGTCTTCTTGGCTATGACGTGGAATACGGGCAAGCGGGCGGAGCATGTGTAAGAAAACAACATAAAAGATTAATATTTTTGCAGTACAGCATTTACAACGATTTTCTACACTAGAGACAGATATTGATTTTTAAGGGGGAAGAAAACATGCGGAAACATAAATTGTTTGCTTTGGTATTGCTTTCATTCGGTTTATTGTCATTCATCGTCACGCCTGTATCGGCGGCGGGAAAAGGAAACCTCTTGTCTCCTGACAGAATTTTGACCATTGCCCATCGCGGTGCTTCGGGGTATGTCCCGGAGCACACGATCCTTTCTTATGAAACTGCGCAAAAAATGAAGGCTGACTATATTGAGCTGGATTTACAAATGACAAAAGACGGCAAGCTGATCGTCATGCATGATGAAAAACTGGACCGCACCACAAACGGACAAGGCTGGGTGAAGGATCATACATTAGCCGAGATTCAAAAGCTCGACGCCGGCTCTTGGTTCAATAAGGCCTATCCGGAAAAAGCAAAACCGCAATACGCCGGACTTCGCGTTCCCACACTTGATGACGTGTTAAAACGGTTCGGCAGACATGCAAACTATTATATTGAAACAAAGGCGCCCGAAACATATCCGGGTATGGAAGAAAAACTGATCGCTTCACTGAAAAAATACAAATTGGCAGGTAAGCATGCGAAACTTGGACAAGTTATCATTCAGTCTTTCAGCAGGGACAGCCTTCTGAAAATCAAACAGCTCGATCCGAAACTTCCCGCTGTCCAATTGCTTGAAGCGGAACAGATGACGTCAATGACTGACGCAGATTTAACGGACATTAAAACATATGCCGTCGGAATCGGACCGGATTACAAAGCGCTGAACGCTCAAAATGTCCGAAACATTCGCAGCCACGGCCTTCTGCTTCATCCTTACACCGTAAACAGCGAGGCGGACATGCGCCGTCTGCTGAATTGGGGCGTAACCGGTGTGTTTACCAACTATGCGGATATATTCCAAAAGGTTAAAAAAGAATACAAATCATAAAGCCAGCATGGGTTCGGGGATGATGCCGAACCCATGTTTTTTGCCCAATAATGCAAACGCCATCATGGGTTATGTAGCGGGCGGAGCATATTATTAAAAGGCTGAGACTCACCTTAATTGTAAAAAGGTATCACTGTAATGATGAATTACTTGTGATACCTTTTTAAACAAAGGAATATAATTATTTATTTCTATTATCTAGTTTCTTTCTTATACTATTTGTAATAGACGATAATACAAGTGATACTAAACCATAGACAACCACCCATCCCCAGAAGGATAGATTAAAAACAGTGAACATTAATATGACTGAAACAACTATACTGACAAGCGGCATTATATAGACTTTTTTGAAAATATAAGTGAATATAATCGATAAGACGATAATAGAAAGTGGTAAAATACCAAAAGCAAGATCTAGCTCATCCATTATTATTCTCCTTTGTGAATTTAATTTCCCTTTAAATATACTCACTCAGCTGTCTAGCGATTTATATCTAATCACCCCATACTTCTTTGTTTTTCTTAATCATAAAAAAGTCATATTCAGAAACATGGGTATTGTTAATAATTTTTTCAAGTCCTCTGATAGGAGTAGATTTTAATTTTTTTCCGTTTTTATAAGAGTAAGAATTAATCACATATTTCCCACCCTTGCTTATTTCTAACAAGAAAATTTCAGACTCATCAAAATAAGTGAATTTTGCTTGGTTTTCAAATTTTGTCGACCTATTTAACGGGATTTTTTTTCCCGGCTTCATACTTTTCAGATCGAAAGTATAAAGTATTGAATTAGCTGCCAAATGATATAAAGTGTCATTTTTCACAAAAAAGTTATTAGTGGAAAGAGGAATTGCCAGTTGAGAAATTTCATCAGGGATATGATAACTGCCTAAAGGATATGCCCCTTTAAACTTTTTATGCTTTAAATCAATTTCTGCTACTTTGAATTGTACTTTGTTTGATTTATCCGTTTGGTTATATAGTATAAAAAAGGCTGAGCTTTTTTTAACTATTATTTGTGAATAAACACTCCAATTTTCTTCATTTAATATAGGAATTGTTGTTCCTTTCCCTACTGTAACTTTATCTTTATCTATTTTAATACCCTGAAAAGTCGGTGTTTTAATTGAAGAATCTTCATTTATCACGTAAATATATTCACCGTCATTACCAGTACTTGTATAGAAACCCGGAATAATCTTTTCATGAAATCCACTGCCGTTACCCCATCTGATTAAACTATTATAATGGTTTTCACCGACTCCTTGATTATTCAAAAAATAAAAGATATTTTCTTTTCTTAAATGGCCTGATGACTGCCCATAACTTGTATGTACTTGATGTTGCATCGGGAATTTTTTAAAGTTATCGCCTATCATATAAACTTCTTTTTTGTCCTGTCTAACTATGTTTTTTTCATCTTGTGCAATGGTTCCAACCTCAATAGCATCTCCTTTTACAGCTGTTGCTGCTCCTTTTTCATCAATGTATACAGTATAACTCCCATCTTTAGGATAATCTATTGTAGCTGAATAATATATAGCTGCAATTTTATCATTCAAGAAATACTTTTCCTTTTCTTTTTCAGTTTGTTTAACATTAGAAACTGAATTAGTATATTTAAAAGTTCCAATACATATAAATATACCTATTAATACTATGACCGCAATTATAATAAGCCACTTAATCTTGTTCAAATATAATCTCTCTCCTTAAAATAATATGACTCCCTAAATAAACTTAGGGAGTGAAAATAATTCATCTAAATGTTTTAATAGTTTTTGTATAATTGGAATCTCTGATGTCTCTTGGATAGACGCCCAGTCATAATTTTCGCGTTTTCATACTTATTACCTCCTGCTATTTATTTATTCTCCTATATTTTAATTTATTATACAATTATTGTAATCTCAACTTACGTACTGTATTTATTCTATGGTTAATTATTTGTTTTGTCTCTAAAACTTTGACTTTGGAGTACAGGAAAAAGATGAAGCATGAAGAAGAAGAAACATAAAAGATTAATAGTTGCCTAACATATCTTTTACATTCATTGTTTAATATGGAAGACAGTTATTGATAAGGCGGAGAAATCATGAGAAAAAAGAATACTGTCCTTGGTTGCCTGTCGTTAGGCTTTCTCATTCATCGTCACGTCTGTATCGAACCCATGTTTTTTTGCCCGATCAAAAAACCTTGCGGGAACGTTCCCGCAAGGTTTTTATCAATCATTATTCTTTTCCGGCAGCGGCTTCCGCCTGTCCGCCTTTTAATTGATCGTTGATTGCTTTGGCGTCTTTCAAATACTCAGTCTTGAATCCGCTCTTCAGCGCCCACGCATAGAAGGCAAGGGCAACGATTGCGATCAGCCCCATATCCCAGCCGTACGGAATGATGTTCAGACCGCCGAATTTTTCACTTCCGAGCCATGAAATGACCATCATGCTGAGCAGATAGACAACCATCCAGACCCCGCCTTTAAAGTTTCTGCGGAATCCTTTCCACTTCGCTTTCGCTTGGTAGTAGAAATAAATCGGAAGGCCGATCAAAATGATAAACAGCACCTGCCCTGTTAACGGCCAGCGCGCCCAATACAGCACGAGAGACGCGAACACGAAGCCGAGCGGTGCAACCACGCTGAGGCCTTTCAGACGGAGAGGCCGGTACAAATCCGCCGCCGTCCGCCGCAGCGTCATCACCGTCACGGGACCCGTGATATAAGAAATCAGCGTCGCAACGGAAATGATTTCAGCAAGCACGCCCCATCCTCTGAATAAAAACAGAAAGATAAACGATACGACCAGGTTGAAAATCATCGCTTGGCGCGGCACGCCGTACAGCGGATGAAGCTTTCCGAAAATGCTCGGCATATATTTATTTTTTTCCATGCCGTAAATCATGCGGGACGTCGTAGCGGTATAAGTAATACCCGTTCCTGACGGAGATACGAACGCATCCGCATAAAGAATAATGACAAGCCAGTTGATATTCAATGCGATCGCCAAATCGGCAAATGGAGAGTTGAAGTTCAGGTGACTCCAGCCGTGAACGATCATGGAAGGTTCAACCGCACCGATAAATGCGATTTGCAATAGGACGTAAATGACGGTTGCGACCAGCAGCGAACCGACAACCGCAATCGGAATCGATTTGCCGGGATTTTTTGCTTCTCCGGCCATGTTAATCGGGCTTTGAAACCCGTTAAACGCAAATACGATACCTGATGTGGCCACCGCCGTCAGCACGCTCGCCCAGCCGTTCGGCGCAATGCTTGAACCGGATGTGAAGTTTTCGCCGTGAAAACCGGTAAACAGCAGCGCTCCGATTGTCAGCCCCGGAATAATGATTTTAAAGATGGTAATCAATGAATTCGCTTTTGAAAACAAGTTAACTGTCCAATAATTCAGTAAAAAGTAAATAATCAGTAATACGGATGCGAAGCCGAGCCCCTCTCCCGTAAGAGTGCCGTTGTGAACGAGATTGCTTGTCCATTTTGCCCATTCCCACGGCCATGAGCTCATGTATTGAACAGACGCAACCGCTTCCACCGGAATAACGGAAACAATCGCAATCCAGTTTGCCCATCCTGCGATAAATCCAATAAATGATCCATGAGAATATTGAGTATATTTTACCATTCCCCCGGCTTCCGGGAACATTGAACCCAATTCACTGTAAGAAAGTGCGATAAACAAAATAACGATCATACCGATAATCCAGGAAATAATTGCGGCAGGTCCCGCAATCTGAGCCGCCCGCCACGCCCCGAATAACCAGCCGGAGCCAATCATCGACCCAAGTCCGACCATCATGAGTGCAAACGTTCCCATTCTGCGATGTAATTGATTCATAAAGTTAACACCTTTCAATTAAAATATGACTCCAGCGCTATCATATATTTATAATATTATTCTGAAAATAGTTTTGTCAATCTTTATCGCATTAAAGCGGCAAGCCAAAATTAACCTTCCGATGTTTAAACAGCCGTTAAGCGGGAATAACTACTGCAAGCCAGAAATAGAAAGGAGTTTTTATCGTGAAACAAAAACTGCTCATTTCAGGACTTGCCGTGTCGACTGTCGGAGTGACTTCCTACCTGCTCAAAGATAAATCAAACCGCCAAAAGGTGATGAACTTTATCCGCAATATGAAAACATCGCTCTCCGGGAAGCAGGATATTGAATCATTCCCCGTCAACAAAGCAGGCAACCCGCATCCCGAAGATATTGAAGATAACAAAATGGTATCCGAAGGCTCCATGTACCCGGTTCAATATTATGATGACAAGAAGAAATAATCTGTTCCCGGGCTGCCCGGCCGTATCAAACGGCGGCAGCTTTTTTATGCAGACGGCGTTTGATAGAACCGCCAATATTGGCGCGAGCCTTTATCCCGCACGGTAATGCCCAGTTTGGATATTTCCGCTTTCAGTTCTTTCGCATCAGCCTTTTCCTCCTCTTTCAGCGCCTTTTCTCTCGCTTTTAAAAGAGCATTTGCCCCTGGCTCCAAATCCGGCGTGTCCGGCACCCACCGTTTGTATTCTTCTTTAAAAGGATCTTCCGTCCCCAGCCAGACATACCCATGCGCGCGAAACGCATCAGCCGCTTTTTCAACCGCCGGCTCAAGCTTCTCCCGAAAAAGCTCCTGTCCTTCAGTGCCTAATAAGACAAGATGCTTCTCATCCGTAAACACACCGGAAATGCTGTCTTTCGAAAACACGCTTTCTTCATTATATATGGTTAAGGACACCTCGCTGTCCGTCACGACCGCCGTAAGACATTCTTTAAAAACAGTCCGCGTCAGCCACACTCCCCCGATTAAGCCGATAACGGCGATGACAGCCGCAGCCTTCCATCCGTGAAAAGAAGCGATCATTTCCAGCGGCCCGATAACAGGCAGCCAATCCAATGTTACGGCCCACTTCGCAATGACCGGCAGAAACCATCCGATGACCAGCCCAAATAATGGCGGCACCAGAAAAACCAAACCTTTTTCAACCGATGACAACTCAAGAACCGTCTGTTTTTTTATTTCGTTCATGTTTCTCCTCCGTCTGTGTTTTTCACAACTATCCATTATACAAAGGGTTGGATGATTCTGTAAACTGTTTCCGAAACAATAAAAAGCCTCCCGGCCGCCGGGAGGCTTTTTAAAACAGGAGCTCATATACTTCATTCAATTCCATCGTGCGCTTCTCATCCTGCTCGTTCTCAGCATATTTGATTTCCTTTTCAAGCACCTGATTCAGCGCGTCCATTTCCAAATCATTTAGATCTTTCACAAACTCGCCCTCATTTGCATAATGCTTCACCTGAAGGTTTTTATAAATCCCTCGGCACACATCATGCTCCAAGTGGTTCGAAAGCGACTCGCGCAAATATCCGAGTGTCCTGTCCATCATGTAAGCCCTCCCTTTTCTATAGGAATAGCTTCCCGGAAAGAGAGAAAAACTATACATGAAAGCACCGGGCGGCTGTTTTAACTCTGTACCTGAATGGAGAAAAATCCGCTGCTTAACGGCGTGTACGGCCCGTTCAGCCCCGTTGCGGAGAAAGAGAACGTTCCTGAACTGACATAAGAAAGAGGAACACTGTAATATTTAATGTAGCCTGTAACGATATTGCCGTTTTTCGTATATTCATCTTCCAGCGCTTTTGACGTAAGATTTGTAATATTCGTTCCGTTGTTAAATGCCTGGATCGTGTTATTGTTCGGATACCCTTGGAAATATACGGCTAAATAACCCGTTGTACCCTTCATCGGTTTTGATGCGCTGATTTGGTTCGGCCCGATATTTTCCCATTGGTAACTCTGACCGTCAGACGTCACACCGATAATACGGATTTGTGTTAAAGCAGGAGCCGGCGCCGCAGACGCTGATGGAGCCCACAACCCGCTCACAAGCAACAAAACAGCGGCGGCCGCCGCGAATAGCATAACGAGTCTCTTTTTCATGTTTCTTCCCCCTCTTATTCTTTTCGTAGAATCCTATACTATTTTACACGATTTACAAGGAAAAAGATTACATTTCATAAAAGAGTCCGGAATATTTTGTGAACTAGATATGAAACGCTCTGGAAACGCCATTGATTATGAGAAAGATGCCGCAGATTCTTAACACGACTCTTGAACTTCTGTCATCCTTACCGAAAAAGGTTTTTCCGAGCCAGCCGATCCATAGGTTCATTGCGGCTCCAGCGAGCATTTCTATGATTCCGATGATTTCTGCCATATACAAAGCAGCCATCCTCCTAACTGTGTTTTTTCATATTACGGTTTATCAAATAGAGTGATAAGACCAATGACGCTGCACCGGCAGCAAGAAACAGGCTCAGCGGCACGATCTGCATGCTGCCTCCGCCATTGTTTTGAAATACGCCGATCGCCCATTTTTCAGGAGTAAACAACGACAGCATGCGCATGTACTCCGGAGCCGCGTCTAATGTGAAGAAAGCCCCTCCCAATAAACCCGTGACAGCTATAAAAACGGAAGCAAGCGACGTGAATTGCTTTTGGCTCTTCATGAACGGTATCACGGCCATCGTTACAGCAGTCAGCGCAAACGAGCAGGCCGCAAGCACCGCTCCCGCAGCAAAAACATGATCAGCAAAACGGATATGCAGCATGAATGTTCCGGCAGCGAGGATCACGATAATGTGGAGAAGACCGAAAAGATACGCCGCCGCAAACTTAGAGATTGCATATGCCGTATAGGAAACGGGTGTGCTCAGCAATCTGTCATATGTATGATTTTCTTGTTCATCTATAAATGATCGCAGGCTTTGGACTGCAACAAACCAGATAAACATCACTAAAAATCCGATAAGTCTGTCGGCTGCCTGTCCGCCTTCATAAACGTGATGGCGGTCAACATTGACGGCAGAATGCCCCTGAATATCCTTCAAGAGATCAGCTGCCGCCTGCTTCCCGTCGGTGTGCAGCGTGCGGGATATCACTTTTGCATCGCGGACTATTTTTTTCAGCGCGCCCGCCTGCTGCGCAATCAGCTGCTCTGTCAAAACAGCATCACCCTTTTCTTCATTCTGAATAAATGAAACGTTCAATTCATCTCCGGAAAATAATTTTTCTTCAAAATGAGAGCCGATCAGCAATCCGAAGGAAATATCCTGATGATTAACCTTTGTTTTTAATACGTCCTCCGTGACCTTCGTGACTTTTATATGGCCGGCTGTCTGAATCATTTTCATAAATTGCGCTGAATAGGCGCTCTGATCCTTATCAGCTACATATACTTCCTTCTGCTGACTGCCATCCGCAGAAAAGGAAAAGAAATATGTGAGAAGGAGCGGGGCGGAAATCGTCGCAAAGATGGCAGCCCGATTTTGCAGCATCAGTTTCAGCTGATGTCTGATCATGAATAACAGCTGCGTCATGAAACAGCCTCCTTCCGTTTAAACACCCAGATGGTCAAACATAAAAACACGGCGCCGATGGCGGCAAGCTCTGCCAAATCCGTCGAAATACCGCTCAGACCGGCATGCTGCGTGACACTGACATAGCTGTTGATCGCTTTGCCGTTCGGTATCAGCTCCTGCACGATTCTCAAACTGTCAGGCAAGCTGTCTTTTGCGATAAAGCTTCCGCCTAAAAAACTGAATCCGTATAAAATGGGAGCCGCCATGCTTGAGACGGTCTCGTGGTTTTTTGCAGTAAACCCCCAAAGAAGCACGATACTGCCGATCGCAAATGAATAAACAATCGTAACCAGCAATATTTCAAACAAATTGCCCCATTTTACCTGATACAAGATGCTGCTTGCGATGATGACGGCAGCCATTTGCATAAGGATGGCAAGCATGATTCCCAAAAGCTTACCCGCCACATACTGGATACGTAAAACAGGCATTGATTTGATTCTGAATAACGTGTGCTGCTGTCTCTCTTCCACTATCCCGTGAATGAGCGCAAACGCGGTCATAATGGAGAACATGACGACCATTGCGATTGAATAATACTGCATCGCATCAATCGGAGCCGCATGATTGCCGGCCGACTGTTTCGGAATGGTGACAGCCTGTTCACCCGAAAGGCCGCTGATGATTTTGCGGGCATCTCCCTTTGACAGATGTCCCGACTGCTTCAGCACCGCTTTTTCTTCACTGATCTCCGCTTTTACTCTGGTGACAAACGAATCGGCCATCATTTCCACAATGTCTCCGTTTACAGAGCCTTGTTGGTCCGAGATGACTTTGATACTTGTTTTTTCATTGTGTTCTGCCGCTTTTGCAAAGCCTTTCGGCACGTATACAAAAACGGAGACTTTACCGCTTTCGACAAGCTGTTTCCCTTCTTGGTAACTGCCTATGTCTTTTACACGGATGAGATCAGTTTGTTTCAGCACGTCATTCTTTAATACGTCGCCCAAAGAACTCTCCGCGTGATCCGCATTATAAAACGCGGTCTGAAATGGCTTCACTTTCGAATCGCCGTGAAAAACCGTTCCTAAAATAAAAATCATCAGTGCCGGAAACAGAATCAGTTTTATATAGAAAGACTTTGCTCCGGCCAATAACCGAAAATCTAATAAGATCAGCCTGAATAATATTTTCATGACGCCCCCTATGAATCCCGCAGCGTTTTGCCGGTGAGCCGGAGGAAAATGCTTTCCAGATTGGCTTCCTCGAAATGAATGCCTTTAATGGTGATACCGGTTTTCCTGATATCATCCGCAATATCAAGGATATTGCGATCTGCCGCAGAGACGAGCATCGTAATGGTCTGCTGGCTGACAGCAGCCTCGGCAACACCGGAAATGCGGCGGATTTTTTTAACGGCGTCATCATTCAGCCCCTCTGCATTCACGATCAGGGTATCAGAGGCTTTGGCTGACTGCTTCAATTCGTCTTTCGTCCCGCAGGCAATGATTGAGCCGTGATCCATGATCGCCGCTTTTTCACAGAGGTATTCGACCTCTTCCATGTAATGACTCGTATAGATGACGGTCATCCCTTTTTCTTGATTTAACGTCTTCACGGTTTCAAGAATATGGTGTCTGGATTGCGGATCAATTCCGACGGTCGGTTCATCTAAAATGAATAGTTTAGGTTCATTCATTAGCGCGGCCCCGATATTCACCCGTCTTTTCATGCCGCCTGAAAACTCAGATACCCTTTGATGTCGCTGTTCCTGTAATTCGATGATGTCCAGCACTTCATCAACCCGTTTACAAAGTTCCTTACCGGAAAGTCCGTACAGACCCCCGAAAAAAGCCAAATTATCCTTTGCGCTTAACGCTTGATATAAAGCGATTTCCTGCGGGACGACTCCCATCACTTTTTTTATGGCCGCAGGCTGCTCCTGTAATGAGGTTCCGTCAATGCAGATTGTTCCGCCCGTTGGCGGGAGCACGGTGCTGATCATCGACACCGTTGTTGATTTACCGGCGCCGTTTGGTCCCAGCAGACCGAATATCTCGCCTTTTTCGACGCGCAGTGATATATGATTGACAGCGGTAAAATCGCCGTACTTCTTTGTCAAATCCGTTAATTCGAGCATTCGTGCAGCACCCCTTGTGTCATGTCTGCACTTATTCTACTCTCGGCAATCCTTGTTTTCTATTCACTTTCGTACTCGATATGGGTATTACTTTCGTCATATGTTTAGTGATAAAAAGGGAGAGAGGAGGGTGAAGCGGGGTTATAGCAATTTTTGCAAATATAAGGTAAGCTCGGTTCTGTTTGACACTTCAAGTTTATCGAGGATTCTGGATACATAGTTTTTCACAGTGCCTTCAGTCAGAAATAAGTCTGCGGCAATGCGTTTATTGCTTTTGCCTTCCATAATGTGTTTCGCCACATCAAGCTCTCTCGGCGTGAGAATCTCCTTCAGCTTTGTCCGCGGCTCTTTCTGCACCGCAGGGATCTCCATATTGTTCAGCGCTTTTACGACGGAAACCGTGATTTTGGGATTCAGCATCATCTTCCCTTCATAAACGGCTTGAAGGGAGTCGATCATTTCATCCGAATCAGCATCCTTCAAGAGATAGCCGTCGGCTCCGCTTTTCAGCCCGGCAAAAATATAGTGATCATCTTCAAACGTTGTCAGAATGATGACTTTTACGGACGGATATCGCGCTTTTACCGCTTTTGTCGTTTCGATTCCGTCCATACCGGGCATTCTGATATCCATCAAAATCACATCGGTTTCAGTTTGAGAAAGCAGCCGGAGAACCTCTTCGCCGCAAGAAGCCTCTCCCGATATTTGAATTCCTTCATGAAGACTCAGAATCATTTTCAGCCCCTCTCTCACAATGGACTGGTCGTCTGCAATCATGACATTCACTTGATTATTCCTCCTTGCATGGAATCCTTATTTTCACGTCAAAACCCGTTTCCTTCCCGGACGAGAAAACAGCCTCTCCGCCAAGTGCGGCCGCTCTTTTCTCAATTCCTTTCAGACCATTTGATTTTATGATCGTTCCGCAGGCTGAGCCGTTATTATGAATATGCGCCAATATCATGTTTCGGTTTTTTTGAATCCGGACAGAAACATATGAAGCATGTCCATGTTTTATCGCATTCGTAATCGTTTCCTGAACGGATTGATAAAGACAATGCTTCACATCCGGCTGTTCCGCTTCTATGGCCGCGTCCATCTCCAGCTCGAAGCGTATGCCTCCCGCCTCTTGAAAATGGCTGAAAATGTCACGGAGCTCTTGCTCAAATCCCCGCCCCGGCAAAGAGCCCTGCAGCAGCATAACGGCCTGGCGAAGCTTTAAAATGGATTCTTTCGTAAGATCATGCGCCTTATGAATGATCTGCTTCACTTTGTCCGGCTGATGCCCGGCTGTCTTCCCGGCAAATTCCAAATTCATTTTCAGAGCAGCCAGATAATGACCGAGAGAATCATGCAGCTCCTGCGCAATTCTTGTTCTTTCTTTCGTAACGGCCAGTTCCTCAATCCGGTCTGAATATTCCTTCAGTGTGTCATTAGCGATCTTCAGCTCTCGGTTCAGCAATTCAACCTTCGACTTCTCCTGCAGGTTTTTCCGATATAAATAAATCACCGCAAACATGATGAAGTATGGCGGCACGATATCACTGACACCCGCTCCGCCGGCGTATAAAGCTGCGGCAAATGCGGCGGCATTCATCGTTAACAAAACAGCCGAAATCTGCTTATCAGTAATAAGCACCTCCGCCAATAAAAGCACCATTACGGCCTGTGTCCCCACACTATAGACATTGTACAAAAGAACTCCCGCGATAACGCTGCTCAGGAGAAAAGAGCCTTGATATACAGCCGGCCTTCTCTTCATATACAGCGGCCGCAGGCAGTCATTAGCCGTCAGCATAATCACGAGCACAGACAAAAAAACCTTCAGCTCCCCCCGGCCGGGAGGAAGCTGAAGAATCGCATGAAAGATTGATAGTAATGCAAAACCCCTGATCAGTAACTTCGTATGTGCAATCTTCATCGTATTCTCCTTACAAATGAGCGGCGGCTTTCCGCTCCACGTTCAGCACATCATACAGCTCATCAAGCGAATGAATCTCGTACGTCGGGATGATTCCGGACTCATTTGCTTTCTTTCCGGGATTAAACCAGCACGTATCCATTCCCGCCATCTGACCGCCTTTTATGTCCGCGCTCAGTGAATCGCCGATAATAAGTCCGCCCTCGGCAGAAAAACCGGGAATTCTCGCAAACACGTAATCAAAGTATTCCTTCATCGGCTTTTGAAAACCCGTGTCCTCAGATACAAACACATCTTTAAAGAACGGATACAGACCGGAGTCGCCCAGCCGCTTATATTGTGATCTTGAGACGCCGTTCGTCACGATGTATAAATCAAATAAAGGACTCAGCCGTTCAATCAGCTCATAAGCCCCGTCTATCATCTGGTGCCCTTTTTCTAAGTATTGGCGGTACGCCTGATTCATCAGCACGCCGTCGGCTTCGAGGCCGTATTCTTTAAACAAAAGGGCAAACCGTGTATTCACCACTTCATCGCGGGTCATTTCCCCCTCTTCAAACGCCTTCCACAGCCCATGATTTAACGCTTTATAACGGGCTTCCACCTCTGCCGTCAGCTCCAGCTTTGAACCTTGAAACAATTTTTGAAGAGCATCGGTTTCTGAAGCGGTAAAATCCAGCAGCGTATTGTCTATATCAAATAATAACGTACGGTAATGACTCATCGATGTTTCCCCCGGTTCTGCTTTTTTTAATCAGTATACCACTCGCGGACAAGCCGAAAAAGACACCCCTGTAAGAGAGGTGTCTTTTTGAATTATACAGCGTCTTCTATTTTCGATTTTTCACCAGGCATGCGCTTGCCGATACCGAACGCATAATAGCTGACCGTCACAATCGCCAGGAAAATCACCCCGACAACCAACGAAATCCGCGTATCTTTGTTAAACCACATGCCGATCAATACCATGAGTAAGAAAGCGATCGTCAAATAGTTTGTAAACGGCGCAAAAGGCATTTTAAACGGATGCTTATCAAGCTCAGCGCCCTTCGCTCTTCTGAAACCGAGATGGCTGATTAAAATGACGAACCACGGAATCATTCCCGGCAGCACACTCGCGCTGTACACATAGACAAAAATTTTCGGAGGCGCGATGTAGTTCAGCACGACACCGATCACAAGTCCGATTAATACGGCAAACGTACCGAATATCGGCACACCGCTCGAAGAAACTTTCTTAAAGAATTTCGGGGCCTGTCCGTTCACGCCCAATGTATAAAGCATGCGTCCCGCACTGAATATCCCGCTGTTGCATCCGGACATCGCAGCGGTAATCACAACAAAGTTAATCAAACCGGCCGCCGCCGTAATCCCGACTTTCGCAAATGTCGAAACAAACGGACTGCCGAGTGAGTGAAGCTCATTCCACGGATATACGGTAACGATTACGAAAATCGCACCGATGTAGAAAATTAAAATCCGCCAAATAATACTCTGAATCGCGCTTCGCAGCGTTTTTTGCGGGTCCTTCGCTTCCCCTGCCGTAATCCCGATCAGTTCGACCCCTTGATAGGCCGCAACGACCAAAGACAAGGCAAAGAAAAATCCTGAAAAACCATTCGTAAAGAAACCGCCGTGCGACCATAAATTAGATAATCCGATCGCATGCCCTCCGTTACCGAAACCGAAGAAAATAATTCCGATTCCGGCCACAATCATCAGAATAATGGTGACGATTTTGATCATGGCAAACCAAAATTCAAACTCACCGAAAGATTTTACCGAAATTAAATTCGCCGCACCGAGAATGGCCATGGCGATAATGCCGGGAATCCATGCCGGCAGATCAGGAAACCAATATTTCATATACGAACCGACGGCGATAATTTCAGACATCCCGACGATCACCCATTGAAACCAGTTGCTCCACGCCGTCATATAGCCGGCTAACGGATGTATATACTTATGGCCGAATGTCGCAAACGACCCTGTACTCGGCTCTACATAGAGCATTTCGCCCATCGCACGCATGATAAAAAAGATAAAGATACCCGAGATCGCATAAGCCAGCAGGACAGACGGCCCGGTCCATCCGATCGTGCTGGATGATCCCATGAATAAACCGACACCGATCGTGCCGCCCAGCGCAATCATCTGTATATGACGCGCGCCTAAGCCTCTCTTTAATTCTTTGTTTGCCACTTCGCTTCCTCCTCTTAACAGCTCTGATATATGTGAAATAATGAAGCAGAAGGTGCACCTGTTGAACCTAACTCACTCTTCATTTCCCGCAATATTAGAAATATTCTATCTTTCTATTGTTATATAATCTCCAATTTCCTTATTCCATCATAATAAATTTCCGTGGAAAATACAATTGTTTTTTTCAGGTAAACACCTTGCACCCTAAACCAACAAACTAAAAATAAAGCGCTTTCATTTTTGTTGAATTATGAATATTGAGATAATAAATGCCGCAGCCTCCGAGAAACAGGATGTCCCTGGAGAAACATGTTCCGCCCCCTATTCAATATTATTTTTGCTAAGCAGAATGGCGTAAAGTCTTACTCTCTTCCATTCTCCCTTGTATACGCCATAATCCTGCTTAACCCGGCAAAAATCATGCATTAATCGATAAATGCCTCATTCAGCCGCAGCAAAAGCCGGCCGAACTTTTCTTTTTCATCGCCTGACCAATCGTCAAGCATATGTCGGTATCGATCAAGACGCATCTTTTTATCAGTTTTTAACCTCTGTTTGCCAAGCTTCGTAATCGCAAACAGACTGACCCGCCCGTCAGAAGGATCGGAAAAACGCTGGATCAGCTCTTTCGACTCCAAGGCCGCGGCCTGGCGTGACAATGTGGAAATATCCAGCTTAAAAGATTCGGCTAATTCCTTTACACGCGCCGGTCCGAATTCATCCAGCTGCCGTAATAACAAATACGCAGCCCTTTCCAGATGTCCGATTTTACGGTCGGAGTTATCAAGATAAACAGCTCTCCTGATAAAAGTGGTGAGCTCATATTCAATTAATTCAATCGGATCTTGTTTTGACAAACAGCCTCACTCCTTACAATTGACAACAGCAATATTAGTTGTATAATACAAACATATGCACATTTACTCAGAAAACTTATAGAAAGATTTTGCATACATATATTTGTATAGTACAAATATATGCGCAAAAAGTAAAGAAACATATCGAAGCATCAAGAAAGGGGGAAGCTGCTCTTCTCCAAAGAACAGCATTGTCGTGAAAGTCATACGCATCATCTTGCAAATCATTATTTTATTCGCATTTTCCTTTATCGGGGGAGCCGTTCAGCAGTTCTTTCACCTGCCCATTCCCGGAAGTATCATCGGTTTGATCCTGCTGATCATATGTTTATCGGTTAAGATCATTCCCGTCAAAATGATTGAAGACGGAGCCGGATTTTTGCTGTCTTTTCTTCCGCTGTTATTCATTCCGGCCATGACGGGCGTCATCAATTACCCGTCACTGTTTTCCGCCAGCGGGGCTGCTCTGTTTCTGATCATCGTGCTGAGCACCATCGTCACAATGATCGCCGCAGGGTACGCCAGCCAGCTGTTAGAGCACAAAGCCAATCAGAGAAAGGAGAAAAAGAAGTGCAGCAAGCATGTATCGCAATCCTTATAATTTTGTTCACGGCCGCCGCCTATCTGGCTATGGTGAAATTATATGTGCGCTTTCCATATCCCTTTCTCATACCGGTTTTGACGACTACGATTTTCATTATCGCCGTGCTGCTTGTTTTTCATATTTCGTATAAAGACTATATGATCGGCGGACAATGGATCAATTCACTGCTCGGCCCCGCCGTGGTGGCTTTGGCATACCCGCTTTATAAGCAGCGCCGGGTGTTAATCAAGTATATGTTTCCGATCATCGGCGGCGTGTTGGCCGGTTTATTCTCCGGAATGGTCAGCGGCCTGCTATTTGCAGAGCTGTTCGGCATCAGCCGGAGTTTGATTTTGTCAATTATCCCAAAATCAATTACGACGCCTGTCGCCATACAGATTGCGTCCGGTATCGGCGGTGTCCCTTCCATGACAGTCGTGTTCGTCATGATCGCAGGGTTTTCCGGCGTTATCTTAGGACCGCTGCTTCTCAAGTGGATCCGCATTCGCAGCTCACTCGGGAAAGGAATTGCATTCGGGAGCGCTTCCCATGCGCTCGGCACCTCAAAAGCAATGGAGTACGGAGAATTAACGGTCTCCATGAGCTCTGTTTCCATGACGCTCTGCGCCGTGTTAGGGTCGGTCTTCGGCCCCGTCGTAGCATGGATGTTTCAAATTTAAAGCTGACGGTTCTCCGTCAGCTTTTTTCATGTGCGGATCATCTCATTTCCTTCCATTATTATGTTTCATTTGTAAGAATAATGGTAAAGTAGAAAACAAGGAGGGATTTAATGATGACTGGAGCAATTCCGCAAAAGAAACTGCTGGATGGGACAAGCATTCCCGCGATCGGCTTCGGTACATACGCTCTTAACGGAAACAACGGCGTTCATGCCATTACCAGCGCCATTGATATCGGCTACCGTCTGATTGACACCGCTTATAACTATGAAAATGAAGGATCGGTCGGAGAAGCCATCAAGAGAAGCTCTGTTCCGAGAGAACAGCTATACGTGACGTCCAAGCTGCCCGGGCGCTACCATGACTATGACAAAGCTGTACAAACCATCCAAGAATCTTTATACCGCGCCGGTCTGGACTACTATGACCTGTATCTCGTCCATTGGCCGAATCCGAAACAAGACCGCTACACGGAAGCATGGCAGGCACTGATTGATGCGAAAAAATGGGGTCTGATCCGATCCATCGGCGTCTGCAATTTCCTGCCTGAGCATATCGAACGGCTCGAACGTGAAACCGGCGTAAAGCCAGGCATCAACCAAATAGAACTGCATCCCGCTTTTAATCAGCAGCAGCAGCGCCAATGGCACGAAGAACAGGGCATCGTGACAGAATCATGGAGTCCGTTATCCCGCGCCGGCGAAGTATTGAACGATCAAAAACTCGGACGGATTGCGGACAAATACGGCAAAACCATTTCCCAAGTCATTTTACGCTGGCATATCCAGCTGGGCGCCATCCCGATTCCAAAATCAGCATCGCCCGAGCGCCAGCTTGAAAACATCTCCGTTTTTGATTTCTCCCTTGATGAAAACGACATGAGCATTATCGACTCGCTTACCCGCCCCGACGGACGCATAAACGGCCAAGACCCGGCGGAGTATGAGGAGTTTTAAGTAAACGCATAAAGAAAAGCTGACGGCATCATTTGTCAGCTTTTTTCTCAATTTATATACGCACACCCAGCTCCCGTTTCCATTCAGAAAGCCAATCTGTATCCCCAGATCCGTATTGCCTGCTTTGGCCGACATCACGCAGAGATCCGTTTTTATACTCAATGGACAGAACCAAATCAGGAATTGCATCATAACCCGTTCTCGCAAGCTTCGTGAGCCCCTGTCCGTAATGGGCGGCCGCTTCTGCCGCCGTATGTTTCAGCAAAGGATCGTGCTGCAGCGCTTCCTTATAGACGTCTAAAAGGTCGCGTCCGTCTTCTGTGACGTACTTTCCGTCCACGATCTGCAAGTCTTTCAGATGATAGCCGGTCACCTCATACATTTCCCGAACGACTTGATATTTCTCATATGTTTCCGGCGTAAACTGCGAGGAGTCATCACTCCGGCTGCGAATGATGTGCGCAAACAGCTCTTTGCTGTTTTCCCCGGAGTTTAAGACGGCTTCAATCTGCTGAGTGAGATCTTTATCGTCAGTCCCGCTCACTTTTAACAGATAATCAATCGGTGATATCGTAAATGTAAGATTCGCACCCTCCGGAATCTGAATATGATTCCGATGAAAAAGCATATCTATCTGCTGATTGACCTGCCCGCGCTGAAACACCTTTTCATTTTCTCCCTCAATCTCTCCGCTGAGCGTTTCACCCCGAAACGCCGCATCACGGAAATCATAGCTTTGGGCTTTCCCCTTAAACAGCCATTCCGTTTCATTATGATAAGCGGCCTGACGCTCCGATTCTGATAAATCACTTCTGAAATAAGGTGAATCGGCACGCTGGTATTTATCCTTAATATAATGCAAAGGATCTGGTTTTCGTTTATTGATTTCATTGATACGGCTGTATTTCTCATCAAGAATCTTGCTCGCAATATCACTCTCAGACTCATACGGATTATTAGCGTCTATTACCGTCTCTTTCCCATTATCCGTAATCGTTTTCTGATTTGCAGATTGATATAAACGGGACAGGCTGCTCCCTTTCTCAGTGACACCGCTCCTTGAATAATTCACCTGGCTCAGATCGCGGGTCCCGCCTGCCTGAATCAATAAGCTGTCCGGCCCTTTTGCCGCATCTTTCACATTTGTTTTGGAAGAATACCGCTGAAGCACTTGCTGAGCCATTACTTGATTTTTTATATAACGAGCGTTTAGGCGCATGTTTTTAACCTCCGCTTGAGATGATGTTCTAGTGTTTGTATCGGCTGTTTCCCAGTTGATTTTAACCTAAAATAACAAATGTTTACATCATGAGGGTTTTTATGTATGATGTAGTCAAAAAGGAGGAATTTTCCATGAAAAAGTATATATCTATACTATTTGTCAGTGCAATCTTATTATCAGGCGTATTGTTTGCACCTTCAGCCTCAGCCTCTGCGTCTCAAAAGAACTCATCACAAATAAGCGCCATTACAGGAAATCATTCATTTGAAACTGCCAATCCAGTAGGCTACTGGAAATATAAAAATATTGATACTGCCATATTGCCAAAAGGGGAAAAAGATTCGTATTTCACTTTCACGGCAAATAAGGGAGAAAGACTTTATGTCAGGAGTTCAACAAGAAGTGAATACAAGGGAATGGACATTGAAATTTATAATAAAAATAAAGTACTGATCAGTAAAGGCACAGAAGTGATAAATCCTGATACGGCGCTACCTTTTATCTATGCGAATACAGATGCGAAAGAAAATAACGAGACGTTCTACGTGAAAGTGTCCCGCGGCTCCTACACTGACGATATGTACTTTACACTCTCTATTTACGACCGAATCAAATCCGGCAGTGAGACCTTCTCATTCAGCGGTACAGCTGAAAATAAAGGGAACACAAGCCTCAGTCCGAATGGATCAGATTCAACTGTTCTTAGACTCGACTTAACCAAACAGACAAGCATTCCAAGAGACGCCACAGTGAAAAGAATCAACACCACCGCAACCCAAACACCAAGCCAAGGAAATACAAGCCACTACATCATGTCGGAAGAAAATAAAGTGTGGCACCGTGCACTTGCAAACAGCTCCACACAAGGGAATTACGGTATTACACTGGATGATAACCTCTCAGCGGCAAGCATCTGGAATTTTAAATACAACACACTTGCAACAGCAAAATCGACTATGAAAAATGTAAAATTGAAGATTGATTATGAGTACGATGTGACAACGCAGTTTTAATTAGAAGAACAGCCGCCCATTGGGCGGGCGGCTGTCTGCTTGGAGTTAAAGTGAATTTATGAGCCCGTGCCATGTCTTATCCTGTTATAACTTGATCAGTTGCTAAAATTCTTTTTTATGATATATAGCTGCGGCAATGAAAAATGAAATGATATATAAGATAACGCCGATCATGAGATATATAACCGGAACATATAAAGAAGGATTTATGTGCAAAAATGACAGCGGTATTTGTTCTGCTACATACCCAACGACACTTTGCAATCCAAAGGTAGCAAAAAGTCCCCCCATTGCCCCTCCAATTACAATAGCATCGGATTTTTCCGGGCCTATCATGTAGAGAAGAGGATAAACGATTGCACCGGCAAAGAGAACGATGAACGTTCCAAAAGAGACAATATTAAATATGCTGTCAATCGGTTCATCAGATCCCAGGCTGTATACAAAGAAAACACCATAAGATAGTACGGCTCCGATCACAACAATCAAAAGATAAAAGAAATAGTGGCTTTGAACAATATTTGTTCTGCTGACCGGTAAAGTCAGGACATACCTGTCATAGCCAGACTTGCTCTCATACTTTATAACCTCAAGTGCGGGCATGACGACAAACAAAATAATCAGCATAGCAACAAAACGATGCATTGAAGCATCCCCAAAATAAAAAATGACTGCTGATACCAATATGGCCAACCCCGTGTATGCAAAGAAACTTCGATAAACCAGGTAATAGTTAGTCAGTAACAGACCTCTCAATGTTTTCACTCCTCGTTAAAAAGACGCTGATTTCTTCTATGGAAATGGTGTTGGCCGTTACGCCATTCGGCAATTTCTGTTGATCCGATACAAGCACACTCCAATAAGATCCATGTTTCCTTTTTGCTAGAACGATATCTTCGTCAAGCTCAGCCAATTGGCCTTCATCAACGTCTATAACAGTATAGCTTTCAAGAACCTTATCTTTCTCTTCATTTAATAAAATTTCGCCATCTTTCATAATAATGATATGGCTGGCTATCTTCTCGACATCAGTCATAATGTGCGATGAAAGTAAAATACCGCCGTTGCTTTTACTCACAAAGCTTTTTAATTCATTTAACAGATCATCTCTTGAAGAGGGATCAAGCCCTCCCGTTGCTTCATCCAAAAGTAATAATTTTGCATTATGCGACAAAGCAACAGCTACGGATAACTTCATTGACATACCGCGCGAGAATGTATTCACTTTTTTGTCCATAGGTAAAGAGAAAGAATGAACCAACCGGTAAAAATGATCTTGGTCCCAAGCGTCGAATAGTTTCTTAAATACATGATTCAGCTGCTTTATCGTAAGGTGCGCAGGAAGATTCATCGCATCAAATACGACCCCAATATCTTCTTTGAACTTTATATGTTTATCCAGATTCTCTTTACCAAAAATTTTCACTTTACCTCTATCCTGAGAGATTAATCCTAATATCGTTTTAAATGTTGTTGACTTGCCTGCGCCGTTATCACCGATAAAACCGACAATTGATCCGGCAGGCACATTGAATGTAACATCCTTTAAAACTGCTTTATGGCCAAAAGATTTGCTGATGTTTCTGATTTCTAAAAGGTTTGACATCATTCCACTCCTATCATTGCTGTCAGGACTTTTTTAAGAATTGAACCGGATTATTGTAAAAATGTTGTTATTTTTATATCTAGTCGAGGTATTCATAATGGATCAGGAGTCGACAAATACAAAAGGGATTTTAAAGTCTTAAGCATAATGTGAAATTGTAATCGATTGATTACATTTATATAATGGACTATTCATGATGAAAATTGCTGGAGGTGATTACTTTCCGATGAGGCATGCACAAAACAATTTACTAATGATTACATTTATGGATGTTAACCGGAATGCATCTCGTATTATAAAGCAGGTGTTAATCCTTTTCAATATATAAAAGGGGATTTCTTTACAATCGCAAAGAGTATGTATTTCTCATTTCCGCATTAAAAAAACCCCTCTGGCTAATAATGCAGCTTTCGAATAAAGTTCAATTAAAAGCATTTTGCAAACGTTGATTTTATAATAGAAGAAACCCACACATTTTGAACAAAGTTTGATCAAAATGCGTGGGTTTGATTTTTGTGTGGAGTTTGGTTTTATAAAAAAGATTGATATAAAATATCAATTTCCCACTATGTATATGGCATTAACTAAATTCAAAGCAATCATTTAGTTAACACTTTGGTTAATTTCTTTTATAAAAGCTGTATAGTCAGATGCTTTTAGGTCACTTAAATTAGTATTGTTCCAATCACTTATATCAGATAAAAATTCACTGACGTTATTTGTGATACTCTTTATTCTTTTTAACTCCTGTAAAGGTTCAATCTTATTTGTATCTTGAGTTATTTTCTGAATCATTTCCGAGTATGCCTTCTCTTTCTCTTCCCAATAAGATATATATCCTATCCTTTGCTCAAAAGAATATATATTAGCTGCAATTGTAGTCGGTATCTCTGAAAGTGAAGGTACAAATTCTTTATCAGAATCTTTTAGTATAACTAATAACATTTTCTCTTTATATTCACGCGAACGCATAACTTCAGATATCTCATACATACAATTTACTGATTTTAAATATTGGTCACTAATAATACTAATAACAAAATCGTGTTTCCCAATAGTTTTCATGAAATCTTTAATACTATCTTTAAACTCAATGTTTCGAACATCTCTAGTCAAAGTATACCCCATATTTTTGAAATCATTATCAATTAAATCAGCAAACGCTACATCATTCCAACAATATGAAATAAATATCTTCTGGTTCTTCATCTGTTCAGCCACTCCACTATCACCAATTTTATAAATCGTTTTATTTACTGTTACTAATTCCTCTGCTTTATTAATAGAAATATAATATAGCCTAATGTCTTTTAAAGTAAAGTACTCACTTTTAATATTTATAATACCCTCTATCAAATTTTGAACTCTCTCCAAACCAAATCTAAAGGGAAAATTCTTTATTTCTAATCTTTTTCCATCATCTCGTATTCCAAAGACTATATCTCCACCGTTACTGTTCGAGTATGCAACAATTAATTTTGCTATTTCTTCATGACTCGCAATTGGGTGTATATATGTTGTATTCTGTCTATTATTTGTACTTATTTTGTTTTCAATATCTTTAATTGTTCTAAACACTAAAAAGTACCTCTCTTATAACTTAGTCAATGGAATTTTAGATATACCTGTTGTTTTAAGCAAATCACCTAAAGTAACCATTCGTTGTACTTCTCCATCATCCGTCCATAATTGATAGTTGACATCATCTAAAGCCTCTAATTCTTCATCATAATAAAATATTATTTTTTGATAATCACTTGGACGAATAATGATTCTAAAATCATTTCCGTTATACTTAGCCGGAAATACTGTATCAGAATACTTTTCATTCATCCATTCTTCTAAAGTTGCCGGAAGTGTATAATCTTTAAGTCTGCTTAAATACTTAAAAATATTTTCTGTACTTCTATGTAGTAATTTCTCAACATAGCGTTTCATTTCTTCGGATGAGGTAATAACATGTTTTAATTGATTGATAATATCTTCTTTACTCAGTTCAGAGTTAGTTACAATCTCCATTATTTTATCTCGATTATTAATAATTTCATCTAATTCTTCAAACTTAATGTTATTTTCCTCTATTTTTTCCGCTATTCTATATCTTCTCAGATTTTCTTCTGGAGAAGATAACATCATTCTCTTTGAATATAAATTCCCAAACCATTTTTTTGATTTTTCAGGATTTGATAGGAACCAATTAGTTAATCTATTAAATATTTTTTGGGTAGATTCATTTCTTTCTATCCTGTCAATAGTTTCCTCACTGAGAAGTTTTGATACTTTGAGCTCAATTTGATCAGAGCATATTTCATTAGTCTTAATTTTTTTGGGGTGTTCTTCGAAATAGTGTTCAAATGAAATAATATCTAGTTTCAATAACTGTCCTTCAATTTTCTCACCCAATAATGTTAAGATCTGTTTTAATTCTTGATCTATATTTTTATCAAGATAAATACAGGCGAACTGTACAAATTCATTAATTTGATTCGGTACAAATGCCGATTTTACAACTTCATCAATACCTGCATCCTTAATCCAAAGAGAAAAAAATGCATTTAACCACTCTGCATATAGAGTCTTATCATTCAAACAAGCAACTAATTTATCAATATTTGAATCTTCAAAAATATCGTTTATCCAAGAGAATCCAGCATTCTCTCCAAAAACCTCCGCCCAGCCTAAGTAAGTATCTTTAGTTGGTATCGATACTCCGTTATAATTAGATAAAACATCCCAAAGTAAGTCCTTATGTGTGCTTTTTTTTGTTTTTGGTATGCCTATTGCTACGTTACCATTATTATCCTTAAATGCTAATCGTTTCAAATCTTCCAAATGATTATGGATAGGAACAATTGGACTCTTCTCAATATGCTCTTTAATTTCTTTATAGCTATAAGCCTGAATATTTGATGAAGTAGAGGGTTTTAAAATGCAAATATTAAATTCATTTCTTGTCCTTTTACTTTCTGAACAATAATCTATTAATTCCTTGTATAAAGAGACAGCTACCTTTATTAATTCATTATTTACTGGATTGCTATCTCTAATAGCATTTCTGTCCCTTTCTACTTCAAATAATCCTGAATTAACTACTATAGGAAAACTAAATTTTTCAGTTCCTAATAGAGGAAATTCACAAAAGACCCTTGGCATGGCATCAGGAATTGGTAAGAAATATAATTTCTTGTCTTTACGTTCAATAGCACAACCAATAGTTACATTATTTTCATTTAATATTAGCAACTCTTTAATACTATCAGAAACGTTAATTTGAACAGCTTTTAGCTTGTTATTTGAACGTGAAGTTTCTACTTTCTCCTTTTTGTAACAATCACCATTGTATGTAATAGAGTTGATATTCTTATTAAAAGTTAATACATAAGGAATAGTCTCTTTTAAATCTTCTATCCCTTCCTCTACTGCTTCTTTTATGTCATCATCCTGTATTAAATAAACGAATTTTGTATCCTCATACTCTTCTTGTAATTCCTCTTGATTTCTGCTTACAAGATCTAATTGTTCTAGCATAATTTTTGTTTTATTCTTAATATCGCTATAATCATCTCCTGACCTATCAACAATGAACTCAAATTTTGTATACCTACTATCTTCTTGGCTAAACGACCCTTCAATTCGTACAACCTCTGATAATAAATGAGTCGACATAAAACCTGTTCCAAATTTTCCTGTTTTCTTTTCTTCTGAACTTTGCTTAGATGAGATTTGTGTGATTAAATCTAATAAATTTTCATACGAAAATGGCAGTCCATTATGACTAAATATGATTTGATTATTAGAGTAATCAATTTTTATATCTATTTTCTTACCTTTAGGTGTACAGTCTGATGCATTTTGAATTAGTTCCCATATCCATCTACGCCTAATAGTCTTTTTTTCTATTTCTGAAGACTCTCTTATCTTTTTCAATTCATCCCAAATTGTATTAGAACTCGCATCTAAAACTTTATTTAATAAAACCTCTTCATTAGACATAGTAATAATCAAACCTCTTTTTCCCTGTATTTTTCTGAATTCCCGGGTATTAATTTCTTTTTATTTTCGGCATTATAAGATTTGAGGAGCCTTCTATATTATTCATTTAAATATCCTTTACGAATTCTCCAACTCTCTTGATTTAAGTAAAGATGATAATATTACCTAGATCTCGAATGGGTTTAAAACTACTTCAAAAACATTAACTGATATTTCTCAGTATATTGATTTTGTACAACCTTCTAACCAATATTTATTCGTCTCCCTAAGCCTTTATCATAACAATGTGTTCTTTTGTTTTAAGAACTGTATGATGGTTTATTTCTAACTCATCTGCAACCTTTCATTGATAATATAATCTAATGATTATCTTGTATGCTAATATTATTTTCTAAATATTCAGTTAAATGTTATAATTATTGTTTTATATCAGATAGAAGGCTCCTACTATCTTCCTTATTCAATTTATTATAAACGATGAGCATCCTTATTGTAGTTAACACTTGAATGTTTAGCTCCAGTTTATGTATTTTTTAGCTCCTATACCTTTTTCAATCAATTTTTCTACTTAGTTTTCTGTTTAGACATGAAAATACCCCTTTAGATGAGTATATCTAAAGGGGTAGAACGGTGCAACTTTTTCCAGGAACAATACAAACTTTGAATTTAAAACAACATACTGTTTTCTTTCCTTGTCAAATCCTTATTCCACAGTCACACTCTTCGCAAGGTTGCGCGGTTTATCAACGTCACAGCCGCGGTGCAGTGCAGCGTAGTAAGCGATCAGCTGCAATGGCACAACAGATACCAGCGGAGCAAGCGCAGGGTTGACTTCCGGCAGGATGAATCTGTCGTCTGCGTCTTCTAAGCCTTTCAGCGAGATGATGCAAGTGTTGGCGCCGCGGGCTGCGACTTCCTTCACGTTTCCGCGGATGCTCAGGTTGACGTGTTCTTGTGTCGCCAGCGCAAATACCGGTGTTCCTTCTTCAATCAGAGCGATTGTTCCATGCTTCAGCTCGCCGCCGGCGAAGCCTTCCGCCTGGATGTAAGAAATCTCTTTCAGCTTCAGGGCGCCTTCGACACATACGAAGTAGTCAAGGCCGCGGCCGATGAAGAAAGCGTTTCTTGAAACAGTCAGGTACTCACGTGCGATCATTTCCATTTCGTCCTTCTGGTCGCAGAGGGCTTCCATGGCGTTTGCCGCAATACCTAATTCTTTGACCAAATCAAAACCGATATCAACGCCGTTGCGTTCTGCTGCAACGGACGCAACGATCGCAAGCACGGCAATCTGAGCCGTATACGCTTTTGTTGATGCAACCGCGATCTCAGGGCCTGCGTGCAGAAGCAATGTGTAATCCGCTTCACGGGAAAGCGTTGATCCCGGAACGTTTGTGATCGTCAGCGCTTTGTGACCCAGCGCTTTGACTTGAACAAGCACGGCGCGGCTGTCCGCTGTTTCTCCGCTTTGAGAAAGGAAGATAAAGAGCGGCTTCTTAGACAGAAGCGGCATGTTGTAAGAGAATTCACTCGCTACATGCACTTCAACCGGTACGTTTGCCCACATTTCAATATATTGTTTCCCGACAAGACCAGCGTGGTAGCTCGTTCCGCAAGCCACGATATAAATGCGGTCCGCTTCCGCCACGGCGTCAGCGACATCGCCGGCCACGGCCAGTCTGCCGTTTTCGTCCTGATACGTTTGGATGATTTTGCGCATAACAAGCGGCTGCTCATCCGTTTCTTTTAACATGTAGTGAGGGTATGTGCCTTTTTCGATATCACTGGCGTCAAGCTCAGCGATATAAGACGCACGTGTCATGACTTCACCGTCAAGGTTTTTAATCACGGCTTCGTCTTTTGTCACGATCACCATTTCTTTGTCCAAAAGCTCAACGTATTCATTCGTTACTTGAAGCATAGCCATCGCGTCAGATGCCACGACGTTAAACGTATCTCCAAGGCCGATTAACAGAGGGCTTTTGTTTTTTGCAACGTAAATGGTGTCTGTGTTTTCACCGTCAAATAATGCAATTGCGTAAGAGCCTTTTAACAGAGTCAGTGTTTTGCGGAACGCTTCTTCTGTACTAAGTCCTCCCGCCACAAATTGCTCGATCATTTGAACGACTACTTCAGTGTCCGTGTCGCTTTTCAGTTCAACGTTTTCAAGATATTCGCGCTTCAGCTGAACATAGTTCTCGATCACACCGTTGTGAACAAGTGTAAAGCGACCGAGTGCGCTTTGATGCGGGTGAGCGTTCAGGAAGCTTGGTTCGCCGTGAGTCGCCCAGCGTGTATGGCCGATTCCCGCTTGAGATTCAACCGTGTGATCCACCACTTCACGAAGGTCGGCGATGCGGCCTTTTTCTTTGTACACATGCACGCCCTGCTCATTCGCCACAGCGATACCGGCAGAGTCATAACCGCGGTACTCAAGCTTCTCTAATCCTTTTAACAAAATCTCTTTCGCATCAAGCTGACCGATATAACCTACAATTCCACACATATTTTCTTCCTCCTAAAGGTGCAAAAGGAGACGAAGAAAGTCAAATTACAAGGGGACTTTCAATCGTCCCCTCCCACATGTTTTTTTGGAAGATCATGTGATTTCTCTTTGTTCGGAGAGTCGCCCCTCCGGTTTGAAGAAATCCTTACGGCTGTGATCTAAATGAATCAGCCGGGAGGCATCCGCCGAAAATTCGATAACCTCCATCCTCGTCAACTAAGCCGTTTTTCGGGCGCTTAGTTCGGGCGCTGTAATTATAAAAGATGCAAACAATCCCGCCTTTCCTGCAAGTGAAAAACAAAGGCTGAACAAGCTTGATTTTACAGCATGTGCCAAGGACGGTCAATTATTTTTTGCCGCCCCGGCATCATGTTTACTATCATATTATGCTGATCGCACTTGTCTTGTTCGCTCTCTGCTTATAAACTTCGCTACTCCGCTCCCATTTCTGTCCGCACGACATCCACGATTTTTGTGACATATTCGTCACAAAGCTCTTTTGTTCTCGCTTCGGCCATCACTCGGACGAGCGGTTCGGTGCCTGACGGGCGCACTAAAATCCGGCCGTCTCCGTTCATTTCTTTTTCCACTTCAGAAATAACGGCCTTCACCTTAGCGTTTTCTTCTACCTTATATTTATCCGTCACTTTCACGTTCACTAAGAGCTGCGGGAATTTTTTCATTTCATCCGCAAGTTCTGAAAGGGTTTTGCCGGACGCCTTCAGCGTATTCACAAGCATGATCGCGGACAAAAGACCGTCGCCGGTAGTGTTGTAATCAAGGAAAATAAGGTGCCCTGACTGCTCGCCGCCGACATTATAGCCGTCTTTTTTCATCGCTTCTACGACATAGCGGTCGCCGACTGCCGTTTGAACGCTTTTGATTTCTTCTTTTTCAAGCGCTTTGTAAAAACCGAGGTTGCTCATCACAGTCGATACGACGGTATCATCCTTCAGACGGCCCTCTGATTTCAAATACTTCGCGCATATGTACATAATCTGATCACCGTCGACGATGTTTCCTTTTTCATCAACAGCAATGAGGCGGTCGCCGTCTCCGTCAAACGCAAGGCCGATATCGGCGTTTTTTTCTTTGACGAAAGCACTCAGTGCTTCCGGGTGTGTAGACCCGACGCCATCATTAATGTTTAATCCGTTCGGAGACGTCCCCATTGTAGACACGTCAGCATCGAGATCGGCAAAAAGGTGCGTCGCAATGGATGATGTCGCACCATGGGCGCAGTCAAGCGCTACATGAATGCCTGTGAAATCTTCGTCCGCCGTCTGCTTTAAAAATTGCAGATACTTTTGAACGCCTTCAAAATAATCGTTTACAAGCCCGAGGTCCGCGCCTGTCGGTCTCGGCAGCTTATCTTCCGGTTCATCCATGAGACGTTCAATCTCGGCCTCCTGCTCATCAGAAAGCTTAAAGCCGTCCCCTCCGAAAAATTTAATTCCGTTATCCTGTACGGGGTTGTGAGAAGCGGAGATCATGACGCCCGCCTCAGCATCCATGGCTTTCGTTAAATAGGATACCCCCGGCGTAGAAATAACGCCGAGGCGCATCACTTCAGCTCCGATCGATAAAAGTCCGGCGACAAGGGCTCCCTCCAGCATATGTCCGGAGATACGTGTATCACGGCCGATCAGCACTTTCGGGCGCTGCTTATCTTTGGTCAGGACATAACCGCCAAAACGCCCAACTTTAAAGGCCAGCTCTGGCGTAAGCTCGCTGTTGGCAACACCTCTTACACCATCTGTTCCAAAATACTTGCCCATTTTGTATCGCTCCTTTTTCATTCTGTTGAAGAAGAATCAGCGCTTGATCCGTCTTCATCCTGGTCTTGATTTTGATCCTGGTTTTGACTTTTATTCTGATCGCTGTCAGTATCGTCTTCCCGGTTCTTGTTCTTGTCTTTGTCTGCGTCTCCGCTTGTGCCGTTCTTATTGCCGGAATCAGCGGAGCCGCCGTCATTTTTATTTGAACTTGTGTTTTTCTTAGAAGTCAGCTTGATCTTAACCGTGTCTTTAGACAGGGACCATGTGACGTTTTGCGGGCCGTTTACTTCTAGCTTTACAGAGTGCTCTCCGTCATCCAAGTCCGAGACATTGGCATACAGTTCAATGTCCGACTTTTTCAGCGCCTTAATGTTGGCGGGAGAGCCTTTGGCCGTAATATTTATCGCCTGCGATTCAGGATCGAGAAACTCAATCTGCTGTGAGCCTCCCAGTCCGACCGTCTTGATTCCGACATTGTCAAAATCCTTTTTGTCTTCACTGTCCACTTTAACATGAAGCGTGATTTTTTCCGGTGATACCTTGGTGACACCCTTAGGAAGCGGGATATCGGCATTGATATCGGTATCTTTATCAATTTTGCCTAAATCAAGAGATACGCCGTCAATAAATTCAAGTGAATCCAGCACATCCTGCGGACCGTAAACCGTCACCTCACTCGGATTCGAGTCAATGCTCGCAACGCTCACCCCGTCCGGAAGACTTCCCTTCCTTTCGATTTTGAAAGGAAGCTTTTTGCTCGGACTGGCTACGGGAACCGTCACTTTAATGACTGACGGTTCAACATCAACAGGAAGTGCGTTGCCGTCTTTGTCATAGACGGTCACCTTCACTTCCTTTTCAATGGTCTCATTTGCATTTTCTAGGTTCACGGATGCTTTGACAAGTGAAATGTTATCAATCACATTTTTCGAACCTGTAATCTGCACGTTTTTCGGGCTGATAATCGGCTGCTGAGGGGTATATCCCTTTTTCATTTTGCTTTTATTGTAGTATTCAACTTCCACGGGAAAACTCTCAGCCGTTTTTTCCTGAATCGTAACCGTCGTGACTGACGGGTTAATGGAGATCGTCAGTCCGTCCGATACGTTTTTCGCCTTCAATTCGACCTTATGAGTCCCGGTCTTCAGCTTATTCATATCGGCGTATATCTCAAAATTCTTCGTCTGTCTCGCCTTTTTCACCGCGCTTGTCGAGCCTTTAATCGTGACATTTACGGTCTGGGGCACGCCGGTGACGACATAGTTCGCTTCATCATAGTATGCTTTTACAGGAATATCAGTAAGCGTAGCCTCGTCAGTCGTTGATGTCGGAAAAAAGGATTCCCCCGGCTTTTTCGGAGTCGGCGCCTGGTTGTTGTTAACCGCAACGTAAAGCAGCAGCGCAAAGAGCAATGCAATGATCTTTACAGCCCAGCGGTTGTTTAAGAATTTATCCATTTTTCTTGCCCCTCCAGTACCAGCGGTTAGAAGAAGTATCTCTGGCGTTTTTCTTAAACTCGGCTTCAAGCATTTCTTTCAGTGCTTCTTCCGTCAATTCTCTGTGAAGGTCTCCGTTTTTGGCCACACTGATGGCGCCCGTCTCTTCAGATACAATAATGGTTAAGCTGTCCGTCACTTCACTGATGCCGACAGCCGCTCTGTGACGCGTCCCCAGCTCCTTTGAAATAAACGGGCTTTCAGAAAGCGGCAGATAACAGGCAGCCGCCGCAATCTCGTTATTTTTCATAATGACCGCTCCATCATGCAGCGGTGTATTCGGGATGAAGATATTAATCAAAAGCTCCGAGCTGACCTGCGCATTAAGCGGGATGCCCGTCTCAATATAATCGCCCATTCCCGTATCGCGCTCAATCGCGATGAGTGCGCCGATGCGGCGTTTCGCCATGTAGCTGATCGATTTTGTAATCGCTTCAATTGTCTTATGCTGCGCTTCCTCCACGGGGGTTCCGCTCCTGGAAAAGAACCGGCCCCGTCCGAGCTGTTCAAGCGCCCGTCTCAGCTCAGGCTGGAATATAATGATGATCGCTAAAAATCCCCATGTTATCGCTTGGTCCATCAGCCACTGAAGCGTGCTGAGTCCCAAATATGAACTGGCCATCCGGACCAATACGATGACGACGATTCCTTTTAAAAGCTGAACCGCCTTCGTCCCGCGTATGACCATGATTAATTTATATATCACATACCAAACAAGGAGAATATCAACGGCATTGCCGAGGTATTGCAAAAATGGGATGTCCTCAAAAGCCATTTCCTCGTCCTCCAAGAATTCAGTCATTTCGTTTTTCTGTTATGAATTGTGCTGCATGAGCAATATGTACATCATATAGCGTGCTCATTATACCACATTTTGATTTCTCAAGTGAAATGAGCCAGCGCGGCGATGCACAAAAAAAGAGTAAAGCGATTATACGCTTTACTCATCTTCATTCGGGTCCAAAGCGCTCACGACGCCCTGGCCCGCCGATTTCAGTTCGTACCAGACCCAGTCAAACAATTGGTTAATCTCTTCAATCTGCCCGGTGACTTGTCCGGCTGAGGCCATGTATTTTTCTCCGTTGACGACGGTCACATTGCCGTCGACTTTTCCTTCAATGAACAGCTTGCCGTTTTTTACTGTGACATCGCCCTTTACAGTCTCGCCTTCAGGGACGGTGACCGTGTGATTCTGCACGACAAGGTTCGGCTGTTTGGACACACTGAAATTGTGGTCATTATGCCAGCTGTTGAAAAAACCGCCGCCCATTAAAATCACAAAAACCGCTGCGGCTGCAATCATCGGATGAGTTTTGATCCATCGTTTTACAGAAGCGCGTTTTTTCTCTTTTGGAAGATTCGCCATAACTTTGGCAGTAAAATCAGCAGGGGCCGTGACATGCGATGTGCTTCGGACGAGTGCTACGGATTTCTCCATTTCATGAAAATGCCGTTTGCAATTCCCGCATGACTGCAAATGTTGTTTTAATACGTTTTCATCTTCAGGAAGGATATCTCCATCAAGATGCTTATGCATAAGCTGCACAATCTGTTCAGGACAGCTCATTTCATCACCCCACTTAAAGATCCCTCAATTGTTTTCTAAGAGCCTCTCTGCCTCTGTGTATCCTTGTCTTGACGGTGCCGACAGGGATATTCAGAATCTCCCCGATTTCAATTAAAGAGAGTTCGTCAATATACTTTAATACAATAACCGTTCTGTACTTGTCAGGCAGCTTTAAAATCTTTTTCTGAATTGTGTCCGACAGCTCCAATGACAATACGGCGTCTTCAGGGAGAACCCCGTCCGCGGCGATCTGCGAATACATCGTCAGCCCTTCTGCTCCCGCTACTTCTGCGTCCAGATAGTAATCAGGCTTTTTCTTGCGGATGCGGTCAATGGTCAGGTTGGTCGCAATTCTGTAAAGCCACGTTGAAAACTTTCTGTTGATATCGAAACTGTCGATATTGACGTACGCTCTGATAAAAGCTTCCTGCGCAATATCTTCCGCTTCGTGAACATTGCCGAGCATGCGGTAGCAAAGCTGGTAAATCTTATCTTTATAAAGGTCAACGATTTCTGCAAACGCATTTTGATCGCCTTTTTTGACTTGCTTGATTCTTTTTTTAATCAGGTTTTCCATGTTTTATCTTACCTCTGCCCTTCACCGGTCTGTATCTATACGTTGATTGTTTTAAAAGGTTTCATTTTTTTATTACATTTATTTTACCAAATTTCAGGCAGGGTGTAGATGGAAAATACAGAATATACTGCCTTAACAGCAGCTTAAAAATAGTATATCTGATGAACAATCAGAAATTGAAGCAAAATGCTGATAAAAAAAAGACACCTTTATGCAAAAGGTGTCTGAGACTGGGCTAGCTGGATTCGAACCAACGCATGACGGAGTCAAAGTCCGTTGCCTTACCGCTTGGCTATAGCCCAAAAATGGTGGAGGGGGGCAGATTCGAACTGCCGAACCCTGAGGGAGCGGATTTACAGTCCGCCGCGTTTAGCCACTTCGCTACCCCTCCGTATTTTTTTGGAAAACAGTGCCGGCCAGAGGACTTGAACCCCCAACCTACTGATTACAAGTCAGTTGCTCTACCAATTGAGCTAGGCCGGCAAATATGGTGGAGGATGACGGGCTCGAACCGCCGACCCTCTGCTTGTAAGGCAGATGCTCTCCCAGCTGAGCTAATCCTCCATATGACCCGTACGGGATTCGAACCCGTGTTACCGCCGTGAAAGGGCGGTGTCTTAACCGCTTGACCAACGGGCCGTTGTGTCCGCGTCGAGCTGACAAAAGTTATTATATACAGGTTGTACCCTATTTGTAAAGAGAAAAATTATTTTTTTTATTTTCAAACTTTTTTACCCGTTTTTTAACTGAAAAACTCATCCCTCCTCTCTTATTTCATTTATGATGAAAGTATCAAAATATTGAAGGGAATGGACACAGATGATCTTAGTCAGCTCTTGTCTCGGCGGTATCGAATGCAGGTATAACGGCTCTCACGCCGCTTCGGAAAAAATCCGCAGACTCGTAGAAGAAAAGAAAGCTGTTATGGTCTGCCCCGAACTTTTGGGCGGCTTCACCACTCCCCGCGAACCGGCGGAAATCATCGGGGGTACGGGCGAAGACGTGCTGAACGGAACAGCAAGAATCGTAACGGCATCAGGCGAAGACGTTACGGCTTTATATATGGACGGCGCGGAAAAAACGTTAGCATACGCAAAAGAAATAGGCGCCGCAACGGTCATCCTTAAAGAAAACAGCCCGTCCTGCGGCAGCAGCTTCATCTATGACGGCACTTTTTCGGGAAAAAAAATAATCGGAGACGGCATCACTTCCGCCCTTTTAAAACGGGCAGGTTGCCGTGTTCTATCAGAAGATGAATTGGATCAATTATAAAAAAGGAGAGTAGATATCATGGATGTAGCCCTGTCCTTTTATAAACCGGAGCATGCAGACGGGCTGAACGGGTTTGTGCTGAGTGAAGAAGATAAAAAGTTCACAGCTCTGCCGATAGATGTCCTGCCGCAGGCTCTCGTCATCCGGGATCGCTACCCGACAGTCATTTTAAAAGAAGACCGCCCCGTCGGTTTTTTCATTTTACATACCTCAAAAGAAACCATTGCCCCGTATTCGAACAATGTGTCTGCCATTTTGCTGAGTGCGCTGTCCTTACATGCGCCGCATCAGGGAAAAGGTTATGCCAAACAAGCGATGCTGCAGCTCCCCGCTTTTGTCGCAAATTACTTTCCTTGGTGTGATGAAATCGTGCTTGCTGTAAACCATCGCAATCATCGTGCAAAGAACCTGTACCGGTCTTCCGGTTTTATTGATAAAGGTCGTCGCACGATCGGCCCCATCGGCGAACAGCACATTCTGCATCATTTTTTGTGAAAGCGCTTGATTACTTATCTCATCCCTGCCGATTTTTCTTGAAACATCTATTCAGAAGCCCATATACTTCAAGTATTAACGACTTGGGAGGGTACAATCATGACAGACCGGCTTAACATTCACAGATTGACCACAGAAACCAGAAATCCGCAGACTGCTTCAATCCATCAAGCAGACACGATGGAAATTCTCCGCATCATTAACCAAGAGGATTTCAAAGTGGCTGAAGCCGTTCAGCAGGTGCTGCCCGATATTCAGATTGCCGTTCAATTCGCCCATCAGTCCTTACGGCGAAACGGAAGGCTGATTTATGCGGGAGCGGGCACAAGCGGCAGACTCGGTGTACTGGATGCAGTTGAATGCCCGCCTACATACAGCGTAAGTCCCGACACCGTCATCGGTCTGATGGCCGGAGGAGCAGACGCCTTTTTGCAAGCGGCTGAAGGTATAGAAGACAGCGAGGAAACCGGCGCTCTCGATCTCAAAACGATCGGGCTTACCGCAGAAGACACCGTGATCGCCATCGCGGCAAGCGGGCGCACGCCGTATGCGGCCGGTGCGCTGAAATACGCAAAAACAATCGGCGCCAAAACCGTCGCGCTCACATGCAATAAACACTCGTTGATCAGCACTTATGCCGATCACAGCATTGAAGTCGTCGTCGGCCCCGAAGTGATTACAGGGTCAACACGAATGAAAGCGGCGACGGCACATAAAATGATTCTGAACATGATTTCCACGGCCGTGATGATCAAAAGCGGCAAAGTGTACGAAAATTTAATGGTGGACGTTCATGTCAGCAACGAAAAATTGAAAGAACGCGCAATCGGCATTATCCAAAGCATCACGGGCGTTCCGTACGACAAGGCAAAAGAAACGCTTGAGGCCGCAGGCAGCCATGTCAAAACGGCAATCGTCATGCTGAAGACGAATTCGGACGAAACACACGCGAAGGCACTGCTCAAAGAATCAGACGGCTTCATTGATAAAGCCATTGAACAGCACCTTTCAAAAGAAAAAGAACGCTGATCGTTCTTTGGTGAAAAATAATGTGCTTTTACGAGCCCGCGCCGTTTTCATGATCGGCGCAGGCGCTTTTAGGACGCGTTTCAGGCACAGCTCCCCGGGAAAAATCGTACGGAAAAAGGAGGATCTCCATGAGCAAAGAGGCATTTTATCAGTCACTGGCCAAAGATATTCTGGACAATTGCGGCGGTTCATCGAATATCTCAGGCTTTACCCACTGTATGACACGCCTGAGGATTACACCTTTAGATCAGGACAAAACGGATATTGAAACGCTGAAACGGCTGGACGGGGTAATAGGCGTCGTCGAAGCCGAAACACTGCAGATCATTCTCGGCACGGGTGTCGTCAATCATGTCGCCGACGCTTTCGCAAAACTTATGTCATCCGGAAAAAACATTGATTTAAAAGAAGCCGCCTCACGGAAAAAAGCCGATCTCAACAGAAAAAACACCACACCCATCAGACTGTTTCTGAGAAAAATATCAAGCATCTTCATTCCCCTTATTCCCGCACTCATTGCATCAGGTTTAATCACCGGTATTACGAAAGCCGTCATTCAGGCCGGCTGGCTCCCGAAAGAATCCCAAATCGCACTTATTTTAACGGTTATCGGTTCAGGCTTATTCGCTTACCTCGGCGTCCTTGTCGGCATCAATGCGGCGAAGGAATTCGGCGGGACACCCGCGATGGGCGGCCTTGCGGGCATATTGATCCTTAACCCTGAGATCGCCAATATCAGTTTGTTCGGAGAGAATCTGCTCCCTGGCAGGGGAGGATTAATCGGCGTTCTTTTCGCTGCGGTTTTTATCGCTTATACCGAACGGTTTATCAGAAAGTACGTCCATCAATCCATCGACATTATCGTCACGCCTACATTGTCTTTACTTATCACCGGGCTGGTGACATATGTCGTTTTTATCCCTGCAGGCGGTTTTATTTCTGATCTCATTACATCAGGTTTATTGTCGCTGCTGAATGTCGGGGGAGTGCTCTCAGGGTTTGTACTGGGAGCCGCCTTCCTGCCGCTTGTCGTCACCGGCCTGCATCAGGGCTTGACTCCCGTACATTTGGAATTAATCCGATCAATCGGAGATGACCCGCTTCTTCCGATTCTCGCGATGGGAGGCGCGGGTCAGGTAGGGGCAGCCTTCGCCATCTTTATGAAAACAAAAAAAGCCTCATTGAAAAGAGCGATCGGCGGAGGACTTCCATCCGGTCTGCTCGGAATCGGAGAGCCGCTCATCTTCGGCGTCACGCTCCCGCTCGGCCGGCCGTTTTTGACGGCGTGTTTAGGGGCGGGAATCGGCGGCGCCTTTCAAGCCCATTTTCAGGTGGCTACTTTTTCAATCGGTGTCTCCGGCCTTCCGCTCTCGTTTCTCGTACAGCCGGCTCAAATCGTTTTGTATATCATCGGTCTCTTCATCTCTTACGCGGCGGGCTTTGTCTTCACTTATGCGTTCGGATTTAAGGATGACATGGCTGCTGAATTTGAATAAACCGGGAGGGATCAGAATATGAAAACACTGACAGCCGCCATACTCACAATGGTCATCAGCCTCTCTTTTTTGCCGCAGCACAAAGCCGAAGCCCAATCCGAATTATACGACGCAGCAAAGCTCAGAAAGGTTGATCAAATGATTGAAAAAGACATCGCAGCAGGATTCCCCGGAGCCGTCCTCGTCGTCGTAAAGGACGGACGGGTGATCAAAAAGAAAGCATACGGCTACAGCAAAAAATATGACGGGAACATCCTTTTATCCCGTCCGAAAAAAATGAAAACATCAACCATGTTTGATCTAGCTTCCAATACAAAAATGTACGCGGCGAATTTTGCATTACAGCGACTCGTCAGCCAGGGAAAGCTTGATGTGTATCAAAAAGTCTCGGCTTACCTTCCTGATTTCAAAGACAGAAAAAGCGATCCGATTCAAGAAAAAGACCGCATACGCGTCATCGATGTGCTCCAGCATCAATCCGGTCTGCCGGCAAGCTTTTATTTCTATCAGCCGGACACCGCAGGCCCTTTGTATTCACAAGAACGGGATAAAACGATCCGTTTTCTCACTCAAATCCCGCTTGCATACAAACCTGGAACAAAACACGTATACAGCGATATCGGTTACATGCTTCTCGGCTGCATCATTGAAAACATAACCGGAAAAACCCTTGATGCCTATGCGGAACAAGAACTGTACAAACCGCTGAAACTGACGCACACACTGTTCAATCCGCTGCAAAAAGGCTTTAAAGAAAAATCATTCGCAGCTACTGAACGTTTAGGCAACACACGTGACGGAGTCATCCGTTTCCCTCACATCAGGACGTATACGCTGCAGGGGGAAGTTCACGATGAAAAAGCATTTTACTCAATGGGAGGGGTGTCCGGTCACGCCGGGCTGTTTTCCAGAGCTGATGACATGGCCGTCCTTCTTCAAGTCATGCTGAACGGAGGCAGTTATAAACACGTTTCTCTCTTCAATAAAAGAACGGCCGATTTGTTCACCACGGCGGCATCCTCTGATCCGACTTTCGCTCTCGGCTGGCGGAAAAACGGCAGCCCGGATATGGAGTGGATGTTCGGCCCTTATGCAAGCAGGCAGGCATATGGCCATACGGGATGGACCGGCACCGTCACGATTATTGATCCCGCTTATAAGCTGGGGATCGCACTTTTGACCAATAAAAAGCATTCCCCCGTCGTCAGTCCCGGTGAAAACCCGAATGTTTTTGAAGGGGATCTTTTTCCGACTGGAAGCTACGGCAGCATCATAAAAACGATTTATGAAGCCATTGAATGACAACCCATGTCTTTTGTCCAAACTATGACGGCAGGAGGGCACCATCATGAAACTTGTTATCTCAGCTGTATTACTGTTGTTCATTGTTTTCGGCACGCATCATGTATCGACAAAACCGGACATTCCGTCACAGGCGGAACAAGCGGTATCCCGTATGACATTAGATGAAAAATTAGGGCAGATGCTCATGCCTGATTTTCGCAATTGGCAAAAAAAGGGGCAGTCATCACCTGAGGCTCTTACCCAAATGAATAAAGAAGTCGCAGGGCTTATTCAAAAGTACCGGTTCGGCGGCGTTATTTTATTTTCAGAAAATGTAAAAAACACTGAACAAACGGTACGCCTGACAGATGCCTTTCAAAAGGCGAGCCCTGACATTCCGCTATTATTAAGCATTGATCAGGAGGGCGGCATCGTAACTAGACTTGGTGAGGGCACTCATTTCCCAGGCAATATGGCGCTCGGAGCCGCTAGAAAAACAGCCTACGCGTCCCAGACCGGCGCCATTATCGGGAAAGAACTGAAAGCACTGGGCATTAATACGAACTTCGCTCCCGTTCTCGATATCAATAATAATCCCGGAAATCCTGTCATCGGCGTCAGGTCCTTCAGTTCAGACCGAGATCTGACAGCTTCACTCGGTCTTGCCTCAATGAAGGCTCAGCAAAAGCAGGATGTCGCTGCCGCCGTCAAACATTTCCCGGGACACGGCGACACGGATGTCGACAGCCACTACGGCCTTCCGCTTGTCACCCACAATCAAGAAAGGCTGCGTCAGATTGAACTTTATCCGTTCCGGAAGGCCATTCAGGCCGGAGCTGATATGATCATGACAGCCCATGTGCAATTTCCCGCGTTTGACGATACAACCTATAAAAGCAAGCTGGACGGTTCAGACATCCTCGTACCCGCCACGCTCTCGAAAAAAGTGATGACTCATCTTCTCCGTGAGGAAATGGGCTTTAACGGCGTCATCGTCACGGATGCATTAAATATGAAAGCCATTGCCGATCATTTCGGCCAGGAAGAGGCGGTCGTCATGGCCGTAAAAGCAGGAGTCGATATTGCCCTGATGCCGGCCCAAGTGACATCGCTGCAAACAGAAAACCGCTTTGCCCGGGTTCATTCCGCATTAAAAAAGGCGGTACAAAAAGGGGATATTCCGCTTCAGCAAATTAACAAATCGGCGGAACGCATCATTTCCCTGAAAATAAAACGAGGGATATATCCCGCACCGAAAGAGACAAATCTGAAAAAGAAGATTGCAAAAGCAAAGAAAACCGTCGGCAGCAAAAATCACCTGAAAGCTGAAAAACAAATCGCGGAAAGGTCCGTCACCGTCTTACAAAACAAAAACCGCACGCTCCCATTCAAACCGAAAAAGAACAGCCGCGTTCTCATTGCCGCTCCATATGAAGATCAAACAGCGTCAATGGAACAAACCATTCGGCAGCTCATCAAGAAGAAAAAAATCCGGCCGGTAACCATCAGTAAAATGAACTTCGCCGAGCGCACATTTCATGATGAACACAAAAAGCAGATATCTGACGCTGATTACGTGATTACAGGCTCATATGTTGTGAAAAATGATCCTGTCGTAAACGACGGCGTGATTGACGATTCCGTCACAGATCCCGGCAAGTGGACGACTGCATTTCCGCGGGCCGTCATGAAAGCCGCACAATCGAACCAAAAACCCTTTGTGCTGATGAGCCTGCGTAATCCATATGACGCTGCGAACTTTGAAGAAGCTGAAGCCCTTATCGCAGTCTACGGCTTTAAAGGATATACAGACGGACAATTCCTCCAGCCAAACATTCCGGCAGGCGTTGAAGCGATATTCGGACAGACAAAACCGCAAGGCAGGCTGCCCGCTGACATTCCTTCCGTCACGCATCCGGGAACGACACTGTATCCTTATGGTTTCGGTATCAATCTGAAGACCGGAAAACCGCTTTAAACAGGAGGACTGATCATGAAAACACAAACGGCTGCGCTTATTGCCGGATTAGTCGTCATCAGTGCTATGACGGCAGTCTCGGCGGCTTCTGACAGAAACCTTCATACCGCCAAGAAACCAAGCATCCAAACAGGCATCGACCGCCTGCTGAAAGATTATAAACAGGAACTGAAGGGAAAAAGGGTCGGGCTGATCACCAACCCGACCGGTGTGAACAATTCATTGAAAAGCAGCGTTGACGTGCTGTATGAGGCACCAGACATCCACTTGACGGCATTATTCGGACCGGAGCACGGTGTCCGCGGCGATGCTCAGGCCGGAGACAAAGTCACATCCTATATAGACGAAAAAACAGGGCTTCCCGTCTACAGCCTGTACGGGGAAACGAGGAAACCGACGCCTGACATGCTGAAAGATACAGATGTGCTGATTTTCGATATTCAGGATGTCGGAACACGATACTACACCTACATTTATACAATGGCCTATGCCATGAAAGCGGCCAAAGAAAAAGGCATTCCTTTTTATGTCTTGGACCGGCCGAATCCGCAAGGCGGACGAAATCCGGACGGCCCGGTTCTTGAACCGGATTACGCTTCATTTGTCGGACTATATCCGATCCCGCTGAAGCACGGCATGACGATCGGTGAGCTTGCTCTTTTATTCAATAAAGAGTTTCATATTGGCGCCGACCTCACCGTCGTAAAAATGAAGCGCTGGAAGCGGACGATGACAATTGAAGATACCGGTCTGCCGTTCGTCCTCCCTTCGCCTAATATCCCGACCCCGGACAGCATATTCGCATATTCGGCGACAGGACTAATCGAAGGCACAAACGTATCCGAAGGAAGGGGCACGACAAAGCCGTTTGAACTTATCGGCGCGCCTTATATGAAAAGCACCGAGCTCGAAGAACGCCTGAACAGTCTCAAGCTTCCGGGCGTCGCCTTCAGAGCCGCATCATTTATCCCCAGCTTCTCCAAGCACCAGGGCAAGCTGTGCCACGGCGTACAAGTCTACGTAACAAACAGAAACACATTTGAAGCGGCAAAAACAGGGCTTTCCATTCTGAAAACCATGCATGACTTATATCCGAATGACTTTTCCTTCTTGCCGACAGGCTCTTTTGACAAGCTGATCGGTAACGGCTGGGTACGCAAAAAAATAGAAAAAGGCGCTTCCATTGAAGACATCACCAGCACATATCAACGCCGGCTGAACCAATTCAAAACTCTAAGAAAACAATACCTCATATACTGACAACATTCGTGTTACACGTGTAACATTTTGACGCATTTCACATTTCCGCTTTTTATAGGAAAACATTCATTTATTTGGTACAATTTAAATGATAACTGTTATCATTTAAATGAATGTTTCCTAAAAGGTGGTTTCTCATGAAAAACACATTATTCTTTCAGCCCATTGATATCATCTCCGTAAAAAAAACAGCCGACCTTCTGTCAGAGCATCAGCTCACTGATTCTCCCGTATTGATCTTTCATGTGAAAGGCGAGGGACAAATTGATATCGGAACAGACAGCTTTCCTCTGCAGAAGGAAACGCTCTACATCTGTCCTTGTTATGAGACATTCAATATTGCCCCTATATCGTCAGGCGGCATCCATTTGTATATCGTCAGACTCCGTGTTTTCTCCTATTCATCAGATGATGAAGCGATGCTTCCGGATAATGGGGAAGACATCTTCCACGGACTTCAGCAAATGAATTTACAAACGGTGGATCATTTGACAAGCCGGCTTCAGTCACTTTCTGAAAACGTGCGATCGGCGGATGCATTGCAGAAAATGAAATACACAGCCGACTTTCAGCAGCTGATGTACGACCTTTATGCCGCAAAAGTATGCCATCAAAATAATACGAAAGCGGCGATCGAACAGACAAAACAATTCATACATGCTCAGTCCGACACAAAAATCACGCTCACCCAGCTCGCTCATATGGCGGGAATCAGTCCCAAGCATTACAGTGAAACCTTTAAAAAACTATACGGGCAGAGCGTAACCGAATATATCACAGACATCCGCATAACCAATGCGAAAAAACTGATGGCCAAGGCAAACTGCAAACTGCGGGAAATCGCTCATCAAATCGGCTACCAGGACGAATTTTATTTCAGCCGCATCTTTAAAAAACATACCGGCAGCTCACCTACAAGCTATATGAAAAAAAGGCGCACAAAAATGGCCGCTTACGGAAAAGAAACGATGGGGCATCTGATTCCTCTGCATCACGTGCCTTACGCTGCAGCGTTGCACCCGAAATGGACGGCCTATTATTACAAACAATTCTCTTCTGATATTCCGGTTCACCTGAGTGCTTACCGCTATAATGCAAATTGGGAAGAGAACTTGCACACGCTGTCCCAAGCTGCCCCGGACATCATTTTCAGTCTTGATTCTGTCAGTGAAGAAGAAAAACAGCGCCTGAATGACATCACTGAAGTTTTTTACCTTCCGGCTCAAGAGAATTGGAGAGACCAGTTTCTTCGCACAGCCGCATATTTGAATGAAGAGCAGGAAGCGCGGCACTGGCTTAAAGCTTATCAAAGTCTCGCCCATTCAGCGAAAGATGCTCTTAAGCACGTGCGGCATCAGCGGTTCTTATTTATCCGTGTATATAAAGAAAATATGTACATCGCCCATAACAACAGTATTGAGGATGTCTTCTTCGGTGATTTAGGCTTTGCCTCCGCAAAACCGGAAACTTTTGCTCCTGACGAAAAGATTTCCTTGGAAATGCTGGCGGATTGCCAGGCTGACTGCATCATGCTTTTCACTTGTAAAGAACCGGAAACGCTTCGTTATTTTCAGCGGATTCAGCAGACCGGAATATGGCAGAACCTTAGAGCCGTCAGCAATAAACGCGTGTTTCCCATATCATCTGACCCGTGGATTGAATATTCTCCAAGCGGACATCAGCGGATGATCGAGCAAAGCATTTCCATTTTATCCGAAGATCGTCCATGGTAATACCGGAAATTATCCATGGTCTTATCCCTGTTCCTTCTCTATAATTCCAATTGATAATAGTTATCAATTGAACAGGAGGAACAATAGATGAAGAAATTGGCATTCGCTTTCATGATTTTGCTTTTGGCTTTCACGGCCGCGGCTTGCGGAAGCTCAGAAACATCTGATACAGCAAGTAAAGGAAAGGACGCTTCTTCAGATAAAAAGAAAATCGAATATCTCGGAAAAACATATGAAGTCAAAGCGCCGACTGACAAAATCGCCATTACAGGCAGCGTAGAGTCAATGGAAGACGCCAAATTGCTTGACGTTCATCCGGCAGGAGCAATTTCTTTCTCCGGCAAATTCCCGGAACTGTTTAAAGATATTACAGATAAATCCGTATCAACGGGAGAAAAAATGCAGCCGAATATGGAAAAAATTCTTGAGCTGCAGCCGGACGTCATTCTGGCATCAACCAAATTCCCGGAAAAAACGTTAAAAAAATTGAGCGGCACCGCTGAAACGATCCCTGTCTCTCATATCTCATCAAACTGGAAAGAAAACATGATGCTGCTCGCCCAGCTTACAGATAAAGAGAAAAAAGCGAAAAAAATCATCGCAGATTACGAACAGGACCTGAAAAAGACAAAAACAAAGATCAACAGCAAAGCGAAACAGTCAAACGCGCTGGTCATCAGAATCAGACAAGGCAATATTTATATTTATCCAGAACAAGTATATTTCAACTCCACGCTTTACGGTGATTTAGGCCTGAAGGCGCCGGTCGAAGTTAAAGCGGCGAAAGCGCAGGAACTGATTTCTCTTGAAAAATTAAGCGAAATGAACCCTGACCACATCTTTGTACAATTCTCTGATGACGAAAACGCAGATAAGCCGGACGCTTTGAAAGACTTAGAGAAAAATCCGATTTGGAAGAGCCTGACGGCAGTCAAAAAAGACCATGTATACGTCAATACGATCGATCCATTAGCCCAAGGCGGAACCGCTTGGAGTAAAATCCGCTTCTTACAGGTTGCGGCTGACAAATTGACTCAAGACTAATAAAGAGTAGGTTTTTCACATGTATGCAAAACGGCGGACACACATTATTATCATTGCTTCACCGATTGCCATTGTTCTGTCACTGCTGCTTTCCGTTTTATACGGCGCAAAGCAGCTTGACTTCCATACCGTGTTCTCCGCATTGCTGCACTTTAATCCGGAGAATACCGACCATCAGATCATATGGCATTCAAGAATCCCGAGGGCTGCCGGCGCTATGTTTATCGGCGCCGCCCTTGCTGTTTCCGGAGCACTCATGCAGGGAATCACACGGAACTATCTGGCCTCGCCTTCGATCATGGGTGTGTCGGACGGCTCCGCTTTTATCATCACCCTTTGCATGGTATTGCTCCCTCAATCGACATCCATTGAAATGATCATATACTCGTTTATCGGTTCCGCATTCGGCGCCGCTCTTGTTTTCGGGCTGGCCTCCATCCTTCCCGGCGGTTTTACCCCGGTGCAGCTTGCCATTATCGGAACGGTGACCAGTATGCTTCTCAGCAGTCTGTCGGCTGCGCTTTCGATTTATTTTCAAATTTCGCAGGATCTCAGTTTTTGGTACAGTGCGAGACTGCATCAAATGAACCCTGATTTTTTGAAACTGGCCGTCCCGTTTTTTGCGATCGGAATCATCACGGCCATGATTCTCAGCAAAAAGGTCACTGCCGTATCATTAGGAGACGACATTTCAAAAAGTCTGGGACAGCAGAAAAGAACCATCAAACTCATGGCGATGGCAGCCGTTGTCATATTGACCGGAAGCTCGGTGGCACTCGCCGGAAAAATTGCCTTTGTCGGTTTGGTCGTTCCGCACATCACACGTTTTCTCGTCGGATCGGACTACAGCAGGCTGATCCCATGCGCGTGCATCATCGGCGGCGTCTTCCTGACCCTTTGCGACCTTGCCAGCCGATTCATCAATTATCCGTTTGAGACGCCTATTGAAGTTGTCACTTCTATCATCGGTGTTCCTTTCTTTCTTTATTTGATTAAAAGAAAAGGAGGGGATCAGCGTGGTGCGTAAAATGGCTGGAATTTATATCATTCTGATTGCTCTCATATTGCTCGTAAGCTATTTCAGCATGACAAGCGGTTCTTTTTCCGCAAAGCCGGGTGAACTGCTCAGTACGCTTTTCCGCATCCATCCGAATCCGCAATATGACATTTTGCTGTTTCAGCTGAGGCTGCCGCGCATTGTCATGGCTGCTGCCATCGGACTCGGGTTGGGGATAGCCGGAGCCGTTATTCAGGCCATTACCAAAAACGGTCTTGCCGATCCCGGTATTTTGGGCATTAATGCAGGAGCCGGAGCTGGAATCGTCACGTTTATGCTTCTGTTTCAGGGACAATCTGAAGCGACGGCACTTGCCTCTGCGATGGGTATGCCTGTCTTCGGCCTCATCGGAGGATTGATGGCGGCCGTGCTGATCTATATTTTCGCCTGGCACCGGGGGCATCTGGAATCGGGCAGAATTATTCTCGTCGGGATCGCCATGAATTCCGGATTCAGCGCGCTGTCTTTATTTCTTTCATTAAAAATGGACCCGCAGGATTATGAGATGGCGATGGTTTGGAAAAACGGCAGCATCTGGTCGGCAAACTGGATGACCATTACGGCGATCCTTCCGTGGCTGATCTTGTTCATTCCTCTTCTTATGGCGAAAACGTCATTGCTGGATACCATTCGTTTCGATGAGGACACGGTGAAAAGCCTCGGTGTTTCAACCAATAAAGAAAAAACAATTTTACTCATTGCCTGCATCGCTTTGATCAGCGCATGTGTAACCGCAGCGGGCAGCATGGCATTTGTCGGACTGATCGCGCCCCATATTTCCCGCAGGCTCGCCGGGATTGAGCACAGATACTCATTACCGGTCAGCGGATTGGTCGGTATGCTCCTCGTCATATCCGCCGACTTTGCGGGCAAATTGTTCTTTCAGCCTTCAGAAGTGCCGGCGGGAATTATTCTTGCGATTCTCGGCGTTCCTTATTTCTTTTTTCTTCTGTTTAAGCAAAAGAAGGGGCTGGATGCATGAGAGGCACCCTTACAGAACACCGGATAAACGGAAAGGAATGCACTGTGTATCTTCCTCCCTCCTATTCGGTTCAAACAGGGGCTTTACCCTGTGTGTACGTACTGGACGGGGGTTCTTTGTTTTTAGAACAGATGGATAAGCTTGAATCCCAATTTGCGAACGGAACACTTCCCGAATTGATTTTCATCGGCATCAAACCGGCTGACAGGCTCGATGAGTACACGCCGTGGCCCGCGCCTTCCCTGAGCCCTGCGTTTCATGATTTCGGCGGCAAAGGGAGGCTCTTTCTCGAGGAGCTGACAAATGTCATCATTCCCACTGTTGAAGATATGCATCACATTTCTGCACATCCGGAAACGAGAGGCCTGATTGGCGCGTCATTAGGCGGACTGTTTTCGGTGTACGCGATGTTACAGAAGCCTGAAATATTCGGCAGAATCGGCTGTATTTCCGGTTCCTTCTGGTATGAAAAATCAGCAGAGTATGTCCGCTCCGCATCTTTGCGTCCGGCACGGCGGCGTATCTATATGTCTGTCGGCAGCCGCGAAGCTGAGCATAAAAACAACATCCAAAACACCATGATCCGACAAAATAAAGACGTGCATGAAAGCCTGAGGCAAAAAGGCTTTTCTCAATCTCAGCTCTCTTTCACTGTTGAAGAAGGCACCGTGCACCATCAAGAAGCATTCAAACGACAATTCAATGCAGCACTAAGCTGGCTGTACGGAAAAAACCGCTCACGTAACTGAGCGGTTTTTTTCATACTTCATCACGACCGGTTTAAGTTCAAAGCGTCTCAGCAAATAGCCGAACAAAGCGGCAAGGATTTGCTGAAAAAGCATCCCGATGACGACCGGAACCGCCACTTGAGACGGAAAGAAAGACACGGCGAGAACGGCTCCGGCGCTGATATTGCGCATGCCCCCCGTATAAATCAGAGACACGATTTCATCCTGGCTCCGCTTCATCAGTCTTCCGATCAGCCAAGCCACGGCATAACCCGTCATGGCAATAAAAAATACCATGCCTGCGATGCCCGCAAATTTGATATCCACGTGCGTGACATACGGCGCGATTTCCGAACTGTTAATGGCAATGACAATCATCAGACAGATTTTTGAAAAAGGAGACAGCGACCGGCTTATCGCCTGAGTCCTTACCGGCGGGGAAAACTGGTTGACTATCATCCCTGCGATGGATGGAATCACCACCATCTCCGCCAGCCCTTTCATCATTCCCCACACATCCATCTGAACATTCGCCCCGGCCAGGACAGACAGGCTCAACGGTACGATAAAAGGAGAAAGGACGGTATCAACCAGGATAATAGACAGCGTCAATCCGACATTCCCCTTATACATCGCAGCCCAAATCAAACTCGTAATTCCGGTCGGAATCACCACACCCATAATCAGACCCGTCACAGTTAAAGGGTCACCGCTGAAAATCAGATGGCCGCTTCCCCATGCAAAAACAGGCATGAAAATATGCAGAACAAACAATGCCATGATCATCGGGAGCGGCTTCTCGATACTGCGCTTCAGCGATTGAAAATTGGCACTCAGACTGCCCGTAAATGTAATAAATGCAAATATCCACGGCACAGCGCCGGCCATCCAGCTGATATGCTGAGATAACAGCACACCCGCCGCCACACTTGACGGAGTCAAAAGCGGCATGATTCTCCCCAACACTTGGTTCAACTTCTGAAGCCACATCATATGCAAGTCTCCTATATACGGTTTTCAAGTCTCATTCATTATAACAATGCACCCCGGCAAATTTAACCGAAAAAAAGCCCGGATATATTCATCCGGACTTCACAAATTCTATGCCATTTGTTTCATTAAATCTCGGCTTTTCTGATTTAATCCCTTTAATTCAGCCTTAATTCCGTATTCTTTACATTTGGCGACAATTTTCTCAAGAGCCGCCGCTCCCGAATCATCCCACACGTGGGCATCGGTCAAATCAATGACAATCCGCTTCACGCCTTCATCATAAACGATGGCATTCATCAGTTCAGACACGGAAGCAAAAAAGATCTGTCCCGTTACCTTATATGTTCTGACATCTTTCTGTTCGGAATGTGACACAATCTTCAGCTTAGAAATTTTCGCCGTAAAAAAGATCGCGCTTAGCAGCACACCCGCGAAGACACCCTTTGATAAATCATTTGTCAGGACGACCGTCACGACGGTAATAACCATAACGATCGAATCAGTAAGGGGCGCTTTCCGCAAACCTTTAATCGATGACCAGTCGAACGTGCCGATGGACACCATAACCATCACGGCCACCAGCGCAGCCATCGGAATTTTCACGACGATACCGCTTAATACGGCAATTAAAAACATTAAAAACGCGCCGGCCGTAAAAGCCGATAACCGGCCGCGTCCGCCGGCTTTCGTATTAATGACAGACTGGCCGATCATTGCGCATCCGGCCATGCCTCCGAAAAATCCGTTCACAATATTGGCGATGCCTTGTCCGCGGCTTTCTTTGTTCTTATCACTATCCGTATCCGTCATTTCATCAATGATCTGGGCCGTCAGCAGCGACTCAAGCAATCCGACGAATGCAAGGGCCAGAGAATACGGGAAAATAATCCGCAATGTCTCAAACGTCCACGGAACATCCGGTATCAAGAAATGCGGAAGTGAACTTGTAATCCCGCCCATATCACCGACCGTGCGGACATCCGCATGGAAGACCACCGCAATGATCGTCATGACAATAATCGCCACCAGCGGAGACGGCACAGCCGTCGTAACCTTCGGCAATAGATATATGATAGCCAGTGATCCGGCAAGCATGGCGTACATGACCCATGAAGCTCCTTTGAACTGCGGCAGCTGCGCAGAAAAAATCAAGATCGCCAAAGCATTCACAAATCCGATCATGACCGAACGCGGAATAAATTTCATCAATTTCGCGATCTTACTGACACCAAGAATAAATTGAATAATACCTGTCAAAATGGTTGCCGCAAACAAATACTGCAGCCCGTAATCAGCCACCAATGTCACCATGACAACCGCCATTGAACCCGTAGCGGCTGAAATCATTCCCGGTCTGCCGCCGAAGATAGAAATAATAATCGCGATACAAAATGATGCATAAAGGCCGACCATCGGATCGACACCTGCAATAATTGAAAATCCGATCGCCTCAGGGATCAGAGCGAGAGCAACCAGAATACCGGCCAGAATGTCTTTACGGACATTCCCGAACCATTGCTGCTGTAACGTATAATCTTTCAAATGATAACGACTCCTTTTCACTATAAAAATCCGCACCCTATCAGTTGGAAACATTGATTTTCATCTGTGGAATATGAGGCAAGCTTACGGGGAAAAAGAGGACACGCTCAGGGTATAATGTCGTTGAGGAAAGGAATTGTTAACAAAGAGTATCATATTAAACTTTAAAGAAATGTGCAAGACCGTATAAATAAGAAAAGAAAACGACTCTCACTGGAGCCGTTTCCGCTTTTATAAAAGTTCCGGATCAGACACAAGAATCGTTTTTATTGCGCTGATATCCTTTCTTTCTTTTGTCACCGGGTCGATGCCCATGAGATGATCAATGGCTTCTTCATAATTCTTCAGTTCCGTCTTTTCCGTAATAAGATCATAGAGCTGCGGAAGGTCGGACGCGCATGCTAACGCGGCTTCCATGATCTGGCGGGCTTCACCTGTGCCCACAATCGTCACGCCGTTTGACAGCAGCTGGTACGGCCTGACCGTCATCTCATACGTATCATCAAAGCCCATCGGCACGATTCTGCCTCCCTTTTCAATGAAAGGATAAGCCCAATCAAGCTGGTTGCCGATGGCGTCAAAAATCACATCAAATTTTCTTCCTTGATTAATCCGTTTCACTTCATCCACGGTTAATGCTTCAGGGTGGTAGACATAATCCGATATCCGGCTCGCCGCCTCGCTTCGGAAACTGCCTATTTCAGTCGCAACCGTCAATCGCGCCAGTTTTTTCACCATCATTTGCACAAGCAGTCCGATCGGTCCGGACCCCAAAACCAAGACCGAGTCCTCCGGCTGAATCGAAGCCTTGTCCACAACATTCAGTACACAGGAGAGAGGCTCAACCAATGTGGCCCGCTCCCATTCCATTGAATCCGGAATTCTGTACATGAACCTGTCTTCCCCCACGTAATATTCCGCAAACGTTCCGTGCGCTCCGATTCCGAGCTGCCAATCCTCGAAGGTTTCGCAATAACACGTCAGCCCTCTCCGGCAATAATGACATTTCCCGCAAAACTGCGTAGGATCTATCACGACGCGGTCTCCGACTTTTACATTTGTCACGTCCGGTCCGATTTCCACGACCGCTCCCACCGATTCATGCCCCATAATCATATGATGGGTTGCATTCATTTTTCCTTTCAGCACATTTAAGTCCGTTCCGCAGATACCGGTGCCGAAAATTTTCACTTTCACATCATTGGATTTCCGAATTTGAGGCTCGTCCACCTCTTGATATTCAAGCTTATCATTAGGAGTCCAGACCAACGCCTTCATATTTCTCTTCCTTTCTGCCCCAGCGGATTTGGTCTAACAATGTTTGATGAAGCTCTTTCGTTGATGCCGCAATACATGATTGCTGATTCTGATAACTTAAATCTGTCAGAAGTGTTTCGTCCAAAGACCGGCCGTATGCATCCGTAATGATCACTCCCGCCTTCTTCGCCAAAAAGACGCTTGCGGCAATATCATAAGGAAACAAATGCAGCACCTGCCCGTTCCCGACCTGCTGAAAATCTGAAAGCAGCTTCGGATCATCTTTCAGCAGACGATTGCCGATATCCACATAAGCATCCATCTGCCCCGTAATAATTCGTGAAATCGAATAAGAAGCGCTGTTGAAAACAAAAACCCCGCCATTATTGGCCGACTGGTCAATCAGATGGCCGTATGCGTCCGTCATCAGCTGCGCCGGATGCCCGTTAAATTCAAGGCTCCAAAACATATTTTTAATATCCCGCACTCCGCTCAAATTCGGCAATTCTCCATGATACCCTTCAAAATGAATGGCATCGCTGTATATATCACCGTACATAAAAGCGCCTGATTTCAATTCAAGTAAAAAAGCAAATTCGATATCCTTAATCTTTGCGTTTGGCTTATACGAAGCAAGCGCAATCGAAATACACGACATTTCAAGTCCCGCGGCGGCCGGGCGCGTTCCGTCTATCGGATCTACAATTAAAATATATTGCGGATCTTCTCCAATCAGCTTCAGGCCGCCATCCTCCGTGTAAAAAGCAACCGGATGACCCTTTTCTTGAATATAATCCAGCACCGCCTCCTCAGCAGCGGCATCTATGTTAAATTGGGCGTCGCCTCCCGGGGAATAGCCGTTTACGAGCCTGTTTTTCAGTGTGCCTTTTTGATTTTTCACCTTTTGATAAACAAATTGTCCAAGCCCAATGATATAGTCTCTCACTTGATTTCCTCCAATAGCTTACGAAGTCTGTAGCAGAGCACTTCGGCTTCACTAAGTGTTATGGTTAAAGGCGGACGGATCTTAAATACATTTCCGAATCCGTAACGGGATGTCCGGAGAATCAGCCCGTAATCCATTGCCCGTTTAGCAATATAATTGGTCAGCTCCACATCCGGTTCATTGTTCTCTTTAACAATCTCCACACCGATCATAAGACCGACGCCTCTTACCTCAGAAATAAAAGCGAAATCCTCTTTCATCGTTTCTAAGCGATCCATAATATAATGACCGACCGTCGTTACATTTTCCAAAAATCCCGGGCGCTGCATAATATCTATGGTTTTACACGCGGCAGCGGCGGCCATCACATTTGAGCCGTACGTGAAGGAGTGCGTATACCCCGGAAGCCCGGTATACTTGTCCTCCGTCAGAGTGGCGGCGACTTGGAAGCCTGTGCCCCCGAGCCCTTTTGCTACCGTCATCATATTAGGTTTCACATCGAAGTGGTCCGCGGCAAACATTTTGCCCGTCCGTCCGAATCCGGTCTGAATTTCATCAAAAATCAGAGCGATATCATGTTCATCACAAAGCTTTCTCAGCTGTTTAAAATACTCTTTAGGCGGAACGACGTTTCCACCGTTTCCGGATATCGGTTCAATAATCATTGCGGCAATTTTTCCATTGCTCGCATACTCAATAAAATCATTAATTCTTTCTACGCACAGCATACCGCATGAATCAGGTTTCTGATTATAAAAACAGCGGCTGCAATAGGGATCGGGGACTTGCAGGCCAAAAGAAATTTGCGGTGGGAAAGGTTCTTTTCTGAATGAGTTGCCGGACAAAGCGGAAGTCATATACGTTTGTCCAAGGTGGCTTCGAAATAAGGAGATGACATCGGTTTTTCCGGAGTAATACTGAGCCATTTTAATAGCTCCTTCATTTGCACCGGAACCGCTGCTGACTTTAGGGTGTACTTTTGTGAGATTATCGGGGGCGATTTCTGCTAGTTTTTCTGCCAGTTTATTTACGGCGTCTGTTTGAAAAGATGATGTTACATGGATCAGCTTATCGGCTTGTTCTTTAACCGTATCAATGACCTCTTTGTTACCGTATCCTAAATTCAAGTTAAATGTGGCAGAAGCGCAATCAATGTACTCATTCCCCTCTTGATCGTACAGGTAAATCCCTTCTCCGCGCTCCATTACTACATCGTCAACACTGTAATACAAGCTGTCTGGATTCGTGATTTCCTTCGTTCCCACAAATACCACCCCTATGAAATTATTAGAATTTCGCTTTTTATCGTATAAATTATTGAAAATAATGTCAACGTTCTTTCTTGTAAAAAATGTTAACAATTTGTTAACGTTACCATAAGGGATGTACGAGCAAAAGTTATGTGATATAGTAACAATAATTGGATTTTTTGTAAAAACGTCATGTCATACGAGTAGAGAGAAATATGATTTTACCAATAAGGAGATAAAATGATGAAAACTCGTCTGCTGTGGATAAGCTGTTTTTCTTATGGATCGATTGCTTTTACACTTGTTATTCTGGGAGCCGTACTGCCTGAGTTACTCACACATTATTCACAAAGCTACAGTAATGGCGGAGTATTGGTCTTCTCTCAGTTCATGGGCTTTCTCATCGGTGTCATTGGAATGCCTTACATGGTGAAAAAGCTTGGGCGCAAAAACGTCGTTATCTTTGGCCTGGCCCTCATCAGCTGTGAAATGTTCATCACCTTCCTGCCGCCCTGGCCGCTGCTATTTCTTCTCGTCAGCATCGCGGGGCTTGGCGCCGGATTGGTGGAATCCTGTGTAGGCACGATCATCCTCACCGCTATTAAAGAAAGACAGGCTGTGGCCATGAGCAAGATGGAAGTGGCCTACGGATTAGGTGCGCTGTTCATGCCTCTGCTCTCAGGCTTTCTTATCAACAACCACATGTGGACAATTGCTTTTTTAGTATTAGGGTTATCCAGTTTTGCACTATTAATTGCATGGAAGCAGATGAGTTTCGGCAGTATTGATCAGCTTCTCATCCGCAAAGAGGTCTCTTCCGATGACACTAAAAAAGAAAGCACCGGTTATCGGTCACACGGATTGCTGTTTATTGCCTTGGCGGGTGCTTACTTCTTCTTTTACGGCGGCAGTGAAGTTTCCATTGTACATTTTATCCCCTCCATCTTCGCTGAGAAATGGGATATCCCCAACTCTTTGGCAACGATAACAGTTACAGTGTATTGGACGGGCATGATCATCGGAAGGTTATTAACAGGCCCGGTATCAGAAAAGCTGACATATCACCGTTATCTCCGTCTCATAAGCATTGGCGGTCTGGCTGCACTTACCGTATTAGCATTAAGCAAAAACGTATGGTTCGGTTTTGCCCTTTGCTTCTTTTTAGGGCTGTTCATGGCAGGCATGTTTGCAATAGCCCTAATCATCACGAATCATTTTTATCCCGGAAAGACAGAAACGACTACCAGTATTCTGCTCGCTTCAAACGGATTAGGAGGTTCACTCCTTCCGATCGCCGTCGGCTGGAGCTTAGATGAATATCCCGCACAAACTGCGTTCTGGCTGTTTACTGCACTGATGCTCCTTATGCTGCTGATTGTGTTCAGTTTAAGAATGCTCGAGACAATAAAATCAAACAATCTTCAACATCACAACAGCAAAGCAAAATCAATGTAAACAAAAAAGCTAATGCCTTTGAAAGGCATTAGCTTTATATATCTATGTGATCTTTCATATAAAAAACCCAGTTCATGATGAACTGGGTTAAGATAGCTTGGCGGCGTCCTACTCTCACAGGGGGAAACCCCCGACTACCATCGGCGCTGAAGAGCTTAACTTCCGTGTTCGGCATGGGAACGGGTGTGACCTCTTCGCTATCGCCACCAAACCATTGAGAGT
>NZ_JAPMOV010000006.1:0-221099 GCF_026420705.1 Bacillus sp. NEAU-CP5 | reverse complement strand
CCCACGTGTTACTCACCCGTCCGCCGCTAACATCAGGGAGCAAGCTCCCATCTGTCCGCTCGACTTGCATGTATTAGGCACGCCGCCAGCGTTCGTCCTGAGCCAGGATCAAACTCTCCGATAAAGTAGTTTGACTGACTACGCACATCACTGTGCGATTTATTTAAAACTTTGAATTAACAGGTACGTTTTGTCTTGTTTAGTTTTCAAAGATCATTATAATGGAGCGGGTGATGAGAATCGAACTCACGACATCAGCTTGGAAGGCTGAGGTTTTACCACTAAACTACACCCGCGTTTGAATTGGCGCGCCCGAGAGGAGTCGAACCCCTAACCTTTTGATCCGTAGTCAAACGCTCTATCCAATTGAGCTACGGGCGCTTATCAGGCGACTTAACTATCATACTACCAATCAGTTATGATGTCAAGTGTTTTTTTATTTCTTTTAAAATCTTTTTCTCGACCTCATTTATTATACACGCTTTTGAGAATTTGTAAAGTCTTTTTTTAAAAGATCATTTTCTCATTTGTCGTTATCGCTTTGTTCATCAGCGACGTTTAATAATATACCATGCACTTTAAATTAGGTCAACACTTTTACGAAACTTTTTTCTCACTTATTATTCCCTTCTATATAATAAATAAAAAAGCAGGATTCCTAGGAACCCCGCATCTATCCAGATTACCCGCTCACCTTGGCTTCTGCGCTATTACGATCTGTTTTTTCATAAGCACGGAAGTTTTGTTCAAGCTGTTCGAGCGACAGACCTTTCGTTTCCGGAAGGAACCTTTTCACAAATATAACGGACGCTATCCCTAACAGGACAAAAATGAAGAAGGTTGCAGACAATCCGATGTTTGCGAGCAGGACCGGAAAAGTGAAACCAACAAGGAAGTTCACGATCCAGAGGCAGAAGACAGTGACCCCCATACCAAGTCCCCGCAATCGAAGCGGGAATATCTCCGACAGCATCAGCCAGGTCACCGGAGAGACAGCCCCCTGCTGAAACGCAAGGAAAGTGACTGTTAATGAAAGAACCACATAAGGAAGAGCAGGCGATCCTTTCAGCACGACAGACAGAACTCCGATCAAAAGCAGCACCGCAGTCGTTCCGATCAGCCCCGTCATCAGCATCGGGCGGCGGCCGACTTTGCCGAGAAGCCATATTCCTACAAAAGTCGCGAGCACCGAAATCACACCGTTAGCGATATTGCCGATTAATGCGGCTTTTGTCTCGAAACCAGCATCTTTTAAAATTTGAGTTCCATAATACATAATTGAATTCACGCCGGTGAGCTGCTGCACTACCGCAATTCCGATCCCGATAAACACAATGCGGCGCACCCACGGAACGGCAAGATCCTTAAAGGCGGCCTGCTCCATCTCAGCTTCCTTATGAAAGGCAGATTCAATTTCAGCGAGCTCAGACTTCGCTTTCTCTTCACTCCTTATTCGCCGGAGAACGTGCAGAGCATCTTCTTTTCTTCCTTTAGAAACCAGCCAGCGCGGACTTTCAGGAACTTTCAGCATACCGAAAAACAAGAATACCGCCGGAAGGGCCGCGATAACGAGCATATAGCGCCAGGCGTGAGAGGTATCACCAAGCACATTGCCGATGATAGCATTACACGTGAAGGCAAGCAGCTGGCCTGTTACAATCATCAATTCATTTTGGGTAACCATTCTCCCTCGGCTTTCCGCCGGCGACATTTCAGCCAAATACGCCGGAACGGTTACGGATGCTCCCCCGACGGCAAGCCCCAGCAGAAAACGGGAGATGATCATAACAGATACGTTAGGCGCCAGTGTACATCCAAGCGTCGCTGCAAAGAACAAAACGGCAAGGATAAGGATATTTTTACGTCTGCCGTTATAGTCCGACAATCTCCCTCCGAAAACTGCTCCGATCGCAGCCCCCAAGAGCAGGGAGCTCGCCACCATCCCTTCAGTCAAAGCGGTAAGATTAAGCTGGTCAGCTTCCGCCATAAACGGCAGCGCCCCATTAATTACACCTGTATCGTAGCCGAAAAGTAGACCCCCGAACGTCGATACTAAAATGATGGTTCTCAAGAATGAATGCTGGCTGCTATTTTTATTCATCTTCAAATCCTCCTAGTTTTTACACAGAGATAATATCGGAATATTCAGTTATCAATATTTGCACCCATAACGTCTGCATACAAGTTCTGACCGTCCAAAACAGTTATATAAGAAGAAAATAATTTGAAAGCGTTATCATTTATAGTGATTATCCACTTTCCCCTCTCGTTAAATTGTTATTTTATAGTTACTTTGTAGTGAAGTTATAATGATATTATTGGCATTTATGTTATTATCATAATTTTAAAAGCGCTTTCAGTCAATAAATATTTCAGAAAATTTTATAAATTACCTTTATATTACCTATATGTAATCAATTTATGTTTTTAATCAACTCATTTTCACTATATGATCAATAGTTAATCTCTTTTAGATAAAAATTGATTATATATTGAAAACCCCCAATCAGCAGTTGGGGGTTTTTGATTTATTCTTCGTTTATTGTAACGATCGTTCTTCCTCTCGCTTCTCCTTTTAAAAGAGCAGGAAGCGTATCCGGCAGCTCTTCAAGTGTAATTTCCTTTTGAATAAAGGCCTCCAGATCTGCAGGCTTGAAGTCATCAGCTAAACGCTGCCATGTTTTCTTTCTTGTCTCCATCGGACAGAATACGGAATCGATTCCCAAGAGACTGACGCCGCGCAATATAAACGGAAAGACTGTAGCCGGGAGTTTCGTTCCCGCTGTCAGTCCGCTCACAGCAACTGATCCGCCGTACTGAATCTGGCTGAGAACTGAAGCAAGCGGCTCACCTCCGACCGGATCGACGGCCGCTGCCCATTTTTGTTTTTGCATTGGTTTTAACGTGCCGTTATACACTTCGTCACGGTGAATGACCGTCTTTGCTCCGAGGCTCTTCAAATAGCCGCTTTCGTTTTCTTTTCCCGTACTGGCCTCGACCTCGTAACCTAAGGTTGAAAGAATGGAGACAGCAAAGCTTCCGACGCCGCCTGTCGCTCCTGTCACCAGCACCTTCCCTTTTTCAGGAGCGGCATGGTTTTCTTCAAGACGCTGGACGGACAATGCGGCAGTGAAGCCGGCGGTTCCGATCGTCATGGCTTCTTTAAGTGTCAGACCTTCAGGCAGCGGCACGATCCAATCTGCCGGAATGCGGGCCATCCCGCTATAACCGCCAAAACGGGAAACACCTATGCCGTAGCTTGTCGCAATGACTTTATCCCCCTCTTTGAAACGGGCGTCATCTGAGGAAACGACAATTCCCGCTAAATCAATTCCCGGCACGAAAGGATACGACGTTACGATCTTGCCGTCAGGAATGGCAGCCAAGCTGTCTTTATAATTCACCCCTGAGTAGCAAACCTTAATCAGCACTTCACCCTCGGGAAGGTCCTGAACCGCCAGCTCCCGTACGCTGACTGAAAACCGGTCTTCACGTTGATCGACTACTAACGCTTTAAATTGATCTGTCATCACTACGTCTCCTTAAAATGAATTAAATGGCTTTGGAAAAGCATAAAATAAGTTTGATTTGTTTTCAAATGTCCTGCCTCGTGTAGTATGATCAAAAGTAAAAACAGCGAAAGAGTGGTTACGCATCATGTCTGATAAACAAAACAAAGATAACAAAAACAACAGCAGCAGCAATCAGCCATTACCGGACATTATTCATACCGCCGTTTTCAATGCGCCGATACAAGTTGTCTGGGATACGGTCTCCACTGCGGACGGCCTGTCTCTCTGGTTTATGCCGAATGATTTCACACCTCAAGAAGACAGTGAGTTTCAGCTGGAATCTCCGTTCGGTCCGTCTCCGTGCAAGCTGCTGGATATTGAAGCGCCGTACCGCCTTTCTTTTTCGTGGGATACGGAAGGCTGGATCGTTTCTTTTGTCTTAAAGGAAACAGAAAGCGGAGATACGGAATTCACTCTCATTCACGGCGGATGGAAAGAGCCGGAATCCGTCATCAATAAAGTCAATCGGAAAAGCTCCGAGATTCACAGTACGATGGATCAAGGATGGAACGGGCTTGTCAACACGAAACTTCGCGGGGCTGTTGAGGCTTAACACAGAAGGACGGACACGCTTTCCGTCCTTTTTTTGATGCCGATACATAAAAACTGACTTTGCAAAGACACTAACAGAAGAACCGAAAACTTCTTTCAGGGGGCGCTGTTTATGTATTATTACAAAGAAGAGCTGATCAATATCATTAAACCGGACAAGCCGGACCCGGCCGCGGCCAAGGTGCTTCAGGAAATTTTAGGCGGGCACTACGGAGAAATGCGGACGATGATGCAATACTTTTTCCAAAGCTCTAATTTCAGAGGAAAAGAAAAACAGTTCCGTGACCTGCTTCGCGGTGTATTTTTAGAAGAGATCGCACACGTTGAGCTTGTCCAGCATACGATTAATGCGCTGCTCGACGAAAGCGGCGCTGAGGGCCCCGGAAATCAGGCAGCAGATCAGGCGCCGCTTGACGAAGCAGTTAAACACGCCAATCCGCACCATTTTATCATCGGAGCGCAAAGTTCTCTTCCTGTAGACGCCGGCGGCAATCCATGGAACGGGTCTTGGGTATACAACCACGGGAATCTGATTTCCGATTTATTGGACAATGTCGTGCTGGAATCAACCGGCGTGCTGCAAAAGACGCGCATTTATGAAATGAGTTCAAATCAGACGTTCAGAGAAACACTCGGTTTTCTGATCGTCCGTGACAACGCCCATCAAAATGCATTTACAAAAGCGTTGGAAACACTGGGTGTCGAATGGGGCAAATTATTTCCCGTGCCGAATTATGATATTGAAAAATACCCGGAATGCCGGAAATTCGTTGAGATGGGTTATCATAATACTCAATTTAATTTCAGACTGGATCCGACACGGATCGGAGAAATTCTGCAGGGAACGACGCCGAGCCGAAACGGCGGCGAATTAAGTGTGTCCGAGCCTCCTAAAGGTTTCCCCGTGCCGGAACTTCCTGAGCTTCCGAATGAGCACAGCCCCGGACTGAAAGATATGAACTTGTAACAAAAAAACGCCTGTTTCGGGCGTTTTTTGTTTTTCTGAATATGAGGTTTGAATGTGTTTAAAACGGGGAATATAAGCCGGGAGATCTTGCCATACGGCCGTTATTATAATGTGAGCACATTGCTGTACATACTTCGTTTCGAAAGTTGTCCTAATTTTCCAGCCGGCCGGCTGGGTATGTTTGAATGATAATGGGAATTATGTAAAGAGAACAATGTCTTTTCTAAGGAGGCAGCGAATGTCTAAGCAAGGAAACTTCCAGAAAACTATGTCACTTTTTGATCTTATTTTAATCGGCATGGGAGCCATATTCGGTTCGGCATGGCTGTTTGCCGTCAGTAACGTCGCCTCTAAAGCGGGTCCATCAGGCGTTTTTTCCTGGCTGATCGGCGGGGGAATCATCTTATTGATCGGCTTGGTTTATGCGGAACTGGGCGCCGCGCTGCCGCGGACCGGGGGAATTATCCGGTATCCCGTATATTCACACGGACACCTCGTCGGATATTTAATTTCCTTTGTCACCATTGTGGCATACACGAGCCTTATTTCTATAGAAGTCACGGCAGTCCGCCAATACGTGGCGTATTGGTTTCCCGGTTTGACCGTAAAAGGCTCTGATTCTCCGACAATTGCCGGGTGGATATTGCAATTTGCGCTGCTCTGCCTGTTCTTCCTCCTCAATTACTGGAGTGTCAAAACCTTTGCGAAAGCAAACTTCATTATTTCGATTTTTAAATATGTCGTACCGATTACGGTAATTGTGGTACTGATTTTTCATTTTCACCCGGGCAATATGACCGTTCACGGATTCGCGCCTTTTGGCTTCACCGGAATTCAGGCCGCGATTTCCACAGGCGGCGTCATGTTTGCATACCTTGGGCTGCATCCGATTGTGGCTGTCGCGAGTGAAGTGCAGAATCCGAAGCGGAACATTCCGATCGCATTGATTGTCTGTATTATCGTTTCTACTATTATTTACACCGTGCTGCAGCTCACTTTTATCGGGGCGATCCCGGCGGATACCCTGAAGCACGGATGGCCGGCTATCGGGACTGAATTCTCCCTTCCGTTCAAAGATATCGCCGTTTTGCTCGGTTTGGGGTGGCTGGCGACATTGGTCATTTTAGATGCGATTTTATCACCGGGCGGTAACGGAAATATCTTTATGAATACGACTTCACGTCTCGTCTATGCCTGGGCCAGAAACGGAACATTATTCAGCATTTTTTCTAAAGTCAATAAAGAAACCGGGACACCGCGTGCCTCCCTTTGGCTTTCGTTCGGTCTGGCTGTTTTTTGGACGCTTCCGTTCCCTTCTTGGAACGCTCTTGTCAACGTATGCTCCGTCGCATTGATTCTGTCTTATGCGATTGCGCCGATTTCTTCTGCGGCGCTGAGAGTCAACGCGAAGAATATTAACAGACCGTTTTATTTAAAAGGGATGAGCATCATCGGGCCGCTGTCGTTTATTTTTACCTCTTATATTGTATATTGGTCCGGATGGCGCACCGTATCCTGGCTTCTCGGTTCTCAAATTGTCATGTTTCTGATCTATCTCTGTTTCAGTAAATATGCTCCCAAAGATGATGTCAGCATACGGCAGCAGCTGAAATCAGCATGGTGGATCGTCGGCTTTTATGTCATGATGCTGATTTTCTCCTATCTCGGCTCGTTCGGCCACGGATTGGGCATTATCAGCAATCCGCTTGACCTGATTCTGATCGCCATCGGTTCGCTCGGTATTTATTACTGGGCAAAATATACGGGACTGCCGAAGGCTATGATCGACAGTGATAAATGACGAATGCCGGAAAGAAGTATGGTCTTCTTTCCGGTATTTTTATTTTAAGGGATGACAAAAAAGAGAACATGCGATAAAATGAATGACAGTCATTCATAAAAGGAGGAACCCCTCTATTGGCAAAACAAAGCTCGGGAAAATACGAAAAGATCCTGCAAGCCGCGATTGAAGTCATTTCTGAAAAAGGATTAGACAAAGCATCCATTTCAGAAATCGTCAAAAAAGCCGGAACGGCCCAAGGTACGTTTTATTTATATTTTTCTTCTAAAAACGCACTGATATCCGCGATTGCAGAAAACCTGCTCGACACTACGCTGGACAGAATAAAAGGGAAAACGGACGGTTCTGAAGATTTTTGGACGTTGCTGGACATTTTGGTAGATGAGACATTTCACATCACCCGGCTTCATAAAGATATTATCGTTCTCTGTTATTCCGGTCTTGCCATCGATCATTCAATGGAGAAATGGGAAGCCATTTATCAGCCTTATTATTCCTGGCTGGAAGGCGTGATCAATACGGCCATTGAACAGGGTGAGGTCCACAGCGGCATTCATGTCAGATGGACGGCCAGAACGATTATCAACGTTGTCGAGAACGCGGCTGAACGGTTTTATATCGGCTGTGAACAGGATGTCGATCTCGAAGTATATAAAAAAGAAATATTCAGCTTTCTCAAAAGAAGCTTGCAGAAATGATTGGCAGAGACCGATCATTTTTGACCGCCCTAAAAATGACTGACATTCATTCATAACTGAGGTGACTGTATCATGTATTGGCTGCTTGTATTGATAGCCGGACTGTTAGAAGTAGTTTGGGCGTCCGCCCTGAAGCATGCGGATTCGCTCTTTGATTGGATTGGTATTTTCCTTCTGATTGCCGTCAGCTTTCTGATGCTGATCCGCTCTTATAAAAAAATTCCGATGGCTGCCGCATATACCGTTTTTGTCGGAATAGGCACCGTCGGCACATATGTAACGGGCGTCATTTTAGGCGAATCGTTTTCAATCGGGCAAATATTCTTTTTGGCTTTGCTGTTGTCCGGCATTTTAGGAATGAAGGTATTTACGAAAGAAACTGAAACAAGGGGTGAACATTAATGGCATGGCTGCTGTTATTTATTGCCGGAGCGGAGGAAGTTGTAGCGGCCGTTGCCATGAAACATATTGACGGTTTTAAAAAAAAGTGGCCGCTGATTGTCATGGTAACAGGCTTTATACTTTCATTCTTTTGTCTTTCCGGAGCGATGCAGGTTCTTCCCACAGGTGTCGCGTATGCGGCTTGGACCGGCATGGGAAGCATCGGCGTTTCGGCCGTGGGCATACTTTGGTTTAAAGAAAAATTCAATCTGTCACAATTGGTGTCTCTGGGGCTTATCCTCATCGGTGTCATCGGCTTAAAACTGACAACGTAACGGCCTGAGACAGCTTTTTAAATAAAAAACAAAGGACCCTAAGCGGGCCCTTTGTTTTTTATGCTGTTTTGATCTGTTCCGCTTTTCCCGCTCCGACTCCGAAAATGAAGATCAGAACGGAGACTGCGATCAGCATGAATAACGGAACCGTCCAGCCGTGCGTGATGTCATGCAGCAAACCGAATACGAGCGGCCCGAACGCGGCAAGCAGGTATCCGAATGACTGGGCCATGCCGGAAAGCGCCGCGGCTTCATGAACATGCCGGGTCCGCAGGCTGAAGAACATCATCGCCAAGCTGAACGCACAGCCTCCCGCAATTCCGATTAAAATGACCCATAGCGGAGTGAGAGCCGGGCTTCCGAAAAGAACGCCGGCAATGCCGATAAGGAAAAATAAAGCCGTCAGTCCGGCGAGTGCGCGCTGATTTTTCATTTTAGCGGCAGCGATCGGCACGATAAAAGTAATCGGCAGGACTGAGAATTGCATTAATGAAAGCATCCATCCCGCCTTACTTGAGCTGAGTCCATTCTGCTGAAGAATTTCCGGCAGCCAAGCGATGACGGTGTAAAAAATAAGGGATTGCAGCCCCATGAACATCGTCACCTTCCAAGCAAGCGGAGACCGCAGCAGACTGCTTTTCTTCTCTCCGTTTGTCCCAGTCGTGCGGACGGGCAGTTCGCGTCCTCGCATTTGCGGAATCCACATGACAAACGCAATGAAAGAAAGGATAGCCCAGCAGCCGAGCGCGCCTTTCCAGCCTAACCCCGCTGAAGAGGCGATCGGCACGCTGATGCCGGATGCAATCGCGCCGCACAGATTCATAGAAACCGAGTAGACGCCGGTCATGATGCCTAAATTTCCGGGAAACTTATGTTTAATGAGACTCGGCAGCAGGACGTTGCATACGGCGATCGACAATCCCAACAGGATCGTTCCGAAAAAGAGAGTGCCGATTCCGGCGATGGAGCGCAGCAGAGTTCCGGCTGTCAGGACAATTAATGATGACAGTAACACAATCTCGGTCCCGAAGCGCCGGGACAATAAAGGAACAAACGGCGACAGACATGCAAAGGCCAAAAGCGGCACTGTCGTAATGGTGCCGGCAGCCGCATTGGTCATGCCGAGGCTGTCCCGAATTGAGGAAACGAGCGGCCCGACCGATGTCAGAGGCGCTCTGAGGTTGGCCCCTATCAATATGACTCCGATGACCAGCAATATCAGTTTTTTACGCTGACTTGCTTGCAGAATTTGATGTTCGTCTTTAATTTTCATGTTCATCCTCCATGCGTATTGTATCTTTAAATACTGTGATGTATTGGTTGACGGCCTCCATGGCCTGATCCGGTTTCTGTCCGATAATCGCGGCGGCAAGCTGGGTGTGGATCCGTATAGCAGGGGTGATTTCCAACAGGTTATGGACTGACGCACAAAGCGCCTCCGTCATATGCTCGTAAAGATCAGAAAGCATGTTGTTATGGGCCGCCTGTACAATGGTTTTGTGCAGTTTAATGTCAGCCTCGGCATACCGTTTTCGATCTTCATTTTGCAAGGCCGCTTCACATTCATCCAAGCATGCCTTCAGTGCTTTCAGGTCTTCGTCATTACGCCTTTCCGCCGCCAATCGCGCAGCTTCTCTTTCGAGTGCGTATCTGACTTCTAATGTTTCAAGCAAATTTGATTTTTTAATATGGCGGTAAAATGCCGCGCCGAGAACACTGGATGAGCTGACATACGTACCGCTCCCCTGCCTTGTCTGAAGCAGGCCGGCATGTACGAGCGCCCGAATGGCCTCACGCAATGTGTTTCGGCTCACATCAAATTGCTTCATTAAATCCAGCTCAGGGGGAATGCGCGTCCCGACCGGCCATTTATCCGATTGAATTAACGATTCAATTTGCGTCACCACTTGTTCTACGAGTGACAGTCTGCTTGTTTTGGATATCTCCATCAAAACACCTCTGAAATTTGTAGGATGATTCTATCATTGGGTAATATAACATAAAAAAAGCGAAGATGTAAATCAGCGGCAACAAAAAAAGAGTGAGTTTTTCTCTCACTCTTCGGCGCTTTTATGAACGTTTTATATTGACTGAGGTCACGACAAACTTGTCATGACGGTGGCGGGAAAATGAATATTCAAAGGGAGTGCCGTTGTCCAAAAAGCCTACATGCTCGACTTCAAGTATCGGGTCATCCGGCCGGCAGCCGAGATATTGCTGATCCATATCATCCGACTTGCACGCTCTGATTTTTCTGTGTGAGCCTGCGATTTTGAGCTGGAGTTCCCGCGTAATATGATCGTAGATGGAATGGTTGAGCACCTCGTCATTAATGCCGGGTATAAGGCTCGCCGGCATGTACGTTTTTTCAAGAACGTACGGTTCGCCTTCAACAATTCTGAGCCTCACTACATAATAGACGGGAGTCTTTTCATCAATGGCCAAATGTGCGGCGACATCTTGAGACGGAAACTGCACTTCAAACCGGATGACCTTGCTCTTGATATTTTTTCCTTTTAACAAATTGCTCAGGCCGAGAATTTCGTTGCTGACTACGTGAACGTGCTCATCCTGCATGGCTGATTGAATGATAAACGTGCCGTGCCCTCTTTTTCTGAAAAGCATTCCTTCAGCCGCAAGTGTATCAAGCGCCCGCTTCATCGTCATCCGGCTGCACCCGAACTCCGCAGCGAGCGTCTTTTCATCCGGGATCGGCTGATCTATGTCATATACACTGCTTTTAATCCTCTTTCTCATTTCGTTGGCGATTTTTTCGTACTTATTCATCGGTTTCCTCCGGCTGTATAATGTTTGATCTGTATAGACTCCTTACGGTTATCATAAATTTTTTTCCCTGCTTCATCAATGACGTTACAGCCGCCGATATTGAAATTGAAAGGATTTCCTCGAATTTTCTATGGAATCTCCCTCACTATTATGGTAGAATTTTTTGCAGTAACGGACACAACCGAATATTGCATACATTGTATAACCTCAATGATATGGTTTGAGGGTGTCTACCAGGAACCGTAAAATCCTGATTACAAAAATTGTCCCGTACACTTTTTGTAATCAGGATTTTTTATTTTCTAAAAAATAAAAAAAGGAGTATCTGTACATGAATTTCAAAGTATTTCTGCTTGCAGCATCTACCATCGCAGTCGGATTGGTTGAATTAATTGTGGGCGGTATTCTTCCGCAAATCGCTTCCGACTTAGATATATCCATCGTCAGCGCGGGGCAGCTGATCAGCGTGTTTGCGCTCGGTTACGCGGTATCCGGCCCGCTGCTTTTGGCGGTGACGGCAAAGGCTGAACGAAAGCGGCTTTATTTAATCGCACTGTTTATTTTCTTCCTAAGTAATCTGGTGGCTTATTTCAGTCCCAATTTCGCCGTACTTATGGTGTCACGGGTTCTCGCTTCCATGAGCACAGGGCTGATTGTCGTCCTTTCTTTAACGATTGCTCCTAAAATCGTGGCGCCTGAATACAGAGCGCGGGCGATCGGCATCATTTTCATGGGGTTCAGCTCCGCAATCGCTTTAGGCGTGCCTGTCGGCATTATCATCAGCAATGCCTTCGGATGGCGCGTTCTGTTCTTGGGAATCGGCGTATTATCTCTCGTTTCCATGCTGATTATCAGCGTCTTTTTTGAAAAAATACCTGCTGAAAAAATGATTCCGTTTCGTGAGCAGATCAAGACGATCGGGACCGCCAAAATTGCCAGCGCACATCTTGTCACCTTGTTTACATTGGCGGGGCATTACACACTCTATGCCTACTTTGCGCCTTTTTTGGAAAGAACGCTTCATTTGAGTTCCGTTTGGGTCAGTGTATGCTACTTTTTGTTCGGTCTGTCAGCGGTATGCGGCGGCCCGTTCGGAGGCTGGCTGTATGACCGTTTAGGAGCATTTAAAAGCATCATGCTTGTGACCGTTTCTTTCGCTCTGATCCTGTTTATTCTTCCGCTGACAACGGTTTCTTTAATCATTTTCCTGCCTGCGATGGTGATCTGGGGATTGCTCAGCTGGAGCCTTGCGCCGGCGCAGCAAAGCTATTTAATCAAAATTGCGCCTGAGTCTTCCGATATTCAGCAAAGCTTCAACACGTCCGCTTTGCAGATCGGCATCGCGCTCGGGTCAGCCATCGGCGGCGGCGTGATCGGACAAACCGGTTCTGTCACAGCAACAGCCTGGTGCGGCGGTTTGATTGTCATTATCGCTGTCGCGTTAGCTGTATTCTCTTTAACGAGACCCGCTTTGAAAAGAAAATCCGCATAAATGTGAGACCGCAAAAAAGCCAAAGGAGTTCCTTCGGCTTTTGCGGTCTTTTTATTTTGCGGCAGCAAGCTCGTCTTCTGTCACCCATTTATGATTGGTTACTTTTTGGCCGCCGTCAGTCGGTGTATAGTCGACCATATACACGGTTGTCTTTTTGGCTGAATCAATAACGGCTTCGGCGCCCTTCATGCCTTTCATATGGGATGCCTCGATCACGGCCTTGTCACCCGGTTTTAACGTTTTATCACCGGCGCCCTTCAGCTCTTCCTGAATGACCCATTTATGATCTTCGACGCGCTTTCCTCCCGTTTCCGGAGTGTACGACACACTGTAAACCGTTGTATCATAAGCACCTTTTACGGTTCCTTGCGCATTTTTCATGCCTTTCATATGAGAAGCTAAAATCATGACATCACTGCCGACCTTATAAGTCGGATTTTCTGCCTTCTTTAAACCTTTCGGCACCTCGGATGAACCCGAGTGATTCATGTCTTCGTGAGAGTGCGTTTCTTTGTCTTTCGCTTTTTCGCTTCCTCCTGAAGATTGGCTGTTGCATCCGGCAAGCGCCAGAACGGGGATCAGGAGAAACATGCTGAATAAAAATAGTCTCGCTTTCATTTCAAGAACTCCTTTGCCTTTTTGATTTTTCACTTTCCCTTTCGTTTCTTCAGTAAAACAAAAAGATGGCCTGTCATTTCTCCTAATTCTTCAAATCTCTCTTTATTGCCTTTCATCAGGTGAAATTGTTCACAAAATGTACACATTAATGGAGATGCAGTATAATTCAATTATCAGATAATAGGGGGAACTCATCATGAAAACGAAGGTTTTTGCGGTGGTATTGGGCGCTGTTTTAATGATTGCGGGGTTGGTTTTGGCAGAGGTTTCGCTTTATATGGAATACATCACAATGCTCGGAGCTATGATTTTTTCTTCTATATTTATGTCAGAGCCGAAAAGAAAATTTCGCGTCATCAAAAGGGTTTGACTTTTCTATTACCGCCGTCTTCGCAGGACGGCGGTTTTGTTTTGCATGTCACTCAGTCTATCCGCACAGCCGTTTCTTCTGTGCCGTCCTGATATAAAACGAAATGCGGGGCTGTTTGTGCTTTATCACCTGCAAATTCAATTTCAAGCGGCAGCGCCCTGACAAAATAACGGGTTTCCGTCATTGGGAATAATTCGAATGGAGTCTGCCCGTCTATTGTAAGATACAATCGGTTTTCTTTTACCGCCACCGATGCATGTGTGTCATCCTGAAATGAGTAATTGCCGGTAAATCTGCTGTAAATCGCAGGATCGATATCTGCTTTTTTCTGATCTGCCGGACGTTTCGGAATCACGTATGGCTGATCAAATAAGATGTTTACAGCCGCGGCAATTACAGCTTGTTCAAATTGATACGATTGTTCCATATTGCTGAGATAAATCAATGTTTTATTCTGGTCAATATATCGGATCATCAGAGTTGAATAGCCCGGCCAGCCTCCGTCGTGACTGATAACCTTCCCTTTTTGGGGGCTGTTTTGAATCATCCAGCCAAATCCGTATCCGAATTGCTCTTCTTCATTCCAATAGCCCGGTGTAAACGCTTGATCTTTAGACTCTTTGCCGATGATTTCTTCCGTATAAAGAGCTTGATCAAACAGATATAAATCTCTAATAGCGGAGTTAACGGTTCCGTCACCTTTGATTCCGTCAAGAAAGACGACATAATCAGTTTCCTCAAGTTCATCCGGCAGCACATATTCTCCGGAATGAACATCATACACATAGCCATATGCATAGTTCGGAATGTTTTCTTTACTCAGCCTTCTGTTATAAATCCGCGTATCGTGCATACGAAGCGGATGAAATACGGCTTGTTTCATAAATTCAGCAAAACTCATGCCTGTTACAATTTCTATAATAACCGCTAACACCACATACCCCGTATTACTGTAAAGCCACTCCTTGCCCGGCGGGAAATAAGCATCCGGCTTATGCTGCTTGAGCATATTGATCACATCTTGATTAACGGCAATTCTGTCCCGGTCCCAATGTGTTAAGAACAACTCCATATAGTCCGGCAATCCTGACGTATGATGGAGTAAATGCCGAATGGTAATGCCCGGATAAGGAAAATCAGGAAGCCACCGCTCTATCATATCGTCATAACGCAGCTTCCCTTGCTGCTCTAAAATGATAACGCCCAAAGCTGTAAACGGCTTCGATACTGAGGCCAATTCAAAGACCGATTGGTCATTCAGCATCCTCTTTGTTTTCAGTTCTGCAGCGCCGAATGAACCCTGGTATAAGATGCGGCCGTTTTCCGCTGCCAATACAGCGCCGTTTATTTCATGTCTTTCGTCTAAAGTGCTGAAAAGCTGTTCAAACGCTTGTTTTTTCTTTTCGTTCATTTCACGAACCTCCATATACAAGCTGATTTACCCTTTTATACGAACGGCCGCTTTAGAAGTTTCAATATTTTCCCTTTCCGGAACACCAGTCAGTATACTGCCGTTCAGGCAGCCGCGGAGGTTTGATGAATGTCTTTTATTCACACAATACTGTGCAGGCTTCGAATTCAACATGCTTCTCGTCTTTATTTGCACCGGCAATTTCCATGGTCGAAAACATCGCGCAGACGACGGCTTTGTATTCGTTCATGACGGTTTGAATTTCAATCAGGAACCGTTCAGATGAAGCCGCGTATTCCGTTACGTACTCTTTCATTTTGCCGATAATATCATCTGCCTGACGGCTGAAGCCGGCCGCCTCCAAGTCACTCTCAAACTGGTTTTTGTTGATCATATGAATATGCATTTTTTAAAGGCTCCTTTCAGCAGCATTTTGTGGTTATATCTACTGTAAAGGACAGACTTGGATAAACTTTTAATAAAATATGAACAAAATATGAATTGGCTCATCGGCCTGACCGGCGGGCTTTCGGCTGTGCTCCGTTTCATTTGGACTACATGAAATAATGACTTCTTTACTCTGTTAAAAACAGCTCATATATGATCTAATACCAGTAAAATGTTTAGGAGGCGGCCTATGTCAGCAGCAGGAAATCGGCAAAAATTTTGGGTCATGGCGATGCTTATAGCGGTCTTCACCGTGTTCGTTTTCTCTTTTTCTGAGAATCATTCACAAAAGAACTGGCACACAGCGGTTGACCAGGCGTCAGTGAATGTCTTCGGCCAGCAGATCTTTGAAAAAGACCGTCTGGCAAAAACACTCGACGCACGTGAGGCAGAATCTCTTCTGACTCTTGTGAAACTTGCAAATGCAGAACATCACATCATCTAAAAGCCATTATAAAAAGCCTGTTTCCCTTTGACAGAGGAAACAGGCTTTTTCCATGTATTATTGAGCATGTTTTTGTTCAATAAACCGGTCGATCCGGGCGAGAACATCCTTCATGTCCGTACATTCTTTAAAGCTTTCATTAATGGCTTGAATGCCTTGTTTGTATTTTCCGTTATGCAGCACTTCTTCCGCGGCAAGCTTTACCTTTTCAGCGCTCACTTCATCTTTTTGCACGGTATAGCCTGCATCCAATTCAGTCAGGCGGCGCGCAACCATCGGCTGGTCTTTATCGTGCGGGATGACGACCAGCGGCACTTGATAATGAATGCCTTCATTTACACTGTTCATTCCGCCATGCGTGACAAACACGTCGGCCTGCTCCAGCACTTCAAGCTGCGGCACGTACGGGGCGATGATAAAGTTTTCCGGCGCCTGTTTGATTTTCGACAGATCGGCTTTTTCCCCGGCGGCAATGACTACTTTTCCTTCAAAATCTGAGAACGCGTCTATGCACAGATTGAAAAACGCTTCCGTGTCCCCGAGCACCGTTCCCATTGAGATATAAATGACTTTTTCATTCTTTAATGCGTCAATCGGGAAGTCGACGCGCCCTTTTCTCTTCGGAAAACTCGGACCGATAAATAAATACTCATCTCCGAATGTCTCACTTTCGGGCTGAAAATATCTGCTTGTATAGACGACGTTCAATTCACCTGTGTTGTTCATAAATTGAACCATGCTGTCAGGGGCGACACCGTATTTGTCTTTCATCTCGGCCAACAGCTCTTCACATTCCCTGTCCGGCTGAAACGGCACGCCCGATTCCGGGTGGAGCGGCAGTATTTTCAGACGGTCTTCATTGAACAGGAAGGATGCTGAAGAAGAGATGCCGGGAATGTTGAGATAGTCCCGCACCAGCTCTCCCGCACCGAATTTATCATAATAGACGGCGTCGAATTGAATGTCCTCTGCCAGCCGCTGCACAATATGTAAAATCTCCAGTGACGTTTTGATATGAACCTTTAAAAATGCAAGTATGCCGGACGGACTGCCGGGATCAATGGGTGTCATTCTGAGCAGATCGCTGTGAAGATGAACTTTCGCCCCTACTCCTTCCAGTCTGCTTTTGTATTTTTCCGTTGAGATATAATGAACGTGATCGCCCCGTTCGCTGAAGGCCTTTGTCATACCCAATGTCGGGTTTACGTGTCCTTCTGCGGGAAAATTGATCATCAGAATATGTTTCGCCATTTTTCAATCTCCTTTGCCTTTTTTGCGTCTCTTCCATATCCATCATAAATGACGCGGAAAAAATCATGCAAGGAACATCCGTCAGGTCTTTATGACGGTTCGATGACATCGGCAAAAAAAAGACAAGGCATTTCGCCTTGTCTATCGTGATGATTCGTCTGTTTCTTCCGCTCTCAGCACGCCTTTCAGATGTTCTTCATCATGCTTGAGATGCTCCGTCATATATTGCACGGCTTTTGTTTTGTCGCCCTTTTTTATTTCTTCAAAGACTTTCCGGTGCTCATGCAGAATAACCTCCGCACGTTCATCGCCTTTAAAATTAAGAACTCTGCAAAAATGAATCAGCACATTGACATGCTCAAGCAGCATGGCCAGCCGGCTGTTGCGGCTGAAATCCACAAGGAGCCGATGAAACGACTCGTTTAAGGAAATAATCTCAGTCTCTTTGACGCCTTTATTGATGGCTTCTTCCGTCTCCCGCAGCTGTTTTTCAATGAGGTCAATTTCACTCTCAGCCGCTTCATCAATAACCAGTTCGACCGCCAGTGATTCAAGTGACATTCTGATTTTATAAATCTCTTCAACATCCTTAACGGACAAAGAATAAATGACAAAGCCGTTTCGATCGTCTGCCGTCAGAAGCCCGTCCTTTTCAAGGAGCCGCATGGCTTCTCTGACCGGCGACCGGCTGACTCCGAAATCCTTGGCCAGCTGAGTCTCATTCAGCCGTTCACCCGGTTTAAAAATCCCGTCAAATATCATTTTTTTCAATTGGGAATAAAATTGCAGATAATACGGGATTGGCTTATCTAATTTAAAATTATCCATCTTTCCTACCTCTTCATACAATTTAGGCCTTATTGTTACCAAGATCATATAACAGTTTATCTATGGAAGCAACATTCCCGGGCTTGTCAGCATATCGGAGGTGCCGTAATATGGAAGTATAGTTGGTCGAGGGTATTCCGTAAACCGAAAACAATTCATTCGGAGGTGACGGAAACATGAAAACATACAAGATTGCCAGCATACCGGGGGACGGTGTGGGGAAAGAGGCAGTTCCGCAAGCGGAGCGGGTGTTGAACGCGATCGCCGAATTACATGGAGGCATTGCCTTTGATTTCACTTCTTTTCCGCGGAGCTGCGAGTATTATTTGGAGCACGGGACTATGATACCGGATGATGGATGAGAAAGGTTACAGCACTTTGATGCTTTGTTTTTGGGAGCGGCGGGGAATCAAAAACTCGTCCCCGATCATGTTTCGCTGTGGGGGGCTGCTCATCAAGATACGCCGGGAATTTGAACAGGTGATTAATGTGCGGCCGGCAAAACTCCTGCCGGGAATCACTTCTCCCCTCGTTAACCCGAAGGATTTTGATCTGATAGTCGTCCGCGAAAACAGTGAGGGCGAGTACAGCTCTGTCGGCGGCAGAATCAATCAGGGTGAGGACGAAATCGCCATACAAAACGCGGTCTTTTCCCGACGGGGTACGGACAGAGTGATGCGGTATGCTTTCGAACTGGCGGCAAGTCGGCGGAAACACGTCACAAGCGCGACGAAATCAAACGGTATTGTTCACTCGATGCCGTTCTGGGATGACATCTTTAAAGAGGTCAGCCGTGAGTACGCCGGGATTGAGACGGATTCCCAGCACATCGATGCACTGGCGGCCTTCTTTGTCACGCAGCCGGAACGCTTCGATGTCATTGTCGCTTCAAATCTGTTCGGAGATGTGCTGACAGATATCGGCGCGGCGATTATGGGAAGCATCGGAATCGCTCCCGCAGCCAACATCAATGTAAACGGCAAATATCCTTCCATGTTTGAGCCTGTTCACGGCTCCGCCCCGGATATTGTCGGAAAAGGAATTGCCAATCCTATAGGCCAAATATGGACGGCGAAATTAATGCTCGATTCATTCCGAGAAGAGGAACTGGGCCATCTCCTCTTACAATCTATTGAAACGGTCACAAACAGCGGCATTCTGACTCCTGATGTCGGCGGAAAACATTCAACGGAAGATGTCACTTCCGCTATTATTTCTCAAATCAAGAACAGATAATACGAAAAAAACCGCGGGCAGGAAAACTGCACAGCGGTTTTTTTCGTCTCAGACGGGACGGATCGCGCAGAAACAGGCCGATTCACCTGTGAAGCCCGCAATACGGCCTGATTGATCCTTTTCTACAGAAAAAAACCGCTGTATATCACGAGGAGCATCCAGCATCTGTTTTTCCAGTAATGCGGCTTTCTCTTCAGTCAGGCCTGCCCGTTCACACCAGACGGTAAATTGAAATGGTTTCAAAAAGCAGACAGCGGATTCAATCCGGAAGCCGGCTGTCTCCAGAAAACAGAGCCATTCTGTTTTTTTCCACGCCCGAAAGTGGCTCTGATCCCGTCTCTTCTCAATGTCATTATAAAAATGGTCATATTCATCCTTTTCAGGTGCGGTATTGTCAATGAGAAGCAGTCTGCCGCCCGGTTTGACAACCCGAAACGCTTCATGAACAAAGGCTCTGACATCGGGAAAATGATGCGCCGCGATTCTGCATGTGACGATATCGAAAGCAGCATCGGAAAACGGCATCTTTTCAGCATCGCCTTTTTCGAATGACACGTTCGTCCATCCGTTTCCGGTTATAAATGCTTCAGCGGCTGCTAACATTTCTTCCGTGAGGTCATAGGCGATAACAGAGCGTACGAGAGGAGCGAGAGCGTTAGCCGTATGTCCGCCTCCCGTCGCGATATCCAGCACGTCCATATGCTTTTCGGCACCGGAAGCTGAAACGAGATACGCCAAATCCTCTCCTGCAGTGTGTCCTGGACTAGTCACATATTTCGCGGCGTTTTTGGCAAATTGCCGCTGCGCCTGCTGTTTAATTGAATCCTCCATTATACTCGGGCCCCCTTTTCTTTCTGATTGCTGCCTTAATCAAAATAAACGGGTTCGTCCGGATGTTTGAGATATGCAAACATCTTTTCAATCTGACTTTTTGTATTGCGGGCTTCAGATAGCGGCGGCAGTTCCGTTTCCGCAAAAAAGCCGGCGGCGCTTGTTTCTGTTCCCTCCCTGATCCGGCCGCCGATGATCTCGCATTTGATAAACACTTTGTAAACGTGGGCGGCGGACGGCGGATGGGAATGGCATTTCTTATCCATTACAGCTAACAGTTTAACGGGCTTTACGTCGATTCCCGACTCCTCTTTTACTTCTTTGACAGCGGTCTCGCCCGGTGAAATCCCGATATCAGCCCATCCGCCCGGCAGCGCCCATCTGCCGTCGCTTTTCTCTCTTACCATTAATATGCTCTGATCTTTAAAAACTGCCGCTCTGATATCAACTTTCGGAGTGGGATAGCCCGTGTCACCGGCGAATACGTCTTTGATGACCCTTTTGTCGGTGCCGGTATGATGCGCCATGATATCCACGCTTATTTTTCTTATTTCTTCAAATCTCTCAATATCATATATGTCTTTGGAATAAGCCAGCCCCGCTTGCGCCGCGGATTGAAGCTGTTTTGCCCATTCAAGCCATTTTGGCTCCATTTTTTCACCGCCCGTTATGTTAATTGACGAAACCCTGAGGGTCCGAGTATTGCACCTTGAGAGTACCGGTGCCCATGATCCGTTTCTGCTCCTTGTTTTCTGTGTATGACGGAGCGAATCCTGCCGGAAAAACAGAAAAAAGCCATTCATTTGCTGAATGGCTTTTTTTCATTTTCTATTTTTCTTTCATGACAAGAACGACGCCTGAAACAATAAGAGCCGCCCCGATCCAGAAGGTTCCTCCGATCGTCTCTCCCAGCAGCAGCCAGCCGAGCAAAGTCCCGGAAAGCGGCTGAAAGAAGAAAAACAGACCGCCGCTTGCCGCATTCAGTAATTGCAATCCGCGATTCCAAAGCATGAACGCGCAGGCGGTTGAGATCACACCCAGATATAAAAGTCCGCCCCATATCTCAGGCCGGGCAAGCTGAGACAAAGGAATCTCCCGAAGCGGGCCCGCTGTAAACGGGGTCAGGATGACAAATGCGACGCAAATGGAATACGTTGTGACGACAAGCGGTGAGTAATGGCCGGGAACCCGTTTCATCAGCACGGACATCAAAGCCCATGTCAGCGCCGCAGCCAGAAGCGAGAGACCGCCGAGCTGGCTCGACATATTGAGATCTCCGTTCCCCACAATGAGCAATACTCCGATCGTCGCCAGCCCTGTCGATATTCCTTTTTTCAGCGTTAACCGTTCTTTCAACATCAGCCGGGCAAATACAACCATAAATGCGGGAGTGGATGCCGTAATAATCGCACCCATCTGCGCGGTTGATAATTTCGTGCCGATTTCCTGCGTGACGATCGAAACCGTGTTGCCGATCAATCCGATCGCAGCGATCAGTAATAAATCACGTTTATGAACTTTCCAGGATTGGCGTGTAAATAAACTGAGAATCAAAAGCGAAAGAAGCGCCACCGCATATCTCAGCCATACCAGTTCAAGCGGCGGAATGACCGCTACCACAACTTTTACAACGACATACATACCGCCCCAGATACTGGCGGCCAATGCCAAATAAATCGAACCGAACAATGTATTTTTCAATTTGATGCACCCTCCGTTATCATATTAGGTCACGTCATATGCCCTAACGGAGAGAAGCGCAGTCACTTTCCTCCATTAAGGGCGGAGAAGTGCTGCCGGTACATCATGTTCAAATAAGGGCGCTAGAAACATATCGTTTTTCACCTCAATTGCAAACTGATTTTTCTCATTATACAAGGTTTGTTAAAAGACGTAAATGAACGGCGGCATCGGCTTTATCGATTGCGGACTTGCAGCTGGATTCTTGTGATCTGATTGTCAAACCCGTCCGCCACAACCTCATCAAGCATATATTCTTCATATGCATAATCGCCCATTTCCAGCCCATACTCTTCAATAAACTGCATGATGCTGCGGTAAGCCGCTTCCGCTTCATCCCCTATTTGGTACCCGACGGCATAAAGCCCTTTCGGCTTGATATGGAGGTCTCTATTCTCTATGCCTTCTTCTGTCTTCATATAAAAATGGGTGTAGTTGTAGAATTCTTTTTTCATAATCTGCTCCCGCGCAAACAGTCCGCCGACCGGATGCCCCTGATCGAGCTCATGTACCCGCATATAGCGGATCAATTCTGAAATGGCGGCAGTATATTGCCGTTCTGGCAAATGGAGTACGGGCCGTCCTATCATAAGTGTCTCTTCATCTAATCGCTGCAATGAGACGGAGGAAAAGTCTGTCTCCAAGGCTTGTTCGGTCAGCTTCACCTTTGTCCGAATCATCCTTTGCAGGTGCTCCAGCTTTTTGATTTTGCTTTCGATTTCTGAAGATTTCTCTTTTAAAAGCGTGATGATACCCTCAGGGGTTTTGTCTGTTAAGAGCGGTTTGATCTGCTTCAAGGGCACGCCGACCTCCTTAAACAGACCGATGACCTGAAACAGTTCGAATTGATGATAGGAATAGTATCTGTATCCGTTCGCTTTTTTGATTTCCGGAGAAAGCAGGCCGATCTCGTCATAATGGAACAGGGTTTGTTTTTTTACGTGGCACAGTTTTGCAAATTCACCCGTTGTGAAGTATTTTCTGACGTCTTCGCTCATAATGCCTCCTTGACTATACGGTAACCATATCCTTTATGATGATCATTGTATCCGAGAGAAGGCTGATTCACAAATGGCTTACGTAATGAAAGCTTTACCGTCTCAAAAAAAGCGGAAGAGGAGTATCAAGTATGACGATTGAAATCAGAACAGTCACGGAAGAAAACCGTGCCGATATACTGGCGCTTCATGTAAGGGAAAGCCAGACTTCATTTATTGAAACCGCGGAAGAGTGCTTACAAGATGCTGAGGATTGCCGGCATTATCAGCCGGCCGGTCTTTATGTTAACGGGGAATTGGTCGGCTTTGCCATGTACGGATGGTTTCCGGAATATGATGAGGAAAATGAAAACGGCAGAGTGTGGCTTGACCGTTTTTTTATTGATGAACGCTATCAGGGACGGGGATTGGGCAAGCTGTTGCTTGATGCCCTAATCCGTCATCTCACTCAAATATATGATTGCAGACGGATTTATTTAAGCCTGTTTGAAGATAACGTCCACGCATTGCGGCTTTATCAAAAATTCGGCTTCTTATTCAATGGAGAGCTGGACTTCAATGGTGAAAAAGTGATGGTGAAAGAGCTGTAAACCCTCTGTATAAAAGCAATTCGTCTTCTTGCCAATACCTTAAATTTGAGGTAACATAAAGATATTAGACGACGGTCGACGGACTACGGTCGATTATTAAAACCTGATACAGCGGAGCGGAACATGGTGTTCAGGCATCTAATGGAGGAGAAGATTGTGCTTATTATACTCGTTATGTTTCTTCTCGGGATTATTCTCGGGTTTATCGGCGCCGGGGGAGCCGGTTTTGTCATTGCACTTTTAACTATACTGTTTCACGTACCGATTCATACGGCTTTAGGCACCTCCCTTGCCGGAATGGCTTTCACAAGTTTATCGGGGGCATTCAGCCACTACCGTGAAGGCAATATTCAGATGAAAATCGGTCTCATCGTCGGCGTTTTTGCGGCATTCGGTTCGTTTTTCGGGGCAAGGCTTACTTCCCTTATCCCCGCAGATTTGCTGCATTACTTGACGGCGGGCATGCTGTTTTTATCTGCTCTGCTTATTTTAGTCCGGTTATTTATTGTAAAAGAAACACAAGAAGATTCCGGACAGCAAAGCAATCTGAACATATGGGTGAAAGCTGTTGTACTCGGTGTCATCGCAGGAATCCTGTCCGGAACGTTCGGGATCGGCTCTGCCCCTTTCATCCAAATCGGCTTAATGATTCTTTTGCGCTTATCCATCCGCCAGTCGGTCGGCACCACCATGCTTGTCATTATCCCGCTTGCGGTCGGCGGAGGACTCGGTTATGTGACGGAAGGATTTGTCGATTATATGCTGTTGGTCAAAGTGCTGATCGGAACGATGTGCGGCGCATATGTCGGAGCGAAATTCACCAACCTCGTGCCGAAAGTCATTCTGAAATCAGCCATCTTTTTAACACCGGCCATCGCCGGTCTCATGCTTTTATTTTAAACTGAAACGGGAGGCGGCCGCCTCCCGTTTTGTTCTGTTCTTCATCTGTTTTCGAAGAGCTTTTTCAGCTTTGCTTCCGTTTCGGTATGATCTACCGGCGTATACACACTACAACGCAGATCACTGTTGCCCTGAACCTGAAATGAAGTCAGGTTAAAGACCATTTTTCCCGCCTTCGCGTGGCGGAACTCAATTAATACTTCGGGTGCCGAGCTGACTTCGCTCTCATTCCACAGCGTATGAAATTCCGAATACGTTTTCTCCATTTCTTCTATAAACTGAGAATACCACGTATCCGCTACATACTGGCCGTAATACGTTCTGAAAATGGCGATGAATCCTTTCACAAAGTGCTCCCAGTTCACGGCTAAACTTCTTAATTCTTTTCTGGAAAACAATAGCTCTATGAGATTCCGCTTTTCAGGAGGAATTTGTTCAAAATCTAAAAACACGTGCGCCGCAGCCTGGTTCCACCCTACGATATGACACCGCCTGTCCGAGATAATGGTGGGACAATAACGGAGCTCCTGCAGGATTTTTGAAAGGGACGGGCTGATAACCGCTTCTTCCTCCGCAGCAAACGGCTGCTTCACGCCCTCCTCAATGGCAAGCGCGTATAAATAATTTCTCTCATCTTTGTTCAGCTGCAGCGCATCGGAAACGGCGTCCAATACGGCTACGGACACTTTAATGTCTCTGCCCTGCTCCAGCCACGTATACCACGTGGTGCTTACGCCGGCTAATTGCGCGACCTCTTCTCTTCGGAGTCCGGGCGTTCTTCTCCGTGTGCCCATCGGCAGCCCGGCCATCTGCGGAGAAATTTTGGCCCGCTGCGTTTTTAAAAACTCTGAGAGCGCCTGCAATCTTCCTTCTGGTATCATACCGAATCTCTCCTCTCTTACCCTGGTATTCATTATACTAGGATAATCAACAACTTGTAATAGGATAATTGCGAGTTACAATAAATACATACCGAAGGAGGAATGACCATGAAAAGAGTTGTGATCACCGGAATGGGAGTGATTTCACCTCTCGGCAATGATGTGCATACATTTTGGAAACACCTGACGGAAGGAAAATCGGGAATCTCTTTCATCGATTCGTTTGATGTCTCCGGCTCAAAGACAAAAATAGCCGGTACCGTCCGTGATTTTGACGCAGAAGAAAGATGGGGCAGAAAAGAAGCGAGACGGCTTGACCGTTTCAGCCAGTTTGCTTTAGCGGCAGCAGAACAGGCGCTTGAAAGCTCCGGGATTCAGCTCGATCAGATTGACCGTGAACGCCTCGGCGTGTACGTCGGCTCGGGAATCGGCGGCATCACGACTTTGATTGATAACGTTCATACTTTAAATGAACGGGGAGCGCGAAAAGTGAGCCCGAGCCTTGTCCCCATGATGATCTCAAACGCGGCCGCCGCTCAAATCAGCATCAGATTAGGCGCGCTCGGCCCCTCACTTTCTCCCGTCACCGCGTGTTCCATCGGCAATACGTCGATCGGGGAAGCATTCAACGCCATTCGGAATGATGACGCAGATATCATGTTTGCCGGGGGAGCGGAAGCGGCGATTACGAATTTGTCATTAGCCAGCTTCGGCAATGCCCACGCGCTGTCAGCGAGAAACGAAGACCCCGCCGCGGCAAGCCGGCCGTTTGACGCGGATCGCGATGGATTTGTCATGAGTGAAGGCGCGGGCATCTTAGTATTGGAATCATTGGATAGCGCAATCGGCAGAAATGCCCCGATCCTTTGTGAGGTGCTCGGCTACGGTGCGAGCTCTGACGCCTATCATATGGTGGCCTCCCATCCGGAAGGAACGGGCGCATACCTGGCGATGAAAAACGCTTTGAAAAAGGCGAACGTTTCAGCGGAAGACATTGATGTCGTAAGCGCTCATGCGACAAGCACAAAAGCCGGAGATCTTTCTGAAACATTGGCCATCAAGACATTATTCGGGGAGCTTGCGTATGATATTCCGGTTACGGCCAACAAATCAATGCTCGGCCACATGCTTGGCGCGGCAGGCGGCGTTGAAGCCATCGCTCTGACAGAAAGCTTGAGACACGGCATCATCCCGCCGACGATCAATCTGCAGCACCCTGATTCGGCATGTGATTTGGACTATGTAGCAGACGGGCCCCGCCATCAATCGTTAACGATCGGCCTTTCCAACTCATTCGGCTTTGGCGGGCATAATTCGGCAATCGTGCTGAAGAAATATGAATAGCGGGCATCAAAAAAAGGAGTGAATCATTTCACTCCTTTTTTGCTTTCTCCGGTTTTGTTGTTAAGGCGAAAAAAGCGATGGAACCGATAACGGATGTCGTGAACATAATTGCCCCCATCGGCACGGCCGTCGCTTCATTCATCCCCACAAGCGGCGACACGATGGAACCGAGAAGAAGCGGAAGCATGCCGAGCAGTGCGCTTGCGCTTCCCGCGCGGTGTCCCTGCTTTTCCATCGCCAATGTAAAGGTGCTTGTCAGCGTCATGCCGATCGTAATCATATAAATAAAAATTGAAATCACCAGTGCCGCCAGCGGCCCGTGAATGATCGTCATGACGAGCAGAACGGCAGTCGCTGTCATCGCTGTAATCACGCCGATTCTCAGCAGGCTTTTTTCGTGAATGATCCCGCCGAAACGCCCGATGATAAAGCTTCCGGTAATGATCGCCAGACCGTTTATGCCGAATAAAACACTGAATACCTGAGGCGATACTCCGTAAATGTCCTGATACACGAAAGGCGTTCCGGAGACATACGCAAAGCTCCCGCCGTGAATAAAACCGACCGTCAGCGCATAGCCGATAAATGACCGATCCTTCAGCAGGCTTCCCATTGTCCGCACGGAATTTCCGATGGAGCTCGGAATCCGCTTTTCCGGCGGCAGGGTTTCTGTCAGCTTGAGCGCAATGATGAGAACAAGCAAAAACCCGATAAAGGTTAAAAAGAGAAAAATCGTATGCCATGATGCAAACGGAAGCAGTAAAATCGCGCCTCCCGTCATCGGCGCCACCATCGGCGCGACGGCGGTAATGACCATCAGCAGCGAGAAAAATTTAGAAAGCTCTCTTCCCGTAAACACATCTCTGACGATTGCACGGGATAAAACGAGTCCTGCCGAAGCGGTGAATCCTTGAAGAAAACGGGCAATCACTAGTGTCACAATGTTCGGTGCAAGCGCGCAAAACAGAGAAAACAACGCAAATAAAAAAATACATAGTAATAACGGTTTTCTTCTTCCCTTCGCGTCACTTAACGGGCCGACAACAACCTGTCCGATTGTCAGTCCGATCAGACATGCGGTTAAACTGAGCTGGACAAGCGATGCGCGGGCGCTTAAATCTTCAGCGATTTCAGGGAAACTTGGCAGATACATATCTATATTGAGCGGCCCCAGTATCGCAAGCATTCCGAGAAGAAAAGCCAGCGCAAGCCGCTCCTTACCGGTCGGATTATGCAGCATATCGTTCCCACCTTTCCTTTGTCAATCTCTCAAAACATTTGTATATTGTATCATAATTTTTTCTTTATTTTTAAAAGTTTTCAAAGGGCATAAAAAAACCAAGGGCTGTAACAGCCCTTGGGTCCGGGTCACGCGATAAAAGGTTTTACGCGTGTTTTTCTTTAAATGCTTTTGCGTATTGATCAGCCGCTATAATGGCATCCGCCACGTCGTCAGCCGTCACGTCAAAAGCGGCATGAATTGTTTCTTCTTCAATCGTCGCGGCTTCTGCCACTTTCATAATGTCCTCTTTAGATGCGTCTTTCAATTTGATGTCTTCAAGTGTGACAGGCAGCCCCAAGCTAATATAAAACGCGATATACCGCTCAATTTCCTCAAGCGAACGTTTTTCCAGCGCCAATTGAACGAGCGTGCCGAATGCCACTTTTTCACCGTGGGTCAAGTGATGGATTTCTCCTTCAAGCGCGGTAAATCCGTTATGAATGGCATGCGCCGCAGCTAAGCCGCCGCTTTCAAATCCCAGTCCGCTCAGAAGTGTATTGGCTTCAACCACCGCTTCCAATGCGGGCGTAACGGCTTTCGCTTTCACAGACTCATAAGCGAGATGGCCGTATTTGAATAATACCGCTTCACATTTTTCCGCGATAGCCTCTCCGGCGATTGTCGGAATTCCGCCTGCCATCGTTTTACCGCCATTGGCGATGACACTGCGCGCCTCTATCCACGTCGCCATCGCATCGGCAATCCCTGATGCTAAAAAGCGCGGCGGAGCTTCCGCGACGATTTTCGTATCGACCAGAACCAGGTCAGGATTCTTATGATAGAAACGATAGTTTTCGAACGCGCCTTGTTCAGAATACACGACAGACAGCCCGCTTGTCGGAGCATCCGTTGAAGCGGCCGTCGGCACGATAACGGTATAGCCGTTTATTTCATCTGATACGGCTTTGGCCGTATCAAGCGTTTTACCGCCGCCGACTCCGATGACAATAGTCGCGCCTGCTTTTTCTGCGATGCCGGCAATTCTTTTCATTTCTTCCTGGGAGGCTTCGCCGTTGAAAACCGCCTCTTCAGAAGAGATATTGCTTTTCTTTAATTCAGCCGTCACCTTGTGGCCCGCGATATCCCATACGGTTTTGTCCGCGATGACGACGGCTTTTTCACCAACGCCCTCCAGATGTCCGCCGATCGTTTCAATGGCGTTTTTTCCCTGCACGTATTTGGCCGGACTGATAAAAATTCGTTCCAATGTCATCATCCCTTCTTCGTTGTCTCTCATTACATTTCTCTTATTGATAGAGCAGAAATGAAAACTCTTCTGATATAATTCCTCGTTTTAAATTGATTTAAACCTCATATACACTGCAGAAAAATCAATTTTCACGGCATTGACAAGATGTGAAGGTGTCTATATAATCTTCGATATTGAAGCTGATCATTCTTTACTGAATGAACAAACGAGATTGTGAATGATTCGTCTTAAAAATTATTTAGTTCTGCTGGATAATTTTTGAGGCGTTTTTGTTTTTTATATATTTTTGACTGCGGAGGAGGTTTGCACATGAAGAACATTTGCAAGGATATACTGATGATTATGGCCGGAGCCTTTCTTATTGCGGCGTCCGTGGAATTTTTCGTCATCCCGAATCATTTAGGGGACGGCAGCACCGTGGGAATCGCTCTCGTGTTATATTATCTTTTCCATATACCTGCAAGTATTACGACTCTGGTTGTAAATTTGATTTTTATCGGGCTGGCTTATAAATTTTTAACGAAAAAAACGATTTTATACACGATACTCGGTACGGGAATGACTTCTGTTTTTCTCAGCATCGTCAGCTTTATTCCGTTCGGCGTGCACGATATGGTGCTCGGGATTGTATTCGGCGCTCTGCTGATGGGAGCGGGGCTGGCATTGATCTTTATTGCTGACGGATCTACCGGCGGGACCACGCTTTTGGCGTATTTATTAAATTACACAAAGGGCTTTAACATCTCCAAAAGCATGTTTTATATGGATTGTGTCATCATTTTCGCATCCGTTTTAGCGATCGGCATCAATCATATGCTGTATACGTTTATATTCGTATATCTGTGCGCCAAAATCGTCGATATTGTCATTGAGGGTTTCCATAATAAAAAAGCCCTCACCATTATGTCTGACCAATACGAAGAAATCGCCAAAGCCATCACCTCCGAGTACGGCAATGCGGCGACGATTTTTTACGGATACGGGTATTACGGCAGCAAAGACAAGCGCATTATCTATGTTGTCATTAAAAAGAACGAATTGCTGAAAATCAAAAAACATGTTCAAAAAATTGATCCGAAATCATTTATCGTTATTCATGAAGTAAAAGAAGCTGTCGGAGGGCAATTCGGGTTTACAAACCTGCCCGCCGCCGCAAATGAAAAATAACCGCCTGCAGTGTATAGCTGCAGGCTTTTTTTATTCGGCTCTTCCCCGCTCAAAGGTTTTTACATTTTTCAATCGAAGTAGTAGAAAAAATCTTTTTGATGGAGGAACATAAAAAATGAATATCAAAACTGACAGGCTCGTCATTCGCACATTTGAACCGGAAGATTGGCAGGATGTCTATGCGTACGCCTCAAATCCGAATGTCATGAAATATATACCAGAGGGTGTCTTTACTGAAGAAGATGCCAGGAAATTCGTTACTGAAAACAGCGGTGAACATGCCGGGAAGTTTCCCGTTTTATTGAAGGATGAAAAAACGGTCATTGGCCACATTGCTTTTTTTCAGTATTTTGGCGATCATACGTATGAAATCGGCTGGGTGTTTCACCCGGAATACCAGGGCAAAGGATATGCTTCAGAGGCGGCGCGCGCCGTGCTGGCATTCGGGTTTAACAAGATGAAATTACACCGGATCATTGCGACATGTCAGCCGGAAAACATGGCTTCGCACCGGGTGATGGAAAAGATCGGGATGAGGCGGGAAGGCTTTTTTAAAAAATGCATCCCCCATGATAATGAATGGTGGGATGAATATTATTATGCCGTTTTAGAAGAAGAGTGGGAAGTCTCCAATCTGGAATAAAAAGGCTTATACCCTTTGCTTTTACAGATAAGTGTGTGCTACACTGTTTGTAACAAATACGAAGGGATGATGGGTGGACAATGATTAACTAATCTTATTTTGACCGTTTGAAATCAAATATTTCAAATCAGAAAAAATAGGATTAGTCTGCCCATTTTCTATACGATACGAAAGCTATGTAAAAATAGCTTATTTGATCATGCACAGGTACGGCTAATCCTTCCAAATCAATTTGGGAGGATTTTTTTTGGTCCTCCCTTTAAAGCGAGGGATTGACATATGAAAGAAATGTTAAAAATAAGCGGCATCAGTTATGAAATCAACAGCGTTCCCCTTTTTGAACAGATCAGCGCGAGCGTTCAGCAAGGTGACATCATCGGCGTTATCGGTAAAAACGGCGCCGGCAAATCGTTATTGCTGCAATTGATCTGCAATCAAAAAACGCCGTCACAAGGACAGATCCAGATGATGCAAGATGTGAACATATATATGGTGGAACAAGAAACAGAAGCTTACGATTCCGGCCATCCGGAGCCTGCGGAGGCCGCCTTGTTAGAAAAGTGGAACGTACCCGCACGCGCCTTTTCGCAATTAAGCGGCGGAGAAAAATTGAAAGCCCGTCTTGCCAAAGGTTTCTCCTCCTCAAGCAGCCTTTTGTTATTAGATGAGCCGACGAACCACCTCGATCAGCACAGTTTAGAAATACTGCTAAATCAGATCAAGAATTACAAAGGCACCATTATTTTTGTTTCGCATGATCGTGCTTTTATAGATGCAGCAGCGACAAAAATCTGGGCCATCGAAGGAAAGAAACTCATTGAACATAAAGGGAATTATTCAAGCTATATGGAGGTCCGCAAACAGAGAAGACTGACACAGCAGCGCGAATATGAGAATCAGCAGAATATGGTCAAAAGGATTGAAGCTCAAATGAACGAGCTGAGCGCCTGGTCAAAAAAAGCCCACGCCCAATCAACGAAAATAGAAGGGTTTAAAGAATACCATCGCGTAAAAGCAAAACGCACGGACGCCCAGATTAAATCAAAGCAGAAGCGTCTTGAAAAAGAGCTTGAAAAAGCGAAAGCAGAACCGGTTGAAGCGGAGTATGAAGTCCGTTTTTCCATTGAGCACCGCAAAAAAGCGGGAAAGCGTTTTTTAGAAGTAAGTGATGTCACAAAGTCATATGACAGACGAACGCTTTTCAAAAACGTGAATTTCACTGTGATGCACGGTGAAAAGATCGCGATTACAGGCCCGAACGGCAGCGGGAAAACAACATTATTGAAGGTCATCCTCGGTCAGGAAAAAGCGCAGGGCGGCAGCATATGGATTTCTCCGTCTGCAAACGTCGGATATTTAACCCAGGAAGTATTCGACCTTCCGCTTGATAAAACCCCCGAACAGCTTTTTTACAAAGAAACGTTCGAAGCAAGGGGAAATGTTCAATCCCTCATGAAGCATTTAGGATTTACCGCAGCGCAATGGACGGAACCCATCGGCAAGATGAGCATGGGAGAGCGGGTCAAATGCAAACTGATGGCGTTTATTCTGGAGGAGAAAGATGTGCTGATTCTGGATGAGCCGACAAACCACCTTGATCTGCCGTCACGCGAGCAGCTTGAAGACACTTTGGCCCGATACGACGGAACGCTCATCATCGTATCTCATGATCGTTACTTTGTCGAAAAGACGACGGACATCCGGCTTGATATCTCAAACGGCAGCGTCCGAAAACAATGGAAAGAATCTCCCTCCGTCAGGGACGATGCTGAAGAACTGCGATTGAAGCTTGAGACCGAACGGCAGGAAGTCCTCGGAAAACTCAGCTTCATGACTCCGGCTGATAAACAATATCGTGAGCTTGATCAAAAATTCAAAGAGCTGACGGAAGAGATCAAGAAATTGAAATGAATGAAAAACCCGTGATTGTCACGGGTTTTGTTTTGGAAAGCTCACGTATCATGAAGAATAATTTCAAACTGATTTGTACAACCTACGTTCAGATTAATTATGAGCATGGTTCAGGGGGGCGAAGAATGGCCAAACGCATTGGAATTACGGGAAACATTATGGCTGATCAATCCGGCCCTTTCCCGGGTTATAATCGGGCATATGTCAATAATGATTATATTCAGTCTGTTTCTGAGGCCGGCGGTGTGCCGTTTATATTGCCGGTGATTCAAGAGACGGCGCTTTTAAAGGAACAGGTCTCTCATGTTGACGGGATCATTCTGTCCGGCGGCCAGGATATAGACCCGCTGTTTTACGGCGAAGAACCTTTACAGGCTTTAAGAAAGACCTTTCCTGATCGGGACGCCTACGAGAAGGAGCTGATTCTCACGGCGGTTGCTTTAGAAAAGCCGATTCTTGCAATCTGCCGGGGGATGCATATGTTAAACGTCACTTACGGGGGAACTTTATATCAAGACCTGACACACGCTTCGTTTGCTGACATTAAGCATGATCAAGAAAAAGATCCGCCGTTAAAAACCCATCATGTTTCTTTTGAAAAAGGGACACGTCTCCATACCTTGTTTGGCGATTCAGCGCGGGTGAATTCATTCCATCACCAGATCATAAAAGAGACGGCGCCTTCGTTTAAAGCCTCGGCTTATGCGAAAGACGGGGCCATTGAAGCAATTGAACGGACGGGTGAATTATTTGTCGTCGGCGTGCAATGGCATCCCGAAATGCTGACAAAAAAACATGAAGACATGAAAAAGCTTTTTTCTCTTTTCATGGATGCGGTCAGCACATAAAAAAAGCAGATCATAACGATCTGCTTTTTCATTTTATTCTTCCGGTTTCTCCGGTGTTTTGCCTTGTGTCAGCTTATGGCCTTCGATATCCACGTTCGGAATGATTTTATCCAGCCACTTCGGCAAGTACCAGGCCGCATGTCCCATCAGCTTCATGACACTCGGAATAATGGTCATTCTTACAATGAACGCATCAAAAAGTACACCGAAAGTCATTGCCAAGCCCATGGATTTGATCGTAGCTTCTCCCGCAAAGATGAATCCCGCAAAGACGAAAATCATGATCAGTCCCGCCGCTGTTACGACAGGTCCGCTATGTTTCAATCCGGCATGAATGGCTTGTACCGGATTTTTTGTTTTGACATATTCTTCTCTCATTCTGCTGACAAGGAATACTTGATAATCCATCGCCAGCCCGAAAAGAATACCGATCGCTAAAATAGGCAGGAAGGCGAGAATCGGGCCTTTTTCCGGAATGCTGAGCAAGCCGGTGAAATTCCCATCCTGAAGGACGAATACCGATAAGCCGAGTGTAGCGGTCATCGTCAGCAAAAAGCCGACGACAGCGGCAAGCGGCACGAGAAGTGAGCGGAAAACAACGGTCAGCAATACAAACGCAAACCCGACAATGAGAATGGCGAATTCCGGAATGGCATCGTTTAATCGGTCTGAAATATCAATGTTCACCGCGGTTGACCCGGTGACGAGCAGGCGGATGCCGTTTTTGTCTGATCGTTTCCGTATATCCTGCACTAACTCTTTCGTTGCCTTATCATTCGGCCCGGTTTCAGGCATTGCCGTAATGATGGCATAGTCCCCTTTTTGATTCGGCATGGCAGGTGTGACGCTCGCCACATTGTGCAAGTCCTTCACTTCTTTCACGGCGTCTTGAAATGCTTCACTTTTGTTCCCCTTGACCCCTTTTGCATCGGCAACAATTGTCAGCTTGCCGTTAAAGCCTTCTCCGAATCCTTTAGACAACAGATCATAGGCGCGGCGATCCGGGCTGTCTTTCGCTTTCATTCCCGCATCAGGCAGCCCCAGCTCTAAATGCATGGCCGGCAGACTGATGACAGATAAAAGAATAATGCTGAAAATGCTTAACAGAATAGGCTTCTTTGTAACGAAGCGCCCCCAGGCATTCGTTTCGGCGCTTTTCTTTTCTTTTTTCCTTTTTGATTTCGGAATCATCCGTTTTCCTGCGACCGATAACACCGCAGGCACCAGCGTAACAGAAGCCAATACAGCCATCAGCACACTGAGTGCCGCAGTCAATCCCATGGCAGACATGAACGGAATGCCGACAACGGTCAATCCGCAAAGCGCGACGATCACGGTCAGTCCCGCAAAAACGACGGCGCTGCCTGCCGTTCCCGCGGCTTTCGCGATCGATTCATTTTTTTGTACACCTTCGCCCAAAAACTGACGATGCTTCGTAAAGATGAACAGCGCATAATCAATCCCGACGGCCAGGCCGATCATTCCGGATAATGAGAGACTGACCGAAGCTATCGTAAAGAACTGTGTCCCAATTAACGTCAGCGCGACGCTTACACCTAACCCAATCAAGGCCGTGACAATCGGCAGCCCCGCGATGACTAATGAACCAAACGTAATAGCCAGTACGACGAATGCCAGCACAACGCCGACAATTTCAGATACACCGCCGATTTCAACACCGGCCCCCGGCACATCGCCGCTGATCTCCGTCTGCAGACCCTTGTCTCCGGCGGCGGACAGACTGTGTTTCATATGTGAAACAGACGCATCCGTAATGTCATCCGCCGCTTTTTTGTACGTAATATCGGCATATGCCACTGATCCGTCTTTAGAAATGGTTCCTGTCTCAAAAGGACTTGCAATTGAAGCGACTGAATGATCGGTTTTGATCTTCTTTAATGTCTCTTCAACCGCTTGTTTTTCCGGTTTTGACGTCAATTTCTTCCCTTCTTCAGCTCCGAAAATAACCCGTATGCTTCCTTTATCGGGACCCTTTGAAAATTCTTTTTGAATGATATCCATCGCCTTTTCAGAAGGTGTGTCGGGAATTGACATATCCTCAGAAAAAGCAGGTTTTAACGAGATGGCGATCACAATCGAAGCGATCAGTATCACGAGCCACGCACTGATCATTTTAAATCGGTTGCGGGCAGACCATCCCCCTAATTTATATAAAAAACCAGACATCGAATACTCCTCTCCAATCATTACTTTCTGCCTAATTGTAGTTCACATTCACATAAAAAAAACGTACATAGGGGCATGTACGTTTGGGCAGTTTTTCATTATATATTCAGTTTCAGAATGCCTTTTTGCATGGCAATGGTGACGGCTTCCGTCCGCGAATCAGCGCCTAATTTGTTATAAATCGATGTTAATCTCGCTTTTACCGTCCGCTCTGAGATTCCTAAATCGAAGGCGATCGCTTTGCTTTTATGTCCTTGCGCAACGGCTTCTAGAACTATGATTTCCTTGTCCGTCAGCTGTGTTTCATTGGCATTTGCCCGTTCCATTTTCATTTCCCGGAAACGCCGCAAGATGTCCGGCTGCAGAAGCACTTCTCCCCTGACCGCCGCATCCATCGTATGAAATAAGGTTTCTGAGCTTGTGTCTTTCAGCAGATAACCGTTCGCGCCTGATTCGATGCCTTCTATCATCAGATGATCTTCATTATAGGTCGTCAAAATAATGATCGGCACATCAGAATGCTCTTTTATCTGTTTAATGGCTTCCAGCCCGCTCATTTTCGGCATGTACAGATCCATGAGAATGACATCGGGCTTTAGTTCCTCTGCGAGGCGGACGGCGGTTTTCCCGTTTTCCGCCTCTCCCGTTATGGTGTAATGGTCATTTGTTTCTATCAAAAGCTTCAGACCTTCTCTGACGACAAGATGGTCATCTGCTATTAACACTTTATACATGTTCCGCCTCTCCTTGAATTGGTATGATGATCTCAATTTGAGTTCCCGCTGATCTGGCGCTTGTTATACGGAAAGTGCCGTTCATCATATTGACGCGTTCTTGTATCCCAAGCAGCCCGTAATGTCCGCTTTTTCTCATTTCTGTTCCGGCATCAAAGCCTTTCCCGTCATCTTTGACGGTTATGCGGATCTGTCCCTCTTCTTCCTGAACGGATACCCAGACATTCTTTGCTTCTGCATGCTTGGCGGCGTTTGTCAGGCCTTCTCCGATCATGTAATGGCAATTCTCCGCCGTATGAACGTCAAGCACATGATGCACGCTGTAATCTAAAAAACAAGACAGCCCGGAGGCTTCTGTAAAATGGTTGATTTGTTCAGTGATGCTTTCTTTTAAGAACCCGATCTTTTCTGATGTGCTGCGAAGGTTGTCAATGGCCGAGCGCGCATCAGCCAATGTGCCTTTCACTCTGTCCATTGACTGGCTGATGATGTCTTTCGCTCTGTCAGTGTTACCCTTTGAAAGATGAACATGCACCGCTTCAAGCTGCATATGCAAGCTGACCAATCCTTGAGCAAGCGTATCGTGCAAGTCTCTCGCCATCCGCTGTCTTTCATTCTGAAGCGTCAGCTGTTTCACTTGCCGGTGAGCGAGCTCTAATTTTTCAAGCGTCATCTGTGTTTTTATTTTTTCATCAACTTGTGCGAAAAATGTGGCCGCATACGTGATAATCACGATCATGATGGGAGCGGCGATAACGATGAAACGCAGCAGATGATGCGGATGCTCCTGGTGCAAAGCTGTTATGGACATTAAAATGAACAGATAGAGTATGAGCAGCGTTTTTCCCTTATCCGCCATTCCGATAATCTGCCCGATTAAAAAGGCATAGAGACCGACGACAACCGCAATATAGCCGCCAGTCATCAAGTTAGCCGATGTATATATGATAAATCCCTGTATGATGAAATAAAGAAACGTTTTTTTCTTCACCCAGCGATGGGAATGCCAGTGCAGCACGGTAAAAATGACGATCAATATTGTGAATAACAGCAGCAAAAAAACCGTCCAGCTTTCATAAATGTACTGCAAAGAGACTGATGCGGCATATACCATTAAAATAAACGCCAGACCGGGCACCCGAAGCGCAAGCATATGCAATGAACGTCTGTCACGGGAGACATAGTCTTCTTGATGTTTTGTACCAAACAATCTCTGTCCACTTCCTTTTAGCTGACCGGCCTCACGAGGTTTTATTCTATTTGTCATCATACCATAAGTGCCTGCTTCTCACCTTCCCCTTCTTTCCTGCATGACTGGTGAAAGGAAAAACAGCCTGCGGGATTGTTCGCAAGCTGCTTTTTTGTTTATATCTTTTTTATGACTTTTCCCGGGTTTCAGCGGGCTCGTCTCCCGCGCGGCAAAACCGCGCGCATCAGAAAAACGTTCATGACACCAACAGCCGTTCCATGTGAACAAGAGGAAGCGATTGTGCCTCCTCTTTTTTTTTGACTCTCCGCTTTTTCTGATAAACAAAATTTGTAAGACTAGACCTCTTTTCTCAGGGGAAATTAACTACGTATTTCTACAAAGGGAGGTTTCAGACGATTATGGATAAGCGTGAATTAGCGGCTCACGAGTCGCTTGACTTACATGAAATCATTAACTTCAAGACGCTTTGTGTAGCGAAATCCAAGCTCATGCAAGGGCTTGTGTTTGATCAGGACCTGAAAACGTTAATGGAGAAAGATGTTCAGCAAGCCTCACAAGACCTGGCTGATCTGCAGACGGTTTATGAACGGGCATCTTTTCAGGCTCCTGTTCCTCAAAACCGGCCGACTTCGATCATCAATTGAAAGGAAGGTAAGCATCGTTGAATCATGACCATTTAGATCCAATCAATTCATTACACGTCCCTGAACTCGCAGATATGACATTCGCAATGGATTTTCTTTTACGGGCAAAAGAAGGCGTCAGAAATACCGCCGTCGCTTTAACAGAAACCGCTTCACCTGATGTAAGAGCTTTGCTGCGCAAACAGCTCATGCAAGGAATCGCGATGCATCAGGAAATTACAGACTTGATGGTCAGCAAAAAGTGGTTTCACCCGCATGATCTGAGCGAACAGTATAAACTGGATCAGCTCTCTGCGAAAAATACCCTCATGGTCGGAAACATGAACCTGTTTCCCGTTGAAACGAACAGAAAAGGGATGTTTGACCGCACACCTGATGAACACTAACACTGGAGGTATTACAGCATGAAGGCCGTAACGTATCAAGGAGTTAAAAACGTCGTCGTCAAAGACGTGCCTGACCCGAAGATTGAAAAACACGATGACATGATTATAAAAGTCACAAGTACGGCAATTTGCGGGTCTGATTTACATTTAATCCACGGACTCATCCCGAACTTGCAGGAAGACTACATCATCGGGCATGAACCGATGGGCATCGTGGAAGAAGTCGGCCCCGGCGTGACGAAAGTCAAAAAAGGGGACCGTGTCATTATTCCTTTTAATATCGCCTGCGGAGAATGCACTTATTGTAAAAATCACCTGGAAAGCCAATGTGATCAATCAAATGAAAACGGCGATATGGGCGCTTATTTCGGCTATTCAGGGAGTACCGGCGGCTATCCGGGCGGCCAGGCCGAATATTTACGCGTCCCTTTTGCGAACTTTACTCATTTTAAAGTTCCCGAAACATGTGAAGAACCGGATGAGAAATTGAGTGTTATTGCCGATGCGATGACAACCGGCTTTTGGAGCGTTGACAATGCCGGCGTAAAAGCAGGCGATACGGTCATCGTTCTCGGCTGCGGGCCTGTGGGTCTGTTCGCTCAAAAATTCTGCTGGTTAAAGGGAGCGAAACGCGTAATAGCCGTAGACTATGTCAACTACCGTCTCCAGCATGCGAAACGGACGAATAAAGTGGAAATCGTGAACTTCGAAGACCACGAAAATACGGGCAGCTACCTGAAGGAAATCACTAAAGGCGGCGCCGACGTGGTTATTGACGCCGTCGGCATGGACGGAAAAATGACGGACCTGGAATTCCTCGCCAGCGGATTAAAACTTCAAGGCGGAGCGATGAGCGCTTTAGTCATTGCCTCCCAAGCGGTGCGCAAAGGCGGAACGATCCAGATTACGGGTGTGTATGGCGGGAGATATAACGGTTTTCCTCTTGGCGATATCATGCAGCGAAACGTCAATATCCGATCAGGCCAAGCTCCGGTTATCCATTATATGCCGTATATGTTTGAACTGGTGTCAACCGGCAAAATTGATCCGGGCGATGTTGTAAGCCATGTCATTCCGCTTAGTGAAGCGAAGCACGGCTATGAGATGTTTGACACGAAAACAGATGATTGCATAAAAGTTGTACTCAAACCTTAAAGAACGGAGGCTACAGAAATGGCCAGCGCCTTACATGAATTACTCGAAATTCAGGAGATGGCTTCTTTTAAGTCACTTTGTCTGACGAAGTCCAAAACCATGAAAGCGCTCGTATCCGATCCGCAGCTGAAAGAAATCATGCAGCAGGATGCGGATACATCAACAAGGCAATTGCAGGAGTTTGCCTCGATTTTATCTGATGCAAAGCATGAATAGGAGATGAATAACGAATGAATCCGATTATGGAATACCTGACGGGGATGGATGCACTGACAGACCAAATTGTCGCTATGGATTTATTGAATTCGGCAAAAAGCGGTGTCAGAAACTATGCGATGGCGGCGACGGAAGCCGGAACGCCTGAAGTGAAAGCGATCCTCACCCGTCACTTAGAAGAAGCCATCGACATGCATGAGCAAATCTCACGCTATATGATGGAAAAAGGCTGGTATCATCCGTGGAACACAGATGAACAAGTCCGGTTTAATTTACAAAATATTGATACGGCGCTCCGCCTGCCCGTCCTATAAACCGTTTTGCTGCTGAGACAGCACCCCTGACTCAAGCTTCAGTATTTCAAACTGTGAGCTGCCTTTTACAGCGCCCAGGCGGCTCTCAGTTTTTTTATGCCTTCTTGTATATCGGTTTCAGAAACCCCCGCGAAACCGAGAGAAACTGTTTTTTCAGGGAGCTGTTTTTGATAGGTGAGAGACACGGGATAGATTTTGACGCCTTGTTCCTCCGCCTTTTCAATCAGCTCTTTTTCACTGAAAGGCAGCTGAATGTCAAGTAAAATCCGCAGTCCGGAATTTTCTCCGCGAATCCTGACGTATTGTCCCAACTCGCGCCGCACGGCCTCTAATAATACCGCTCTTTTTTTCCGGTACAGCTTTCTCATTCTGTTAATATGTTTGTGCCACTCTCCGCTTTTGATAAATTGAGCCAGCGTCAGCTGACTGTGGCAGGAAACGGTCTGTTTATATAAAGAAGCGATTTCCCTGCCTTTTTCGATAAGCGACAAAGGAAGAATCATATAGCTGATGCGCAGCGAAGGAAGCAGAGATTGGGAAAACGTTCCCATATAAATGACACGGTGATGCTGATCAAGCCCCTGCAATGATGGGATCGGCTGGCCGTTGTATCTGAATTCTCCGTCATAATCATCTTCTATAATGAACGATTGATGTTCCTTCGCCCATTTCAGCAGCTGAATCCTTCTGTTTACCGGCATAATCGTTCCTAACGTAAATTGATGAGAAGGTGTGACATATACAAGACGCGGCCGCTCTTCATTCAGCTTTCGGATACAGACTCCTTCATCGTCGACGGGTATCGGAATGATCTTCATGTGATTGGCTTTAAAAATCTCCCTCGCTCTCGGATAACCCGGATCTTCATATCCGATGGATAGATTTGCTTCAAATATTTTGCACAGCATTTGCAAAAGAGCAGGGTTCCCGGCGCCGACTATCACTTGTTCGGGAAGGCAATTCACCCCGCGCGACTGATATAAGTACTCCGAAATGAGCGTTCTCAATTCAAGCTCGCCCAAATCATCCCCGGGCCGATACAGCTCATGCCCGTATTGATCTAAGCTTGCAACCATACTTTTGCGCCATGCCGAAAACGGAAAATGAGCGGCATCCACAGTGCCGTAGTGAAAATCAATCCATTGGCGGTCTTCCTTCGCCTTTGTTTGAACAGGCGAAGCGCCCGGCTTTTTCACATAGACGGCGTCCGAGTCATAATCGGCAAACCATCCGCTTCTCGGCTTACTGACAATATAGCCTTCGGCGGCAAGCTGTTCATAGGCCCGCTCCACAGTCGTCTGACTGATGGAAAGCTGACTTGACAAAAGCCTTTTTGAAGGAAGCTTCAGTCCTTTAGGAAGACGGCCCTGATGCATATTTTCCTTAAAATGCCGATAAAGCTGCTGATAAAGCGGAATATCCAGATCTCTATTTAAAAATGGCGTGATATCCATTTTTGCTCCCTCCAAACTGGCATTCTTCTTTTTATAAAAACTGGCCATTTGTATAAGGCCAATTTCAGTTTATAGTCATTATAAACTTTGAAAATGGGTTTAGAAATATATATTGGAGTGATTGGAATGAATAAAGCCGCAAACGGCTGGATTAACGGATTTATCGGCGTGCTCATTTTCAGCGGCTCGCTTCCGGCGACCCGCTTGGCTGTAGCGGACTTTGACCCGGTATTTCTCACCGTATGCCGCGCCGCGATAGCCGGTATATTGGCAGGCGCTCTGCTCCTCATTTTTCAGGAGAAACGCCCTGCCAAAAGCGACATCATTTCACTAATAACAGTAGCGCTCGGCGTCGTGATCGGTTTCCCGCTGCTTACAGCCTTAGCGCTTCAGCATGTCACATCCGCTCATGCCATTGTCTACATCGGGCTTCTCCCGCTTGCGACGGCGGTCTTCGGCGTACTGCGAGGAGGCGAACGGCCCAGGCCGGTCTTTTGGATTTTCTCGGCTGCCGGCAGCATCCTCGTAGCCGGATATGCTCTGCTGCAAGGAGGAGAATCCTCTCCGCTCGGTGATACGTACATGATCGCTTCGATTATCGTGTGCGGTCTCGGTTATGCCGAAGGCGCCCGCCTCTCCCGGCGGCTTGGCAACTGGCAGGTGATCTCTTGGGCACTCGTTTTATCGCTTCCCCTTATGTTCATCCTGTCTTTCTGCTTCATGCCGGACTCATGGTCAAACATCGGCGCGCCCGCACTGCTCAGTCTTGCATATGTCTCAATATTCAGCATGCTGATCGGCTTCGTATTCTGGTATCGCGGACTCGCCCAGGGAGGCATCGCCGCGGTCGGACAGCTGCAGCTTCTGCAACCTTTCTTCGGACTGTTACTGGCCGCCATGATTCTCCATGAAAAAGCAGGATGGGAACTTGCGGCGGTGAATGCCGGCGTTATCGCTTGCGTGGCGGCCGCCCGGCAGTTCGCGAATCAATCAGAAAAGGCCGAACAATGAACTTGTTCGGCCTTTTCATTATATTCCGCCCGTAGGCAGCAGAAGTCTGTATCTCTTTCACATGATCCGGCTATTTTTCAGGCAGGCTGAACTCCCTTAAACGCACTCATCACCAGATCATGCACATAGGAATCATTCACCTCATCACCTGTAATAAGCAGACGATAGAAAATCGGTCCGTAAATGAGATCGATGCTTACGTCAATATCAAGATTCTCTCTTAATTCACCTTTTTGAATTCCCTTTTCCAGAAGGCCTTTCGCTTGGAGGCGGCGGGGCTGGAAAAATCGAGTGCGATATTCTTCCGCCAATTTTGCATCCAGCTGCCCCGCACCGATTAATTCCTTAATAACGGTTCCTTCCCGGCTCGTCAAAAATCTTGCTAAATTCGTGGCGTGGGTCAATATATCTTGCACTGTTGATCCTGTATCTGGCACAGGCAGTCTGTCCGTAGCGGTCGAAAGAAAGCTGTCCATGATAACGGCAGCCTTGTTTGACCACCATTTATAAATCGTTGCCTTACTTACTTTGGCACGCTCAGCAATTTTATCGACTGTCACCGCGTCAAAGCCATTTTCCAACAATAGATCATAGGCTGCAGAAAGAATCGCCTTATGTGTTCCTTCATCGCGCGGCCGTCCTCGTTTACTCTGCACATGAATCATTCCTTCCCGAATTATAAACGATACGTTCAGTATACTTAACCTGTATAAAAAAAGAAAACAGAAACCTATTTACAAAACTGAACGTTTAGTATATTATTTGCTTATAATAAAACTAAACGTTTAGTTTATAAAATAACTTGAGGGAAGTCTTGATGAAATGCAGACTCCCAAAGCCTCTGCGTAAGGAGATGAATCAGCAAATCATTTATCAAAGCATCATAAAAACCACTTAAAAAGGAGTTCATTCATATGGCTAAAGAAAACAAACAAACAGCAGATCAGGGAATTTCACCTGGTTTAACCCTTCTTCTCGCAACGGCATGCGGTATCATTGTCGCTAATCTTTATTATGCACAGCCCTTGGCAGGATTCATTAGTGCGGCAATCGGGCTTTCTCCAAGCAGCGCAGGATTGATTGTCACACTGACTCAAATCGGATACGTTGCCGGCTTACTGTTTCTCGTCCCTTTGGGAGACATTATCGAAAACAAAAAACTTGTCGTTGTATCGCTCCTTCTAAGCGCAGCCGCTTTGACACTGACAGCATTTGCGAAGCATGGAACACTGTTTTTAGCCGCTGCGTTTTTCATCGGACTGGGATCAATTGCAGCCCAAGTGCTAGTTCCGTTCGCATCATACCTTGCACCGGACGCCGCACGCGGCCGGGTTGTCGGCAATGTGATGAGCGGCCTGCTGCTCGGTATTATGCTTTCCCGTCCGATATCCAGTCTGGTCGCTGATATATGGGGGTGGAATGCCATATTTGCTTTATCCGCCGCGTTAAGTGTTGTCCTGGCAATCGTCTTATCAAAAGTGCTTCCTGCCAGAAAACCAACAGCAACCACAAGCTACACCATCTTACTCGGTTCAATGTGGAAGCTGCTGCGCACGACTCCGGTCTTACGCCGCCGTGCCATTTATCATGCGTTTGTATTTGGAGCTTTCAGCTTGTTCTGGACGACTGTACCTTTATTATTGTCCGGTCCTGCTTTTCATTTTTCTCAAAAGGCAATCGCGCTGTATGCATTAGCGGGCATTGCAGGTGCAGAGGCTGCACCGATAGGCGGCCGTCTGGCTGATCGCGGCCTGACCCGGCTTGCCACCGGAATCGCTCTCGGTGCTGTCATCGTTTCTTTATTACTCCCGCTCATGATTCAAAGCAGCTCCCACGTCGGCATAGCAGTTCTGGTGGCCGCAGCTATCCTGTTGGATATGGGTGTATCTGCCAATCTCGTACTCAGTCAGCGTGCCATTTTTTCGTTGGCACCTGAATTTCGCAGCCGATTAAACGGATTATTTATGGCCATCTTCTTTCTGGGCGGTGCTATAGGATCATCAATCGGAGGATGGGCATACGCCTCAGGCGGGTGGAGTATCACATTATGGATTGGAATCGCTTTTCCGGTCATCGCATTGCTTTATTTCACCACGGAGAAATAAGCCATTCACCAAAAATAAGCCGTCAGGACCAAGCTGACAGCTTTTTTTGATGTATTCTTCTTTACATCCTTCAGAACAAAAAACCCCTGTTTCATGAGTAATTTTGCTTCATACGATTCCATATTCTCACCGTTAAGATCGTAATCAATAGAAACGAAACGATTACTAACACAATACCTGTCATTGACTCACTGAAATTGATAACGACAAAGCTGGTCAATACGATGATAGGAATATTTGAAATCAATACAGTTAACATGTATGCAGAATACTTTAACCCGACTGCAGCGGATAAAAAACAAATCACATCCGTAGGAGCTGCCGGACAAAGCATCCCCACTGCCAAAAACTTATAATTGTACGCTTCCAATAACTCCTTCAAGTCAGGGTATTTATCTTCCAGTAATTGAGTCGTTTTTTCGTTGGCGAATTTTCTTGAAAACAGATAAACCAATGTTTCGCTTATAAACAGGCCGGCCATTGATAATAAAATGCTGACCATCGGATCAAAGCAGATTCCGCCCAAAAACATCAGCGTCATGCCGGGAATAAAAAAGAGAAGCCTGACGACCCACAAAGCCAAAAACAGCAGCATCGCGTATTCCGCATGCCCTGATATAAAGTCCGTTACATCATTCATATCAAATGACAGCAAGTCCAGTTCCTTCAAACAATAAACGCCTAAAAACCATATACATAATAAAATCATTTTATTTTTCAATTTCTCCACTCTCCTCGCTTCCCATCACATCATAAGCAAAGAAAATGAAGAAACAGCCGGTAAAATCCTTAAGGATTCTTAAGTTATTCTAAAAAAAGCTTACGGAACGTTTGTCCCGCAAGCTCTAGTCAATCGGGTGTTCAACAGTAAAACGAAGCCAGCCGCCGCTGTAATCCGCATGGATACGGCCGCTGTGAAGCTCAACAATTCTCTTTGAAATGGCAAGTCCGAGCCCGGTGCCCTGATGACCCGTTCTGGCCTTATCCCCTCTGAAAAACCGTTCAAACAATTGATTGATATCGTCAGCAGGGAGATGTTCGGCCTTGTTTGACACTTGCAAAATTGCTTTTTCATCTTTCAGCTCAAGGTTTATGAACAATTCAGATGGTTTGATGCTGTACTTCAGCGCATTCATAAAAAGATTATCATAAACGCGAACCATCTTTTCTATATCAATACAGACGGGAACATGCTCTTCCGTAATTGATTTTCGGACAGTTAATTGTTCCTTTTCAAACATGGGAATGTACTCTCCGGTGATTTGTTCCAATAGGGCAGACAAGTCTGTTTTGCTGCGGTTCAAAGTAACATCCGGACTCGATAAATGTGTATATTCAAACAGTTCATCTATTAAATATTTCAGCCTTTGCGATTTTGAATAAATCGTTTCAAGGTACTCCTGAAATTGGGCTTTACTGTTGTATTGTTCTTTTTTAAGCAGATCCAAATATCCGATAATTGATGTTAACGGGGTTCTTAAATCGTGCGATACATTTGAGATCAACTCACTTTTCGCTCGTTCTAATTCTCTTTCATGTTCAAATTTACTCTCTAATTCTTCGGACATATAATTGATATGTTGTGCAAGCTGTGTCAATTCATCCCTGCTTTCAGTCCTGATGGTCAAGCCTAAATTTCCATTGGCAATATGGTGAACACTCTCCGTAATGTGTTTCAAATATAATATTTTTTTCCGCACCAATAACAAAAAAACCGCAATAAAGGTCAAAATAGCTGCAGTAAATTGAATCAGTATCCTAAAATTAGCGTTTCCTTGGCTCACATCTGTTAAATAATTTATTTTGTACAGATATGAGATAGATAAAATAACAAGAATCAACACACCAAATGCAACAAGATAACTAATTGCGATCGCGATCAGAAGCCTGACAATCAGCTTATTTCCAAACTTCCTCATATTTTATATCCCGTTCCCCATACCGTTTTGATATAAATCGGATGTTTAGAATCCTCTTCTATCTTGTCTCTGATCTTTGTGATGTGGACCATCACCGTATTGTCCGACTTAAAAAAGTCTTCCTTCCATACCGCCTCATATATTTTTTCAACACTCATGACAATTCCTTTGTTTCTCGAAAGCAGCTCCAGAATATCAAACTCTTTCGGAGTGAGCCTGACTTCTTTCCCCCGCACCCACACCTGCCTTGTATCCGTATTAACGGTCAAATCACCGATTTCAATGACGTTCGCCGTGCTGATCGTATCTGTATTGTATTTTTTATACCTTCTCAGCTGCGATTTCACTCTGGCGATCAATTCCAATGGGTTAAACGGTTTCGTTAAATAATCATCTGCGCCGGAGGCCAGTCCTTGAATTTTATCCATATCCTCCGATTTGGCGGAAAGCATGATGATGGGCAGATTTCGTTCCTGTCTGATCTTCATGCATGCTTCAATCCCATCCATATTGGGCATCATAATATCCAAAATGATCAGGTCAAACTCCTTTTGCTCCAATAATTTTAATGCTTCAGCAGCATCTTCCGCCTTCTGTGTGTCTATTCCTTCATTTTCTAAATAGACAGAGATCAGGTTTCGGATATCTTTGTCATCATCTACGATTAGAATGGTTGTCCCCATATGAATCCTCCCTCTTTTTTTGCGGCAATGAACAGCTGAAAACATAAGCCGGCGGAATATTCCTGAATTCTCTCCTTACTTCTGTTTTCGGAAAGAATTGCTCAATCAATGCCTTCTTATATTGAGTATATTGGAACGTAATGAATTCTCCGTTATCTTTTAAGATTTTAGCCGTATCCGTCAAAATATCAGCAGACACTTTTTTCGGCAGGCTTGCAAAAGGAAGTCCGGAGACGACATAGTCGGCATAAGGAATTCCATGCTCCTTCATATGACTCTCAATATGTTCAGCCGATCCATGTACAATAAATAGGTTCTGTTCCTCTTTATATTTTTCTTGCAGCAAAGCATAAAATTCCTCATTTTGTTCTATCAATAAGATCATCGTCCCGGGCTGCCGTTTTTCAAGCAGCTTTTTTGTAAATACTCCCGTACCCGGCCCGTATTCAACAATGTATTCAGCTTTATGAAAATCAATTTTTCCCATCATCTTCTCAGCAAGAAAACGCGAGCTGGGCAGAACGGCGCCGACAGATCTGGGATTCATAATATATTGAAATAAAAATAACAGACGTTTCAACTTTAATCTCTCCATTTGTTTTGAATTTATAAAACACACTCTACATTCAAAACCTGAAGAAAAAGCGGTGAAAGTTCTTAAGAAATCTTAAGATATAAAAAAGACGGCGGGATTTGCCGTCTTTTTCAGCTGCCGATTCTTTCAGCAGCGGTAAAACCATGTCATAATATGTTAAGAAATAATTGCGCCATAGGCAGGTGAACACATGAAGAAGTATTTATATAAACACCTTTTGTCAGCTCTCGTTTCGTCCGTTTGCTTTTTATTGGTCTTTTATGTGGGTTTAAAAATGACACAGGAAGACACACCGCCGTTGTCTTCTTACCCGTTTTACCTTTTTATTTATCTTTACATAGCAGCCGGATATTTGACGGTCGGCCTTGTTTTAGCTTGTATGACTGATATCTTGAAGAACCGCTGGACATTCAATAAACCGTCTACCATTCTATTGAAACTTATCGTTTACTTACTCATACCGTATGCTATTTTTCATTCTTTCTTCATTTTAATGGCGCCGTTGATTTATGTGCTGTTTGAGTCGTTATTCATCCTGAGAAAAGCTTCATAACCTGAAAAAACATACCGCATGCTGCCGGTATGTTTTTAACATGCTTGTCAGTTGTTCGCAGTGATCCGTTTGATGTTTTCTTCCATCAAGCCGGAAATGAGCTGTTCGTTTGTATGAGGAATCTGTTTGAGCTGTTGTACGACCAGCCCTTGTCTTGCAGCTGAATGATTTTGACTCAGCTTTGCTTTCCCCTCTATTTTGCTGATTTTGATTTTAAAGCCTTTTACCCCTTTGTTCATGCCTGCCAGCAATTTCGCATCGACATCCTCTAATTTGTACGGGCTGTCGGGGCTTTCGTATTTCAATACGAGATCACTCATCGACTGCACGGTTTCTTCCTCATCCAAAAGCTCCGCCTCTCCGTAAACATGAACCGCCACATAATTCCATGTGGGAACAGCCTGATTCGTCTCATACCATTTAGGCGAGATATAACAATGAGGCCCTTGAAAAACGGCTAACACGTTTTGGCCATCAATCTCTTTCCATTGGGGGTTCGGCAATGCAAAATGACCGTATAAGCATTCGTTATCCTTACTCATCATCAATGGCAGGTGGGTTGCATACGGCATGCCTTCCGCCGTTGAAAACAATGCTGCGAAACCATACTCTTTGATGACATCGCACGCTTGAGCTTCACTCAGCTGAAATGGAGCCGGAATATACATACAAAACTCTCCTCTCGAACATGGATTGATAAAGCGCTTTCCGCTATAATAAGATATCACCTGACATTTAAAAAGGTACAGTTAGGAATAAATACACATGTCAGAGGAGGACATCTGATGAAAAATATGATTTTCGCTTTCGAAAGCGACACCCCGAAATACAAACAAATTTACGAGCAATTTAAAACATTGATTGAGCAGGGAAATATTCAGGCAGATGAGCGGCTGCCTTCGATTCGGGAGCTGGCAGATTCCCTGCGGGTAAGCCGTAATACAACGCTGATGGCTTATGATCTTCTTTTAGCGGAGGGATACATTCGCGGAGAAACACGCAAAGGTTATTTTGTAAATGAAGTAGAACCTTCTATATTTCAAAAAGAAAACGATGTTGTTTACGCTGAGAAAACCGAATCAACTCAGCCCGTCCTGATTGATTTTCGCGCCGGAGCCGTCGATCAAAAGCATTTTCCTCTGAAAACATGGAGAAAATTATACAATCAAGTTTTGACATCAGAGAAAAGCTTCCTGTACGGTGAACCGTTCGGCGAGAGAGACCTGCGTGAACAAATTGCCGCTTATCTCTTGGAATCCCGCGGAGTGAAAACAGATGCGGATTCCATTATCATCGGCAGCAGCACGCAGCAGATGCTGATATATCTCAGCCGGATTCTGAAAGAGGATTTTTCGGGAATGATCGTTGAAGACCCGGGATTTGACGGTGCCAGAGCGGCTTTTCAATTTCACGGGCTATCTCTGGAAACGATGCCTGTCTATGAAAACGGAGCTGATTTTTCTCAATTACATGCAATGAAAGAAAAATTAATCTATGTGACCCCATCCCATCACAGCCCTTACGGCGTAAGCATGTCCATTCAGCAGCGCCAAACTCTGATCAATTGGGTGAATCATAGAGAGGGTTATATTCTTGAGGATGATTATGACAGTGAATTCCGTTATACACAGCAGCCGTTTCCCGCTCTTGCTTCCATTCAATCAGACCGGGTGATTTATTTAGGGAATTTCTCAAAATCCTTTCTTCCGGGCATCCGCATAAGCTATATGGTTTTGCCGCAGCGCCTTTTGCACCGGTATAAAGAACGGTTTATTCATTTCGAAAGCACCGCTTCTTCGCTTAACCAGCTGACCATGGCTGAATTGATGAAGGCCGGTGAATGGACCCGCCATATTAAGCGCATGCGCATTGTTTACAGGCGAAAAATGCAGCACTTGATTTCACATGTAAAGCAGCAGTTCGGCGGTCATGTGACGATCATCGGCGACCAGTCGGGTTTGTATATATTGATGAGAGTTCACCTGAACTATACAGAAGAAACATTAATCGAACGCGCTTTTCAGTACGGAGTGAAGGTATATCCTACCGCCGTTTATTTCGTTGCCGAAAAACCCGAACCGCCGATCATAAAGCTGGGTTTCGCCCATCTCGATACGGATCAGATCACACATGGCGTACAGCTTTTGAGAAATGCTTGGCTGTCATGAAAGAAAAAAGACGCCGAACGGCGCCTTTTTTTATTTCGTATTTCTTGTGAATTTCGGCAGTCCAAATATGATGGCGGCGATGCCGCAGATTCCGATTAAAACGGGATAGAAAGAGTATGGCAGGATGCTGACTGGTGAAATATTCCCGAATTTCCCGGCTGATAACAGCTGCGCGCCGTAAGGAATCAATCCTTGAATCATGCACGAAAAGATATCCAGAATACTTGCCGATTTTCTGTTGTCGATGTTGAATTTATCAGCGATATTCTTTGCAATCGGCCCGGCTGCGATAATCGAGATCGTATTATTGGCCGCAGCCAGATTCGTCACGCTGACCAGTCCGGCAATGCCGGCTTCGGCGCCTTTTTTCGAACGGATTCGTTTCGTGATGAACTCCAGTAAAAAGTCGATCCCGCCGTTTTGTTTCATCACGCCGACCATCCCGCCGATCAGCATGGACAGGATGATCAGATCGCTCATTCCGGCAATTCCATCCGTAATCGCCTTAAAATAAGAGTCAAGCGTCAGGCTGCCGCCCGCTAATCCGATGATCCCCGTCAAAACCAATCCGCCGAAGATGACAGCCATTACATTAATACCGATTAACGCAAAAACCAACACGGCGACATAAGGAAGCACCTTAATCCAGCTGTAAGATTCAGCACCCGTATGGCCGGCGTGGCCTGCCGGAATAAAAAATAAGATAATAACAGTCACAATGGCAGCAGGCAAAACAATCAGAAAGTTCGTTTTGAATTTATCCCTCATTTGTGTTTTTTGCGTCCGGACTGCCGCGATGGTCGTATCGGAAATAAAAGAAAGATTATCTCCGAACATAGCTCCGCCGACCACAGCCGCAATCGGAATCGCGGCGGAGATGCCAAGCTCGCCGCTCAAACCCGCGCTGATCGGCGCAACCGCCGCAATCGTGCCCATTGATGTTCCCATCGATATAGAAATAAAACAGGCAATGATAAACAGCCCCGGCAGCAAAAACTGCTGCGGAATAACGCTCAAAGCAAGATTGACAGTTGAATGCACCGCTCCCATCGCTTCAGCCGCTGAAGCAAAGGCACCTGCCAATATAAAAATCAAAACCATAATGATAATATCAGGATGTCCCGCACCGGAAGCGAACCATTCTATTTTTTGATTGAGCGATTTCTTCCGGTTAAATAACAGCGCAAAAGCTGACGCAATGATCGCGGCAATCAAGATCGGCAATTTATAAAAATCTCCGGTCACCAGACCAGAGCCGACAAAAAGCCCTACGAATAAGACTAAAGGCAATAACGCCCAAGGATTCTTATGATTGTTCATCTGGGTAAACCACCTCTTTTCAGCATTAAAGTCGCTAATCACAGTCTAAGCAACATTTCACACTTTAAAAGTCTGCAGTAAAAAAGTCAAGCTGAAAAAAGGATAAGTAATGATTGATAAGATAGAAAAGGCTGTTTTCTTTCCACTCTTTAGAAAATAAAAAAAACCAAGGCTCGTTTCCCTTGGTACATTTCATGCGGCCCGGCGCCCGGGACACCTTCTCTTCATTCAGAAATACATTCAGCTTTCAATCTGTTTTTAAGTTTCGCTTCATTTTCAAGGATATCTTCGTAATCCTCAATCTTCCTGTTTAATCGTTATATGGTTTCATCAATTTCCCTCTGTTTCTCCGTCAGCCTTTTCCTTTCATTTATAAGGATGTTTTTTCGGGGTTCAATCGTATGATCGGCTCCTTCAATAAATAAAGCGGTATATTCAATCAGCGCCTCAATCGACAGCCCGGCACTTCTCATGCATTTTATAAATTGAATCCAATTCACATCATCTTCGTCATAATCGCGGATGCCGCTTTCATCGCGTTGTACCGGAGGAATCAGTCCTATACTTTCATAATACCTAAGCGTTGCGGCTGATAACTCAACCTGCTTTGCAGCCTGCGCAATCTTCATATTTTTACCACCCGTCCTTCATACCTTTCATAAGCGTGCCATTATAGAATATCATTTCATAAAAAAATAAACCAAACTCCTTGACTTAAAGTCCGCTTTAACATTTAAAGTAAAATCGAACAGAGGATTCATCACTTTATCTTGGAAAGGAAGATAACCATGTGCAATAATCATCCGACTCGTGTATTAAGCGCTCCGCATGCAAAAGCTAAATTTGAGCGGACAACGATTGAGAGAAGAGCATTACGGCCGCACGATATCCTGATTGATATTAAGTACAGCGGGATTTGTCACTCAGACATCCACAGTGCATTCGATGAATGGGGCGGCGGAATCTTTCCGATGGTTCCCGGGCACGAAATTGCCGGAGTTGTGGAAGCCGTGGGTGAAGAAGTCACCACATTTGCCGTCGGCGACCGTGTGGGTGTCGGCTGTTTTGTAGACTCCTGCGGGGAATGTGAATACTGCCTTAACGGAGACGAACAATATTGCACAAAAGGCGTTGTTCAGACTTATAATAACCTGGACTACGACGGAAACCCTACGTACGGCGGCTACAGCCAAAAAATAGTTGTCACTGACAGATTCGTTGTCCGGATTCCGGATCAGCTGGATTTGGATGCTGCCAGCCCGCTATTGTGCGCGGGCATTACCACCTATTCTCCGCTGAAACACTGGAATGCCGGCCCCGGCAAAAAAGTGGCGATTGTCGGAATGGGCGGGCTCGGACATTTAGCCGTTCAATTCGCGCACGCTTTAGGCGCAGAGGTCACCGTCCTCAGCCGCTCAATGAACAAAAAAGACGAAGCGCTTGAATTTGGAGCCGATCATTACTTTGCAACAAGCGATCCGGATACATTTACTGAGCTGGCCGGACGATTTGATCTTATTTTAAATACAGTATCCGCGAACCTTGACGTAGATGCCTACTTATCCCTGCTTCGCATTGACGGTACATTGGTAAATGTGGGAGCGCCCGCTAAGCCGGACTCATACAGTGTGTTCTCCTTAATCACGGGCCGCCGCAGCATTGCGGGTTCACTCGTCGGCGGTATTCCGCAGACTCAGGAAATGCTTGATTTCGCCGCCGAGCACGGCATTGCTCCTAAAATTGAAGTGATACCGGCCAATCAAGTTGACGAAGCGTACGAACGGGTTCTCCAAAGCGATGTCCGCTACCGTTTCGTCATTGATATTTCAACTTTATAATCGACATAAAAAACATACCAATATTTGTTGGTATGTTTTTTTCAGTTCAAATTATTTTTTATTTCAGCAGCCAACCGGGCACCGCTTTTATATAAACCAATTCGCCTATCAGTTCAACAATCGTCTGTGTGACGATTACAGCGGCGGCTAATGAGGCCCAAGCATCCGGCAAAGCCAGCGCTAACGGAAGGACTGCGAGAGAATTTCTTGTGCCCGTGCTGAAGATCAATGCTCTTCCTTCACCTGTATCCAGACGGAACGCATATGCGATAAACCGGGAGACAAACGGCATAATGAGCAGGAATAACAGATAGATCGGAATCACACATATAATGATGCCAGCATCACTGATGACCTTTCCGATTTGTGTGGCGACGACCGCCAATAAGACCAGAGCCATAAAAGGAACAGGCAGCCACGCCGTCCATTCCAGCACCTTTTCTCCCGCCGGCTTCTTATCAGCCCATAATTGAGTCATCACCGCCGCCAGCAGCGGCACTGCTATTAACAATAAGAATGCTTCCAGAAACGGTCCCGCATGAACAGCCCCTATCACTTCTTTCCCGATAAACAGCCACAGGTATAACGGAAGCAATACCATCTGAACGGCGAACAAAACCGGCGTGGAAGCCAGTATTAATCTCTCATTTCCTTTGCCGAGCTGAGTAAAGACGATGACGTAATCAATACAAGGTGTAAGCAATACCAAACAAACCCCTAATAATATAGGAGGAGATTGAGGAAAAATGGCGGTTAACACCCATACAACGACAGGTACAGCTAAGAAATTACCGATCAATAAAGCCGCCATAAACTTGAGGTTTGACATGGCTTCCCTCAGCTTCAAGAATGGGATTTGGGCAAACATGGCATACATGAGAACAGCGATAAGCGGTGATATCGTCCATCCCCAGCGAAGTCCTGAATCTTTCCCGGCGATCCCCGCTATTCCGCCGATTACAAGAGTCACACCATATATCCAAGTTTGCTGTTTTTCTAATGTCTCTCTGGTTATTTTCATTGGCTGACACCTCTTCTCCGCCCATTATACCTTCTTTTCTGCCGGAATTAAAAAACACCAAGGGTCTGTGACACTTGGTGTTTTTGGAACGCGTGTTATTGTTGTCAAAACCGCTTATGAAAGTTTACTTGTGTTCTCTGTCCTGCCAACGAATAAGGTCACGGCAACACTGGCTGAACTGACCAAAGTCCCCAGTACGGCAGCAAGAATTGTCAAAAAGCCATTGGGGATCAGAAATCCAATCGGAATGAGCCCCGCAAACGTGAGGACGATAAAACATTGATAGACTCCGGATATGATTCTCACAACCAAACTGCCAAAAAAGGACATGACGAATGGAGGAATGAACAAACATAAGATGATTCCGAGTGAGATCAATAAAATCATAGGCTCGTCAAAAGAAATGACACGATCGCCGGGAGACTCTTCAGCAGCCGCGAATACAGCAAATATAGACATTATCAGCGTAAGAAAAACAAGAAAAAACCTTTTCAGCAACGTTATGACTCCTTTTTTTATAAAAACGGGTATCTTTTTTTCAATCACAATAACCATTTTATGTTATCAAATGAAATAATATGAAGTCAAACCGAGTTCTGCACCTGATTTATTGGTTCTTATTTTTTTGATAATTTCCATATAATTGTCCGCAAGCAGCATCTATATCAATGCCAAATTGACTTCTGACGGTCACGTTAATTCCTGCTGACTTTAATTTTTTATAGAAGTTTACAACTTGTTTCTCATTTACTTCTTCAAATCTCATAGGTGAACTAACAGTCGGGTTATATCTAATGATGTTTACATGGAACAAGTTCCCTCTCTTATATCTGCTTCTTAAAAGATTTACTACTTCATTCGCATGATCAATAGAATCATTAACTCCCGGCAGCATAATATAAGCAATATAAACTTTTCTTGAGGTCACACGTATATGCTCATCTAATGTGTCCATTACCTCCAATAACGGGTAGCGTTCATTAATCGGCATTAACTTGCTTCGCTGTTCATTAAAAGGAGAATGTAATGAAAACGTCAGGTTGACCTGCGGATAATCCTGAGTGATTTTTTTAATGCCCGGAATAATACCTATGGTCGAAATAGATAACCTGCGAGGGCTTAAAGCAAACAACTCCGGATTTGTAAGCACATGTAAAGCATCAAAAACTTGTACATTCGCTAATGCTTCTCCCATTCCCATAAAAGAAATACTGTCAATTGAATGTCCTTTTAAGTGAAAGTACAAAATTTGGTCAGTCATTTCATCTGACGTTAAATTGCGTTTCAAACCAATATCTCCTGTTGCACAAAATGTACAGCCAAAATGACAGCCGCACTGCGAGGATATACAAAATGACTCCCAACCGGCTTTATATTTCATATTAACCGTTTCTATTTTTTCGTCTCCTGAAATTTCAAATAAGACTTTTGTAACTTGCTCAGAATGCTGCACTTTTAAAGGAGCAATATTTAAAATTGACTCTCCGAACTCCTCTATTAACAATTTTCTCAAGGATTTAGGAAGAACCGTTATTTCATTGAAATGATTTATTCTCCCTTGGAATACAGCATTTTTGATTTGATTCATTCTAAAATCAGGAAATTTATTTTGCTTCAGGAACTCTTGGATTCTTATATACTTGTTTTTTTGTTGCATGTTTTCTCATCCTTCCATAATACTCTGGTTTGTTTGAGTAAATAGAAGGGAGTGATCATCTAACCTTTTTTTAAAATCAGGCACAAAAAAACACCGACACAATTATCGGTGTTACCCTTAAATAACATCATGCACAAATAAACAAGGACATTATGTCATTGGATTATAGTTTATTTGACATAGAGAAAAAGCACCGATAACTGTTTTTGTATGGTGATTTGGCTTAAAAAAGGACAGACTGCTCCCTTTGTCCGCCAAGATTTTTCCAATTTTTGCATTTTTACCATACAAAATTCCATAAATCGTTATCATTGCTTTCACCTCTTTCTTGTCAATATTAGCAATAATCACCATATCATAAGGTTTCCCTTATGTAAAGCTAAACAAATGCTTACGCCCCCGCTAATGACAGTATTATATAACTTGCTTATTAAGCCTAATCCAAGTACAGAAAGCGCGCTGATCACATTTTTCACTTATCCGCGACGGAACATTTCTTATATAATGGGTGACCGGCAGCTGCCTGCTTGAATCCCAATCTTCCTATAGTGATTTTTTATATTCATGACAGTATGATGATTTGTCACTTCAGCAATCAGATCGTTTATTCGATCCAGATTAATCGGTTTATTTTCTGATAAGCTGCTGAAGCTTTCTCTGATTTCTTCAGGATAGACATTTCCGGCCATGCTTGACAGGCCGTTACACCCGTTACTCAGCATCTTCGGAAATTCAACGTCTCCTGCTGCAAACAAAATAAAGTGATCAGGGAACTCTGTTTGTTTATGACGCAGAACGTCTCCTCCTTCTTTCAGCCCCCTTATCCGGGGATGCCGGCTTATTAAGTCTTTAAGCGCTTTCTCACTCAGATTAAAACCGGTTCGGCCGGGGTTATTATAAAGCACAGCCTCTTTAGAGGTATGACTGAGAAGTTCGTCAACGTAATAAACGGCTTGCTGCTGTGTCGATCTTATATAAGGAGGAAAACCAATCAGTACAGAATCAATATTGGTTTTCTCGATGTGTTTCATCAGTTTGACGGCATCACTGGTTCTTACGGCTGAAACACCGAACATCAGTTCAACATCTTCAAATTTTCGCTGATTAACATACTCAATGATCTGAAGACGCTCATCTATGCTGAGTGAATGCTGTTCACCAGTCGTGCCGCATATGAGTAACGAATGGATACCGCTGTTTTTCAAATGTTCGACAATAGCATCAAATCCTTCTACATATAAACTTTCATCTTCATGAAAAGGCGTAGGGATAGCAACATTAAAATTTCGCATGAGAATGTCCTCCAAGTACATATTCTTGAATATCTGCAGAGTATCATATAACACTGTCTGACATTTAAAAAGGTACAGTTTCAGATAAACAAACATGTCAGATGTATAGGCCGACACACAAAAAAAGCAGGCAAAGAGAGCCTGCTTCATTGCTTCATCCTCTAGCGATTCATTCCCTGGATGGCTTGACAAATATGAGTAATAAGACAAACTGAATATAAAAATTGTGCTAATGAGGTGATGCTGTATTCTGCCGTTAATGAAAATTACAGCCGCTTAATATCCATTGTGTCAGACATGTCACAGCAGGAGATTGATTATAAAGGACCAGATCAAACATACAATAGTACAGCTCAGCTAATAAGACACTTAGCATATGTTGATCTCAACTGGATATTCAGAATAAAGGGTGAACCGATACCAAAGCAGCTTGAAGAGAAGTATGGACCAATGTTAGATCAGAACAATAAGATCCCTTTCATTTCCGGTGTTTCATTAGAACAAATTCTCACTGATTATGAAGAAGTATTCAGCATGTTTAAGTCTGTTTGTTATGAGTTAACTGACGATCAGCTGAATCATACAGTAGATTATGAAGCAGAAAAACAAGCAACCATTCAATGGGGAATATGGCATATGGCAGACCATAATAGATATCATCAAGCTCATATTCATCAGCTTCGCAAATGGTTTGAAGAGAAACAGAAACTTGGCAGTTAAAGCCGCTTATTAGGAGGAGCAAGGATAAATTTATTACAAATTCCCTGCGGATTGCCTATTTTCACTGACTGCCAATCAATTAAAATGTACAGACAAAAAACCACATTTGCTGTTGAAAAGTTGTGGAATAAAGCATCGCATCAACTGCACTATGACAAGCTGAAACGTTAATATTTTGTGTTTCAGCCATTCAATCGCTTTATTTAATGATGCTGTCCAAATACGATTTTTTCCTATAGTCTTTGCAGCAGTAAAGTCCTCTGGAAACCTATACTAATCTTCCGCAGCCGCTGCATCGGCCTTTGTCACATGAACTGTACCGAACGGATGGTTGGGAGGAGCATAAATTGAATATAGTTTTAACGGCGTATTACCCGTATTAATAACATTGTGCCAAGTGCCGGCAGGGACAACAATGGCATAATCATCATAGACATTTCTTCGGAAACTTAAATTATTTTTACTCTTGCCCATTTTAACTATCCCTCGGCCTTGCTCAATCCGTAAGAATTGATCTACGTGAGGATGGATCTCCAAACCGATATCTTCTCCAATACCAAGACTCATCAAAGTAATTTGAAAATGCTCTCCTGTCCATAGGGCCGTACGGAACGTATTGTTTTGTTTTGCGGCTTTATTGATATTCACAACAAATGGTTTTGGTCCATAATCTTTCAAGAGAAGGTTTCTATCTTCGTATGAAGGACGCAAATCACCATAGTGATTTGGAACAGTCCAATAAACAGATCTTCCATCGCTATACATCGGTACATTCACACAATAATAACATTGATGCGAAAAAGGTATATAATACATTTTTCATCCCCGCAATTTTAAATTTTTGTGATATTATCCTATGTTTTTTGTAATGAGAGTGTGCCACACTAAGAAATTCCCTTGTTCAGCCTAAAAGACTTAAGTTAGCAGAAACGTTTTGGCCACAAAATCCGTTTGCATAAAAAATACCAAAGGTCTGTAACTCTTGGTAACACTGTTGCAGCCGAGAAACTTGAACCTGCCCGGGGTATGTACTCACCAGTCCGACAACCAAGAGATGGTGTGTTTTCTGGCTTGTTATTTGGGCTATTTCGACTTTTGCTTGAAAGAATTAAATTAGAGAGTCTGAAGGAGGAGTGAAGCACGCGCTCCATGTGAATCCATTTAGTTCAAACTGAATATGCGCGGACTAAAATAGTTGCACTGATGGATAATTTAGGCACATGCCCTTATCAAAAACAATCTGGGTGCATATCCTGCTCCTAAAAGTCATTCATAAAGGGAGTTTAGATATGTATTATTATTATCCGTATTATGTATATGATTACAGACAGCAGCCTGATTTAAGTCAGGCAAATCATAAAATGCGAAGCCATTTATCTGCGATTCAACAAATTCCAATACACTCATCCTCCTTTCAACAATCAATGGCTGCAGTAGTGAAACACTTGCAGGCTGTCAGCAGAGCACTCGCTCTGGGATGCGGTATGAGTTCAGAATTCAGATTTCTTCCAGACACTTGGGGATTACGAGAACTTCATATTGTACACGCGAAATACCTTACTCCGTTGAGCTATCACGTTTATTCCGCTTTAGGCGCGGCAGAGCTTCTCGCCTCCGGACAAGGCCGGGCTCCTCATTTTCCTCTTATGGTTGGCTGCATGAATTCAATACTTCGTCTATGGTCAAACTTCCCCGCAGCGATAGCAGACCTGCGAAGAGCAGCCGGTCACCAATACGCGTCATCTGTAGACGAGGCGGAAAATCTCCTAAGACCAATGGTTCCAGCCACACAACAGGCATTATCCATCAGTCAATCTGCAGTGAGTCCGGCTATTTGGCGGGCTTCCTTACGTGCCGCGCAGTTAGCTCGGGAAGTACGTCAGAATGTTGCACAATCAATGAGTCAGGGATCTTCTTATTAATTAAGCCAAAAGATTTTTTCGGCTTTACACAGTCACATAACCGGACTTATTCAACACAAAAAAGAGCAGTAAACCCGTAAGTTACTGCTCTCCTCAGTCTATCCACCATTCATTTGTTTTACAATGTATTCAGCATCATTTCCTACACCTTGAAGCAGCGCTGAACCTCGCCTATGCTGCCAAGGCAAACCAATAAAGTACAATCCTTCCACAGCTGAAACACCCCGGTGATGTATAATTCGGCCTTCCTTATCCAAAACACCTTCTATTTTCATCCAACAAAGCGGATTCTTAAAACCAGTTGCCCAAATGATATTGTTTACTTCTAATGAAGATGAGTCTTTAAAAAAGACTTCATTTTGCTTTCCGGCTATGACTCTTTGTTTTAAGATGATCTTCTTCTGTCTTATTGCATGTTTTAATTCATACCCAAAGATGGGGTCGCCTTTCTTTTGAATGAACTTGCCTAATATTGATGTATGACTTGCACGTAAAACTCCTAATTTATCAAACCACCAAAAGATGCTTCTTTTTCCAATCCATAAAGGGAAATAAGCCGGTTTATTACTGCAAGCCAAATATGTAACTCTTTCTTTGGATAATTCAACAGCTATCTGAGCCCCGCTATTCCCGCCGCCGACGACCAGTACATTCCCAGGCACCAGTTGTTTTGAATGTTTATATTGTGAAGAATGTAATTGATGAATATGATCGGCTACATCCCTTGATATTGATGGAATGTTAGGGGTATGAAAAGGACCTGCGGCCATCACAAGATTCTTCGTTTGATATTCTTCCCAGTTTGTTTTTATTAAGAAATAGTTCTTTAATTTTTGGACACTTATTACTTCTGTCCGTAATTGGATTGGGATTTCAAATCTTTCAACATATTTTTTCAGATAAGCAGCAATTTCATTTTTTGAAGGGAGTCCATGCTTGTCTCCTTCAAGCTGCATTCCAGGCAAAGAGCTGTACATTCGAGAAGTAAATAAAACCAATGAGTCATACCGGTTTTTCCAGCTTTCTCCCACTTCATGACTTTTATCCAAAATGATAAACTTTTGTTTCGACTTCTTTAGATAATATCCTACTGAGATTCCTGCCTGACCGGCTCCGATTACTATCGTGTCGTACATATGAATCCCCCCGCGGTTTTATCTAAATTGTCAGAAGACAAAGTGAGTCCCCTATTTCCTCCTTTAATGATGATGATGGTCACGCGGATTCTCAGTTTGAGCCTGACAAAGAATCGTATTGTCGTGATTATGCGCTGCTGTTTCCATTTGAATGGTTACATGTGTAATGCCTTTATCTCCAAGTTCATGTTCAATTTTGCGTAAAATACTTTCGCTTTCTAAAATGGTCAGTTGATCGTTAACAACAGCGTGGCAGGAAAGAGCATTCAATCCGCTTGTGATAGACCATATGTGCAAATCATGAATGCTTTGAATTCCTTCTGTCTCTTCAATTGTATGAATGATGTCAGTGACATCGATATTTTCCGGAGTTCCTTCCATTAATACGTGGATGGAGTCTTTCGTCACATGGTAACCGCTTCTCAAAACAAAAATAGCCACAATGACACTGGCCGCTGGATCTGCCCAGCTCCACCCGAAGAAGATGATAAGGATCGCAGCCAGTATGGCACCTACAGATCCGAGCATGTCACTTATCACATGTAAGTAAGCCCCTCTTATGTTCAGGTTATTCTTTGTATCTCCGCCGTTCAGCATAATCCAAGCGACCAATATATTTACAGCTAACCCGATGATACTAATCGTCAGCATTCCGGTTGTTGCTACCTCCGGCGGATGAGAGAAACGTTTGATTGCTTCATAAATGATATAAAGGGAAATCACTATTAATGCAACACCGTTTATCACAGCTGCGAGAATCTCAAATCGTTTGTAGCCGAATGTCTTATGATGACTTGCCTTTTTTTCGGCCAATTTAAAAGCAATCAGAGCAACCATTAATGAGATTGAATCACTCAGCATATGGCCTGCATCTGATAAAAGCGCTAAACTATTGGTTAAAAATCCGCCTATCGCTTCTATTATCATATAACCTGTAATCACGATAAAAGAGATCAATAATACCTTCTTATTGGATCCGCCAGCGTGATTGTGATTGTGACCCATAAAAATCTCCTCCTTATCTCATACACTGCATTTATTATTTCTTTTCTGTTATGAAGCATTCTAACATGGACACAAAAATAACCGTATATGATTATGTGCTCATATATGAATATATAGGTTCTTTACTGAAATGTCAAAATATTTTCGATGAAATGTCCAATACTTTATATTGCTCTTAATCAATGATTGCTATGAAGCCGCGGATTACAGTAATTACTTTAGGCGCAAACACTTTAGAAAAATCGCTGCACTTCTATCGGGATGGCTTGGGTCTGCCTACAGAAGGAATAGCCTGTACAGAATTTGAACATGGCACAGCTGCTTTTTTTGACTTGCAAACGGGACTGAAACTTGCCCTTTGGGACCGCAAAAACATCGCACATGAATCAAACATTACGTTAACTGCTCCAAGTACTGCGGAATTTACATGAGGACATAACGTCAGCAGTAAAGCTGAAGCCGATAAAGTCATAACGGCAGGAGCAACGATAACTGATCCCGCTCATGATACTCTTTGGGGCGGATATGCCGGTCACTTCCAAGACCCCGATGGACACTTATGGGAAATCGTTTGGAATCCGCACTGGGATGCAATTGAATAACCAAATTTAGCAACAATAAAAACACACCTGAATGTTCTGGTGTGTTTCAACAGAATGCAAACGCAGCATTTTATTTTGTTTCCCAAAACGATCAAACTATTTATACGATGGCGGGATGCTTTGCGGAAAACGGAATACATTTTCGGGATCGTATTTCGCCTTTATTCTTTGAAGCCTTGCAAAGTTTGAGCCATAATATGCTTTCCCGAAGTTCTCGATATTTTGATCCGGAACATTCACATATGAACCTGTTACATATGGTTTCATCAGCTGACGCACTCTTTCAACTGATGCAAGATTCGAAGCTTCTTGTGATTTATTTTTCCAACTGGCCGTCCATTCCGTATAAAACAATGGTCGGCGCCAATAGAAGGCTGTTTCACTGCTTGGAACTCTGCTTATCGCGCCGCCCCAATTGATAAAAAAGAAATTGGTTTCTGTCCCAGTCGCTTTTTCTAAAAATTGTCTCATTACTGCAATAGGTTCTTCCGGCCAAAGATTGAGCGCCCACGCCGAGGAGAATTTAACACTCTGATCCGATCTGCCGGGAATCGGTTCGTCAGGATCTAAGAAATCTATACAATCCGGGTAGTATAGTGTTTTGATTACTGTTTGTGCCGGCGTTCCGGCATTTAATAAAGGTTTTAATAATTGAACCAGCTCTGGTTTTGAGCCGAGGAACAATCCTTCCACATGGCACAAGCCATTTACTTTGCTGTAAATCTCAAGGTAGCATCCTAATCGTTCGTCTGTAAACGGCGCCCATTTTTGCCACGCTTTAAATACCGTTTCTAACTGTTCCCACGGCCAAATAATATTAAAGACGGTTGCGGTTTTAGGGGCACGGTGAACTTTGAACGTATATTGGGTGTTATATCCGAAATTGCCTCCCCCGCCGCCTCTGGAAGCCCACAGTAAATCTTCATTGCGGGATTGATTTGCTTGAATAATCCTGCCTTTGGCATCTACCATTTTCAGTGCGAGAAGGTTATCGCTTATCAGGCCGATCGATCGGGAAAGCACTCCAAATCCGCCTCCCATTGTGATTCCTCCGATTCCGACGGTTGGACTGTCTCCGAACGGGGCCATAAAACCTTCCCGAGCTAAACCTTTTACAAGCGGGCCGACGTGAATGCCGGTTTGAACGGTTGCTACCGCGTTTTTTTCATCTAAGAAAACTTTATTCATGTCGCTCACATCAATAACAATCCCATCACTTACCGTGGAAAGATTTTTATCCAGAGCATGGCGGCCGCTTCTGACACGCATAGGCACATTTTTCTCACGAGCCCATTTAATAGCATTACTTACATCGTATGAATTTTGTGCAAAAACAAAGACAAGCGGACAGACATCAACATAAGGGTTCCAATTCTTAACCGCCTCTGTATAGCCGGGGTCCCCTTTGAAGATGACGCGTCCCGTTAACTGTGCTGATCCCATCTATTTCACTCCCAATAAGCATTTGATTCCGATACCAGTATATGTAGGAATTGGACAAATTCTTAGACAGATGTTCTGCAAATTTAAAAATAGATACATATATGCGAAGATGATATAAAAACAAAAGAAGACAAGAGCGGCAAGCTGCCGAAACTCTTGTCTATCCTGCCTTTATTATCATGATAGGCACTTACATTTATTGGCGTGATATCCCGACCAAACTATGGAAGTCCATAGAAAATTATGTTTGCCCTGCCATGCGTGGTTCTGCTGAGCAATCTTTCTGTTTGATCCCCCAACAAGAATCTTATTCTTTATCGTTTTTGCACCCCTGTACGGATAACATCAATACACATTGAATCTTATCTTTTACATGATGAAAAGCTCTTATTTTTTCTTCTTGTGCTTACGTTTGCAATCCTGTTTTTTCTCTTTCTTATGACGTTTTTTACATTTCGCTTTTGCTGCTAATTTTGCCGCTTCTACCTTTGCTTCTGCTGCTCTGGCTCTTGCTTCTTCCGCTCTTGCTATTGCCTCTTCCGCTCTGGCTCTCGCTTCTGCTTCTCTTGCTGCTTCCGCTCTTGCTTCATCGTCCGCCATATCAAAATCATGGCCAAGGTCACAGGCTTCGTTGTATGGCTTTTTCTTCTGAACGTACTGTTGATCTTCACCTTCGTTATAATACATTACGCCACTCCTTCTCTCATTTTTCAATCTTTACATACTATGTAAATAAATAACTGCAGCTTGGACTGGTATTTTGATGAACCGGCACATTTTAGGGCAATTTCCATTTATCGATGCAACAGATTCTGGATGCTTGATGAAATTTAAATGATTTATGATAAGCAGCGTAAAAAGAGAGACTGCGAAAAAGGATGCTGCGCGCTGCAGCATCCTTCTTTACCAACTTTTTGTGTTTTTGACTTTTAGTTTGCTTGCTGTGTTTGTTTTACTGGTTCTTTGCTAAAAAGTCCGACAATGTTCCACAAGATAATTGCAGCAGCTATGATCAAACGAGCCGTACTGACTTCTTGGTTAGTAAACAATTTATAGCCATATATTGATCCCAATGCTGCTATGCAAAAAATATTGAACCATTTACTCCAACGCAATTAGAAAACTCCTTATAAAATGATTACATTTCCAAACAATGTATTATAATATTAACAAATTTTTTCAATATTTAACCTTAAATCTTTCTTAATTGGTTTTCCTGATCATTTTCTCTCATCCTCATTCGATCTTTCGGAGTTTTGATCGTTTTTTTGTTACAGGCTAGACCCAGACATCATTTTCAGCTGTTTGATCAGTTATTTCCTGCCCGGTATTCACAACACCTTTAGGTTCCACAAGCAAAATGTTACACTCTGATTCTGCATAAGGTTTATGTTCAACATTTTTGGGAATGACAAACATTTCACCTTCATTTAATTTTACTTCTCCATCACGAAATTCAATGATTAAATTACCCTTAATGACAATGAAGACTTCATCTGTTTCGTCATGCTTATGCCAAACAAAATCCCCTTGTACCTTAACAAGTTTAAATTGATAATCATTCATTTCAGCAATTACTTTTGGAGACCATTGATCTTGGAACGCAGCTAATTTCTCTTGGAAATTAATCGGTTTATATTCCATTATTTCCCTTTCCTGTGTAAAACTCAATCATTTAACTAGTCCCAAATTAAAGGCCTGTCCACTTCAGCAGTTCTGAGATAGTCTAAAAGCTGACCGGTATGTACGGACTCATGGTAAGCGATTCTTAATAACATGTCTCCTAGTTCGCGAATATATCCAACATCAGACCTGTCAATCTTTATATTTGTTAAATCTGTTTCGTTTAACGATTTGATGAATGTCAAAAACTCGGCCCGATACGGTTTTGCAAATTCTAATTCTTCGGTTACTGTGGTAAACGTTTTTGATTCATATGGGTTTTTAGATTCCTCTGAAGACTCATTCATTTGTTTTAGTAAAATGTGATGATAAAGAAATTCCGCTTCTAATACATGTCTTATCATTTCCTTACACGACATTGCTTCAGAATCCGGGCGCCAGTCCAGTTTTTCCTCAGGTATAGCTGTCCATAACTTGATGCTTCGCCGTCTTACTTCTTCAAAATTTAAAATAATAAGGTCAATCGTATTCAAGTGTTTTCCCCCTTTTATTTTTAAATAATTCTCCTTCTTCCCGGAAAAAACCTCTTTAAATAAAAAACGTATTCTTTCCCGACTCGCTGGATTGGTAATTTAAGATAAGAAGATATTCATTCATCCATACAATAGACTCTGGCTGAACATATACTGAATGATAGTTTTCATCAGAAAGGAGAAATCAGCTTTGGCAAAATATCGGATCATGACCTTTGACGGGGGCGGTACCTTAGGTGCTTTAAGTTTACAACTATTGAACAGACTGGCTGAAGAAAATCCAGCATTAATAAGCCGAACCCATGTATTTGCGGGAAATTCAATCGGTTCATTTACTGCCCTGGCATTAGCAAGCGGAAGATCTCCGAAGGAAACACTTCAGTATTTTGAGGATGAAATCCTGCCCGCATTCAGCACTTCCCGGCCGGGCGGACCTGTTTTCAATCAACAATTACCATATTCCGGTTTTATTAAAGCGGTACGAAACTTTTTCCCGCCAGGCCTTCGTCTTAAAGATGTAAGAAAACGAATTGTTGTCCCTTCATTCAAATTATACTCCCCCGCACTGGATCGTTGGACGCCCGTATTATTTCACAACTTTCCCGGCTCTCCCTATTTAAATGAGAAAGTGAGTGATGTCATACTGCGGAGCAGCGGTGCCCCCGCGACGCAGCGAGCCTATCAAAACTACGTGGATGGATATGTAGTGGCAACGAACCCCAGTACGGCCAGTATCGCGTTTGCGGTTGGTAAAGCCAACGTGCCATTGGATCAAATTGCGGCGCTATCCATCGGTACAGGTGAAGCCCCGACTCGGTTAAGAAGAGATACGAGGGGGTGGGGAATGGTAAGTGCGGATAACATACGTCCCGAAAACCTGAAGAACCTCCCTCCAAATTGGGGAGTTCTTTTGGACAGGTCGCCTAATGAACCTTTACTGCCATTTCTTCAGATGATCGCCGGCGGAAATGGCTACTATGAATCCATGGTCAGCGCGAACCTTCTGGGAGACCGCTTTTTCCGGTTAGATCCGCGGATTCCTAACTTCTCCAAAACAGACCCTTCCGTGGTGCCCGCTGTCATTGAAATTGCAAACAAAACCAACTTACAGCCAGTGAATACGTTTATAGAGAAAAACTGGAACGACAGCCATTAAGGAAATTCACATCTTAAAACAATGAACAAAAAATACCAAGGGACTCAAAACCCTTGGTATTTTTAATGCGGCTGAGAGGGTTTGGACCTTCACGGGTTATTTATACGCTGGGCATTTGATAAAGTGAAAGCTTATTACGCCCGGCATTTCAAGCACTGAAGTTAAGCATTACATCCAACAATCGGGCTATTTAATTGAATAGGACTACCCAGAAGCCGCTTCCCATTACGTAAGAAAAGCGACTTTTTAGATTTGATTTTCAAGTTCCTTTGACAAATTTTGAAAAGACCATTGACTATTCAGTTGCACTGTATTAAGTTTAACTATATAGTCAGACTGAATAGAGGATGAGGATATGAAACATAAATTATTACCGCTGTCTGAAACCATGCATTATATTTTATTAGCTTTGCGGGAGCCGCTTCATGGCTATGCCGCCATGCAGAAGATCGAAAAGATGAGTAACGGAACTGTTATTTTAGCAGCCGGCACATTATACGGCGCGATTGAAAACTTGAATAAGCATGGCTGGATTGAACCTGTTGGAGAGTCGGGCCGGAGAAAAGTTTATATGATAACTGCGGAAGGAAGCGCCATTTTGAAAATGGAACAAAACAGGTTACTGCATATTTTATCCCTGTACGAAGGAAGTGAATCGAATGAAGACATTTAAGATGTTTTTTGATATTGAAAAAGAGGAGCAATGGCTGAACGAGCAATTACAAAAAGGCTATCGCTGTACAAATATCAGCGGATTAGGAATATACACTTTCGAAAAAACCGACAAGAGATATGTGATGAGACTGGATTATCATGATTATTTATCAAAGAAAAAGTTCAAAGACTACAGAGAGATCTATGAAGACTTCGGCTGGAGTTATATAAACAGCCCATGGCTTAGCGGAACTCGATATTGGCAGAAAGAAGATGATGGTCAAAATGAAATCTTCTCGGATCGCCAATCAAAGAGTAGTTATTATAAAAGACTAATGAGTTATTCATCTTGTTTTGGTTTACTTTGCTTATTTTATTCTTATTTGATTTACAAGGATTCAGGTTTGTATTTAGCTGAAGGTCTGTGGAGTATGGAAGGCGCAATGTTTTGGAAAGCATTTTTATTTGAAACTCCATTTGCCCTTTTAAGGTCGCTTCCCGCTCTTATGGCTGTTATCTTCGGCATCAGTTACTATAAAGCGTATCGAAAATATTCAATGTTAAAGGAACAATAACACGGGGAAGTTACATTCAAGAAGTAATCGAGGATCATGTATTTGCCGAATCCGGGCGCTTTAACGGAAAAAAGCGCCCTGAATTTGCTGATAAATCAGACGGCTTATTTTGTTAATGATACATACTTATTTACAATGGCTTGAGCGAGACAAGCTGATGAATCAACAAAGGTAAGTTCGCTTCTTTTTTGATCCGTGACCATATTTAAATCCGTACATGCAATGATAACCGTATCAACCTTTTCTGCTAAGTCACGGTGTAATTCATCATATAATGTACCAGCCTCATCGATTTGACCTTGTTTAATCTTTTCTATTATGTGATCGACATAGATTTGCCAACTATCTTGATGTAAAAAATCATAACCTTCTCTGTTTAACGCTTCTTGAAATATTCCAGATTGAACCGTAGGAACGGTGGCTAAAAGAGCTGCTTTTTTTGAACCTTTAGATATTTTTTTTATGGTTTCATCAACCATGTTTAGTAAAGGGACTGAAAGCGATTTTTTTATTTGATTAAAATAGATATGTGCGGTATTACATGGGATTGCAATAAAATCAACACCCGTTTTTTCAAGCTTTACAGCCCCCTCAATAATTGCCTTTTCCATGTCCGTATGATTGAGAGGTTTATTCATATAGAAAGGAGTCGGACAAGAATAAATCATCATATGAGGAAAATCCATATCATGTACTGCTCCATATATTTTTTGGCACTCGTCTACTACCTTATCTACAAATGGCCCAGTAGATTTTGGCCCCATTCCTGCCAGTATTCCAATCATAATTGTCCTCCTCTGTAAAAATATGTACGAATACGATCACGATGAGTTATTCTTGTGTTACTCATCTGAATCTGCTCTCATTTCTTTTTGGCTGTCTTCTCCTATTTTATCATTTCATTAATTGAATTATGGTTAAAAATCGGTGATTAAATTGTGCCCATATAGATTAGTAAACGTGTCGTTGATGTCAAGTCATGAACTCCTAAAGGAAATTTAATAACTCATTTTCAACGAAAAACTGATCTCTGTTAATTAGTCGAGATTCCAAGATATACACGGACCAATTGATCTTTCCTTTTTTGGGAATCCCACAGGTTCCCTCTTATTTTGATGTTGTTTTTTAAAAAAGTTATTGACACCAATAAATGACCATGTTATCATTAAAAATTTGATATCTCACTCCATATATGGTAACCTTAAGTTAAGTTCCCATATATGGAGGTGGATTATATGTTTCAAATTGGCGATAACATTGTTTATCCAATGCACGGAGCAGGTACAATTGAAGCCATAGAAGAAAAACAATTCTTAGAGGAAAAACAACAGTATTATGTCATAAGAATGTCAATAAGTAATATGACAGTTATGATTCCAACGCGTAAAATATTGAGTTCAAGTATACGGCCAGTTACTGATATACGTGCATTAAAACACATTATACACATTTTTCAGCATGGTGAATCAGATAGGTTACTGCCATGGAAGCAAAGGTATGTAGTAAACACGAACAAAATAAAAACGGGTGAAATACAAGAAGGCGCTGAAGTTGTACGTGATTTAATGCGAATGAAGAAAGAAAAAGCACTTAATTCAAGCGAAAAAAAAATGTTGGATAATGCATATGAATTTTTGATTAGTGAACTGGAAGTCATTAAAGGAATCACTGAAAAACAAATAAAAAGTTTCTGCTAAGGTTAATTTTAAATAATGTTTTGCATTCCAAAAAGCACCCACGAGTTTTCGGAATATTACGATTAAAATATTTCGAAGACGCTTAACTTCATCAACTTACTTTTAGAACATTAACCTCTTTTATTATTCCTACAATCTAATCTGTTTTTATTATTAAAAATTTCTTCAACGAACATTTGATGTTTTATCAAAAAACTCGATGAAATAGTCACTTGATTTTTGTAATCCTGATTCACACTGGCACGGACATGGAGCCGTAAGGATGGAAGAGAGGCAGGGCTTTCATTGTTTTAGGTCTAAGTGATTATTTCCAGAAGAAAAAACAACCACTCTCCTCTTTATCTTTAAGAATTTCTTACATCTGCTTCCACAGTGAATAGCAGTTGTTTATCTTCTTTTCATAAAAGAGATATGCGAAATGTAACAAACAATAACATACAGTTATATTGAGAACATAAAAACAAATCATTTATATATATTCCACATATCGTCAATCCGGTATGTTATACTGTAAACAATCCTTTGAGGTTTTAAACCTTTTTCTTACCTTGTAGCATCTGTCCCTACTCGAACGTTGAGTAGGGTTTTTTTATTCAGTATGATACAGAGAACATAAAAAAACAGGCCCTATATAAAGAGCCTGTTTGTATAAACGATTAAAGATTAAGCAGTTTTTTGAACGTTAGCAGCTTGAGCTCCACGAGCACCTTGCTCAACGTCAAACGATACTTTTTGACCTTCGTCTAAAGATTTGAATCCGTCACTTTGGATTGCAGAAAAGTGTACGAATACGTCATCTCCATTTTCACGTTCGATAAATCCAAAACCTTTTTCTGCATTAAACCATTTAACTGTACCTTGTTCCATTTTTGTTGCCTCCTAGTGTGTTACACATTGTATTACTATCCTTGCCCAAAGTATCATCAAGACGAAAAGTCGATATTCATACTATCCTTTACACGAACAAAAATAATTCTCCTTTATCATATCACGAAACGGAAATAACTGCAAATTAATAATGTGTTCATTCATGTTTTATTTGTTAAACCTGCCGATACCAGTGCAAAATAAGATGCTTATTAATAACAATGGTTTGAAAACACCTGAAAATGAATCACGAGTGTCTTCAAACCCAGTACTTCATATTGATTGTTAAAGGTTTCTTTAAAAAGCTCAGCTGTTTCTTGTTCAAGTACAAGATATTCTTGGCTGTTCACTGGTATAGCTTTGTTTCTGCACATGTTTCCAAACGATCACTCAGGTATACCCCTATTTTAACGGTATTAACTTGTCATGTTTGTTCCTCAAACAATCAAAGTTCACGGGCTGATTCCCATAGAGACCAAGAGAGAGTTTATCCCGATTAAAAGCTGGGTATAATCTTCATACGCTTTGTATATCCCGGTTGGCTCTGCTCATAAAGATGAATTGAGCCAGGAATCAGTTTTCGCAATGCCAATCAATTTACAGAGGGAAAACCGATTCATTTAACAGCTTTTGAAAAGGCTCCTTAGCTGACGGGCAAGTTAAAACAAAACCATAATACTTATCATAAATGTATGACAGCTGGGACTTCAAAGGCAATAAAACATTTTCTATACGCAGATTGAGAACATCAAGGGAGGGGAAGCTTTTAAAAATGAATGAACAAAACCTAAGGACTTTGAGAAAACTGGTTACCCCTTATGAAAAGTCCGATTTACAAAAAAGTATTTATCAAATCATTAACACATTGGTGCCATTTTTCCTGTTATGGTGTTTGGCCTATAAGAGCTTGTCGATTTCTTATATCCTTACATTAGCGATTTCTGTCGTTGCAGCAGGTTTTTTAGTGAGAACCTTCATTATCTTTCATGATTGCTGCCACTATTCCTTTTTTAAGAACCGAAAGGCGAATCGAATCCTTGGAACAATTACAGGAATTCTGACTCTGCATCCGTTTGATCATTGGGCACACGATCATTCTGTCCATCATGCGACAAGCAGCAACCTGGACAAACGCGGTACGGGCGATATTTGGGTACTGACTGTTGAGGAATATAAAGAAGCCTCAACTAAGACAAAAATAATGTACCGTTTGTACAGAAATCCGTTTGTTATGTTTATTATCGGACCGATTTACGTCTTCGGGATTACCAATCGTTTTAATCGTAAAGGGGCAAAACGCAAAGAACGGATGAATACATATGTAACGAACCTGGGGATCGTCGCTTTGGCAGCACTTTTATGTTGGGCTATCGGCTGGCAAAACTTTCTGCTGGTCCAGACGCCAATTTTTATGATATCGGGATCCCTCGGAATTTGGATGTTTTATATTCAGCATACGTTTGAGGATTCATATTTCGAAGAAGATGAGCATTGGGAATATGTAAAAGCAGCCGTTGAAGGAAGCTCTTTTTATAAGCTTCCAAAAGTCATGCAATGGTTAACAGGCAATATCGGTTTCCATCATGTTCATCATTTAAGCCCAAGAGTCCCAAACTATAAGCTTGAAATCGTGCATAATAACACTGAACCATTGCAAAACGTTCCAACCATCACACTGGCAACAAGTATTAAGTCGTTAAAGTTCCGCCTATGGGATGAAGAAGGCAAAAAATTTGTTGGTTTTACCCACTTAAAAAAAACTTCTAAAAGCCAGGTATCAGCTCGGGTAAGAACGGATTAAATAAACGCCCATAATCGATGATAATGGGCAGTGTATCTTGCATAATAAAAGTGCAGACTCGCGCAAAGATTTTGTGCAGAGGTCAGCACTTTTTTAATGCCACATGCACTTACAACAAAAAAATACCAAAGGTGTCAAAACCCTTGGTATCATTGGGATGCGGCCGAGAGGACTTGAACCTCCACGGGTTATTCACCCGCTGGGCTCTCAATAAAGTGAAACTGTGTTTTCTGTTATAAAACCTTTGTTCTAAACACATTTGCCGCACTAATCGTTATTTATGTCTTGATCTATTCAATCAAGTTTAATCGATATTATTCGAAAGTGACATTATGAAGTTTTGACTGACCCCTTACCGTACTTAATAATAAATATCATGTTGATAGATGTATTTAAAAAAGCCCACTCACGAAAACGAGTGGGTTTACAAAAGCTCTAAACGTGATAAATCCCCTTTTTCATAAAAGTAATCCGCTACTCTGATTGCAAAGTTTTCAATGTCTCCGTACATTCTTAGAAGGAAAATACCATTAGCGATGACACTAATGGTACCCCTTTGTTTCTACTCAATCACTTATTCAGCTTCTCCAACAACTGTAAAGCGTTCATTTATATGTTTTGGATTTTCAATTTCATCCAATACTGCAATTGCATAGTCTGCATAGCTGATATAACTTTCGCCTTTCGAATTCACAAGAAGATGATCTTTTCCCGACTGATAAGATCCAGTTCTTTTCCCGTCTGGGTCAAATACCGCTGAAGGACTGATAAATGTCCAGTTAATATCAGAAGTTTCCTTTAGTTCTTGCAAGTTACGACCTTGCCCTTTAGCTGTTGGAATAAAAATCTCCGGGAAATCAGGTGTATCCATTACACTGACAGTTTTATTTTCGTCTACATAAAGACTCCCTGCTCCGCCTACAATTACAGCTCTTGTACCCGTTCCTTTTAATGCCCTAATTAATGCCCGGCCAGCATCTACATGTGCCTGTTCTTCTCCTAATGGAGCACCGAAGGCATTAACTATTACATCTAACTTTTTTAGATCATCCGATGTAAGATCAATTATATTTTTTTCAATGATTGAAATCTTTTCCTCTTTAAGTTTTGCAGCATCTCTTACAATTGCAGTTACTTCATGTCCCCTGCTTACCGCTTCTTTCAAGATAAGACTTCCAGCTTTTCCGGTTGCACCAATGATTCCAATTTTCAATTTAAAGTCCTCCTAATCCTTCAAAATTTTAAATGTAACCACATTGATTACATGTAATAATTTTAGTTACACCTTAGTTATTTGTCAATACTTTTATCATCTTGTTAATTGAGCATATTAGAGTAAAAGAACTTGTAATACATTCAGTTACAAGTGTACTATAAAGAGTGTAATGTAATTAGGATGGTGAAGAAATCATGTCTATTAGCAGCCGTTTTGCTGTAGGAATTCATATATTGGCTCTTATTGAAATAAATGAAGACGGAACTAGCACTTCTGAATTTTTAGCTGGAAGTGTAAATACAAATCCCGCCTTCATAAGAAAAATTATGGGAATGCTGAAAAAAGCAGGTTTAGTAAGTGTACGGCCAGGTATTGCAGGAGCTGAATTAGCGAAGGATTTAACTGAAATCACCTTACTTGATGTTTATAGAGCAGTTAATGTTGTTCAAGATAAAGAATTGTTTAGTATACATGAAAATCCCAATCCTCAATGTCCTGTAGGCCGGAACATTCAAAGTACAATTGGTCCAATATTTGAAATCGCCCAATCTGCCTTGGAAAAAGCTCTTGGGCATATCACAATTGAGGATGTGGTAAAGGATATTATTGAAAAAGAAAAATTGACCAATAATTGCTAAATGATTTCACAGAAAATCTTTTATCAGACTGGGAATAAGAAAAATCAATAAAACAAAAAGGGACTGGATCATATTGAATCCAGCCCCGAATTGATATTGATTTTTTGATTAATAAAAAATGGCTTTTCATGAACAAAAAAAGAGCAGACATAAAGTCTGCTCCTTTTGATGAAAGATTTAGATTACGGTAAGGGATATAAATAAGCTCATGGTACAGAGGAAAAATTAACGACAATGCAGACGATGCCAGATTCTTTAATAGGGCGTTGAGTATTACTATCCAACAACTCAAGGTTCAGAAGCTAAGTTCAAACAAAGACTTGAGGAAATCTCGGATTGGTATAAAAGAAACCGCAAATCTTAGTTTGAATGAATATGTTCTGTATATAAAAATAATGAGGTATGGAGTGAATTGATAATGAATTATGATGAAATTAAAGATTACTGCCTAACCTTTCCAAACTCTTATGAAGACCATCCTTTTGGAGATGGTTGGACTGCAATTCGGCACAAAGGGAATAAGAAAATATTTGCACTTATCTTCACTCGCGACGAACACTTATGTGTCAACCTTAAGTGCGAACCTGAAAGGGCTGATTTTCTACGTGGTCTTTTTGAAGAAATCAAGCCCGGTTACCATATGAACAAGGAGCATTGGAATACTCTTACCTTAGATGAGGGACTCCCAGAGCACCAAATCCATGACATGGTAAAGTACAGCTTTGAACTGACAAAACCAAAAAGTAAAAAGGAAACATAACATCGAAGGATAGAACGCTCATTATAGATATTCATCCGGTGCAATGGTACAGAGGAATATGCAAAAACTTCAAGGCAGCAATGTTTAAATTCGTATTTACGAGATGATTTTTTCGTTATTGTTAGTCCTTTGTTTCTTGACATGGGTTGAACAAATAAAAAAGAGCAGACTCAAAGTCCACTCAATTAATTAAGATGATTGCTCAATTCATCCAGACACCTATAAAAAATGAAAGGTGACGATGATATGCCACAAAGGTCATTTAGCGTTTAATTAATACTGATAACTCACCTTCAAACACTTTTTCCTCTTTCTGATTATAGGTAGATAACAATACAGTAAGTATCCCCGTCTGGCTTTTATTTGGTTTTTTATCAATAACCTTAACAATAGTGTTCAGTTTATCATTAGGGTAAACGGGTGCTAGGAATTTTATATTATTCATTCCTGTCCCAGCAATAATATCGTCTTCATGACGCCCTTCTTCAATCCAAAGCTTAAAAGTAATAGATAACGTTTGTATTCCAGAAGCAATAATTCCATTAAATCTGCCCATTTTTGCTTTTTCTTCATTTAAATGCATGTATTGTGGGTCATACACTTCTGCAAAATTCATTATATTCTCTTTTGTTAATTCAAAAGATTTAGTTTGAAAAACCTGCCCGATGGTGAATTCATCCAATTTCATAAATAAATCTCCTTGAATCTAAACTTTATTATTAAATCTACGTAGCATTTTAACATACTGGCTCTCACACAACAACTTAACGGTAAAACAATTGTTCCCCTATCAGGAATGAACAAGCACATTGTTTTTGTTTCCTTGCCTTTAACCTCTTTATAATCAGGTGTTTTCTTATAAAGACCAAGGCGGTCGCCATCACCATCACCCGGCATATGTGCCATTTCCTCATAAGAATCTCCAAGCTTCTCATAATAAGAATAAGCAGTCAGCCTACGAGAACTTTCTTCTGGCTGATAAAACGCAAGTTGAATATATTTCCCGTCATCATATACACGAATTATGGCGTTATCTCTTTTGTGCTCATCTGAATCTGCTCGCATTTCTTTTCTGACTTTCTTCTCCTGCTTCATCACTTCATTAATCATTATCATATTTACTGCCGCCGCACGCAGTCAGCAGAAGGATGAAGGTGACTGACAAATCATACGACCTACTATAAGTAAGTGGACAGTAACAGATAAATTTTTATAAACAAAAAATACCAAGGGTGTCAAAACCCTTGGTATCATTGATGCGGCCGAGAGGACTTGAACCTCCACGGGTTATTCACCCGCTGGGCCCGCCATCTATATTCATAAAACTATTGCTCAGTTGTCAGCATGTTAAGTAAATTACGAATTTCCTTGTTATAACTTTTAATTTCTTCTTCATTACAACCGGTTTTATCAAATACTGCATTAGGTATCATTGTGACTTTTTCTTTAAACTCATTCCCTTCAGTTGTTAACGTAATAATTACACTTCGTTCATCCTCTTTTGAACGCTCTCTTATAATAAGACCTCGCTCCTCAAGTCGTTTTAAAACTGGAGTTAATGTTCCGGAGTCTAGATATAATTCTTCGCCTAAACCTTTAACAGATATTTTTTCCTTCTCCCATAAAACAAGAAGAACCAAATACTGTGATTAGCGTACAAGTTCTCGTTTTCTGCCTTGGACCCCATATAGAAAATAAAAAGCCAGCTCTCCTTCGGGAGAAGAACTGGCATAACAAAGCTTCTTGCTTCTTATTTTGCTGTATTGCTCGGTCCTTTTAATTTCTCTTCGTTCTTGCGTCAATTTTTATTATTAGGACACAACCAATAAAATAATGACGATCGAGAATAGCAACGCTGCTTTTGCAAAGCAGTAAGCCCTCCAGAATATAAAAGAGCTGCAGTTATTGCTGCTCGGATAATCCCAGCTTATTCTGAGTCTGTATTTCGAGTAGCCGGTCAATTAAATGGATGTTTTTTTCATTCCTTTTCTGTTTGTTCCATTTTCCACCACAGTGAATCTTTTGGATTTTCAACAGCTTCTTGAAACTCAGCTTTAGAAGCAACTGTTGGGTAAGAACCTTTTAAAGATTTACCTGAAGTATCTTTAAATAAGGTTAACACAACTATTAAGCCAATTAAACTAACTGCTAATAAATAGAAACCCGGCGCCAAATTGTTTCTTGTCACATGGGTTAACCAAGAAGCAACTAAAGGTGTTGTTCCACCAAAAATAGAAACTGATAAGTTGAATGTCCAGGATAATGTACGATATCTAATGTCAGTATGGAACAACGTAGGTAAAGATCCTGGCATAGTACCTTCGTATACAGATAATACAATCCCTAACATTAAAAGTCCTATAAATAAGAATGTTAGACTCCCCATATTAAGAAATTGAAAAGAGATAATCGAAAATACAATTCCTAATACTAATCCAATTGTTATAACTTTTTTATTTCCTAATTTATCTCCTAGTTTACCGAAAGTTAAAGCGAACGGTACCATAATAATCAATACAATTGCTGTAACCGGTGTACTTATATTATCACTTATACCAAGGTTCTCATCTAAATAAGAAGGCATATAACCTAACAATAGGTAATTGGTTATATTGAAAAACGCCACAAATACGATACATAAAAAGATATCTTTTTTATATGTTTTAATGACTTCTAATAAACCGGGTTGTTGTTCTTGGTTTTCAGAGATGTCATTTTCAAAGATTGGTGATTCATCTAAATGACGTCTCAAATATAAACCAAATAATCCTATTGGAATACTTAAGAAGAAAGGAATTCTCCATCCCCAACTATTCATTTGAACATCAGATAAAGTCCAGAAAAGTACTGTAACTAAAACAGAAGCTACTATATAACCAGATAATGTGCCGATTTCTAAACCGCTGCCTAACCTTATACGCTTATTATCTGGAGAAGATTCTGCGATATATACCATTGCACCAGCGTACTCTCCACCCACAGAAAAACCTTGCAGAATACGAGCTAAGAGTAATAATATAGGGGCCCATACACCAATCTGATCATAGGTAGGAAGCACACCAATTATTAAAGTAGATAAAGCCATCATTAAAATAGTAATTGTTAATACTATTTTCCGACCAAATTTATCACCCATTTTACCAAAAATAATTCCGCCTACCGGTCTAAGTAAGAAGGCAATTGCAAATGTAGCAAAAGTAAATATTAACTTTAATTCATCGTTTTGAACTGGACTGAAAAAGTTTTTACTAATAATAACTGCCAAATAAGAATATAAAGCAAAATCAAACCATTCCATCGCGTTTCCTATCCCTGTAGCAAACACGCTTTTCTTCGCTTTTTGAATGTCTACAACGTTAATTTTTTTCTTGTTAAACTTCATTTAATAATATCGACTCCTTAATTATCAAATCCACATTATACAAGCGCATAAACGGTCCAAGCATACAGTCCCAGAATGTATAGCGTAATGCTTCTCTAAAAGTCTGGGGGTTTCTGTTTCACCTGATGGAGAGCTAACGGCATAGTGGATGATTGGTTCAACTGTACCTTAAAAGACTAGACTAATATCCATATCAGCGCCAAATAACATTGTAAACCAGGAAAGAAGGATGAAATTCAGTTTTTTCGCTGGTTTCCTTAACTTATTTTTGCCGATTGGACTAAAAATAATACAAAAAGCAACAAAAAGAGAAACATCCAACAGATAATACCAGCCAAAGCGGTTAGTGATATATCCTTGGGCTGTGGTTGGTATTTTCTGCAGACTATTTGGAGAAATGATTCCCCTTAATATAGCTCTATTGTGAATATTATCACAATCGAAAAAAAACTTTTATTTCTTCAAAGTATCCTAAACCTTTATTTTAGTTCTTCCATTACGTCTTTATTTACTGATTCTATCTTTATTACCCCACAATCAGGTGAAACAAAACACTATAAACGTACCATATCTTTTTAAAATCTGACAAGCTCAACAGGGTGATAGAAACCCGGCTAAAGCCAAGCTAGTCAATGGATAGAAGAATTTTTTTTTGTTTTTCCCAAGGAATAACCGTCTGCGTTTAATCTAGCCCAATTAGAAAGAAAAAGAGCAGGAGTAATCCTGCTCTTTCATTCAAAACTTTAATTTGTATGAAGAATTTCGTATACCTTTTCGACTTTCTTTACCTATTAATCAGTATACAGACTACAACAGAAATAAGTAGCACCGGGTATGAAATAATGGATGCATTTAAACAGGCCAATCACCGACAATTTATTGCATGACACCTAACAAAATTATTTTTTAAATCCAGCTGGAAGGCATTAGTAGCTAACTATAAATGATGAAAATATTTGTGCGATGTCTACTGCAGATGACTTACTTTAGGTAAGTGGGCAGATTGTGGGCAGTAGATCATTTAAAAATAAGCACAAAAAAATACCAAGGATCTCTCTATTACCCTTGGTATCATTGATGCGGCCGAGAGGACTTGAACCTCCACGGATTATTCACCCGCTGGTCCCTCAACCTAGTAAAAACCTATCATGAGTTACAAAAACTTTTATTCAAAGCATCTGTTTATTTTATTTATACTTATTTTCATCATTTTTCATGAATTCTGAGCACAAACTGGGCACCTATTAGAGACCAAGGAAATCTGCATTTCATCAAGAAATATGTACTCATCGCCCTGCTGTAATTAGTTTCACATCATTTATTTCAGCTTCCCTCGCGAATACCGGATCAATGCTCAGCTTTAAGATAGTCAACCAATTTCTCCGCACTGTTCTTAACATCTTCTTTTGAAAGGTGAAGTGTCCCATATTGTGTAAAGGCAGGAAGAAAACGCATTCCTATATAGTTAGCAGTGACTTGAAACGGTCTGATAAGCTCGCTGATCGTGATATTATATTCTCCGCCTGCTTGATAATCAGATTCCTGTGCGCCTAAGGAGATAGCTAAGAGTAGTTCTTTTCCATGCAATTTAGTACCTCCAGTTCCATAAGCCCAGCCATGTGTTAACACATCATCTTCCCATTGTTTGAGTAACGCGGGACTGCTGTACCAATACATTGGGAACTGAAAAACGATACGCTCATGATCTAACAGGAGCTGGTGCTCTTTTTCTACATCAATGATAAAATTAGGGTATTCACCGTACAGATCATGAACCGTAATGTCATTCTCTTGCTTTAAACGATTCATCCAGGTTCTGTTGACAACAGACGTTTCCAAATTAGGGTGTATAACGATAACTAATGTTTTCATTTGACTGTTATCCTTTCTTCGCCGATTAGTTATTATTGCTTTTGTGATAAAGAATTGATTCTAATTTTAAAATAACAACTTAATTACACCTATTTTATCCTTTTTCATGAATTCAGGGCAACTAATTGGACACCGATTACATTTATAGCCCAAAAAAGGCTTAACCTTTTAAAAAAGATTAAGCCTTTTCAGTACCTTTATGCCCCTACCCTACTATCTCGTGTCTAAATTCTAATAGCTGATAATATAACAAGGCATCTTTGTTTTCCTCCATGCTTAGCAATACTTTCTCTGCTTTTGCAAATTGGAGTTTGAGGCATTAGTAACTATCTATAAATAATGAAAATAATTGTGCGATGTCTACTGCAAATGACTTACTTTAGGTAAGCGGGCAGTTTGTGGGCAGTAGATCATTTAAAAATAAGCACAAAAAAATACCAAGGATCTCTATAACCCTTGGTATCATTGAGATGCGGCCGAGAGGACTTGTACCTCCACGGGTTACTCACCCGCTGGGCCCTCAACATTGTAAATCCGTATCACTGATTATGAAAGCTTGTTTTCATTACACTTTCTAACACCACATTACATCATTTCTATAGGTTTGAATGAATTATGGTTAATAATTGGTGAGAAAAAAAACCCCCTTAATTCCCCACTTCTCGAAATCTCATTACGTTCAATTCATTACCTCTTCTTCAACAATTTTTTCGAACTTCACATCCTATCCATGGTAATATTTAGATATAAACTTACTGAAAGGATTGTCCAATGAAAGTATTTGAAGCAAAGTCTTTGTTATCTGAAGCTGAAAACCGAGCAAACGATTATAAAGAGTTGAAAAATCAAATGATTAATTTAAGAAAAGCCTTTACGGCAGTTGCTGATCTTGATGATAGTGAGTTCTCTGGGAAGGGAGCAAACAATATTAAAGCATTTTTTCACGATCACACCGGTGTAGCTGATCAATGGATTGATTTAATTGATATGAAAATCGCTTTCCTTACTAGCATCTCCGGTATTCTGGAAGATGCCAGCTTATCTGATGCATATATCGAAGAATCCTTCTTAGAACACGAACTGGCAAACGCATATAGAAAATCACAAGCAATTATGTCCGAGCAGAAGAAAGCAATGAAAGATATACTGAGTGATATTGATGACATTCTTCCACTTGATTTATTTTCAACAGAGGCTTTTAAGGATGAGCTCTCGTCCGCCGAAAACAAACGAAAAAAAACTATTGAGAAAATAGGCGATACAGACGAGAACTTAAAAACTGAATATGCAATGACTGAACCTAACGAACAATTTATTAAAGCAGACTTTCAAAAGTTACAGGAGTCAACAGGTAGGGGCAAAAACGCTTCACCTATACATTATAATGCCAAGGCTTATCGCGAGAGTGACATACATAAGAAAAAAGGCGATATCGAAAAGCGGTCTGAAGCTTATTTAAAGCTCAAAAAAGAGGAAGCTAAACAACGCGAAATTAAAGATTTGAAAAAACAGCTTGTAAATGTAACAGATCCTGACGAGTATTTAAAAATTGCTGAAAAAATTGGATACGAAAATTTGGAGCCTGACCAAAAAGTTTATTTCCGCCAGCTCGAAGAACTTCAACAAAAAGCCGAAATCGGAAAAGGTATTGCAGTTGGAATGTATGAAGCAGGTAAAGATACCGTGATGGGTCTCTATCAACTTGCAATGCACCCTATTGAAACGCTTTCTGGAACGGTGAACGCCGTCTTACATCCAATCGATACTTATAAGATCATAGCAAAAGACATAGAAGACACTTTCCAACGTGATATGATTAATGGAGATAGCTACAGCAGGGCAAAATGGGTGTCCTATGTCGGCAGCACTGTTGTTCTTGCAATAGTTGGTCCAAAGGGTATTGATAAAGTATCCAAAGTTGCAAAAGCCGGTTCAAAATTTGCTGCAATTAAGACACTTGAAGTTTCAAAAACAGGAATAAAAAAAGGGATTGAATACGTTAAAATACCAAATGTTTTTGAACAACAATATGCAATGGCTGGCGGTTCAGGGACTTTTCCTTTCAACACAATTGATGGGGAGAGTTATAAAAACTCTGCACTTGAAGTTTTTAAGAACCAGTCTGCTACACATGGTATAAAAAAAGCAAAGCCGCATGAAGTTGTAAACGAATTAGAGACTTTTCAAAGCAGGAAATACATTTTTGGAGGACAATCATTTCTCATTGATAAACGTGGAATGAAGCATATTTTAGAGCGCCATCATCCTAGTTTATGGGATGGTTCAGTTAAGTCTCGTCAATCTTTTCTCAATAAAGAGATGACTGTTAGCGATGTTGCAGATGCGATAGAATCAATCATGAAACAAAACCGTGAAGAGTTAGTACAAAAAGGAACAAAATTCAGTTATCAAATTAGAGGAACGTATAAGGGTCAGCAATATGTTGTAGGCTTTCAAAAAGGAAGAGTAGGTCAATTCTATCCGGAAAAATAGGAGAGGTAAGAATGTTTTATATACAATCATTAATTCTCAAGCCAAATAAGAAGATAAAGGATCTTTCAGTCTTAAAAAAGAATGTTAACGATTACTTTGTCCCCCTTAACAATATAGAGGGACTAAAGAGCATAAAACCACAGTTAGACTCTTACTATTTATGTGGGGCGATTATTTTAAAATATGGTGAACAAGATTTGCTTGATGTCACTATGTGGGACTTGGTTGACCAATTGTGGGCTTATTTTTTAAATCTAATTGAAGAAGCTATTGAAACGGGAAAAAGCGAAACTTATTTTCCAGATCAACCCCTTCTATTGAAAATGAAATCAATATCGAATGATATGTTGTTATTTGAAATTGACCAAAAACAAAAAGTATTACTACCGAAACTTGATTTTTTTGAATCACTTTTAAAGAATGCGAAAAGTTTCTTTGAAACTATGAATTTTGTTTTAGAAGAAAACTGTGATTATGAGTATGAACTTAATAAGATCGATGAATTGCAAACCAAAATTAAATGTATGTGAGGTTAAATGTGAATTACTCTGGAGTGAAAAAGTTCTTTGAAGAGAATAAAAAATATTCAATTCTTACTGAAAGCGTCACTGATAAACAAACCTTTTTCATGGTTAGCATCCACGCATTTTCTTATTTTATCCATCAAAACAAAAATTTTCTGCTGAAAAATCCCTTTAGGGCATTGTTCAGCTGCCTTTTCTTATGGTTATTTATTCTCTCACAAATAGCACAAGATAGTGGATAAAAAGATGAAGAGTAGCAACTTGCCTACTCTTCTTTTTAAATGGGAAATATTTAAGATAGAGGTTGGGTTTTCCGACCCACTCACCAATATAAATTACATCCAAATAGCTTGCCCAACAACACTTTTTATTCGACCTAACCAGTGGTCTCCAATTCTCTCTAATTCTAGTATTTGATCATCATTCGCGTCAGCTAAATCCCCAACTGTTTTGAAGTTACTACTCTCTAAAATTTCTATTCTTCTAGAAGTTAAGCCATACGGATATGCATTTGATTTTTTAAGCACAGAGATTGGTTTTTCTAAAATCCCTAGAGACCCATTTCCTTTTAATTCAGGAAGAATTATATTATCTAATACACCTCGTTTATATATTTGAGGATATTCCTTTTCTATACTATTCCATTTTTTGAATAAATCCGTCGTGAGTCTATTCCCCGGGATAACTTCCAACAAACTTGATAAATTCAAAATATACCTAGTTCCTCTTCCACCACTTTTCATTGCTCTGGATGAATCTCGTTTTACAATAAAACCAGCATACTCCATTATTTCGAAAAGTTTTTTTAGCCGTTCAATTACATCTCGATGAATTAAACAAGAAGGACCATACCCCGGCCTGTCCACAAAGTAACTAACTTCTTTATATAACGTCTCTGTAAGCTCTCTAGTAGGCCTTATTAAGGGTTCATATTTTCCAAGCTTCGGTTCTAATTCTTCAAGTAAGGGCCAGTAGTATTCTGTTGCTAAATGTTTTAATGTTGCTTCAATTTCACGGAGCCCAATTACTTCATGTTCTTCCGATATTTCAATAATGTGATTAATTGCATAAATAAATGCTCTAACATTACCCGTAACTGCTCTACCAACAAATCCCGAAAAATCCTCAATAGAAACTTTTAAGAACTCTTGAAGCGAGGAATTTGAATACCGCCTTTCTAATATTTCCTTAAAGAATGACGTAAAAGATGGGTTTTCCTCATTCCGTGAAATATCTATTACTGTTGCATCATTAAGCAAATCAAATCTAGAACCGAACTCTGTAACACCTGGATAAATAGTCGCTTTACATGAAATAGTATTGCTTGATAAAGTTCTGAAGATATCAAAAAATTCTTTTAAAGATGTTTCTCTACCTATATGTGCAGCATCATCGAAAAACAGTATTATACGTTTTTCAATTTTCTCAGATAGATTCGTAAGTTCACTTTGAATAGTCCCGATCTCTGAAGCAGGACTGAAATCATCAACAGGAATATCTATATACTTGTCAATAGCAATTCTTATTTTATCTATTAGTAACTTACAAAATATATCTTCATAATCTTTCCCTTCTGCCCTAAGTAAGGGAAGGTGCCTAACGCTCACATAAACTCCCAGAACATTTTCAGAGAGATCTCCTTCATTCGATCTAAAATAAGCTTCTTTTAATAATGCACTTTTTCCACTTCCTCGCCCTCCCCTTATAAGTACCGGTCCATGAGCTATTAATTTTCTTATAATTTTATTTTCGTACTTAGAAAAAGTATGATATTTACGAAACTCTTCATCTGGAAAATCTTCTGCTGCCAATATTAATTTGCTATCAAATAAATCACTCATAATGATTCTCCACCCAATTATATAATTTTTGATAGATTACAAAAGCGTTATCATAAGGCAAACGACAAATACAAGAGTCTATATAATGACTAACAAGTCCAATAATAGAACAAAATTTCACAGCATCTAATAATAATTCGACTACAGTTGATTTATCATATATTATTTCTGGTTTAATCAAAAATTCACTATGTACCCCCTTGGAAAGGGATGAATAAATTTTAGACGATCGTGTTCTTAAAAACTCTGTGAATTTATCTGGGTCAACTGAACTTCGGTAATAATCTAATGATTCATCATCTTGAATGGTCTCATCATCAATCAACATCTGATAAGCAGGATTCCAAAATGTATCACCATATGCATCTCCAAAGAGGCCTCGCCCTACCTTTTGAAATTCTTTATCTGGGTTCCATATAGCACCGTTTGATTTTTTTTCAAAAACATCACCATTCCAATTTATCGCTCCACTTGATTTCTTACCAATACTATAGCTATCTAAAGATTGAATTTTGTGCACGTAAATCAATCTAAAAGGATCAAATCTTCCTATTAAAGCTGAACATGAAGATTCCAATATGTTTCTTGCATAAAAAGGGCCTAATAAGGTCAAATCATCACTATCATTAGTTAGCAAAACATTAATTCTTGTTTCCATGTTTTTTATATTATTAAAGAGTACATCATACAGACTTTCAATTGATTTATGTTGAGCATAGTCACCACAAATCAATCTTGCTAGATCATCCATAATTTCATAAATCCTCCATGTTATTTTAGATCAATTCTACCACAATTGAGGTTAAATGAGGATGACCTTCATTTCTAATTTATCTCTTCTTGTTTCTAATCGTCTATTACAAAATAACCGAATTCCAAAGGAAGTTTACTATGTGGTTAATGATAAAATTTTCTACAGGGTTGCATTTTATACATAAAAAAATAATACCAAAGGTAGTTAAACCCTTGGTATCATTGAGATGCGGCCGAGAGGACTTGAACCTCCACGGGTTATTCACCCACTAGGCCCTCAACCTAGCGCGTCTGCCATTCCGCCACGACCGCGTGTTATGAAGCTGTTTTTCCACTAAGCATGTAAGCTAGTGATCAGCACTTTGAAAAGAAAGTGCGGGTGAAGGGACTCGAACCCCCACGTCGTAAGACACTAGATCCTAAGTCTAGCGCGTCTGCCAATTCCGCCACACCCGCGTGACAAGTGGTGAGCCATGAAGGACTCGAACCTTCGACCCTCTGATTAAAAGTCAGATGCTCTACCAACTGAGCTAATGGCTCGCTCTAAAAGTGAATCAAAATTTTTAAATAAAATGGCTGGGCTAGCTGGATTCGAACCAACGCATGACGGAGTCAAAGTCCGTTGCCTTACCGCTTGGCTATAGCCCAACGAAGGTAAATGGTGACCCGTACGGGATTCGAACCCGTGTTACCGCCGTGAAAGGGCGGTGTCTTAACCGCTTGACCAACGGGCCGTCTGGTTGAGAACTTATCTGGCGGAGAAGGAGGGATTTGAACCCTCGCGCCGCTTACGCGACCTACACCCTTAGCAGGGGCGCCTCTTCAGCCACTTGAGTACTTCTCCATATGGCTCCACAGGCAGGATTCGAACCTGCGACCGATCGGTTAACAGCCGATAGCTCTACCACTGAGCTACTGTGGAATAATCAGACTTTCTTTATTATAAATGATGCGACATATTGTGTCAAGAAGCAACATTTATTTTTTTAAGAAAGTGTCGTTGTCTCTCAACGACTTTTATAATTTAACATAGAACATTAAAATGAGTCAAGCCTTTTTAAAAAATTCTTTTGATTTTCCCTCTGCATTTTCCACAGGCATATCTTTCCGGGTTCATTGCCCGCTTCTTTATATACTGTTGGCCGCAAGCCGCGCATCTATACATATATGTTTTCTTTTGTGGCTTTTTGGTTTGCAGCGGCGTGCAGAATCTCGGCGCTCCGACTTTCTGAAGCAATTCTCTGAAGTCCTTGTCTCTGTGCTTGTACCCTTTTCCTTCAAGGTGAAGGTGGTAATGGCACAGCTCGTGTTTAATGATTCCTTCCAGCTCGCTCTGCCCGTGTTCGAGAAGATATTTTCGGTTTAATTCGATGTTATGGGAAGACAGCATGTACCGGCCGCCTGTCGTTTTCAGCCGGTCATTGAAAAAGGCCCGGTGACGGAACGGTTTTCCGAAATCCTGTGCAGAGATGTCTTCCGTCAGCTTTTGAAGTTGTTCGTTATCCATATGTGCACCCCGCTTTAAAAACATTGAACGGGACAATTCACCGTTCGCATACAATGAGTTAAAACCGACCTCTAACTAAAAGCTGAGGAGGAATGAGCCATGCCGAATTGGCTGATGAAACAAATGCAAAAAGCGTTTTTAGAAAAGGACAATTACCAAATCAAACTGCTGAACCAGTGCTGGTATTTCTACAGAAAAAAACACTGCTCGTAAGCAGTGCTTTTATTTTACCATAGACAGCGACACTCTGCCTTTTTGCACGTCCACCCCTTCGACCCATACGGTGACGATGTCCCCGACCGATACGACGTCGAGAGGATGTTTGACGTATTGATTGCTCAGTTTTGAAATGTGCACAAGCCCGTCCTGTTTGACGCCGATATCGACGAAAGCGCCGAAGTCTACAACGTTGCGGACGGTGCCCTGCAATTCCATTCCTTCCTTTAAATCCTCAAGCTGCAGAACGTCTTTTTTCAGCAAAGGCTTCGGTACTTCGTCACGAGGATCTCGCTCCGGCCTTGTCAGCTGCCCGCAAATATCTGCAAGTGTAATTTCCCCTATACCGAGCTCTTCAGCCGTTTCAGACAGCGGCAGTGCGCTTATTTTCTCTTTTGCGTCCGCGCTTCCGATCTGATCCGCAGTGAGCTGCAGTTTTTTGAGCAGCGCCTTTGTCTCTTTATAGCTTTCCGGGTGTATCCCGGTGCGGTCGAGCGGCTCCGGTCCCCCGGGCACTCTCAAAAAGCCGATGCACTGTTCATATGTTTTTGCGCCGAGACGCGGGATTTCTTTCAGCTCTTTGCGATTTGTAAATTTTCCGAGCTCTTCCCTTTTTTTAACGATATTACCGGCAACGGTTTTGGATAACCCGGCTACATATTGAAGCAGCGCGGCTGATGCTGTATTGACATTCACCCCGACTTGGTTGACGACGGTCTCTACGACAAAACGGAGTGATTCATTTAAATGCTTTTGGCTGACATCATGCTGGTATTGCCCGACGCCGACGGATTTAGGATCAATTTTTACAAGCTCGGCCAGCGGGTCCTGCAACCTCCGCGCGATGGAGACGGCGCTGCGCTCTTCGACCTGAAAATCCGGAAATTCTTCACGGGCGATTTCTGACGCGGAATACACGCTTGCTCCGGCCTCATTGACGATGACATAATAAATGTCCCGCTCTGTTTCTTTCAGCACATCAACGACGAATTGCTCTGTCTCCCGTGATGCCGTGCCGTTTCCGATCGCCACAACCTCGACTTCGTACCGGTCCAGCAATTCTTTGATTTTTTTCCGGGCTTCCGCTGTCTTTTTTACGGGAGCGTGCGGGTAAATGACGTCGATTTTCAGCACTTTTCCCGTCTCATCAACAACTGCCAGTTTGCACCCCGTACGGAAGGCCGGATCGACGCCGAGCACAACTTTCCCCTTCATCGGCGGCTGCAGCAGGAGCTTACGCAGGTTTTCAGCGAAAATATGAATCGCCTGCGCGTCTGCTTTTTCTGACAGCTCTTTGCGGATATCGCGCTCAATAGCCGGCTGGATCAGGCGTTTGTACCCGTCCTCAATGGCTTCTTTCAGCGTTTCTTTCACAGGCGTTTCACGGTGTTTGATGATTTGCTTTTCTAAATAAGCTTTTATCTGATCGGCGGGCGGTTCGATCGCAATCTTTAAAATGCCTTCTTTTTCACCGCGGTTCATCGCAAGCACTCTGTGAGGAACGACCTTTTGGATCGGCTCTTCGTACTCGTAGTACATTTCATAGACGTTTTTCTCGTCATCTGCGGCTGACTTGCCTGTTGCGGAAGTGAGAATTCCTTTTTTATACGTTTCCTGGCGAATCCACTTTCTGAAATGAGGATCATCCGAGATTTGTTCGGCTATGATGTGCTTCGCGCCTTCGATGGCTTCCTCTCTTGAAGCGACTTCTTTTTCTGCACTGATATATTGATCAGCGATGTCGTGAAGGCGGTTTTCTTTCGGGAGAGAAAGAATATAGTCCGCAAGCGGTTCAAGGCCTTTGCTTTTGGCGACGGTGGCTTTTGTTTTCCGTTTTTGTTTGAAGGGACGGTATAAATCCTCGACTTCCTGAAGCTTGACCGCTTGTTCGATTTTTTGCTTCAGCCCTTCCGTCAGCTTGTCCTGCTCAGAGATCAATCTGATGACTTCTTCTTTCCGCTGCGTCAGGTTTTGTATGTATTGCCACCGCTCGGAGATTGCCTGAATCTGCACCTCGTCCATTGAGCCGGTCTGCTCTTTTCGGTACCGTGCAATAAACGGGACGGTATTGCCGTCTTCCAGCAGGCGGATGACACTTTCGACATGTTTTTGGGATAACGCTGTTTCTTCAGCAATTTGTTTTTTCAAAAGGGCTAACGTTTCCATATCACAAAAGCCTCCATCTCTTCATTCTTTCTCTAGTGTATCAAAAAACGGCGGAACATAAAAAAAGCAGCCTTACGATAAAAGCTGCCCTAGAATATAGGTCAAATCATCACGTCTGGATGTTGTGTACGGATGAAGTGATTTTGATATATCTTTTATTGAGTGTCCCTGCTTTAAGCAGGTGCGGATATGCGGAACCTCAAGCCCATCCGTGTAGATGATGAACCTCGCCCCTTTTTCGTATGATGACGTATACGTTTTGTATCTTTGCGGTTTGCCTGAGAGGTAACCCGAAATCGGCAGCGGATGAAAGACTTCGCCTGATGGGGAGTGCAGGAAGAAACGGACATTGCCGATCGAGCAGTATGTCAATTCCCTTTTGATGAAATTGATTTTTAAGATGGAGGCAGTCGCCCCTCTTTTGTTTTTCATCGCTTGATTGCAGCGCTCAATGATGCTTTCCACATCCTCATCCGCATACGTTTCCACGATGTCTTTAATGGCTGACGAGGATTCGTTGGCAAGAGATCCGCTGCCGAGACCGTCCGCTACCGCGCAAACTAATTCTTCTTCATTCGCCTTCATAAAAAAGCTGTCGCCGCATATGGACTTGCCTTCTTTATTTAATTGGTATACAAGAGTTTGAACATGTTCATTTTCTTCAACCTGAATCATTACATTAGCTCCATGGAGGGATCTCCAATCAAGGCCTCTCTCAGTTTTTTCACCGCTTTCCGCTGCAGGCGCGAGACGTGCATTTGAGATATTCCGAGAATGTCCCCTGTTTCTTTTTGGCTTTTATTTTGCACAAATGTTAGATCGATAATTTGTTTTTCGCGGTCGGACAGCACATGAAGCACGCTTTTGATCATCATCTGCTGGTTGACGCGTTCGTATCCTTCCTCCTGCGAACCGACGATATCTAAAATCGTGACGGTGCTTCCGTCCGCATCCGCTTCGATGCTGTGATCGACAGACAGCGCCTGATAGCTTTTTCCCATCTCCATCGTTTCAAGCACTTCCTCTTCTGACACATCGAGAAAGGCTGCGATTTCTTCGACTTTCGGCGACCGCTGCGTCTCTGTCGTCAGCTGATCCACCGCCATTTTAATGCGCGGCCCGAGTTCTTTAATCCGTCTCGGGACGTGTACGCTCCATGTTTTATCTCTGAGGAAGCGTTTGATCTCGCCGATGATGGTCGGAATCGCAAATGCTTCAAAGGATTTGCCGACCTCGGGATCATACCGTTTAATGGCTCCGAGAAGTCCGATCATCCCGACCTGGCGGAGGTCTTCATGAAAGCTTTTTCCTTTTGAATATTTCTTTGCCAGCATTTCGACGAGATTGGTATACACCTCGACGAGTGTTTCCTGGGCTTCTTTATTATCATGTGTTTGAAAGTCGCGTATGAGCCGATCAACTTCATCTTTAGTTAGTTTCGTAGTTTTTGATGGTTGTGCCATGATCAACTCGCTCCCCATTTAAATACTTTGTCATCGCCACGGTTACGCCAGAGTTGCTTTGAACTTTGACTTCATCCATGAGCGTTTCCATTAAATACAGACCGAGCCCTCCTTCTGACAATTGATCGACTGTGTGCGAAGGTGTGTACGGCCCGAGATCCTGCTGCTTCTGATCAAAATCAAAGCTGTCTCCCTGATCGGCGACAATGACCTCCAGCCGATCCTCAAACACACCGAACCGCACGGATACTTCTCCCTTATTTTCATCGTTGTATGCATGCTGGACAGCGTTTGTACAAGCTTCGCTGACAGCGATTTTTAGATCTTCAATGTCATCATAGGTATAGCCCATTCTGCTTGCGACCCCTGATAACGTAAGCCTGACGATTCCTACATATTCCGGTTCAGCCGGAATTTTCATCTCTATATAATCAACTGATGTACTCATTGCACGCCACCTTCTGACTTTGCCGAAATGTCGATGATGTCCTTAAGCCCCGTAATTTCAAACAGACGGACGAGCCGGTCGGAAAGATTCTCAAGCTTGAGAGAGCCGCCTTCCTTGCTCACCGTTTTAAACACGCCTACAAAAACGCCTAAACCCGTACTGTCCATATAATTTACATCTTTTAAGCAGATTCTCATGTCTTTCCCCTCGTTTGCCAGGGGCATCAGCTTTTCACGAACCACCGGAGCTGAGTATACATCGATTTCTCCAGCGATATTGATTTGTATATCTGAAAGATTCTCCTTCATATCTACCGTTAAATTCATCGTATCACCTCTGAAAGTTATCCTTACTCGTGCTAATGGCTTTTTACCCGTGCTGCTGTTTTTTTAAACCTTTCTTTTCAAAACAATTAACGTAAAATCGTCATGAAGCTGAAAGTCCTGGAGTCTCAGCAGGCTGTCGTAAATATTTTTGACCATATCCTGCGCGGAGCAGTCCATATGTTCTTCCAGCATGCGCTGAATGTCGCTGCGTTCTAAGAAACCGTTTTCGGTACGGCATTCGGTGACGCCGTCAGAAAAAAGAACGATCATGTCTCCTTCGTCCATGTGCTGTTCATATTGGCTGTAATCAAAATCCTGAGAAATTCCCAGCACCAATCCTTTTGCCTCCAGATCATAAAACTTTTTTTCTTTTTCAGAGTAGTAGAAGCCCGGTTCATGCCCCGCAGAGGCATATGTAAATTGGTGATTTTTCATATTGTAGTTTGCGTAAAACATGGTGATAAACATGCTTGAGTCCACGTTCTGTTCTACAACGCGGTTAAGATTTTTCAGCACTTGGGAGGGGTGAATGCCGGTCTCCGGAAGAGAGTCCATGGCATACTTGATCATCGACATGCACAATGCGGCGGGTATTCCTTTTCCAATGACATCGGCTATCGCGATGTTAATCGATTCCTTGTCTTTGACAAAGTGATAATAATCCCCGCTCATCTGTTTGGCGGGGACGCTGATCGCCCCGATATCCAGATCTTCTTCTTCAGGAATTTTTGTGCCAAGCAGCGTCTGCTGAACATTTGCGGCAATTTCAATTTCTGAACGAAGCTCCTGCTGGATATCTCTCAGACTTTGATGTTCCTGATAAGCCATCCCGTAGCCAATCATGACTTCTATTAAAAAATCCAGCGAATGAAAAACATCTTCCGGCAGATCCGGATACAGTTCCTTTACTACTTTTCGGTGGATGCTGATGATCTCCTCCGGAGGAACCTGATGTTCAATCGTTTTTCGGCTGAATTTTTGGGCTTGATATAAAGATGTTTCTGTTAATTCGGCTATATATCGGCTAAGCAGCTGATGATACCGCTGCTCTATAACCTCCCTGAAATCCACGTTCTAACCTCCTACCGAAGCCATTTCACGGCTTGAATCTCTGTTCCTTCCTCTGCAACAGATTGCAGGCTGAATTCGTCCATCAGCCTTTTGACGCCCGGAAGGCCCGCTCCCAGTCCGCCTGACGTTGAAAAGCCGTCTTCCATCACTTTACGGATGTCGGGGATTCCGGGTCCTTTGTCTTCTGCTATAATTTTAAGGCCTTTTTTCCCTCTGTCGTTTACTTGTTCTATGCTGACCTGGCCCTTGCCTGCATATAAGTAAATGTTTCTGGCCAATTCTGAGATAGCCGTCGTGATTCTGGCCTGGTCCACCGTGCCGAAGCCTAATTCCTTCGCAACGTTGCGGCCAAGCTGTCTGGCGGCTACGATATCCCATTCTGTCATGATTTTCACACAGGATTGGTCGTTCATCGCTATTCCCCCAATTCCCGCTTCAATGTCTCAAGCCCTTGCTCTAAATCGAGCGCTGTTTCGATTTCCTCAAGTGAGATTCCGAGTTCAATCAATGTGACCGCCACAGCCGGCTGAATTCCCGTCAATACGACATTTGCGCCCATCAATTTAGACATGGTGATGACATCGCCGAGCACTTTCGCGATAAATGAATCGATCATGTCAACGGATGTCAGGTCAATGACGACCCCGTTTGCGCCGGTTTCATAGATTTTGTTCAGCAGATCTTCTTGAAAATGCAAAGCTGTCTGGTCGTCAAGTTCCCATTGGATGGATACCAATAAGCAGTTATACAGTTTCAGGATCGGGATTTTTGGATGTCTCACAATGTTATTCCCCCAATGAAACGATTTTTCGATTTGTCATTTCAAGCGCTGTTTGAATTCCTTTTTGAAGGGTATTCTTCGTAATAACCTGCGACAAATCAATTCCCAGATTAACGATCGTCTGCGCGATTTCCGGACGGATTCCGACGAGCAGGCATTTCGCGCCGACAAGCCGCACCGCTTCCGATGCCTGGATAATATGGTGCGCCACCATCGTATCAACGACCGGCACGCCCGTGATATCAATTAATACAACCTGTGAACGGTGCTTCACGACGCCGTTTAACAGATTTTCCATAATGTGCTTTGCGCGCTCCGTATCAATCGTCCCGACAAGCGGCATGACCGTTACATGCTCAAATACCGGGATCAGCGGAGCCGACAATTCCTGAAGCGCGATTTTTTGCAACGTAACCGTCTTTTCCCAGGAGATAGAATACTGATTTAAGATCTCCGTGTTGATCGGATTGAAAAAGCTGTCTATTTCCAAAATCAAATCTGCTCTGTCCTGATCGGCCATATTAAGGTCGACCATCGTTTCGTAAAGCAGTTTCCAAAACTCTGACAGGGTGGCTGAAAGAAGTTTCAGTGACAGGCCGAGCTGAACGGCGCGCAGTGCGAGTTCACTGATCTGCTCTTCCGTAGCCTCGTCATTTTTAGTCGATAATAAAAGAATGTCTATATAATCTTTACAAATATTTTCACATATGTGATTCGTAAGCTGATAGTCTTCCTGATTGCCTACTTCTTTTAGTTTGGCTGTCCAAGTATCAAGCAGTTCATCATGCTGATCAATGATGAACTGATACACTTTCTGATTCGACATGGGTTTCACTGACCTCCCGACACAAAACAACAAATTTTGTTTGATTATCTCTTTATTATAGCGCTTATGTTTTTCGAAAACAAAAAAAGTTGCTCTATATGAGCAACCAAAATATGACTAAAAATCAATGAGTGCCAAACTGATTTGCAAGGCTTCATCAACCTTATCCATCATTTCATCATCCAGATGAGTTATTTTATCCGTTAATCTTTGCTTGTCAATCGTCCGAATTTGCTCCAGCAAAATAACGGAATCTCTTTCAAAACCGTAGCGTTTTGCATCAATTTCGACGTGGGTTGGTAATTTCGCTTTCTGTATTTGGGCTGTTATGGCTGCAACAATAGCAGTCGGGCTAAAGCGATTTCCGATATCATTTTGGATCACTAAAACCGGGCGTACGCCGCCTTGCTCTGAGCCAACAACAGGAGATAAATCAGCAAAATAAACATCGCCGCGCTTTACAATCAAAATGATTATCCTCCGCTGACTAAGCGCTCAACGGTCGTTTCTGCTTCGCACTCAGCATAGTGAGCCTCAGAAGAGATATTCAAGTTGATTTTCGCCATTTCCATATACCCGCGTCTCATCAAATCACGGTTATGGCGAGTTGTCCGTTCGCTGACATACGCTCTCACTGCTTGTGATATCAGTTCGTTTCTGCTTCGTTTCTCCCGCATCGCTACACCATCCAATTCAGCTACTAAGTTTTCAGGCAAGCTGATTTTCATTTCGGTTCTTGCGCTGGATTCAGACAAAAAACATACACCTCCACCAAACTTACGGATACGACCAATACATCCATCCAGACATAATCATACCATTATTCAAACGTCAAGCAAAGCTGTTTTATAAATTCTCTTTTTCCGGATGACGGCTACTTGTTTGTATTATCTTGCAGTAAAGGATTTCTTACTTCCATTATACTCTCATTTTCCAAAAACATACGGGGAACGCGGGAACTAATGGTACAAGGGACCTCGTAATTAATCGTCTCAAGCCGCCCTGCGATTTCATCCATCGTGATCGTTTCTTCCTTCTGGCTGCCGATCAGGGTGACTTTGGTGCCCGGCGGATAAGATTGATCTAATTCGACCATCAATTGATCCATGCAGATTCTTCCCGCGATGTTCATCCGTTTGCCTCCGATCAGCACAGACGTGCCGCTCAGCTTGCGGAGCCACCCGTCCGCATAGCCGATGGGAACCGTTCCGATCCATTGATCCTTCTCTGCCGTATATGTTGCGCCGTAGCTGACGCTTTCCCCTTTGCGGATCTTTTTCACATGGGATAAAACAGAGTGCAGCGCAAAAGCCGGTTTTAATTGAAACGGAATTTCGCTTTGGATGTCAGCAGAAGGACGAAGCCCGTACATACTGATGCCGAAACGAACCGCGTTAAAGAAGCCTTTTTTAAGACGAAGTCCGGCAGCGCTGTTCGCGCAGTGCACCATCAATTCTTTTAAAGGGAGCGGAGCGATCAATTTTTTAAAGCGGTCAAACTGGAAGAGGAAATAATCTCTGTTTTTCTCATCCGCGGTAGCAAAGTGGGTGAATACGCCTTTACAGACTAAACCGGGATTTTGGCTGAGGATTTTTAACACGCTTTGGATTTCTTCCTCCGTTTTGACTCCGAGTCTGTTCATGCCGGTGTCGACTTTCAGATGAAACGGCACTGTTTCACTTCCGAGGTGGCGCGCAGCTTCCTGAAGCCATTCAACAGAATACCCCGTGAGTGTTACGTCATACTCGGCAGCTGCTTGTACATATTCGGGCGGCACGGCGCCAAGCACGAGAATCGGCGCTGTAATGCCCCGTTTTCTCAATGAAATTGCTTCATCCAGTATGGCTACGGCAAGACAAGAGGCACCCGCTTCAAGCGCGGCTTTCCCAACTTCCAAATCTCCGTGGCCGTAAGCGTTCGCCTTTACAACCGCCATGAGATGGACGTTTTGCCCGATGTGTTTTTTCATATGCGTGACATTTTCTTTAATCGCGGACAGGTTGATTTCCGCCCACGTTTCTCTGTAAAAGGATGCTGTGTTCATTCGATACACTTCCTAGCATTATTTTCAATTCATATTGTTATTATCATACTAAAATTATTCTGCAAAGTGAAATGGAATCAAAAAAGAGACCGACAGCGGCGGCCTCTTTTTTGACGTTATTTTGACGACTGTCCCTGCATGCTTTTGGCGGCGGCCACCATTTCATCTTTTGTCAGATCCTGTGATGACAGAAGATAATCCACTCCGTCATATGTCCACGTTAAAGACGTATCAGATAATGCGGCCACCGTGAAGCCGAGATTAACCGGTTCGCCTTTCAGCGTGACGGCAGAGGCGGCTTTTGCGATATGGGCTTTTTCTTGAATAAGGGTGAATGATTTTTCTCCGCCGTAAGTCATGACGATCCGTTTGCCGTCCGCCGTTGAAATATCTTTCTCTTCAAGCTTTTTGACGCCGGCCGGCACTTGAAGCGGTGTTTTGACCGCAAATGAATCAGACGGCTTGGCGCTTGTGGCGACGTCCATCTGGGAAAGCGTCATATTTTTCTTCTCGTCAAAAGAGTCTTTATCAAACGGCTTGTTGAATTCAAAGCTTTTGAATTCGACTTTTACCATCACTTTCCGGTCTGTATCCATGACTTTGACGAGCGATGGGCTCATGTCCTTTTTGTTGAAAGTGATTTCCTGAGTCGGAAGCATTTTGTTGTGCTGATAGTTTGTTTTTGTTTCAAACGTGTACTTTTTATCTTTGGCGGAATAGACGGCGTCTTTGTCATGCTGCACGTCCTTTACAAGTGACTCAAACAAATATACTTGGCTGCTGTTATTCGGCCAGTCGCTTTGGAAGCGGAAGCTCTTATTTAGAGACGGCGTGAGGACAAAGACTCCGTTGGCGTTCCGTAAGATGACTTGGTTTTGGTCTTTTTTCGGATTTTCCAAATAGACCCGGTACAGGGAAGGTTTTTTATGCCAGATTTCCACATTGTATACTTGTGGATCACTCCCCGTTTCGATGGTCATTTTGGCTTTCGCTTTGTACGAGGTGTATTCTTTCGCCTTCTTATCTAAACCGTTCACGATATCTTCCTGTGATTTTTGGCCGCAGGCCGAAAGAATAAGGACGGCAAGCAGTCCCGTTAAAAGCAAAACAAAGCTTTTTCTCACCTTTTTTCAACCCCTTCTTCTCAATTGATGTAAAGGGAAGAAATCGCTTGTTTGACTTTAACGGTACGCCCTGAACGGACGGACGCGTACCATAAAAGCCTCAAACAACTTGTCTCCCTTAATGCACTATCAAATATATGAAGGGGTTCCGGCTAATATGCAGACTAGCGTGACAACCTTTCAATCACGACCTGTGCCGCGGCGTATTCTTTTGTATGGGTAATGGAGACGTGAACCGCCGCGCCGTCAAGCTTGGCGCAGGCCAGCACAGGCTTTCCCGCCGTGTCGTTTCCGGTTTCAATATCCTGAAAGCTGAGCTCTTTGCCGATACCTGTGCCGTATGCTTTCGAAAAAGCTTCTTTTGCCGCAAATCTTCCCGCGAGAAATTCAATTTTCCTTTTGTCCGACAGCAATGTAAAACGAGCGTATTCAGCCTCCGTCAATATTCTTTGCGGAAACCTCGCCTGCCGGCTGAGCATGTTTTCAATTCTGTGCAGTTCAACGATGTCGATTCCGATTCCGAAAATCATGTGAATTCCTCCTAAAAGTCCGTACTAAAAAACGGTTTATGTCATAAACGTGTTACTATATATGTAACAAATCAGATGCAAAGGGGCTTGCGATGTTTATACGAACGGAAAATTTCCAGACTTTTATCAGACGTTATCCGGCCGTCAGCTGTATTTTGGCGCTGCAGGCGTTCTTGTGGCTGTTTTTCAGTATGCCGCTTCATTCCGTCATGATGTGGTCAGATGCTGTGACCGGCTATAATTACGGCGTTTCCTCGGGAGAATGGTGGCGGCTGGTGACACCGATGTTTTTACACGCGAATTTCACTCACCTTTTGTTTAACTCCATGTCTCTCTTTTTATTCGCGCCCCCGCTTGAGCAGATGCTCGGAAAAGTCCGTTTTCTGATTGTGTACATCGCATCGGGCATCATCGGCAATATCGGCACGTATCTTGCCGAGCCGCTTGATTATGTGCATGTCGGCGCATCCGGCGCGATCTTCGGACTTTTCGGCGTGTATGTGTTTCTGACTGTTTTCCGCAAGGAGCTGATCGGCCGGGATCAGTCGAAAATGATTATGACCCTGCTTATCATCGCGGTGCTGTCGACGTTTATCAACTCTAATATTAACATTATGGCGCATTTGTTCGGACTGGCAGGCGGATTTTTGCTTTCCTTTTTATGCGTGCAGCAAAAAAAGCGGCGGTATTAACCGTCCGCTTTTTCATATGAATACCAGCGCCCGATGCGTTCGGCATCTTCCTCGCTGACATCCTTCAGCATGACATGCTCCATGTGGTGAGCTGATTTCACTGCGGTAGCCACAGATGCGAGCCGCCTTCTTTTTTGCAGAAAGGAGCGGCTGACTTCAAACATCTGCATTCTTCTTCTCAGCATAATCGTGGTCGTCTTCCCGACCAGCCTCGTGGTGATCTGAAGCCTGCCGCCGTTGATGCACCATGACGCTGTCCTAAACGAGGCATATCCAAGCACCAGTTCGGCAGGAAGCACGAGGAGCGATGCATATCCCCACGGTTTAAACAGAATACAAAGCGGGATGATCACGAAAACCGAGAAGATTATGGATCGGAATAAATACCGGCGCAACGCCCTTTTCGGCAAATGATTCCGGTTTTCTTCCAGCACGTAATCCGGTGTGAAACCGTTCAGCATCACACCGAGCTTTGATTTGCGGATGATAGGAAACAGAATCGTCTGAGCTCCTTCTTTCTCATTCCCCGCACTGCCGGCGCTGACAATCGCAACCGTCGCGTATCCGAATAATTGCCTGATCACATTTTCTTTCATTTTAATGGCTTGGATTTTACGGAGCGGGATCGTCACTTGATGTTTTTCAATAATTCCTCTGGTAATGACCAATTCGTGTTCTTTTTTTTCTATCTTAAAGTTGGCATGCTTGATCATCATACCGGCGATGCTTAACAGCCAGGCGATGAACAATCCTATGAAAATGATCACGGCGTATATGCCGATGCTCGCATGCTTGAGAAAGGAGAACCTGTCATAGAGCCAGTCCATCGGAAGTACTTCATCAATCTGAGAAAAGAGGGCGAATACCGCTGAGATGATGACACCGATTCCCCCGGATGTTGAGGCGGCCATAAGCAGCTCACCTACAGACAGGCGGTAAACGGATTGCACATCTTCCCCGCGCATCGGCTCCTGCTCTGCTTCGGTCTCCCCTCGTTCTTCTTGCTCCGCTTTTTGCTGAAAAACAGCCGCTCTGATCCGTTCCGCCTCTTCCACAGTAATGGCGGATAAGACAGCCTCGGCGTTTTTCCCGTCGCCGGCCGTTTCGATTTGAAGCTTAACAAGCTTAAAAAGCTGCTGAATGATGCCGGCACTCGTATTCATTGATTGAATCCGGTCAATGGAGATGTATCTCTTTTTCGTAAAAAACAAGCCTTCTTCAATTCTGAATTCTCCGTCCTCAATCCGGTATGTAAATTTTCTCCACTCGATCACACTAGCCGTAATCAGCCAGATAAGCAGGACGGCGAGCGCAATGCCTCCGTAAAAGCGGATGAAGTGGTTGGAATTAACAATATAGACGAGAAAAAATGGCAGAATAATGTTTTTAATGGTTTCGATAATAATATGGAATAAGTTCAAAATCACGGCCGCCGGGTGCAGACGTTTCGGCTCAGACATCATCTTCCGTCACCCTTGCCAGACGGGAAATGGAATCCCTCAGCCGGTCAGCTTCCTCCATATCAAGCGCCGGAATGGAATGAACGGTTGCCGCCGTGGAGATTTTGACTGAGGCCAGACGATACCTTCTGAGGAGCGGGCCTTGTGAAGTATCTACGTGCTGCACCCTCACCATCGGCACAATGACCCGTTTGACAATAAAAATGCCGGATTGAATATCAATTTCATTTTCATGGACTTCATAGCGCCAGATCCTGTGCCTGATTTTCGGTATGGCATAGACGGATATCACTGAACCGAATATCCAAATGATGCCGAGGACTCCGGTGATCCAATACGGCCAATGGAAGAAATAGCTTAAAACAGCTGCTGCTATAACGGCCAGAAGACAGAAGGCGGACAGGATGATTTCCTGAAGACGCCAGACTTTTAAGCCGCTTGGACTGATTCGATTTTTTGGCTGTGCTCTCAACATACCTACCTCCCATTTTTTATCATACATACAAATACGGCTGATTTGCAAAAAAGATTCACTTTCCGGCATATCAAAAAAAAGCGGACCCCGTAAAAGGGTCCGCTTCCTGTGTCTTAGTATGATTTTTTCTGGCGTCTGTCACCTGAAGAACGGCGGTCGCTTGAGCGTTTTTTATCGTAGGAAGAACGGTTGTTGGTTTTCCCTTTGCCGCCGCGGTAGCCGCCGCCTTGGCCTTCTCTGCGCTTAGAAGTACGCTGGTTTTTATAGCGTTTGCTGACCATCGGCGCTTCATCAGTGAGGCGTACAGGCGTGCTGTCCGGCTCTTTTGTCGCCATTTTAATGGCTGCAGCCACAACTGTCACTGCATCATGATCTTCTAACAATTCCGCAGCTGCCGTCATGTAGAAGTTCAGGTTGTTTTCGCTGATCGCCGTGCGCAGACGGTCAACCGTCATCTGCTGCTGACCTTCTAATGCTTCGTCAAGCGTCGGCTCTTTCATGCGGTCCATTTTGCGTTTTGTCGTTTGTTCGATCGCGCGAAGCATGTTTTTCTCACGCGGTGTGATAAACGTCATCGCCATACCCGTTTTTCCTGCGCGTCCCGTTCTTCCGATACGGTGAACGTAACTTTCAGGATCTTGAGGCACGTCAAAGTTGTAAACGTGGGTAACGCCTGAGATATCAAGTCCGCGGGCGGCAACGTCAGTCGCTACAAGCACTTCGATCGCACCTTCTTTAAATTTACGAAGCGCAACCATACGTTTCGCCTGCGTTAAGTCGCCGTGAATTCCTTCGGCCGCATATCCGCGAAGGTTCAGGGCTTCAGCAAGCTCATCGACACGGCGTTTCGTACGTCCGAATACGATCGCAAGTTCCGGAGACTGAATGTCAAGAAGACGAGTCAGGGTATCGAATTTTTTGCGTTCCTGCACTTCCAAGTAGAACTGCTGAATGTTGGACACAGTCATTTCTTTCGCTTTTACTTTTACGTGTTCCGGCTCAGTCATGAAACGCTCTGCGATCCGTTTGATCGGCGCAGGCATTGTTGCTGAGAATAAGAGCGTTTGGTGCTCGCTCGGTACATTTGAGAGAATGGATTCAATATCATCAATGAATCCCATGTTCAGCATTTCATCAGCCTCATCCATGACAACCGTATTCACGTTGTTTAAACGGATCGTACGGCGGTTGATATGGTCAAGAAGACGCCCCGGCGTACCTACGATGATATGCGGGTTTTTCTTCAATGCGCGGATCTGACGTCCGATATCCTGTCCGCCATAAATAGGCAGCACTTTCGCACGCTTATCTTGTCCGATTTTATATAACTCTTCAGATACTTGAATGGCTAATTCACGGGTTGGCGCGATTACGATTGCTTGAATATTAGGAGACTCGGGGTTCATTTTTTCAACAAGGGGTATACCAAACGCAGCTGTTTTACCTGTACCTGTTTGCGCTTGTCCAATGACGTCTTTATTTGAAAGTCCGAGCGGAATCGTTTGTGCCTGAATCGGCGTTGCTTCTTCAAACCCCATACGATTAATTGCCTTCATGAGATCAGAACTTAATTGAAAATCTTGAAACGTTATAGTCAAATTATTCAAACTCCTTCTAATTGCTGTTTCAGTAATGTCGTGATTTACCACTAAAAACCGCCCTTTCATCCAAAGGACAGGATCATACGTATACAAAGCCCGAATTACTTTACGTTTAATCTTACCATTACACTATGTGTTTTTCAATAAGGCGAGATGGTCAGGCGGCCGGAAGCGGCCTGACCGGATTCTTCCCGCGAACGAGGCCGGCCCCCGCGCCGGACGGGATTTCCCAGCCGGCGGTCTTTCTTTTTCATACGGACAGAATTATTTCACCCTGAATTAGTTTCTTCATTTTTGTATATTTTTATAATGCTGATCAGTATTTTTTCAGTTCTTCTCTAATAAATCTTTAACGATTTCTTCGAGCTTCATACCTCTCGATGCTTTAAACAGAAGGAGATCGCCGGAAGCGGCCATTTCCTGTATGGCGTGAAGCAGTTCTTTTTTGTCAAGATAATGGCTGACGCGCCCTTCTTCAAAATGCCGGCGCGCTCCGTCAGCGATGAATGCGCCGAGTGTGCCGTAAGTAAATACATGGTCGATTTCCGCCGGATTGACCGCAGCTCCGCATTCTTCGTGGAATGCTTTTTCTTCATCACCAAGTTCAAGCATATCACCGAGCACGAGCATTTTCTTCCGATAGCCTTTCATCGTTTCAATTAATTCTACCGCCGCTTTCATTGACGTCGGGCTCGCATTATACGCGTCGTTTACGATCGAGATGCCGTTGTCCGTTTTGACCAGTTCCAATCTCATCCCCGTCACCTTCAGGCGGCTCAGTCCCAGAGCGGCATTTTCCGGCGTAATGCCGAAATAGATGCCGGCGGCGTATGCGGCCATGGCATTCATCACATTATGTCTGCCGAGAACGGGAATAAAGAAAGAACGGTCGATCCCGTCGATATTAAAGTACGTGCCTTCTTCCGCCTGTTTTATTTCTTTCAGGCGGAGATCATTGTCCGCGCCTGCGCCGTATGTCGTTGTCCGGCAAGTGTACGCCTTTTGGCGAAGCAGCGGCTCATCCCCGAAATAAAACAGAACGCCGTCTTCCCGAAGTCCGTTTATAATTTCAAGTTTCGCCTCCGCAATTCCTTCTCTTGAGCCTAAATCCTGCATGTGGGATTCGCCGATATTGGTAATGACGGCAGCTTCCGGTTCAGCAAGACGGCTCAGAAAATCAATTTCGCCCCTCGCGCTCATTCCCATTTCTAAAACGGCGATTTCTGTATCTTCAGGCATGGCAAGCACAGTCAGCGGCAGGCCGATATGATTGTTGAAATTGCCGGCGGTTTTGTGAACGCGGTACTGAGTGCCGAGAACGGCGTGAAGCATGTCTTTCGTTGTCGTTTTTCCGTTGCTCCCGGTCACCCCGATAACCCGTGTGCCGAGCTCTTTTAAATAAGCTTTTGCCAATGTTTGCAGCGCCTCCAGCGTGTCATCGACCAGGATGACAGCACGCTCTTCCGGCGGATTCGGTTCAGAGCGGTCCCACAATACCGCGGAAACGCCTTTTTCGAATGCTTGCGGCACAAAGGTGTGGCCGTTAAAATGCTCGCCTTTTAAAGGAATGAACAGCTGATTTTTTTCCAAAGTCCGCGTATCGGTTGCGGCGCCCTCAATCATTGTTTGTTCAAATACGGGATTTGTCAGTGTGCCTTTGACCATGTCTGCAATTCGCTTTACAGTTCGCTTTATCAAAGGTGGCACCTCGCTTTCTGAAAATGTTATCTGTTACGGGAAAAGACACTGCCCCTTCAGGCAGTGTCCGTCTTCATTAAAATGTATGTTTAATCAGCTGTTTTTCGGCATGGCGTTCTTTTGCCAGCTCAACCAGCTGTTCGATCAGATCACTGTAATCTACACCTGCTTCTTTCCAAAGCAGCGGGAACATGCTGAATGGCGTAAAGCCCGGCATTGTGTTCACTTCGTTAATGAGCACTTGACCGTCATTGGTCAGGAAGAAATCGGCGCGGACAAGGCCTGATCCGTCAATCGCTTTGAAGGCTTTAATCGCCATTTCGCTGATTTCCGCATATTGTTCATCCGTCACTTGCGCGGGAATCATTAAATCCGTGTCGCCGTCTTCATATTTCGCCTTGTAATCGTAAAAGTCGGTTTTCGGCGCGATTTCACCGACGGCGGAGCATTTCGGTTCGTCATTTCCGAGTACGCCGATTTCGATTTCTCTTCCGGCGATTCCTTCTTCCACCACAATTTTCCGGTCATACTCAAAAGCCAGTTCGAAGGCTTTTTCAAGCTCTTCACGGTTTCGGCATTTGCTGATTCCGACGCTTGATCCGAGGTTCGCCGGTTTGACGAAGCACGGATATCCCAGCTCCTCTTCAACCTGCTGTAAGCAGCTGTCCGGCGTCTGTTTCCAGTCCTTTTTTAAGAAAGCGGCGTACTTCGCCTGCGGAAGCCCCGCTTGAGCGAACAAATGCTTCATGATGACTTTATCCATGCCGGCTGATGATGCAAGCACCCCGTTGCCGACATAAGGAACGTTCAGCAATTCCAGCAGACCCTGAATGGTGCCGTCTTCACCGTTCGGTCCGTGCAGAAGCGGAAATACGACATCGATCGGCGCCTTTTCGTCAGGCGACGCTTCAGGAAACATTTCCCGGTTCAATGCTGATAGAGCGAAACTTTCACCATTTTGTTCCAGCTGAAGCATTTTCACGTTGGATACCGGCTCAGTCAGCAGCGGGCCTCTTTGCCATTCTCCTTTTTCAGTGATGTAAATCGGATGTATATCAAACTTCTCAGTATTAAGCGCTTTTGTTACAGCTAATGCTGTCTGCAGCGATACATTGTGTTCGGCTGACTTTCCGCCGTACACCAATCCTAGACTTGTTTTCAATGGATATTCCCCCCACAACAATTCATCTTTACTATCTTATCACTTTCCTCAGAAAATGATCTAATTATTTTTGGGCATTCTGAATATGAAAGCATTTGTATGTAATTCCTTTTTATTTTATATTAAAATGGCATGGAAAAGGAGATGTGTCATATGAAAAAAATCAGTACAACAGAACAATTTAATGAACTTATTCAATCCGACAAGGAAATCATCGTGAAATTTTTCGCTGACTGGTGCCCTGACTGCACGCGCATGAATATGTTCATCGGCGATATTTTGGAAGAATATAATCAAAATGATTGGTATGAGCTGAACAGAGACGAGCTCCCTGAGATTGCCGACAAATATCAGGTAATGGGCATACCGAGCCTTCTGATCTTTAAAAACGGTGAAAAGAAAGCGCATCTTCACAGCGCAAACGCGAAAACGCCCGAAGAAGTCACAGAGTTTTTATCACAGCATATTTAATTCGTTTCACGATCTTTGTTTATGACTTCAGGCTCTACATGAACATGGACATGAGTCACATCATGTTCATGTTTTATTGCATATTCGACTTCATCGGCTACTTCATGGCCTTCTTTCACAGACAGCCCCGGATCTACCGTAATGACCATTTCCACATGAACCGTGCTCCCCAAATACCTTGCTTTCACATCCTTCAGCCTGCTGACCTCTTTTATTTCTTTCACCGTGTGTTTATACGGCTCCAAATCTTTCAGATCAAACCCGTCCGTCAATGAGTGGGAAGCATCTTTGAAGATGTCCCATGCCGTCTTACAGATGATGATTCCGATCAGAAAAGCAATGACCGGATCAATCCACGGCAGATGAAGCCGGGCCGTTAAGACGCCTATAAACGCCCCAATACTGACATAGGCGTCAGAACGGCTGTCTTTCGCCGCCGCATGAAGCGCAGAACTTTTAACCCGATCCGCAAGACGGCTGTTATATACATACATGCCGTACATTACAATCGCGCTTCCGAGCGCCGTCCATGCCGCGATGAAGCTCGGCTCGGCCTTCGTTCCGCTGACAATCGCCTTTGCTCCTCCGATCAGCACTTCAATACCGACCGCCATCATAATAAAAGACGCAATTAATGAAGAAATTGTTTCAGCCCGATAATGTCCGTAGGCATGATCACTGTCCGCGGGGCGCTGGGAAATCCGGAGCCCGACCAGCACAGCCAGTGATGCGACAATATCCGTGGCATTATTTAACCCGTCCGCTCTGAGCGCTTCAGAATGATAAATAAGACCGATCACCAGTTTGACGGCGGCAAGGATGAGGTACGCGGCGATATTAAGAATCGCGCCTTTCTCACCCCGTTTTAAGTTTGCCGTTTGATCATTCATGTAAGGACTCCTCCATTCTCATTCATAGTATGGATGGAAAAGCGGAAAAATAGCAGCTTTGATCTGACAGAATCAAATCAATTCGACAGCATTATTCCCCGGGAAACTTTTTGTCGAAAAATTGGCGGTATTTTTCCTTTACATATGAATATGCCCATTGTATACTTTCATTAATTGATAATGATTCTCAATATCATTTGATTAGGAGGGTAATCATGAGGTCTTCTCCTCAGCTCAGATCATCAGTTGAAGGACGAAAAAAACATCTGATCCATTTGCTGATCAATAACGGAATATACAAAAAGTCGGAACGGCATTTATATGAATTATCGCTCGGAGAATTAGAAAGCGAATACAAATATGTTAGGAAGGTGCGGACTTATGGCGAAACGTAAAATAAAAACATACGAACAGCTGATAAAAGAAAACAAGGCGGCCATTATGAATAATCAAAAGCTGATGAATGTGATCTATGACAGAATTGACCGCAAGCATCAAAAACTGCTCCGGCACAACAGCCATACATAAAAAGAGCCTTTTTCAGGCTCTTTTTTTATTGCTCAAAGGCTTCCGCCGCTAATTTGCCGATGACCGCATCGTCCATCGGCGGATTGTGAAGGCCGGCCCGGGCATCCCGATAATACCGCTGAAGCGGATTATTTCGCTCCAGGCTTTTTGCGCCGGTGATTCTCATTGCTTTATCAACAACAGAAAGGACGGCATATGTCACAATATGTTTTGCGGCGCCGAGCTCGCTTTTGATGAAAGGACGGCGTTTCGGGTCATCATACATTTGCGCCGCCGTGAAGAGAAACTGTCTCGCTTTTAACAATTCGAGCTCCATTTCCCCGACACGCTGCTGAACGGCCGGCACGTCTTTAATCGGTCCGTTCAGGCTGTTCGGCGAATATTCGGATGCAAACCGGACGGCATAGTCCCTTGCCGCTTGAGCGATACCCAGATAAGCAGCGGGAATGTGAAGCAGCCAGCCATTCACTTTCGCCGCTCTCGGCCCGCTGATAAGCTCCACAAGCCGCTCGTCACTGACCGCGACATGATCTAAAAGGAGATCATGGCTTCCGGTCGCCTTCATGGCAATCATATCCCATGTTTCTTCGACTGAAACGCCTGCCTGATCTTTATGAATGAGAAAAACACCGGTCGTTTGTTTTTCTTCAATCCATGCCGTCACAAGCATATAATCCAAAGTCAGCGAAAGGGTTGTAAAGGTTTTTCGGCCGTTCAGCACCCATTTTCCGTCTTTTTTGACAGCGGAGGTGCCGGGTCTTCCTCCCCTCGTCGGACTGCCGGTCTGCCGTTCCGTCGCTGCCCTGTTCAGGACAGCTCCCTTTTTCACCTCTTCTGTGATAAATGAAAAGACATCTTCATCCCAGCTGTTTCCTTCTCCGAGCTCACCCATGACGGATAAATGCCAGCCGATTCCGAGAGCCACGGCCGCGTCTCCCCGCGCCAGCCGTTCCTGAAACAGCACCATATCATAAACGGAAATGCCTGCACCGCCGAATGCCTCAGGTACTGTTAACGCCGTATATCCTGCGTCGCGCAGTATTTGAATTTTCTCCGCGGGAAAACGGCCCGCCTCATCATCAAGCGCGGCTGTTGTTTGAAATTCGTCTGCAAGCAGGCCGATTTTTTCCATCCATTCCCTCTGCCGTTCATTCTGTATCCATAAAGACACTGGAATCCCCCCATTATAATTCCGATAAAGTTAATAAGTATTATAGAGATTCAAGTCTCGTTTCGCAACTGTGAAGCTGTACAAAAAAAACGCGCTATTCCATGGAATAGCGCGTTCAGACTGCTTCCGGGCCGCGGTCCTGCTTGAGCCCGAGATAAATCAGCATATATGTGAGATAACCCATCGTCATCACAAGCCCGCCAAAGAAAAAGCTTGAAAAAATCGGCTCTTCAAACGCGGTAACCGCCGCAAGCACGATCCAGCTTGCATACAGGTAGATGATGAAATAACGGAATCCCGTCTTCAATTTATATAAGAGAAACAGCCCCACTGTAGAAAACAATCCCAGCGCAAGTCTGAAATAAACAAGATGTTCGAATTGGAACATGAATGACACAAAGGAAAAACCAAGCAATAACACAATCGGTAATGCGGTAATAAAATTTCTCAAGTGAGCACCTCCGTCATTACCTTTATTATAAATCAAAATAGCATAAATTATTGATTTATCGTGATCTTTTTCACAAAAATGTCATTCCTTTACTTTATACCCGAACATCGCGTTTGCAAAAGCTCCACCAAGCGACGGCTAAGAAGAATACGATATGGATAATGATAATGCCTGCGGAAAATAACGGCGTCATTCCCGCAAACAGCGGTTTCGCCCCGCTCATATATTGCGTCAGATCAGTATTTGCGAACAGCAGAAAACTTCCCCATTTGTTTTGGAAGAGCGACATAATTGTCACGAGTGATTTTGCGCCGTACAGCACGATAAATGACAAAATGACGGCCGTTGCGCTGTTTCGGAATACAGAAGAACACAACAAGCCAAAACATGCCATCGCAAACGCCTCGACCCAGTTCGTGCCGATTACTTTCAGGGTGTTCATAAGAAGCGTCCCTGATTCAGATGTCACCGACATGCCGAAGAAAGCCATGCCGAACAGCAGAGACAGAATATAGTACGCCGCATACAGGTACAAGCTGACCAAAAATACGGTAATGAGTTTAGATACAAAAATCCGCTCCCGCTTTACCGGGCGGATTAACAGAAATTTGATCGTTTTCTTATCAAATTCAGCGGAAATGATCGTTGCCGCGATCACGATTGTTAACGCCTCAAGCAGAATATTCAGCCCGGGCGCGTACGCCATATAGCCGATGAAATTCTCATCCGTTCCGGAACTGATGACAAGCCGTTTAATGACAAGCGCCATAATAAATTGGAGAACGGCCATCAGAATCAGCGCCACTAATGAGACTTTTCGGTTAAAGAGCTTCATATGCTCATTCGCTGTCAATTTAAACATTCGTCTCCCCCTCCTCTTGAAGCGCCGTCGTCACTTTCATGAATTCATCCTCCAGCGATTCCGCATACGGCATGATGGAATACACGAGAAAGTCTTGTCCGACGAGCGCACGGTTTAATGCCGGGATGTCCTTCTTCGCTACGGTGACGGTGATGCCCCCGCCGTTTTTCTCCGGAGCAAACTGCTGTTGGGACAGCCATTCGAAGGCTTCGTCAGCCGGCTGAATGTCGAGGACGGCTTTTTCTTCTTTTTCCTCAGCGCCGCGCAGAACAACCTCTGTTTTGATCTCACCTTTTTGAATGATGATGACACGGTCGCAAAGGTCCTCCACTTCACGCAATAAATGCGTCGCAAAAAGGATGCTCGTCCCTTCAAGCTCCGCGAGTTCCTTTAAGTGATCGCGGAAATCCTTCATTCCGCCGGGATCAAGCCCGTTTGTCGGTTCATCTAAAATGAGCAGATTCGGACGGTGAAGAATGGCCTGCGCAATCCCGAGACGCTGACGCATACCAAGGGAATACGTTTTAACTTTGTCATGAACGGCGTTGGTGAGCCCGACCCGCTCGATGACTTCCTGAAGCCTGTCCTCTTTGATGTTTTTGTGCATGTTGGCAAAGTGCTTCAGGTTTTCCCACCCCGTCAGGTACGGGTAGAATTCAGGATTTTCCACGATCGCTCCGACGGATTCAAGCGCTTTTTCGAAATCAGCATCGTGCTGAAAGCCGTTAATTGTAATCGTGCCGCTGTTTTTCTTTAAAAGACCGACGATGATTCGGATAAGTGTGGTTTTTCCCGACCCGTTCGGACCGAGCAAACCGATGATCTCGCCCTGCCTGACATCCATGCTGATGTTTTTTAAAATGTGCTTTTTGCCTATTGTTTTGTCAAGGCCTTCAATATGTAAAATCGGCTCAGTCATACAGCCTTCCTCCTTTTTCACAAAAAATAAACAGTGCCCGTACATAGGCACTGTCTGCATTATAACATTAGTCATATATTCGTGAAGAGCCGGAGCCGACGTTATGTCTTATCCGGGACCGGTCCGTTTTTTTCCTTCTCTTCATTATTGACGACATCCAGAATATCAAGCAGGAACACAAAAATCGGAATTCCGATAATCAAGCCCCAGATACCGAAGAAATGTTCCGAGAAAATCAGAACCGTAAAGGTAAAAAAGATCGGCAGTTCCGTTTTCGCTGACATCAGTTTCGGATTAAGGAAGTACGTCTCAATCGCATGGATGACGAAAATGACCAGCACGATGTAGATGACATACGCTGCGCCGCCCGTCGTATACGCGATGATGCTGAGCGGAATGAGCGAAATCACCACACCCGCCACGGGAATGAGCCCGAGGAAAAAGACCATGATTGAAAGGCCGAACAGCTGCGGAAAATGCAGAATCGCCAATGCGATCAAGGTGAGGATACAGTTCACCAGCGCGATAATAAATTGGGCTTCAAGCACTTTGCCGAATGTTCTCGCAAATTTGCTACCGAAATAAGCAAGTTCGTAGTAAAAAACAGACAGCTTGCTGTGCTGAAATTTTTTCATAAACTCCGTGAGCCGCTTTTTCTCGAACAGGAAAAACATGCTGAGAATCAGTGACATCACGACCTGCAAACCGAAAGTGCTGATATCGGCCAAGTATGTATACAGTACATTAAAACCTTCTTTTACATAGGAACCGATATTGATATCGCCGAACACGCTCGATATCTCATCATAAAACGGAATGACATCGGGATGATACGCGATGTGCTTGATCTGCTTAATCAGCTGTTCAATCTGCTTGGCAACAATCGGGTAAAAGACAAAGCCTCCGACAGTCGCCCCGACAGCCAGCGCAATATATAAAACGGTGATGACCACCCTCTGGCTGATCCGGAAAAAATGGTTCAACACGTGCCGGATGACAGTCTCCAGCCGATCCATCAGAAAAGTAAAAATAAACGTAAGCAAAATCAAATTAATCATACTTCGGAATACAACTAACACCCCAGTCAAAACAAGAAAAACGGAAAAACGTCTGACACCCGGATGCTGAAAAAATTTAAAAATAGCCGCCATTTATACACTCCTGCTAGGACAAAAAGCCCTTAGATTTCATCTTTCACTCTCTAATTGTAAATTATATAACAAAATGACGCTAAGGTCTTTGTCCACCTCCTAATAAATTTAAACAAATTTATCTTTTTTACTCATGGAGGCCGAAAAAAAGAACGGCATGCCCGATGCATGCCGTTCCTTTCCTTTTATACCGCCGTTTTCATTTCTTTTACGGCCTGTGTGCTTTTCGTTTCGTCAAACTCATTTTCGCTCTTGGCTACGATGATGGTGGCGATTCCGTTTCCGATCAGGTTGACGATCGCCCTTCCTTCACTCATAAAGCGGTCGACGCCGAGGAGCAGCGCCAGTCCCTCCAGCGGGATAACCTGAAGCGCCGATAAAGTGGAGGCGAGTACGATAAATCCGCTTCCGGTTACGCCCGCCGCGCCTTTTGATGTCAGCATCAGCACGAGAATGATCGTAACCTGCTGGCCGATGGTAAGGTCAACGCCGAACACCTGCGCCAGAAAAACCGTCGCCATGGACAGATAAATCGAGGTGCCGTCCAGGTTAAAAGAATATCCCGTCGGAATGACAAGGCCGACAACCGATTTGGAACAGCCGTAGCGCTCCATTTTATCCATCATCCGCGGAAGGACGGACTCAGAAGAGCTTGTGCCGAGAACGATGAGCAGTTCATCTTTAATAAAACGGAGATAGTTCCACAAGCTGAAACCGAATAGTTTGCAAATGATATTCAAAGCGACAAATACAAACAGGAACATCGTAACGTATACAGACAGCATCAGACTCGCCAGCGGCTTGATGGAATCAAGGCCGAAGTGCCCGATCGTATAGGCCATGGCCCCGAATGCGCCGATCGGCGCCGCGCGCATGATGTAGCCGATGATTTTGAAAAAAACGTGCGACAGTTTATCAAAGAAATCAATAATGCTTTTGCCTCTTTCACCGAGCGCCGCCAGGCCGACACCGAATAAAACAGAAAAGAATAAGACCTGAAGAATGTCGCCTTTTGCGAAAGCGTCAACCATATTTGACGGAACGATGTGAGTGATAAATTCAATCCAGTCAATCCCCTGTCCCCCGTTTTGCGTGTACTGAGAGACATCCCCTTTTTCAAGCTTGCTGTAATCAAGCCCCTCACCGGGTTTCATGATATTGACGACCAGAAGTCCGATAATAAGGGCGATGGTGGTCACGACTTCAAAATAAATAAATGCTTTTCCCCCGACTTTGCCGACTTTTTTCATGTCTCCCATCTTGGCGATGCCAAGCACGATCGTCAGGAATATGATCGGTGCGATAATCATTTTTACCGCATTGATAAATGTATCGCCGAGCGGCTTCATCTGCTTCCCGGCCTCTGGCCATACGAGTCCGACAATGACGCCGATGATAACCGCCGTGATAACCTGCACCGTAAGATTTTTGAAAATTTTCATCCCTACTCCCCCTTGCCTCTCGCTGCGTCTATACGAAAATGATAGCGTTTTCACACAAAGAGGGGAAGCTTATGATCATAACGGACATTTTGGTCTTTTTGGTCTCGGCTAGCGGACGAATTTGTAGCGGTTAACCGGCCGGCCCACTCCCCCGTATTGAATGTCGAGCTTAATCTGGCCGTCTTTCTCAAGAAAATCAAGATAACGCCGCGCCGTCACCCTGGCGATCCCGAGCGCTTTGGCGGCTTCTTCAGCTGAAAGCGGCTCCGTCTGCTGTTTCATATAGGTCAAAATTTCATTCATCGTAAAATGATTTAACCCCTTCGGCAGATCCCGGGACGGATTTTGCGGAATTTTAAGCAGCATGTCAAGCTGCTCTTGCGACATGGTGTCATGCTCTTCAATTTTCCGTTTATATTGTTTATAGTTTTCGAGCGCCTGTCTCATCCGCTCCAGCTTAAACGGCTTCAAAATATAGTCGGCCGCACCGTTTTGCAGCATAAGCTGGATTGTTTCTTTGTCTTTTGCGGCCGAGACGATGATGACGTCCACTTCGAGCTTTTGTTTTCTGATTTCCTGGAGCGTTTTAATTCCGTCTTTTTTCGGCATGTATACGTCTAATACCACGAGCCCGGGCCGCAGATCTTTTATAAGCCTGATTCCCTCGTCTCCGTCAGCGGCCGTGGCGATGACGCTGAACCCCGAAACACCGGTGATAAATTCTTTATTCACCTCCTGTACCATCGGATCATCTTCAATAAGCAGCACCTTGATGTCCATCGAATGATTCCTCCCCCTTCATCGGAAATAAAATAGAAAATGCCGTTCCCTGTCCCTGCCGTGTGTCGACTTCAATGACGCCCATCCCTTTGTCGACGATTTGTTTGACGAGGTACAAGCCGTATCCCGTTCCTCCCGTTTTATTGACGGTAAACCCTTTGTCATAAAGGCGCGGGATGTGCTGATCGGAAATCCCGCTTCCGTTGTCTTCTATTAATATAGCAAGCACTTCATCATTTTGCTCGATACTGATGTCAATATGTTTGTCCTCCGTGTCCGCTGTTTCGAATGCGCCGAACGCATTTTCAATTAAATTGCCGAGCAGGACGACGATGTCATGCTGGTCGACATGCTCCGGAAATGCCGAGAAACTGCTGTTTTCATCAATTGTCACAGAAATGCCGAGCTCTTTTCCTCTTTTGATTTTGCTTAACAACAGCCCCGCCGCAGCGTCATTCTGAATGGCCTGATGAAGAAAATCGGTGACGCTTTCTTGTTCTGACGATTCCTTAAAAGCAAGCTGGAGCGCTTTTTCTGATTTTCCGAGCTGAATCAGTCCCGCGATGGTGTGAAGCTTGTTCATATGTTCATGATTTTGAACTCTGAGCGCATCGACAAAATTTTTCACGCCGGTCAGTTCTTCCGCCATTTTCGCCGCTTCCGTCCTGTCCTGAAAAATGGCGACGGCTCCGATGACCTTCTTTTTCATGACGATCGGAATTCTGCTGCTCATGATCACCTTTCCGCTGACTTGGATTTCTTCATTATATACCGCTCGGTTCCGCTCGACGATTTCAGGGAGGCGGGAATCTTTTAACACGTCCCAGATCAGCCTGCCATCGGTCTCTTGTCTGACATTGAATATCTGCTTCGCTTTTTCATTAAAAATGGTGATATGATGCTGATTATCGATCGCGATGACGCCCTCATTCATTGAATGAAACGTAGCGGTCCGTTCCTCATACATTCTCACGATCTCATGGGGCTCCAGCCAAAACATTTGTTTTTTGATGTGGCGGGCCAGCAAAAAGGAGCCGGCCAGTCCGAACCCGAGCGCCAGCAGAACGATAAACAGTATTTCATGTTTCAGCTGAAGAAGAATTTCACCGAATCCGGGCAGCGTTTTACCGGCCAGAACGACGCCGATCTGATTCAAATCCCGGTCTTTGATGGGATAAAAAGCGCGGACGGCGGTGCCGATCTCTCCCTTTGCTTCGGAAAAATAAATGTGCTCGGCGAACGCCGCGGCTTCGTCCTCACCCCTTGAACGCTTTCCGATCATTGTGCTGACGGGATGCGAATAGCGGATATGATCCATATCCATGACGACGATGTAGTCCGCTTCATTGATGATCCTTATTTCTTCGACCGCATGGCGCACGTCATCCCTTTGTTTTTTCTGCTCGAGGGCGCGTTTGACATCGGTCATCTCAGATACCGTCCGCGCGGTATTCATCAGCCGTTTTTTCAGCTCGCGCTCCTCTGTATGCTGAATATTGCCGATCAGCACGATGCCGACGATCAAAAAGGTAAAAAGCACGACGATATACGAAAGTATGGTGATTTTCCAGCGGATGGTGAGCTTTTTTTTCGTCATTGGCCTCTTCCTTTCCGTCTCTTTACGAAAACGGCCCGCCCGATTATGCTTGTTATAGAAAATGGCGGAGGGGGTTTTCGATGAAAAGCTTGCTGACTTGTCTCAGCCTGATGGTACTCGGTATCGGAACCGCTTTATTCATCGGCTTTCATGATCATTTCTCAACGGATGAACCGTATTATGATGACGAACAGGAAGGCCTGAAAGATCAAATCGTTTTCAAATTCAGCCATGTCGTTGCTGAAAACACGCCTAAAGGGCGGGCGGCGAATAAGTTTGCCGATCTTGTCTATCAAAAGTCCGGCGGCACCATTAAAGTAGAGGTGTTTCCAAACGGGAGCCTCTATTCAGATAATGAAGAAATAAACGCCCTCCAAAACGGGGACGTGCAATTCATCGCTCCCTCCACCTCAAAGCTCGGATCACTGTCTCCCGAATGGGGTGTTTTGGATCTGCCGTACGCGTTTACAAACTATAAAGCCGTGCAAGAAGGCCTCAACGGCAAAATCGGCACACGCCTGTTCGCTTCATTAGAAAAGCATCATTTGAAAGGACTGGCGTACTGGACGAACGGATTTAAGCAGCTTACGTCAAATAAAGGACCGATCTTCACTCCGGACGATTTGAAAGGACAGGCGCTCAGGATCATGCCGAGCAGCGTGATCGAAGACCAATACCGTCTGCTCGGCGCGCACCCGCGGCAGGATTCCTTTAATTCCACGTTTCAGCTCTTGGAAAGCAATCTTGTAGACGGAGAAGAAAATACGATTTCAAATATCTATTCTAAAAAATTTTATAATGTTCAAGATTATTTGACAATCAGCAATCACGGGTACCTCGGTTATGCCGTGATGACCGACGAGCATTTCTGGAATTCACAGACAGAAAAAACGAGAACCATCTTAACGGAGGCGATGAGAGAAACGACGGAATGGAACGAAGCCTCCGCTGAGAAAATGAATAAAGACCAGCTTGAAGAGATAAAGAAGAATTCATCCATTCATATTCATGTGCTGAGCAAAGCGGAAAAGAACACATGGATGAAACGCCTCGACCCGATTTACGAACAATATGAACAGGTGATCGGCCGCGGGCTTGTGCAGGATTTGTTATCCTTGCGCCGCGAGCCTTAGCAGGACCAATACGCCCATCTCCGTTTCATCCCTTTTCCCGCCGGGGAAGTAAATAGGGACAGAGCAAAAAAGGAGATGGAGACATGTTTACACATACGAAAAAACTGCAGCATCCGGCTAAACCGGATCGTCCTGACCCGCTGTTCGCAAAAAAGATGCAGGAAATTTTAGGGGGACAATACGGGGAAATATCCGTCGCCATGCAATATTTGTTCCAAGGATGGAATACACGGGGCAATGAAAAATATAAGGATCTTCTGATGGATACCGCGACGGAAGAAATCGGCCATGTCGAAATGATCGCGACGATGATTGCGAGACTGTTAGAAGACGCCCCGCTGGCAGAGCAGGAAAAAGCGGCTGATGATCCGGTCATCGGGTCCATTTTAGGCGGGATGAATCCGCATCATGCAATTGTCTCAGGACTCGGCGCAATGCCGGAGAGCAGCACGGGCGTTCCGTGGAGCGCAGGCTATATCGTCGCAAGCGGAAACCTTCTGGCAGACTTCCGCGCCAATCTGAACGCCGAATCACAAGGAAGGCTTCAAGTCGCACGCCTGTATGAAATGACCGATGATAAAGGCGTGAAAGATATGCTCAGCTTTTTATTGGCCCGCGATACCATGCATCAAAATCAATGGCTTGCGGCCATTAAAGAATTAGAAGAACAGGAAGGTCCGATCGTTCCTTCCACATTCCCGAAGGCGCTGGAAAAACAGTCATTCTCCCATAAGCTTATTCATTTCTCAGATGGCGGAGAAAGCGCTGAACAAAATTGGCTGAAGGAAACAGCGCCGGACGGAGAACCATTCGAATACGAAAAGGAACCGAAAGCGCACGGCGAAATAGCTAAGCTGGATCCCGTCCCGCCGTATGTCCACAACACGCTTCCCGGACGCGAGTAAAGACAAAGCCCAAAACAAACTGTTTTGGGCTTTCATTATGCCTTCTGAACCGTCCAGTCCGGTTCGTACCGGATGTCCGGGTGATGTAACAGCTCGTGAATGACAGGTTCATCCTCTTCGTACAGCATCATTTCTATTGAAAGAATCGCAGCCTTCTGCTCGTTTTCTTCGTATACGCGGTCATGTTCGTTCTCCATAAAATCATCATAGGCCTGTCTGTTCTCCCAAACGCTGATGATCTCTGCGATGAACAGGCCGTCTGCGTTTTTCCGCCACCCGCCGGCCTGTTTGACGAAGCCATTTACACATGATAATGCTCCCCACCTTGACTGTGCTTGCGCAAATGCTTCAGCGTTTGCAGCGTCTGTTTCACATACAATCTTTTTAATCAGCATGACCGTTCCTCTGTGATGACTGTTTTCGCATGCGTATGCTCAACACAGAGATTCACGGTTCTGACGTAAGAGCGGGTGCGGTGAATCGTGCCTTTCGGGATGAGCAGGCTGTCATTTGCTTTGAGCACTGCGGTTTCTTTGTCCTTAAAATCGATCAGCAGCTCCCCTTCCAGAACGATGAACCATTCATCTGAGTCAGGGTGATGGTGCCAGTCATATTCTCCCGTAAACACTGCGAGGCGCACACAGTGGTCATTGATCTCCGCGATTGAAAAATTGTCGTGTTTTTCTTTGACTTTATTGGCGATAGCGAGCAAATTCAGCATGTCAGACACGAGTGAAAACCCCTTTTTCATTTTATTGTATCGCAAAGGCGGCTCAGATCAAGATTTCTCCAAAATAAAAAGCGATCCGGCTGGTGCGCCGGATCGCTTTTGATCTGCAGGTTGTCTGCCTTTTATGCTTTTATTAGCTGCTTCGTCTGTTTCCGCCTTTTTGGCCGATTTCCTTATAAAAATCTTTGTCATGATTTTTACTAGTGGCTTCTCCGCCTTTTTGGCCGATTTCTTGATAGAAATCCTTGTCATGGTTATTGCTAGTGGCTTCTCCGCCTTTTTCACCGATTTCCTGATAGAATTCTTTGTCGTGATTTTTGCTTGTGGCTTCTCCGCCTTTTTCACCGATTTCCTGATAGAATTCTTTGTCGTGATTTTTGCTTGTTGCTTCTCCGCCTTTTTGACCAATTTCCTGATAGAATTCTTTGTCATGGTTATTGCTTGTCGCTTCTCCGCCTTTTTTACCTGCTTCTTCTCTGCTCATTTTGTTATTATCTTGTGCCATTTTTGAATTCCTCCTTTAATTGGTGTTGGTTGTTGGTTTCCCGATTTCAGAACTGCTAAACAAAGAAAACACATTGAATGTGTTTTCGGGTGGTTTTTATCATTCTGTATCGTGCATGCGTTTTAGAATCCGGCGTTTTTTATAAAGCATGGTGCCTGTTTCCGCGATGCTTTCTAAAGCTGAACGGTTGGCGGACGCGCCGAAGATGATGCCCGCGACCGGAACCATTTGCAGCAGTTTTTTCGCGGCGAACGTATCGCGGTAGCTGTAAACGACTTCCCGCCAGCCTTGGATTTGCGAGGCGACGCGCTGATAGGCGCGGTCGTTTTGATCATATTGCCGTAAATCTTGCAGGATCGCTTTTTTTCCGATGACGTCACTGGATGCAAGCTGGAGCAATTTGACGATAAACACGCGTTCTTTTTTGTCTTTCGGATCAAAGCCGTAAGCAACCGCGATATCCTGCAGCGTCTTTAAGGACAGGCCGAGCATCGCCGGAATGTCTACCGCCAGCGTGAATACGCCGCCGACTCCCGTTGCGGCTCCCTGCACCGTCGCGGCCTTTACGCTTGTACGCGCTATGGCTTCTGCGATTTCGTCCATGACGGCAAGCGGCGCATTGCGGATGTCGTGAAGCGTTTGACATGTACCGTGCGGCAGCCGTTTTTGAAACTTTTTCATGATGCGCTTTTCTGATGTAAGGTACTGTCCGCCTGACTGAATAAACGTTCCCGTTTCATCGAGAATGAGTCCGATTTTCCTCTGAATAAATTGCGGTGTCAGCTTGTCCAAAAGCTGAAACGGCAAGCGGGTGAATGTTTGCCAGAACATCACCCTCTGCTGCGCCTTTTCCCATTTTTGAATGTCTCTCAGTTGTCTTTCCAGGTCTGTCCGCTCTTCTGTCACCCGTCCTGCACGTCCTTTCTGATTTCTTTGTTCATAGTATACCTTTATGGCGTTTTCTTTTTACACCCGGCCGGATTTTTTATCCGGAAAACATTCCATTGTTTAATTTTCTTCAAATTCTATATATTGTATAATTTTGAATAATACGATTGAAGGAGAATGTTGAATGCAATGGATTTATTTAAGTTTAGCGATCATTTTTGAAGTATTGGGTACGGTCAGCATGAAATTATCAAATGGATTTACAAAACTTGTCCCAAGTATTTTATTATTATTGTTTTATATCGGCAGCCTTTGTTTTCTTACTTTGACTTTGAAATATATAAGTGTCTCCATCGCGTATGCGGTCTGGTCGGGAATGGGGATCGTGCTGATTTCCGCGATCGGAATTTTTTTCTTTCATGAACAGTTCTCTGTCATAAAAGCTGTCTCTGTTCTTCTGATCATCATCGGTGTCGTTTCCTTAAACTTTATTTCTGAAAGTGAAACGTCATCAAACGGCATCAGCGTTCATACGGACAGAAACAGATGATGAAAGGGTTAAAGGTTCTCTTCCTCATTACAGATATTGGATTTATCGTTTATTGGATTGTTACTTTTTTTGAGTGGATTCCAAAAAACATGGTGTTTAAAGATTATGATAACGCCATGATAATGGCCTGGAACTGGTCATTCTTTCCCTTAGATATTTTCATTTCGATAACCGGGCTGTACAGCTTGTTTCTTTATAAACGGAAACATGCGTTATGGCGCTCTTTCGCATTAATATCACTTGTGCTGACCTTTTGTTCAGGCCTGCAAGCGATTGCCTTTTGGGTATTTATCGGTGATTTTGATCTTATGTGGTGGGCATTCAATCTGTACTTGCTTCTTTATCCTTTATATTTTATTCAGAAATTGCTGGTCTCTCGTAAAAATAGCTGTCATTCTTTTTGATGAGGCGGTTTTCTTTTTCTTCAGGCGGGAAACACTTTTCATAAAGGAGTGATAGACATGCCTTGGTCTATGAAGGATTATCCGCAATCATTGAAGAATCTCGAGGAACCTGTGAAGAAAAAAGCGATTGAAATCGCGAATGCGATGGTAGATGAGGGTTATGAAGAAGGACGGGCCATTCCCATTGCGACAAGTCAGGCGAAAGAGTGGAAAAAAAACGCTTCTAAGGAAGAAATCGATCAGCTGATGAAACACGATGATGAAACGAAACGCGGAAATTGAATCGGAATAAAGGAAAAACCCCGCTCTCAAGAGAACGAGGTTTTTCTGATTATAAACCGTAATAATAAGATAGTGTGGTGACTGAAACGTAGCCTGTCGCTCCTGCATACGTGACTTTCAGCCATTTATTAGAATTGGTGTAGTGGCCTTGAACATATTCTCCGGTTACCCAAGAACCTGTAATTTTTTTACCGCTTGAGAATGTTGTGATCGTTGAACAGCTGACCTTAGAGCATGAGCGCATATTAGCACCGTAAATACCGACTGTGCCCCCGCTGGCTAAAATGGAAACGTCCGGTTCAGCTTTAGGTTTGAAAGCTGCTGCTGATGCAGAGCCGCCAAAAGCGAATAAAGAAACAGCAAAAATCATGGCTAAAGAAATGATCGACAAACGACGTACCAAGAAAATTCCCCCTCTTTTATCATATGGCTGGAAAGCTTTCCTGACGTTATTATACTTTTTCGCCCGGGAGACTGAAATAAGTCTAATGCTCCAACTTCTTTTCTTCGCAAGTGACCATGCCGATTCTTTATTTGATAAATAACAGCGGTTTATTGGACTGGAATCACTGATATATCGTTGATTCAAACGTTTATTCAGAGCGGCCGGAGTTTTTCCGGAGGTCATTTGAATGGTACAGAAAGGTTTTATCTTCCAATGGAAAGAAACATTATTATTCTATTTACCCGGGAAAACGGAGGAAATACAGCGTCTTTTTCTCAAATCAGTTGGGCGGACAGAAAGTTGTGAAGTGATATGGGCAAGTGTCCTCTTTTCACCTTTTTAAAAGTACGCTCAACGCATCCGCGCATGATCGGACGCGGAAACAGCTTTGCGAACGGCATCGCTTCTTTCCCGGAACGATGCCGTTTTCATTTTCGGACCTTTCTTCGGCGGGATACATATCATAGATAAAACAGGGCATCAATGTGCCGGTTTATTGAACATAAAGAACTTGACATCTCATAATAGCAGATTTATGATGTAGATAAAATAATTTGCGTCTAGGAAACTTTTTGTTATTTAGCTAAAAATCTATCGGAATTTAGGTGAGACATAATGAGCAAAGACATCTCAGCACAATCACTGCAAGCAAAAGCCGTGCAGGATGCACTTGACGGCAAAAGCAAGGGATTCAAGCGGCTTCTGCCTTTCTTAGGCCCAGCCTTTATCGCGGCGATTGCCTACATTGATCCGGGAAACTTCGCTACGAATATCTCAGCTGGTTCGAAATTTGGGTATATGCTGCTGTGGGTCATCCTCTTTTCAAACTTGATGGCTTTTTTAATTCAAGTTCTTTCCGCGAAGCTAGGAATCGCCACGGGTAAAAACCTTCCGGAAATCGCCAGAGACCGGTATCCGAAATGGGTATCCGCCGGGCTGTGGATACAGGGTGAACTGGTGATTATGGCAACTGATCTGGCAGAATTTATCGGGGCGGCGCTCGGGCTCAACCTGCTGTTCGGCATACCGATGGTTGAAGCGGCCATTATCGCGGCGATCGGATCATTCGCGATTTTAGAGCTGCAGCGCCGGGGTTACCGGGCGCTGGAAGCGGGCATCGCCGGACTTCTGTTTGTCGTGGTGATCGCCTTCGCTCTGCAAACCTTCTTTGCCAAACCTGACGCCGCTTCCGTTCTCGAAGGGCTGTTTATCCCGAAAATTGACGGAATGGACAGTGTGCTCTTAGCAACCGGGATACTCGGCGCAACCGTGATGCCGCATGCCATTTACTTACATTCAGCACTGACACAGCGCCGTGTCGTCGGAAAAACGGATAGTGAGCGGAAAAAGATCTTTAGATTCGAGACGATTGACATTCTCATCGCGATGGTGATCGCCGGGGCGATTAACGCAAGCATGCTCATCGTCGCTGCCGCGCTTTTCTTCAAGAACGGGCTGTATGTAGAAGATTTAGACGTGGCTTATCAGCAATTCGGCCACTATATCGGACCGGCTTCAGCCATTCTCTTCGGGATCGGGCTGCTGGCCGCAGGGCTTTCGAGCTCTTCTGTCGGCACATTGTCAGGCGATATTATCATGCAGGGCTTCATCCGTTACCGTATCCCGCTTTACTTGCGGCGTTTCATTACCATCATTCCGCCGATGATCATCATTATCTCAGGGGTAAACGCCACAGAAGCGCTCGTATGGAGCCAGGTCGTTCTTTCATTCGGCATCTCCTTTGCGCTCGTGCCGCTGATTATGTTTACAAGCAACAAACGCCTGATGGGCGCCCTGACGAACCGAAAATGGGTGACGGCTCTCGCCTGGCTGATTGCGGTTTTGGTGATCGCGCTTAATCTGTTTGTGATCTACGATTCATTCCGTTAGAAAAAACCGGCCATAGCGGCCGGTTTTTCTTTTGACGCCGGGTACCGTTCGTATCTTTTTCCGGGCGTTTTTGGTATGATAGAAGAAAAATCGGAGTTTTGCTTATGTCAGTATTTATCCTTTTTTATCTGTGGATTGTGCCGATTGTCATCGGCATCTTCTGTTCTCTTATTGCTTATCGGACAACGGGTAAGAAACGTCTGATTCCCGGCTTTTTCATGATCGCATTAAGCATCGTTTCCTTAATCACGGGGCTTTGGATCGGCGGGGTGAACTATCATGTGTTCATCGGGGGCATGTTTTTATTCGGTACGTTATTGGCCGGCTCCGCCTTCCCGTTTTTCTTCGCTCTTTCACGCAAACGAAAATAAACAGGCATGCCGCCTGTTTATTTTTTTCGTTAACCCTAAATTATAAAACCGCTCCGATAATGTGATTCCGCCTCAATCAGCCTGTACATGTGTTATATAGGCTCCAGCCCATGTCCCATCATCGAAACTGCAGCCAAAATGAATCCTGCTAAAGAAGATTTTGAATTATAAGAAAAATACTGTATTAAAATCCTATTTACCCCAAAAATACCTATTGATAGAATGGTATCTGAGAGGGGAAAATGTTCAAAGCGGATCATATCGGTCCCGCCTAAATACATAGTCTTTCATTTCTCTCTACACTACATTTCTAAAGGAGGATTTCCCATTAAACACGCAGCTAAAGGCATTCTGTTTGCCGCATCTTTAGCCCTTGTAACTACTGCTTTTGTCCCCGCATCCTTAGCTAAAGAAAATCATAATAATACTGCCAATGCCACTGGAACGACCAAATCATTTTTTTATCAGACTGATACGCAATTTTCCTACGGACTTAAAGCACAAAGCGATACATCTGTGTCAAAACCAGTCAAAGATGTAATCAGAGAAGTGCTGAAAAATAAAACAAAATTATTCAATCTTGTTGAAAAATTAGCAGGAAAGAAAATAAGAAATGAACTCGAATCCGTTTTCAATGAACACATAGAACCGGTTTTAAAGAAAATGCTGAACGAGTATGTCGCCTTAAGCTGGGCTGACGTGGAAAAGAATCTTTATCTTTCACTTAAAAAGTCCGGACTTTCTGACAGCCAGGCTAAAAACCTCGCTCAATTGACAACTTTAGCAATGAAAGCATTTTAAAATCATTCATAAATGATCGTCAGGAAAATACGTATGAAGTAATGCAAAGTGCTGTTAGATTCACTCTAATAGCACTTTTTCATTGGAGATGTCACATGACTGTCTTTTTTACTGTTCTGCTCACTTTCTTATGCTGCCTTGTGATTTCATCTCTTATTTTTATGATTCTATTAAAAAAGGAGATTGTGGATACACCACCCAACCACTTAGCTCATGCAGCATTCATAGGGCTTATTGGATTCTCCCTGTTCTTCGCTATAACTGTACCTAGCCTAGTTATTTATTTTGTAGCTATAACTGTAAATCATTTTTTCGGAGAGTATATCTTCTATGGTTCACTTTCAGACTTATACATATTTTCTGTCGTCGTAAGTATTTTAGCTTTAATTTATATGCTAATCCTTATGGCAATTGTAAAAGGAATGACTCATATTTTGACATTGCCTGCTTGGTCAGCCTATATCCTTGAATTCATTTTTGCATGGGCTGCTGTTTACTTCTCAATTCAATACGTTTCCAATCATATCATTGAGAACATATCTATATTTCAAAGTGGAGAAGTGCTTCTTTCATTGTTCATCACTTTCTTATTTTCGGGATTGGATATCCTTTTCACTAATTTGGATAAGATCACAAAAGAGAAATTAGGCTAAGGGGGTAACAAATATGAGGATCATGACATATATATCCTATTTTTCTATTTCTTTAGTTTTGCAGGTGGTATGGCTGCTGTTAATAAAAAGAACCTCCAATATATCTCTGATAGATATGATTACGGTGTCCTTCTTATTCACCCTCTTTATGTTCATCTTAGATCAAATTTTCAAAAAAAAGCGGACAAATTAGGGACTGTTTTTTAATAATCCTCGGGCTTCTCTTTCGGTTTGAAATGATTCCGGATCTGGGGATGTTGCGGCGAACCGTTCATTAATCTTTAACACCAGCCTCTGTAAAACACTTCTCCTTTTATATAACATCCTGACTTTTCCGTCATATATTCAAACGAAAAAACTGCAAAAGGGAGTAATAAAACATGATATTGTTTATTGGCAAGTTCATGTTGCTCTTTTTACTCTGTTCGCTGGCATATTATTTGTTTAAAATTGTTTATTACAATATAGGGAAGAACATCGCGCTTAAAACCCCGAAAGGGACAAAGACAAACCGGACGGCACGTGTGTTTGTCAAAAATGGAACTACACTGAATGAGGGAGATTACTTTATGATCGCTGTTGTGACCGCTCTCTGGCTGTTCTTGAGATGAATTGCACTGGTCCTTCACGAGTTTTTTGATCAGCCATCGCTCGCCAGCTGCGAATTTTACGATTTTCTTTACCGTTTCCACAGATTTTAATACGATATACTTTCGATTGCGGTCCCCGTCCTCTAAGCTTCCAAGCGGGTTAAAACTGCTGACCCCTTCCTTACCATGGAAGGGGTCAGTAAAGAAATAATCATCAATAAGAAAGCCTAAAAAAATAAACAGGCATGCAGCCTGTTTATTTTTTTGTAAGCGCCGGCTTTTTTAAAACAGCCGTTTTAAGCTTTTCTTGAGCGACGGCATTTCGATTTTTTGGTTTTCAAAGAAATTTTTCAGCATGTATTTGCTGAAGCCTTTCGCTTGGCCGTAAGTGATTTTTCCCGGAAGCGGCGGCTCATCGCCGATAACGGCGTCGATGACGACCGGCTCATTTGAGTTGAGCGCTTCATGAAAAGCGGGAGCCAATTCCTCGTGTTTCGTCACTTTGATCCCTTTTGCCCCGCAGCTTTCTGCAAAAGCGGCGTAATCCATATTTTGCAGCTGGGTGACGTAGTCAATGTTGCCTTTGACCCGCTGTTCATATTCAATCATGCCTAAATTTTCGTTGTTTAAAACGACAACCGTAATCGGCAGTTTGTATTTAACAGCCGTCGGCAGGTCCTGCATCACCATTGAAAATCCGCCGTCTCCGCAAATGGCGATGGACTGCCGCTCAGGTTCGGCAAGGCTTGCGGCAATCGCTCCCGGAAGCCCGCATCCCATCGTGGCGAGCCAGCTTGAGACGATAAAGTCCTGCTTCTTCATTTTAAAATGGCGGGCCATCCACACCGTAACCGTTCCGACATCCACCGACAGGACAGCGTCCTCTGCGGCGGCATCCTGAAGCCGGGCAATGACCTGCTGCGGCTTGAGCGGATGAGTCGCTTCGGTTTCATCCTTTTCGATTTCCTTCCACCAATGCTTCATGTGCTCGGTGCAGGCGTCTAAAAATCTTCTGTCTTCTTTATATTCAATGTATTCCGTCAGCTCTTTCAGCCCCAGAGCCGCATCACTGACAATTCCCGCATTGACGGGATAGCGCTTCCCGATTTTCGCCGGATCCGAATCAAGCTGAATGGCAGGCGTATCATCCGGGAGATAATCCCTGTACGGGAACGATGTGCCGAGCATAATCAGCAGATCGCATTCCTCCATGGCTTCGTAAGCGGGCTTTGTGCCGATTTGCCCGAGATTCCCGAGAAAGTGGGGATGGCTGTCAGGCACGACGCCTTTTGCCGGAAGGGTAATCACAATTGGAGCGGCCGCTTTATCGGCGAATGCGAGCAGCTCCTCTTTTGCTGATTTTAACCCTTGGCCGGCGAGAATGACCGGTTTTTTTGCGTTGTTAATATATTGCGCGCATGTCACGAGATGTTCTTTTTTCGGCTCTATATCGGCTTTGAGGTATATCGGCGATGTATAAACCGGCTCCCGTTTGATTTTTTGCGCGAATAAATCATCAGAAACGGTTAAAACGGCAACGCCTTTTTTGCTGTAAGCCGTGCGGATCGCCTGATTCAGAAGATCGGGCAGCGCTTCTGCCGTATGTACTTGCTGGTTGAACACCGCCACGTCCTCAAACATTTGCTCTAATTTGATTTCCTGAAAGCTGTCACGGCCGATTTCATCGGAAGCCACCTGTCCCGCAATCGCCAGCACCGGAACGCCGTCCGCTTTGGCGTCGTATAAACCGTTCAGCAGATGAACGGCCCCCGGTCCTGCGATTGAAAGGCAGACACCGATCTGCCCGGTCAGTTTTGCCTCAGCCGCGGCGGCCAGGGCTGCGACTTCTTCGTGCCGGGTTTGGATGAATGTCAGGTTATTTCGTTCATGTCTCAGTTCTTCGATAAATTCATTAATGCTGTCTCCGGGAATGCCGTATATATGACCGACTCCCCATTGTTCAAGCAGCTCCGTCATTACGTGTCCTGCTGTTTTACTTGGCATACTGCATCCTCCTTTTACCTGTATTCATCCCCTTTTTCATACGGGTTGAAACACGGGCTATACTCTCAGCTTTTTTCTTAGCAGATCAAGGATGGATAACAGATTTCGGTCTTTAAGGACTGCCTTACGATTTGCCGCCCCATTGAGTCCGTCTTTTATTTGCCGTTTTCTGTTCGGCACCATGAACAGCGGCAGCCGATTAGGACAAAACCAGCGTAAAGCGGCGGTTTCCGGCCCGTTCATCAGCGGAGTTCCCCCATTAATGGCTCCGATGAAAACTTGCTGTGTATCTTCAAATGCCGGCCTTTCATACTCACCGGCTTTTTGCAGGATGGTCACGTTATAACCGGTTTCTTCACAAGCCTCTCTGACGGCTGCGGCTTCAGGTATTTCACCTTCTGCAATCCCGCCCGTCATTTTGTATGATGACAAAAGCGCCTTGTGCCATGTCGTCCTCCTTTACAAAAAAGACCGCGGCATTCAGCCTGCGGTCTTTGCCGTTACTTTTTAAAATGATACGGCAGGGTGGCGACGATGATGTCCTTCTTCCAAAACAGCCGGACGCGGAGCAAGAAGGCTGATTGGTTGTGAAGGATCGTCTGCCAGCGTTTTTTCGTAATGAATTGCGGAAACAGCACCATCACGGAGAACTGTTCTTTCTTCGCTTTCTGTTCGACCGTTTCTAAAAATTTATCAAACGGGTGAACCAAACTGCGGTATGAGGAATGCAGGGTGACGAGGCGGATGCCGTTATGAAGCTCTTCCCAGCGCTTTTCCACCTTTTTTTCGTGTTCTCTGTCAAAGGAAACATGAACCGCAATGACCTGATCCGATAATGATTTCGCATACTGAATCGATTTTTGGACGACGGTGGTGACACCGGCGACAGGCACGATGACGACGGTTCCCTTGATTTCCTCAGGCTGCTGATCAACGACCCGCAGCTGTTCGCCGACCGCGGTGTAGTGATTTTTAATGACGAAAAACAGCATGACGACAGCAGGCATGAATAACAGCACCGGCCAGACAAGATTGAACTTTGTCGCGAATAAAATACACAGCACCATAAATGAAATGGCGGCGCCGCATGAATTGATCAGCATTTTTACCGCCCAGCCCTTCGGCTTCTGCCTGATCCACTTGATGCACATTCCCGTCTGCGACAGCGTAAACGGAATGAACACGCCGACAGCATAAAGCGGAATTAAATGTTCCGTGCGGCCGCCGAATAAAAGAATGAGCAAGATGGACGCGATACCGAGAAAGATGATTCCGTTTGAAAATCCTAATCGGTCGCCCCGTACCGTAAACATTCTCGGCATATACTGATCGCGCGCTAAATTAAACGCCAGCTGCGGAAAAGCGGAAAAGCCCGTATTCGCCGCAAGCACGAGAATCAAGGATGTAACGCCTTGAATGAAATAATACACCGTATGGCGGCCGAAAGTTTCCGCGGCGATTTGTGAAATAACGGTCTCGTTAGGCTTCGGTCCCGTGCCGTAGCCGTACGCCAGCACCGTAATCCCCGTAAATAAGATCGCCAGCAGAATCCCCATCATGGCCAGAGTGCGGGCCGCGTTTTTCGCCGGAGGATTTTTAAAGGCAGGGATCGCGTTTGAAATGGCTTCAACACCGGTCAGTGCCGAACAGCCGGATGAAAAGGCCTTCAGCAGCAAAAAGAGCGTGATGCCCGCCACGGGTGTGCCGATCGGCGTGTGTTCGGCCGGGTGAACCTGGCCCGTCATAAGCTTAAACAGTCCGACGACGATCAAAAGGACAAGCGCCGCCACAAACAGATAGACGGGATACGCCAAAATGGACGCCGACTCTGACAGTCCTCTCAAATTTAAAATCATAATCAGAATCACAAGCAAAACAGCAATGAGCAAATGATGCGGGTGCAAAGCCGGAAATGCCGATGTAATGGCGTCAGTTCCGGCAGAAATGCTTACCGCCACCGTCAGAATATAATCAACAAGCAATGAGCCGCCCGCAATCAGGCCCGGCTTCTCACCAAGGTTTTCTTTTGAAACCATATAAGCGCCTCCGCCTTGCGGATAAGCGTAAATAATCTGTCTGTAGGACAGAATCAAAGCAAGCAGCAAAATGAGAACGCCGGCTGCGATCGGAATGGAATACCAAAACGCGGCCGCGCTTACCGCAGCCAAAATGATCAGAATCTGTTCCGTTCCGTAAGCAACTGATGACAGCGCGTCTGAAGAAAGCATGGCGAGCGCCTTGAGTTTCGTGAGTTTCTGCTCTCCGGCCGCCTGTGATTTCAGCGGTTTCCCAATCAAAAATCTTTTGATTGAATGGTACATTTGTTGTCTTCCCCTTTTTTTCATTTTCCGTTTAATTTACAAACTTTTACTGCTATGATGTCTCCGAATGCTGATTGCATGCCTTATTTCAGCACAGCAAAAAGACACAGAGGCAAACGGATGCCCCTGCGCCATAATCGTGCACAGGTTTCATTCATCTCCTCTCATGAACGCTTACGAGGTTAGCTGTCGGATTCGGGCTTATGAGAGTTGGCCCTACCTGAAAAAGGATTCACCCCAAGCGGCATGACGCGCCGCAAATTGGTTCCCCCGCTCTGATTACAGATTAAGCGATATAGATTATAAAAGAGATCATACTCCCGTCCCGTTCAGTTGTAAAGGGGCTTTTATGCTGTTTCAAAAATAAAAAAATCACCGCCAAAAATGGAAATAAAAATACAAAAGAAGAGGCCTGTTAACGGCCTCTTTTTCCTTCATTACTCTTCGCTTTTTTCATGATCCGTTTTTCTTTTTTTCCTTCTTGCCGTCAGCCAGATCAGACCGGCCGCAATGATCATAAGCGCCGCGAAAACAGCGATATACGTGACGTTCAGTGCTGCGGAACGGCTTTTCGTATCAGCCGATGGACTGCTGTCATCTGACTTGATTTGCTGATGGTTCGAAAACAGCTGCTTGCCTGTCGTTTCGTTGACGACGGTTGCCGCATCGCTTGTGCTGTCTAAAAAGCTGATCAGCTCTTTTGTGACAGCCGCGCCGCTTCCTGATAACGGAGCAAAAACAGCAATACTGCTGTCTGAGTCCCAAGGTGATTTCTGTGTAAACGCGACTTGTTTCGTTGTCTCATTCAGCATCTGAAACGAAGAAACATCGTAAGCTCCGCTGCGGTCTGATGGCACGAGAAGCTTAGAGGCGTTTGATTTCAAAAGCGGAATTTGCGGCAGGCCTCCGATAAACACAACATTCCGGCCTTTGGCATCCGCTTCCTTCATGTCTGATGCCGTCTTTACGGTAAAGCCGTTTCCGAATGAATCCGCCACCAGAGAAAGTTCTTTCAGTGTCTGCATGTTTACGTCATCCGGGATGACGATCACTGTTTTCTCTTTCCCGCCGCCCGCAAACGGGAGCGGCCATTGCCCGAAATCCGCTTTCTGTGCCGCATCGCTTACCGGATACGTCAGCGTGCTGCTTTTATCAATATAGACCCATTTGTTTTCGTCACGGTCGATACACGGATTGTTATGTTTCAAACCTGATGTGACAAATTGCAGATCAATGTACCTGCTGCTTCGCAAAAGCTTCGGATCAATCGGGATTGAGACGTGGTAAAAGCCGTCTTTATCTTGATTGCCGAGATCATCAAGACGCACCGCATTCGGCTGTCCGTTGACCATGACGTTCAGCTCCGCTCTCTCAGCGTCATCATCTGAATCCGCCGTCTTCCGGACTGATTCCGACGTCTTTAATGTAAGTGAAAGCTTGACCTTACCGTCTTTATCAACAGCGGCCGCCGCAGGGTAAAAGAAGTGCTCTGACGCCGTTTTGTTTGATCCGACCGTTACATTTCCCGCGCCGAAGTCCTCTAGTGTCAGTTTATTGCCTGTCTTTCCCGCAGCGGGCTGAAGGCGGCCGATTGTCAAAGTATCTCCGCCCAGCTGGCTTGAATAAGCGCTGTCTGTGATGACGCGGATTTTATCCGCCAGCGTTTTGTCTGATTGCGCCGTGACAAAGAGGACGGGCTGCCGTTTGTCCCCTGATGTCAGAACCCGTTCAGCGAGAAGAAGTTTGTTGTCTTCCGCTTTGATGTTCCCTCGTTCGAAAAGCTCTTTTATTTTCCCGTTCCAATGCTGATCAGCTCCGATGACAATTGACGGATTGCTGATTTTGCCGGCGTCGGATTCTTTAACATAGGAAACCTTCAGCCTGCTGTCTGCCGTTTTCAGAAATGCTTCTGTTTTGACTGCTGCTTCAGCTTCCGCCGAGGTCGGTTTGTCAGGAAGGATAATATCGGTTTCTTCACCCGAATTGCCTGATTGGGCAAACGGATACGGGAAATAGCCGAGATCCGCTCCCTTTGACTTGCTTGCTTCTGAAAGCACAAGGCGGCTGTCCGGATAAATTTTTATCCAGTTGCCTGACGTATCCTGCCTGACGCAGACGCCCTCTTTTAATACGCCGTAAAATCGTAATGATACATTGTGATAGCCTTGGGCGGATTGGCTTTTGCTGAGATTGAGCTTCACCGTTTTCCGCTTGGAACTGCCGTCAAGCTTTATGGATTTGACGGGTTCATCATCAATGGCGATGGTTAAAGAAGACGGGGCAATTAATAAGTTTGACGCCTCGTAATCAATCAGAAGCGACTGATCGGTATTCGAAGCTCCCGCAGGAATCTGATAGGTCAGCTCTGCGCTGTCTTTCGCCCCGTACAGTGTCATCAGATCGCCAGTCAGCGCCTGCTGCTCTTTTGCGCCGGCGCTTGTTCCGAGGGCGGAACCGTCCGTTTTCAGTTCCCGGGCCGCGGCCGCCTGCCCGTTATACATCAATAGCAAAAGGCCAGTTATCAATATGATCGCTTTTTTCAAAAAGGTCACCCGCTTTTATTTTGATTGTATCGCTCCGTTTTGTACCACTTGACTTCCTGCTTGAACAAGCGGTGCTTAATCTCTGTGAATAATGACCAGATGACGAGCACGATCCAAGCCTGGGAGTATGTAAAGTACATCAGAAATACGATAAAGAAGTTTTGTTTGTTCATTTCTGTTTTTTCAATGCTTAAAGTAATCATGACCTCAGTCATAAACAGGAAAAAGGCCAGTATCCACAAAATCATCGCCAAAAACCCGACTGCCAGATGCAGGTCGTAAAAAAGATTGATGATAAAAATCGTGTTTGACATGATCACACCGAAGAAAAACAAAAAATACGTAAAAAAGAAATAAAACAGATCGAAGATGATCCGCTTGCGTTTCAGCTTGAAAAATTGGGATAAAAACTTGAGAACAACGTATTGGTTGCCGCGCGCCCATCTTGTCCGCTGACGCCACCAGACCTTCCATGTCTCAGGCTCCTGCTCCCATGTCACAGCCGCCGGGAAAAAGCGGATATGGTAGCCGAGATTATATACGCGGATGGTCAGCTCGGTATCCTCCGCCAGCGCCTTATCATCCCAGCCGCCGAGCTGTTCGATAATGCTCCGCCTGATCGCGAAGTTCGTCCCTGGGATGGTGGCGATTTTGAACCATTTCCATCTGCCGCCCTGCGCCATCCACTGAAAGCAGATGGTTTCAATATTGATAAACTTCGTCAGGATCGTTTTGGCCGCATTGATGACACGGAATTTCCCGACAACCGCTCCCGCTTTCTCATCATTCATCAGACCGAGAACCAGGTAGTACACCGCCATTTTTTCCGGCGTATTGTCTGCATCATACACGCAGATCACGTCTCCGTTCGATTCCGCGAACCCTGAGTTCAGCGCCGAAGATTTTCCTTTTCCGGCGTTCGGGGGCTTTGTGATGACCATTTTAATGAAGTCATACTGACGGGAAAATTCATTGACGATGTCTCCCGTCCGGTCGGAGGAATTATCGTTAACGACGATGATCTCAAGCCTGTCTTTCGGATAATACAGGTTCACCATCGCCTTCAGCGTCTGCCTGATGACGACCTCCTCGTTATGCGCGGGGATGAGCACGCTGACCTTCGGGAGCTCCCCCATCTTTGCGCGCCATTTCGGAATGTTCCGTTCGAAGGTCATATAATGCCTGAATCCGCCCTGCATCAGAAACATGTGATAGAGAAGCATCACCCATATTAAACTTAATGAGATAAAAAACAGAATGTTACTCAAGGGTTCTTCTCTCCTTAAAGATTCGTTTTTTTAATGTGGCGCGCAAATATAGAACGTAGCAGGCGAACATGATGATAAACAATAACACCACGCCGGAGAGAATCCAAAGCGCTTTTTCCAGAGGCGTCTGCTGATGGTGATTGAAAAAGGCCGTTATCGGATGAATCTTGTTTTCCACATGAATGGTTCCGTCTCCATCCGTTTTGATCCTGACGCTGTCCGACGTTACCGTTTGCTTCGTTTTCTTCAGATCGAGCCACTCGCCGCCGGGAATCCGCTCCATCTGATTGACGAGCTCGGGGAGGTATTTCATGCCGAGATACGGATGGTAGAAACCGCCCGCCGTTCCGCCGCCGAAATCAATCATCTGCGAAATATGATTCTCCATATCTCCGAGCGGATTTTCCTTTGAGCTATCGGCATAACCGATTGTTTCTGGGTACAGCGTCATCCCGTGCAGCATAGCCGGCTTTGAGACGAACGGAGGGGCGCCCGAAGTTTTCCACGTCGTGCCGCTGAGCTGCACTTGTCCGAAAATGCTGGAGAAATAAGAAGATGCGATTTTGTAGCCTTCTTCAGACATCGTATAATGCGGCGCTTCGAATGACAGCGGGTAAAGACCGAGCTCTGTCAGATCGTCAATCGCCTGCTCCAGCTTCGTTCTCGTGTAGATGTTTTCTTTTTCACGGAAAGGCTGCACATACGCCCGGTACGCTTTTTCATTCGGAAAATCCTGTTCCTTTTCAAGCTTGACCGGAGTATCATCTGCATTTTCTGACGTAATCGGCTGATCCGCTTTGGCATCCCAAAATTCAAAGCCTTCTCCCGTTTCGCTGTATCGGTATGCGTGCGTGTAGCCGTGAATAATGATGCTGCCGCCCATTTGCTGAAGTTTTTTCAGGACTCTGACCATTTTCGGCTTGTCCGCCAGGTATACTTTTTCTCCGTTTTCCGGATTGAGATAGACCGGAATGACTGCCAGAATAAACGGAATGTGTCTTTTATGCAGGTAAGCGCCCGCTTCGTAAAGCAATGTTTCATCTGACATCGGACTGATGTCCTCAAGCCGTAAATAAAGGAGGGTGCCGCCTTCTGATTCTCCGAATGCGTTGCGCAGCGCTTTCGCCGTCAGAAACGAGTCATTTAACAGGCTCGTCACACCGAAATAATAGTCAGAGCGCGCCGTTTTCCACATAAAAGGGCGGGTGCTGCCGTCACCGGACCGGTATGTATAAAAGGGCTCCCCTTTTACTCCCGATACGCCGAGCACGGACATCCCTTTTTCAAGCGGCATGTCTGTTTTTTCTTCTTTGCTGTAAATGCGGTATACCGTTTCTTTTTCTGCCAGGGACAAACCCGCAAATTGGCGGAACTGTCCGGCGTTATAGCCGATGCTGATCAGCTTTTGCGGCATACTGCTGATCAGAGACACAAATGATGCGCTGAGCTTTTTTTTCGTGACGCCGTAGTAGATGACGCGCCGATTCTTTTTGAGATCGGCTGCTGTGATGTCTCCGTCGCTTTTCACGGTGACGGCGGATGAGAAATGGCCCGCGGTCAGATCAAGCATTTTGACCTCAGCGGTTTCTTTGCCGTCCGTGCTTGTATAAATAATGAGAATACCGTCCTTTTTGTCTTTTGCTTCCGCCGTGAGGGGAACATAAACCGCCGAAATCATGAAGAGCGCCGAGAGTAAGAGACGTATCCATTTAGAGTTCATTCATCATCATCTCGTTTTCCAGTTCATTTAAAAATTGCTCGGCCGTTTGTAAATCCTTTCGGTACGCCAAGTAACATACACGGAAGGTGATGGAGACGTATTTACCGTTTTGCAGCCGGTACGTATCCAATTCCTTTTTCAGCTTCGCCAGAACGGCCGGCATGTTTTCTTCAGGCGTATGGGTCAGCACGATGCCGAACCGTTCGGCGGACGGCCTGAATTTTTTGTCTGTTTCCCGAACGCTTGACCGGATTTGGCGGCTGATAAACGCCAGCAGCCGATCGGTCTCTTTTTCTCCGTAGAGGGATTGGAATTCCTTGAAATAATGCATGTGCAGCAGCAAAAAGACGAAGGAATTGCCGTAGCGTTCCGCCCGCTTGATTTCCTCAGAAAGCTCCAGCTTCATCCGCAGATGGTTGTCAAAGCCGGTTACCCTGTCGACGGCGACAAAGCTCGTAATCTCTTCACGCAGCTGTTTCACTGAGCGCTCAAGCCCCTTCGCCAACTCGTGAATCCTTCCCGCTATGTAAGAAAAGAGCAGCAGCGCAATCCCCCAAATGACCAGCACCGGCAGACTTTCGGCACCGGCAGACGCCATAAAGCTCCCGGTCTGAAACCACAGGAGCAGGCTGCCGAGAACAAATAAGACGAGTAAGGTGATGACGAGCGCGTAGATTGCCCCGAACCATATGCCGGCTCCCGCAACAAGCAATGTGATGCAGGTTATCAGAAGCCCTGCGGATTGCTGAGACGCATAGTAAATAAAAAAAGACAGCAGCACCAGCATAACTGCTGTGTAGCTGCACAGTTTTTGTGATTCATTGAATGATATTTTCATTAAACAATTTCCTTTCAGCCAGAAGCGGCAGCAGGTTATCGAAAGAATGTGTATCGCCCCCGCTCATATAGCCGCCGTAATCAGGTTTCAGCGTGTCTAGTGTTTCAAATGAAGTCATTCTTTCATAAAGCGGCTTGATGACAGCCGGATCAGCTTTTTGTTCTGCTAAAAAAAGAACGGCCAGGGCGTAAACGGACGGTGATTCGTATTGAACCGCCGGCTTCTTCGTGTCTGCGCTGTATCGTCCGTACAGCTGTCCGCGCGACTTAAATTCCTTTATCATCCATTTCGACAGCACAGCGGCTTTGCCATCGCCCCGCTTCAGATTCACGGCGGCGTACAGCTGGTCGATGATATTCACTTCGCTGTCATATTTGTATTCCTTAGTTTCGGTATTGAACGATTTCGGCAGAAAACCATTTTTCAGGGGCGCAAGATTGAGAACATCAAGGTTCCGGTTTTCCGTTTTCTCATCGATAATCCCCTTTTCTCTGAGCATCTGTAAGGCGCCGGGGTCGACATAGGACAACGTCACGGTCTTTGACGCGGCATTTGAAGCGGCATCATAATAATCCGTAAAATACCCGTCATTCGTATTGTATTTTTCCAGCGCCTTCCCGATCTGCACCGCTGTTTTCCCGTATTCACTGTTTCCCCACAGGATTCCGGCCTCATTCAGACAGTTCATGATTCTGAAATCGTCAATTAAGGCATTGGTGCCGCTCGCTTTATTCCCGTCAATCTTCCACGACACGAGCCCGTTTTTCGTCAGAAACGAATCGGTGAGAAGCTGATATTGCGCTTGAAACTGCCGTTCATCTTTCCTGTTCAGCAAAAATGCCATCCATAGTCCGAGAGACTCAGATAAATATTCCGGCTCACCGGATATGTTCGTCCGGATCATCCCCCGCCCGTTCATCAATTTATGATAAATAAAATGCTCTGCGGGCTGAAGCGGTCCGGACGGTTCGGCCGCCGCCTGTTTTTCAGTGCCGGCCTCCGCGCACCCCGCCGTCAGAACGATCGAAATCAAAAGGATCATCAGACGAAAAACGAATTGCTTCACAGTCCATCCTCCTATTTTATAAACCCTTTTTTAGACCCATATCTTATTTTTTCACAAAGTATTTTTACTATATAGGAAACGATAAAAGAATACTAGCATTTTTTCACATTGGAAAATTTTAAATGGGAGCGCCGCCTGCTCACCTTTCCCCTCTTCGTCTGGATCGTATTCCCATTACAGTTAAAAACACAACAAAAGGCAGCATTTCTTTACAAATGCTGCCTTTCACTGATCTATTTATCCAGGCCGAGTTTTTTCAGCTGTTCTGCCAGCGCATTGTTCATCGGCTCCTCTTTGTTTTGGCTTTTCATATAAGAGTTGATGTCCCGCTTGGATGCGCGTCTGGATTTATCTTTCGCCTTGCGCTTTTCAAAGACGGACAGTTTCTCCCGGTGGCCGCATACACATGCGAAGGTTTGGCCTTCACCCTGGCCGCGAAGCTCCATTTTCTTATGACAGTTCGGGCAGCGGGCGTTTGTTTTTCTTGCCAGCGTTTTCCGGCTGCCGCACTCACGATCCTGACATACGAGCATCGTGCCGCGTTTGCCGTTGACTTTAAGCATCATTTTGCCGCAATCAGGGCAGGCGGTGCCTGAAATGTTGTCATGTCTGAAAGTCTGGCTGCTGTTTTTGATTTCCTTCACCGTTTTGCCCGCATATGTTTTCATGTCTTTAATGAACACGGCGGATTTCAGTTTGCCCGCTGCGATGGCGGAGAGCTTTTGCTCCCACTCAGCGGTTAAGGCCGGCGATTTTAAATCTTCCGGGACGAGCTGTAAGAGCTGCTTCCCTTTTGACGTGATGAAAATATCTTTTTCTTTTTTCTCGATTAAGAAACTGTTGAACAGTTTTTCAATGATATCAGCGCGGGTGGCGACTGTTCCGAGTCCGCCGGTTTCACCCAATGTTTTCACAAGGTTCTTCTCTTCTCCCTGCATAAAGGCGCTTGGGTTCTCCATTGCGGATAACAGCGTGCCTTCATTAAAGCGCGCCGGCGGTTTCGTCTGTCCGCTCGTTTCTTTCAATGATGAGACAGTGAGGCGCTGACCCTGCTGAAGATCCGGGAGCGTCTGGTCTTTGTCTTCCTCGTGATCGTCGTCATCCTCGTACATATCATACACGGCTTTCCAACCAGGCGATTGAACCGTTTTCCCTTTTGCGGTAAATGTTTCGCCGCCGATATCGGCTGTGACCTTTGTTTCTTCGTATTCGAACGCCGGCATTAACACGGCGAGAAAACGTTTGGCGATCAGATCGTAAAGCTTTCGTTCTTTGTCGCTGAGGCTTGAAAGGATCAGCGGCTCCTCTGTCGGAATAATGGCATGGTGATCCGATACTTTCGCATCATTGACGAATCCTTTATGCGCTTTGACGCCCCGCTTCAGTATTTGATTGACGTATTGCGCGTACGGCTTAACTTCCATGCCGTTTAAACGGTCTTTTAAAGTCGGCACGATGTCTGCGGAAAGGAATCTGGAATCCGTCCGCGGGTAAGTGACAAGCTTATGCTGTTCATACAGCTTTTGAAGCACGGACAGCGTTTCTTTTGCGGAGAAACCGAAGCGCTTATGAGCGTCCCGCTGCAATTCCGTCAAGTCGTAAAGACCGGGTGCGAAGCTTTTCTTCGCCGTTTTTTTCAATTCTGAAATGACTGCCGGCTTTCCTTGCAGGTCTTTTGCCAAACGGCCGGTCACCGTCTGATCGAATGTTCTAGTCTGCTTTGTTTTTTTATCCTGCCATGTCAGCGTCATCTGTTCAGCCGCCGCGCGGAGACCGTAATAAGGAACGGGTTTGAACGCCTGAATGTCCGCTTCACGCTTGGCGATCATCGCCAGTGTCGGAGTCTGGACGCGTCCGCATGACAGCTGCGCGTTAAATTTTGTCGTCAGCGCGCGGGTCGCGTTGATGCCGACGATCCAATCCGCTTCCGCTCTGGCAACCGCGGAATGATACAGATTTTCGTACTCTTTGCCGTTGCGGAGCTTTTGAAATCCTTCTTTAATCGCCTTATCCGTCACAGAGGAAATCCACAGCCGCTTAATCGGTTTGCGGACGTTTGCTTTTTCGATAATCCAGCGGGCCACAAGCTCCCCTTCCCGTCCTGCGTCTGTAGCGATTACGATCTGGCTGACGTCTTTTCGGACAAGCTGAGCTTTGACCGCATTGAACTGTTTTCCTGTTTTTTTAATGACGACGAGCTTTAAAGGCTCCGGAATAATCGGCAGATCCTCAAGCCGCCATGATTGAAATTCTTTGCCGTATCCTTCAGGGTCAGCGAGCGTTACCAGATGTCCGAGCGCCCATGTGACGATGTAGCGGTCGCCTTCAAGATATCCGTTTCCTTTTTTATGACACTTCAGCACGCGGGCCAAGTCCCGGCCGACTGAAGGTTTTTCAGCTAATACAACTGTTTTTGACATGCTTTTCACTTCTCTTTCTTTCACAATCATCCTGTTATTATAACAGACTTCCTCACGCTCTCTCTAATCGAGGACGTTTTTTGTGTCAATTTCTGAGAAAATGACGTGGGTCACGGTTTGGGCATACGGAGAGGTGCGGTTAATGAAGTGTTCGATCGTTTCCAGGCTGTCCGCGTTAATCTTCAGCATATAACACGCCGCCCCGGCGACCCGAAAACAAAATTCAATGTTGGGAATAGATTGAATGTAGGTTTTGAATTGATCGTATTTTCCGTTTTTCACCGTCGCTTCGACAATGCAGGAGACGGGAAGCCCGATCTTTTTTTGATCAATGTCCAATGTATAGCGCTTAATAACGCCGAAAGATTCAAGCTGTCTGACACGCTCTGTAACGGACGGGGCTGACAATTTGATTTTTCTGCCAAGTTCCCGCATGGACAGGCGGCTGTCCCGCTGCAGCTCTTTGATGATGCTCAGATCAACATTATCTAGTTTCATGACTGTAGTCCTTCCTTACCCTTTTGGCTATATTATCAAGAGAAATCCGAAAAATGACAAGAACAACAGGCTGAATTAATAAAGGTTTTTTAGGAACTGACGCGAAATGGTCATATTAGGACTGCCCTTTGCTTATAGTATAGAGGAAAAAAGATGTCCGACAGGAGGGAGCTGTATGTTACACACGCCGATCGGCAGACTTCGCACGATGGGGTTTATTGAAGGAATGTCGCTTTTGGTGCTGCTGTTTATCGCGATGCCGCTGAAGTATTGGGCTCATCATCCGCTCGCCGTCACCATTGCCGGTTCCATTCACGGCGGTTTGTTTATCATTTATCTGGCGGTGCTGGCGTATGCGGCGTTTACTGTCAAATGGCATGTGAAATGGTCAGCCGCCGGTTTTATCGCGGCCTTTATTCCGTTCGGTAATTTTATTTATGATCGCGGCCTGAGAAATTATCAATAAAAAAGCTCCTCTGCAGAAGAGGAGCTTTTTTCATGCGTTACATCCATTTCGTCACCCAGGCGATATAATAAGCGCCGGGGATGAATACGAGCTGGGCGAGAAGCGTCCCCGCCACCCTTGATGTCACCATCGTCAATGATGTCCATTTTAAGGAGACGTAGCTGCGCTTACCCTTCGCCACATCGTCTGCCAGTACGGAGACTTTCGGGTCAACAAATACAGCCAACAGCATGGTCGCAACTCCGTTGATTAAGCCTGATGCCATCACGGCGGTCGTGCTGTGCTCAGGCGCCAGAAGGCCGGCGTACAGAGCGGACAGAACACCGATCGTGTAAATAGACGTAATGACCATATTAATGACAAACAAGCGTTTCGGGATCATTCGGAATTGAAGCCCCTTTAAATAGGAGACTGACGGCAGTCTGATATAAGAACGCGCATGCTTCAGCCCGTTCAGTGAAAATCCTTTTTTAAATACCTGCATGACGGAGCCTCCTCCGTCCGCCAAGTGTATAATCGCCCGGGTGAATAACGCGACGAATGTCGGCAAAAGACAGATGCCGAGTATCGTTCCGACCGTGGAGCCGAATATTAAAAATCGAAACTGGGCGCCCACAAGAGACAGACCATTTGATCCGGCGGCATCAATCAGATGTCCGGTAAACGGCTGCTGAACCATGTTTGACATGCGCGACACGATGACCATGACATTAAATAATGACAGCGCTGACGCGATAAATCCGACTCTCGCGCCGGAAAGCCGTGTTGCATAGGCAAGCGTTTCAACCGAATGTATCAGCAGCAGAAAACAGAAGATAAACAGTACTTGTGAAGTAATAACGTGCAATGTATGATTCCTCCAAATCTTTTCTACTGATTAGACTCTGCAGACTGCGGCGAGGTTTCGGCCGGGTACATAAAAAAACCGCCCGGATGCCCGGTGCGGTTTTGTCTTATTCTTTTCTTACGCAAATAAATAATATATGTTGCCCGCCTTAGCCCGCGGGTGATTCGTATAAACAGTTCCGACAGAATCATTCTTCGAAAGTAAACACCATGGAAGTTCTTGAACACAAGACAACGAAAGCCCTACCTCTCAATCGTCACTGCGGCTCCGAAGCCGCGCCGGTGTGAATTGTAAAACAAAAAGTCTTTTTTCCATCTCTTCGTTAGGGGCGAATGTCAGAAGGAAAAGAATAAGCTCAGCTTTTTTTCAAGCTGTCCGTTGAAGCCTGAAGCTTCTATATCAAAACAGAAAAAAGAAGTTTACTTTCTTTTTTATTTGCATGTTGTCACTTAGCAGTTAATTATAACAGATTGCCCCTGAATAATCAAATGATTTATTAAAGTTCCAGCTCGGCCGGCGTTTTTTCACCCGCGTTCATGAGCTTGATCTGCTTCGGTTCAATTTCCAGAATCACAAGGTTCGGATCGTCTTTTCCGTCAAACCAGCGTTCCAGTTTCGGATCCCACAGCTTTTCTTTTAAATCTGCTGAGTTGTTCAGTTTGGCGGTTCCGGCCACTTCCACATAAGCGTCACCGAATCCTTCACAGTCATACCCTAACAGAATATGAACATTCGGATTGTTTTCAATTTCTTCCGCTTTATGAGTGTCTTTGCTCGTCGGCGTGTAAATCGTTAAGCCGTAATGGAAAAATGTCATGTAGCGTGAATGCGGTTTGCCTTGCTCTACCGTCGCAAGCGAACCGACTTTATGATGATCCAGTACTTCAAGCACTTTTTCTTTGATTTCATTTTGATTCATGAAGAATCACTCCTTTTTAACGTCTCCGCTGTTACTTTTCCACATTGGGGAGACATTTAAACCAAGAAATGTGCTCTTCTGCCGATCTTCGCTCCATTCCCGCTTCAGCATGCTGTAGGTCACCGTGTCATGATAGGCGCCCTGTACAAAAATGCCTTCTCTCGTCAGTCCTTCTTTCTGAAATCCGAGCCGTTCCGCCACCGCCCTGCTTTTCGTGTTTTTTTCAGCCGCGCTGATCATGATGCGGTTCAGGCCGAGATCCTGAAATGCATGGGTGATGACCGCCCGGCAGCTTGCGGTGATAATGCCGAATCCTTCATGCTCTCGATCCAGCCAGTAGCCGATCTCTGCTTTTTGATTGACTGGATCGGCATTATGGATGCTGATCATGCCGCAAAACCGGCCCTTCACAAAAATTCCGGCGTCAAACCCATTCTCTTCCGCGTATTTATAGCGCCATTCGGGGATGATCACATCGCGGTACGTATCGATATCAGCCAGTTCTTCCGCCCAGCTGAGCCATTCGCTGAGATGGTTTTGATTTCGCTTCATAACAGAATACAATTCGTCCGTATCTTCTTTGGCAAGCAATCTGATCGTCAGATGTTCCCGGATTTGACAGGAAAACACGACCACACCTTCTTTCCTTTATTAGCCATTATACAGGTAAATTCATTTTTTTCCATACAAAAAAAGATGAGGCGTGCAGCCTCATCTTTAAATGCGCGGGTCGGTAAAAATGTCGTGATCATCCGTGCTTGGCGATGACATTTCCGTAATGACCGCCCCTTCTTCTCCCGCTTGGAACCAATGCTTCGTATCCGGCGGAATGGTGTATTGTCCGCCCGGTTCCAGCACAATTTCATTCCAGACGGTGTAGTATTCCTTGTCTTCTTCCGGCGGGAGGACGCTTGGGTTCTCTGCCTTTTCGCCTTCCACGTAGAGAAACACCTTCCCCCAGCGGCAGCGGAATGTCTCTTGTTTTCCCTTCTCGCTGCCGACCGGCGGATGGCGGTGTTCGGGACATGTCTGGCGCGGGAAGAGCACCAATTCTTTCGAACAGTAGCGGTCGGTATTCACGTAAATAAACAGCTGAAGCCCGGTTTCCTTAAGCTTGCCTAAGCCGTAATCCATGATTTGAATGTCTTCGATTTCATCATCAGTCAGAACGATTCCCGCTTTTTGATAGTATGCATTCACGTCATGTTTCGATATCGTCATGCTTCAGCCCCCTTATGTGGTCACAAATTTGCCGCCGTTGACATGCAGCGTCTGTCCGGTCATATAAGATGATTCGTCTGAGGCCAAGAGCACATAGCAGCCGACATGTTCAACAGGCTGGCCTGCCCGGCCCATCGGCGTAGTCTGACCGAAGGAAGCGACTGTTTCTTCTGAGAATGTCGCCGGAATAAGCGGTGTCCAGATCGGTCCCGGCGCCACGGCGTTGACACGGATACCGTCGTTGACGAGCGCTTGCGCCATGGATCTCGTAAAACCGTTAATCGCGCCTTTCGTAGCCGTGTAGTCAATCAGCTGCGGATTGCCTGTGTAAGGATTAATGGATGTCGTATTAATGATCGCGCTGCCCGGCTTCATGTAATCAATCGCTTTTTTAGTCAAATAAAATTGTGAGTAAAAGTTTGTTTTAAAGGTTCTGTGAAGCTGCTCGCTTGTGATGTCTTTAATGCTTTCTTTCGGATGCTGTTCTGCGGCGTTATTCACGAGAACATCAAGACGCCCGAATTCTTCAACCGTTTTTTCAACGGCTTCATTGCAAAAGTCTTCCTCACCGACATCGCCGGGGATTAACAGACATTTTACGCCTTCTTCTTCCACTCGTTTTTTTGTATCTTCCGCATCACCGTGTTCATCAAAATAGACGATCGCGACATTTGCGCCTTCCTTCGCGTAAGCAACCGCTACGGCGCGTCCGATACCGCTGTCGCCCCCTGTGATAAGTGCGGTTTTCCCTTTTAATTTATCAGCGCCTTTATATTCTTTGTATTCAAAAACAGGCGCCGGATTCATTTCGTTCTCAATGCCCGGCTGGCGATTTTGTGATTCCGCCGGGAATTCCTTCGGATAGTTTTCCATGTCAAGTTCCTCCTTCTTGTTCGATCTCATATTTCTTGTCTACCTCGGCTGTCCTCCGGATAAACATGATTGAGACAGTTCAAAACGTTTTCGGAGAAAAATGTTTCACATGGAACGCAAGAAAAAAACCCGGCTGGCAGCCGGGTTTTTGTTTTCAATTATGAACGGACCGCTTGTTTGCGGAGCACGTCTTTTCTCACTTTTCCAAGGTTGTTTTTCGGAAGTTCGCTGACGAACTCAATGTCCGGAATTTTAAAGGCGGCAAGACGTTCTTGAAGGAATCGGGTCACTTCTTCTTCTGTCAGACCTTCTCTGCCGTTTGTCACGATGAACGCTTTCGGCTTTTCGCCGTAGAGCGGATCAGGGATACCGACAACCGCCGTTTCGAGAATGCCCGGCACTTGCTGAATGACTTCTTCAATCTGGTCGGGATAAATATTGTCGCCGCCGTAGATGATGACATCTTTATAACGTCCGGTGATAAAGATAAATCCGTCTTCATCCACATAGCCGGAATCGCCGGTATGGAACCAGCCGTCTTTCAGCACTTTTCGTGTCGCTTCTTCGTTACCTTCGTAGCCTTTGAATAAAAACGGACTTTTCACAACGACTTCTCCGATTGAACCTTGCGGAAGGAATTCACCTGTTTCCGGATCTACAACGCGGACGTCCACTTCTTCCATCGGTTTACCCGCGGAAGCGGCTTTATCCATTCCCATTTGCGGATTCCAAGAGCTGATGCCCCACGCTTCCGTGCTTCCGTATCCGTGCATGAGCGGAATGCCGATGTCGAGATACTGCTGGATCAGACTGCTTGGCACCTTTGTTCCTCCCGTCATCATATAAACGATAGAAGACATGTCAGTCTGATGCGTTTCCCATGCTTTCAGCAGGTATGTGAAATAGACTGGCAGCGCCATGATGGTTTGAATTTTTTCTTTTTCGATGAGCTTCAGGTTTTCCACAGGGTCCTGATTGTCTGTCATAATGAATGTCGTTCCGCTCATCGTGCCGACCATCTGGCAGATAATCGCGCTCGTATGGTAATTCGGATGGCATGCTAAGAAGCGGACATGCTGCATTCTCCCCGTGTATGCCAATGTCGCGTTTACGTAGTTGTATATGCCGCCGTGAGTGATCATGCAGCGTTTCGGATTGCCGGTTGTACCTGAGGTAAACATCAGCAATGCCGTATCGTTTTCAGACACCGTTTCGACGTCCGGTGTTTCGCCGGAGCCTGTCAATAAAGCGTCAAACTCAGGCGTTGTCTCCGCAGCTGTTCCTGTTACGACCTTCAGTTTAAGAGAAGATGTAAGCGCAGGAAGCACTTCTTCCATGATCTCTTTAAATTCAGTGCCGTAAAAAACAGCTTTCGGTTCACAGGCAGCTAAAATGCCTTTCATTTCGTAAGGTGTTAATTGCCAGCTGACCGGCACAACAACCGCGCCGATTTCGAGTGCCGCAAACATGACAATGGATGCCGCGTGGCCGTTTTTGCAAAGCATCGCCACTCTGTCGCCTTTTTTTATTCCTTTATCAAGAAGCGCTTGTGCAAGCTGGTTGATTCGTTTTCGATATTCCGCGTAGGTCAGGGTATGCGTACCGCTTTTTACAGCTTCGATCTCTTCGCTATTTGAAATGTCATGCAGAATCAGATGCTGTAATGTCTCCATATTTTCATCTCCCATAATGATAAATCACAAAAAAACTCTGTCAGATTTTCTTTCTCACGCAACCCATTTTAAACCAAAAAATATAACTTGTAAAACTATTTTGTTTTAGAACTATTCCATCGGTGAATGATACAATAGTCCCGTGTTTTTAGTTTCTTCCCTTCCCCTTACCCTCATACATGCACAAAAAAACACACCCCACATGAGGTGTGCGCTTCCTGTTTACCGCTGTCCTTTCTCCTGAATAAAATGATAAAACAGCTTGTTTAAACGTTTGTATAAATCGGCTTCATCCTCCGTCTGGAAGGCTTTTATACTGTCTTCAGACTCGATGATGGCCGAACTGACCGCACTTAGTATTTCCGACCCTTCAGCGGGCATATCAGCCGGCGCCATCATCACCAAAGCGCGGTCGACGGTCAGGGAATTTCCGTCCATGCCTTTGACACTGCATGGAGCTGTCAAATCATAAATTTTGAAAAAAGGCGTGACAATTTCTTCATTTTTGAGATGGTACAGGGCCATCGCCGTTCCCGGAATGCCGAGTCCGCCCTGTCGTTCACGCTCAGCAAGGCACTGTGCGGTTTTTCGGGCATTATGAACCAATCCTTCTTGCTCCAGCATGGCAAACAAATGATCTAAAAACAGTTCGTACTCCGTGTTTGAATCAATCGATTTGATCGAAAAGTTCCGCAGCACGCTTTGGATAACCGCCGCGTAATGCGCCATACGGCCGGCCGCTTCCAGCATATCAGGCGTCTCCGGCTGCTTCTCTTCTCTTTTACCGTTTCTTTTTTTGTCAAGAATCAGCGGAATCTTTCTTTTGATGTACTGCTTGACCTGATCAGCGTCTTCTTCGTTTAAAAGCGGACTGACCATGACGTAATCAATGTTTTCATACGGGATCGGAACGGTGGATACGATCATGTCATACGCGGTGATGTCTCGATCCTTCAGTTCGATGAGGGAAGACATATCAAAGGAACGGATTTCCGGAAGCTCTTTTTTCAGCCTGGACGCGAGCATTTTGGACGATCCGATGCCGCTTGAACAGACGATCAGCGCTTTGATCTTCGCTTCTTCCCGTTTGATTTCCAGAGCGGAGCCGAAGTGAAGAACGATGAAAGCGATCTCATCATCAGAGAAAAGAAGCCCCGGAAAGAATTTTTCCATTCCTTCTTCTACGGCCATGTACAGCAGAAAGTAGTCGCGTTTAATTTGCTCAGTCATCGGATTGTACATGTCGATATTTTCTTTTACCCGGTTGATCGCAGGCTCCAGATGGGCGATTAAACCGTCGTATAAAGAACCGTTTTCCGTCAGATCAATTTTAATTTTTTCAGAAATGAAGCCGATCAGCTGCTTCGTTTGCAAGGCCGTTTCAACCTCTATGTCTTCCGGTTTGAATTCCGTTTTGTATTTGCGGTTGGCGCTCCGCAAATGAATGGTGATATATCCGATCTCAGCTTCCGGAATTGAAACGCCGAACGCTTTTTCAAGCTCTTTCGCCATTTCCAGCGCAGAGCCGTACTCCTTCGTCTGCTGCAGCGCTTTTAGTTCCGAATCCTCCATCGTGATGGTTTCTCCTAGCCTGATCCTGTCCATCGCAAAGGTTAAATGAACCGCAAGCGCCATGTATGAGCTGTCAGATAAGGCGATCGCGATTTTTTCCTTGAGCTGAATCAAGAGCCGGTCCATTTTCAAAAGTTCCGCTTTATTTACGACGCCGAACATTTTTTCAGCATCGTCCGGTTTTCCTTTAATATTCAATTCAACCGCTTCCAAAAAGCTTTGAATATCAAGGCGGTTGACGATGAGATTGCCGACGATTTTCCGTTTCGCATTTTCCGGCCCCGTCAGCTGAATGCCGAAGCCCCTTTTTCGGATCAGCGTCAAGCCGAAGGGCGCAATCCAAGTCTCCAGCTCATCCAGGTCATAGCTGATCGTCGCGTTTGTCACTTGCAGTTCGTTCGCCAGACTGTAGAGCTTAATCGGCTCTTGAGACTCTAATAGTGAACATAGAATTAAAAGTTTCCGCTCCTCAGCGCTGTATTCATACTGTTCATAGGACAGGTCTGACAGGAGTTTTTGTTTGTCCTCCGGGTTTCCTACCGCTTTCAGTCCTTTGCCGGGCTGTTTATCAAGTGCCAGACCGAATGATTCCATCATCGGTTTGATTGTTTTTAACTCGCGGTGAACGGTTCTTGTGCTGACTTGTAAAGCTTCCGCCAGTTCATGCACTGTCTCGTACCGGTTCTGCAGTAAAAGATGTTTCATTAATTTTTGTTCTCTCGCTGTCATATACATGAAACGCGCCTCCAGATTTTCTAGTTGTGAGAAGTATGGCATATGGGGAGTGCTGCCGGGGAAAGTGGTGTAAGTTATAATATAAAACGCTTTCAATGATTATTCAACCATTTTCAAATGGCAATTTGGCACTGGGCCGTGTGACAGTATTGAAAAAGAAAAATGTGTCAGATAATATGCCATGACGCTTGTTACTCTTGATCCGCACGGCTATACTTCAAAGTGACCTTACTTGTTTTTAGACATTGCACACCACATAAACAAACGCCCGGAAGATACCTTCCGGGCGTTTGTTCTGTTTATGGAATATCGCAGCCTTGGACACCGGTATAAATCCGGAACCACTGATCATGGCTGAGTTTGTACGCGGATGCACGCACCGCGGCGGAAATGCGGTTCTCTTTTCCGCTGCCGACAATCGGCATGATGTCCGCCGGGTGGGTGAACAGCCATGCGTACATGACTTCGTCAATGGAAGCGGCGCCGATTTCTTTCTGTACGGAACGAAGCGCGGCACGGATTCGGACGTCCTTATCTGATTGTCCGGTAAAGACGCTCCCGCCCGCAAGCGGTGACCACGCCATCGGCGGAATGCGTTTTTCCTGACAGAAATCCAGCGTGCCGTCATGAATATTTTCCAGCTCGTACGCCGAGATTTCAATTTGGTTTGTGATAAGCGGATCATCCAAATAGGATTCGAGCATTCTGTACTGGTGCGCTTTAAAGTTCGACACCCCGAAATATCTGACCTTTCCCGAGCTTTTCAGCGCGTGAAACGCTTCAGCCACAGCCTCCGGGTCCATAAGCGGGTCCGGTCTGTGAATGAGCAGCACGTCCAGATAATCCGTATTCAGATTCAAAAGCGACTGCTCCGCCGACGCTAAAATGTGAGACTTCGATGTATTATAATGATGCGACTTGTTTCCGGGCCGTTCCGGTGATTCAATGACAATCCCGCATTTTGTGACGATTTCGATTCGCTCCCTTATTGAAGGCGAAAGGGACAAAGCGCCGCCGAAGAGCTTTTCACACGTATAACCGCCGTATATATCGGCATGGTCGAAGGTGGTGATGCCTTGGCTGATGCACCATTCAATCAGATGCAGCAGCTCTCCGTCTGAAACATTCCATTCGTTCAGACGCCAAAGCCCGTGTATCACTCTTGAAAATTCCAGGTCTTCAGCCAATTGAATACGCTGCATGTGAAATCCCCCTTTTTCTTAGAGCCTCTTGTATCTCTGTTTTCAGGAATTGCCCATGCTGTTTCATTCTGCTTCGGCAGCCGATTTTCCTTTCAGCCCGCAAAAATCGTCAATTAATGATTCTGAAACTGCTTTTTCGCTTTTTCAACGACGTAATGGCTTCCGCCGCGTTTTTTGACATCTTGAATCATCATCGCGATCAAAAGGTCTTTCTTTTTATAATCGTAACCGACAAACCAGCCGTTTTCTTTGCCGTCTTTATCTTCTTTAGACGTTTTCAGCTCGGCTGTACCGGTTTTTCCGGCTACGGTAATGCCGCTTACGGTCGGCTGATATGCAGAGCCGCGCGGATCTTCAACGACGCCTCTCAGCCCTTTCGTGATTTCTTCGGCATTGGCTTTCGATACCACTTGCTTATGCCAGATTTGCGGCGTTTTTTCTCCGTCTTTGATCAATGTCGGTTTGACAAGATTTCCGTCTGTTACAAATGCGGTATAGTCAGCCGCTAAGTGCAGCGGAGACATCATCATCTGCCCCTGGCCGTAGCCCGTATCTCCGAGAAGGATCTCGGAATCAAGCTTGCCGTTAGCGATTGAAGACTTTTCAATCGGAAATTGGTACGGAATCTCTTCATCAAAGCCAAATGTTTTTAATCCTTTTGTAAACGCGTCCGCTCCGGCATCTATGGCATTTTGCGCAAAGTAGATGTTGTCCGATGTGATCAGCGCGTTTTCGAGATCCACTTCATTCAGGCGCTCTGATACGCGTGTGACATGGTAACCGCCCCAGCTCGAATCTTTCTGCCACTCTTTTCCGGTGATTTTTTTCTTTTCCGACGCTTTCAATGTGCCGTTTGTCAGGCCGACTGCCGCGGCAATCGGTTTAATCGTTGATCCCGGCGCATAGAGTTTGTTGAATTTCGCTGAAAACGGATTGTTTTTATCTTCATTCAGCTTTTTCCATTCTTTGCCGCTCCAGCCGAAAAGAAAGCCGTTCGGGTCATAAGACGGTGCGCTGACGAGCGCGAGTGTCTCTCCCGTTTGCGGTTCGAGGGCGACTGCCGCTCCGCTGTCATCTTTCATAGAATCATACAGCTTCGTCTGCGTTTTCATGTCAATCGTTACATGAATATCCTGCCCGCTTTCGGCTTTCTTTTCAGCAATGACCTCACCTGTTTGCGGGACGTAAATTTTCCAGCCGGTCGTGCCGCGCAGCTTGTCTTCATATACATTCTCAAGGCCGGCAATGCCGATTTTGGAAGTATCGCTGTATTGGCCGTCTTTCGCTTTTTTCAGCTGCTCCGCTGTGATGGTTTTAATATAGCCGGTCAGATGGGCCGCTTTTTCGCCGTACGGATAGTAGCGGGAGCTGACTTTCGTTTTCGTCACGCCGTCTAATGCGAGCAGGCTTTTGACCTTGCTTTCATCATCCGGTCTGATTTTTTGAATCGGGACATAGGAGTCGTCTTTTACCCAGCCCTGGTTCAGTTTGCTTTTGATATCGTCTTCAGAAAGGTCCAGTTTTTCAGACAGTTTTTTGATCACGCTGTCTTTATCCTTGCCGAGTTTTCCAGGGATAATGCCGATTTCCGGCACCTCGGTATTCACGGCGAGACCTTTTCCGTCTTTGTCGTAAATTTGTCCGCGCTTCGGTTCTTCATTTGCGATCTGCACGGTTTTGTCATCGGAAAGCTGTTTGAAAATAAAAGAAGGATTCCAGTCGATGTTCCATGATTCTCCATCGTCTGTTTTTTCTTTTTTCAGGACGGCCGTGTTTTCAAAAGCGACCTTCCCTGCTTTTGTATCCATGCTGACTTTATAATCGATGTGCTGGAGGTCATCTTTTTTCTTGTCGTCTTCGTCCTGTTTTTCGGCAGTGACTTTCAGATTTTTGACCCCTGCTTGTTCATAAATGGTTTCATATCGTTTTACAAAATCCTTTTTGGATAGCTTTTTCTTTTCATCCTGGGTGAGGCTTTGGTACATCTTATCGTAATGACCGCCGTTCCAGTCTTTTACGAAATCTTTCATTCTGTCTTCGGCCGATTCCGTTTTCGAGCAGCCGATCAAACCTATGATTCCTGCGAGTAAAAGTAATAGGTATAACCCTTTTTTCACTGTCTATTCCCCTGCCTTCCAACTGTTATTTTCTCCTAAACCAAATCAGGCTGGCAAGGATTTTTTTCTCATAGTGTTTAAAATTTTTTTGTTTTTCCTGCCGTCACGGGCCATGTTCTTATACAATGTATCTATTAAAAAAAGGGGGAATTTCAGATGATCAGAGAAGCAGCCATGCTGTATGTAAAAGAAGGTCTTGAGGGGGAATTCGAAGAGGCATTCCGCCGGGCGGAGCCGATTATCGCGGGCATGAAAGGTTATCTGTCCCATTCCTTGTCCAAATGTATGGAAAAGACGCATAAATATTTGCTGCTTGTGGAATGGGAGACATTAGAAGATCATACAAAAGGCTTTCGCGGATCGCCGGAATATCAGGAATGGAAAGCCTTACTGCACCGTTTTTATTCACCATTTCCCGTTGTGGAGCATTTTCAGGATCTATCAGACTCAGATCGCGTGAAGCGTAAAACCGATTAAGGAGATTGACCATACAAAAACGGCGGTATAGATATTGAATTTCCCGGAGCCGTCGTTTTCTTTCCGTTTTTCCTCCAGCCCCTGAATGAACATGACCGCACCGAGAAACACGAGCATAACCGGCTGTATGACAGAGGTATGTTCCGCATACGTAAATGCGGCGGCCGCAAGTATAATAATCAGCATCGCGAGTGACAGTTTTAAGGCGCGCAGCAAAGCAATCCATCCTTTCTGTTATCATTTTTTGAACACAATTCTATTTCTGTCTTTATCCCCCATTATTCTAGCGTATTTTTTGCGCGGATAGAACGAAAGTCGGACAATTTTAAGTTTGTTTTAAGGAGCACGAAAAGCGCGCTCCCGATGAAAAGGAGCACGCGGTTATGAGCGGGCGAGGCTACCGTATCCGAGCCCCCGCAGGACGCATGCCATGACTTCATATCCCTTGCTGTTGGGGTGTACGCGGTCATGAGAGAGATATTCATTCATTTTTCCTTTGAAAGCGCTGTGGACGTCGGCGATTTTGACGTGCGGCGCCGATGCGAGTGTGCTGAGGTGCGCATTATAAGAGGATATCCATTTTTCTGCAATGGAGATGCCCGGGAAAGGATTGTATAAATTAAAGACGCGGATCTCATAAGGAGACGGGTGCGGCCCTTTTAAGGCAGCGATCTTGGCTATCATCTTTTCAAAGTTCTCATGGCAGTGACTGGACACGCTGGTGAACACCGAAGCGTCCGATGTTTGCTGATATGCCTGAACCGAATCGATCAAATCGTTGCCGCAGCCTGTAATCGTAATCATATCAGCAGCCTGAATCCGCCTCTGAATGTACGGCAAGGACATAAGCCCGAGAATTTCTCCCGTCTCAAGGCCTGATTTGGCAAAGATGGATACGTCGGTTCTTGTCTGTAAATCTTCTGCCATCATGCGCCCGAACCGCTGGACAAAACCGGCGGAAAACGGCCCGGATCCCCTTCCCGTCGTCAAAGAATCCCCCAGCGCCGTATAAACAAGTCCCATTTACTTTCCTCCACTCGTTACTATCGATATTGTAATGTACGCGAGTGAAGAAAAATTGGCTCGGTCAATAACCCAATTTCTCAGAAATATGCTGTGCGGCGTTTTTGACCTTTTCGGTTAAATACGGCAGCCTGTCCTTTGAAAACCGGGCTTCGAAGCCGGCGATGCTGATTCCGGCAGCCACCTTACCTTCGTGATTGAAAATCGGCGCTCCGATCGCCGCCGTGTAATCCTCTAATTCCGAATAGCTGATCGTATAACCTGATTGTAAGGATCTTTCAATAGATTGAAGCAGTTCAGCCCGATCCGTCATCGTGCCTGAGGCGATTGCGGCAAGCTTTGTCTTCTGAATGTATGTGTCAATCTCCTCTTTTGGCAGAAACGATAGAATGCTTCTGGCGCACGCTCCCGCGTACAGCGGCGACCGGCGGCCGATTGCCGTATACAGGCGGACGGTTTGGGTGCCTTCAATTTTTTCGACGTAAATAGCTTCATCCCCGTCCCTCATGATCAGCTGAACGGCCTCATCCACTTCGCCGCACAGCTCTTCCATAATCGGTTTGGCTATTTTCCTGATATCCAGACGTTCAGAGACGAGCTGGCCGAATTGTAAAAAGATCAGACCAAGCTGATAACGGCCGTCCGCCGCCCGGGTGAGAAACCCCGTTTCCTCCAGTGAGCTTGCCATCCGGTGAACCGAGGTCTTCGGCATCTCCGATAGAAAAACCAGTTCATTTAAGCTCAGGCTCGGTTCAGTCAGAAACAAATGAAGCAGTTCCATTGATTTGATGACGGTTTTGTTTTTGTTTTCCATGGTCTTTAGCCCCTTTGTCAGATCAGCCATTCCATTTTGAGCCTTGCTTTCAGCTCCTTCAGCTGCTGTTCCTTCTCCAAAAGCAGCATTTCCGCTTCCTCCAGCGAAACGACCCGGAACGTGATGTGTTCCCCCGGCATCGTTTGGGCGGCGAGAGGAAGATCGGCGGATATGATATGCGCCATCCGCGGATAGCCCCCCGTCGTCTGTCTGTCAGCCAGCAGAATAATCGGATTGCCGTCCGGAGGCACCTGCACCGTTCCGAACGTCACGGCCTCAGATACCATCTCCAGCGGCTCCCGCAATTCAAGCGGAGCGCCCTTCAGCCGGTAGCCCATTCGGTCGGATTGAGGCGTGACCGTATATGACTCTTGATAAAAACGCAATTTTGCTTCTTCTGTAAAAGCGTGAAATTGAGCGCCTTCAAGCACTCGTATAACCGGATTTTTTTTCAGCGGCAGAAAACCTCTGCTGCTGACAGACCAATCAGGCGCTGAGAAACCATGCTGTCCGAAAGAATCGCTCAGACGGTACGCGATTGATTCCGAACATGGCGTCATACGGCCGAGCGGCAGCTCATCATCTTTTTGCAGCGCTCTTCCGCAAAAGCCGCCGATCCCCGCTCTGACATACGTGCTTTTGCTTTCCATGACGGCGGGCACGTCAAATCCCCCCGCGACGGCGAGATATGCGCGGCTCCCCATCTTGCACGGCCCGAATGAGACGACGCTGTTTTCCTTTATCAAAACCGGTTTCCACAGAGGAGCGGGCTCCCCATTAATATGAAGGGCAAAATCAGCTCCCGTGACGGCAATAACCGCAGGTTCTGAAAATTCAAAGGAAGGCCCGGGCCCCATGAGCGTAATTTCCAGTCCCGCCTCTTTTTCTTGATTTCCGGCAAGAAGATTGGCGATGCGCAGAGAGATCGTATCCATTGCGCCGCTTCCCAGCACACCGTATTTCTGATACCCCGTGCGTCCCGTGTCCTGAACCGTCGTCAAGAGACCGGGTTTTACCACTTTCATACTCATTCGGCTCCCTCCTTGATGCGGCTGTATTCCTCTGCCGTGATCCGGACGAATCTCACCGTATCGCCCGCTCTCAAAAGACTCGGCGGATGTTCTTCCGGCCTGAAAAGCCGGAGCGGGGTGCTGCCGATCAGCTGCCAGCCGCCGGGAGTGGATATCGGATACACACCGGTCTGCATTCCCGCGATTCCTACTGAACCGGCCGGGATGGACGGCCTTGGTGACGCCTTTCTCGGCGCTCTGATCCGCTCAGACATTCCTCCCAAAAACGGAAATCCCGGCGCAAATCCGAGCATATAAACGAGATATTCGCCTTCAGTATGAATGCGGATGACGTCTTCCGGGGTCAGATCGTTCATCTCAGCGACCTCTTCTAAATCAGGACCGAAATCACCGCCGTAGCAAACGGGGATTTCCATCACCCGGCGCTGTTCTTTGCGGTCGGTCATTATATGGCTGAGACGTTCTGTCACTTCTTTCTTGACCAGGGCAAAAGGAGAAACGCCTTTTTTTATGTTTGAGACGGCATACACATCATAAAAGATCGTTAAGCTTGTGAATGCCGGAATACATTCAACGAAGCCCGGAAACGGCCGTTCTTCCATACAGGCTGCCGCCGCATGCACCCGGCTGTTGACCTCTTCGCTGATGTGCCCGCCAAAGCGGATGATAACGGCGGAATCACCGTACGGCTGTATATCAAGCGCTGTATTTCCGCTATACTGCATCATTGTCATCACCTCGTTGTATTCTTTCTCACTTACAGGACAGCAAGCGATTCATTTCGTATATCGGTGATCAGCATGTGCCCCGGTGAATGTGTTATCACAATATCAGGCTTTGCTTCCATGATCACCGCCTGGGGTGTAACGCCGCAGGCCCAGAATACGGGAACTTCACCTTCCCGCACCGTTACGGCATCTCCGAAATCCGGCTGTTGCAAATCGCTGATACCGATGCTTTGCGGATTTCCGATGCGGACGGGGGCGCCGTGCACGGCGGGAAAACGTGACGTGACCTGCGCCGCGCGGACTGTAAGCCTTTCCGGAATCGGTCTCATGCTGACGACCATCTTTCCTGAAAATGGGCCCGCCGGAACACGGTCAATATTTGTTTTATACATGGGAACGTTCACGCCTTCATCGATGTGCCTGATTGGAATGTGCTGATTAATAAGGGCTTGCTCGAATGAAAAACTGCAGCCGATCAAAAACCCGACATCATCATCCCTCCAATACGGCGTAATATCCGTTACCTCTTCAGTAAGCACGCCATGCCGATAAATCCTGTATTTCGGAAAGTCCGTCCGGATATCAGCTCCCTGCGCAGCTATTGCCGGAACGGGTGAACCCGCATCCGTCACGTCAAGCACCGGACAAGGCTTTTGATTGCGCTGGCAGAATAAGAGAAAATCAAAGGCAAGATCCTTTTGCAAAACGACGAGATTGGCTTGTGCGTAAGAAGCGGCCATCCCCGCCGTCGGCCCGGTCATCTGCCCCTTCCTGATCAGCTGTCTGACTTCTTCGGGGCTTATGTCACTCATATTGTTTTTCATATCATCAGCTCCATAGCTGCGGCATTTGCGTGAATAATGTATAGATGCCCATAACCGCCATGACAACCACTACGATCGCCCCTGCAATCGTGAGCCAGATCGGATGCTTGTAATCGCCGACGATTTTTTTCTTATAAGCGCCCAACAGAATCATCGCTAATGCAAGCGGCAGAATTAAGCCGTTAAGCGAACCGACCGCGACCAGAATTTTGGCAGGCTGGCCGATCGTGACAAATATAAGAGTGGATACGATGATAAAACCGATAATTACGCCATGTGAGTGCTTTTCGATTTTTGTTGAAAATGATTTGAAAAATGATACCGATGTATAGGCGGCGCCGATGACAGACGTGATAGCGGCAGACCACATGATGACGCCGAAAATTTTATAGCCTACATTTCCCGCCGCAAGCCGGAATACAGAAGCCGCCGGATTATCAGGATCAATGCGCAGGCCCTTTGAGACGACGCCGAGCACGGCGAGAAACAGGGCAATCCGCATAACCGATGTAATCAGAACGCCTGTGATGGAGCTTTTCGTAACCTGAGGGATGACTTCTTTCCCTTGGATGCCTGAATCAAGCAAACGGTGACCGCCGGCAAATGTAATGTATCCGCCGACCGTGCCGCCGACAAGCGTCACGATCGCCAGCACACTGATATGATCAGGCATAAAAGTTTTCACAACGGCGTGTCCGACCGGCGGAGCCGTCGTTACGGCAACATACACCGTCAATACGATCATGACGATTCCGGCGATCTGCATAAAACGGTCCATGACTTTTCCGGCTTCCTTTATGACAAAAATCAGCACCGCGACCGCTGCGCTGATTAAAGCGCCGATCTCCGGTTTGATCCCAAATAATACTTGAAGACCGAGACCCGCGCCGCCGATGTTTCCGATATTAAACGCAAGTCCGCCGAGCATGACCAGAAAAGCAATGGCATAACCGGCGCCCGGAAGCACCATATTGGCAATCTCTTGGCCGCGCTTTCCGGAAACCGCGATAATCCGCCATACATTGGTTTGCGCGAAAATGTCCAAAATAATAGAAATTAAAATGATAAAGCCGAAGCTTGCCGCCAATGTATTGGTAAACGTGGCCGTTTGCGTCAGAAAGCCGGGCCCGATTGATGATGTCGCCATCAAAAATGTCGCGCCTAAAAGAATCGACCATTTGCCGGAAGCCTTTCCGGCTGTTTTTTTCTTTTGCTCCATGCTGTCTTCCTCCCTCTGCTGCTCAGTCTTTTGCAAGCGCGCTGATTTGAATGTCTGCCGCTTTTAATTCTTTTTTGATTGTTTTTGCGAATGTGAGGGCGTGGGCTCCGTCTCCGTGAATGCAGATCGTGTCCGCTTTCAGGCTTACAGCTTGTCCCTTACGTGATGTCACCGTGCTGTCTTTCACCATTTGAATCACTTGACCGACCGCTTTTTTGTCATCCTGAATCAGCGCATCCGGCTCTGAACGCGGCGTCAGCGTGCCGTCTTCCTGATAGGTGCGGTCCGCAAACACTTCGCTTGCCGTCCTCAGTCCGATTCGATCTCCCGCTTTAATCAGCTCGCTTCCGGAAAGCCCGAAAAGAATAAGCCCGGGATCAAAATGACAGACCGCCTGAGCGATGGCTTCTGACAGGCCGGGATTGACGGCGGCCATATTATATAAAGCGCCGTGCGGCTTCACATGCTGCATCTCGACACCTTCTGCTTTTAAAAACCCTGACAGCGCGCCGATTTGGTACAGCGTCAGATCATACGCTTCCTCGGGTGTAATCGCGATCTGCCGCCGCCCGAATCCCTGCAGATCGAACAGCCCGGGATGAGCGCCGATTTTCACGCCTTTTTCCGCCGCAAGCGCAACCGTTTTGCGCATCACGCTGGGATCACCCGCATGAAAGCCGCAGGCGATGTTTGCAGATGTCACATAATCCAAAATCTCTTCATCCAGTCCGATTTTATAAGCACCGAAACTCTCTCCTAAATCACAATTGATGTCAATCTGAAACATAAGATCCCTCCTGTATTGTAAACGTTTTATATTATTATCATTCCGCTATTCGGAATGACTATTCCGAATTGTTGAATTTCTCTTCATTATATTTAATTCTGACAGGTTTGAACATCCTTTTGTCAGAAAACCTACCATGGACCTAGTCATAAATCTGACAAAACAAAAAAAAGAGAGCCTCATACTGAGACTCTCTCTTTTTTCTATTATAACACCCAGTGGCAGATCGCTTTGGCGACCCCGTTTTCCGTGTTGACATCAGTCACCCAGTCAGCTGTTTCTTTCACAATGTCCTGCGCATTCCCCATGGCGACGCCGACACCCGCTTTTTCAATCATGGCAATGTCATTCAGACTGTCACCCATGGCCATCACATTTTCCATCGTGAAGCCGAGTTTTTCCGATACCTTCGCCAGCGCAGCCGCTTTGTTGATACCGAGGGCATTGACTTCGATGTTGATCGGGCTGGAGTTTGTGATCTCGAGCTCCTTGTATTCCTTGAGCTCTTTCAGCACCTCATTCCGCACTTCGTCATCCTCGATTTCGAATCCGAACTTGAGCCACTGATGATCCGTAATCGTTTCCGGGAATTCCCCTCTCCACACTCTATCGACGGTAGAGGCCCAGAAATTCGTGTTGTGCTTATTCCTCAGATCCCATAATTTTTGAATATGATCGGTATGAAGAAGCTTGCGCTCAACCAGCTCAAAGTTGGAATCCCAGATTTCGCTGCCGTTTGCCGTGATTAAAAAGGATGACAGCTCGAGAGACTCAGCCAGTTCGCGGCAGGTCATCAGCGTGCGTCCTGTGCTGATGACGACGTGAATTCCTTTCGCCTCCGCTTCCTTGATCGCCCGCCGGTTTTCCTCCGGGATGAGCTGCTCGTCATTGAGCAGGGTTCCGTCCATATCAATCGCGATCAGTTTAATATCTGCGTCTTCTCTTTGTATCGGCATATATGTACCTCACTTTTTATAATGTAGTCGTCTCTATTTTAATACATATGACCCACAGGAACAAAAAACCGCTTCCTGCGTTTGGCGGGGAGAACGTTGAGGAAAAGAAATATTGAGGTGATGGAGGATGAAAGAAAGAAAACAAAAGAACAAACCGAATGAAAATCCTGAACATCATGATTTAACCGATCCGATTCCGCTGGAAGAGCTGAAGGAAAACGCCAATGACGAAAAACACAAACATGACCAAAGGGACAATTCACAAAGTGAAAGAGATTATGATACAAAATAACACGCTTGTCCGAAAGCCGCCGCTGGAGGCGGCTTTTTTTACGATGGCTGGATAAATATGCTGAGTTCAGCTTCCGCCACAGGCTTCCCGGCAACGGACGCTTTCGCCCGGCCGAACACAAAACCGCGTCTGATTCGCGTGACCTCAAACAAAAGATCCAGACGGTCTCCCGGCAAAGCGGCACCTAACCTTTCCGCTTTCTTCACCGCGGATAAAAGACCGAGGCTGTCACCGCCGGTAATTCCCGCGCAAGCCGCCGTTTGGGCCATTGCTTCAACGACGAGCGAAAATGGCATCTCTCTTTGGGATTCAGTTATAAACCAGTCGTTTTCACTGATGTTTTTGTAAGCAGCCGCCCATTTTCCGGCTTCACTGTTCGTCGTGCCGTCAATTAAAAGAAACGGATAACGATGTGGCAATAGCTTCTGATTCATCACGCAGCCTCCCTTCCCTCTCATTATAACGCAAGAAAAAACCCGCGTCCCCCGACGCGGGTTCATTTTTATTGATTGAGCTTTTTGAGCACGATGCCGTGCAGCGCTTCATGCGGCTGAATACCGCAAATGTCTTGAAGAACGCGGCTCGTGCCTTTTTCCGCGATAAGCTTTTGCAGCTCAACCGCTTCCGGATCATCCTGATAGTCAAAGCGCAGGGCGGCGGCGATGCCTTCTGCCAGCGCGTTCGGTTCTTTTATTTTTTTGGCCGGCCCTACTAATCTGTCATTCGCTCCGAGTTTTCTGAGCGGTGATCTGGCAACCCTCGTCACATCATCCGTGATGTATTCATTTTCAAAGCGGCCGATGATTTTTTTCATGTACTGCTCGTGTTCGGATTGCTTAAAGCCGTACGCTTTCACCAAGTACTCGCCCGTTTCTGAAAGTGCATCGTACACGACACGCCGGATTTCCGGGTGGCCGATGGCCTCTTTGACGGTTTTTAATCCGCGCTGATAGCCGACGTACGCCGTAACGGCATGACCGGTATTGACGGTAAACAGCTTTCTCTCGATGAAAGGCGTAAGATCATCCGTAAACAACGCGCCTTTAAGTACCGGCTGGCCGCCGGCAAAGCCGGTTCTGTCTATGACCCATTCAAAAAACGGTTCTACGGATACTTTCAGCGGATCTTCATGGTGCTGAATCGGCACGATCCGATCTACCGCAGAATCCGGGAAGCCGACCGTCCGGTTCACGAGTTCCCGCTCCGCTTCCGTCAAATGTCCGAAAACTTCTTTTTTCAGAAAACTGCTGCCGCCGATCATATTTTCACAGGCAATGATATTGAGAGGCTCAGAGGACGTTCTGCGCTTCAGCCCTTCCGCGATGGACGGGGCGATGAGTCTGAGAACGTTCGGGCCCACCGCCGTCGTAATGATCGCCGCTTCATTGATCAGCCCGTACAGCTCTTGTTCTTGCACCGCGCTGTTGATGGCTGAAACGGGGCCGATGATTTCTGTCTGCCGGCCGCCGTCGGCAAGCTCCACGGTATATTCCTTCTTTTCATTGAGAAGGCTGACCATCGTTTCATTCACATCAGCGAAAACTACGTCATAGCCGGAATGATGGAGCAGGGCGCCGATAAAGCCCCGCCCGATGTTTCCCGCTCCGAAATGAAGGGCAATCATGTCAGTTCACCTCGCTGAAAATAGCGGCCAGTTCTTCTTCCGTCTTTGCACTGATCAGCCGTTCGATGTTTTCTTCCTCTGAGCAGATGATGGCGATGTTTGACAGGATGTCTAAGTGTTCATTGTTTTTTCCGGCGATACCGAAAACGACCTTTGCCGTATTGCCTTCACCGTATTCCACACCATCCGGAATCTGGATGACGGAAATGCCTGAATGAAGCACCTCATCCTTCGCATCTTCCGTGCCGTGCGGGATCGCGATGAAATTCCCCATAAACGTGGATGATGTTTCTTCACGTTCGAACATTTTTTCCACATAGCCGTTCTTCACGTAGCCGTTATCAATCAATGTCTGTCCCGCGAGGCGGATGGCATCCTCTTTTGAGTTCACCGTCTGGTTCAGTTTGATGTTCGCTTTAGCCAATACTTCCATGATGAAGATCCCTCTTTCTGTTTGATTAGTTTTTAAGCTTTTCAATCAGTTCATCGTATTTCGGGCTGTTCAAGAAATTATCAACCGAAATGTGCACCGCCTGCGGCAGCTTCGCTTTCGCGCGGTCAGTCAGGTCCTTATGCGTAATGACGATATCCGCGTCATTCGGCAGATTATTGATCGACGTATTTGTCACATCGATATCCAGGTCTGCTTTTTTCACTTTGTTTCTTAAAATGGAGGCGCCCATTGCGCTCGATCCCATACCCGCGTCGCATGCGAAGATAATGCGGCTGACTTGGTCAGCGGAAATATCAGCGGCGCTGTTTTCCGGCTCTTCCTCTTTGTCTGCCAATGCGGCCGCCGCTTCACTTTTCCTGCCTTTCATTTCCTGCATTTTTTCCGCCGCGGCTGTCAAATCTTCTTCGCCCGCTTTAGACGATTTCAGAATAAGCGCCGAGACGATAAACGATACGGCCGCGGCAACGATGACGCCCGCCAGCACGCCGAGATAGCTTCCTTTCGGCGTCAGCGCCAAAATGGCGATGATGCTTCCCGGAGATGATGCGGCGACAAGACCCGCGTTAAAGATCGAGAATGTAAGCAGTCCGCTCGCTCCCCCGGCGATCGCCGCGAGGATCAGCATCGGTTTCATTAAAATGTAAGGGAAATAGATTTCATGAATCCCCCCGAAGAAATGAATGATCGCCGCTCCCGGAGCCGTCGATCTTGAAGAGCCTTTCCCAAAGAACATATATGCCAGTAAAATACCGAGTCCCGGCCCGGGGTTTGCTTCCACTAAGAACAGAATGGATTTACCCGCTTTGGCGGCCTGCTCGATTCCGATCGGACTTAAAATGCCGTGGTTGATCGCGTTATTCAGGAACAGGACTTTCGCCGGTTCTACGAAAACGCTTGCAATCGGCAGCAAATTCGCGTGGACAATGACTTCCACACCTGCCGCCAGCAATTTGTTAAGAGACAGGACGACCGGGCCGATCGCATAAAATGCGATAATCGTCAGCACAGCTCCGATAATTCCCGCCGTGAAGTTGTTGATCAGCATTTCAAAACCCTGTCTGACTTTATCTTTAAACACACGGTCTAATTGTTTAATGAGATAACCGCCCAAAGGCCCCATAATCATTGCCCCTAAGAACATCGGAATGTCCGCTCCGACAATGACTCCGATGGCGGCCGTCGCTCCGACGACTCCCCCGCGGTGATCGTAAATCATTTTTCCGCCCGTATATGCGATTAAAAGCGGCAGAAGATACGTAATCATCGGGCTTACCAATGTATTCAGCTGCGGATTCGGAAACCATCCCGCCGGAATAAACAGCGCGGTGATAATTCCCCATGCGATAAATGCACCGATATTCGGCATGATCATACCGCTTAAATAACTGCCGAACCGCTGTATCTTCACTTTCATGCCAGCTTGCTGTTCTTGCTGCATGTTCATTCCCTCCCTGTTTGCTTGCCTTCAGATGAAAATAAATAAGACACGGGGTTTCTCTCTCTCCCCTGTGTCTTCATCATAAAACGCTTACAATCCCCATTCAATGAAAAGTAAAGAGGAGTTTGGCACAGAGACTGTGACAACTCCTTAACAAAAAAAAGACACCTCATCAAAGGTGTCTTACCGCTTTCTGTATATAATGTGTCCTTTAGTGACGACGAGTTTGGCAATGAGCCGCTCACTGACAATAAACACCGGATACGCACATACGAGCGCGAAAATGGCGGCCGGCACATACCGCGCTGCCGGAAACATCGGCATGACGGCGGTTCTGGCCATCTGCACAAGATAAATCAAAAGCACCGTGATCGCAATGGCCGCAGCCATAATCGGAGCTGATACTTTATATTCACGCAATTTCACATGGCAATGCCCGCACTGAAACTGGCACGGGATCATGGATGATCTGACCATGTCGCCTGTAATCGGCTTGCCGCAGTTCGGGCAGGTCGTTTCTTTCATGTTTATTCCTCCATTCAACTCTTCTATTATAACAGAGTCTGACTACGTCTTTTATATTTGTGATTGTTCAACATTTTTTCACATATTTTATCATCAGGCTCTTGTGTGCATTTGTGAAAACATCTACCCTTAGAGGGAGGTTCATCACTCATTCGCATAAAAAGGAGGATGCAGAATTGCTTCCGATTCACAGACAGCAAACCTTGCTTGAATGGCTGAAAGAAGAGGGCGCGCTGAAAATCTCTGACATAAGCGAGAGATTCGGCGTCTCCGAGATGACCGTGTACAGAGACGTCAATCAGCTGGCGGATGCAAACCGGATTATCCGGACACCCGGCGGCATTACGCTCCCTACCGCTTCAGAACGAAGCGCCAATCAATGCGGCTATTGCCTGCGGCCGATTCAGCATTCGTATTCTGTTCAGCTTATTACCGTTTCACAAGCCGTTGAGCAGATGTGCTGCATTCATTGCGCGATTTTGCGGTATGAGGATAAAAAGGAAGAAGTGTCCCACGTCATTTGTAAAGATTTTCTTCTCCAGACGACGCTGACGGCCGCTTCCGCATACTTTTTAGTCCATGCCGATATTGACCTTCACTGCTGCCGGCCTCAGGCGATTCCCTTCTCAACGCTTGATTACGCAGAACGGTTTCAAAAAGGATTCGGCGGGGTCATTTGCACCTTTGACGAGGCGGCGGACATCATCTTACACGACAGGCAGAAGGGATGCACCTGCAGCAAGACATAACAACAACCAACCGGAAGGCGGTGTCATCATCCATGAGACAGAACAAACGCTGGCTCATCTTTTTGCTGTTCCTTGTTTTGATTCCGAAAACAAGCTTCGCCCACGCCTACATCACAAACTCAAATCCGGGTGAGAACAGCGAATTAAAACAAGCGCCGAAGCAGATTGAAATTGAGTTTAATGAACAGATTGAAGAAGGCTTCCACTCCATTAAGGTCTATAATTCATCCGGCGAACGGGTCGATGCGGGCAAAACGGTGATTCAAAAAAATGATGCCCGCATCATGACCGCGGCATTGAAAAAAAATCTGCCGCATGATATTTACAGAGCGGAATGGAACGCGGTATCGGCCGACGGACATCCGGTATCCGGCGTCATCCCTTTCAGTATCGGAAAAGCCGGCGGAGAACTTCAGGAGCAGACATCATCGCAAGCGGCGCTTCATCCCGAAGCGGCCATCGACCGCGGTATTTTGTACACCGCTCTCTCCCTGTTTATCGGCACGGCTTTTTTCCATCTGTTTTGGTACAGAAATAATAAAGATTCATCAAAAGCAAAACGAACTGTAAAGCTGCTCGTGATTTCTTTATGTTTAACGGGGCTCGCGCTTATCTGCCAGCTCCCGATCCAGACGAAAGAAAACGCGGGCGGCGCTTGGAGCGCCGCGTTTCAGCCGGACTATGTAAAAGAAACGCTTCTGAAAACGGCAGGCGGGTACGTCTGGATGATCCAGATCAGCTTATTTATCCTGCTCGCCCTGTCCATGATCCCGCTGCTGAAGAAGAAAGCATTCCGGTCATTTGCGTACTGGACGGCGCCGCTGTTATTCTTCTTCGCTTCGCTTTTGGCAAAAGCATTCGCCGGGCATGCGGCGGTTATCGACGAAAAAGCGGTCGGCATCGCGATGGACTTTCTCCATTTATCGGCCGCGTCTGTATGGATGGGCGGTATCGCCGCGCTTGTGCTGCTTCTTTCATCAGAGTGGAGAAAACCCGATAAAACCATCGCTTGGGAAACGGTCAGACGGTTTTCTCCTTGGGCGTTCGCCTCTGTCGGTGTGCTGTTATTTTCAGGCGTGCTGAACGGATTTTTCATTATCCGCACGTTTGATTCACTCTTTCACACCGCTTACGGTAAGACGCTCCTTTTGAAAATCGGACTGTTTGTCATCATGCTTGTGCTCGGCGCCGTTCACGTATGGATGACGAAGTTCAGCAGAAAAAGGAGCATCAGCGCAACGATAAAGGCCGAATGGGCACTAGGCATTGCGGTGTTATTTACAACCGCCGTCTTCACAAGCCTGCCCAGTCCGCCGCCGCCTGCACCATTGCCTTTTAACGGCTCAGAAACGATCGGAAACGGGGAAACCCTGTCCTTGCACATTACGCCGAACCAGCCGGGTAAAAATGAATTTCAAGTCATTGTCACCGATCACAACGGCAGCTTGGTAAAAGACATTCAGCAATTTACGGTCACTGTTTACCAGACGGGCTTCAGCGGCAAACAGCATGAAAGCACCTTTGATTTGAAGAAGACGAAGGAAGGCACATTTGAAGCCGCCAACCTGTCCATCACCGAAAAGGGAAACTGGAAGATCAAAGTCCACGGGCTGACAAACGATTTTAATGAAATCAACCAAATATTCTCAACGACAAACTAAGGAGTGTATCTCATGTTGAAAAAAAAGGCTTTATTATTCATATCCGCCGTGACCCTGTCACTCGTCGGTTTTACGGCGACAGCAAGCGCCCACGTCTCAGTCAAACCCGCGGAATCCGCGGCCGGTTCTTGGGAAACGTACACGATGAAAGTGCCTGTGGAAAAGAATGAGCCGACAACGAAAGTCGTGCTGAAAATGCCCGCCGGCGTTGAATTTCAGCAGTATCAGCCGATTCCGGGCTGGAAAACATCCGTATCCAAACATGATGACAAAGCGGTCTCCGTCACTTGGGAAGCAAAGGACGGCGGCGGCATTCAGCCCGGCCAATTCCAGCAGTTCACGTTCGTTGCGAAAAATCCTGAAAAGAGCGGAGATGCCGCTTGGGACGCTTACCAATATTACAAAGACGGCAGCATTGTAGAATGGACGGGTGATGAGAAAGCCGACACGCCTCACTCGATTACGAAAATCACGAAATCGGCCAGCGTGACGGATGCGCACGGAGCTGAACAGTCAAACGAAGAAAGCAAATCCGGCGTATCAGCGCTTGATATTGCGGCCATCGTTCTGTCAGCTGCGGCGATTATCCTTTCCATCGCGGCGCTTGTAAAGAAAAAACGCGCGTAAGCAAAAAGCGATCCGGCTCTAAAGAGCCTGCGATCGCTTTTTTTCTTATCCGCGGCCTGCCTGGAATGACGGATATTTGGTCATTCCTCCGTCAGCAAACAGCGTAATGCCGGTCACGTAGCTTGATTCCTTCGAAGCAAGCCAGACGGCGACAGCCGCGATTTCTTCCGGCTCACCGATATATCCCATCGGAATCATGCTTTCCACATCTTTTCTCTGAACGGGATCCGCAAATTTTTCCGCGTTGATCGGCGTATTGATGGCTCCCGGTCCGATATTGTTAACACGGATGCGCTTCGGCGCGTACTCAAGCGCCAGCGTTTCCGTCATCAATTTGATGCCGCCTTTACTCGCCGCGTAGTGAACAAACAGCGGCCATGGAATCATTTCATGTACGCTTGACATGTTAATGACGTTTCCTTGAATATCATTCTCTACGTAATATTTAATGGCTTCGCGGCTTCCTAAGAAAGCGCCGGTCAGATTGGTATTGATGACTTTGTTCCAGTCTTTGAGCGGCATTTCATGCGACTGAACCGGATTTTCCATGCCGGCGTTATTGATCATGACATCCAATGTGCCGAATTCCTTCACCGCGGTCTGCACGATGTTTTTGACATCTTCTTCTTTTGTGACGTCTCCTTGAACGATGACCGCTTCGCCTCCCGCTTTTTGAATCTCTTCTTTAACGGTTTGGGCGTCTTTTTCATTACTATAGTAGTTAACCACGACTTTCGCCTGCTCCTGTCCGAAGCGGATCGCCATCGCTTTTCCTAATCCTGATGAAGCTCCCGTAATGGCAACGACTTTTCCTTTTAAATCCGTGTACATGTTCAAACCTCCTGCATATGTTATGAATTTGATTTCGCAACGCCTAAGAATACCGCGGCCACAATGATCAGGATAATCCCGATGGCAATGGCGACCAGCTGACGCTTCGTTTTGCTCTCACGGAGAATGAAGATTCCGCCGAGTGTGCTGATGACGATCCCCATTTGAGAGAGGGAAAAACTTGTCGCAACTCCGACGCGCGGCTGTGAGATGAACAGAAACATATTCCCGAGCGCCCAGATGATTCCCGGCAGAATGTTCTTGAGGGCGTACTTATTAAACGGTTTATGCTTGTACGTCAGGAGCAGTCCGCCGATGACCATCCCGATCGCCTGCGGCAGTAGCGCTGACCATCCGGATACGCCGAACAGCCGGGCCACAACGACATAGACCAAATAACCGAGCGTGGAGATCAGCAGGATGACAATGCCTTTTTTTAAGTTTCCCGGTTCTCCGTCCGCCCGCCCCTTTTTATCTTCTAAAGATGTGAGCACAATCCCGATGATGATAAAAATAAGGGCGAGAATACCCAGCGTAATCGCGATCGGGGTTGACCATTCTTTGAATACAATCACACCGAACAAAGAAGTCGAGACGAGCTGCATTCCCGTTGATATCGGCATCGTTTTTGAAACGCCCATCAGCTGTATGCTTTTAAGCTGATTGCTTTGGCCGAGCGACCAAAACAGCCCCGAGATGATGCCGACAATAAAAATGCGCCCAGACAGCACCGGGTGGACAAACAGATACAGCACAAACGAAACGATGAGCGCCCCGATTGTCGTTCCCAGCGTCTGGCTGTAAGGCCCGCCGCCTAATTTGACGTTAAATAACACGATGCTCCCCCAAAATAAAGCCGGGAGAAGAGCCAGTAATATATCCATGATGGCGACCTTCTTTCAATCGTATTTGCTGTTATTTTGTCTGGAATCGAACCGATTATTCCCGCAAGATCAAAAAAGCCTGCCGGCGATATTCACCGGCAGACCGCTCAATAAAAACAGCCCCGCTTAGTAGCGGGGCTTTCTTTTCGGCTCATTAAAGTCCGATAGACATGTATTTGGTTTCCAGGTACGGTTCAATGCCTTCCGTACCGCCTTCACGGCCGATGCCGCTTTCTTTCATTCCTCCGAACGGCGCTTGAACTGCGGACGGACCGCCGTCATTCCAGCCGATGATGCCGTATTCAAGCTGTTCAGAAATATAGATGCCGCGGCGGTAGTTTTCTGTGAAGAAATAAGCCGCAAGCCCGAACGGCGTATCGTTCGCAAGCTTGATCGCTTCATCAATATCTGAGAACGTAACGATCGGCGCAACCGGGCCGAATGTTTCTTCATGCATGATGTTCATGGATGTATCTACATTTGAAAGCACGGTCGGCGTCACGAAATAGCATCCTTTTTCATCGTTTTGGTCATACGTTCCGCCCGTCAGCACTTTTGCGCCTTTTTCCACGGCGTCATTAATTTGGCCGACGATTTTATCGAAGCCTTTTTTGTTGATGACAGGGCCGACGTTTACGCCTTTTTCAAGACCGTTTCCGACTTTGAGTTTCGCAGCTTCTTCACTCAGTTTTTTCGCAAACTCGTCTTTTACGGATTCGTGTACGATCAGCCGGTTCGCACAGACGCAGGTTTGGCCGGCGTTTCTGAATTTAGAGGCCATTGTTTGGGCTACCGCCAGATCAAGATCAGCGTCTTCATCCACGATCAGCGGCGCATGTCCGCCAAGCTCCATTGACATATGTTTTACGGTGTCGGCGCTGTTTTTCATCAGGATTTTGCCGACAGGCGTTGAGCCAGTAAAGGTAATTTTACGGATTTTCGGGCTGCTGGTGAAGACGTTTCCGATTTCGGCTCCGTCACCGATCACCACTTGCAGCACGTCCTTCGGAATTCCCGCTTCATATGCGAGACGCGCAAGGGCGTAAGCGGAAAGCGGCGTATCCTCCGCCGGTTTGATGATGAACGTACAGCCTGCTGCCAAAGCGGGCGCGGCTTTTCTTGTAATCATCGCATTCGGGAAATTCCACGGCGTGATCGCGGCTACCGGGCCGACCGCCTGACGGGTGACGACAATCCGTTTGCCCGTTGTCGGCGCAGGTACGGTTCTGCCGTAAATCCGTTTTGCTTCTTCGGCGAACCATTCAATATAGCCGGCGCCGTATAAAACTTCTCCGACCGCTTCTTCGTACGGTTTGCCGTTTTCTTTCGTAATTAATTCCGCAAGTTCTTCTTTATGTTCAACAATCAGCTCATACCATTTTCTCAAAAGTGAGGCACGTTCTCCCGCTGATGTTTTGGACCATGATTGAAACGCTTGATGTGAACGTTCAATCGCTTTTTCAACATCTTCGGCCGTCTGCTGGGGGATGCTTTCGATCGCCTCTCCCGTTGCCGGATTGTACACTGTTAATTGTTCTGGCATATTGAACATTCCTTTCTCTGCTATAGTAAAGCCATTGAATGCTTGTTGATGTATCTTATACTTTCATGATAGCAGACACATCCGCCGGCATTCCAATAATTGAACTCACAGAGCTGCTTCGATAATAGAAAGGCCTTCTTTGAGCTGCTCATCCGTCACGACAAGCGGCGTCAGGAATCTGATAATGTTGCCGTTTATGCCAGCCGTCAGCAGCAGCAGTCCGTTCTCGTTCGCCGTTTTAGCGATCGCCGCGGCTTTTGCTTTGTCCGGTTCCCGCGTGTCCGGATCTTTGACAATTTCGATGGCCGCCATCGCGCCGAGTCTGCGCACTTCTCCGATACAGGCATGCTCTTTTTTCCACTCGAGCGCTTGATGCTCGATGATCCGGCCGATCTCCTCGGAACGCTGATTCAGCCCTTCTTCTTCAATAATATCCAAGACCGCAAGCGCAGCCGCACAGCCGAGCGGGCTTCCCGCATATGTGCCCCCGAGTTCCCCCGGCGCGGCGGCATCAAGCATTTCCGCCCGGCCGATGACGCCGCTCAGCGGCAATCCGGCCGCAAGTGATTTGGATACGGTGATCAAATCAGGAACGGCTCCGAAATGCTCAATCGCAAAATATGTTCCCGTTCTGGCAAAACCGGTCTGAATCTCATCCGCTACAAAAACGATGCCGTGTTTTTTACAAAAAGCGGCGACGTGCTGCACGAAACGTTTTGACGGAATGATGAAGCCGCCTTCTCCCTGAACCGGCTCCATTACGACACAGGCGACGGTTTCCGGCGCAACTGCGGCGATAAAGAAATCCTCAAAAGCGCTGATGATAAAGTCGTCATACTGCTCGTCGCTCATGCCGGCCGGCTTTTGATAATAGTAAGGAAACGGCGCCTGATACACCTCTGAGGCAAATGGGCCGAAACCGTATTTATAAGGCTTCACCTTGCTCGTCATGCTCATCGTCATGTTCGTGCGGCCGTGGAACCCTCTTGTAAATGACACGACAGCCTGGCGCTTCGTATATTTTCTGGCGATTTTCACGGCGTTTTCCACCGCTTCCGCCCCCGAATTGAGAAAAATCGCTTTTTTCGCATGATCTCCCGGCGCAAGGGCGCAAAGTTTTTCGGCCAGCTCAATATAAGACGGATACATCATAACGTTAAAACCCGGGTGAATCAGATCCTCCGCCTGTTTCTTCACGGCCTCCACCACTTTCGGATGGGAATGGCCGACATTCAGCGTTCCGATCGCTCCGGCAAAATCAATGAATCGTCTGCCGTCCAAATCGTACAAAAGCGCCCCTTCCCCTTTTACCGCCATGCCGCGGTTTCCGTTGCCGACCCCCTTGGAAACGAATTGATCCCGTTTTTGCTGCCACTGGGCAGTTGTCACTTCTGATGATGCTGTTTGGCTCATAGATTCCATCCCCCTGCATTGTTTTCTTATCATTCTGACTTCTTTTTGGTATGATGAAAAGTACCAAAATCAATTTATCCATGGTATCAGAAAGGGGCAGGGTCTGGATGCTGACGATTTCCATTGATCATTCGGAAACGGCGGATTATATCTATCAGCAGATCTATCAGCACATAAAAGCGGCCGTTTTGAAGCGCAGCCTGATGCCTCATACAAAGGTGCCGTCTAAACGGGAGCTTGCCGAGACGCTGAAGGTCAGCGTGAATTCAGTGAATTCAGCTTATCAGCAGCTGCTTTCGGAAGGTTATTTATATGCGGTCGAAAGAAAAGGTTTTTTCGTGGAGGAAATTGATACGGTTTATCATGAAGAAGCGCCTTCGCTCCTATTGCCTGATGATTTGAAAGAGCGGGAGCCGGATAAGAGCGGTTGGATTTCGTTTTCTCATATGAGCGTGGATACGGCGCATTTCCCCCTGAAAAGCTGGTTCCGCTGTGAGCATAAAGCAGCCGCCCGTTCATTTCATACGCTCGGAGAACTCGTCCATCCGCAGGGTTTATATGAAGTCCGTGAAACAATTTCGCGGCTTATTTCCCTGACAAGGGGCGTTACATGCCGCCCGGAGCAAATCGTGCTCGGAGCGGGCACGCAAATGCTGATGCAGCTGCTGACGGAACTGCTGCCAAAAGACGCGCTCTACGCCATGGAGAACCCGGGATATATGAGGATGTACCGGCTGCTGCAAAACCTCGGGAAAAAGACAGCAACGATCGGCCTTGATGAGAAAGGCATGTCCATGGCCGAAATCGAAAAGCGCCGGCCCTCTGTATTGATCACCACGCCTTCCCATCAATTCCCCTCAGGTGTGATCATGCCGGCTTCCCGGCGGATTCTGCTTTTAAACTGGGCCGCCGAACAGAGCGGCCGCTTCATCATTGAAGATGATTATGACAGTGAATTTAAATATGACGCCGATACGATACCGGCGCTTCAAAGCCTTGACCGGTTTCAAAATGTCATCTACTTGGGGACCTTTTCAAAATCCCTTTTCCCCGGCCTGCGCATCAGCTACATGGTTCTGCCGCCCGGGCTTTTGCGGACGTTCAAAGAGAGAACGTATGACCTGCATACGTGCAGCACGCTTGCCCAGCTCGCGCTGAAAGAATTTATCGATTCAGGTGAATATCAGAAACATATTAAAAAGATGAAGCAGCATTATAAGAACATGCGGGAACGCCTCATTTCTGCTTTGGAAGAAACATTCGGAGAAAGAATAAGTGTAAAGGGCGCCAATGCGGGGCTTCATTTTGTCACTGAGTTCGACTGCGCCCGTTCAGAAAAAGAGATATTGGCACGGGCGGATGCAGAACAGCTCGATCTGTTTGCGATGAGCCGGTTCCGTCTGAAAGCGGGAGGCGATTCAAACAAACCGCAGCTTATCCTGGGGTTCGCCCGCCTGAAGGAGAGCGATATTCAAGAAGGCGTCTACAGGCTTTACCGGGCGGTTTTCGGCGCATAAAAAAACCCCCGGAATTCGGGGAATTATTTACCAGCGGTCCGGTTCTGTCTGCAAAATCGCCTCCAGCAGGCCGGGAAACGCCGTTTGTAAATCATCTTTGCGCAGGGAATAATAACGGTGCTTCCCGTCTATGCGCACTTGGGCGATCCCCGCTTCCCGGAGCACTTTGAAGTGATGGGACAGCGTTGATTTAGCGACTCGGACATCAGCGCAGGTTCCGCACGTTTTTTCTGTTGTTTCCGCCAATTGTTTGACCAGCTCTAAGCGGAGCGGATCACTCAGAGCATGAAGAACCTTTGTCAGCTGTAAGCGTTCGGTTTCAGGATGGTTTGGAATGTTCATGAGTCAAATGTAACACATAAAAGCGGCGGGTGACAATTTAGGCGGTGAGGGTTTTTCCTTTACCTTTCGCAATGAAACATGTTACAGTTAGTTCGATAATATTCGAACTATAACAAATTAACCCAATCAGGAGGAATAACAATGATCGTCTTACAGGCTTACATGAAAGTAAAAGCGGATAAACGCGAGGAATTTTTAGGAGAAGCGCAATCACTTGTTCAGCATTCACGCGCGGAAGAAGGAAATGTGCAATACGATCTTTTCGAAAAAGTCGGTGAGGAAAATACATTCGTCATGCTTGAACAATGGAAAGATGAAGAAGCGATGAAATCCCACAACGCAACTGACCATTTCCAAGGATTCGTGGCAAAAGCGAAAGAAGTGCTGAGTGCGCCGCTTGACGTCGTCCGCACAGAACTGTCAGAGTAACGAAAGGATGAATGACATGAACGAAGTCCTTCAATTATTAACAGACCACCGTTCCATCCGCAGCTACACAGATGAACCCGTATCGGATGAACAGCTGGATCTTATCATCCAAGCCGCTCAGGCAGCGCCGACTTCCATTAACGGCCAGCAATTTACCGTTATTGCGGTGAAAGATAAGGAGCGGAAGAAAAAAATATCCGAATTGGCGGGCGGCCAGCCGTGGATTGACCAAGCGCCGGTTTTCCTTTTATTCTGCGCTGATTTTAACCGCGCCAAAATTGCGCTTGAAGAATATAATGATACACCGCTTGAGATCACGAACGGTTTAGAGTCCGTTCTAGTCGGAGCCGTAGATGTCGGGATTGCGCTGGGTACGGCAACGGCTGCGGCTGAATCAATGGGACTCGGCACTGTGCCGATCGGCGCCGTGCGCGGCAAGCCGGACGAACTCATTGAATTGCTGAAACTCCCGAAATACGTTTTCCCGGTTTCCGGTCTCGTCATCGGCCATCCGGCAGACCGCTCCGCGAAAAAACCGCGTCTGCCGCAAGCAGCCGTTCTGCATCATGAAACGTATCAAGAAGAAGATTTAAGAACACATATCGAGGCCTATGACAAGCAGATGTCCGAATACATGAAAAAACGCACCGACGGACAGGAAACGAGAAACTGGTCACAAGGCATCACCTCCTACTATAAGCAGCTTTATTATCCTCACATTCGTGAAATGCTTGAAAAACAAGGGTTTAAGACGGATAAATAAGCGGATCAGCCTGCCGGAACACTCCGGCAGGTTTTTTCTGTTCCTCAAACAAAAGCGTTGACACTGTGTAAAAATTTTTGTTAATATTTTCATCATATACTCATTGGTTTTCTGTGAACCGATGGGTTTTCTATTGTGACGAAAGAAGGAATCTGGGCTTATGAATGATAAGAAAACGGATATTCTGCTGGCGGCAAGGAAGCTTTTTTCCGGGAAAAGCTTTTCGTCGGTTTCGATGCAGGCGATCGCAGAGGAGTGCAAAGTCTCCAAAGCATCTTTATATAAGCTGTTTGAATCAAAGGAAGACCTGCTCCTGGAGCTGCTCGATTTTAACCAGAAACAGATGGTAGCCGCCGCTTCATTATTGAATGAAGAAACAAGCCTCTCCCCTGAGGAACGGTTTGCCAAAAAACTGATGGCTGAGCTTGAAGGCTTCAGGCGCAATCAGCAGTTTTTTAATATGCTGATGTACGGAAGCCCCTCTTCCATTAATGAGCGGGTAAAACGGCATATCCACAGAGCCCGCTCCACCTTTATCTGCTGGCATCGCGATTCACTGATTCAGACGTACGGCGAAGACATTATTCCTTATGTATGGGAGCTGGTGATCGTCCTGCAGGGGCTCCTGAGAGAATGCATCACGCTGATTAAGCTGGAAAAAGAACCGCTCGCCCTGGAGCCGCTCACGGAGTTTATCATCCGCCATCTCAATCTCATCGTCGAAAACAGGACAACCGAAACCGCATTGCCTCAGGAGATGATTGACCTTTATATCGCCTCCGCTTCCTCATTTGAGCCGATAGACAAAAACGTATTGCTGGCTGAAAGCCTGAAGGAACTGAAAGAAGCGGTCTCAGCCCTTCCGGAGGAAAAATATGACGCCGCAGGACTCGCTTCCGCGGCGGCTATGCTGGAGAAAGAATCAGCGGACAAACAGCCGCGGGATTTTCTTATAAAAGCGCTCATCGGTTATTTGGAGCAGGCCGGACCGCTGCACCAGCCGCTTGCAGCCGTTAAAACATTGCTCAAACTATAAAGAAAGAAGGAATCAGCTTGAATAAGAGTATTGAAACTGCACCATACAAACGCTCTGTCATTGTCGGGATTCTTTTGGCGGGAGCGTTCGTCGCCATTTTGAACCAGACACTGCTTATCACGGCGCTGCCGCACATTATGAATGACTTCAATATAGACGCCAACAAAGCACAATGGCTGACAACATCGTTTATGCTGACGAACGGGATTTTGATTCCGATTACCGCATTTTTAATAGAGAAATTTACGAGCCGCACCCTCTTGATTTCCGCCATGAGTATTTTCACGGCGGGCACCATTGTCGGCGCATTCGCCCCGAACTTTCCGGTGCTCTTAACGGCCCGGATTATTCAGGCGGCCGGCGCCGGAATTATGCTGCCTCTCATGCAGACGGTATTTCTCACGATTTTCCCGATGGAAAAGCGCGGCCGCGCCATGGGTATGGTCGGCTTGGTTATTTCGTTTGCGCCGGCGATCGGCCCGACGCTTTCCGGATGGGCGGTCGAAGCATTCTCTTGGCGGTCTTTGTTTTATATTATCTTCCCGATCGCGGTCATCGATTTGCTTTTAGCGATTATTCTGATGAAAAACGTCACGACATTACGAGAAACACAGATTGATATTTTATCCGTGATCTTATCGACCCTCGGATTCGGCGGCCTGCTTTACGGCTTCTCAAGCGCCGGTTCATCAGGGTGGACCAGTGCTGAAGTGCTGACTTCGCTGCTTGTCGGAGCGGTCGCGCTGATTTTCTTTATCGCAAGACAGATGAAGCTCAAAAAACCGATGCTGGAATTCCGCGTGTTTTCTTTCGGGATTTTCAGCCTGACCACCCTGCTCGGAACGCTTGTCTTCGCGCTGCTGATCGGAACGGAAACCATTCTCCCGCTTTACACGCAAAAAGTCCGGGGCGTATCCGCGTTTGATACCGGATTAATGCTTTTGCCGGGCGCGATTGTGATGGGAATGATGTCTCCGTTTATCGGCCGGGTATTTGACAGAATCGGCGGAAAAGGCCTTGCGATGACCGGATTCTTCATCATCCTGCTCACGTCCCTGCCGTTTATGAATCTGACAGACTCGACGTCTCTCATTTGGATTGTCGTCGTTTATACCGCGCGGCTTTTGGGAACAGCCATGATTATGATGCCGGTGACGACAGCGGGAATCAACGCCCTGCCGCGCCACTTAATTCCGCACGGCACAGCCATGAACAATACCGTCCGCCAAGTCGGCGGTTCTATCGGTACGGCGCTTTTAGTTTCCGTGATGAGCAGCCAGGCCGCACATGCCAATGCGTCAACTCCGGGAAACGCCGCCCTGCACGGTATGAATGCGGCATTTGTCGTAGCCGCCTGCATCGCGCTGGCCGGCTTCCTCTTATCTTTTACATTAAAGAAAAAACCGCGTCAGCCCGAGCAGCAGGCCGTTACGCGGTAAACCAAAAAGAACCCGATCACGTATGTGACCGGGTTCTTTTTTTACTTCTCGATTCCGTCTTTTACTTCTTTCACCATCTGAGCCATGGATTCCAGGCCGCCTCCTGATAAATACCATGTAGCTGAATCAAGGTAGACAACATGGTTGTTTTTCACAGCTTTCACCGATTTTACATAATCATTTTCAACCACTTGTTTTGTTGAAGATTTTGTGCCGATCGCTGTTCCGCGGTCAACGACAAACATGTAATCAGGGTTTGTTTTGGCGATATATTCATAGGAAATGCTTTGTCCGTGCAGTGAGGCTTCGATGTTTTTGTCAGCCGGTTTGACGCCGAACACATCATGAATGAAGCCGTATCTTGATTTAGATCCGAACGCGCTGATTTTGCCGTCGTTCGCCATCACCACTAACCCGTTTTTATCCGTGCTGCTTGTCTTTTTCTTCAGATCGGCAATGGATTTGTCAATTTTCGCAAGCTTATCTTTCACTTCATTTTCTTTGTTGAAGATTTTGCCGATCACTTCGGTGTTTTGCTTGAATCTGTCAACGTAGTTTGTATAATCATCATCAAGATAAATCGTCGGCGCGATTTTTGAGAACTCTTTATAAGAATCAGATTGTCTGTGGGCGATAATGATTAAATCCGGATCAATATCCGCGACTTTTTCAAAATCCGGTTCTTTTAAACCGCCGGTATTGGCGTATTTATCACTTTTATATGAAGATAAGTATTTTGGAAGGTTTTGTTTAGGAAGTCCCGCCACGTGATCCTGTAAACCGAGTTCATCCATCGTGTCCAGCATTCCGAAGTTGAATACGACGACTTTTTTCGGATTCTTCGGCACTTTGACTCCTTCTTTGTTCAGATCATCTTTGATTGTGATTGTTTCTTTTGATTTGCCTGATGTTTTGTCCCCGTTTCCGCATGCAGAAACAACAAAAATCGTAACGAGCGCAATGAATAGCAATGCGAATTTTTTCATAATTTTCACCTCATCTGGTTTTTAAGAAAAGTACACACCGATCCGCTGACTGTCAATCTCTTGAATCGGGATGGTCATATCATAAATATCTTCAAGCACGGAGGTTTCAATGATCTCCTCCGCCGGCCCTTCTTTGACGATCCGTCCGTTTTTCAGTGCGACGATATGGTCTGAATATACGGATGCGAAGTTGATATCGTGAATCACTACGACGACCGTTTTTCCGAAGTCTTCCACAAGCCGCTTCAACAGCTTCATCATTTCAACGGAATGCTTCATATCTAAATTGTTCAGCGGCTCATCGAGAAAAATATAGTCCGTATCCTGAGCGATGATCATCGCGATAAACGCCCTCTGACACTGGCCTCCGCTGAGCTGATCGAGGTATTTATCCTTTAAATCATCCAGCTTCATATAACTGAGGGCCTGGTTGATATGCACCCAATCTTCATCCGTCAGTTTCCCTTGGGAATACGGAAATCTGCCGAAGCTGACCAGGTCTTTAATTGTCAGTCTGATATTGATTTGGTTCGTCTGCTTCAAGATGCTGATTTTTTTTGCCAGATCGTTGCTTTTGCAGGCCCCGATCTCTTGCCCGTCGACCGTGATTTCCCCGGAATCCGTCTTAATCAGCCGGCTCATGATAGACAGCAGCGTACTTTTTCCCGCGCCGTTCGGACCGATAAATGAGGTGAGCCTGCCCTTTTGAATGGATAGAGACGTTTTCTCAAGGACGGTTTTTCCTCCGTATTGTTTGCTTACATTTTTGACCTCTACCATGATTTATTCTCCTTTAACAGCAGATAGATAAAATAAATCCCGCCGGCAAAATTAATGATGACGCTCAGCGTCGTGGAAAACGTGAACACTTTCTCCACGACGAACTGGCCTCCGACGAGCGCGACAATGCTGATCAGGACAGAACCCGCGATTAAATACGTGTGCCTGTAGGTTTTTAAAAACTCTCTCGCCAGATTGACGACAAGCAGTCCTAAAAACATAATCGGCCCGACAAGAGCCGTAGAGACAGACACAAGAATGGCGACGACAATGAGCATCTGTTTCACAAGCTTATCGTAATCAATCCCCAGGTTGACGGCGTGCTCCCTGCCGAGCGACAGCACGTCAAAAAACCGCGTGAACCGCCAGACATAAATGCCTGTCAGAAGAAAGACAGCACCGGCAAACCATAAAAGATCGGTGTTGATATTGTTAAAGCTGGCAAACATTTTGTCCTGAACAACCTGGAATTCATTCGGATCAATCAGCATCTGCATAAAGGATGACAGACTGTTGAACAGCGTGCCGAACACGACGCCGACAAGCAGAAGGAAAAACACGTTCCGCCCCTCGCCTTTAAACATGAGCTGGTACAAAACGAGTGACAAGAGCACCATCAGCCCGACGGAGATGACAAAATTAAGATTTTTGTTCATCATGACGATATTCATTGAACCGAACAGGAACACGATGACGGTCTGAATGAGCATATATAGGGAATCGAGGCCTAAAATGCCCGGTGTCAGTATGCGGTTATTTGTAATCGTCTGGAAGATGACCGTTGAAAACGCGATCGCTCCTCCGGTTAGCATCATGGCAAGCACTTTGAAGCATCGTCTCGGCAGGGAGTATTCCCAATTGCCCAGTCCGTAGAACAGAAAGAATCCGATACATATCATGGCGAGCGCCGCCAGCAGCGTAATTTTTTTATTATGACTCATATGCTTTTCTCCTTAACAGCATATACAGGAAGATGCCGCTGCCGATAACACCGACCATCAGGCCGATGGAAATTTCGTACGGGAAGATGATCACCCTTCCCAAAATGTCGCAAAACAGCACAAAAACAGCGCCCAGCAGAGCGGTGTGAGGCAGGCTGCTCCTCAGGTTGTCCCCTTTGTAAATCGACACCATATTGGGAATGATCAAACCGAGAAACGGCAGCATCCCGACGGTCAGGATCACCAGTGAAGCGATGAGCGACACGATAATCAGACCGATATTGACGACGCGTTTGTATTTCAGGCCGAGATTGACGGAAAAGCTCTCTCCCATTCCCGCCACCGTAAATTTATCCGCATACACATAAGCGATGATCACCAGCGGGATACTCAGATATAAAAGCTCATACCGGCCTTTGACGACCAGTGAGAAATCCCCCTGCAGCCAGGACGACAGGTTTTGGATCAGGTCGTATTTATATGCGATAAACGTGGCGACTGAACTGACGATATTCCCAAGCATTAAACCGACGAGAGGAATAAAAATCGCATCATTAAACTTGATTCTCTCGAGGATTTTCATGAACAGGAAATTTCCCGCCAACGCGAAAACGAAAGCGATAGACATTTTCACAAGCGGACTGGCTGACGTAAAAAGCATTAATGAAATCAAAATTCCGAGCCTTGCCCAGTCCATCGTTCCCGCAGTCGTCGGCGATACAAATTTATTCCGGCTGATCTGCTGCATGATTAATCCGCAGATGCTCAGGCTCATGCCGGCGATGATAATGCTCACCAAACGCGGCAGCCGGCTGTCAAACAATGTACCTGCCTGTTCTTTATTTAAATGAAAAATATCCAGCGGCGACAAATCTTCTACACCGATAAATATAGAAGTACACGCCAAAACCGCCAGTAGCAAAAGTAAGTAACGTAGCTTCATGCTGCCTCCCTGCACCCATCACAAACGGTATGACTGATTGCCAAACAACTCCCATATACCCCACTCGTAATGATTATCATTATCAACGACAATTATAATCTTATCATCTTTCCAAGCGCAGTCAATACAGTTTTGCTTTCAAAAGCGGTCATCCGCGGGCCGTACACTAAATTGTCTTACAATCAGTCTATCAAGAATTTGCAGGATTTTCTATAACCTTCATTTGGCTGCTTATCATTTTTTGCACATGATGACACGCTTGTGGGAAACAAATCTGACAAACAGCGGCAAGATTCCTCCATGAAAATACAAATGTTCTCCCCACGTAGAAAAAATCCTTGATTTACATGTTTGAAAGAGAGATAATAAAAATTAAATTTGTGAGAAAATTTAAATATTAGGGGATGTAAATCATGAAAGTTGTAAAATTCGGAGGCAGCTCTCTTGCGTCAGGAGCCCAGCTTGAGAAAGTGTTTCAAATCGTGACGGCTGATCCCGCGCGGAAAGCCGTCGTCGTATCGGCACCGGGAAAACGCTTCTCGGACGATACAAAGGTGACGGATCTGTTAATCCGCTGTGCGGAGCATTATTTGCAAAAAGGTGCAGCGCCCGAGCTTGCCGAAACGGTCATTGAACGGTACGCAGCCATCGCGCGTGAGCTGAACCTGGATTTCTCTATTATAGAAAGAATCCGCAGTGACCTATTCGCTCTATTAAACAGCTGTAAAACCAATCCCGAACAATATATGGATGCGGTGAAGGCGAGCGGCGAGGACAACAACGCGAAGCTGATCGCAGCCTACTTCCGACGGCAGGGAGTGAAAGCGGAATACGTAAGTCCGAAAGAAGCGGGGCTGTTTGTGACGAATGAACCCGGAAGCGCACAGGTGCTCCCTGAGTCTTATGATCATTTGTACCGTCTGAGAAACCGTGAAGGCTTGATCATTTTTCCGGGATTTTTCGGTTACACGAAGGAGCATGAGATTGTGACGTTTTCCCGGAGCGGTTCTGATATTACCGGCTCCATTCTCGCCAGCGGCTTAAAAGCCGACTTGTACGAAAACTTTACTGATGTGGACGCCGTCTATTCCGTCAACCCGTCAATCGTGCGGCATCCGAAAGAAATTAACGAACTGACGTATCGGGAAATGCGTGAACTCTCCTATGCCGGATTTTCCGTTTTTCATGATGAAGCGCTGATTCCCGCATTTCGGGCCGGCATCCCCGTTCAGATTAAGAATACGAATAATCCGGATGCGAAAGGAACACGCGTCGTCAGCAGCCGTGACAACACGAACGGGCCAGTCATCGGCATCGCAAGCGACACGGGCTTTTGCAGCATTTACATAAGCAAATATTTAATGAACCGGGAAATCGGTTTCGGCCGCAAAGCCCTTCACATTTTGGAGGAAGAAGGATTGACGTATGAACACGTTCCATCCGGCATTGACGACATCACGATCATCCTCCGGCACAATCAGATGGACTCAGAACTGGAACACAGGCTCGTCACCCGTCTGAAGCAGGAACTTCAAGCAGATGAGGTCACAGTCAGGCATAATCTGGCGCTGATTATGGTCGTCGGGGAAGCGATGCGCCATAATGTCGGCACAACCGCCAGGGCATCCAAAGCACTGTCGGAAGCCGGCGTCAACATCGAGATGATCAATCAAGGGTCATCGGAAGTCAGCATGATGTTCGGAGTGAAAGAAGAACAGGAAAGACACGCGGTGCGGGCACTGTATGACGAATTTTTTGCCGGAGTCTTACTCTCATAGGACACCGCCTCTTTTTTCTCTTGTCCACTAATATCCCTTACAAAGCAGCTTCTTTTACATATTGTATGGTATAGACAATATGGAGGTGAAGCTCATGTCAGGATATTCAGGAGGCGGAATCAGTTCTTTCGCTTTGATCGTTGTTTTATTTATCCTGTTAGTTATTGTAGGTACTGCCTATGTTGGCGGTTTCTAAACATCACTCCGTCTATATGAGGACGCTGCGGGTTTTGACCTGCGGCGTTTTCTTTTGTTTTCCGCCGCTGTCCGAGTCCGGCCGCGCAAAAAAAGACTGCCGGGAACAGTCCCAGGCAGTCTTTTCCTTTGTTCAGGTTATTTTCTTCTCACGTCATTCCTCTTTCAGCTACATGGAATTCAGCCTGATCTGTCTGGCCTGCTCCTGTCACTGTAAAAATCGCGGCGGCTGCTAAACAAATAACAAACCATTTAGATTTCAATTTCATACAAACCCTCACTCCTTTGTATTTGTTTCCTTGCCTCTTCGACTTTCAGAAAATAGTCAGAAGAAATCTTAAAGCAATTTTGTTCATAGTAATATTTAGCTGCTTCTAGTGCTAAATCCTCTATATCGGCGTATAAATTTTTATCTTCCAGGTAACTGAAACACGCGCTGATTGTTTCCTCATCCGGTTTCGCCTGATACAGAGCCTGCAGCCATTCGAATTTTACCGTGTAAACGGGATCGTCTGTTTCTTTAGCATATTCATATCCCCGCTTGTGATATTCCGACGCTTTTTCTTTTTTTCCGAGTTTAAAGTAAATGAGTGTGATTAGAAAATATGCTTGAGGAAGAGAATTGACGATTCTTTGTGATTCAAATGTATCGACCGCCCGTTCAAAGTACGGAATCGCTTCGCCGATGCGGTCCTGATTGTAGTAGCACAGTCCGAGGTTATACAGCGCTCTCCCGACAAGCTGCGCTTTTTGTTCTTTTTCGGCCATTTGCAGAGCGTGCTGAAAATGTTTGGCCGCCTGTTCAAAGCGCCTTTCATCCATTAAATTGACGCCGAATACAAAATGGCATTGAATGATCCGGACGTTATATGTGTCCTGCTCTACGTAAATTTCATAAGCGTTTTTTATATGTATCAAAGAAAAATACGTTTGTTTCATATGATAATAAGCTTCGGCCACTTTAAAATAAAACTCCGCCCGTTCCACATGGTCCGATACGAAGGCCAGTTTTTTCTCAGCTTGTTTATAATATGTAATCGCTGAGATAAATTCTCTTTTATCAAATTCAAACATGCCTTTGAAAAAGTTGACGTAATAATCGAGAAGCCCTTTGAGGCCGGCCTGGCTGTTATCAATGTTATCAAGAATTTCCGACAGGGTCGGCTGGTCTTCTATCTTCAGTTTTTCCAGCGGCTCCAAGTAGTCCAGCATCAGCTGATGGCGAAATTCCATGAGGGAATAATAAAGCACTAAGTTCGAATCAGGCTCCATATGGTCAAGCTCTTGTTTGATCTCGGCCTTCAAGATCTCCGCATCCGGCACGCTGAATGTTCTGATGTATCGATACCACTCGTTAATTTTCTGCCCGACTGCTGAAGAAGGAATTAACCCGCTCTTCATTCCTTCACCCTCCCCATCCAAGACCTGTTTACCAGTTATTTTATCACGTTTCCGTCTCTTTCCATCCCGAAAAACACGCAAACTTTGTTTCGGCAGAGCGCAATTTTCCGAGTGGAGTTAAAACAGACGGCGGCCAGACGGGACCGCCGGTTTCAAGATTATTCATTTTTCGTATTCAGCGGAAGGCGGATTGTAAAGGTCGTGCCTTTTCCTTTTTCGCTGTCAATATCTATCGTGCCCTTGTGCATTTCGACGAGCTGCCTGACGATGGAAAGGCCGAGTCCGTATTCGCCGTATGCCGTATTCGTCCGGGAGACATCTGCCTTATAAAACCGCTCCCATATATGTTCAATTTCCTCTTTGGAGATGCCGATCCCGGTGTCTTCGATTTCAATCACCGTTTCTTTATAGCCTTCATACCCGCGCAGCGTGATGTCTCCCTTTTGCGTAAATTGTATGCTGTTTTTCGTGATGTTGACGAGAATCTGGATCAGCCTGTCATAATCGGCGTATACTTTGACGCCGTCCTCCACTTGAATCCGCAGCTGATTTTGTTTTTCCTCCGCCTGCTGATTGAGATGCTCTTTAATAATTTCAAACACCTCGATGAGCGGCAGACTGAGCTTGTCCAGTTTGATTTGCTGGGATCTGATTTTTTCATAATCCAGGTTTTCTTTCACGAGCCTGAGCATCCGCTTCGTTTCTTCGCTGATCAGCGAGAAGCATTTCTCTTTATCTTTTTCCGGGATGGTGTTGCTGTTAAGCCCCTCCACAAGTCCGTTAATGGTCGTCAAAGGCGTTCTCAGCTCATGGGAGACATCGGCGATAAATTGGCGCCTCCGCTTTTCAAGGCGGTCAATCTGCTCTCTCGATTGCTTCAGATTTTTGGCCATGGTGTTGAAATCGGACGCCAGCATGCCGATTTCATCGCCGCCGCTGTTCTTGAGCGAAATATCGTAATCACCGGATGCCACTTTTCCGGTCGCATCCCGCAATGTCTGAATCCGCTTGACGTGAAATTTAGATAAAAGCCAGCTCAGCAGGATCGTGATGATAAGGGTGCTGATGATCGCGTAAATCATATAGCGGTTGACCTGGCTGATCATCTGCTCGACCCCTCTGACGGGAGACACGAGCAGCACCGCCCCTTTAAATTGATCGTTGATAAAAAGCGGCTTTGCGACAAGCGATACTTCCAAGCCTTCCGTATTAAAACGGTTCATCTCCGCTCTGATCTGAACGGTTTTCCCTTGCTTCAGCATGTGCCACTCTTTACTTTTCAGCTTCTCGCGCGGCGGCATATCGTCAGGAAAAAAGTAAGGCCGCTGATGTTCATCAAAAATAATAAACCTGGTCTCGCGCGTTTTTAACATGTCCTGATACGGATACAGGCGGCGCAGATCAAAATCACGGCCGTTCAGCTCACTTGTGATCTGCTGCGCGTAAGATGACAGCTCATCCACTTTATTTTGATACGCAAAATCTTTCACAAAGTGCGAAAACAGGGAAATGATGATGAAAAAGGCCAAAATCAAAATACTGACATGGCTTAACAGCAGCTGATATAAGTATTTAATCCTCATCAAATTTGTATCCTACCCCCCACACCGTGTATAAAAACGGTTTTTCGTCACTGGACAGTTTTTTGCGCAGCCGTTTAATATGAACATCAACCGTACGTTCATCGCCGTAAAATTGATAGCCCCACACCTGCTCAAGCAGCTGCTCTCTCGAAAAGACCTGGCGCGGGTTTTGTGCGAGATAAAAGAGCAGATCGAATTCCTTCGGCGTCAGATTCTCGACAGGTTTTCCGTGCAGAAACACTTCCCGTGTCTTCTTATTGATTGAAAAACACGACGTTTCGATCAAGTCGTCGCTTTTTACGGCCTGCCCCGTCGCCCGGTATCTTCTGATCACCGCTTTAATCCGCGCTACTAGTGTCAGCGGGCTGAACGGCTTGGTGACATAATCGTCGGCCCCCATTTCAAACCCGATCACCTGATCGGACTCCGTGTCCTTTGCGGTCAGCATAATAATCGGCACACTGCTCGTCTCTCTTATTTTCCGGCAGATCGTCACTCCGTCCATGGATGGAAGCATAATGTCCAGAATGACTAAATCCCAGTCCTCTTCCGTGAACCGCTGATAGCCTTCCACTCCGTCATGGACAAATTCGGCTTCAAACCCTTCTTTAAAAAAGAACATTTCCGTCATGGTGCATACGCTTATATTGTCTTCTATCATTAATATCTTCATTGGTTCCTCCGCTTATCTTGACGCTTTTTCTTATAATAGCACCATTTTACTCGGATGTTTTCGGGTTTCACAATTGTTAGTTTTTATTTCATCACCCGGAAATAGTTTGTTCATATTTTTTTCATACATTTCTCCTACTATATACATATCGGATGACCGATGCTAAAGAAGGCCGGTTTTACAAGATCTGACACCCACACGGAGGAACAGACATGAACTTTATAAAAAGAGCCTTTTGGAGCATGAAGGAAAAAAAGGGAAAAACATTTTTGCAGCTGGTTGTATTTTCAGTGATTTGCATTTTTGTCCTGTCCGGTCTTACGATCCAGTCAGCGGCAAAGAAATCAAGCGAACTGGCAAGGCAGCAGCTCGGCGGGAGCGTCACACTCCAGGCTGACCGCCAAAAGCAAATGGCGCAGCAGCAAAAAGACGGTGAAAAGAGGACGTTTGAATCAACCCCGATTTCCGTCTCAGATGCCAAGAAGCTTACATCTTTACAGCATGTTAAAAATTACAACTTCCTCACGACAGCGTCAGCAAATGCAGAAACCTTTGATGCGATAAAAAGCTCAGGCGAATCAGCCAGTTCCGGCGCCGGCCGTTTTCAAGGCGGCGGAAGACAGATGATTTCAGCGGATATCTCGATCGAAGGCGTGCTCTCTACGGCATTGCTTGATGATTTCACAGGCGGGAGTTCAAAAATCACTGACGGCCGCGCCATCACAAAAACAGATGCGGACGCAAAAGTCGCCGTGATTAATGAAACGCTGGCAGATCAAAATAAGCTGAAAGTCGGCGGCTCCATTACCGTTTCCTCAGCAGCGGATGATTCTGTGAAAACGAAGCTTAAAATTGTGGGAATCTATAAAACAACATCATCAGGAGACGATCAGGCACAGCATTTTTCATTCTTAAATCCTGACAATAAAATCTATACGCCTTACACCGCCGCGGCGGCGTTAAAAGGGTCTGATTACAAAAACAAAATCAGCTCAGCCGTTTATTATATGGATGATGCAAAATATATTGATTCATTCGTTGCGGCTGCGAAAAAAACATCTATAGATGATAAAACCTACGCGCTGACGACAAATGATCAGGTGTATCAGCAAATGGTCGGCCCGATTGAAAATGTCGCGTCATTTTCTAAAAACGTGGTATACCTTGTATCCATCGCGGGCGCGGTCATTCTCGGGTTGATCGTGATGATGTCGATCAGGGAACGCAAGTATGAAATGGGTGTCTTGATGGCGATCGGCGAAAAGCGCTGGAAGCTCATCGGACAATTCTTAACGGAAATTCTGGTTGTCGCCGTGATTGCCATCGGGATCGCATCCGTCACGGGCAGCCTTGTGGCGAATCAGCTCGGAAATCAGCTTCTTTCCCAGCAGGTCAGCTCAGCCGATGATTCACAGCAGCAAACAAGCGGCTGGGGCGGAGGAGAAATGCCGCGGGGAGGCGGCTTGTTCGGTCAGCATTCATCCGGCGCGGATGTCATCAGTACAATGCAGGTAAACGTCTCGCTGAATGACCTTCTGATTCTTGGCGGGATCGGCGTCGCAATTGCCGTCATCGCCACATTACTGCCGTCTGTATCAGTCATGCGGCTTCACCCTAAAACGATCCTGACCAAGCAGGAATAAGAGGAGGCAGCATAATGAGCCTATTAACCTTTCAACAGACCGGCTACTGGTACCAAGACAAATCACAGCCGCTGTTTCAGAATATAACGATCAGCTTTGAAAAAGGGAAGTTTTATACAATTGTCGGCGTCTCCGGGACGGGGAAAACAACGTTTCTGTCTCTGGCGGGCGGACTTGATACACCTAAAGAGGGAAGCATCCTTTATAACGGAGAAGACATCTCCAAAATCGGATTAACCAAATTCAGAAATCAATATGTCTCTATCGTCTTTCAATCTTATCATCTGATCCCGTATATGACGGGGCTCCAGAATGTCACAACGGCGATGGAGATCACCGGCTCTAAGGAGAACAACAAAGATGCGTTCGCGCTCAGCATGCTGAAAAAAGTCGGCATCACTGAACAGCAGGCCCGTCAGCGGGTGCTGACATTAAGCGGCGGACAGCAGCAGCGCGTTTCAATTGCGCGGGCTTTCTGCTGTGACACGGATTTGATTTGCGCGGACGAGCCGACGGGAAATCTCGACGAGGATACGTCAAAGGAAATCGTCCGGCTCTTTCAGGATCTGGCGCATAAAGGCGGCAAATGCGTCATCATGGTGACGCACGACGAACAAATTGCCAAAGTTTCGGATATCAACATCCGCTTATCAAGAGGAAGTTTCACGGTCAAAGAAAACGGCACGGCCGTTTCCTGATACCGCGCCCCTGCCAGCGCAGACAGGGGCGCACCCTATATCCCCCTATTCAATAGAAGTGAACGTAAAAAGAGCGAGGGCTGCATCCCCTCGCTCTTTTTATTTATATCAGCTGTAAATAACGGTCAATATTTGATTGTCCGGCTGCTTTGATCAATTCTTCCGCCTTTTCCTCTTCCCCCGGCAAAGCGAGCCGGAGTTTGTCTTCAATGTCTTTTTCAGAAAGGCCGTTTCCCGGCGCTCCCTTCGGACAGTCGATACGTGTTTCATAGACATGACCGCCGGAATCCGTAACCCGTACAATTGTAAAACGGCCCTTCGGAACGGCGTTGTCAGCCGGCTGAATTTGATCATCGCAGCTGCGGTGAATCCGCTCAAATCCTTTTTGAAAGGATTCAGGAATCGGCTCGGATGTAAAATGTTCAACTGAAAAATCCTTACCGTGCAAAGCTAAGGTGATCACATATTCCACGCTGAATCTTCCCGCTTCGCCTGTTTTCGGACGCCGTTCTGTCAATGCGGCGTCCCCGCCCGGCGGAAAAATCACGTCGATTCGTTCCGTTTGGCAGAAAGTGAGACCATGTTCGGCCTTCAGCTTGAGAATGGCGTCCGCCGCATGATGAGCCGCCGAGCAAAACGGATAAACCTTAAACCAAAGTCCCGGGCTCACAATCCGCCAAGGGTTTCCCCACCCGTTTACAAGCAGGGTTTCTGCCCGTTCAAGATCGCCGTACAGTCCGAAAAAACCTTTCTCCCCGTCGAGCGCATGAACTGAGCCGCCGAAACCGGTCTTTGCAAGCTTTACGGCGAACAATCCGGCTTGAGCGGCCAGTCCTGCGTGGAGCGGCTTCATTTCTGTCCCGAATTGCACTCTCATGCCTCCGGAACGGGCGGCCGCAAACCCGATTGCTTTCTGCAATTGGATTTGATTCAGATTCTCCGCGAATCCGACGGCGCATGCGGCCGCAATGGCACCTAACGTTCCTGTATTGTGCCAGCCTTTCTCGTAATGATGCCTTCCAGCTGACTCGCCGAGCCGCGCCATCACTTCGATTCCCGTCACATAAGCACCGAGAAAGCGGCTCTTGTCTATCCGGCCGGCTGATGCGGCTGCAATCAAAGCCGGAAGGATGACTGCGCTCGGATGTCCTCTTACATCAGAATGAACATCGTCAAAATCAAGCGCATGTGCGATGAATCCGTTAATGAGCGCGGATTGGGACGGCGTGGTTTTTTGATTTCTGCCGATAAGCGGCGCTATCGGCGCCCCGCCTTCTTCTTCGGCCAGTTTTACCAGCTTTTCAACTCCTTTATCCCGTCTCCCCGCAAAAGCTGCCGCTGTAAAATCAAGCAGTCCTTTGCGCGCTTCTTTCATCGCTTCAGCGGATGTTTCCGGCACAGACGACATGACGGCCTGAGCAAGCCCGGCCGTCAGATTTTCCGTATTCATTCCGTCTGCTCCAATACATTGACGGCAAGCCGGGCGAAAAACTCAGCCGCTGCCGGGAGCGCTTTTTCGTCGAGTGTGAAGGCGGGATGGTGCCATTCTTCCGTTCCGTTTGTTCCCATCCAGACGAAGAAGCCGGGGATTTTTTCTTGATATAACGCGAAGTCTTCGCCGCCCGGCGACTGTTCTGCCCGAACGGTTTGAAGCCCGAGATCTTCAGCCGTTTGTTCCGCCGCCTGTATGAAACGGGCGTCGTTCATCACTGACGGCAGGTAAGGAAACCAACGGAAATCGGCTTCTGCCCCGAATCCGGCCGCGATTCCTTCGGCAACCCGCTTCATATGTTTCGGCACAGCGTCACGCGCTTCCTTTTGAAACGTCCGGACGGTGCCTTCCATTTCAACATGGTCCGGGATGACATTCCAAGAGCTGCCGCCTTGAACTCTTGTGATGCTGACGACGGCATTGTGAAGCGAGCTGATATTTCTGCTGACAACCGATTGCAGGCCGCCGATAATCTGCCCTGCCGCCTGAATCGGATCAATGCTGTTATCAGGGATTCCGGCGTGGCCGCCTTTTCCTTTAACGGTGATTTCAAAGCGGTCGACACTCGCCATCAGCGGGCCTTCTTTCAGACCGACCGTGCCGACGGGGAGGTCAGGTTTGTTATGCATGCCGAATATCACCGATACACCGTCAAGCGCGCCGGCTTCAATGACCTGTCTTGCTCCGGCGGCGATTTCTTCCGCGGGCTGAAAAATAAACCGCACCGTTCCTTTCAGCTCATGCTTTCTCTCATTTAATAAAAAAGCCGTGCCGAGGATAGATGCCGTATGGAAATCATGGCCGCAGGCGTGCATCACGCCGCTGTTGCGCGAAGCAAACGGAAGGTTTGTTTTCTCTTCGATCGGCAATGCGTCGATGTCCGCTCTGACGGCGATGACGGGGCCGCTTTTGTCTCCTTTGATTTCAGCGATCACTCCGGTTTGAAGTTTCGGCATATCAAGAACCGTGATTCCTTCTTCCTCCAGCCAGCGGCGGATTTTATTCGTCGTTTCGAATTCCTCGCCTGACAGCTCAGGGTATTCATGAAGGTCGCGGCGGATATTGATTAAACGTTTGTTTAATGATTCATACGTTTCATTTGCCATTTCTTCTTCTTCCCTTCTTAGACAAGTTCGGCGGGCTCTCCCACTTGCTTAATGAATTTTTTCGTCCGTTCGTTCTGCGGATTGTCAAACAGCTCTTCCGGCGTTCCCTGTTCGATGATGCGTCCGTCTGCCATAAAAATAACTTTGTCGGCCACTTCACGAGCAAAAGCCATCTCATGCGTGACGATGATCATGGTTGTCTGTTTTTCGGCAATTGATTTGATGACTTGGAGCACCCCGGCTACAAGCTCAGGGTCAAGGGCCGAAGTCGGTTCATCCAGTAAAATCGCGTGAGGATCAACGGCCAAGGCGCGCGCAATCCCGATCCGCTGCTGCTGCCCGCCCGACATCGTAATCGGGTAGCTGTCCGCTTTGTGTTCTAAACCGACTTGCCGCAGCAGATCCATACCGATCTGTTCCGCTTCTTTTTTCGGTTTCTTTTGCGCGGTGATCAGCGCCTCTGTCACATTTTGCAGGGCGGTTTTGTTTTTGAACAGGTTGTAATTCTGAAACACCATTGCCGTCTGCTGGCGAAGCTTATGAACGTCTTTGCGCGAATAGGACACTGCATTCAGTTTTGCATCACCGATTTCAATGATGCCGTCATCCGGGCGCTCCAGCAGATTCAAACAACGGAGGAGCGTTGATTTTCCCGAGCCTGACGGGCCGATGATGGCCGTGACTTCGCCGCTTTTGATCTCAAGGTCGATCCCGTCAAGTACGGTAAGGTCTTTAAATGCTTTTCGAATATGTCTGACTTGTATCATCCTGAGCCTCCTCCTATGTGCGATAAGGCTTGCTGATCGCCCGTTCGAGCAGATCCTGCAGCACACTGTAAATAATCGTAAGAATCCAGTACATGACCGCGACGGCTAAATACGTCTCAAAATATTTGAGGTTGCCTGATGCGTACATTTTTCCTTGGGCGAACATTTCCATCACTCCTAATGTAAAGGCGAGCGATGTTTCCTTTAACAGGCCGATAAACGTATTTCCCGTCGCGGGAAGCGCGTTTCTGACGGCTTGCGGGAAAATGATCCGTCTGTACGCCTGGGATTTTGTCATTCCGACAGACAGACAGGCTTCAAGCTGCCCCTCATCGACTGAGTTGAGCGCCGCGCGGAAGATTTCAGCCAAGTAGGCGGCATTCTTCAGGCTTAACCCGATAATCGCCGCAGTTAACGCCGTCATCTTGCTCATTCCGGGAAAGAGCTGGGGCAGGCCGTAATAAATTAAGAAAAGCTGCACGAGCGTCGGCACGCCCCGGAAAAATGAAATATACACCTTTGACAGCTGGTGAAGCACAGGAACACGATTTTTTGTGATAAGCGCTAATATAAGGCCGCCGATCACGGCAAATACCATGGCCGCGACGGCCATTAGTAATGTGATCGGCAAGGCTTCGATTAACGCGGGAAAAGCTGAAAACATAAATCCCCAATCAATGCTGTTCATTCTCGATTTTCACCGCCGTTTCTCAATGCTTTGCTTCTGTTGTGATGTCTTCTTTAAAGTACTTTTCAGACAGCTTTTTCAGCGTGCCGTCTTTTCGCAGGTCTTCAATGGCTTTGTTTACTTTTTTGCGGATTTTATCGTGAGCCGCATCTTTCGCAAACGGGAAAGCGACTTTTTCATAGACAATCGGGTCTCCTGCTAATTTCAGAGGCAGACCTGTCTTTTTGATCTGGGCGATCAGGACGCTGCGGCTGTTCACATAAGCGTCAACCCGTCCGTAAGCCACGTCTTTCAGCGTGCCTTCTTGTGTTTCATACGTTTTAATGTTGATTTTTTTATCCGGGTCCTTGCTCTCAAGGTTTTTCGCGTGGTTTGAGCCCAGAACGGCCGCCACTGTTTTTCCTTTTAGATCGTTGACTGATTTGATGTCTTTGTTATCGTTTTTGACGACGATTTGAGTGCCCGCATACGAATACGGTTCTGTGAAGTTATACGTTTTCTTGCGTTCGTCCGTGACAGCGACCTGGTTTGAGATGGTGTCGAGTTTGCCGGTCTGGAGCTCTCCCATCAGACCGCTGAATTCAAGCAGCTTCCAGTCCAGTTTCATGTTGATCTTTTTCGCGACGGCTTCCATGACATCCACGTCAAAGCCGGTCAGCTTGCCGTTTTCTTTATATGCGAACGGATAGCTTTGTCCCGTGGCGCCTACATGCAGTACGTTATCGCCGCCTTCGCTTTCTTTTCCGTTTCCGCATGCTGTTAAGACCGCCAAAAGCGCGGCAGACAGCAGCAAAGCCCATGTTTTCTTCTTCATTGAAATCCCGCCTTTTCCTATTAAAATGTTAATCCTGCAATTGTTTTTTTAAATAGATGGTGATGTGCCCTTTTCCTAAATCCTTTTCGCCTGCACGGACGTAGCCTTTCCGCTCGTACATGCCGATCAGCCATGGATGCTTGTCCGCTGTGCCCAGTGACACGAAAGGCGCTTTTAATGTATCGCGGAGCACTGTATTCTCCAGCCACTCCAGCATGTCCGAGCCCGTCCCTTTTTTTCCGGTTTCAGGATCGACGGCGAACCACCAAATATGAGGGACACCGTACGGCCCGGGATTCGGCCCCCACGGCATCCGCAGAGAAATCGTCGCCAGAATCCGTCCGTCTTCCTCCAAAACGTAACAGGCGTTTTTTTGTATGTTATTCAAAACGAGCTCCTTATCCGCCGTTGCTGCGGCAAAGTTGATGCCGAGCTTGCGGATCGGTTCATACGCCCGCAGTGTCAGTGAAAGCAGCTCATCAGCGTCTGCCTCCGTTGCGAGCCGGTATTGTCTTGACATGATGAGCCCTCCTTTAGTCGGCATATCGGTTTGCCGGTTTTTCCAGTCCGAAATGTTCTCTGAGCGTCGTTCCTTCATACTCTTTTCTGAACACGCCCCGTTCTTGTAAAATCGGAATCACTTTGTCTACAAAAAGAGTGAGACCTTCAGGCAAAAGCGGCGGCATGATGTTGAAACCGTCACAAGCTTGTTTTCCGACCCATTCTTCCATTTTATCGGCAAGCTGTTCTGGCGTTCCGACAAAGATATGATGGCCTCTTGATCCCGCTACATATTTGTACAGCTCGCGGATGGTCATGTTATCGCGTTTGGCCATCTCCTGAACGAGCTTGAACCGGCTTTTAACGGCATTCGACGCATCCGCATCCAATTCAGGCAGCGGGCCGTCAAGCGGGCAGGCGGAAAGGTCGACGCCGCCCAGATAGTTTTGCAGAATGTTCAGGCCGACAGACGGAATGATGAGGTCTTGGAGCTCTTCATATTTTGCCTGCGCTTCTTCTTCGGTATCGGCAATAACGGGAAAAATTCCCGGCATGATCGCGATTTTTTCAGGATCACGGCCGAAAGAAGCCGCTTGTTCTTTAATAGATTGATAGAATTCCTGCGCGGACTCCAAATGATTTTGCGCGGTGAAAATGACTTCCGCCGTTTTGGCTGCCAGCGCTTTTCCGTCTCCTGATGATCCGGCCTGAATAATGACCGGGCGCCCTTGTGGTGTGCGGGCGACATTTAACGGCCCTCTCACGGAGAAATATGTTCCTTTATGGTTCAATTCATGCATTTTGTCTTTATCGAAAAAAGCTCCTGATTCTTTGTCACGAATAAAGGCGTCTTCCTCCCACGAATCCCATAATCCTTTGACGACTTCAACGAATTCTTCCGCGCGCTGATATCTGAGATGGTGCTCAAGATGCTTTTCGCCGCTGAAATTAAGCGCGGTCGATTCAATCGAAGATGTGACGACATTCCAGCCCGCACGGCCGTTGGAAAGATGATCAAGCGATGCAAATTGTCTCGCGATATGGAACGGTTCGCTGTATGTGGTAGATGCGGTCGCCGTCAGACCGATGCGGGATGTGACCTGAGCGAGCGCCGACAGCAGCGTAAACGGCTCAAAGCGCGTCAGCACATTCGGATGTGATTTGCCGTCTATTGATAAACTGTCCGCCAAAAACAGCATGTCCAATTTTCCCCGCTCAGCCGTTTTCGCCAGTTCTTTGAAATAATCCAAATTCATGCTCGCGTCCGCCGGTGCCTGAGGATGTCTCCAAGAAGCGACATGATGGCCGGTGCCCGCGAGAAACACACCGAGTTTGATTTCTTTTTTCTTTGTCATGATGGATCTCCTTCTATTCTGAAATACGGTTCGAAAAATATTAACACTACTAATCCTATATTTCCTAGTAATTTTATAAGAATAAATCAAAATGTACAATTGTCAGGCAAGTTTGTCAATGCATTAAGACAAAAATCATGATATTTAAAAAACCCGGCCCACCGGCCGGGTTATTTCTTCGAAACTGTATAGACGGTCCCTTTGACCTTTTTCTTAATAACGGCAATGATAAGCAGCAAAACGGGGAACAGCACTTGAAACGGAAGATGAATATAGATCGGCACAATGTTTAAGCCTTCATTCATGTGTTCCGAAAAATTGCTTGCGATGCTGATGGAGAGAATCAGCACCCCCAATCCGACCGGGAAGGCCAGCTGGGACGGATTTTTTTCTTTAAACAGCGTGGACACGCCCACGACAACCGCATATGTAAAAAGGCTGACTTTGAAAAAACCGCCGATGACGAGCACGAGCATGAAAAAGACATCCAGCCGGTCTAAAAACTCTTCCACTTTAATTGTCTGTATGGTGCTCAGCAGCGGAAATTGAGAGCGGAGCATTAAGTTGACGTCCAGCACACAAATATTAATCGCCACTGACATCGCCAAAAACAGCCCGCTGATGATAATCGCCATAAATCCGGTTTTCTTCACCTTTTTCCGATCTTTTAAATAAGGGAAAATCATGACAAACACGATTAATTCACCGAACGGGATGAACATCGTCTGTTTAAACACGGAATAAATGACCGTTCCTGCACCCTCCGCTAAAACGGGCTGGAGAAATCTGAGGTTTATCGTGCCTGAGCTGATAATGAGGATCAGCCCGACGGCTGTCAGGAAATACATAATGCCAAACAGCAGCTCGCCGGCTCTCGCTATCACTTCAATTCCCTTTCTGACCGCAAATATCGCGGCGATCATCAGCATGGCATTCACAATTAAAATCGGCGTGTCCTGATAGGCGAAGGTGACCAGCATTTCGCCAAAATCCCGCAATACGCGGGCGGCGATATAAGCAAAATAGAGAATATAAAGAAGGGAGACCGCCCAGCTCAGATGTCTGCCGATCAGTTCGTTCATGTAATCTCTCGGAGAAGACTCAGGAAAAAATTGATACAGCGCCTGATAAACGTAGAAAAGTCCGAGACCGATAACGCACCCGAGAAGCACGGACAGCCATGCATCCCGCCCGGCCATCGTGCCCGGCGGGATCAATAACGAACTGCCCAACTCAAACAAAATGATCATAATAAACAGCTGACGCGTGCCGATTTTCGCATTTTCCATACGCTTCGCTCCTTTCTCCTCAAATCAATCATGCTCAAGCTTGTCTGAGAGAGGATTATTCCGCAAGCCCGTTCTTCTGATAATGACTTCCGTTTTGACATCTACGGGGAGATTGGGGAAATATTCTTCATCCCACTTCCCTTTGAACTTTTTCCATTTGTCTGGATGCTTCCGATAGATCAGGTCTCCGAAGCCGACGAAGTCATTCTTATGGGCTTTTATATCTTCAATCGATTTGGTGATATCTTTCTCAAGCTGTACGCTGAGCGCCTTTTGCATCGTCATCAGCACTTGCGGATCAGACAGATGGAAAGGGTATCTGACAGCGTCCACCAGCCCCTCGACCTGAGCATGCACGTGAATATGCGGTTTTCCGTTCGGAAAAGTGGCCGTCACCTTTGTATTCTGACGGGTGACCTGCAGACTGATTGCATGCTTCACGTTCTTCCAATCCGCATTGATGAACGTATGCTTGATCCTATTGAGCAGCCATACAGCCCCCACACTGTCGTCATCCTCAATCCAGTAATCCAGCCTCCCATCCTTTTTGAACACCGCCAGTCCGTCCGCTGACAGCACTGCTTTCGGTTCAGTTGTCTGCGTATTTTCCATCGTAGGACCGGCTTTACCGTCTCCGTGCATTTCATAACCAGGAATAAACGGCGACCCGGTCGGAGAAGCGAGATCAATCAGAACGTCCTGAAGGCTGGTTTTAATGACTCTGCCGTATTGTTCCTGCGTGAAGCTGAGCGTCTTGTTCACTTTATTGGAAGGGATTTTATCAATCGGCGTCAGCACTTTAATAATGTCTTCCGCCTTGGAATTATGCGCGATCACAACGGTTGCGGTCGTCCTGAATTCGGTGTCGCGGTCAAGATTGTCCAGAATAAAACTGAGCCCTTCCTCTTTCGCCAGTTTTTCACTGAACACCACGAGATTCGTATGCGCAAAATAGAGCCTTCTGGATACTTTCATTGAGCCTTTTCTCAAAGCTTCCGTCAAATTGTCTCCGGACACCGAATAGACGGAAACCGGAGGCCGGTCTCCCGCTCCGCCGCCCTGCAGACCGCCGGCCACGTTTCCCGGATTGATAATTTGAAAGTGAAGGACGTACTTTCCCGTTTCGGTCCGGTCAATACCGATGGCGGAGATCACCGCTAAATCGGTCAGCTCCCTTTTATCCCAGCATCCGGATACAAACATAAGGGAAACCATCGTACAAAGGATAAGCATCCATTTACGTCTTTTCATTACCGTCGCCCTCTTCTACATCTTTATTAACCATTCCTCTGGATGTCTCCGGTTTCGGTCTTTGATGTTCCCCTTGGCGCCTGTTGTTTTCCTGCACGAGCAGTCCCGGCCTTTTTTCATCCGCCCATAACGGAGCGCGGAGGAGGGAATCCTTCAGTCCGCCCGGGGTTAAAGGAGCGAGCGGGGACATATACGGAAATCCGAATGAACGCAGGCCGCACAGATGGACAAACATCATGATAATGCCCAGAATCAGCCCGTAAAATCCCATGACCGCCGCCGACAGAATAAAGAGAAACCGGATCAGGCGCGCAGATATCGCCATGTCAAAAGCCGGGGTCGCAAAGCTGGCAATCGCCGTCAGCGCGACGACGATAACCATGGCCGGGGAAACGATGCCGGCCTGTACGGCGGCCTGGCCGATGACAAGCGCTCCGACTATGGAAACGGCGGAGCCGACAACTCTCGGAAGCCGGACACCCGCCTCCCTGAGAATCTCAAAGGCCACTTCCATCGTCAGCGCTTCAATCACGGCCGGGAACGGCACCGTCTCCCGCTGGGCCGCGATGACAATCAGCAGCTGCGTCGGAATCATTTCCTGGTGAAAGGTCGTCGCCGCCACATAAATCCCCGGCGCCACCAGTGAAATGAAGAAGATCAAAACCCGCAGCACCCTGATGCTGGTGGCGATATCAAATCGTGAATAATAATCCTCAACCGATTGAAAAAATTGAATAAATAAGGCCGGCGCGAGGAGAACGAACGGCGTTCCGTCCACGATAATCGCAAATCGTCCTTCCAGCAGATTCCCCGCCACAACGTCCGGCCGCTCCGTATGATATACGGTGGGAAACACGGAAAACGGCGCGTCTTCAATGAGCTGTTCAATGTAGCCGGATTCCAAAATGCTGTCGATGTCAATGTGCTTCAGCCGCTTGCGGACTTCCTTAATCAGCTTTTTATCGCAAATTCCGTTAATATACATCAGCGCGACATCCGTATTCGTTTCGTGTCCGATCTCCATTTTTTCAACCCATACATCAGGCGTTTTTACATACCTGCGGATCATGGAAATATTGGTTTGCAGAGATTCAGTGAATCCCTGCCGCGGGCCGCGGAAAGAGACCTGAGTGCTCGGCTCTTGAATGGACCGGTGCTCTCCCCCTTCCGTGCTGGCGATCAGCGCCTTGTCAGCCCCGTCGACAAAAATGAGCGTGCTGCCCGCCACCAGCCCGGCATAAAGACTTTTCCACTTCTCTTCCTCTTTCACCCCGCCGATCGCAAGCGTTTTATCGTATATCAGGCAGACCGCTTGTTCCGGCTGAACGGACGGGATGTCGATTAAATCCTCCAGAAGGGATTGGCTGACAAGCTGTTCGTCTACCAAACCGGCGATATACACAATTGCGGCCGGAAGCTCTTCTTTTCCGATTTTCAGCCGGCGGATGACGACATCGGCACTGTTGCCGAACCTCTCAGACAGTTTCTTCATATTTTGCTTTAAGCTGAGGGAGATCGGCTCATCCCGCTCTTTGTCCGGCTGGCTGTCCGCTTCTTTACTGTCTTCATTGTCACGGTCGTTTCGATCGGCTTTTTTTTGTTTCTTCTGCTTAAAAAATGGCGGCATATCGCAAAAAACCTTTCCTTGTTTTTTTCATATTCTTCCTGTACGGCAAAAGATTATGCACGGCGGAAAGTCTGTATAAGTTTTGCGTAATCGAAAAGGATAAAAAGGGAGAGTGTTGCTCATGAAAATATTGGGAGTTTCATTTTTTTTGCTGGCTGCCTTGCTGGTGATTTCACTCGCGATGGATATGCTGCAAGGTTTCAGTTTCTATGGAGCGGTCCAAAACAACCTGTCCGCTTTTAAATTGACCACCTTCTCAGAATGGCTGATGCTGTTTTTATTCGTCCTCTTTTTAATCAGAGAAATGATCGCTTTATATAAATCAGGTAAAAAAGATGCCTGACAGGCGCACGGCTGTATTGTGTCAAAAAAGAACACATCCCTCCTTCTCTCGGAGTTCATGTGTTCTTTTTATTTTTCGATGCAGATTGTTTTCAGATGACGATATTTCCGCTTTCCGTATCTGTCGTGTGTTTCACAATGACGCCTCTGATTATGCGGTTGCCGATGATTTTGGTGCTTGCGGAGGAATTGGTTTGGATGGCGGAAGCAAAAGCGGCGGAAAGGTTGTTGATGGTATTGCCCGACACGAGGGAATTGGAGGCTCCGTTCAGATAGATGCCGATCGGGCTGCCCGCCGTTCGGTTGATCGTGAGCGTATTGTCTACGACTTCATGCGTGCCGGAGTTCAGATACACGGTAACGATAAGCGGTGATGATTCAAAGCGGTTGCTGATGACAGAGGTTCCCGAGGATGTTGAACTGAATACGGGATAGTTTTTATAGTTCTTAAAGAGATTGCCTTTGATGACAGCCCTGGCGTCATTTGTCACAGATACGGCATAGGACTCCGCGGCGCCCTGATACGCATTCGGAATGAGCGTATTTCCTTCAATAACGGCATTTCCGCCTGTGACCCATATGCCCCGGCTGAACGATGTCAGCACATTTTGTTTTACGGTGATATTGCCGGCCGACATGCTGATTCCGTCTGTCACCTGATTCAGAGTGTTATTCGTAAAAACGGCGTTTTCCGACAGCGTCGCCCGCATCCCCGTGCTTCGTCTCGTTTCGGAACGTCCGTTTTCAATGACATTGCCGTCAACGGTCACATCTTCTGCCTGATAGACGGAGATGCCCGTATTTTCAAATTGATTGATTTTGTTATGGGTGACGAGGACGCTTTTTCCCCTTACATCTATTCCGGTGGAAAACCCGGTAATCAGATTGTTGGAAATGACGGCATTGCTGCTGTCCTGTCCTTGTGACACACCTTGTCCGGCGACTGCGGTTCTTGAGCCGCCGTCTGACCGAAAGAAGACATTCCCCGAAATGACGGTATGTGCCCCATACCCGTAGCTGATTGTGTTATCGGAATGATTTCCTTCAATTAACACATTATATCCGTTAAAATTGGTGACTGAGCTTGCGGCGTTTCCGGAAAAGAAGTTGTTGCGGACCGTAATATGAAGAGCTTCCTCATAATCAATATCGCCTTCTCCGTACGATTCAATATCGATTCCGAATTTCGGAGCCGTTCCGTTCCCTTGCCCGGCGTCTTCAATCACGCATTCTTCCACCGTAACGGTATTGCAGCCGGTGATTGAAATGTTGTTCCGCCTTGACTGCCTGATCTCACAGCGGCGGATGGTCACCTGTTCTGAAGTTTCGTAATCACTGTTTGTTTTTAACCCGAGCGGGCTGACAATTATGCCGTCTCCCGTAAAATCCGAAATCTTCACATTTTCGATCAGCACATTGCTGCTGCCTTCAATACAGATTCCAAACCCCCATTCATGGGTCGACCGCAAAGGGACATTGGTATACGTGTGTTCATCCCGTTCTCCGATGATCCGGCCGCCGGTGATGGTGACATTTTCACGCCTGCCTATATAGAAAGCCGAGTAGCCCCAGGAGCTGTTCGGCGCCACTTTAATCGTGCATTCCGGATCTAAAACGATGGTGAGATGGCTCGGCACGTTAATCCCGGCGTTCCGAAACGGCTGGCTTCTGTCCCCGCCAAGCGTGCCGTTGATTTTATACGTTCCGGGCGGAAAAAACACCGTATGACAGCCTTCGCTTACGGCCCTGGCCAAGCATTGATTGATGGCGACCGTCACGTCGGTTTTTCCGTCTGCCGCCACACCGCAATCCGTAATATCCAATATACGATTCGGCAAGTAATAATCTCCTCCTTCCTCTCTTATTGTCATCTTATTCCGCTCTATCCCGCTCCGCCTGTACATACTTTAAATTTTATTAAAAAAGTTTATAAAGATAGTTTCGTCAGATAATATAACAAAATAAGTCATTGGAATTAGGAAGATTCGTCTATATTCAACGTTTTAATATCTTTTCATTCTGGAATTTTTTGAATTCAGTATAAATTATATTGACACAAGTATTATATAAGAATATGATTTTTGTAATACACTTTTTTAAGAAAGGGTTGGCTCAGGTGGCATCTATTGATAAGGACTCTATAACAGAAACTGTGCCGCAACGAGGCTTTTTCGGTCATCCCCGCGGCTTGTTTACACTGTTTTTCACCGAATTTTGGGAGCGTTTCTCCTACTATGGTATGAGAGCCATATTGCTTTACTATTTATACACGGAAGTCGCTCATGGCGGTCTCGGCTTTGATAAAACGACCGCAGTTGCCATCATGTCCATATACGGGTCTCTCGTATACATGTCGAGCGTCATCGGCGGATGGCTGGCCGACCGGGTATTCGGCACGGCAAACACCGTATTTTACGGCGGAATTTTAATTATGTTCGGGCACATCGCTCTTGCCTTCCCTGGCAGCACGGCGGCGTTTTTTACGAGCATGGCTCTGATCATTATCGGAACCGGCCTGCTTAAACCAAACGTATCCAGCGTTGTCGGAGATTTATATACGAAGGAAGACGAGCGCCGCGACTCAGGTTTCAGCATCTTTTACATGGGGATCAACCTCGGCGGATTGCTTGCGCCGCTAATTGTCGGAACACTCGGACAGAAGTACAACTACCACTTAGGCTTCGGATGCGCCGCGGCCGGTATGTTCCTCGGACTGATTGTTTTCGCTCTTACGAGAAAGAAATACCTCGGCAAAGCAGGCTCCAATGTACCGAATCCGATTTCTAAATCATCAGTGATCGGCACGGGAATCGGAGTGGTCATCGCAGCAGCCGTTATCGTCGTTCTGATTCAAACCGGCTGGCTGACGATCCAGCGTGTGATTGACACCGTCAGTATCCTCGGCATTGTCATTCCGGTTATTTACTTTATCGTGATGTTCACGAGCAAAAAAGCGACGAAAACGGAAAAATCACGGCTTGCGGCTTATGTTCCGCTGTTTATTGCAGCCGCAATGTTCTGGGCGATTCAGGAGCAGGGCGCGACGATTCTTGCTTTATATGCGGATCAGCGCACGAGACTTTCCTTTGCGGGCATGCATCTTGAGTCTTCATGGTTCCAGTCTCTGAACCCGTTATTCATCGTTATTTTCGCGCCGGTGTTCGCGTGGATCTGGATGAAGCTCGGCAAACGCCAGCCTTCAACACCGATTAAATTCGCGATCGGCATTATCCTTGCCGGATTATCATTTTTAGTCATGGTGCTTCCGGTTATGGGCGGAAGCGGCGAGCTTGTGAGCCCGCTTTGGCTTGTGCTCAGCTTCCTTTTGGTTGTGCTTGGTGAGCTTTGCCTTTCACCGGTCGGTTTATCCGTCACAACGAAACTTGCGCCTGCCGCTTTCTCAGCGCAGACGATGAGCATGTGGTTTTTAACAAACGCCTGCGGTCAAGCCCTGAACGCAAAAGTAGTCGGTTTGTTTGATAAGATTTCTGAAGCGGCCTACTTCGGCTCAATCGGTCTTATTTCGATCATTCTTGGTATTATTTTGATTCTTCTATCTCCCGTTATTAAACGGGCGATGAAAGGCGTACAATAAAAGAAAAGCCTGCGGAATCGTCCGCAGGCTTTTTTTATGCGTCTATCGTTTTAACTCCTTAAGTGTTTCTCTCCATCTCTTCAAGACATCTTCCGGTTCGTGGAGCTGGATGGCCGGTCCGGATGTCAGATCCGCGTATTTCGCCCGATCTTCCTTGACGGTGATCACGCGGCAGCTGAACCGTTCCCGCTCGTGTTTCGCCTCTTTCAGCGGCGGAAGCGCCTCACATTCCAATGTGACGTAATATGCGGCTCCTCCGTGCCAGGCGATGAAAAGAGCTTGTCCCGAATGCAGCAGGCTTTTTACGGTCGTCGTGTTTTTCCATAAGGCGAGCCGGAGATTTGTTCTGCTCACAGCCACGATTTCACCGGCGCTGATCATAGCCGCGTGCGGACGGCCTTCTTTTGTCACGGATTGGAGCACAAACGCGTCGTGCTGCTTTTTTTCAAGCTCCGTCCCGTCTAAAAGCGTGTAAAGCGCCTCTGGCAAGTGCTCCGTCAGCATTACGCTTTTCTTTCCGGGACAGCGGGAACATGTGCGGCCGTCTCCGTTTCTTTCGGATCAATTTTAAATGCCGGGTTGAATGCCGCCGGATTCGTGATGCTTTCCGGTTCACAGGATCTCCATGTGAAAAAGCAGGTTTGGCATTGGTAAATTTCCCAAGCGCCTTTGACCGGCGATTGGCTGACGGTTTCTCCTTTTTTCGATTCACAGCGCGGGCATGTTTTCATTGCAATCTCATCCTTTCTTATTGATTCATTAAGTCCATCAGTTTTTGTTCCCATTCTTTCGTTGTCAGCGGAGAATCAAGCGGCTGCGAATAATGGCCTCTTGTTTCCGGCGCGACAGGCGTTGTGGCGTCAAGAATCATTTTGTGTGTCATCCCTGCCGGATCAGACCCCGGGTCAAGCGGAAGGACGGACAGGTCAGGAATGATGACTGCATCGTGTTTCGGATGCATTTTCGTTGAGAGCGCCCACATGACTTGCGGCAGGTTAAACGGATCGACATCTTCATCCACGACAATGACCATTTTGCAGTAGCCGAGTCCGTGCGGCGTGGTCAGGGCGCGCATGCCGACCGCCTTGGCAAATCCGCCGTAGCGCGTTTTCGTGGAAATAATGGCGATCAGCCCGTGCGTATACATCGCATTCACGGCGACAATTTCGTTCGGATAAGCTTCCTTGAGCTGCTGGTAAAGCGGCACGCACGTATTAATGCCGATCATATAATCGCACTCCGTCCACGGCATGCCTAAGTATAAATGTTCAAAAATCGGATTGTTTCTATGATATACCCGTTTGATTTTGATCACCGGCATGCTGCGGCCGCCGGAATAATGGCCCGTGAACTCACCGAAAGGTCCTTCGTATTCCCGTTTTCCCGCAAGGATCTCTCCTTCCAGAACGACTTCAGCGCCCCAAGGGATGTCTAAATCAGACAGTTTAGATTTGACGATTCTGTAGGGCTCCCCTTGAATCGCGCCGGCCATTTCATACTCGGATTGATCGTATAACAGCGGAGTTGACGCAGCCGTCGTAATCACCGGCTCACAGCCGAGCGCGATCGTAACGGGAAGATTCACGCCGCGTTCTTCAGCTTGGCGAAGATGAATCGCAATATCATGCTGAGGCACGGGCTGAATGCCGAGGCGGTCTTTTCCCTTTACCTGCATTCTGTAAATGCCGACATTCTGCTTGCCGAAATTGTCCGGATCTTCAAGATCGCGGGAAATGACACACGCTTTATCCAAATAGTAGCCGCCGTCCCCCTGGTTGATTCTGAATAGCGGAAGGATGTCAAATAGGTTGATATCTTCCGTTATTTCATTTTCATGAAACGGCGCGGTTTCTTCCCGTTTGACCGGCACCGGAAATGCATCGTACCGTTTGGCAAACTCAAAGAATTGTTCTTTTACAGGCGTATCTTTAGGCATGCCGAGCATCATCGCGTGATTCGGCCACGAGCCGATGACATTCAGAGCCACCTGCGCATGGTGATGTCCGTAAATATTGTTAAACAAAAGCGCAGGGGTTTTATCCCCGAGATTGCTGGCTGCACGCGCGGCGGCGCCCAGATCCGGCTCCGGTTTCACCTCTTCGTCGACTGTTAAGAGCTGCCCTTCTTTTTCAAGAGCGGCGAGAAATTCCCTAAAATCCTGATAGGCCATTATCAGATTCCTCCTTTTTGTTTTTCAATTCCGTACCACCGTTTCGCTTCCGGCAGACGGATGCCGAACTGATCGAGCGTCCGGAACACAATATGGTCGATCAATTCATCCATGTCAGCCGGCTTGTTATAAAATGCCGGCATCGGCGGAAGAATGACGGAACCCATTTTTGTAAGCGCTAGCATATTTTCTAAATGAATTTGGCTGAGCGGCGTTTCTCTTGTCAGCAGCACAAGTTTTTTCCGCTCCTTCAGAATGACGTCAGCCGACCTTGTCAGCAGATTGTCAGCCATTCCGGTGCGGATGCTTGCCAGTGATTTCATGCTGCACGGAGCGATGATCATCCCGTCCGTTTCAAACGAACCGCTTGAAATCGCCGCTGCCTGATCTTTGTGAGAATACGTATAGGATGCGAGTTTCTCGACATCTTTTAACGTATAATCGGTTTCATGTGTAATGGTGACATTTGCCCAAGGAGACACGACAAGATGGGTTTCGATCTCCGCGGCTTTTAAATATTCTAAAAGCCTGATCCCGAATATGGCTCCCGTTGCCCCGGTCATTCCGATGACGAGCTTCATATTGACCCCTCCTTTACGCTTGAAATGTGGTGTCAAAACCATCATACTCCTGATATATCCATATGAAAAATATTCGTTAAATCTATGTATCATACCTTAAAGGTATAAAAGAAAGGAGCGAGCGTTCTCATGGATATCCGGCAATTGCGTTATTTCATCACCATTGCCCAAGAGCAGAAAATCACGACGGCCGCCAAAAAGCTTCATATGGCACAGCCGCCTTTAAGCAGACAGCTGAAACAGCTCGAAGAAGAATTGGGCGTCATTCTGTTTGACCGCAATAAAAAGAAACAAATGACCCTTACATATGAAGGAAATGTCTTTTTGAAAAGAGCGAAAGAGATTCTTCATAAGTTTGAGGATGCCATTATCGAGGTACAAGAGCTGAAGGAAGAAGTGGCCGGCACACTTGCCGTCGGGTCAACCATTTACTGCGCAGCGCTCATGCTTGAGAAAGTGTCACAGATGAAAGAGCGGTTTCCGCATCTCACCTTTAACATTTGGGAAGATGAGCCCGTCTCACTGCTCGAGCTTCTGGAAACCCGGCAGATTGACGCTGCCGTCACCACCACCTTGATTAAAAACGACGGCATTGAATCGAAGGAGCTTGAAGACATTCCGTGTGTATTGGTGCTGTCCGAGCATTCAAAACGACTGTGCGGAGAAACGATTAAACTGAATGACATCGCCTCTTTGCCTCTGATCCTTTTGCGCACCGTCAATGGAAGAGGTGTGTATGACCAAGTCCTCCAAGTTTGTGAACAGTACGGTCTCGACCTTCAGGTTGTCTGTGAGTGCCATGACTCCGCGACGCTCTTGAGCCTCGTATCATCAGGGTTCGGCGCCACAATTCTGCCTTTGACGATGATTCCCGTCCATATGCGCTCGCATGTCAAAACGGTTATCATCGAAGACAACCCGTTTGTCATGACACCGGCCGTCATCTGGAGGAAAGACAGCTACCTGCCGAAGCCTGTCAGACAGTTTTTGGAATTATTTTGATCCCGGAACACGAAGAATTCCCGCTCATGAAAACCAATTACTTGACTCATACTAAAAAAAAGTTATCCTTTACAATTGGGAGCTATTTTTTCTCAATAAAACTACTCAGAAAAGTGGGGAATAAAGAAGATGAAAAAAGCATTATTCGCTTTGTTCATGATGGTCAGCATCGCAATGCTTGCAGCCTGCGGAAACTCACAGGACAGCGGATCTAAGTCAAAAGACGGCGATCTTTGGGCTTCTGTCAAGAAAAAAGGCGTACTGACCGTCGGTACAGAAGGAACATACGAACCGTTTACCTTCCATGATAAAAAGACTGACAAACTGACCGGATATGATGTTGAAGTGATTCAAGAAGTCGCGAAACGCCTCGGTCTGAAAGCTGACTTCAAAGAAACACAATGGGACAGCATGTTTGCCGGTTTAAACGCGAAACGGTTTGACGTCGTCGCCAACCAAGTCGGCAAAACAGGCCGTGAGAACCAATATGATTTTTCTGATAAATACACAACGTCAAATGCAGTCGTCGTGACGAAAAAAGACAGCACGATTGCGAAAGAGGCTGATGTCAAAGGAAAAACAGCGGCTCAGTCATTAACAAGCAATTACAATAAATTAGCGAAAGAAGCCGGCGCGAAAATTGAAGGCGTTGAAGGCATGGCGCAATCCCTTCAGCTCATTCAGCAGGGCCGCGCTGATCTGACTTACAACGATAAGCTTGCCGTACTGAACTACTTAAAAACGTCCGGCAATAAAAACGTGAAAATCGCGTTTGAAGCAGGCCAGCCGCAGCAGACGTATTTCGCATTCCGAAAAGGAAGCAGCGAACTTGTGACTCACGTCAACAAGGCGTTAAAAGAAATGAAAGAGGACGGGACTCTTTCTAAAATAGCGAAAAAATGGTTCGGCGAAGATGTTTCTAAGTAACTTGCCGGAGCCCGTGATTGCAACAGCCATTCCATGGGATTTGGTGCAGCAGTCATTCTGGCCGATTCTTTCCGGGGGAATCTATTACTCGATTCCCCTTACCATTCTTTCCTTTATTTTCGGAATGATCATCGCGCTGATGACGGCGCTCGCCAGAATGTCAAATATGAAACCATTGAGATGGGTGTTCAGCGTATACGTATCAGCGGTGCGCGGCACTCCTCTTCTCGTTCAATTGTTCATCATTTTTTATCTGTTCCCGACATTTAATATTACGCTGGACCCTTTCCCAAGCGCAGTCATCGCGTTTTCATTAAACGTGGGCGCCTACGCTTCTGAAATCATCCGGGCATCTATTTCATCCGTGCCGAAAGGGCAATGGGAAGCCGGTTATACGATCGGCATGACCTATCGCAAGACATTGTTCCGCGTGATCCTGCCGCAGGCGTTTCGCGTGTCCATTCCGCCATTATCAAATACATTTATCAGCCTGATCAAGGATACATCTCTCGCGTCACAGATTCTCGTCGCGGAGCTGTTCAGAAAAGCGCAGGAAATCGGCGCGCAAAACCTTGATCAAATCTTGGTCATCTATATTGAAGCCGCCTTTATTTATTGGATCATCTGCTTCTTGCTGTCAATCGTACAGCACGTGATCGAACGGCGTCTCGACCGTTATGTGGCCAAATAAGGAGGTTTCGATATGCTTTCCGTCAAAGGATTAAATAAATCATTCGGACAGAATGAAATTTTAAAAAAGATAGATATGGAGATAGAAAAAGGGAAAGTCATCGCCATTCTGGGGCCGTCCGGTTCAGGAAAAACGACGCTTCTGCGCTGTCTGAACGCGCTTGAGATTCCCAATCGCGGCGAGCTGGCATTCTCCGATTTTTCAATAGATTTCTCCAAAAAAGTGAAGCAGGCTGATATTCTTCGCCTCCGCCGCAAATCAGGCATGGTCTTTCAGGCGTATCATCTGTTTCCTCACCGCACGGCGCTTGAAAACGTCATGGAAGGACCCGTTCAAGTGCAAAAGCGCGACAAGGAGCAAGTCAGAAAAGAAGCGATAGAGCTTCTGAAAAAAGTCGGACTGAAAGACAAAATGGATTTATATCCGTTCCAGCTTTCCGGCGGTCAGCAGCAGCGTGTCGGCATCGCCCGCGCGCTTGCGATTCAGCCCGAGCTGATGCTGTTTGACGAACCGACGTCAGCGCTCGATCCGGAGCTGGTCGGCGAGGTGCTCAAAGTGATTAAGGATCTGGCGAACGAAGGCTGGACGATGGTCGTCGTCACCCATGAAATCAAATTTGCGCAGGAAGTGGCCGATGAAGTCATCTTCATTGACGGCGGCGTCATTGTGGAACAAGGACCGCCGGCCCACATCTTTTCCGCGCCGAAAGAAGAACGCACGCAGCGGTTTTTAAATCGTATACTGAATCCTTTGTAGGAGCGGGAGAAGAAGCGAAACACTGATTTCGCTTCTTCTTTTTTTTGGCGGTTATGCTACAATGACAATTAATGAAATTTTATGAAAGAAGGGACCTCTTTGAAGCGGGAATTCTTGATGCGCTGGACGTTTTATTTTGCCGGTCTGTTAATTTTGTCTTTCGGGGTATCGTTAACCATTAAAGGAAAAGCTCTCGGCATTAGCCCTTGGGATGCCTTTCATTATGGGCTTTTTCAGCATTACGGGCTTTCTGTCGGACAATGGTCCATCGTGGTCGGCGCGGTCATCGTCGCTTTAACCTGCCTGTTCACGAGGACACTCCCAAAAATCGGCGCTATCTTAAACATGGTGCTGATGGGAATGTTTATTGATTTCTTTTCGTTTCTGCTTCCTGAGGCGCATGCTTTTTCCTTAGCGGCCGTGTTCTTTTCTATCGGATTGCTGCTGATCGGCTGCGGCGTCGGTATTTACGTATCAGCAGGGCTCGGCGCCGGCCCCCGGGACTCTCTGATGATGCTGATATCTGAAAAAACGGGCTGGAACGTGCAATGGGTGCGGAACGGCATTGAGCTGACGATTCTTGCCGCAGCCTGGATGATGGGCGGACCGATCGGCGCCGGAACCATTATTACGGCTGTTTTGACGGGGCTGATTCTGCGTTTTTCTTTGCCGCAGTCCTCTAAACTGTTAACATACGCGATCTCCGGGCGGGCAACGTCCGTTCATTAAAAACAAAGCCGAAACGGTTTTGTTTTTTTATTTTCGGACAGCTTTCGTCTGATATGATAGGATGGTTTTGACAATATTTTCAGACGGAGGATCTGGACATGAAGATTTACGGAGTATATATGGACCGCCCGCTTTCTGCAGGGGAAGAGAATCGGATGATGGCGGCCGTGTCCGCCGAAAAGCGGGAAAAATGCCGGCGCTTTTACCATAAGGAGGATGCTCACCGCACCTTGATCGGCGACATGCTGATCCGCACCGCTGCGGCGAAGGCTTACGGACTTGATCCGGCCGGGATTTCATTCAGCGTTCAGGAATACGGAAAGCCGTACATCCCCGCGCTTCCGGACATGCACTTTAATATTTCCCACTCCGGTCGCTGGATCGTGTGCGCCGTTGATTCAAAACCGATCGGCATTGATATTGAAAAAATGAAGCCCGGCACGATTGATATCGCCAAACGGTTTTTTTCGCCGACGGAATACAGTGATCTGCAAGCGAAACACCCCGATCAGCAGACCGATTATTTTTACCACCTGTGGTCGATGAAAGAAAGCTTTATCAAACAGGCCGGAAAAGGGCTTTCCCTGCCGCTTGATTCATTCAGCGTCCGCCTCAAAGACGACGGCCATGTGTCCATTGAGCTTCCGGACGGGCATGAACCTTGTTTCATCCGCACATATGATGCGGACGAGGAGTATAAGCTGGCCGTTTGTGCGGCGCATCCCGATTTTTGTGACGGGATTGAGATGAAAACGTATGAAGAGCTGCTGTAAGCATAGAAAAAGGAGGGTGTCCCCTCCTTTTTTGTCAGCCTGATATTTCCGCCTGTTTCTGCAGCTGCTTTGCTTCCTGATAAATTTCTTCGAACAGATCCGCGATGTGTTCCTCTTCAACACATGAAAATGCGATTCGCAAATCTGTTTCATTAATGGATATCGTCCCGATTCCTCTCTTTTCAAGCAACGACACTCTCAATTCGCCGGCGTTTATGTCTTTCAGCCGGACACACATGAAATAGCCCGAGTTAAACGGGTAAGGCGTCCATACGTCTTCATAGTGCTTGTTTTCTGCAAGAACGGCTTTCACTTTGTCAGCCCGTTTTTTCATGATGTTATATTTCAGCGATTTTTCTTTCTCGTATTCCGGTGACTGCATCGCCCGCAGCATGAATGTTTGGGACGGGTGCGGGGCGCTTGAAATCGTTCCCCTGATAATCCCTTTTGTTTTTTCCTCGAGCACGCGCAGCGCTTTTTCGCTTTTTGTGCTGTACGTAATAAAACCGACGCGGAAGCCCCACGCGTAATTTTCCTTCGTCGCGCCGTCTATTTTCACGCAAAGCACCCGGTCGTGCACTTGGGCGAGTTTGCTGAAGATGGATTCCTGAATGGCCGTTTCATCGTAAAACAGATTGTAATACGCATCGTCTACGAGCACGACAATCTCTTTGCCGGCTTCTGCCGCCTCCAGGATCACGCTGACGATTTCTAACGCTTCCTCTTCTCCCGGCGTATAGCCTGTCGGATTATTCGGGAAATTCAGCACAACAATCGCCTTTTCTTCCTGCTTTTTCAGCAGCTCGGACAGCCCCGCCGCATTAAAACGCCCATCCTGCTGAAAAAGCGGGTACGTCTCAATGGACGCCTTGCGCCGGACACCGAAAATGAAATTGTAATTTCCCCAATATTTATCAGGCAGAAGCAGTGTATCCCCTTCATTGACGAACAAGTCGGCGGCGATGCTCAGCCCGTGTGTTAAAGCGTTTGTCACGATCGGCGTGCTGATGTCTTTGCCGGCTAATGAAGGATTTTCGAGACGCATTTTTTTCAGCCATTCCTGTCTGAGCGGCTCTTTTCCCTGCGGCGGAGCATAATCGTAGATATCATCGGGGTTATAGGCGGACAGTGTCTCTTGAATATGGGAAAAGTGCATGGACTCGCCTTGTGAGGTGGCGATCCCGATCGTGGCATTATACTTTCCGGCCTTGGCTTTCGCTTCCGCCGATTGTGTCAGCACCCCTTTCGGATAAAACAACTCTCTGCCCAAATCAGAAAGCATATGAAGCACGTGCGGGTTTTCTTCAGATAATGTTCTGTTCAGCTCTTTTGCTGCATCATTCATGTACGACAATCCCTTCAAAATTATATTCCATCAAATCATAACATAAAATTTTTGATAAATGAGAAAACGCGCGGGCGGATTTTGTTACAAAAAACAGACAGCGAATGCTGTCTGTCATATCCTATAACAATTGGCCTGCAGTGCTCCTGTTAATAATCTCATAGATTCGTTCCGCCACTTTTTCAGTTTCACTTAATATGAACATGTGGCCGTCCGAAAACTCATGAAATACGGGATTGTCGGCCCATTTTTTCCATCCGTCCGCATCTTTGATACATTTTTTATCCTTCCGCCCGTTAAATATATGGACGGGTGATTGAATCATGTGAGAATCAGACGGACGGAAGCTTTCAAGCGCGCGGTAGTCGGATCTGAAAGAAGGCAGGAAAAATGACATGACCTCCTTATTCTCCACTAACTCCTGCGGCATTCCGCCAAGCTCGATAATATGGGCGAGAAATTTTTCATCATCAAGATGAGACACTTTTTTCCTTTCCACGTGCGGCGGCTGAATGGCTGAGATGATCACGGCCTGCGGGTAAATGCCCTCCCGCTCCAGCTTTTGCGCCAGCCTGAAAGCGACCATGCCTCCCATACTGTGGCCGAACAGCACAAACGGGCGGTCAGGATGGAGATTCAACTCCTGCTTGTATAAACTGACAAGCTGTTCAAAATCCTCAACGGGGGACATTTGATTTGTTCCGTGTCCCGGCGGTTCCGCGGCAAGCATCTCACACTCACCTTGAAGATAGGTGTGGAGCGGGCGGAATGATGCGGAATAGCCTCCTGCGAACGGAAAACAGATAAGCTGCGTTTTTTCCGTGGTATCGAACGATTTAAAGAGCTGGACCATTGGCGGGCTTCCTCCTTTTCTATCGTGAAGTTGTCAGCTTCAGATGTTCCTTCCTTAGGAATTCGAGCAAATATGCCGCATTCCTTTCGAGACATTCTCCCTGAAGCATTTCTGCGTGCGTGCCGCAGCCTTTTTTCACACGGTATTCACCTGTCGTGGCTTCCTCCCACGAAGCGAGCCACGGCGGCATCGCAAAGTCCGGTGCTGACGTTAATAGATCTATATCCGCTTTGACCGTGCCGGTGCTGACGGTATGCACGAAATAAGAATAAAACGCGTTTGTTTTTTTGGCGAGACCTTCTTTGACGGCTTCGTTATTCAGCGCTTCATTGTCCCGGTTTACCTTCATCAGCGCCTGGACATCACTTTCTACGGTGCGGCCTTCTAAGTCGCTGATGCCTTGTTTTTTATAAGAATCAACCATGATCAGCCGCTCCACTTTACGTCCTTCGGCTTCAAGCCGTTTGGCCGTTTCAAAGGCGAGCGTGCAGCCTGCCGAGTATCCGAACATCTTGACCGGTCCTTCCGGCTGGAGCTGATTGATCAGCTCTGTGTAGCGTTCGATGCGGTTGTCTTCCTCGATAAAATCAAACGCACAAATTCTATAGCCGGACAGCTGTTTTGCCAGCGGCTGGTACATCAGCCCGTAACCGAGAACCGGCGGGAACGCAAACAGTGTGTCAGACTGATTTTTATTCATGATGGTGAGATCTTTCATTCCTTTTTCTTCACCGTGAAGCAGATAACCGGCAATGTCTGCGATTGTCGTCGCTTCGAATAACAGCTGCACCGGAATGTCCGTACCGAGCTCTTTTTTAATGCGAGACGCTGCCGTCATCGCTTTTAAGGAATGGCCTCCGAGCGCGAAGAAATCATCATGAATCCCAATCTGCTGTCTGCCGAGGATGTCGGACCAGATGTGCGCAATTGTTTCTTCCGTCGCGTTTCGAGGCCCGATCCATTCTTTCGCCAGCTGAGTCTGATCCGGTTTCGGCAGCTGCCGTTTATTGACCTTCCCGTTTGTCGTTAACGGAAGCTCCTCTAAGAAAGTAAAGGTTTGCGGCACCATGTAAGCAGGAAGCTGTTTTTTCAAGTGCCTCTTTACGTCTTCAGCTGAAAGCGGCGTCCGGTTCACGAGGTAGGCGTTGATTGATGCATCTCCGGACTCATGGCGGTCCGCAACAACGACCGCATCTTTCACACCCGGGTATTCCTGCAGCTGCTTTTCGATTTCTTCAAGCTCAATCCGGTGTCCGCGTATTTTGACCTGGTCGTCAATACGCCCGGCGTATTCAATTGTTCCATCCGGCAGCCAGCGTGCTAAATCCCCTGTGCGGTAAAGCGTTTCTCCCGGCTTGAACGGATTTGGAATAAACGTTTGCTTCGTCAGATCATGACGGTTCAGATACCCTTTTGATACACCCATTCCGCTGATGCACAGTTCACCGACAGCCCCAAATGGCTGAAGCTGATTTTGCCCGTTAAGAATATAAACACTTGCATTGCTGATCGGCTTTCCGATCGGCAATGAGGAAATGGAATCCGGTATATCATGCACGACGTGAGCTGTCGCAAACACCGTTCCCTCAGTCGGCCCGTAGCAATTAATCAGCTTGCCAGGCCCCATGATCTCAAGCGCCTTTCTGACGTGAGGCACAGACGCGCGCTCACCCCCGAATAACACACAGCGAAGCCCCTTCAGCCACTCCTCTCCCGCATCGGTGAGAAGATTAAAAAGTGCGGTTGTCGCAAACATGACATTGACATTCTCCTGCCGGATCAGATCAGTGAGCCGTTCTGTATCAAGCAGTGTATGTTCATCTGCGATAATGAGCCGTGCCGCATTCAGTATTGATGCGTAGAAGTCAAAGGTAAATGCGTCAAAGGCGTAATTGGAAACAGATAAGAACGTATCTTTTTCAGAAAATGCCATGTAATCTACATGCTTGACCAATCCTTGAATATTGGCATGAGTGGTGATATTGCCCTTCGGCTTTCCGGTTGTGCCGGACGTATACATAATATACGCGGGATCATCGGGATCAATTGCGGCTGCAGGATCGCTTGCCTGTTCCTCAAACCGTGCTTGATCATCGATGATGAGTGTTGTTCCTGTATACGGCAGCTGAGCCGCTTTTTCTTTCATCTCCTGATGTGTCAGCAGACAGGCTGCCGCACTGTCAGCCAGCATGTACGAGATTCGGTCTTCCGGCAGCTTCGGATCAACCGGCAGATAAGCCGCTCCCGCTTTTAATACGCCGAGAATGCCGATCACCAGTTCAAGCGAGCGCTTCGTGTACAACGCGACAACGGAGCCTTTGCCCGCACCTTGCTTTTGCAAACGGCGCGCAAGACGGTTCGCTTCCTCATCTAATTCACGATAGGAAAGAGTCTGGCCGGAATACGTAAGCGCCGGCGCATCAGGATTTACATTCACCGCTTCCTTGAACCAATCCGTCAGAGGCTTCGCCTGATGAGTCTGAGCCGGCGGGTTTAAGCCGGTAAGCAGAAACTCTCTTTCCTTTTCATCAACAAGTCTGATCGTATTGACAGGCTGATCCGGCTTCTGGATGAGCTGCTGAATCGCAGTGAGAAGCTGAGATTTTAAGCGCAGGATAAACGCCTCATCAAACACATTCCCGTTATAGGCAAGCTTAATCAGCATTTCATCACCTGGAGAAGCCATCAGGTTGAGATCATAATTCGATTTCTCAAAAACGTGTACGTCCTCCATATCAAAGCCGTTTTCACTGTTCTCTTCATTTTTTGCATCCTGAAGCGGATAATTTTCAAACACAATGATGTGGTCAATGAGCTTTGGCTGATCGGCTTGGCTTTGGATGTCATAGAGCGGCACATATTGATGCGGCTCAGACTGCAGCGATTGCTCCTGCAGCTGCTTGAGCAAGCCGTTAAATGTGGTATCCTCAGACAGCTTCACCCGCCTCGGAACAGCATTGATAAACAGCCCGACCATATGTTCAACGCCTTTGATTTCTGCGGGACGCCCGGAAACGACTGTGCCGAAGATCAAATCGCCGGACTGCTGGTAGCGGCTGATTAATACACTCCAAACCGCCTGCAGCGCCGTACTCAAAGTGGTATGCTGCGATTTTGCAAGCTCGGTAAATGCTTTTGTTTCCTCCTCCGGCAGTGAGAAGAGCAGCTCTTTCGGCTCATAGCCGTCCTTTTGTTTCTTTCTTTGCTCCGCAAATGTCGTTTGTCCTTCAAAATCTTCTAAGTACCCGCGCCAGTAATGCAGTGATGCTTGTTTATCCTGCTTTTCAAGCCACTTGATATAGTCTTTATACGGTTTGACCGGCGGCAGGCTGTACGGCTTTTGTTCGCGCAGGGCATTGTATACCTTAAACAGATCCTGCACGACGATGCCGAAGCACCAGCCGTCCAAAATGATGTGGTGGTAGCTCCACACCCATTCAAAGCTTTCTTCCGATTTTTTAAAAATGGCTGCCCGCATCGGAATATCCCGCGTCAAATCAAAGCCCTTGATCTTATCCTGTTCTTTGTATTCATTGATTTTGGCTATTTGCTCGCTGTCCGTTACATGTGTCAGATCGATTTCTTCTATCTGAAACTGCCGTTTTTTCAATACGACTTGGACCGGCCTTTTTACTTTTTCGTGAATGAACACGGTACGAAATACATCGTACCGGTCCATGATCACATTCATGCTTTCTTCAAGGCATTTGATATTCAAGCTGCCTTTTACTTTCATTGTCATTTGTTCGATGTAAAAGCTTTGGCCGGGATTCAGGAGAGTATGAAACAGCATTCCCTCCTGCATCGGCGACAAATAATACATGTCCTGAACCTGATCTTTGCTGAATTTGCTCATCTGCTCCGCTCCCCCCTTCTGTGATCTGTTTTTGTCACGTTAAATTCTCCTCAAGCATGTCAAAGATGTCTCCCATTTCATCCATCTCAAGATCCTGCGCGCTGAAATCGCTCGGCGTAAATTCTTTCTCCTCTTTGGCCGTGCAATGGCGGATGATCATTAAGAGATTGTCTTTAAACCGCTGCATCTGTGTTTCGACGGTGCTTCTTCCATATTCTTCCTGATTGTATGAGCAGGAAATGACGAAGCGGCCGCCTGTAACCATCCCGCTGAAGCTCAGTGCGTATAACGCCTCTGACTCTTCGCTGACTTGACGTCCCATATCATATGGAGACGGCTCAAACCATTCCGTTTTCACTTCATTGTCAAACTGCCCCAAGTAGTTAAAACTGATTTCAGGCGTGACGCCTTTTTCTGTTTCATCGGATGACAGATACCGGAGAATCCCGTATCCTACACCTTTATCAGGAACGCGCCGCACCGTCTCTTTTACCGTTTTAATAACGGAAGAGACGCCGTCTTCCTTGCTGATCTGCAGAATCAAAGGATATTGGGCCGTAAACCAGCCGACCGTCCGTGAAATATTGACATTCGGTATGATTTCTTCCCGGCCGTGTCCTTCTAAGTTGATGCCGACTTTGCCGTTTTCCGTCCATTCACCGATCGTTAAGCCGAGCGCGCTGAGCAGAATGTCGTTGATTTCCGTTCCGTACGGATGATGAACATCTGTGAGCAGCTGCGCCGTTTCTTCCTCAGTCAATTCACATTTCACGGCCGCCGTATGTTTGACGAGCCGTTTGTTCGGATCATGATCTTTCGGCAGCGGCTGGAGTTCTTCCGCATCTGCCTGCGCCCAATAATCCGCCTGCTTTTTCAGCTCTTCTGATTGCGCAAATGTGTTCAGCGCCTCCGCCCAATCTTTAAAGGAGTGGGTTTTCTGCGGGAGGACGATGCTGTTTTGCTGCTGCGCCTGTTTATAACCTGAAGCGAAATCCTCAAGCAGAATTCTCCATGAAACCCCGTCCACGACGAGATGGTGAATCGCGATTAACAGATGATCGCCTTGTTCTGTCCGGTATTGCTCCGCTTTTAACAGCGGACCGTTCTCCAGATCCAGACTTCCCTGAAGATGATCGGCAAGCCGCTGAATCTGGCTTTTCAGCATATCCTCGTCAGTTCCGTACAGATCAACGATGTCAAAGCTTGCCTTGCATTCTGTGGCAGGGAGATATGTCTGAATGATGCCTTCCCTTTCTTCACGGTAAACCATGCGGAGCGCATCATGGTGTTCAATCAATGCTTGCAGGGTTTTTTCCACCAGGTCCGGATCAAAGCCGTCTTTCGCGTGAAGCATGACGGATTGGTTCCAGTGGTGTTTGTCCGTGAAGTTTCGTTCAAAGAACCAGCGCTGGATCGGCGTTAAGGACGCTTCGCCTTCGACAGGGCCCTGGTCGGCCTGCTTGCCTTCCGTCCGCTCCACATAAGAGACGAGCTCTTCGATGGTCGGATGCTGGAAGAGATCCTTCATCTCCAGCTTGTAGCCGTGCTGGTTCAGACGGCTCGCCATTTGGATGCCTTTGATCGAGTCGCCGCCGAGCGTGAAGAAATTATCGCTTACGCCGATCTGGTCAAGACCGAGCACTTCCTGCCAAATGTCTGAAAGCAGCGTCTCCATCTCCGTTTCCGGCGCTTTATATACGGCGCTTCCCGCTTCAATGTCAGGCGCCGGCAGGGCTTTTTTGTCAATCTTTCCGTTCGCGGTGACCGGAAGCTCGTCCATCTCCACCCAGAACGCCGGCACCATGTAGTCAGGCAGCGTGTCTTTCAACGCGGATTTGAGCGCTTCAATATCGTCCTGCTGAGGCGCGACATAGGCGCAAAGCGCGGTATTGCCCGCTTTGTCTTCCACCGCCGTCACCGCTGCGTCATGAACGTCCGCAAGCTGGGCGAGGCGGACTTCGATTTCTGAAAGCTCGATCCGGTAGCCCCGCACTTTGACCTGCTGGTCGATACGGCCGATGTATTCAAT
>NZ_JAPMOV010000005.1:0-320429 GCF_026420705.1 Bacillus sp. NEAU-CP5 | reverse complement strand
CCCACGTGTTACTCACCCGTCCGCCGCTAACATCAGGGAGCAAGCTCCCATCTGTCCGCTCGACTTGCATGTATTAGGCACGCCGCCAGCGTTCGTCCTGAGCCAGGATCAAACTCTCCGATAAAGTGTTTGACTGACTACGCACATTGCTGTGCGATTTATTTAAAACTTTGAATTAACAGGTACGTTTTGTCTTGTTTAGTTTTCAAAGATCATTTCAACCTCATCTCGAGGCGACTTTTTCAGTATAACATTTCAGCGAGTTGCTGTCAAATGTTTTTTTATTTTTATTTCTCCGCCGCTGTGAGCTTTTTGTTGAAGCGCATCAGCGACGTTTAATAATATACCATGCCTATGATTCAGCGTCAACACTTTTTTTGAAAGAATATCCTCGATGATATACTTCCTGCCCTTTGGTCTCTATTTGAGATACTTCAACAAAGCCTTTTTCCGTCAGATAATCAAGCATGACACCGAGATCTTGGGTGAAGTGCACCAATTCAGGGTGCTGAAGCAATTCTCCAAACTGCCACATTTCTTTTTCTTTCATCACTTGAAAAAGGTGCGCAGAACCGATTTCAGCTTTTGAATGGATGAGAAAATCATTTGCTAAGAATAATAATTCGAGCCTTTTCTCCAAACTTTCGTGACTCTCGACAAGTTCGGAATATAGCTTATATACCTGCGGCTCAATGTGACGGACCTGGTTCCAGACTGTCGTTTCGGGATAAAACCCCCGGTCAATCACTTCTATGCGGGCCAAGTGGTGAAGAGCATGCACTACCGCATAATATGCATCCAGAAAATGATCAGCTTCAAAAAACGCTTTTCCTTCTACAAATCTTCTGATCAGCTTGCCGTATTCCATTCCGATCTTTAATTTCCGCTCGGCGAAAGGAAAAGTGCTGAGCCGGTCATTGAGTTCAGATATATATTCATTGCGGTCAAACAGCACTTTGCCGTTGATGATCCAATCTATGACTCTTCTATTGGTCCCAAGCAGAATCCATTCCTGAAGCAGAGCATCCGTTACAATATGTAAAGAAGCGGTTTTTTGTTCGAATTCATAATGCTTTATAAAAAGAGGTTCATCAGCCTGTTTGACAATGACAAGCATGACCGCATCAAAGTTATCCGTGATGGATGATGCTTTACTCCTTCTCTCAATCATAAGGACGGCCAGCGTATCGGGATGACTTGCTCTTTCTTGGTAAATTGGACGGAGAAGATTGTCCATTACGATTCCTCCAATGCGATTGTTTCACTAGCTATTGTTTCTACATTTCTATGATAAAACATGAAAGTCCTTTTTTCTAAACACATTGCACTATTATAACAAATTTCCTTTCAGGTGCCATATTTATTCTTCCCTTTTCTTACGAAAACATGAAGAATATGCCATCTGTTTTGTGCTATAGTTAAACGAGAGGGGGATGGACATGGCGAAATACTCAAGCAAAATTAATAAGATCAGAACGTTTGCGTTAAGTTTGGTTTTCGTTGGGTTTATCATTATGTACATCGGGCTGTTCTTTAAGCAGTCTGTTTTGCTTGCCAGCTTGTTTATGATTCTCGGCCTGCTGTCGATCGGGCTCAGCACCGCCGTTTATTTTTGGATCGGCATGCTGTCCACAAAAGCGGTCCGGGTGATGTGCCCCGCTTGCGAGAAAGAAACGAAGATTCTGGGCAGAGTGGATATGTGCATGCATTGCAGAGAGCCGCTTACATTGGATAAAGGATTGGAAGGCAAAGCGTTCGATGAGTCTTATAACAGAAAAAACAGTGTAAAATAAACGAAGCTGACCGTATCAAAGCGGTCAGCTTCGTTTAGTGGTTTTCTTTTTTGGAACATTCTTGGCATACGCCGTAAATCTCCAAACGGTGGTGGCTTACCTTAAACCCCGTGACGTGAGCCGCAAGCTGTTCTACTTCGTCAAGCCCGGGATAATGGAAGTCTACGATTTTTCCGCAGCTTTCACAAATGGCGTGATAATGGTCAGAGGTGACAAAGTCAAACCTGCTGGACGCATCTCCGTACGTCAGTTCCTTTACAAGCCCCGCTTCCCGGAATACACGCAAATTGTTATACACTGTCGCAACACTCATATTAGGGAATTTCCCTTCCAAAGCTTTATATATATCGTCCGCTGTCGGATGTGCCATAGAATCCACGAGATATTCCAGAATGGCATGACGTTGAGGAGTAATCCGGACTCCCGTATCCTTCAACGTGTCTAAGGCTTCTTTTAATTCATGTGCAGCCATCCGTCATGCACCTCTCTTCTAAAAAAGATTCTTACTTTATAATGTTTATAATTAGTGTACATCTTTTTCCGGTCCCCTGTCAAATGTAATCTGAAGAAAACCCCGTGAGTTCAGCATTTGTCCATTAATTAGACGCAATTTGTTCCAATTCTCGAAGCGCCTCGGCAACGTGATCTTTCACTTTTACCTTTCTCCACTCCTTCACAAGACGGCCTTCTTTGTCTAACAAAAAAGTGGATCGCTCGATACCCATATATTCTTTCCCAAAATTCTTCTTCAGCTTCCACACATCAAAAGCTTCCGCCAGTTTGTGCTCATCATCAACGAGGAGCTGGAAAGGAAGATCGTGTTTTTGCTTAAATTTTTCATGTTTGTCACGGCTGTCAGGGCTTACTCCGATGATAACGGCATCAAGTCCCGCGAAACTTTCGTGCTTATCACGGAAATCACATGCTTCCGTCGTGCATCCGGGTGTCATGTCTTTCGGATAAAAATAGAGAACGACGTACTTCCCTTTAAAATCCGTCAATGCTACTTCTTCCCCGCTGTCATTCACTAATTTCATATCCGGTGCTGTTTGTCCGATTTCAATCGTCATTTCTTATACCTCCGGGTTTTTTATTAAGCGTATCCAATTCACGTTAAGATTACAACCGTTATCCCCCCGCTCTTTTCTGGAAGCATGAACCCGTTGTGCTCGCAATGAAGCATGCTACAATAGAACATGATGTAAGGAGATATTAGGAGGGTCATTTTTTGTATACAAAATCAGTTGAACTTCATAAGGAAGCGTTAGAGCATATCGTCGGAGGCGTGAACAGCCCGTCCAGATCCTATAAAGCGGTAGGCGGCGGTTCACCCGTTGCGATGGAAAAAGCGAACGGCGCTTATTTCTGGGATGTAGACGGGAATCAGTATATTGATTATTTAGCGGCTTACGGCCCGATTATTACCGGACATGCCCACCCGCATATTACTGAAGCGATTAAAACAGCGGCTGAAAACGGTGTGCTGTACGGGACGCCGACCAAACATGAGGTCACTTTCGCCAAAATGCTGAAGGAGGCCATTCCTTCACTTGATAAAGTACGATTCGTAAACTCAGGCACTGAAGCGGTAATGACAACGATCCGGGTTGCACGCGCTTATACAGGCCGGACAAAAATCATTAAATTCGCAGGCTGCTATCACGGCCATTCTGATCTCGTACTTGTCGCTGCGGGTTCCGGTCCGTCTACGCTCGGCACCCCTGATTCCGCCGGCGTGCCGAAAAGCATCGCCAATGAGGTGATTACCGTTCCTTTCAATGACATTGAAAGCTACAAAGCCGCGCTGGATAAATGGGGTTCGGAAATTGCAGCGGTTCTCGTCGAGCCGATCGTCGGCAACTTCGGCATCGTTGAACCTGAAGAAGGATTTTTAGAACAGGTAAATGAATTGACCCATAAAGCGGGTGCGCTCGTCATTTATGATGAAGTGATCACGGCGTTCCGTTTTATGTACGGAGGCGCGCAGGATCTTCTTCAAGTGAAGCCTGATTTAACGGCGCTCGGTAAAATTATCGGGGGCGGCTTGCCGATCGGCGCTTACGGAGGCAAAAAAGAGATCATGGAGCAGGTTGCTCCGCTCGGCCCGGCATATCAAGCCGGCACGATGGCCGGAAACCCGGCATCTATCCTATCAGGCATCGCCTGCCTGGAAGTGCTGAAGGAAGAAGGCGTTTATGAGCGGCTTGATGAGCTCGGCGCCAGACTTGAGCAAGGCATTCTCGCCCATGCGGAGACACATGGCATTACCATCACCGTCAACCGTTTAAAAGGCGCGCTCACGGTTTACTTCACTGATGAAAAGATCGTCAATTACGAGCAGGCGGAAAATACGGACGGAGAAGCATTCGCCAAGTTCTTCAAACTGATGCTTGAGCGCGGCATCAATCTCGCTCCATCGAAGTATGAAGCTTGGTTTATCACAACCGCACATACTGAAGAGGATATCGACACCACTTTACAAGCCGTTGAAGATGCGTTCAGACATATGAAAAAATAACTGCTGAAACAAGCGGGAGCCCGGGGCTTCCGCTTGTTCTTTTTGTACGATTTGTGAGATAATGGTTTTTTCAAAAAAAAGACCTTGAATAATTGGTATGATCCCTGTATATTACTTTATTGTTTAGCAAATCAGCCGACAGGGAAATGTAAGTGTCAGCCGTTCGTTCGGCACATAATTTATTAGAGAAAGGAATGCACGCACAAACCAATGAAACTTGGTGCCCGCATTTTTAAAACAGGGATTGCGATTACGCTCGCGCTCTACTTAGCATCATGGATCGGACTTCCGTCGCCGATCTTTGCCGGGATTGCAGCTATATTTGCCATACAGCCCTCTATTTACAGGTCTTTTCTTATTATTATTGATCAGGTTCAGGCAAATATCATCGGCGCTGTCATCGCTACGGCATTCGGACTGATTTTCGGACCGAGTCCGATTATGATCGGATTGACCGCAGTGATTGTCATCACGATCATGTTAAAACTGAAAATTGAACACACCATTTCGATTGCGCTCGTGACGGTTATCGCAATTTTAGAAACACCGGGAAACAGCTTCCTGACGTTCGCTCTGATACGAACAAGCACCGTTATTTTAGGCGTGCTGTCTTCTTTTATTGTTAACCTTGTGTTTCTTCCGCCGAAATACGAAACGAAGCTGACTCATCATACGGTTGAATATACCGATGAGATCATGAAATGGATCAGGCTGACGATGCGCCAGTCCACGGAACACTCGATATTGAAAGAGGATATTGAGAAGCTGAAGGAAAAGATGATGAAGCTTGATCATACGTACCTTCTTTATAAAGAGGAGAGAAGCTACTTTAAGAAAACGACGTATGTAAAGTCGCGCAAGCTTGTTTTATTCAGACAGGCGATTATTACGGCGAATCGGGCGCTTGATACGCTGAAAAAGCTGCACCGCTATGAAAACGAGATTTATCATATGCCGGAGGAATTTCAGGAGACGCTGACAGAAGAAATTGATTATCTGCTTCATTGGCACGAAAGGATTCTGATGCGGACGGTCGGCAAGATCAAACCGCATGATGACGATGCTGAAGAAAGCATAAGATATAAACAGCTTTTGACGAAGTCTTTCTTGAAAAATCAGCAGAACTGCGAGGATGAACTGCTTGATTACAATATGCTCAGCATTATGGCTGCGGTTGCGGAATACCGCGAGCAGCTGGAGCATCTCGATACATTAATTACGAGTTTTCAGACATACCACCCGAAAGACAGCGAATTAGAAACAGACGAAGAGTAACCCGGTGCTTCCGTAAAACCGGGTTTTTTTGCATTCAAAAAAACTTATGCCGCCCATTCGGACGGCATAAGTTTTTGTATCAGTTCAAATTCTGAATCGTAAATAAGTGTCTATACTGGCCGCCTTGGGCCATTAATTCCTCGTGCGTGCCGGTTTCGACGACGGCGCCGTTTTCCATGACGACAATTTTATCCGCGTGCGTAATCGTGGACAGCCTGTGGGCGACGATAAATGTCGTCCGGTTTTTCGCAAGCTTTTCCATCGCTTCCTGAATGTAGTGTTCACTTTCAAGATCAAGAGCCGATGTCGCTTCATCCAAGATTAACAGCGGCGGATTTTTTAAGAATACACGCGCGATGGAAATCCGCTGTTTCTGCCCGCCTGACAATTTGACGCCCCGTTCGCCGACTTTGGTTTCGTAGCCTTCGGGGAAGTTCATAATAAATTCATGGGCATTTGCCGCTTTCGCAGCCGCAACCACCTCATCCAGAGACGCTCCCGGTTTACCGATGGCGATATTTTCACGAATTGTCTCACTGAACAGAAACGTATCCTGAAGCACCATTCCGACTTGATTGCGGAGGCTTCTCGCTTCATACTCGCGAATATCTGTGCCGTCAATCAGCAGGCTGCCGCCGGATACATCATAAAAACGCGGTATGAGGCTGACAAGCGTCGATTTTCCGCCGCCGCTCATCCCGACGAGCGCAACGGTTTCCCCTTTTGTCACCTTTAAGGAAACGTTCTGCAAAATTGTTTCTTTTCCTTCCTCATAACGGAACGAGACATTTCGGAATTCGACTTCGCCCTTAATGTCGTCAGCTTTTAGTGCATTCGGTTTATCAGTCAGTTCATACGGCTCGTCGATAAATTCAAATATGCGGTCCATTGAAGCGATCGACTGGGTCAGCGTCGTCGATGAGTTGATCAATCTTCTGACCGGGTTGTACATTCTGTCAATATAGCCGACGAACGCAACCATCGTCCCTACCGTCAGCGGACCGTTTATGACAAAATAACCCGCAAACGCGATAACAAGCAGCGGCGCCAAATCCGTAATGGTATTCACGACTGCAAACGTTTTTGCGTTCCAATTCGTATGACGGATCGCCCTGTCCAGAAAATGTCCGTTTTTTTCATCAAAATTGGCTTGTTCATAATCTTCAATGGCGAAACTTCTGATAACGGGCATCCCCTGAACTCTTTCGTGCAAATGTCCTTGAACTTGGGCGAGTGCCTGAGAACGCTCACGTGTCAGTTTTCGGAGACGTCCGTAAAAGTATTTCACTGAAATTCCGTATAACGGAAACAAAATGACAGATATCAATGTCAGCTTAACATCGAGTGTAAACATAATGCAGATGACGATCAGCACCGTCATCATATCAAGCCAGATATTCATCAGTCCCGTTATGACAAAGTCTTTTGTCTGTTCGACATCATTTATCACCCGGGAAATGACTTCGCCCGTTCTCGTGTTGGCATAAAACTTCAGGCTCAATTTTTGAATATGATCAAACAATACTCCCCTGATATCATAGAGCACCCGGCTGCCCGTCCATTGCGCGAAGTATTGCCGATAGTACTCTACCGGGGGACGCAGAATTAAAAACAGCACGAACATGATGCCCATTATTGTGAATAGCGATGATGTTTTAGCGCTTGCCGTTCCGCTCCCTTGAATAATGTCATCGACCACGTATTTTAACAGAAGCGGGAGAGCCAGCGGGATGGAGAATTTTATGATGCCGATTAACACTGTGATAAAAATTTGTTTTTTATAAGGTTTTACAAATTGCATATAGCGTCTGATTACGCCCACACTTTATCCCCCTCTCTCTTTAAGGCGTGTGAGCCCATGTGAAAAACCTGTTGACACCCCAACAGGTTTTTTATTGTATTCTTTATTTTGTATAGCGCAGATACCGTTCATACCACATATCAACAAATTCCGGAGCAAACGGTCCTTTCCGCTGATGAATCCAGTGCAGCAGCGTATTCAGATACTCCTTCAGAATACTGTCGATCTCTTTAGGGTAATTCATTGATTTGCGGTGGTCATCGTATTCATCCTCGTCAAGAATGTTATACGTCATATCCGGAAACACCTTGACATCCAAATCGTAATCAATATATTTGATGGCCTCTCCGTCATAAGCGAACGGCGAGCTGATGTTGCAATAATAGTGCACCCCGTCATCTCTCAGCATTCCGATGACGTTAAACCACTGACGGGCATGAAAGTAGCAGATCGCCGGTTCTCTCGTCACCCACGTCCGTCCGTCGGATTCCGTCACCATTGTCCGGTCGTTGGCTCCGATGATACACAATTCCGTACTTTTTAAAATCGTCGTTTCATTCCAAATTCGATGAAGCAGCCCGTTATGCTTATAGCTGTGAATTTGAATGGTTTCTCCTTCCTTGGGATACCCCATATTTCTCCCCTACTTTCTGTAAAGCCCTGCAGTCAATGCAGCCGCAATTGCTTTCCGACAAGTCTTTTCACTATTATAACGTTACGAATTAAAAAATGAAAATAAAAGAACCACTCCGCTTCCGGAATGGCACATTCATTTCTGCACATAGGAAGACGGCTTTTCCGTGCTGCGATAAGACTGGATGACTTGCTCTGTCTGCCTTTGGAATAACTCCTGTATGCCGGCCAGGTCTTTTCGCTTTGTCGCAATTTCGTCCTGTACATTGTCCAGCTTTGCATCTCTTTCCAGACTGATGAGTTCCGCTTCCACCTGCCGGCAGCGGTCAAGTTCTGACTGCAGCTCGAGAAGCTGATCCATGATTTTCATCTGTTCACTTACAAGCTTTTCAAACTCTGACATCGGGTTCCTCCTTAGGCTTTTAGGTTGATACTCCTTACCATTTCGATTTTCCGCCGGAAAACCCTTTGACTCATTCTGTAGAGGAATCACAAGTTTTGTCGTTTTGGCAACAAAAAAAGCACTTCCATCCGAAGATGAAGTGCTTTTTCGTTTCAGTGATTAGCTGTTTTGTTGTTTGTTTTGTTCAGCAGATTGGTTTTGCTTTCTTACCTGCTGCACATCAGTTTCACTGCCGAATTCAGTGCCGAATTGACCCTGACTGGAAGCTGATTGCTGGTTTTGTTTTTTCACCTGCTGAACGTCTGTTTTGCTGAATTTTGAGTTTGCCATTGTTATCACCTCCACGCACTTTAGAATGCGCAGGAGATGATAAGGCTATTCATCTTTTTTTAAAACTTATACGAGCAGAGAACGTCCGCCGTCAATAATGATGGTCTGGCCGCGGATCATGTCCGCTTTTGAAGAAACTAAAAACTCCACCGTGTCGATCATATCTTTAATCTCGACCATTCTGCCGGCCGGCGTATTTTGGCGGGCATCTTCCAGCAGTTCATCTCTGTTAGGGAAATGCTTCAGCGCGTCCGTATCAATCGCTCCGCCTGACACTGCGTTTACGATGATATTTTTCGGAGAAAGCTCAACCGCCAGATAACGGGTTAACGATTCTAAAGCGGCTTTTGAGACACCGACCGTCGTATAGTTTTCAAGATAGCGGATGCTGCCTAGCGAGCTGATGCTGACGATGTGGCCGCCTCCGTTTTTCTCCATCATCTTTGCCGCTTCCTGGGCGCAGAAAAGCAATGCTTTCGCATTGATATTCATCGTCCAGTCCCAGTGTGTTTCTTCAAGTTCCATAACCGGTCTCAGCACGCCTGAAGCCGCGTTATTGACGAACACGTCCAGTCTGCCGAATGTTTCGTCAATCTGGCGGAACATGTCTTTGATTTTTGCCGGCTGGCCGACATTGGCTTTAATGACGAGCGTTTTCACGCCGAGTTTTTCAATTTCTTCGGCGGTTTCTAATGCCGCTTTTTTACTGCGGGCGTAATTGATGACGATGTTGTATCCTTTTTCCGCGAGTCTGATGGCGGCTGCTTTCCCGACGCCGCGGCTGCTTCCCGTGATCAGTGCGCATTTATTTTGTTCCATTTTTCCTCAGCTCCTTGCTGTGTATAGTTCTTTTCAATCAACAAACAATAAAAGCAATATGTGTTGAAAGGGGTCTTTTATATGTATGTCGGACGTGATATGGGCGAATTGGCCATGATGCCCAAAAAAGATTGGAGAGATTCAGAGCTCGCCTATTTCCATCATGCCTTCCAGCAAATTATGCCGTATTTAAACGAAGAAGGCCAGTCCAAATACCGGGAACTGATTCAGGAAATCGAAGCCCGCGGCGGACTGAAACGGAATGAAGCGGATTACGGCCACGGCACTCGCGTCAGCTATGACTGACGCTTTTACAGGCGGCCGCTTCCTTCCGCCATTTTCCATATCTTTTGATGGGAAACGGGAAATGCGTATTCCTCGAGCTCCTCTTTTGTGACCCGTATGAATTCCGTTGTATCCGACACTTGTTTTACTTTACCGAAAAAGACCGAAATATTCCAGACGAGATGGGTGAAAACATGTTCTACGATGCCTTCCAGCTCCCCGATTTCAGCGGTTGTTCCCATCTCTTTTTCTAAATAGGCTTCAAGCTGCTCTCTTTCGGTTTTGATTCCTTTCTGGGTTTCGGTATTCGGAAACTCCCACAAGTTGGCGAGCAAGCCTTTTGGCGGCCGTTTATGAATATAGACATCGCCTTGATCGTCTGTCAGCACAACGGCTGCCATTGTTTTTATTCCGGGCTTTTTCTTTTTGCTTTTAACGGGCAGCTCCCGCTCTGTCCCTTCCGCAAATGCCGAGCAGTGCTTTTGTACGGGGCAAAGCAGGCAGGACGGCGATTTCGGGGTGCAGATGATCGCGCCGAGCTCCATTAAACCCTGATTGAATTCAGATGGTTTTTCATGAGAAATGAAAGCTGATACCGCCTGTTCGAAAATGGTTCTGGTTTTAGGTTTTGCGATATCGTCCCATATGGAAAGAATTCTCGACATGACACGCATCACATTGCCGTCTACGGCGGGAATCGGTTTGTTGTATGCGATGCTGAGCACGGCGCCTTTTGTATAAGGGCCGACGCCTTTCAGTCCGCCAAATTCCTTTTCCTCGGCAGGGACGACTCCCCCGTATCGCTCATGCACTTCTTTTACGGCGCTTTGCAGATTTCTTACACGGGAGTAATAACCCAGCCCTTCCCAGGCTTTGAGCACTTTTTCCTCATCGGCTTCAGCGAGCGCTGAAACGGTCGGAAATTGCTCAACAAACCGCCGGAAATAAGGGATGACGGTATCTACGCGCGTCTGCTGCAGCATCACCTCTGACACCCACACCCGATACGGGTCCTGATTTTCTCTCCACGGCAGAATTCTCTGTTCTCTTTCGAACCATGTAATTAAGTCCTCGCGAAATTTGTCTATATCTTTTTGTTTCATTTTTTCTTCAAGTGCGTTCATATCTTCTCCTCAGATGTTTCGGGTTCCGCTTTTCTTGACACCGTATTTTGGTGTAAACTTAGGGCACGTTACGATAATATGTTACATTAAATAGTGATAAAGAAAAAGCGGAAACATATGAGAACGGCGGATAAACGCCATGATTGGGCAAACAGAAAATGGGGAATATCTTATAATGCGAAATATGCGGGCGACTGATTGTTAACGCCTGCTAGGAGGTCAACAATGGATACTGGCACTCACGTTGTCATGGGTATCGCGCTTGGCGGAATCGCAACTCTTGATCCTGCCGTCGGCATGCACACCCCCATGTCTCAGGCAGTTATGATCGCCGCTCTTGCCGGCTCTCAGGCACCTGATATTGATACCATATTGAAACTGAAAAATAATGCCGTTTATATTCGAAATCATAGAGGGTTCACGCACTCCATTCCCGCCGTTTTATTTTGGTCCGTTCTGATTCCGGGTATTTTGTTTATGTTTTATCCGGAAGCGAACTTTTTGCACCTGTGGCTGTGGACGCTCCTCGCTGTCGTGTTGCATGTGTTTGTTGACATTTTTAACGCGTACGGCACACAGGCCATCCGCCCGTTTTCGAGAAAATGGATCGCTCTCGGTTTAATCAATACCTTTGATCCGTTTATTTTCGTCAGCCATTTGGCCGCGATTGCCGTGTGGTATATCGGAGGTCATCCGGGCGTGACATTTCTGATGCTTTATATCATCCTCGCAGGATATTACGCCGTCCGTTTTTTGATGCAGCTGCGGATAAAGCGAAGGCTGCGCGAAATGATTGAAGAGGAGATTGAAACCATCATTATTTCGCCGACGATGAAATTCAGGCAGTGGCGTATCGCCGTGACGACGGCGCATGCCTTTTATGTCGGCAGAAGCCTTGACGGCCATGTCGTGATATTGGATACATTCAACCGCGTGCCCGTTCCGGAAACCGATGTGATGAAGGCCGCGAAACAGGACGAAAATATTGCAGCCTTTCTTTCATTTTCCCCCGTTTACAGGTGGGAGGTCGATACCTTTAAAGATCATTATGAGGTGCGCTTTATTGATTTGCGCTACCGGAGCAAAGGCCACTATCCTTTTGTCGCCATCGTCCACCTCAGTCATGATTTAGAGCTTCTCTCTTCTTACACGGGCTGGATTTTCAGCGAGGAAAAACTGCAGAAAAAATTAAAGCTCGGCTCTGTTTAAGAGCCGGGCTTTTTTTGTCTTCTCACATATATAGCCGCAAACACGAGGCTGATCACCGATAGAGCGGCCGCGGGTTTAAAAAACGGCGGGTAATACGTTAATTGAATATCGTTTTTTCCTTTTTGCGCTTTAAATCCGATGAAGGAATAATCCGCTTTTTCAATTTGCTCTTTTCTGCCGTTTATCTTCAGCTCCCAGCCTTTTTCATATGGAATCGGAAGCATGATATACGGCGCGCGGGTTTTGTTATCATACGAGATATGAAGCGTATTTCCGCGCCAGCTGAGATCGGCCGGCGGTTCTTTTTCCGCTTTTCGGTATGCGCTTTTCAGCGTATCGTACCGTTCTTCATAAAGCGCCAGTCTGTCAAGCTGATACGATCCTTTCGGCAGACGGATTTGGATGTTTTTTGTTTTCGGCACTCTGACAGTAAGATCGTTGACACCTGTTTTGTAAATAGATTGATTCGATTTTCTCGTTGTCGTGTAATCGTTCACTTTTAATGTAAAGCCCTGGTCCTTCGCTTTATTCTTCAAATAAAAGCTGACGTAATAATCGCCGCCGTCCATCTTAGCGGCTTGCGGCGTAATGATCAGGCCGCCGCCGTCTTCGTTTACCGTCAGGATGCCGTTATGATAATCGCCATGTTTGGCCGCTACCTCTGCATGGCGGATCATATTTTTCGCCTCAGGCGCTTTTTTCGTGTTGATTGTGCTTGATTCCATGACGATCCCGTCAAGCATCGCCCGTTCCCTGGCAAGGGCGGGCGCTTTTTTCAGGCCGCCCTCGTTATATACGCGATCGGCTGTCCGTACGAACGGAAGCACATATTGATTTTGATAAACCGCATAATGGTTTGATTCCATGATTTTTTTGAACCCGTACGGCACGCCGGCCTCGTTTGTTTTTTCCGTCATATAATATTTTCCGTAAAGCAGGCTGTATAAATTAGCCCTGTTTCCTAATGTCGCATAGCGGCTGACGCTTTCCCTGCCCATGTCAATCTGGAGGTCGTTCCAGTAAAAAGACAGCAGATTGCGGTTCAGTATGCTTGAGTATACGCTGAATCCGTTGAACCCGTATATGATCGGGGTGTTATTGAAAACACCGTTCATCCAATCCAAACGGGCAAACGGATCAGGGTCTTTTTCTTTCAGACGCTGAATGAGCTCCGATTGCTCTTTGCCTTTATAGTCAGCACCCGTCATAAATGTATGCGATACCGTATAAATCTTCCCGCCTTCTGATAAAGCATATTTTTCATATGTATTAGCCGTAAGCACAGCTGTAAGCAATATGACGGCATAGACGGCGGGCACCGCGCCTTTCAGTCTTGTCTTTGCTGCAAAGAAAGCGGCTATGCTCAGCACCAGAAGAAGGATGACGGGCAGGTTGGCGTGATCAGAAATATCCAGACTGTACCGCCTCACCTGGCTCCAATAGAGCAGAACGACGAGTACGGCGGACATCAGCATACTCTTCATGCTGATGTCTGAAAGCTTAGAAAGCCCGGCTGAAACCGTTCCGGCAATCGTGAAGCACAGGACGTATTCAAACCTGTTCTGCGGAGCTGAAAAACCGTTAAAGGCACTAGCCGCAAACGGACTGAAGTGAAACAGAATATACAGCAGACTGATTCCCGCAAACAGCCGGAACAAGCGGTTTTTGTATAAAGTAAATGTAAATAGAAAAAGCAAAAAAGCCGCCGGCAGGATGATAATCCGGCTAGAAAATAAAATGTTGTCGGAAAAATCAAGCCATGCAATATGCTCTGAATACGGCGGCCGCAGATTATGAAGGTATCCGTATACGACAGGAATAAAGGAAACTGCGCTTATGCCGAACCCGAGAAGACCCGACAGAATAAATATCCTGCATTGAGTGAGCCTTTTCGCCTCATTGCCTTCAAGGGGGATCACCCACCTGAATAAGATATAAATGCCGATGAAAATCAGATTAATATACGCAAAATAAAAGTTGTTGATCAATGTCAGCGCACAGGCGAAGATAAACCACGCCGGCTTTTTTTCCCGGATGATTTTTTCCGCGCCCAACACAAGCAACGGCAGCCACACCATACTGTCAGTGAAAAAGTCCCAATATACCTCATGCCTGAAGTAGATAATCGAGACCCCGTACAACACGGCGCCCGCAAAAGCGGGCACCGGCCGTTTGACGAAATAACGGAACACACACGCCGCCGTGAAAATGATAAAACTCTGCTTGGCAATGCTGATAAAAACGGAGGCCTGCGCCCAAAACAGCGCATCAGCCTCACCCGTCAGCTGAATAAGCTGCAAAAAGCGGACAGCGGCGGAGAAAAACAGGAATAGAAAAGAAGTAGAGAAATAATAGCCGAGCTGACTGTACACTCCCCCGCCCAGTCCGAACGAATAGCTGTAAAACAGCCTGCCGTTCATATATTGATCAAACAGCAGCTTTTTGAAGACCGCCATTTGGGCGATCCCGTCTCCAGACCCCGTCATATAGCGGCCTGCCGACCACTCTTTCAAGAAAAAAATATGAGCGGCTGCCGCAGCCAGCACACAGGCTGCCGGCAAGATCCATTTATTTTTTTTCATACAACGTCCCCAGACCCTGCGCACAGCGGCGGCTGTTTAATGGTTCCACTTGCGCTTTTTTGTATAATTCGTTTCATTTTGTTCTCCGTATGTTATATTCGCTTCTTTAATTAAATAGTGCGGGCGTTTTTTTGTTTCATAGTAAATCCGGCCGATGTATTCTCCGATGATGCCGAGACTCAAAAGCTGGATGCCCCCTAAAAACAACACGGCGGAAATAATGGTGAAGTATCCGGGTACGGACACGCCGTGTGTCAGAATCTGAACAAAGGTCGTTACAATATAAACCATCGACAGAAGCAATATCAGAATACCGGTGAAAAAGCATACCCTCAGGGGCTTGTTGTTGAAGGAGACGACACCGTCCATTCCGTAGTTGAACAGATTGCTGAATGACCATTTGGACGTGCCGTTCTTCCTTTCGACATTTTCATAAAACACGATTTTCTGGTCAAACCCGATCCAGCAGAACAGCCCTTTCGAGAAACGGTTCCCTTCACTCAGCTTCAAAAGGGCATCAACGGCCTGCCGGCTCAGCAGGCGGAAATCTCCGACCCCGTCACGCAGGTCCACTTCGACGGCTTTGTTGATAAATTTATAATACAGGGAAGAAAGCACGGAACGCACGGGGCTGTCCCCTTTTCGGTTGCGCTGCGCGATGACTTGGTCATACCCTTCTTCATAGCCTTGAATGAAGTCTTTCAGCAGATGGGTCGGATGCTGCAGATCGGCGTCCATCACGATTACCGCTTCGCCCTGCACGTGTTCAAATCCTGCCAAAATGGCCGCTTCTTTCCCGAAGTTGCGGGAAAAAGATATGTATTTGACGCGATGGTTTCTGGCGGCCAGTTCTTTAATCTGCTGAAGGGTGTCATCCGCGCTTCCGTCATTGATGTAGAAAATTTCATAGTCATAATGAATCGTCTGAAACTCTTTTTTTAAAGATTCATGGATGAGCTTGACATTGTTCCCTTCATTGTAAGACGGAATAATAATTGAGATTAACCTTTGTTTCATGAAGGCACCTTCTTTGTATTATTCTTTTTTTAGGACGGCCTTAAAGGAATTGTCCGCAAAACTTCAGTAAGGCTTTTCCTTTTTTTAATGACGTTTAAACCCTTTTTTTGTTACACGGGCAGAAAATTTTTTCTGCATATGGTTTATATTTTGTCATGTTTTTCGGCAGATATGAGAAAAAAAAAGAAAAAGTCTGTACGCGGGACAGACTTTATTGCTGAAGGTATTCATGAATCAAATGGCTGACGATGCGCGGTTTTTCGTGAATGACCCAATGTGAGGCATCGTCTATAAAGATTAAGTCGCCGTTTGGAATCATCCGTTTTGTTTCCTTGGCGAGCTTTTTGCTCAGCGCGCGGTCATTGACGCCCCATATTAATCGGTACGGAACGGGCATTTTCAGCGGAACGGTAGGGCCTAAACCGCCGGCTCTGATCGCCCGGTACCAGTTCAGCATCGCCGTGAGCGCTCCTTTTCTGCCCCATGCCTGTTTGTAGCTGTCGATATCTTCCCGTGAAAAAAGCGCCGGGCGTTCGGATAAGCCGATCGCGTGATCCAATACGCGGTAATTGTCTTCAGACAATCTCCGTTCCGGCTTTTCCGGAAGCTGAAAGAAAGCGATATAAGAGCTTTTCTTCCACTGCGGCGGGTAGAACGGTGTGACCTTCCGCATAACCGCCGGGTGCGGGATATTGACCGTGATCAATTTTTCTACGTATTGCGGCCGCGTGGATGCCAAATGCCAGGCCACGGCTCCTCCCCAATCGTGTCCGATGACGACGGCTTTGTCATCTGTAAAATGAGTGATCAGACCGATAATGTCGTCTCTGAGCGTATCAATGGTATAGTTTTCAATGCCCTCCGGTTTGTCACTGAGATTATAGCCGCGCTGATCAGGCACGACAACATGGTATCCGGCATCCGCCAGCGGTTTGATCTGACCCTTCCAGCCGTACCAGAATTCCGGAAACCCGTGCAGCAGCACCGCCAAAGGACCGTCTTTCGGACCGGCTGAAGCCGTGTGCAGCGTCACTCCGTTTGTTTCGATCATGTGAAACGTAATGTCATTCATCGATTCTCCTCCCCGTTTGTTTCAATCTTCTTTCTGTTAAGACGATGATCAGTACGCTGATCGCAATCAACAATACGGCCTGAACGATCAGGGCGAACGGCTGAGTCAGCCGGATAAGCAGGCTGCCCGCAAATCCAGCTGCCGCCGATATAAGGCCGAACAAAATCATGAGGAGCGCACTGAATCGATTGCCTTCTCTCCACTGCGACTCATCCGCCATAGAGCGCTTCGTCCGATATCCGTACAGGCTGTTGATCGACTTCGGCGGAAAAAATGTGACTGAAATGCCGGCCGCAGCCATCAGAAGGCCGCCGATCACCATTATCATATCCCTCACTCTCCTTTTCATCTTTTACGAAAGGAAAGGCGGAAGGTTTCAGAAAAAAAGCAGGCTCATTCGCCTGCCTGAATCTTTATTTTTGAGTTAAGTCGGCCGTTTTCACATAACCTGCTTTCCCGCCGTATGTGACGTACGCCCATTTACGGTCAAACCCTCCGTCATGGCTGAACCCCCAGCCGAGCACATTGACGGTTTCACCCGCTTTAACGGACCCTTTTTTGCCGGTTTCCAAAGTCGGCGTATAAAAGGCGGTTTGTTTTGCGGTCACCGCCTTCACCGGCTGCTTCATCAGAAAATGCGTGGAGATATAGGCTTTGTGACCTTTGTAGTCAATCTCAGCCCAATCTGCTCCTTGAAGCCGTTTAACCTTTACGGAATCCTCTGAACGAAGCGTGCCGATAATCGACCCTTGTTTATTTGGTTCTTTGCGGACGTTAAGTTCTCCTGCTTTCACGATATATGTATCTGCTGCGGTGTCTATTTTTGTCTGGTGAACTGCTGCGGCATTCGCTGCCGGATCAAAAAAAACGGTGCCTGCGGCTAAAAATAAGCAAAGTCCTGCGGCCGGAATAAATGCGGTTAACCCCTTTTTCATGTTCATTGTGGTTCCTCCCCGCTATTTTATAAGTTATTACACATTTCCACATTCCGCGGGTCGTCAAACATGATTTTCCCATTTCTTTTATCAAAAGAAAAAACCGCCGGACTTGTATCCGGCGGGCGCACTGCTATGTTAATGCAGGAGACCCCTGCTTTGATCCAAATAATGAGAAACGTCTTCCCGAACGCTCTGGAACATATGGAGCTTGCTGCCGTATGATTCGATCCATTCCTTGACGACGCGTTCCGTCATTTGCTCTCCTTGATATGGGCGGCCGGCTTTTGCGTAAGTCGCTTCGAAATCTCCCCATAAAAGCTCAACCCAAGTTCGCGCTTGCAAATAGCTGAGCATGTCATTTTTCTCAAGCAGCAAATTCGTCAGTTTGTCGATATATGTATTCATGTCTCTGTCTCCTTTCCTTGGGAAAACCTGCTGCTTTTACGCAGCTTGTCACAGGCATATACTAACTTTACGTCTTCAGTCCAGAAGGCGCAACCTTTTGATATTGGCCGAGGGGGAAAACAAATGGTCCGGAACAAGGCAAAAGGATTTCCTAATCAGAACAATAATAAGTTTGAAGGCGAACCGCGGGCAAAGGATGACTACGCTTCTAAACGTGCGGACGGTTCAATTAATTCGCACCCGCAAGAGCGCATGAGAGCTTCAGGCAGACGATAACACACACCGTAAGAGACCGGGAATGACCCGGTCTTTTTTTTGCGGAAAAAAACATCCTTTTGCGGTCATAACGCTAAATAAATTCCATAATATGTTAAATGTTCAACCGAAAGCCGGTAGACAAAAAAGGAGGGGTTTTATAAAATGAAGACAGTTTCAAAACGATTGCTGAGCCTTACCGCATTCTTACTGTCAGTTTCATTATTTGCTGTTTCAGCTGAAGCAGCGGGCAGCCCGCAGACATCTGTATCAAACAGCGGTGAGGAGTTTGACGCCAATCTGAATCAGCCTGTACAAACAACACAGACATCCCCCGCTTATGAAGGAACGGGCCTCACCAAAAGACAGCTTGCACAAAACAGCAAAGCTGACATCAAGTCATTAAAGCCTTCCAGTATTATTGGGACAGACGAACGAATCAGAATTTCTCCTACAACATCATTTCCATATCGCGCGACAGCACAGCTGACCGTTACATACAGCGCCAGCACAAGCACCTACGGATGCACCGGTTTTTTTGTCAATGCCGACACGATCGTTACGGCGGGACATTGCGTGTATGATCAGAAAAACGGCTGGGCATCGAAAATTACGGCAGCTCCCGGCCGCAACGGATCATCGTACCCGTACGGCTCTTATTCAGGAAAGACATTCTACAGTGTCAAAGGGTGGACAGAAAACGGTGACACAAACTATGACTACGGCGCAATCAAAGTAAACGGGTCGCCTGGGGATACTGTCGGCTGGTACGGCTACCGGACGACCAACAGTTCCAGTCCGGCCGGGCTTTCCTCAACCGTGACAGGATATCCGTGCGACAAAGTGTCCGGTTCCATGTGGTCGGACAGCAAGCCGATACGTTCTGCCGAGACATATAAACTCACCTACACGACAGATACGTTCGGCTGCCAGAGCGGATCGCCCGTTTACCGCAATTACAGCGACACCGGCCAGACCGCCATTGCCATTCATACAAACGGCGGGTCGTCTTACAATCTGGGAACAAGGGTGACAAACAGTGTATTCGACAACATTCAATATTGGTCAAATCAATAAAGCTTTTGTTTTCTTTCTCGCGGCGGCCGTTTTATGCGGATGCGGCAAAGCGGATGATTCCGCCGCCAAAAAAGCACTGCCCGTTACGCTCCATGTTGAGGATGCAGACGGTTCACCGGCGGCCGGTGTGACGGTCACCGTGATGAAAGCGGCGGAGTCAGATCATCAGCCGAATATAGACCGCGGAGAGATAATAGGCAAGACTGATCACCACGGCGAGATTGCATGGAAAAGCGGCGTGAAAGGAAGCTATGCCGTCGTTTTTGAAAAAGACGGAGTACCGGAAACCCGTAATATTTCCTTAGCTGAGAGTGATAAACATACGGTGATCAGCATTACATTGAAACACTGAAAAAAGCTTGCAGGCGGAATATCCCCTGCAAGCTTTTTGTTATCCTTTATGCACTTGGTATTCATAAACATCTTTCTTCTCAGACAGATGAGCGAACGTGGAAAGCACAAGGCCGAGAGCCGTCATCAGCGCACCGCCGGCAAACAGCCATGAGTAAGATCCCGTTCCCCCCAGAATCAATCCGCCGATCCAGGCGCCGAGCGCGTTTGCCAGGTTAAAAGCGGAAACGCTCACCGCAGCGGCGATTGTCGTGCCGTTTTCAGAGGAAGAAATAACCTTGGTCTGCAAAAGCGGCGGCGTGCCGAACGCACATGCGCCGAATAAAAATGTCGCTGAAACCGCGGCGGCTGGAAAAACGGCGATATAAGGAAAAATCGCCAAGACGCCGATCAAGCCGATCATCACACCGATCATCGTGCGTGTCAGCAGTTTGAGCGGCACTTTGCCCGCGAAGAAATTTCCCGCCACTCCGCCGAGACCGTAGGCAAATAATGCGCCTGTAATGCCGACTGTGCCGAACCCCGCTGAATCTCTTAAAATCGGCTCAATAAACGTGTAAGCGATAAATACGCCTGAGTAGCCGAGAATGGTGATCGCAAAGGAAAAAATCACTTGTTTATGCTTAAAGACACTCCATTCATTCATCAGCATCGGAATCACTTTCGGTTTCCGGTTCGGTACGACCAGCATCAGTCCGATCAGCCCGATCATGCCTAAAACGGAAATAATGAAAAAGACGGCCCGCCAGTTAAGGGCATCCCCTAAATATGAGCCGAACGGGACGCCGAGCATCAGCGCCACGGTTAATCCGCCGTTCATGGAAGCTGCGGCGGCGGAACGTTTTTCAGGCGGCACCATTTCACTCGCAAACACCATGGCGATCGCAAAAAAAGCTCCGTGGATGGATGCGGATAAAATTCTGGAAATCGCCAGCACGGCGAAGTTCGGCGCAAAGACGCTCATCAGGTTGGCAAGGACGAAGATGCCCATCAACCCTAGCAGCACCGGTTTTCTCGGCAGCTTAACCGCGATAATGGTTACGATCGGGCCCGTCAGGCAGACGCTTGCCGCGTACGCCGTAACAAGCATGCCCGCTGAAGATACATGTATATGAAAGTCATCGGCAATCGACGTCAGAATACCCATGACAGCATATTCCGTATACCCGATGGAAAATGTGCAGATCATTAAAACAAAAATCATTAATTTCACAGATGGCTGTTTCATTTTGATATTCAACGCAAATCGCCTCCTTTTTATTTAAAAAACAACGAATTCCATCTTAAAAGATATCAAAAATGAATTCAATCATTTTTTACTGAAAGGTTGAAACGAATGTGCTCGAAAAGAAAAAGAGGCCGGAACCGGCCTCTTTTGTTATTTTTTTTCTTTTAAAACGGAAATCGGCAGTGCTTCTTCCCCGTCAGACGGGGAAGATCTGTGTCCCCAGGCGAATACGCCGTTGATGTAATCAATGCGGAAAGTGTCATCAGAACCTTCTATCTGATACACCCCGCCGGGCCGAAAGTCTTCCGGGTTCAGCATGTAAGCTTTGGCCATTGTAATTTTCCGTTCAAGCACGGCCAGTTCATTTACAATGCCCATCTGTTCCGCTTTTCGCGCTTTTTCCGTCAGTCCCGCAATTTCTGTCTGTAGTTCATGAGGCGTCATTTGACTGTATCGTTTGTCCATTTCAGTTTACTCCTCTTCCTGCAAGAATTGATCAATATCGTCAATCGAGAATCCTTTTCTGAATAAGTACTGTTTGACCTTCATTCCGCTTTCATAGCTGCCGTCATAGCGGTATTTCCTGATCGCTTTTTCCGCATGAGCCTTCAGAGCTTCCATCTCGGCTTCATCATCATTTTCATACTCTGTTTGCTCCAGAGCGGCATTGATGACGTCGAAAGGGAAACCTTTTCGCTGAAGCTGCATCTGCGCCCGCTGTCTGATCTCTTTTGTGGACAGCTTTTTGTCTTTTTTCAGGATTTTGCCGATATGTTTCAGCGCTTCTTGTATCTGCTCATCAAATGTAAACGCGCTGAGCGTCTCCTTGATGGTATCGTCGTCTATTCCTTTCGCTTTCAGCTCGCGGAACAGGACGTCAGGGCCTTTGCCGTTTGTTTTTTTGTGGGTGCTCGCATAGGCTTCGGCAAATTCTTTGTCATTTAAGTAGCGGTAATCGTACAGTTTATGGATGACTTCAGAAATGACCATGTCCGGTGTTTCTTTTTTCTTCAGATGATCCCGGACTTCTTTTTCAGAGCGCATCCGGTATGATAAAAATTCCACGGCGCGGTTAAAGGCTTTTTTCACGTCATCGCCGTACTGGATTTCAAGAATGTCAAGCTCGTCCAGTTCTTTCCCTTTTTTCAGGTCATAACGCACAAGCACGTCGGCGTCGACGCTGAATGCATATTTCTCATCAAGAAAGATGTTGAAGCGCTCGGTATTTTTCTTTTGGGTCGATATTTTTGTAATAAACGGCATCCCGGTCTCCTTTCCCGCCCCGATGTTCAGGCGTTTTTCTTTTTGGCAAATGAGGTACAGTATATATATCAACGTGTAAGGAGAGATGGATATGAATATCGCGATGACAGGCGGCACTGGTTTTCTGGGCCGGCATCTGACAGGTGTGTTTACCCGCCGGGGACATCATGTCTATATTTTATCAAGAAAACAGAGAGAAACCGAACAAAAAAATGTGACATATGTTCAATGGCTGGCCGAAAACGCGGCGCCTGAGCGCGAGCTTCCCCCTATTGATGTATGGGTGAACCTCGCCGGCAAATCCATCTTTGACCGCTGGACGGACACAACGAAGGAACAAATCATCTCAAGCAGAATAGAAGCGACGAGAGAAGTCAGACGGATTATGAAGCAGCAGCCGAAAAAACCCCGGGCTTTGATTCAGGCCAGCGCCGTCGGCATTTACGGCACAAGCACAGAAAAAACGTTCACCGAACAGTCAGATACGTCAAATGAAGACTTTCTCAGTCATACGGCTCATATGTGGGAACGTGAAGGCCAGAAAATTGAAGCGCTCGGCATCCGGACGGTATATGCCAGATTCGGGGTGATGCTCGGTGAAAAAGGCGCCCTGCCGCTCATGGTTCTCCCTTATAAGCTGTTAGCCGGCGGCACCATCGGCTCTGGACGGCAATGGCTGTCATGGGTTCATGTGGATGACGCCGCGGAACTCATCGCTTATGCGGCGGAGCATGATGACTTGTCCGGTCCCATGAATGTGACATCGCCGAACCCCGTAGAAATGAAGCAATTCGGAAAAATGATCGCAAGCGTCCTGCACCGCCCCCATTGGATTCCCGTACCGGAACTTTTTCTGGAGAAGGCCTTGGGAGAAATGAGCCTGCTGATCGTAAAAGGCCAGCGCGCCCTGCCTAAGCAGGCGCTGACATCCGGTTTTCAATTTACGTATGAAGAACTTGATTTGGCTTTAAAGGATCTCTTATCTGCATAAAAACGGAAATAAAAGCCAATCCTATTGGTATTCTGTTTTGAAGGAGGGTCTTCTTTTATGGAAAAGAAGCGCGAAAAACATCAGCAGGGAGCCAATCTGAAAAAAATGCAGGAAGTCCTTTATTCCGGTGAATTCAAAAAAGCGGAAAGAGCAGCCAAACGGAAATAAACTGAATAAAGATCAGGACCGGGCAGATACTATGTTTGTTTGATATCACTTTTTTCAGGGGGCGATTGATATGGGCAGAAATCATACTCACAAAAACCGTGATAAAAACAAACAAAAACTTCCTCAAGTTCCGGATGCTTTGAAACGCGAAACAGACGGCACATATGAGGAATATTCAAGCGAGCTTGCTGATTCCGCTGACCGTGAAGCGCAGGCGCGGATGAAAGCCGCTGACAACAGAGCTAAAAGCAAAACCCGCTAATACGAAATCCCCGCCTCTGTATAGAGACGGGGATTTTTTTTACAGTTCGGTAAACAGGCTTTTTGCCGGCGTCCGTTCTTTCGCCTTAGGCTGTTCATCCGGATAGCCCGTTTGAATGATGGCGGCAAAGCGCTCATTGTCAGCAAGGCCGAAGTCTTGGTGCACCTGTTTGTCATACATGATGCGGCCGCTCTTCCAGACCATGCCGATGCCGTTTTCATGTGCGAGAAGCTGAAGGTTTTGAATCATGCCGCTCAGCGCCGCGAAATCATCGTTTCTCGTAAATTCATTTTCATCTTCTTTTAAGACGACCAGTAAAAATCCCGGAACGGCGCTGAGGTTTTTTCTCATGTTCCGCTCTTTTTCCTCGTTGAAATCATCTTTTATCTTTTTGAAAAATGAGACGTAGCTGTCCGCAAGCTTTGCTTTTCCCGCTTCGCTTGCTGCGTAGATAAAACGCCATGGCTCCGTCAGTCTGTGGTTCGGTGCGTAAACGGCCGTTTCAAGCATATCTAATATGACTTCAGAAGGTACTGTTTCTGGTTTAAACGACCGGATGGATCTTCTGTTTCTGATTGTATGTGCAAGACTCTCGTTTTGCTGTAATTGTTCGGTTTTCGGCATGCCGATTCACCTTCCTATCCAAATGAAAATGATTATCATTTATAATATAACGGATACGACCGGCTTTTGTAAACCGTTACGGAAGCTGAAAATTGATTGTTTCGGCATACACGGCCGTTCCCGTCATCTTAATGTTCATCTTTTCGTTATCTTCTGTAATCCAGATTTCCACTTTTCCGTCTTTCCCGATTTCCTGGCCTTGTTCAATCGTCAAGCATTCGGCTTCGGAGCCTCCGTATTGCCGCATATAGGCCGCCATGACGCCTGAAGCGGTTCCCGTGACGGGATCTTCGGTCGTACCGGAGAAAGGGGAAGAAAAATGGCGTCCGTGCAGATCACTTTCCGAATGAACGGTTTCCAAAGAAAAGGGATGAACGCTCGCTTTCGGAAGATCGCGCAAAACAGCGGGGAATTGTGCGTTGTCCGGCACCATATTCCGTGATGCTTTAAGGGATCTCAGCGGAACAATCAGTGTCCAGATCCCCGTTGATCCGTAAACAATCGGCAGCTCGCTGTGAAAATCATCAGCCGTAATCCCGAGCGAGGCCGCAAGCTTTTCTTTGTCGCCCGTAAACGGCAGAAATTGCGGGGGAGCCTGTTCGAGTGTGATGTATACCCGGCCGTTTCGTTCAGCGGCTTTTGCGGGAAGAATGCCGGCTTTTGTTTCAATTTGATATGTCTGATCAGCCTGAAGCCTTCCCTTTTCAATTAATGCGTAAAGAGAGGCGACGGTAGCATGTCCGCATAAATTCATTTCGTGGCCGGGTGTAAAATAGCGGATGCGCAGATCGGCTTCTCCGCTTTTACAGAGAAATGAGGTTTCATTGTACCCTGCCATTTCGGCGATCATCTGCATCTCTTCATCTGAATAATCATCTCCGTTAAAGACGATTCCCGCGGGATTTCCCAAATCCGGAATATTGGAAAACGCTTCATATTTAAACACGGTTGCCTGTTTCATTCATCAGCCTTCCTTTCACCTTATGATCATGTTATTCAGTATAACAGAGTGAAATTAAAAAAAAGACGCCTTTTAACGGCGTCTTTTTTTGGTTTTTCCGATCAGGCGGGTGACGAGGATCATCGTGACGGACAGCGATCTGTTTTTGCGGTATGCCAAGTATTTCCCGCGCCACTCCGGTTTGTATTTTTCTTTAAAGGCCCGCAGCCCGCTGAAGCTGTACATATACCGGACGTTGTTGAAGATGACGGCCGCGATTCTTTCCGACCAGAAAGATGTAAAAGCCGTACCTACGTTTGACAAAGGCGCCATGCCCATATTGAAGGTGGTATAGCCTTTTTCCTGCGCCCAGAGAAACAGACGGATGAAAAGCGCGTCCATAATACCGTTCGGCGCGCTTTTCCGATAACGCATCAAGTCGACGGATATCTCGCCTTCCTGATACATCGGCATCAGGTTGGCAAAAGCGATGATCTCCCCTTCCGCGTCTTTCACGTAAGCAATCGGCGCCTGTTCCAGATAATCCCGGTCGAAGAAACCGAGAGAAAAACCTTTCTCTTTTTTCGGACCGAGCCATTCGTCCGAAATGTCTTTCAGCTTGGCGATAAACTCGGAGGAAAACGGCGGTTCCCCGACATGAAATGTGTAGCCTTCTCGGTCAAATTTGTTGTTAATCGCCCGCAGCCCCGCTTTTTTCTTACCTGAGAGCGTAAAGGCCTCCATATCCACGAACGCTTCTTCTCCAAGCTTGAAGAAGTTATAGCCGAAGTCATGGTACAGCGCCAGATCTTCACGTTCGATCTGATAAAACATGACACTCAGCCCCTGCTTATGCGCTTCATTCAGAAATTCCTCAATCACAAGCGGAAAAGAGTCTCTCTGTCCTGACGGATCACCGAGCACGACAAGCCTTCTGGAAATCTGGCTGAACAATAAAAGCGCTTTGCCGTCGCTTGAGAAATAAAACCGCTTATCCCCGAGAAAGCCGAGATGGCTGAGCGCGTTTCCGCCTTCTTCCGCCAAAAAGGACTTCAGCCGTTCAGGATCGGCCTCTTCTCCGATCGGCTTCGATCTTTTATGATAAAAGACCGTAAACAAAAGGAAAAACAGCGGCACAACAATAATGGCCGTCATCGTGGCATATGTAATGTGCGAATTGTTATGGACGAAATAGTCGTGGCGCAGGAGCCGATTCATTTTATCCCAAATAAAGCCGGCAATGAGATTGTAGTTAAACAAGGCGATAATAAACAGAGCGGCCGCAAAAATCATCTGGCCGAGCGTATACGATGCCTGCTCTCTGATAAACTGCCGCTTTAACAGCACAAGCAATACGATGACGACAGGCAGAATAAAGATCGCGCTGATGTTCATTCCTTTTAAGAAACTGAACACAAAACCGCCGACCAGCGCGGCAACCGCCATTGAATAAGAACGTTTCGTCCGTTTGTATAATTCAATCGGCAAAATTAATAGAATCAAAGCCGCGCTTAGCGATAACGCGTTAAACGCAAGGAGCGCCGGGCGCGGAATGTGCGGAATGACCGTCTCCCTGTCGATCGGCAGGGCGACGGACGCAAGCACAACGACTCCCGACACGAAAACCAAAAGCGACAGCGAACCGTAAAGCACCCTGACTAAGATGGCGCGCTGGAATACGAGAAGCACGTTCGTCGTTTCCACAGCAGGAGCCATCTTCGGATTTGATTCCAGCCGTTTAAGCGTATTTTCCGTTAAGTCGCCGGCCGCAAAGAACAGCCCGAACACAAACGGAATAAATGAATACACAATCCGATAGATGACGATGGATGTCACAACCGCCTCCTGGGGAAAGCCCATATTCTGCATGCCGAGCAGAAACAGAAGGTCAAACGAACCGAATCCTCCCGGCACAAGGCTGATGATTCCCCCGATAGCGGCAATGGCAAATACACCGAATACATGGCGGACATCCGCTTGAATCCCCATGACATACAGGGAATAATACATGACGACGGCCGCCGCAAACCATTCGGCAAACGATGCCCCGATGTAAGAAAAAACCGGATGCCTCGGTTTTGCTTCACCGTCTTCTGCGCCAGCTTTTTTATTGTTGATCCCAGCGGCAATTAAGGCTGCCGGCACAATAAGCGCCACTCCGGCGATAACAGCCCACAGCCACGGTTTCTCGCCCGTAATCTCTCCAACCGGCAGAACCCGGGCGATGGTCAGGATACTGAAGACGGACAGCCCGAGCAGTGCTGAGGACGTAAGCCAGGCGATGCCTGCGACGAGGCGTTTTACGTCATTCGTATGTTCTTTGTAAAGCATCGTCCGCAGCCCGACGCCCGCCAGACCGCCGAATCCAAGGACATTGTTAAAGGAATTGGCGATAAAAGAGACCCTGAATACTTTCCAATTCGGAATGTTGAGGCGAAGCGTCCGTTTCAGCACAAAGTCATAAAAGGACATCGCGCTGACGGCAAGAAGGCCGAGCAGAACGAGAATAAATAAATCGTAACGCTCAATCCCGTTAATAATGTACAGCGTTCTTTTAAAAGAAAGGTCTGTCAATTCCTTTTTGGACTGATAAATGACTAAAAGCAAAACTGCAATAGGAAATAATACTTTTAATATCGATAAGGCATTCTTTTTAGTCAGCAATGTTCTCTCCAATCATCATAAAATAGCTTATTTATTATAATTCCCCCAATAATCTCCAACATATTATACACTACCACCTCACATTCAAACAAAACTCGTCTGCAACTTTCTTTCTCTGATTAAAATCAGTAATATGGTATGCAGGAGTATGAATGAGGAAGTGAGACGATGGATTATAATCTGCATGATACAACGGTATTAGGCGGCGATATTTTTTCTCCTGAGGAACGGGATATTTGGGTGCTGTACATGAAAGTGATGACATCGGCGGGACTCGGCGATGTGTCGGAGTGGATGAAGCTTGATATGAGCATGCCGCAAATGAAGGTGCTGATGCTTCTGAACAACCACGGGACGCTTAAGGTAAGTGACATAGCGGAGAAAATGGGTGCTTCCCTTTCAAATACGACGGGGCTCCTTGACCGTTTAGAAAAATCATGTTTCATTACACGCGCTCCGTCAGAAGAAGACCGCCGTTCAGTCGTCGTTCAATTAACGGAAAACGCGAAAGATATTTTCCGCAGCCTTTATCAAAAAGGACATGTAAAATTGAAGCGTTCATTGGAAACGCTGACCGCTGAAGAAAAACAAACGGTCAATCAAGGGCTTTCCATTTTGGCAAGAGCGCTTGATTCTTCCAAACAGGGATAGAGATGAAAAAGGCCTGCCGGTATCGGCGGCCTTTTTTTGTTTGACATTTAATTCATTTGAAGTGAATAATATATTCGAAGTGAATTAAAAAACGGAAGGATTGATCAGTATGCCGGAGCCATTGCAAACAGAAAAAAACCAGAGCTGGGCCATCACTCTCTTTACGATCGGTGTGTTCATGGCGGCGCTGGACAACGGAATTATTTCCGCTGCTCTGACGACGATTAACAGCTCTTTTGATGTTTCTCCTTCATGGGGATCGTGGGGAGTGACCCTTTACACATTGGGACTCAGTGTCAGTGTGCCGATTGTCGGCAAGCTGTCGGACCGATACGGGCGGAAAAAGCTGTTTATGATTGAAGTCGGGCTGTTCGGACTCGGCTCTTTGCTTGTCGCACTCAGTCAGAGCTTCCCGATGTTTTTGGCGGCACGGCTCATTCAGGCCCTTGGCGGCGGCGGAATTTTTATTATCGGGAGTTCGCATGTGCTGGCCGTGCTTCCGAAGGAGAAACAGGGGAAAGCTCTCGGGCTTTTAGGGGCGATGAACGGTATGGCGGCCGTCCTCGGACCGAATATCGGGAGCTTTTTGCTTGATGTAACCGGGTCGTGGCATTGGCTGTTCTTGATTAATCTGCCGATTGCCGCCGCTTTGGTTGTGTGCGGCGGTTTGTTTATCGCTGAAACGAAAGAGCCTGAGGCGAAACGGCTTGACCTCGCCGGCACAATGCTGCTGTCTCTTGCGATCTTATCTTGCATGATCGGTATCACGAATCTCGATGGGGCGAAGCTGTCAGAAAGCATAATGAACGTAAAGGTGTACGGGTATCTTTTGGGAGCGGCACTTCTCTTTCTGGTGCTGCTTAAAGTCGAAAAGCGGGTTGAAAACAGAGGGGGCGATCCGATTCTCGCCTACTCGCTGCTGCAAAATAAAGTGTTTCAATGGACGCTCGTCATCGGATTTTTATCGGGAGGGCTGCTCGCTGCGGTCATTTTTATTCCTTCTTATGCGGAGCAATATTTGCACGTATCGGCGGAGAAAGCGGGTTATTGGATGACGCCGCTCGCGTTGGCGTCAGGAATCGGAGCGTGGCTCGGCGGGGCGATCACGGATAAAAAAGGGCCGGTCTTCTCCGCGGTTGTATCAGGCGCCATCGCATTTGCAGGCTTCAGCCTGTTTCCGTTATGGGTGACAGATAAATGGGAATTTGTCACAGCGAGTGTCATTGCCGGGATCGGTTTCGGATTTCTGCTCGGGGCTCCGCTGAATGTGCTTGTATCAGAAACGGCGGGCCAAAACAAAGGCACAGCGCTCGGCACGCTGTCACTCGTAAGGCAGGTCGGGCTGACGCTCGCTCCGGCTTTATATGCCGGCTTCATTACAGCGGGCTTTGACCGGATCGGAGATGACATCAAAAACCGTTTAGCGAAAAGCGGCATTCCCGCTGATCAGGCGCAAATGCCCGATATCGGCGGCGGACTTTCTTCGTTGCAGGAGCAGGTAAGCCGAATTCCCGTTCCCGCCGTCAAAAAAGCGGTTTTTGATGCGATTGAAGCGGGCATTTCCAGCGGCTACCACCATCTTTATACGGCAGCCGCCGTCATTTCATTATGCACGATTGTGTCTGCGGCGGTTTTGGCGTATTTCCGGAAGCCGGCATCCTCTAAGACAGATGCCAGCCCATCCGCCGGGAAAGCTCAGTAATATGGGCGATGTGATGTTCAGAGTGCCAGACATATAGCCCGAGCGCTTGTTCCAGCGTAACCGTCTCTTTAGATACAGGATGGAAGTATGTCCGTTTGAATTGGGCTTCCGTCATGGAGCGCAAAAGAGCGGCCCATCTTCTGTGCAGGATCGTTAACAGCTCAAGCGCATCTCCGCAAGCGGCGGTTTTGGAATCATGAAGATCGGCCCAGCCTTTTTCATCATAAGGACGGATTTCCGGTTCATTCTCCGTTAAGCTCAATTTAAACCGGGTATAGCCGTTCATGTGGCTGTCCGCCAGATGGTGAACCACTTGTCGGACAGTCCATCCCCCTTCGCGGTACGGCGTATCAAGCTGACTGTCCGACATCGCTCTGACAGCTTGTTTCAGTTTGGCCGGAGCGTGTTCCAGCGCATTGATCCATTCTTGTTTCTGTCCGGCCGAAATCGATTCAGCCGGCTGATATTCTCCAATCGGATAGCTGAGGGTTTGTTTTTCCATTTTTGTCTCTCTCCCGTTGATCGTATTATGAAAGTATGATGGTGATGTCGCAGCCTTCCGCTTTCGCTTCACGAAAGACCTGAAGCACACTCTCGGCGCCATTTTCTGTAAGCTGCTTGCTTTGTTCAAACTGTCTCCATTCTAAAACGAGGGGGTATTCCACCCAGCCGGTCAGACAATCCCATAAAGCGTCAAGGTTTTCACCGTAGTATTCAGGAAGGGCAAGTTCCTTTTTCAATGTCTGGTGCAGGTCGCTCATACTTCTGATTTGCTCCCCGTTAATAACTGCTTTATTCATGCGCGGCTCCTTTCCCATGTTTTTATTCTATCAGTTTACCATTTTCCTCTTCAGAAGTGGCCGGAGTCTGCCGCGGTTCCAGCTGGACGATGCCTTGCCCGCCGTCAACGGCCACCCTGTCCCCCGTTTTCAGTTTTGACGTTGCATTTCCGCACCCGACAACAGCAGGAATCCCCAGTTCCCGGGCAACGATCGCCGCGTGGGACAAAGGAGCGCCGACATCCGTTATGATAGCAGCCGCTCTTGGAAAAAGCGGGGTCCAGCCTACATTGGTTGTCGACGTCACTAAAATTTCCCCCGCCGCAAAGGAATCCCCGTCTTCCGGAGCATCAAGGACACGGACAATGCCCTCCACTCTCCCGGCCGCTCCCGCGAAACCTTTTAAAGTATGCGCATCATCAGTTTCCGCAGGCATAAAAGCATCGTAATAATCCGCTCTTCTGTCAGGATCCTCAGCCCATTTAAACGGATTGAACCTTCCGTTAATAACGGATGGAAACGGCGGCAGTTTTTTATAGGTTTCATAGTTTTGCTTTCTCGCTTGAATCGACGCAACCGCCGGCTCTTTCCCCGCGAGCAGATCGGTTATTTCATGCAGATACAGGAAGAAAATATCGTTCTTCATGCCGGTCATTTCCGCCGCTCTGAGCGCGAATGCTCTGGCTGTCCGGTACACCCTGACAAATTCGGATCTGGTTGTTTCTCTAATATTCGCGTATTCTGACGCTTTTTCCATTTTGGCTTTGAGCCATTTGACCTTATGAGGATACTTTTCTTCAAATCTTCGGAAGGCCTGTTCATGCGCCCGCTGCTGTTTCAAAAGCAGTTGTTCGGCATCAATACCCGACTCCTTGTGTTCTTTGATCTGCTTCGTCAGCCAATCCCGATTTTCTCCCGGATGCGGTATGGAAAGTTCGTATTCATGCGGGCCACGGTGGCCTTGGTTCCTGAGGTATTCTTCCTCGCTCATACGGCCTTTCATGACTTGATCAATGCCGATAATCGGCTCCAGGCTGGCCAGTCCGCCTTTTCCCCTCAGATTGGAAAGCAGGAGATTCGCATCTTCTATCCCTGCGAGTTTTGTTAATTGAGAGGTTAACGACGAAGAGGATTGCGCAGAATCACGCCCGCCGGATATTAACGCAAACCACGCGTTGCATAAATACGGATAGATCTCATTGTTCCATATCGCTAATAATGCCCGCTCCGTCTCGGCACGTATCAGCTTTTCCTCAATATTTCGGCACCACTCCGGCGATTCGTCCAAGTAGGAGGACATGTTTTTTTTCGCTTGCTTCATTTTCGACAGATACGGTTTCAGTTTTTTCGGGATGATCTTCAAAAGTTCATACTTTGAGAACGGATATAAAGGAATCTTCATTTCCGCCGGGATTTCTCCCAATGTATCGCTCATCATTTTTCCTATTTTTCCGCCTTTCGGATTCAGACCGAAAGCGGCGAGAACGGAAAGAGGCTGGCTCATATTGTTATAGGCTCTGCCGCAAATATTGCCGGACCAGACATAATAGCCCGGAATGATGCCCGACTCTTCATCCAGATTCCGGAGGAGCGACCATGTCAGCGGCGTCATCACATCGGGAATCGCTTCTCCTATATTTGTGTTTGTCCATAAAAAATCACCGCTGAAAGAATCATTCCATTCATAGGTTTCCAGATTTCCGGCTTGTAAGGTCGTAATCGGGCGGGATTGAAGAATATACAATGTCCCGCCCGCGGCGGCCCATTCAATATCCTGCGGCCCTCCAAGATCTTTTTCCAGCTTTTTCGCCAGTTTATAGAGCTTTGACGCATATTTACGAAATTCCCCGGGGCCGTCATATTTTTTCTTAGGCCGTGCCAGTTTAAAAGAATAGGCATCGGCTTCCCCGGAAACGAGCTGCTCCCCGAGACCGTAGACGTAATTGCCTGTCATCTCCCGCCTGCTCCCCGTAATCGGATCTGCGGTAAACAGCACTCCGGATATCTCAGACGGTATCATCAGCTGGATGACGATTGCGATTTCATGCTCATCTTCCATTCCCTGAACGGCGCTGTACGCTTTTACTCTTTCTGACTGTGTCGATCGGCGGACTTCATCAATCGCCCTGAACATGTCTTGATCTGTTTTGACATTCAACACCGTATCGAATTCTCCGGCAAAGGAAGCCTGAGCGGAATCCTCGCTCAGCGCGGATGAGCGTACGGCAAACAACGCAGATGCATGGCAGCTGCGGATGGAATTCACATATTGATCAACAGCCTCTCTCGCCTGATGGCGGAGCTGTCCGTCCTGAAAGGCAGACGGCAAAATCACAAACCCTTCAGGCACAGGATACCCGCTTTGATACATTTTAGAGAGAATGCTTCCTTTTCCTCCCGCAAAGGAATAAAGTTCGGCCGGAAGTTCTCCGAATGTTTTGACACAGTCATTCATAATGTCCCCGCTCCTTTTTAGTCGTTCATCCAAGTTCACAGTTTTTCTCTTTTTCACTTTTTTTGAAAGTATTTCCTATAAGTATACAATATATCGGTCTTCACAAGGGAGAAAATCGATGGCGTTATTTTGTCATAAATGCATCCGTCAAAACGGCCGCAGGCGGGGGCTTCAGCATCATAGTGAAAGCGCTATTAAAATTAGAGATAGGCTGCCCGGTCCTGCTTGCCGCGGTGGGTTTCGTTTGCAGGATGTACAACTATCCGTCCTCGTGCCGGATAAGGCGGACCCGTATCAAAAAGGCGGCCGAAACGCCGCCTTTTTTTCAGACTGTGCGGCCTTGATGCGCCGCCGTATTTCTTTTGGTCTGCTTCGGCTGATACACTTTCCCGACAAACAGGTATCCGTATCTGAAATGGTTGCACACCCAAGATACGAAAATGGGACCGAGCGTGCAGATCAAAAACAGCAGAAGGATGGCAGCCGGCAAAGGCATTGACCGCAAATAGCCTTCCAGAAGATATCCGCTGATTAAAAAGTAGGAGTGCAGCAGATAGATTGAAAACGAATAGTTGCTGATCATCATCACAATCGCGGGCACTTTTTTGAGCTTTGAAAACAGATGAAAACACAGAAAGATCATACTGACCGCGTAAATCATAATATCCGGACGCTTAGAGGAAATGGAGCCGCCGCTGATATATGAAACGGCCACAATCAATATTGCCGATACGGCCGCACTGGAGTAAACCGCATAACGGTACTGATTGATGAGCGCTAAAAAACGCGGATATTCCTTTCCGCAATAAAATGCCAGACAGAAATAAAACACCCAGCCCGGAAACGGAACCCAAAAGAACGGAAAAATAGAATCAAGCCCCGATGATGCCGGCGGATGAACGATGGAAAAGTAAGCCAGATAGACGGCGTTGATGATAAACGAAACAGACAGCACCCACACGGGAGATGTGTTGTTCAGCCAGCGGTGCAGCAGCATATGGAGAATGTAAAATTGAAAGATCACAAGAATGAAGTAGCCGATGAAGTTTCCTAAAAACACATTTTCTAAAAATTTACCGATCACTGAAACGAATCCGGCTCCTTCTTCCGCCACGCTTTTCATTAAAATAGCATCCACCGCGGCAATAAACAGAAACGGCACGAAAATGACTTTGCCCCTTTTCTTTAAAAAACCCGCGGGAACGCCTCCCGGGTATGACCTGGCAAGCAGAAATTCCGAAATAAAGATAAACGCCGGCGTGCTGAACATCAACAGGGTCCGAAAAGCATCAACCGTATGGGCGGCACTGGCTAAGGACTCTTCCTGAATCATCAGCACCATTGAAACTGCGTGAAGCAGAACCACACTTAAACAGGACAGGCAGCGAATCACGAAAATTTCTTTTATCTGCATGCGGCCGCTCCTTTTTCACAAGCGCGCCGGACTTTAGCGTATGCTTGGCGCAGCCATTTTTCCCGCAGCTCGGGTGTGCTCGTTTTAACGACAGAAAAAAGGTTCCGCTCGGCTTTTTGAATGCCGCAAAATTGCAGAATGCCTTTTTTCAGCGTAATCCAGTCCGAGTTTTTCCGGAACCACTTTAAGTACCAGCCCGGGGAATCCGCCGTATAAAAGACCTGTGCCGTCTCTGCCCGGAGCAGTCCTTTTACGCGGCCGTTTTCATATGTGTAGGCTTCTCCGGCGACAAGCACTCTGTCAAAAAAGCCTTTCATAATCGCCGGAACGCCTCCCCACCACAGCGGGTAGATGAAAATGAGATGATCCGCTTCTTTCATCAGTTTCCGGTATTTCTTCGTTTCAGCGTCCCGGTTCATGTCAGAGCGCTTTTTTTCGCCGCCGTACTTCAGCACGGGATCAAATTGGTCGGCGTATAAGTCAATGACCGTATAGCTTCGGCCGCTGTCCTTTAAAGCCATGACGACGTATTTTACGAGAGCCGCATTGAAACTGTTCTCATCCGGGTTTGCATACACAATCACCGTCTTCATATGTCCCTCCCAGTATTTCTCAATTTTTACAATGATTATATCATGATGTCATATGAATGAGGCAAAGACATGAGAAAGGCTTTTTCCAGTTCCGCTGCCTTTTCAATAACCCCTTTCTGCATATTTTCGCTGATTTTGCCGCCGCAGATTCAATTTCAAGCATCCGGCACTTCTGCGTTTTTGAGCGGCCGTATGGTATACTAGCTGTCAAATGAATGGGCTTGGAGGACAACATGAGAATTTTAAAGTACGCGATTTTAGGGCTTTTGCGAAAAGGCGAATTGAGCGGATATGATATATCGAGCTATTTTAAGGAAGAGCTCGGCCAGTTTTGGAGCGCAAAGCACAGCCAGATTTATCCGGAATTAAAAAAACTGACGGCTGAGGGATTTATTACGTTTCGCACTGCGATTCAAGGAACAAAGCTTGAGAAAAAAATGTACACGCTGACTGACAAGGGAGAGCTGGAGCTTGCTGCCTGGCTGACGAAAAAAGACCCGATTCCGGAAACGGTGAAGGATGAATTTATGCTGAAGGCTTATTTCATCTCAGCGTTGACGCAGGAAGAAGCGGATGAGCTATTCACCGATCAGCTCGTAAAGCGGCAGGAGAAATTGTCCGATCTGGAAAACAGTTATCAAGAACTGATGACATCGTCCGCGGAGGCGGATTCATTTTCTTCTCCTGATTTCGGCCATTATCTCGTGCTGACAAAAGCGCTTGAGCGGGAACGGAATTATATTTCCTGGCTTGAAGATATTTTGGCTCTCATCAAAAAAGCATAAACAAAACGGGGCGGCTCTGTATCTGCAAGCCGCCTGTTTACGTTCTGAGAACCGCATTGATAAACGAATCAGCCATTAAAATAAGAAAAAGCAGACTGAAATACACAATCGAATAAAAAAACATCCCCTTCGACCATTGCGTGTCATCCGCCGCCTGAAAGCCTTTGACGCTCCGGTACAGCCAGATGGCCCCGAGCAGGAGAGCGGACGCGGTATAAAACGGGCTGACGTCTATATATAGAGGAACGAGCAGCGAAACCGCAGTCAGAACGGCAATATAGCGCAGCATTTTTATTTTTGTGACGCGATTGCCTTTTATAATCGGCAAAAGCGGAATGCCGGCGGCACGATACTCTTCCTTTCGCCTGATTCCGATCGCCCAGAAATGCGGCGGCTGCCACAAAAACATAATCGCGTATAACAAAATCGCGGGCATATCAATGTACCCGGTCAGCGCGCAATAACCGATTAAAGGCGGAGCCGCCCCCGGAAAGCTGCCGACAAATGTGCTCCAGACGGATTGTCTTTTAAACCAAAGCGTATAAACGACGGCATACAGCAAAAATGCAAGCAGGCCAAGAACGGCGGTCAGTACATTAAGCGAGGCAAGCATGATGAATCCGCATGCGCCGAGACATGTGCCGTACAGGATCATGACCGGCGGCGGTATTCTCCCCGTGACGCTTGCGCGGGTGCGGGTTCGAGCCATCTTTGCGTCCATGCCGCGGTCAAAGAAGTTATTAAAAACAGTGCTTGATGCCATGACTAACGCCGTTCCGATCATGGCAACCGCCATGGCGGCAAATATACCGGGCCCTCCGCCCGTCCTTTCCGACTGAAGCCATGCGATCCAAAATCCGCCCAATGCGGCGAGTGAATTTGAGATGATAATCCCCGGCTTGGCTAGAATGATAAAGTCCTTGACCGTCACCCGGTTTCCGTTATGCTTCATCGGCTGTTCCGTCTGTGCTGCATTTGAATTCATTTGTTCAGGTTCTCCTTTTTCGGCTTATCATATCAGGAAGAATCAGGAAGAACAATTTATTTTGGACATTTTTCACATAATTGTAAATTGTATATGAAAAGCCGCATCTTGTGACCGGATGCGGCTTTTGCCTTTTTCTATTCAAATTCTGCCCATACAACACCCTGATCCGCCGAACGGACACAATTTTCAATCCAGCGGATGCCCTGAGCTCGGGCCGGCGATGGCGGGCTCTACGCGTCATTTTTGCGCCTCACTGAGATGTTCGCTCTCTTCAGTCACAGACGTTCTTTCCCGAGCCTTTTCAAGAAAACTTCAGAAAAATAACAAACCTTGCCGATTAGACGGCAAGGTTTGTTTCTTACAGTGTAAATGCGATATCCGCTCCTGATACAGGGTCTTTGACGAATACGCCCTCTTCTTTTTCTTCAATCTCAAAGCCGGCATCGGTCAGCGCTTTTGTCACACGTGACAGCTCTTTTTGATGCGGGAGCACGATGGTGTAATAATCCAGCCCGCTTGCGTTTCCCGGTTTCGGCGGCGCATGTTTTCCGGCCCATATATTCAGACCGATGTGATGGTGATACCCTCCCGCCGAAACAAACAGAGCAGACATGCCCGCGTAATTGCCGACAATGTCAAAACCAAGAATATCGGTGTAAAACGCTTTGGCTTCCTGTAAGTCCGTCACATGAAGATGGATGTGGCCGATAACAGTTCCTTCTGGGAGACGGCTTTTCCGTTCAGCTCCGGCTTCTTCCAAAAGCCCGTCCACATCGACGGGCGCCGTTTGCATAACATAATTGCCCTCTGCATCCCGGCGCCACGTGCTGCGGGGACGATCGGCGTATATTTCAATGCCGTTGCCGTCCGGATCAGACAGGTAAAGAGCCTCACTGACCGCGTGATCCCCCTGACCGAGCGCGATGCCGTTTTCAATCAGCCTGGCCAATGCGATACCGAGTTCTTTCCGGTCAGGCAGAAGTATCGCGAAATGGTAAAGGCCGGTGACAGACCGCTCCGGCAGAACGACGGCGCCTGGATTTTCTTCAAGCACCAGCAGGACGCGTTTTCCGTCTGCTGACAGTCTTGCTGAACGATCTGTCTGCGAGATGACTTGAAGGCCGATTACATTCCGGTAAAAGCCGAGCGAGCGTTCCATATTTTTAATGGTCAATTTGACATAGCCGATTGCCGTATCTTGATGAATACCGGTCATTTGAACGCCTTCTTTCTTATGCTGAAAAAGTTTCTCCCTTTTTTGATTTGAAAAGGAGCTGATCCAATGAAAGCAGACGGCTTCCTGAAAGCGCTAAGTGAATTGACGCAACCAGTAAGATGAAATCAAATTCCGATCCGCCCATAAATGGTGAGGAAAGCTTCGCCGTGAAGATGGCGCCGACTAATGTGACGGCAAACAGAACGCCGATAATGCGCGTTGCCAAACCGAAAAAGATCAGAACCCCGCCGACAAGCTCAATCGTCGCGATGACATAGACCATAAAGGCCGGAATCCCGATGCTCTGGAAAAATTGCGTAGTTCCTTCCAACCCTTGAAACTTGGATAAACCGTGAACAAAAAAGATAATACCTGTTACAACCCTTAAAAGCAGTGTTCCTGTTTCGAATGATTTATTCATAAAATCCTCCTTGAAAATTATTATCACTTACTTTATGTAAGCTAGTATATATACATAACTTATTTACGTCAAGTAATTTTGTTACATTTAACGAAAATAACTTAAAAGTACTATTTGCCTTCGCAAAAAAAGACCTCCGCACTCTGTCGGAGGTCTTTTTCCCTATCTATGATTCCCGGAACTGGCTTTCATATAATTCCCGGTAAAACCCGTTCTGCCTGAGAAGTTCGGCATGGGTTCCTTTTTCAGCCATTTCGCCGTCTTTCAGCACAAGAATCTGATCTGCTTTTTGAATCGTGTTCAGCCTGTGAGCGATGATGACGCTTGTTCTGCCCGCCATTAAACGGCCGAGCGCTTCTTGTATTTTCACTTCCGTCACCGTATCAATGTTGCTCGTCGCTTCATCCAAGATGAGCAGCACCGGGTCCGCCAGCACAGCTCTCGCGATGGAAATAAGCTGTTTTTGTCCTTGGCTGATGCCCGCGCCGTTTTGGGTAAGGACGGTATCGTAGCCTTTCGGGAGCCGTTCGATGAATCCGTGGGCATTGGCGGCTTTTGCGGCTGCCTCCACCTCTTGATCAGATGCGTCCAGACGGCCGTAACGGATATTTTCCCTGATGGTGCCCTGAAAGAGAAAGGAATCCTGCAGGACAAACCCCATGTTTTTTCTCAGACTGGATCTCGTCAGTTTTTTGATGTCCGTTCCGTCAATGAGGATTTTTCCGTTATTCGGCTCGTAAAAACGGGCGATCAGGCTCGTAACGGTTGTTTTACCCGCTCCGGTCGGTCCGACGAAGGCGATTGATTGTCCTTTCGGAACGCTGAAGGACAGGTGTTTTAAGATCGGGCTGTCTTCCTGATAGCCGAAGGAGACATCTCGGAATTCAATCTCTCCCGTTTTGATCGGCTGGTACAGCGCATGCTCTTCATCTTCCCGCTCCTCTTTTTCATCCAGCACGTCAAACACCCGCTCAGCCCCGGCGATGGCCGATAACATCGTATTGAACTGATTGGCTAAATCATTTAAAGGGCGCGTGAACTGCCGCGAGTATTCGGCGAATACGACGATAGATCCGATCGAGATCCATCCCTTTAGCGCAAACAGCCCGCCGACCGCCGCTATAATCGTAAAGCTTAAATTGTTTAAAGAGTTCATGACTTTCGGAATGAATCCCGAAATTGTCTGCGCCCAAAACCCCGATGATTGTAACGCCGCGTTTTTTTCTAAAAATTGTTCCATGACGCGGTCTTCCCTCGAGTAGGCTTTAATGACCTTCGCCCCTGATATCGACTCTTCAATAAAACCGTTCAGCTCGCCGAGGTTTTTCTGCTGCTGTTTAAACAGCAATCCCGTCCGGTTGGTGATCCATTTAATACTCAAAAGCATGATCGGAATAATCAAAAGCGTGATCAATGTTAAAAGCGGACTCATGTACAGCATGACGGAGATTGTGCCGACGAATGTAATGACGCTCGACAGCACTTGAATGACGGATGTATTTAAAGTGGAGCTGACATTTTCGATATCATTGGTGACCCGGCTCATTAAGTCCCCGAGCCGCTGTTTATCAAAAAACGGAATCGGCAGCTCATGCAGATGGGTAAACAGCTCGCTCCGCATTTTAAACACGGTGCTTTGCGAGATATTGATCATCCAATAGTTTTGAAACCATAAGGACAATGATTGCACGAGGTAAATCCCAAACAGGATGAACAGCACCCCCGCCAATCCGTCTGTCGTCTGTCCGACGATAAAATGATCAATCGCTTTCCCGATGACGAACGGTCCGAGCAGGCCGAATATGGCGCTTATGACTACCATGATGATCACAAGGGTTAAAAGCCCTTTTTTCTCGGCTACATAAGACCAGATTCTGCGCAGCGTGCCTTTTGTATCTTTTGCTTTCACGCGTTTTCTGCCGCCTTCATTTGATTTGAGCGGTATTTTCGGATATCGGAAAGGTTTACGAATGTCTTTTTGCATTGTCAGCTCCCTCCTTTCCGAATTGTGATTCATAAATCTGCCGGTACAGATGAGACTGTGCCATCAGCTCTTTGTGCGTGCCTTTGGCCAGCAGTTCGCCGTCTTCAAGCAATAAGATGGTGTCAGCCTTCATCGCAGTCGTTATTTTCTGCGTAATAATCAGTGTCGTGCATTCATAGGATCTGATCGCTTGTAAAAGCTTCGCTTCCGTTTGAAGATCAAGCGCGCTCGTACTGTCATCTAACAGCAGGAGGGACGGCTTTCTGATAAAAGCGCGCGCGATGGAAATCCGCTGCTTCTGCCCGCCTGACAAATTGACGCCCCGCTGTCCCAGCACCGTGTCGTATCCGTTTGACAGCTTCATAATCGTGTCATGGATTTGCGCGTCTTTGGCCGCTTCCATTACTTCATCTAGTGAAGCATCCTCCCGCCCCCAGGCGATATTTTCACGGATGGTGCCCGAAAACAGAAGCACTTCCTGCGGAACATAGCCGATTTCCCTGCGCAGCCCGCAAGCGGAGAATTCACCGATCGGTTTGCCGTCTATGAAAATACTGCCCGAATCAGCCGTGTACAGGCGCGGAATCAGCTGAAAAAGCGTTGATTTTCCTGAACCTGTCGCGCCCATAATGGCAACCGTTTCTTTCGGGCTGGCTGAAAAGGACACGTGATGCAGTGCGTCTTTTTCCATGCCCGGATAGCGGAAGGACACTTCGCGAAACTCAATCCCGCCTGCAAGCGCCCGTGCCGGGTCCTGCCCCGTTCCCTCGCCGCCTTCTGTTTCCAGCACCTCGCCGATTCTTTCTCCGGAAGCCTTCGCCCGGGAAAATACCATGATGAGAAAAGGAAGGACGGACAGCGCGCCTGTAATCCGCGTCGCATAGTTAATGACGGAAACGACATCGCCGACCTGCGCTCCGCCCTGAGCAATGCTTTTGGCGCCGAACCATAAGATAAACAAAATACAAATGTTCATCAGCAGCATTAAAATCGGCATCGCCGCTTCCACGAGACGAAAAGCGGAGACCGTTTTTTCCATCAGCTTCGTATTCGATTTCAAAAAACGTTTCACTTCGTGGTTTGCACGGAGGAGCGCTTTAATCAGTTTGATCGCCGTCAGGTTTTCCTGCATGATCGTGTTGACCTGATCAAGCCGCTTTTGCACAGACCGAAACAGCGCGCCGCCTCTTTTCAGCACCCACAGCAAAAACAAAAGCAAAATCGGCACCGTGATCAGCAGAAAAAACCCGAGTTTCGCATTGACGGTCAGCGAGAGAATAATGCCCCCCGCAATCATTAACGGCGCCCGGAGCATAAACCGGAGACTCATGAAAAGCATATTCTGAACCTGTGTCACATCGTTTGTCAGCCGGGTGATAAACGATGTGGATGAGAATTGCGCAAACGTCGAATAGGAGAAGGATTGAATTTTTTGAAAAAGCCCTTTTCGCGTATCATACGCATAGCTCTGGCTGATGTGGGCGGAGTAGAATGAATTTAAAATGCCCGATGCGAATGAAACAGCGGTCAGTCCGATCATCACGCCGCCCCACAGCCAAACCGTATCGAGATCCTGCTTTAAAATTCCTTCGTCAATGATTTTCCCGATCAGCAGGGGCTGTAGCAGCTCTACCGCAAGCTCGATGAGCATGAAAAACAAAGCGATTCCTGCCAAAAGAGAATACGGTTTTACATATGATAAAGCCTTTGACATGTGTAAGCCTCCAAATCCTTTGTTCAATATGTATGTATATTTATTTTATTTGTTTGTCTTAAATGAATAAAGGATTAACCCTTGAACCTGCACTTTTATTATGTACTTTGTGTAAAAAAAAACGGAAATATCATTGAGGATAAAAATTGTGGGAATGAGGCGTGCAGATATATGGAGGCTGTCTTATCTTTTCTTTTTACCAGCTCCTGAACCGGAGCCTTTTATTTTAAAATGACTAGCGGAGCCTTTAAAAGACGTCCGCTAGTCAGATGATCATTCATACCGTGTCATTTCATTTAACGAATAAAAACGAGAGCGACCCCGAATCCTTTATCAGCATCAAACTCATTGATCACTTTCATGACCTGCCAGCGCTGGTTTGGAGCATCAGATTTTGTTGCAATCCCATTATGAGCGTGAATAAAATCTCCCGCTTTCACAGTCTCATCGCATCTGACATATACCTGGCCGATGAGTCCGACAATGTTCCACTCGTCTCTCTCTTCTCTTGAAGCGTAGTCTTCTTCAGGCCGAAAGTCCGGATTTTCCTTTGGCGCCATGACCGTATGGCCATTCGCATCTTTCTGTTCTTCATAAACATAGCCGCCAAATTCATTCTTTACGTATCGTCCCGACCAGTGAAAACTCGACTCACCAAGAATCACTCCGGCGGTCTCGGAAATGACCCCAAGCATGAGGTCACCTTTTTCAGCCGGTCTGATCTTATCACCTTCAAGTGTGACAAGTGTTCCCGTCTGAATCTTTTCCCCTCTCAGGCTTTCAAAATACTCGGCGTAGTCAGAGAATGTCGAGGAACCTGTTACGCCTCCCGTAGCCTTAATTGTTCCTTCTTTTGCGTGAAGCTCAATCTTTCTGTTGGCTGATGACGGAGTGCTGCCGGCACCCCAGCCAAGTGCTACAGAATCTGAATTCGGATTAATTGTATTGTACGAAGAAAGCACTGAAGATTGAGCCGCTCCGGTTGCTCTTCCCCGAACAGAACCAGCCACAAAATTATTATTGCCTGTAGCGTGAGATTCACGGGAGCCAATGACCCCGCTTCCTTTATGTTTGAATAAGAAATAAGGAGTGACTGCTCCTCCAATGTTAAAGTCAGTTTCATAACCTGAAAAATCACAATTGGATACATTAAGATCTGGATCTGAGGAATAAATTCCAACTGTCCCGCTATTATTTTTTGGAGATCTCTGTCCCCAAACATTACTAACAACAGACTCGTACATTCCGCTGCCAAATGCAACTCCTTTTTTTCCGGAGTCAATCAAGGTGACACCATCCACCATTACTTTTCCTACTGAGTTATCCCCGCCGACAATATATAAATCATTGTCTGCAGTCTTAAATCCGCGAATGGTTATATTCTTTAAGCTAATTAAGCGTCCTTTATAAAATACGCTGACTACCGAATTACCCTTATAATCAATTGAACTATCATCACAAACAGCATGGAAATTCACAACACTCACACCATCATATCCGGAGATTTGCAACGCGTTTGGACCCGCCCCTTTGTAAAGATCATTCGGCTTAGGGTTATATGCGATACAATTCGCAAGCTGCACATCATGGGCTGTCGCTGACTGAGGATCGCTTGCTGTGTGGTGACCGATATGGCGAATGCTATATCCAATGGCATTTTCGTATGCGCGACAGTTAACAAGCTGCACTCTCTTCGCAGCCGGTGCATAACCGTGTGCCTTAATCTCAAAGCCTCGGACTCCTCCAATTGAGATACAACTATCAATCATTACGTCTTGAGAGCCGTCATCAATTTCAAAACAGTTCGTGTTAGAAGTTCCATCGTTTAGCCCCATAGGATGATAAGAGAGGCAATGACTGAAAGTCGTGTGTTTCCCAAAATGACAAGTAAAGTTATCATCGCCGGACCCTGTTGCTTCACAATGTGAAAACGTTACAAAGTTACAGCCGTTGGGCTGATAATAAGTTGGATCATCTTTTTCTCCATGTCTGTTATAGTTCGGGCTCGTGGAATCAAAGCCGTGCAGGCCGGCGTTCTTCGCAAACACATGCTCAACAAAAGAATAGTCAACATTCGCAAAAAGCAAACAGCTTGAAGTGGGGCCTTTCGGAATCTTCCAGCCGGAAGGACGCGTATCCTTGTTCCAATCCAAAGTGAGATGGCCGACATAAATATTTTCATTACCGTTCGTATAATCACTGTTGGTCAGAACAGAATGGCCGACCGGTGTTTCGTCTAATAATTTAATGACCGTTCTTTTCTTGCCTGCTCCGACAAGCATTGTATTTGAAGGAACAAACAATCCCGATGTTCTGAATACACCCGCGGGAACTGTTACGACATAACCTCCGTCAGCCATGGCATCATGAAATGCCTGCGTATCATCCGTTACGCCGTCACCTTTAGCTCCAAAATCCATAACGTTCCGCTCTGTCACATGTTCAAATCTGTTTTCATACATTTTAAGTCTTTCGTTTAAATTTTCATAAGTTGACGTGCCATTGCTAAGCGCAGCACCGATTTTGCTGTCAATCGCTTCAAAATTTTGAGCAATGCTTTCAACCTCAATCCCCTCCGTCTTATCGGGTTTGTAAAGTCCTAAGAAAGTCGTATAGTTTGTCATTGCCTTACCTCCTATTTTTGAATTGCTGTTTAAAACACCGAACACCACAGAAGTCTTTCGTTTTCACTCCTGCATGTACAGGTGGCAAAGGTATGACAAATTCATACATTTCTTCAAAACATAAAAAGAGCGCCGGATTAACAAGCGCTCTGCACATAGTCTGCTGCTGCAGTATTTTAACCATTCAATATTTTCTCGACACGCTCCCGCATTTGCGGAACGCCTAATCCGACAATGACCTGAAGCGCCCTGCCTTTTCTGACGACCCCGTGGGCTCCCAGCTCTCTGAAATCGGCGTCACTTTTGACCTTTGATTCATCAGCGACAGTGACGCGGAGACGGGTGGCGCAATTGGTGACCTCCGTAATATTGTCCTTTCCGCCCAGCGCTTCAATATACAAAGCGGCTGTATCCCGCTGTGTTTCGTCTGCCGCCGCTGTTTCTTTTGAAGCCTGCTTCCGTTCTCTGTACTCCTTTTTCGAATAGAGCTTTGTTTCCTGCCCTTCCTCTTTTTCTCTGCCCGGTGTGGCGATGTTGAATTTGAGAATGAGGAAACGGAAGACAAAAAAGTAAACAGCGGTAAAACACAATCCGATAATGATCTGGTATACATACGTCAAGCCGTGGCTTGACGCCAGCGGGATCCAGTTCAAGGTCGCAGCTTCGATCAAACCGCCTCCCATATTTCCGACGACGCCGGCCATATACATGACGGTTGCCATGGAAGCGGCAAGCAAAGCATGAACCGCAAATAAAAACGGCGAGATAAAAAGGAATGTAAATTCAATCGGCTCTGTAATTCCCGCGACAATGGACGTCAAGGTGACCGGGATCAATAGGCCGGCGACGATTTTTTTCTTTTCCTTTGAAGCCGTGGCGTAAAAAGCGAGCGCGATTCCTGGAATGCCGAAGATTTTCGAGTTGCCGTGAAGCGCGAAGCCCCCCTGCGGGAACAATTCTTTCAGCGGTTTGACGCTTTGAGAGTATTCCCCGAGATGCTGGGCCCAATAGGTGACGATACCGCCTTCAGCCACAGCCGGACCGTAAATAAACGGAGAGTAAATAAAATGATGCAGGCCGGTCGGAATTAAAATCCGCTCCAGGAACGTGTAAATCCACACGCCGATCGCCCCGGAAGAAACGAGAAAACTTTGCAGCGAGCCTATTCCGGACTGAACCATCGGCCACACGTATGCCACCGCAAGCGAAATCGGTATCATAATGAAGAAAGAAATGATAACGATGTAGGAAGATCCTTGAAAAATCCCCAGAAAATCCGGCAGTTTTTTATCAAAATAACGATTGTGCAAATACACGACAATAGATGAAATAAAGATGGCGCCGATAATATTCGTATCAAGCGTTTTGATCCCGGCGATCATCGTCAGCCCGCTCGTTCCGCCGGCTTCCTGAGTCATATCGACATGAAAAGCCCCGCCCCAAACCGTCAGAATCGCATTGATAAAGTAATTGAATGTCAGATAAACTGTAAGCGCTTCCAAACAGGCCCGCGCCTGCGCTTTTTTCGCTAAGGCGACAGGTATGCCGATCGCAAACAGGAGCGGCATTTGATTAAAGACGGTCCAGCCGCCCTGTTCAATGACGTACCAGCATTGATACCAAAGCCCGTCAGGATCAGCCAGCGGCCCCATCAGCGTTTTATTTTTAAACAGCGTACTCAGACCGACAATAATACCGGAAAATGCAAATAACAAAACAGGCACAAACATCGCGCTGCCGAAGCGCTGGACTTTTTGCATCATTTCACGTGACCTCCCGCTATTTATCAAAATTTTCGAGCTCTTTATAATCAACATATGCACGGAATAACGCTTCGCCCACCAGAAAAAACGGGGCAAATGCGACAATTTCCGTTTTATCGCTTAACATCACCGGCTTGCTGGTCGCATAAAGATTATACGGCGTCGTTTGCGCCAGTACGTTGTTTTTCAGATTGGTGATTGAAATAAACGGAACTCCCTTTGCGGACAGGGTCCTTACCTGCGGAATTAATTCGGGTGTTTCGCCTGATAAAGAAATAATGATGAATACGTCATCAATCTTAAAATCATCACACATGATATCAAACTCTGTGATGTCCTGAATTAAAATCAGATACTTCCGCCGGGATACAAACATCCGCTGCAGCTCACGGGCGCACACCCTCTGAGCCGTCCCCGATCCGTAAACGAAAATCCGTTTTGCTTCATCTATCAGCCGGCACATCTCCGTCATATCTTTTGACTTCACGTATTTTACATTGGCTTCAATATCATCCAGCAGCTTTTCAAACGTCATATTCTCGCCCTCTTCAGGCTGATCCTCCCATTTCAGAAAAACCCGGAATTCACTGTAGCCGCTGAAGCCCAGTTTTTGGGCGAGCCGCAGGATGGAAGACCGAGAGACATTGCAGGCTTTCGCCATGTCATTGATCCCGAGATGGTAGCACGTATGTTTATGATTCAATATATATTTTAAAATATAAAAATCGTTGTCATTTAATTTCGCGTAATGCTGGTTAACCAGTTCTTCAAGACTCATCCCAAAAATCCCCCCGTTTTCTTTCTATTATATAGAATAACAGATAAAGAAAACGGGGAAGATTGTCATCAGGAAATAGGAGACGGACTCACATCAAGCTCAGGCCAGTAGTCCTTATTAGCCTCCATCAGATCTTCAAGAATCAGTCTTGCCACACGGGCATTCGGCACTGTTTTTGACAGGATCAGCGCCTGCCACAGCTTTTGAAATGACCGCTCTTCCCACGCTTCAGCCGTCAGTTTTTCGACAGACACCTGCTGTTCCATCAGGCCTTTTTGAAATTGCGGTATGTTCCCGACTGAGAGCGGTTCCGGTCCGTTTGAGCCTACGAGACAAGGAATCTCAACCATGGCTGACGGATCAAAGTTTGCGATCGCGCCGTTATTTTCAACGATTAACAGCATCCTCTCCCCTGTGTTGTAAGCGATGGCCCGGGCAAGGTCGACGATATAGGAAGCATGATCATCAATTTTAATTTCACTGTTCTCCGACGATTGTTCGCGCGTAATCATATCGCATTGGCTGAAAATGAAAGCTTCCCGCCCTTCCATGACTTCGTTGGCTCTCGTATGGTTCGGGTTTGATTTTTTCACCATATCATCCGGGAATAAGTAATATTGCAGATATGTGTTCGGAAGCGTATCCGGATCAGCCGCCTGTACGTCGCGCGCTTTTTTGAATGTGTCATTCCAGCTTGCTTCAGTCTGTTCGGCCTCCGTCTTCGGAACGTAGCCGTATTCACGGACATGCTCTTTCAGCTTCGGCATTAAATCATTGCCATGCCGGTCTGTGATGGACGTCCACCAGCCAAAGTGGTTCAAGCCGTAGTAACGGACGTTCATTTCTTTCCGTGAAGATAATCCGAGGATGTTCGCCATGCGATCCTCAATTCCGACCGGCATGTCGCAGATGTTCAATATTTTTGAATTCGGTCTGAGGCGCCGTGTAGCTTCGGCCACAATCGCCGCCGGATTGGAGTAATTCAGCATCCATGCGTCGGGCGAGTACGTTTCCATATAATCAAGAATCTCCAGAACACCGCCGATAGAGCGCATGCCGTATGCAATTCCGCCCGGCCCGCATGTTTCCTGGCCGACCACGCCGTACTTCAGCGGGATTTGTTCATCGAGCGCGCGCATCGCATATTTTCCGACGCGGATATGCGCCATGACGAAGTCAACATCCGTAAAAGCCGTCTCTGGGTCATCAGTCGCCAGAAATTCAATGTCCGGCGCTTTTTCTTTTATAAATACCTCACACGCACCCGCAATCCGCTCCTGCCTTTCTTTATCATTGTCATAAAGTTTCAGCTTTCTGATCGGAAACTCTTCCAGGTGATTCAAAAGCATTAATACAATTCCGGGGGTAAATGTGCTGCCGCCGCCTGCAATAACGATTGAGAATGATTTGTCTGTCATGTGAAGCCCTCCTCTGATAACGTTTACATTTTATTTATATCATGAGAAGGTCCGATCTGTACCGGGTTTGGAGGAGTTAGATCATTTAATCATTTTTAGTTATTTTTCTCAAAAAGCGGGAAAGTTCCCACAGGTACGAAAAAGGCCTGCTGTCATCAGCAGACCCATTCTCAAAAATGCTCTTGTAAATCAGAAAGCAGCACTTCCTGCTCAAATTGCGGATTTCCGATCGGAAAAATTCTGGCTGTTTCCTTGTCTTCGTTGACATGCTGAATATAAATCGGAACTCCTTCGTACGTCACATACGCCATGGCGGCGGATTCTGAAATGTCTTTCGCACGCTGTGTATTCACGTCTCAAACCTCCTTTAGGCCTCACACATAACGTGTCCGGCAGCCAAGAGAAGTATGCTTGTTTCTTACAATTGTCCGGCGGTGAGTTTGAATTTTTTGAGACGTTTGTAAAACGTGCTCCGCGGGATTCCGGCCATTTTGGCGGCCAGCGTGACATTCCCCTTCGCCGATTCAAGCGCGTTTACGATGATGTTTTTCTGAATGTGCTCCCGGATGGAGACAGGGGGCGCTTCTTCCTGTTCATAAGACTCGGCCGCCTCTTTAAGACCTGACGCTTCAAGCAGGGCTGCGATGGGGCGTTCTGACAGCCGTCCGTCCGGGAACATGACGGAAAGACGTTCAAATACATTAAACAATTCCCTGATATTCCCCGGCCATTTCCGGCTCTTTAATAGGTCTAAAAAGTCATCAGGAAGCTCCCCCCGCCAGCCGCGATTTCGCTGAAATTCAAGGAAAAGGCCGGGAATGTCTTCGGTGCGTTCTCTTAATGGAGGGAGGTGGATCGGACAGACGTGAAGCCGGTAAAATAAATCTTCTCTCAGCTTTTTGCATTCGACAAGCTGTCTCAGATCAGTGTGGGTGGCAGTGATGATTCTGATGTCAACGGGAATCTCTTTTGTCCCGCCGACCGGGGTGACTTTCCGTTCCTGCAGCACCCGTAACAGAGCGACCTGCATGGAGTGTGATATTTCTCCGATTTCATCGAGGAAAAGCGTGCCTTTATCGGCTTTTTGCAAAGCGCCGTTATGTCCTTTCCGTTTGGCCCCGGTGAAGGCGCCTTCCGAGTAGCCGAACAGTTCGCTTTCAATCAGCTTTTCGGGGACCGCTCCGCAATTGACGGCGATAAACGGGCCGTTTTTCCTGGAGCTGTTGTTATGAATCGCCCGGGCGGCAACCTCCTTTCCCGTCCCGGTTTCTCCCGTAAGACAAACGGTTGCGTCCGTTCGGGCGACAAGCTCCAGCTGCTGAAGCATATGTCGGGATGACGGGCTTTTGCCTGCCGCACCATGGAATATAAAAGACGGCTTTTCTTCTCGTTTGGATAAATAAACGCATGTGTAGCCGTTCTCCTCCCGCTTCGCCTGCTTGATGTGAAATCCCTGTTCCTCAAGCTCGCGCAGCGTATGTCCGGTAAAATGCTGAACGGGACGGCTTGCGGCGATAACCCGGCTCATTTCATTGCAAAGCACGATCGGATCGTGAGACCGGGTAAGCCCGGCGAACTTGCTGATCATGTCAAGTTCTGTCATTTTGATCTTTAGGGCAAGCTCCCGTTCCGCCGTATAAGCAATGGAGGAGGCAATTCCGAGCATAAACGGCTGAGCGCGGGCGGCGGGGCAGGAAATATCAATGACACCCGCCAGCCGCCCGTCTTCATAACGGATCGGCGCGGCGGAACAGCTCCATTGATGAGAAGCGAGCGAATAATGTTCAGAGCCGTGTATCATGACCGGCTCATTTGTATAAAGAGCCGTCCCGATCGCATTCGTGCCGACGGCCGTTTCCGTCCAGCGGGCGCCTTTTAAGAAATTGATGCGGTTCGCTTCATGAATGGTGCGCGGGTGGCCGTCAACTGAATGGACAACGCCGTCTGAATCAATCAGGAGGACCATCATTTCCATTTCCCGCATTGCCGTTTTCATTCTTTCTGCATGAGGCATTGAGGCCGCTAAAAATAACGCATGCTTTTCGGCCTGCCTTTCTAAATGATCTGCCGGCATCACATTCGGCCCCTTTTCGAGATAAGGGTTGACGTCGGCTTTTTTGCAGCGGTGCCATGAGGCCGCCACCCGCTTCTGAATACGGGATTCATCAAGCACGCCTTCTTTCACAAAGCGCTTCCAGGTATTAAAATCATTCCGAATGACATTCATTGTATTTGCTCCCCCCTGTTCAGACCATCTTTTCATATATTGTAGGGGAAAAATAAAGCGCTTTCAACGAAAAATACCCCTTCTCATCTGAGAAAGGGTATTCCGGTTATACGGAATGCACCGCAAGTCCGGTGACATTCAGCAGGGCTTCCTGAAGCGTTTCTGACAGAGTCGGATGCGCCGCGATAAAGTGCTCCGACATATCAGCCGTCATTTCACCGTTCATCATCATGACCGCCTGACCGATCAATTCCGTCACGTCCGGCCCGATCATTGACACGCCGACGATTTCTCCGAATTCCGGTTCGGCAATGATTTTCATTTTGCCGCCATGCTGATGTTTAATTAACGCTTTTCCGTTAGCAGAAAATGAGCATTCTCCGATTTTCACATCTCCGTATGCCTCTCTCGCCTGTGTTTCCGTCAGCCCGACAGCGGCCATTTCCGGCGATGTATAAATACAGCGGGGCACCGCCCGCATATTGACTTTGCTGTCCTTTCCCGAGGCATGCGCGGCGGCTGTGATTCCTTCATGAATGGCGGCATGCGCGAGCTGCATTCCTCCGGCCGCATCGCCGCACGCATATATATGAGGCACATTGGTCTGCATATGGTCATTGACTTCAATGCCGCGCGGAGAATACCGGATGCCGGCCTGCTCCAGATTCAAGCCATGCAAACGCGGCTTTCTCCCAATTGCAACCAAAACGTGATCAGCCTGAGCCTCAATTTCTTTGCCGTCTTTTGTCCACACCGCGGTTTTCCTTTCTTTGTCAATCCGCTGAAGGGCGGCTTTCGTCTGAATATCAGCCCCGCTGTCTCTTAAAGAGTCTTCGAAAACGGCGGCGATTTCTCCGTCTTCTGCCGGGAGCAGCCGGTCAGCCGATTCAATCACCGTCACTTTCGTTTTAAACCGGCTGAATAAAGAGGCAAATTCACAGCCGATCACACCTCCCCCGACAATAAGCAGAGAAGAAGGGATTTTCTGTAAAGAAAGCGCGTCTTTGCTGTCGATCACCCAATCGCCGTCAAATGGGGCAAACGGCAGCTCCGCCGGTTCAGATCCGGATGCAATCAATATCCGATCCGCTTCCAGAATGTCTTTTGCGCCTCCTTCTCCTTCAACAAGCAATGTCTGCTCTGTGAGAAATGAAGCTGTCCCGCTGATGACTTTAATCTGATTTGCTTTCATTAAGTATTGAATTCCCTGCACGAGCTGGCTGACGATTTGCCGTTTGCGCCCCTGCATGCGGGCCCAATTGAGTGTAATGTTTTGCGGCAGTTCGATGCCGAATGTATCTGCGTGCCTGATTTTATCGAGCACATTCGCGCTTTCCAAAAGCGACTTTGTCGGGATGCACCCCTCATTGAGACAAGTGCCTCCGAGCGGCCCTTTGTCGATCAGAACGACTTCTTCTCCCCTCCGCGCGGCAGTCACGGCAGCTGCATATCCGGCAGGCCCGCCGCCGATAATGGCTAGTGTCAATCTCTTCACCCTCTCTATAAAATCAATCCGGCCGGCTCTTCAAGCAGCGCTTTGACCGTTTTCAGGAAGTCCGCAGCCGGTGCGCCGTCACATACTCTGTGATCAAAGGTAAGGCTCAGCGGCAGCATGATGCTTTTGACAAGCTCATCTCCTTTAAACGCAGGCGTTTCATAGCTTGCGCCCACTCCGAGAATACCGGCTTCAGGCGGATTAAGAATCGGGGTGAAATGCTCAATTCCGTAACCCCCGAGATTTGTAATAGAAAATGTCGATCCGTGCAGATCATCTCCGGAAGCATTGCCTTCCCGCGCCCGGCGTGCCGATGTGCTGATGTGATCCGCAAGCTCAAGGAATGAAAGCTTTTCCGCATCCCGAATCACCGGCACGACGAGACCGTTTTCAAGAGAAACCGCCATCCCGAGGTGGACATATGGATAGGTGATGATCCGCTCCTCTTGATAAGAGCTGTTCAGCTCAGGATGCTGTTTCAGCGCAAGCACCGCGGCCCGGGATACGAAATGTGTGACCGTCAGTTTAACACCGCTCCGCTTTTTCGCGCTGTCGGCGAGCTGCTGCTGCCATTTTACAAGCTCCGTAATGTCCGCTTTCATCGTCAGCGTCAGCTGGGCGCTGTTTTGCAGGCTTTTGTGCATTCGGTCTGCAATCACTTTTCTCATCGCTGAAGCCGGTTTTCCCTCCGGCTGTGCCATCTGATCCGAAGACTGCGGTTCAGATTCCGTCTTCATGGCCTTGATGACGTCAGCTTTTACGATTCTGCCTCCAGGCCCCGTCCCGTTCAGCGTTTCAACTTTCAACCCGGCTTTCTCTGCCATTTTTCGGGCAACGGGAGATATTTTCACGCGGTGTTTACGCTTTTGCACGGCTTTGGGAGCGGGAATATGTTCAGGTTCAGATTGCGGTTTCCCTGCATTTTCAGGAGCCGGCGCCTCCTTCTCCCGCACTTCTTCGCCGTTTTCCCCGATATAACAGATGGGCGTTCCCGGCGGGACTCCTTCTCCCTCTTTGACTTTAATATGGAGAAGCGTGCCGCTTTCAGGCGCTTCTATTTCCATTTCTATTTTTTCCGAGTTGATGCTGGCGATGCTTTCTCCCTTTTCAACCGGGTCGCCGACTTTTTTATTCCAGACGGATACTTCACCTTTCTTCATCGCCATTCCCAGCTTCGGCATTACTACTTTTACAGCCATTCTATATCCCTCCTTTAATTCATTGCCGGCTCGCCAAGCAATTCAAGCGTGACGCTGACAATTTGGTCTGATGTCGGCAAATATTGATCTTCAAGCACCGGCGAAAACGGCACTGGTGTATGCGGCGCTGTAATCCGTTTAATCGGCGCATCAAGCAAATCAAAGCCCTTATCGGCGACAATCGCAGCAATATCCGTGGCGATGCTGCAGCGCGGATTGGCTTCGTCAATGATGATCAGCCGGTTTGTTTTTTCTAACGATGTGAAAATCGCTTCCTCATCTAAAGGAGACAGACTCCGGGGATCAAGCACCTCGGCGTCGATGCCTTTCTCAGAAAGCTGCGCAGCCGCTTCAAGCGCAGTATTGACCTGCTTGCCGACTGCAAAGAGCGTGACATCATTGCCTTCGCGTTTGATATCCGCTTTTCCGAGCGGAATTGTATAATAATCTTCCGGCACCTCGCCCTTCATGTTGTAGGACGTTTTATCTTCAAAAAAGAATACCGGATCATTGTCTTCTATTGCCGAAAGCAGCAAACCTTTGGCGTCATATGGATTGGACGGCACAACCGTCTTCAGACCCGGGATGCTGGTGAACAGGCCATACAGCGCCTGCGAATGCTGAGCGGCTGCCCGGAACCCGGCTCCGTATGTGGTGCGGACGGTGATCGGCACTTGCGCTTTACCGCCGAACATATAGCGGAATTTCGCCCCTTGGTTGATCACTTGGTCAAAGCACGTTCCGATAAAATCGTTAAACATCAGTTCCGCAATCGGTCTCAGCCCCGTGGATGCCGCAGCCATGGCCGCACCCATGTAGCCCGCCTCAGAAATTGGTGTGTCCAGCACCCTGCTTCTGCCGAATTCCTGTACGAGCCCCTTTGTGACCCCCAATACACCGCCCCATGCTTCATCATCTTGCAAGTGATCGACCGCCGCTCCCCCGGCGACATCTTCACCGATTACAAGCACATTGTCGTCTTTTCTCATCGCAAGCTTCATTGCTTCATTGATCGCGTCCGACATGCTTATGACTCTCGCCATCTCACATTCCCCCTTTTTCATATGACACGTAGACGTCTGTCAACAGCTCAGACTCTTTCGGATATGGACTCTTTTCGCTGAACGAGACGGCTTTTTCAATCGATTCGCTGACACGCTGTTCGATGTCTGACAGTTTATTTGCATCTGTTTCTTTTAGAAGATAGTTTTTAAAGCCTTGGATGGCATCCTTTTCTTCAAGATGCTCAGTCTTTTCATCCTTTGTTTTATAAGTTTGGGCATCCCCTTCGAAATGGCCGTAGTTTCTGTAAGTCATACATTCAATCAAAGACGGGCCTCCGCCGTTTCTTGCTCTTTCTATCGCTTCCCCGGCTGCCTGATAAACTGCTAAAATATCTTTTCCGTCCACCGTGACCCCCGGCATGTTGTAGGCAGCCGCCCGATCGGCGATTGAATCACAGGCTGATGCGTACTCAAATGTCGTGGCTTCGCCGTAACCGTTGTTTTCGGCGATGAACACGACAGGAAGATTCCATACTGCCGCTAAGTTCAGCCCTTCATGGAAGGTCCCTTGGTTATTGGCTCCGTCCCCAAAAAAGCAAACGCTTACATTTTTAGTTTGTTTATATTTAGCCGTGAGCGCTGATCCGCATGCGAGCGTGAATCCGCCCCCGACGATTCCATTTGCGCCTAACATGCCTTTATCAAGATCCGCAATGTGCATAGAACCGCCTTTTCCTTTACACAGTCCGGTCGCTTTTCCGAATATTTCCGCCATCATGCCGTCCAGATCACAGCCTTTGGCGATACAATGGCCATGTCCCCTGTGCGTGCTTGTAATGCTGTCGCCATCATCTAAATGAGCGCACACCCCCGCAGCTACCGCTTCTTCACCGGCATACAAATGGACGAATCCGGGAAGCACTCCTTGCGCGAACAGTTCATGCACTTTGTCTTCAAAGCCCCTGATTTCCAGCATCTTTTGGTACATCCACAGCGCTTTTTCCTCAGTTAATGACAAGCCTTCTCGTTTTAACAATTCCATTTTGTGCGCCTCCTTCTATTTAGGGTTCACACTTATAAATGCAAGAAGCATGCCAGCCTTTGAAGCCCGTAAAATGAATGTTTTTACTTTTACAATGGAGACAGTTTGAGACAGGTGTCTCATTTTGTCTCGATCTGTTCCCTTTGTCTCGTTTTAAGGCATACAAAAAAGACCGGGCATCACCCTGTCTTTGACAATGATCGACGTATTTATTTCCTCGGAAATCTTTTATTGCTTCATTCTTCTGCATACAGTTTATCATGGCGTTTGAGTGGTTACACTCTTTTTTTCATATCCACGTGCTGCAGTTCATGCTTTTCTTCAACAGCCCGATTCAGCGCTTGAAGCATGTAGCCAATGCCTTTATACGATGACAAAGGCCAGGTGATATGCTGATGCTCTCCGATGACGGCGTTTAGGACGCTTCGGTATTTTTTTCCGCCAAGCATGACAAGCTCTTCGATGTCGGAAAAGCCTTTTTCATGAAATTGACGGCGCAGCTCGTCCGCTGCCATGATCTCCGGATGACCGGTTCCAAAAGTGACATCGTAATTTCCGGGAACCATATCGTCCGGACGAAGGAATCCGTGCTTCGCCGACAAAATCACCCACTCATCGAAAAATGCTTTCGCATATCGCTCGCACGCCTGATGAAACGGGCTGAGATAAGCGTCTTCCGCCCTTACCGGACCTGTATCTGAATGGACATCCCAAATTTTTTTCTTGCCGCAGGGGATGATGCACAGTCGTTTCATTTTTCTCTCCCCCTTTATGATGTATCTCCTATCAATGTACCATTATTCGTTTATTTCTGCATGACGGATCTGTCTGGATAAAAACTGCACACAAAAAGACCCGGAATTCAAACCGAAATCCGGGCCGGATGAAGACTTGTTTAGGTCACTCTTGCTCCATCCCCTCAAGATACTTTCTCTCAAAGTCATCGAGCAATGCACGCACTTCATCTGTTGACTTTGTATTCATGCATTGATTTCTTAATTCACTTGCTCCACGGAATCCGCGGAGATATATCTTGAAAAAGCGGGGGAGCGGTTTATATGCTCGAGCTTCTGCTTTTGAATATTCATCATGAAGATCCAGGTGCAATCTCAAAAGATCAAGCAATTCCTTACTGCTATGCTCTCTCGGCTCCTTTTCAAAGGCGAATGGATTAGTAAAAATGCCTCGTCCAATCATAATCCCGTCAACACCGTATTGTTCAGCGAGTTTCAAGCCGGTTTCACGGTCAGGAATATCCCCATTGATCGTCAATAGGGTATCCGGCGCTATCTCATCACGAAGTTTCTTGATTTCCGGGATGAGCTCCCAATGCGCATCTACTTTACTCATTTCCGCTCTTGTACGCAGATGAATGGAAAGATTCGCAATGTCTTGTTTCAGTATGTGTGTCAGCCAGCCGCGCCATTCGTCTATATCCGTGTAGCCAAGTCTGGTCTTCACACTTACCGGCAGACCTCCTGCTTTCGCCGCCTGTATTAATTCGGCTGCAACTTCAGGACGGCAAATCAGGCCGCTTCCCTTTCCATTCCCCGCCACATTAGGTACAGGACAGCCCATATTGATATCCAGGCCCTTAAACCCTAATTCCGCCATCCCAATACTCATTTGGCGAAAGTTTTCAGGCTTATCTCCCCATATGTGGGCAACCATCGGCTGTTCATCCTCCGTGAATGTCAAACGGCCGCGCACACTATCCTTCCCATCCGGGTGACAATAGCTTTCTGAGTTTGTAAACTCTGTGAAAAACACATCAGGTCTGCCTGCTTCACTCACAACATGGCGAAAAACGACATCCGTCACATCTTCCATTGGTGCCAGTACAAAAAATGGCCGTGGTAATTCACGCCAGAAATTATCTGTCATAACAAATCCAAATCCTTTCATGATGGGATACAGCCAAACCTTTATCCCAAAATTAAAAACTGACCATGCTTCTTTTACACTTATAGCATGTGTCAGCACTTCTTATCAAACGATAGTAAATTTTGAACATTTCATTAACACACATAAATGGTATTAGGTTGAAACAAATCATTCATATTACTTGCTTTTGCTCTAATCAACGTGATCGCCTGTCCTCTTATGTTTCATTTTTTAAAATGAAAATCTGGAGAGGGCCGCGCAAGAAAAAGACCGAAGATCGACAATGCTCATTATTACTAAGAAGACTCTTTAATGTATACTTATGTCTACTTAATCTATTACGCATGCTACCTTCCCCCACATATATACAATTACGAGTTTGGTTTTTTAAATCTGTTACATAAACACCTTTCATTGATCTAAATTTTTGATCTTTTAGCCCATTTTATATGTTCAGGCAAAGGAATTTCAAAATTAATTGTATGATTAGCCTTTCCCTTAATGAAGAATTCCTATGGTAATTTGATTTTCAAATCCATTATCATCTCCTCCAAAAATCCACATTATGAAAAAATTCCCTATTTATCTATCAACGCTTAGCTTGCCTAACATATATCTTTAATAGTAATTACATCTTAAAAATAGACCCACCATTTATCTCTAAGTTTAGCTGTAGGCATAAATTTAAGCTTGCATTCAATGAGTGGAGCTTATTTTTTTTATTCTGCAATTTTTTTAATCTTTTTAATTTCATCCTTCTCTAAACCTAATCTTTGCAATAATTCTTTATCGTATTCGATAAAATCACCTAATTGATCATTATAATATGGGTATTGAACAGTTAAATCATTTATCGCAAGGTTTCTATAATTCTTTTTGACTCTTATATTTCCCAACTCTATTTGTGGAGGATTTTTCAACATATTAATTAGCTTTTCAGATGTTATATTTCCTTCAAAATCTTCGTGATACGGTTTTAAAGATCTATTTCCTATTGAAAAACCCGGAGGATTCCTATCTAAAAACCGAACAAAAGCTGAAGTATCAGCAATATAGCAATCATTATAATACATACTTTCACCAAGCATTGCTGTCGTTACAATAACTTTATAAATATTTTTAGGATGCCATTCTTCTTCTAGTTTCAATTCTTCTCTTACAATGTTTATATTCTCCACGTAATAATCAACAATACGATTTAGTTGCTCGACAGCACTTCTTTCTTTATGGCTTTTATTTATCTTTTCCGTTTCCCTTTGTATTATCTTTATTAAGAAATTATAATATTCCCTAATAGTTAGTGGTTGACCAAAGGCTTTTAATTCTACAAAGAACAAATCATTGTCAATAGTAAAAACTACATCACATTCATATGTTTCACCATTAACAATTCTCTTTAGTCTTTTCGCACCAATATCTAGCTTGTTTAGTTTATTTAATATGTATTCTTCTAATCCAGTACCCTTAAAAGAAATATCCACTTTCTTCTTATTTAACAGAGATATCAATGACATTGAAGGATCTATATGTGATGCCACAGAAGGAATAATAATCAAACTGTCATTATGAACGACAAAAGGACAATCTAACAAATCTTTTGCATCTTGATTAAATTTGAAGTTATTGATGATTTTAAGAGCACTGGCTTGAGTTACTCCCTTTGAAACAAATAAGTTTATCCAGTAAGTTTCAGTTTTCATAATAGTCCAATTATTTAAGTTTAATGGTTTAACTACTTTTGACTCGAATCTTTCCTTTAAATAATTTTCAGCCTCAATTTGAATTACAACGTAAGCTCTAATCCATTCTGCGAGTGACACACCTAAAAGCCTTATATTTAGATCATGAGTGTGTAGAAATTCTCCTATCGCAATACAATAATATGCTTCATTCTCGCAAAGATAATGAGCTGGAGGTAATTTCTTTGCATTTTGATCAATTTTACGTTCCAATTCTGTTTTATCGGCTAAATTAAAATCCGTATACCATTTACTTCTTTGATCCTTAAATCTCACTTTTGAGATTTCTTGTGCATGTAAAAAATCTTCATTCTTGGGCTGGATGTGAATTTTCTTATTATCTATATCAAAATCTGTACCGATAAAACGCCATTTTTGTTCAATGTTCAAAAGAGACGACCACAAATCAAATAGTTCAATATGCTCTCTTGCGACTCTTATGTGACTCATGCGCATAGTTTCAAGTTTTCCTATATTACCTTTTCCACCTCCCATAGACTTCAGTAAACTCCCCGCAAACTCTGCAATACTATCAGCTATACCTAATACACGATTTATATCTTTTTGAGCAGGTAATATTTTTTGTTTACCTTCATCAAACAATGAGATGACGTATGGATACACCTCTTTAATTCTATGTATAGAATTCCCATTAATATACTCAATTAGAGAACCTAACATAATCTCTAAAGAAAGAATAAATGTTATTACCTCTCTCTTCTGAGGAATTTGGTCTAATTTCCTGGATGATCTCAATTTATAAAAATCCTTAAAAATTGAATTAATTATATTAATTTTTTCTTCAAAATTATCAATTAACTTAATATCACTCTTATAAACTGCTTTAATGTTAGATATGACTTTTTTTGATATCTTTTGTCTATTATTGTAGATGTTAAAACAAACGCCTGAGACTCTAACGATTTCTAAAGTATCTTCCAGAGAATTGTTTTGCATAAATTCGTTTAAAAAAGGAATAAATTCCTTTGAATCTTTAAACAAAGCCTCAAGTTCATAATGGTTCCATATTTTCAAGTTGTTCTCTCCTTCTATATTTTTTTCAACAAATCCACTATATATATTTCTCCATTTATGTCTAGCTATAATCAAGACTTCTATCGCATGGGGTTTGTATTGTATATCTATTACAGCTTTATATTTCCGTTACCAAAACCCGCATGCAATTGGATCTTATAGACAGTCAAATCTTCTCCTTGGTTTATAATAACCCAATTAATCTCCCTTATAATAAGCAACTTTATACTTTCCTGAACTTCGCTTATGTACTTTGGGTACGAATTAATTTCTTAATGGGAACTATGAACTATCCCTCATTAAATGAAAACTTCCATTCCTATTAGTTTACTTCCCAATATTTAAATTTATACATACTCTTAAAGGAATCCGTTTGAGATAAGGCAATTTTCTCTGCTTTTCTTTCATCATATGAGGACATACCAGTAATACCAAACACCTCAAATATTATATCCTTGTCTTTATTGATAACGTATCCATCCGGAATAAAACTTCCATAACCTTCTATTGGCAAATAAGGCTTATAAAATGTTAGATTATCTTCACATAACCGATCATATATATTTTTTTCATGAGAACTTTCACAATATAAACCTCTACCAGATATCGGTATTAAACAGTAATTTTTTAGAGTCATACATTTATGATACTTGTCTTCTTTATACACAAAACCTGCTACCACATATTCAGGGCTATGCGGTTCTATTTTTTTCTTGTGTTCATATTCCTCCTTTTCAACATAGAAGCGATTAGTTCGCCCAAAAGCATCTTCACAATACAGAATATCTTTTTTTGTATTATCAAATAGAGTATCTTCTCCAAGCGGTATTACACTATTTACATACATGTAAACAAAATAGATATCTTTTTTTACTTTTACATTCCATATGCCTACTTGTTTATAAAACATCTCGTTTAAAGTTTTTCTTTTTCTCGATAACCTAATTCGAGCCGATATACCATAAACATGTTTAGCTAACTCATATTTATCATTAGGAACTCTATGTTTTTTTCCTAACACCATACTTTCCCACGCCATCATATTTATTCTTGTGGCTAAGCCAAAAATCGTTGATACATTTTTATTAGATCCCGTTCCTTCATGATAAATCACATTATTTCTCACATTACTGTTTCTTTCGTTATTATCCCCTAGCTGAGAAAGATGTAATTCTTTAATTCTAACAATATGTAATCCCTCTTCCTCATCGTAGCTCCAGGCCTTTTCATATGGGCTTGAACCCACAAATTGAGGATGTCGGCAACAATCCTTGGAATGTTTAAATTGTCTGGTAGAATTATATAAATACGGTGATTTTGCATTGGAAACTTTAAGCACTATCTTATCAGAACACTCACACCTTAATTCTATTTCTCCCTTTTCATTCCTAGTTTTTAAGTTTAGTAACAGAGATTCTTTTATAGGTGAATAAGGTAGTTTTGTTATGTTTCCTTTTGGTTTTTCAATTACAATAAATGATTTTTTGACCAATATATCCCTTCCTCCTATATTAAACAGACTACAATTCAATTATAGTTGAAGTTAACACAAAAATCGTTGAAGAATTTCCAAAAATCTTATATTTTAGAATTACTATTAAAAGGAGGAAAAAAGAATCGAAAAGACAGCCAGGGCAAAGGCTGCGCATAAAAAAACCCGGAAATCGGAATTGTTTAATTTACCGAAATCCAGGTCTGATTACAAATTGTTTATTTTAGTTAGACGATTTTAATACAAGCTTCGCCACGGCTTCCACATGAGCCGTCTGCGGAAACATATCAACAGGCTGAATATATTCGACACGATAGTCCTTCGACAGCGTCTGCAAGTCTTTCGCCAGTGTGGAAGGATTGCAGGATACGTAGACGAAGCGTTTCGGTTTTACTTTTTTGATGGTATCTAAAAATGTTCTGTCACAGCCGGTTCTCGGCGGGTCGACGATGACCACGTCAGGACGGAAGCCTTCTTTCGTCCATTTCGGGAGCCAGTGTTCGGCTGTTCCTGTGACATATGCCGCGTTTTTGATGCCGTGTTTTTTGGCGTTTTTCTTCGCATCGTCAATTGATTCTTTAATGACGTCCATGCCGCGGATCTCTTTTGCGCCGCTTGAGACCCACATGCCGATCGTACCGACGCCGCAATACGCGTCTACGACTTTTTCTTTTCCTGTCAGCTGAGCCGCTTGTTTCACTTCGTCATACAGCTTGACCGTCTGCTCAGGGTTGAGCTGGAAGAAGGCGCGGGCGCTCAGTTCAAATGACACGTCGCCGAGCACTTCTTGAATGGCATGGCTTCCGGCCAGCGCTTTTGTTTTGTCACCGAAAATGACGGATGTGCGCGCGCCGTTGACGTTTTGAATAATCGATTTCACTTCCGGCAGACGGTTCTGAATGGCTTTGACGATCTCGTCTTTATTCGGCAGTGTCTCTTTCGCGGTGACAAGCACGACCTGCACTTCGCCTGTTTCAAAACCGACTCTCGTCACGATGGTGCGGACATCGCCTTTTTTGGTCCGTTCGTTATAAACGGATACGTTGTGTTTTTCCAAAATACGGCGGACGATACCCGTTGTTTTGTTTGTCGCCGGATGCTGGACAATGCATTCCTTAATCGGAACGATTTTATGGGAATCAAGTCCGTATAAGCCGGCAATGATGCTGCCGCTTTGCGAGCGTCCGACTTGAAACTGGCTTTTGTTCCGGTAATTCCAAGGGTTGTCCATTCCGATCGTATCTTTAATGTTCATTTCTTCGACATTGAATCTCGTATGACGTTCCAGAGACTGAATGACGATGTCGCGTTTTTCGCGAAGCTGCTGGGTGTATGCCAGATGCTGAAGCTGACAGCCGCCGCACTGGTCGTAGACCGGGCATGGCGGCGTGACGCGGTGTTCAGACGGCTTGCGGATTTTTTTGACGCGTGCTTCTGAAAATTTCGGCTGCACATTTGTCGCTTCGGCAACGACTTCTTCACCGGGCAGAGCGCCGGGAACGAAGACAACTTTTTTCTTAAAATAGCCGACGCCCTCTCCGTTAATGCCGAGACGTTTGATGGTCAGCGGAAATGTCTGTCCGATTTTCAATTCGGCAGGCGCCTTTTTTTGATGTTGATTCACGTTTTTTTCTCTCCGTTTCTATATAAAGCCTTTCTCCTGGGAAAACGGCTGCTTTGAAATATCACATCTTTTCAGTATAACATGCAGCCGGCGGTTCCTTCATGTTTTTCACTGGAAGTTTCCAAAAATCCTCATCATTCAATACTTCTCCACAAGTACAAGGACGCATAGCTTAAATACGGCGCCCATTCGCTGCTTACCTGGAGCATCACGTCTTTTGACGGTTTATCCTCTAGGGCGAAGCGGCGTTTGACGGCGTTTTGCAGGCCGATATCCGCCAAAGGAAACAGATTCGGGCGGCCGAGGCCGAACATGAGGACGTTTTGGACGGTCCACGGGCCGATGCCTCTGATGGTGATCAGCTTTTTCATAATGTCTTCATCCGACAAATGGGTAAGTTCCGCCAGATTGAGCGCTCCTTCTGCAATCATCCGTGAAATGTCAATCGCATATTCCGCTTTTCTCATGCTGAACTGGAGCTCCCGCAAGTCATGATATTCAAGCCCCGCGATCGTTTTCGGCTCGGGATAGCACCAGACGCCGTCTTTTTGTTCACCGAAGGCATGGACGAACCGTTCCGTTAAAGTAAAAGCGAAGGACAGGTTGAGCTGCTGGTGGATGATGCATTTCATGAGACAGTTGTAGACGTCATATTCCAAGACGAGCGGGGTTCCCGCATGCTCCTCAAAAAGCGCCGACAGATTTGTTTTTGAGAAATGATCAAGCACAGGCTGAAGCGGCTGCTCCCACTGAAAAATGTGTTTGATCCGTTCAATCATCTCCTCGCGGTCCGTTTCTCCGCTGACGAGGAAGACCGGGTCTGCGGCGGTGCCTTCCGCTTGAACCGTGATGACGGACAGTTTGCCGTCCCGTGTTCTGAGCGGCACTTTGATTGATCTTGCATGAAGATCGACCGCATTCAGCGGATCGAGCGACAGCCTTTCAAGGACTTTATCAAAATGATACGGCGGTGTGACCGAAACCGTTTCCTTCCACATATGCTCCACCCCTTTTTGTCCAAGTATATCATGAAGCGGCCGGGCGGCAATTCGTATACTTTTCTTCATAACGCCGCATGATATAATGGCAGGCGGAGGGTTGTTTATGATACATATAACCGCAATCACAACACATAATGAGATATTAGATAATATCCCCCTATCACGTACAGAACAACCGGACATCGCATGGTACTGGATTGATTTTTTCGGCGCTGAGATGCATGAAACCGAGCTGCTGCGTGATTATTTTCACTTTCATCCGCTTGCGATCGAGGATTGCTTTCAGCATATGCAGCGGCCGAAAATCGACCATTATGACGGCTACCGTTTTTATGTGCTCCACGCCTTGAACCCGGACACACTGGAAATGGAAGAGGTGGACATTTTTCAGTCCGACCGTTTCATCGTCAGCTTCCATTTGCACGAATCGCCCGGCGTCTCAAAGGTGAGAGAACGGTTTTTCGCTTCTCCGGGATTAGCCAAAAAAGGGCCCGGGCACATCACTTATATGATTATGGATCAGCTTGTCGATGAATATTTCCCCGTGCTGTACAAAATTGAAGACCGGCTGAATGAAATTGAAGACAGCAGAACACATAAATCTTACGGCACTTTAATGAATGAAGTGTTTGAATTGCGGACTGATCTTTTGAACCTGAGGCGGACGATCATTCCGATGCGCGATTTAATGTACCGGATTTTGAGCCTTGACCATGTAAAAGAAAGCCGTGAAACGAAAGCGTATTTCAGCGATATTTATGACCACCTGTTAAAACTGGCTGAGCTGATCGAGTCAAACCGTGATATGACGTCAGATTTGCGGGACAGCTATGTGACGCTGAATTCAAACCGGATGAACGCCATTATGATGACATTAACCATCGTCTCGACCATTTTTATCCCGCTGACGTTCATCGCGGGGGTTTACGGCATGAATTTCGATAACATGCCTGAGCTTCATTGGAAATACGGGTATTTTATCGTTTTGGGCGTAATGGCCGTTCTTGTGGCCGCCATGCTGTTTTGGTTCGCCCGCAAAGGCTGGTTTAATATTTTCAAGTAAGAACGGCTGCCGGCTGTTCTTTTTTTTGAGAAAACATGATAGTCTGGAAAAAAACGTAAAGAGGTGTGCGCCGTTACCATCCTTTCTCACAAAATCATTTCTTCTGTCCTCCTGGCTTTCAGTGTCATGTCCATTGCCCCGCTGTATAACGGCCGTACGGTGTCTGATTACATCTTTGAGTTACTCGGCTTTTCCTCTTGGCCGGAAGATGGAGCCCATATCTCCGTCATTCCCGGGGTCGTGCTTTACTTTGCGGCGTTAATCTGGTGTGCCGCCGCGTTCAGGCGGACGCTTCCCGCGGCGGGGCTGTTTCTGATCTTTCTCAGTATGGGGGCCGCTTCCGGTATCAGTCCTGCCACCGAATATGCCGTTTTTTCCTTAAAACAGTTCGCGCCCGAAAAAGAGGCTGTCGAATATGTGAAGCACCGCAGCGAATGCAGTCATCTGGTTGAGCGAAAAAGAGCGGGCATGAGCTGCACGCTTTATATCAATCATTACGGAAAAGGGAAACAAACCATTTCTGTCACCCCGGATTTATCAGAAAACATAAAGGACGTCACATTCAAATCAAAAACGTTCACTGTAAAACCCCGTTCAAAAACAATCATCAAAACCCGATTTACCGGATTTTATAAGGGGAAAGCCGCCTCAGACTCCGGATGGTCTTCAGAACCTGAACTGAAAGTGGCAATCCTGTACACAGCAGATTAACCATTTTGCATGTATAATGGTGGAAAACTTTATTGGAGGGACTGTCAAATGAAGATCGCCATCGTCGGACTCGGCAATATGGGCCGCCCCATCGCCGAAAATATCATGAAAGCCGGATACAGCCTGACTGTATATAACCGGACGAAAGAAAAAGCGGCTGATCTGCTGGAAAAAGGGGCCGGATATGCCGAAACGCCCCGCCAGGCAGCTGAACATGCCGACATCGTGCTGTCCATGCTGTCAGACGATGACGCCGTAACAGACGTGACTTTCGGAGCTTGCGGCATTATTGCCGGGTTATCTGAAAACGGCATTCATATTTCAATGAGCACAATCAGTACGGCGCTGTCAGAACAGCTTTCCGCCGCACATTCGGGCAGAGGGCAGTCCTTTATTGCCGCTCCCGTCCTCGGCCGCCCCGATGCCGCCGAGAAGGCCGAGCTTCGCATCATCACAGCCGGACCGGCAGAAGCGAAGAAAAAGGCCGAACCGCTGCTTAACATCCTGAGTCAGCAAGTATTTGACACTGGTGAAGAAACAAAAACGGCCAATGCCGCGAAAATCAGCGTCAATTTCTTGCTGGTGTCCATGCTTGAGGCGTTATCTGAATCATTCTTAATGATGGAGAAGTACGGGTTAGAGCAAAAACAATTTTTAGAAATCGCCGGCGCGCTCTTTGGCTCTCCCGTCTATCAAAATTACGGAACCATGATGGCTGAGCAGAAATTTGAGCCGGCCGGTTTCAAAATGTCTTTAGGGCTGAAGGATACCAATCTGGCGCTCGCCGCCGCAGAACAGGTTTCTGCAAAACTCCCTCTTGCCGAACTGGCCAAGAGCCATTTTGAAAGCGGGATCGCACAAGGCTTCGGGGATCTGGATTGGGCTGCACTGATTAAAAGCTTAAAATAACAAATTAACACCTCTCCATTACCAGGAGAGGTGTTTTCTACAGGCGCGGCAGTTTCATTTCTTTCTCAAACATCAGGTCATCAATGCTTTTAAACGTGTAGCCTTCTTTTTTCAAATCGGTAATGGCATCGTCCAGAGCTTCTGAATTGTCCTTTGAAACGGTGTGGAGAAGGTAGATCGCGCCGGGATGAGCCTGCTTTATCATGTGATCATAGGCGTATTGTTTCCCTTTTTGCTCGTTAACCTTCCAGTCGACAAATGCGACGGACCAGAAAACGGTTTGGTAGCCGAGGCGCTTCGTTTCTTTCAGGACATATTCGCTGAATACGCCGCGCGGCGGACGGAGATACAGGTTGTCCCGCTTTCCGGTAATGTTGTACACAGCTTCCGTGACGGAATCGAGTTCGTCTTGAATCTGATCGCCCGTTTTTGTCGTCAGATCAGGATGATGAAAAGAATGATTGCCGATGATATGGCCTTCCTTTGACATCCGTTTAATCAAATCAGGCTGCTCTTTCACAAAATGACCCGTGACAAAAAAAGTGCCCGTGACGTGATGTTTTTTTAACACATCAAGCACTTTCGGGGTGTACCCATTTTCATATCCGTTATCAAACGTTAAATAGATGGTCTTTTCTTTCGTATTGCCTAAATAAAAGGCATCATATTTTTTGACCAGATTGTCCAGCTGTCTGCCGGCATCCGGCGGCTGATGATTGACGCTGCGTTTAAATCCCCAGTTTATCCGTTCATTCGGCACGGCTTCTGCGCTGTTGATGCCTCCCGCAAGTAAAACGGCCATGCAGCAAATTGAACAAAACCATTTCATGACCAGCACTCCTTCTGCATTTTTCCTTATTTTGCAGTAGGCTCTGCTCTTTTATACAGCCGCATTATGGAAAAAGAAAAACCCCGGCATCCGCCGGGGTTTATTCCCAATCCTTTTTAAAGCGTTCGTATTTTGCTTCCAGATCATCAAGCATGCCGATGAGCCGGTCTATATCTTCAACGTCCGTTGATTCAGGGTCTAAGGAATCAATGACATTCATAAACATATCGAGTCTGTTCTTCAGGTAATCGAGCTGCTGATCTTTGCTGTTTACTGCATTCCCCATACTTCCACTCCATTCATTTTTTATAATGGTAGCGTATTTTTTGCCGTTTTTCAATGGTTCCGCTACTTGCGATCTTGGCAGATCAGGTCTAAAATTAACAGTTGGCAGACGTTAGTATGCCCCATTTATAAAGGAGTTAGATAGTCATGACACAAAACACAACACTGCGTCCGATCACACCGGAGTACGATCCTTGGGAAGCGTACATGGATGTCGACCAGTATGGAGATATGAAACTGACGAACGTTGAATTCACAACGACGACTTTGTGCAATATGAGATGCGAGCACTGCGCCGTCGGGTACACGCTCCAGCCGAAAGACCCGAATGCGCTGCCGATCGACCTTTTATTAAAGCGGCTTGATGAAATTCCTCTGTTACGCTCTATCAGCATTACGGGCGGCGAACCGATGCTTTCGCTGAAATCGGTAAAGGAATACGTCGTCCCGCTTTTGAAATATGCCCATGAACGCGGCGTGCGCACACAGATCAATTCAAACCTGACGCTTGATATCGGGCGCTACGAACGGATTATTCCCTATTTAGACGTTCTTCACATTTCTCACAATTGGGGAACGGTCGAGGACTTTGCCGACATCGGATTTGCAATGATGGAGAAGAAACCGACATTTGAACAGCGGGCGCGCTATTTTGACAAAATGATTGAAAACAGCCGCACGCTGGTCGAAGCAGGCGTAATGGTTTCAGCGGAAACGATGCTGAACAAACGGACGCTGCCGCATATTGAACATATTCATCGGCAAATTACCGAAGAAATGAAATGCCAGCGGCACGAAGTCCATCCGATGTATCCGAGTGATTTCGCCAGCGCGCTTGAATCACTCAGTCTGAAGGACATGAGACAGGCCATTCATCATCTGCTCGACATTCGCGATGAAGAGACATGGATGCTGTTCGGTACGCTCCCGTTTTACGCATGCAGCCCTGATGAAGAAGACCAGAAGCTCCTCCGCCGCCTGCGGGAAGCGAGAAACGTTACGGTGCGAAACGACCCTGACGGCCGCTCCCGCCTGAATGTCAACATTTTTGACGGAAATATCATTGTCACGGATTTCGGCGATACACCGCCGCTCGGCAATATTAAAACAGACAGCCTTCCTGAAGCATATGACAAGTGGAGACAGACGAAGCTGAGCAAAGAGCTGAACTGCCGCTGCACAAACGTCCGGTGCCTCGGCCCGAACGTCCTTGTCAAAAACAGTTATTATCAGGACACAGATTTTTCATTACGAAAAGCCAGAGGTTAACAAAAGATGGAAACGACAATTACGGACATTTTGAAAAGCAAAGTGGTTGAGATCATCATCGTCGCTCTCGTGCTTTACGCCGGTGTTTTTCTGATCAACCGCTTTGTCCAGGTGTTATTTAAACGCACGGATTTCTTGGAGGAACGGAAAGGGAAAACGATTGAAAGCCTCGTCCGATCCATCACCCAGTATACGGCGACGATCGGTTTTATCTTTTACGTCATTTCTTTATTCGTTCATGATTTCGGCCGAATTTTAGCCGGGGCGGGTGTTGCCGGTATCGTCATCGGTTTTGGCGCCCAGTCGTTAATCAAGGACATATTGGCCGGTGTCTTTTTAATATACGAACGCCAGCTTCATAAAGGTGATTACGTGACGATTAACAATCTGTTCAACGGCACAGTCGAAGAAATCGGACTCCGTTCCCTCCAGATCCGTGAGTGGACCGGCAAGCTGCTTACCATATCTAACGGTGAGGTCAGACAGCTTCAAAACTATAACATTGATTTTATGCGGATTACCGAGTCCGTCGTGATCAGTTACAAGGAAGATCCCGAGCGGGTATATGCCGTCTTAGAAAAAGCCTGCGACATGCTCAATGATGAGCTTCACGATTCACTGAAGCGGGATGAATTTCTCAATGCGACGGAGCCGTTTCAAGTGCATGGAATCATGAGCCTGAACAAATTGACAAGAGGCATAGAATTTACCGTCAAAGGCATGGTTCAAGACACAGAATACTTCTCGGCGAGCCTTGCGGTGAGACGCGTTCTTGCCCGGGAGCTGTACAAAAACAATGTGCAATTGCTTGAGGAAATGTATCACACACAAAAAAGCTGATTCCCGAACCGGAATCAGCTTTTTTTATTTATCTCGGCTGCGCTGTCATTTGAAAACCGAATGTGACGTGATCCTGCACCGGAATCCAAGCCCCGATTCCTTGCGAAGTCACATTTTTGACGACAAGTTTCCGCTTGCTGCCTTTCAGCACCAAATACACTTCACCGTATGTTACTTTTCCTTTTTCATTAACGGCCGGAGCGTAGGCGTGCAGGTAGCCGAGCCGCTGCGGAGAAATTTTGTAGGTTTGATCACGTTTTGTGCCTGCGCCGATAACCGTTTCAAACGCGAGCGGCAGTTTTGTTTTCTTCATCGCTTTTTGCATCATCATGCTTTTTACGTCTTCTGCGTTCGGCACCTTCGCAGTGAGCCCGCCTTTGATTTTGTATTGCTGTTCTTGGGCGTATGAGATAACCGCGGTTTGCTGCCCGCCCCGGTTATCCGCTCTGTTCGTATTGATTTTTTTATATTCCCAGTTGGCGACCGTTTCGTTCGATTGATAGCCGAGCGCCCATTTCCCGAGAAATATTGTCGCCCGGTATCCGATGGCAAGCGGTGAACCGGAAACCGAGGATTCATTCAGCATCTTTATCAGATGCGGATTTTCGATGTTGATCTCGGATGTATCTAACAATTCCTTTGCCAATTTGCTCGGCTGAAGCATCGGCTGATCCTGTGAAGCATTCGGATACGTATTTTCCTTTGAAATGCTTACGACAGAGTTGGGAACTTTAAACGGTTTTTTTGCACCGGCAGACGGCGTTGCGAAAAAACTAAAGGATAACAGCAGAATCAGTGTGGCATGAAACAGCTTTCTCATCATATCACTCTTTCTATAGCATTTTCCTTTAGTCTTTTCCTCCGCAATCGTTGTTATCCGCATTTTTTACAGGTTAAAGCAGGAAAAAACCGATCGCCATGATGACATAAGCGGCAAGGAGCGTAGCCCCCTCAAACCAGTTCGAATCACCGTCATTTGAAATCATCGTCATCAAAAGGACGGATGAGATCATCGCGACAAGCTCGGGCAATGTAAATACAAGCGGCATATTGACCGGAAAAAAGATGGAACAGATCACAAGAACCGGAGCCACAAACATGGCGATCTGCAAAGTCGAGCCTACCGCGATTTCAACGGCGACATCCATCTTGTCTTTGTACGCCATAATAATCGCCGACGCATGCTCTGCGGCATTTCCGACGATTGCGACGATAATCACTCCGATAAACAGCTCGCTCCAGCCGAACTGTTCAGCCACCGCATGAAACGTATGGACAAGGTTTTCAGATATGTAGGCGACGATAATGGTTGAAATAAATAAGACGGCTGTCGCTCTTTTCCCCGACCACTCAGGCTGCTCCTCTTCTTCCTTTGCCTCCGGCTGATTCGGCTGATAAACACCGCGGTGGGTGACGAGCTTGAAATAAAGAGCTGCCACGTACAAAAGGATCATGATGATGCTGATGCCGACACTCAAATCAAGCTTGTTTTTTTCCCCCATATCCATGGAAAATACTTCGGGAATGACAAAAGCTACGATAATGGCAAAAATCAGCAGGCCAGAATTATGCCGGGCATCATGAATATTGAATTCCTGCCGCTTGTATTTCAAACCGCCGATAAAAAACGACAATCCCGCGACGAGCAGAAGATTGCCGAGCACCGAACCGGTCAGTGAAGCAAGCACGATGCCCGTCAGCCCTTCTTTTAAGGCAAAAAGCGATATAATAAGCTCTACCGCATTGCCGAACGTGGCATTCAGCAGACCGCCGATCCGCGGTCCCGCGATAATGGCAAGAGATTCAGTCGCTCTCCCCATATAACTTGCAAGCGCAATAATCGTCAAGCAATAAATAATAAACAAAACCGCTGACGGCCAGTGCATCAGGCCGCCGATGACTGAAAGCGGCACTCCCGCCGCAGCCGTAAAGAAAAAAATCCGATTCATATCTGCCTGGCTCCTTTTTTCGAATGAGTCTTTTTATATCCTTCTCAAAAACTCCCTCAATTACACTTCCGCGGCAGCCCGAATTGGCATTTTCAGGTTGCCGGACGCGACAAATCCGTGTACGATCAAGAAAGAGACTGAAGAAGGAGAAATACGCGATGTCACGACTGTACTTCTTTATTTTGGTTCTGCTTGTTTCCATCTCCGGATTTTCCCAAGGCATGCTTCTGCCGGTGATCTCCGTCATTTTTGAAACGAACGGGGAATCAGCCGCTATAAACGGACTTCACGCAACCGGCCTTTATATCGGTGTGCTCCTGGCGTCGCCGTTTATGGAAGCGCCGCTGAGAAAACTCGGATTCAAACCTCTGATGGTCATGGGCGGATTTCTTGTTATCATCAGCTTATTCAGTTTTATTTGGCTTCAATCCATATGGTTATGGTTTTTTCTTCGGCTCTTTATCGGAATCGGGGATCATATGCTGCATTTTTCAACCCAAACGTGGGTGACGTCAAAATCAACGCCCCGAAACAGAGGAAGAAACATTTCGCTGTACGGACTGTCCTTCGGGCTTGGATTCGCTGTCGGCCCGTTCATGGTCCCTCTTGTGAAAACAAGTCCGTCCCTTCCGTTTATCGTATCCGGCTGTATCAGTCTTGCCGCCTGGCTGTTTGTATTTGTCTTACGTAACGAGTACCCGGCGCAAGGTCCGGATGAAACATCCGGGGATAACAGCGCAAAACGGTTTTACCGCGCCCTTCTTTTCGGCTGGGTCGCTTTTCTCCCGGCTTTCGGGTACGGTTTTTTAGAAACGGCGCTGAACGGAAGCTTTCCCGTGTACGCCCTGCGTTTAGGCATATCCGTCGATGCCGTCGCGCTGATATTGCCCGCTTTTGCCATCGGAAGTATTGTATTCCAGTTCCCTCTCGGTTTATTAAGCGATCGATTCGGGAGAAAACGTGTCCTGCTCGTCATCTTATTAACGGGTGCCCTTTGCTTTTTGACGGCCGGACTGTTTCCGTCGCCTTCTGTCATCGGCTGCTGCTTTTTCACGGCGGGAATGGCGGTCGGCAGTATGTTTTCCCTCGGCATCAGCTATATGAGCGACCTGCTGCCGTCCCATCTCCTGCCGGCGGGCAATCTGCTCTGCGGCATTTCCTTCAGCCTCGGCAGCATGATCGGCCCGGTGGCGGGCGGCTGGTATATGCAGCGGTTTGAAAGCGCCAACTTGTTTTACTTTATTACGGTGATTCTGGTCTGTATTTGGCTTGCGCTCGTCTTCGGGAAAACAAAGCACAGTCCCGCATCCGAATCCCGTTCTTTTCCGGCCTCATAAAGAAGCCGCCTGATCTAAGTCAGGCGGCTTCTTTCTAGTGATATCCGTTCTGCCCGTTAGCGCTTCCGCTTGTTTTATTCTTCGGGCCGTTTTTTGAGTTTTGTTTATTATGGCTTCCGCCTTTTTTCGTATGCTTGGTCATAGCCGATTCCCTCCGTTTTTCAGCTTGAACGTCATCCGTTCCTCTATAGCTTGCTCCCGCGGTACGGATTTTCATCAGGAAGCTTTTTACGTTTATGTAAAAGCGCGTTGATTTCTCCTCCTAAAATCAGCAGTGTTCCCGTAAGATAAAACCAGATCATAAGGACGATAATTCCCCCGATGCTCCCGTATGTGGCGCTGTAGTTGGCAAAGGTGCCGACATAAAATGAGAACAGCATACTGACGATAATCCATCCGGCTGCCGCGAATACGGCTCCCGGCAGCACAAAACGGAGGGAAAGCCTTTTATTCGGCGCGAAAATGTAAAGCGCGGTAAACACGATTAACAGGATAAGCGGACTGATACCCCAGCGGACAACCGACCACACCTGCAAAAACAGGCCGGAGGCGCCGATGAAATCTGCCGCCAGCATTCCGATTTCTCTGCCGAACACCGGCAGAAGCAGTGCGATTAAAATCGTAACCACCATCGCGATGGTTAAAAAAATTGAGGTCAGGCGAATGATGATAAATGAGCGGTTTTCCTCGACTTCGTAGGCATGGTTAAATGCTCTGACAATCGCGTTCATGCCATTCGAAGCCGACCAGATGACGGCGATAATCCCGAATGACAAAAGCCCGCCGCTGCGCTTGTTCAGCGTTTGCTCCGTTATGGATTTCACCATGGACATGGCGCTGTCGGGCGCGTATTGATCGACCGCCCCGAGCACGTCTTCTGCCGATATGGGAAGATAGGCGGTGAGCGTCAGCATGAAAATCATTAACGGAAACAATGACAGCAGGAAAAAATACGCCAGCTCCGCCGATTTACTTTGTCCTTCATGCAGTGAAAACCTTGCAAACAGCTCTTTTATAAAACCCATGACATCCCACCTCAATGATCGTTTTTCGAAAAATGCTCCTTCGTTTCTTTTAACAGGTCAATGACCTGCGGCGTCGTCTGCTTCAGCTTGGTGATCTGCCCGTTTAAAAAACTCAGATCTTCCGATACGGTATTGGCGATGATTTTCACTTGATCCAGTTTTGCAGATGCCTGCTGTTTCAGGGCTTCAGGATGTTTTCGGTAAAATGCCGCACGCCGCCTGCACGCGTCCATGTTCCGGAAACATGCCTCTCTCGTCGGCTTATGTAATAAGGACAGTGCTCCGCCGGCGGCAGCGCCGATCAGAATCGCTTTTGCCATGATGCGTGTCTGCTTCATCGGTCAATCCCCCTTATAAATGATGGTCTTTCTTTATTGTCTCCAGCAAATGACGGCACCCGGACTCGACCAAAGCGTACACCTCGCTGAAATTCCCGGTATAATACGGATCGGGCACGTCCGCAAGGTCCGACTCCGGTACATAATCAAGCAGCCTTGCAATACGCGGCGCCGCTTTTTTATAACCGGCCATGCTGCGCAGATGTCCGATATTTTCTGCATCCATCGCAATGACGTAATCAAAATCGGTCAGATCAGACTCACGCACCTGCCTCGCCGTGATGCCGCTTGCGCTGATCCCTTTCTTCTTTAGGATCTCCTTTGTCCCTTCATGCGGCGGATTTCCCGCATGCCAGGCGCCGATTCCCGCTGAATCAATGTTAATCTGCCCGTTCAGCCCGTTTTTCTTCACCATATCAGAAAATACCGCCTCTGCCATAGGCGACCGGCAAATATTTCCAAGACAGACAAACAGCACATGTATCATATCGATAACCTCCCTATTCTTTCCCCGCATTTTGAGGATCAAAAACCTTATCATCATCTTAGCAACTTTTCTGCTGCTGTGGAAATAAGCTTTTATTCTAAATGAATTCTGTTAGAATAAAGGGTACGAAAACGGTCATGAAAGGATGCATGAATTTGCCGAGCCAACAAACAGAAACGTTAAACAAAATGATTGAAGACATTTCGCAAAAGCTCAACATGCTCAATGTCGGCGTCATCAGAGCGGAAGATTTCAGTGATGAAAAAATAGAAGATCTTACATACCTTCATCAAATGGTCATGAAAAAAGCATCATTCAGCCCGAGTGAAATGCAGGCCATTGCCGAGGAGCTCGCCTCTCTCAGAAAATAAACCCGTGTCAGACCTGCCGAAAAACGGCGGGTCTTTTTTTGATTTAAAAAAGTAAAAAATAAAAGTTCATCGGTTTGACACATATAAAAAGAAGGAGTATAGTAACTGTGAACTTGGTAGAACGATATACTAAATGAGCGGGCCGCTTATCTTTTTTTATTTAGTAGAACGATATACTCGTTGTGATATCAGCGTTATTCAAGTTTTGTATCTGCAACCGTTTTATCAAACCAGTTTTCAAAGAAAGGCAGTGGTTCAATAAAGGGGAATGGTTCTGCGCTTTTGTTAATTTAAAAATTAATTTAATTCTTTATTAACCGCATTAGGGGATGTCATCATGAAAAACATATACACCAAAATGGCAGCGGGTCTTTATATTAATTATTTCCTGCTGGGCATGATCAATATTATTATCGCATCCAATATGGAGGCATTATCAAAACAGCTTCATACATCCGCAGCCGGGGTCAGCTATTTGGTCTCCGCCATCGGGATCGGGAAGCTGATTTCGCTTCTGTTTGCCGGGAAGCTTTCGGATACATTCGGGAGACGGCCGTTTATCGTGTCGGGCGCCTTTCTGTATCTGATTTTCCTAATCGGAATTCCGCTTTCGACAAACTATACGGCCGCGTTTATCTTCGCCATTTTCGCAGGGATCGCCAATTCCTTTTTGGATTCCGGGACATATCCGGCGCTTATTGAAGGATTTCCGAAAAACGCAAGCTCTGCAACCGTGTTAATCAAAGCGTTTGTATCCATCGGCGCGACGGTGCTTCCGTTTTTTATCGCGTTTATTGCGGACAGGCATTTGTTTTACGGCTGGACGTTTTTCGTACCGGGCATTATTTTCTTCCTGAACGGCTTTTTCCTGTTGAAAGTTCCGTTTCCGAATCATAAGCAAAAAGAAGACGGCGGCCGGACGGAAGCCTCTCCGTCTGATGACGCGTTCACATCACAGCCGTCGATATGGCGCGAAGGCCTTGCAATCATTCTGTTAGGCTTTTCATCAACGGCGCTGTTTATGCTCGTTCAAGTATGGCTTCCTAAGTTCGGGCAATCCGTTTTGGGCATGCCTGAGGTGCAGGCCGTCAAATTGTTGAGCTATTACAGCATCGGTGCGCTTGTGTCCGTATTATTGCTGGCCGTGCTGTTAAACAGAGTGATTCAGCCGATTACGGTAATGGTGCTGTACCCTGTGATCGCGGCAATCGCGCTGCTTGCTCTGATTTTCATTCATCAGCCGGCCGTATCGGTCATCAGCTCCTTTGTCATCGGACTTTCAACTGCGGGCATTCTGCAATTGGCGATGACGGTTATGGCTGTTTTATTCCCTAAAAATAAAGGTACGATCACATCTTTTGTTAATATAGCATCAAGCTTATCTTTTATTGTCATTCCGCTTGTAACGGGAGCGATCTCCAAAGCGGCCGGCCTGACGCCTGTTTTTCTGCTTGATATCGGAATTGCGGCCGTCAGCGCCCTTCTCGCATTGTTTATCGGAATCCGCTTTAAGCAAGTGATGAAAGCCTGACTATTTTTTAAGGGAGAGGATTTATCATGCAATCTATCACGATCAGAAACACGGTCATCGGCGAAGGGCTTCCGAAGATCATTGTGCCGCTGATGGCGCCCGGAGAGAAAGAACTGCTCGAAGAAATTGAAGCCGTCAACAGGCTTCGCCCGGATATCATTGAGTGGCGGGCGGATGTGTACGAGCACGTTGACAGCCTGGACGCCGTAAAAGGCATGCTTGAAAAGCTGCGGAAAGCCGCAGGCGCAACACCGCTGCTTTTCACATTCAGAACTCATAAAGAAGGCGGAAATAAAGTTATTGATGACCGCTTTTACATTGAATTGCTTAAAACAGCCATCGAAACACAACACATTGACCTTGCAGACGTTGAGTTGTTTACGGGAGAAGCGGAAGTCAAATCAATTGTGAAAACCGCTGAAGACAACGGCGTATATGTCGTCATGTCCAATCATGATTTTCATCAGACACCGAAAAAAGAAGAAATCATTTCCCGGCTGCGGAACATGCAGGCGTACGGCGCGCACATTCCGAAAATCGCGGTGATGCCGCAAAGCACTGAAGATGTTTTCGTCTTATTGGATGCCACTCACACGATGAAAACACAATACGCAGACCGGCCGATCATCACGATGTCAATGGCGGGAACAGGTCTGATCAGCCGCCTGGCCGGCGAAGTCTTCGGCTCAGCGTGCACGTTCGGAGCGGGCAAAGAAGCATCAGCGCCCGGACAAATTCCCGTTGAAGAATTGCGCAGCGTACTCAGCATTTTAAATAAACATATGTAATCAGCGTTTTTCTGCCCTTAAAGCGGGATGAAAAACAAATGAATGGACTAACGGAGGAATACATCATGAAGAAAGATTTAGGACGGATTAACGGAAAAACTCAGCTTATCGGATTATTCGCGACACCGATCGGACACTCTTTATCTCCGGCGATGCACAACCTGGCGTTTAAAAAATTAGGATTGAACTACGCGTACCTCGCGTTTGAAGTCGGCAATGAACAGCTGGAAGATGTGGTAACGGGAATGCGCGCCTTAAACGTCAGAGGCTTCAATGTCTCGATGCCGAACAAGATGAACATTCTCCCTTACCTCGATGAACTCGCGGATTCAGCGAAATTCACCGGCGCGGTGAATACAGTCGTTAATGAAAACGGCAGACTGATCGGACACTCCACTGACGGTATGGGATACGTCCGCAACTTAAAAGAACACGGCATCGATATCACAGGCAAAAAAATGACGCTGGTCGGTTCCGGCGGGGCCGCCACTCCGATAGCGATTCAATCCGCATTGGAAGGCCTCGGAGAAATCTCTATTTTCGCCCGCAATGACGCGTTTTTCGAAAAAGCGGAAGAAAATGTCCGCATCATCAATGAAGAAATGAAGGGATCTTCTTGCAAAGCGAAAGTCTTCCCGCTCGAAGATCAAGATGCGCTGCGTGCTGAAATCGCTTCAAGCGATATTTTCACGAACGGAACGGGTGTCGGCATGAAACCGCTTGAAGGCTTGAGCGTCATTGAAGATACATCCATGCTCCGTCCGGATTTGATTGTGACAGACGTCGTTTACAACCCCGTTACGTCGAAATTGCTTGAACAAGCTCAAGCGGCCGGCTGCAACACCATTAACGGCCTCGGCATGATGCTTTGGCAGGGCGCCATGGCGTTTGAATATTGGACAGGCCGTGAAATGCCTGTTCAGTATATTAAAGAGCAAATGTTTGAATAACCTATTGTGACAGAAGCGCCGAAGGACAATCCGTCTTCCGGCGCTTTGTCATTTTCTCCCCTCTCTCTTTCTTCTCATGCGCCAAAACGCTTATAATGGATGTAACGAATAAAAACCAAGTGAGGAATGCGACGTATGAAACAGCAAAAAAAACGCCGGGTGACATTGCAGCAGGTCGCTGAACATGCCGGCGTCTCAACATCCACCGCTTCATTAATCGTCCGCAATAATCCGCGAATTTCCGAAGCGACCCGTGAGAAAGTGCTGCAATCCATGCGGGAGCTGGGGTACGTATATGATCGGGTCGCCGCGAATTTGCGATCACAGACGTCCACAACGGTCGGATTGATTATTACTGACATTTCCAATACGTTTTTCTCAGAGTTTCTGATCGGCGTTCAGAATACGCTTGAGGAAGTCGGATTAACGGTGCTGTTAGGCACGACATTTGATTCCGTCGCCAAGCAGGAGCAGCTGATCTCGACCATGCTGGAGCACAGGGTCGGCGGATTGATTTTGTGTCCGGTTTCAGGTACGGCTGAGGAAACCCTTTCCCGCCTTGAGCAGCTTGACATTCCGGTCGTGCTCGCCGTCAGGGAGATTGCCGAGGCCGACTGTGATTTTGTCGGAGCCGATTATGAGGAAGGCACCTATAAGGCAGTGCGTCATTTCATTGAGAAAGGCCATCAGGAGATTGCGTTTCTGGGCGGCGTGAAGCACTCGTCAACATGGACGAAGCGCATGAAAGGGTTTAAAAAAGCGCTCCGTGAAGCGGATCTGGAAGTGAAAAATGACTATGTCATTGACAGCGCGCCGACCCGCGAAGCAGGCTGTGAAGCCGTGACGGAGCTCCTCCGCCGGTCTGAGCGCCCGACCGCGATTTTCTGCTTCAGTGATTTGGTCGCGTTCGGCGTCATGCAAGGGATCAGAAAAGCCGGGCTCATTCCGGGCGAAGATATTGACATTGTCGGCTTTGATAACGTGCCGGAAGCTGAAATTTCTTATCCCCCGCTTACAACCGTTTCTTCCTTTCCGCGGCAGTCGGGAAAAGAAGCGGCTCAATTGCTGCATCATAAAATCACCAGTTCCCAGCACAAAAAACAACGCATTATTCTGGCGCCTGAGCTGGTCATCCGGGAATCTTCACAAAAAAAGCGGAACGCCTGATACGGCGCTCCGCTTTTATATTACGCAAGCAGTTTTAATGATTCGCGGTTGAATGCTGGTATGTCATCCGGTGTGCGGCTTGTGACCAGCTGGTTCTGGCAGACGACGACTTCTTCATCCACAACATTCGCGCCCGCGTTTTCCATGTCGATTCGGATTGATGTAAACCCTGTCGCTTTGCGCCCGTCCAATGCTTTCGCGTTAATGAGAAGCTGAGGTCCGTGGCAAATGGCGAACACCGGTTTTTTGTCATCCATAAACGCTTTGGCAAATTGGACGAAACGGTCATCCGCACGCAGCATGTCAGGCGAGAATCCGCCCGGGATCAGCAATGCGTCAAAGTCTTTCGGATTCACATCATCGATGGACGCATCCACTTTCACTTCCGCTTCCCCTTGTTTGCCTTTGACTGTTTTTCCTTTTTCCTGTTCAATTACGGTTAATTCATGACCTGCATCTTTAAAAGCTTTCGCAGGTTCAGTATACTCGACATCCTCAAAATAATCCGTTAATACAACTGCAATTTTTTTACCCATAGTTACTACCTCCTGCTTGATGAAGTCTACATAAATCCATGTACCCCAGCCACACTAACATCAAACATAGGTAACGCGTTTGCCGCTCATCCGTTTTACATAGGTCATTATCCTCATTTTTCATCTTTTTACAAGAATCATCATGAAATCTATATGAACTTTCACAAAATATTCTTACAATGGTACTGCATGACAAAATTTGTTGAAAGGTGGAGAACAGGTGAGAATACAGAAAAGACGATGCAGCGTCAATATGACACTCCGTATTCTGCTGCCCCTAGTTATGATACTTAGTCTAATCCTCCCAACATCACCCATTAAAGCAGAAGAAAACAAATCCTCCAGTGTGAATCTCAGCATTTTAGCCACAACTGACGTTCACGCTAACATGATGGACTACGATTACTACAGCGACAAACCGACAACGGAATTCGGGCTGGCCCGAACGGCTCAGCTTATTGAGAAGCACAGGCGCGAAAACCCGAATACGCTGCTTGTCGATAACGGAGACCTGATTCAGGGGAATCCCCTCGGAGAATACGCCGTAAAATATGAGAAAAATGATATTATTTCAGGCGCAAAGACCCATCCGATCATTGAAGTGATGAACAGTCTGCATTATGACGCAGGAACACTCGGCAATCATGAATTTAATTACGGGCTTGAATTTCTGGACGGGACAATCAAAGGCGCTGATTATCCGATCGTTAACGCCAATGTGAAAACATTAAGCGGCGAAAACCGTTATACGCCTTATGTCATAAAAGACAAAACCGTCACGGATGAAAACGGCGGCAAGCATCAGATAAAAGTCGGCTACATCGGCTTTGTTCCTCCCCAAATCATGACGTGGGATAAGAAAAATCTCGAAGGCCGCGTTCAGGTCGAAGACATTGTGGAATCCGCAAAGAAAACCGTTCCGAAAATGAAAGCTGAAGGAGCCGATATCGTCATCGCCCTCGCCCACAGCGGCATCGAAAAAAAAGCGCAGTCTTCCGGAGCGGAAAACGCCGTTTTTGACCTGGCAACGAAAGTCAGCGGAATTGATGCGATCGTATCCGGCCATCAGCACGGGCTTTTCCCTGATGCCGAATACAAAGGCGCTGATCAATTTGACGTCGATAAAGGCACGATTAACGGCATCCCCGTTGTCATGTCAAGCAGCTGGGGCAAATATGCGGGCGTCATCGACCTCCGGCTTGAAAAAACAGACAGCGCGTGGCATGTGGAAGATGCAAAAGGCAGCATCGAGCCGATTGCCGGCAATGTGACGTCGGAAAACGAAACCGTCGTCAATACCGTCAAAAAAGCGCACGAAGGCACATTGAAATACATCAGAGAACCCGTCGGCCAGACAAAAGCCGATATCAACAGTTTCTTCGCCCAAGTCAAAGATGATCCGTCCATTCAAATCGTAACGGATGCGCAAAGATGGTACGCCGAAAATAAGATGAAGGATACGGAATACAAAGATCTGCCTATCCTCTCGGCGGGCGCCCCGTTTAAAGCCGGCGGGCGGAACGGCTCAAACTACTATACAAACATTTCCGCTGGCGACCTCGCCATCAAAAACATCGGCGATTTGTACCTGTATGACAACACGGTTCAGATCGTCAAGCTGAACGGAAGCGAAGTGAAAGACTGGCTCGAAATGTCCGCAGGGCAATTTAATCAGATCGATCAGGCAAAAGGCGGCAGCCAAGCGCTTTTAAATGACGCCTACCGCTCATACAATTTTGATGTCATTGACGGTGTCACCTATCAGGTCGATGTCACAAAACCGGCGAAATACAACGAAAACGGAACAGTCATTCATCCCGATGCAAGCCGGATCGTCAACCTTTCTTATCAAGGAAAGCCCGTCAGCGCCAAGCAGGAATTTCTGATCGTCACAAATAATTACCGCGCTTCAGGCGGCGGAGGATTCCCTCACTTAAGCAATGATAAAATCGTATACTCTTCTGCCGATGAGAACAGGCAGGTCTTAATGGATTACATCATCCAGCAGAAAACGATTAATCCGCAGGCTGATCATAACTGGTCCATCCTTCCGGTCAAAGGGGCAAACATGACATTTGAATCTTCCTTGGCCGCAAAGCCGTTTGCCGACCGCGCAGATGACGTCGCCTATATCGGTGAATCACAAAACGCGGGCTACGGACAGTACAAGCTCCAATTCAAAGATGATGAACCGGGCACAGATCCGCCGAAAGATGACGCATGGAAACTCACCGTTATGCATACAAACGACACGCACGCCCACCTTGATAACGCGGCGAGGCGGATGACGAAAATCAAAGAAATCAGAAGCGAAACCGACCGCAGCATTTTGCTGGATGCGGGAGACGTTTTCTCAGGCGATCTCTATTTCACAAAGTGGCAGGGGCTGGCTGATTTAAAATTGATGAACAGCATGGGTTACGACGCAATGACTTTCGGAAATCATGAGTTTGATAAAGGCCCGGGTGCTCTCGCCAGCTTCCTGAGCGGGAACGGAAGCGCGGCTGACCCGTCCGGAAAATACAATTTTCAAGCGCCTGACTTTCCGCTCGTCAGCTCAAATGTCGATGTGTCCAAAGAGTCAAAACTCAGACCATTCATGAAAAAAGCAGACACATTTACGGCAGGGAAAAAGAAAAAAGCAGGCATCTATCCATACATTCTGCTTGATGTAAACGGAGAAAAAGTCGCCGTATTCGGCTTAACGACAGAAGATACGTCCGTCACATCAAGCCCGGGAAAAAGCATTGTCTTTCATGATGCCTTCCAATCCGCACAAGATACGGTAAAAGAAATACAGAATAAGGAACATGTCAATAAAATTATCGCCCTGACCCATATCGGGCATCAGCGTGATCTCGATCTTGCCAAAAAGGTAAAAGGCATCGACTTGATCGTCGGCGGACATACGCATACGCTTGTAGATAAAATGGAAGTTGTCAAAAACGAAGAGCCGACCATCGTCGCCCAGGCAAAAGAATATGGCGAATATTTAGGCCGTGTCGATGTCGCATTTGACAAAAACGGCATCGTCCTGCCGGAACAATCCTCTCTTCAGGCGCTGCCAGTGAACGAGCAGACGAAAGAAGACCCGGATCTGAAAAAAGAGCTTGATCCGTTTAAAAAAGAGCTCGTCTCCGTCAAAAATGAAAAAGTCGGCTCAACAAAGGTCGCACTTGACGGCCAGCGCGAGCATGTCCGCTCCAAAGAAACCAATCTCGGAAACTTCATCGCGGACGGCATGCTGCAAAAAGCGAAGGAAGCGGCCGGCGCCCAAATCGCGATCACAAACGGGGGCGGCATCCGCGCGGGCATTGATAAAGGAGACATCACACTCGGCGATGTGCTGAATGTGATGCCGTTCGGCAACACGCTTTACGTCGCGGATTTAACCGGAAAACAGATCAAACAAGCCTTGGAGCAAGGGTTAAGCGGAATTGAGGCTCAAGGCGGCGCCTTCCCTCAAGTTGCCGGTTTAACATACACGTTTACACTGAATAAAAAGCCGGGACACCGCGTTCTTCAAGCTGCGGCCGTACAGGATGACGGCAGCGTAAAGCCGATTTCTGATAAGAAGACATACAGAGTCGCCACCAGTAACTTTGTCGGTGAAGGCGGAGACGGATATTCCGTCTTTAACGAAGCGTCCCATAAAGAAGACCTTGGCTTTGTCGACTATGAGGTCTTCACCGAGCAGCTTGAAAAAGCGGGAAAAGCGGTGGAACCGAAAGTTGACGGCCGCGCGCAGGAAGTGTACCTGCCGACGAAACAAAAAAACGGTTCGTGGACGCTTGAAGATGACAGCGCATTTGCCGCCTATGCCAAAAACGCCAACACGCCGATCGTGTATTACGATAAGAATGACGGCGCCAAAAAGCCGATTGATCTCAGCGTGACCAAAAAACAAATCGGCCTGTTAAAGGACAGAACATCGGATTCTTCCCTTACGATCCTGCATGACAAGTTCAGCATGAAAATGCCGATGGCAAACGCTGCTTCAGCTGATACACGATTCGGCGTGACGCCGAAAGGAAAAGTAAGCGGGGCGCTTTCAAATGTATACGACTTTACAATGAAGCAGAAAAACAAAGACATCAAAACATTCAAAGCGCCGGTAAAGCTCACCCTGCGCATTGAGAATACGAAAAAGGCGAAACAGCCGGGCATTTACCATGTAGACCGGAAAAAGAACGTCTATACAAAAATAGACAACGGTTCGGTTTCACACGATCTCGTCACGGGCTATACAAATCATTTCAGTGAATACACCATATTAAACGCAAACACGAAGAGCGCGCCGCCGCCAAGCGGAGACCAAGGCTCCGGAAAGCAGCCAAGCGGACAAAAACCGTCATCCGGCCCTGCACAGGACGGGGTATCGCCGGGCGGCCTGCTTCCTGATACGGCCACAACGATGTATTCCATCCTTCTTGCCGGGTTACTCATCAGCGTGCTCGGAACGGCACTGTATCTGCATCAAAGAAGAAAAGCAAAAAAAGTGAACGACGCATAAAAAGACCGCTTTTATCGGGCGGTTCATCCAAAAGCTCTCCTGATCTGGTATCAGGGGAGCTTTTTCTCTTGGTCCCCCTCTGAGTCGACAGCCGTACGGCCGAGTGATAAAATATGAACGTTATTCGCGAAAGACTGCATCCGCATCGTTTAACACTTCACGGCAGGGCCTCTCTTTCATACGGCGCCGCCTGTTTGGAGGACTTTTTTTGAAGATAACAGGACACAAACGAAACCGCATGTCTTACAAGAAAAAGCTGTTTTACGTGATAACAGCGCTCTGTTTTATCAGCTCGCTCATTTTTGTCACTCACAATGCTTCTTTTTATGAGCGGCCGATTGCCAAAGTGACGAAAACAACATTGGAACATCAGTCTGACGTACAGGACATGCATAAAAACAAAGATAAGATTTTCAATCAGACGATCACTGCCAGACTTGAAAACGGCAGTCAGAAAGGACAGCTCATTCATTTGTCCAATCAGTATTCATCATCCGGAGCGAATGATCAGAAATATTCGATTGGCGATGAAGTATTCGTTTCTATTGATAAAGGGAAACCATCAAACAAGGATATATCGGGAAGCATTATAGATAAAAAACGGGATAAACAGCTTTTGCTGATCGCTTGGGTTTTCATCTTCACCTTGCTTATCGTCGGCAAAAAACAAGGCTTCTTTTCGATCGTCAGCCTGATGTTTAACGCCGTTTTACTGTCGTTTGCATTAGATTTGTACAGGAAGCATCCTAATATAGGGTTAATTTTCATCTGCGGTATCTGTATTCTCATCTTTACTGTCATCTCATTGCTGCTTGTCAGCGGTTTTCACGCGAAAACATACGCAGCCATTGCCGCGACGCTCGCAGGCACTTTCGTTTCCCTGCTGATTACGTATCTGGTAATGCTGGCAACCGGTGAGAAAGGTCTCAGATATGAGGAAATGCAGTATTTAACCCGCCCTTATCACACGGTGTTTATGGCCGGGGTATTTATCGGATCACTGGGAGCGGTCATGGATGTAGCCATTACCATGACGTCATCTGTCTTCGGATTATATGAAGAAAACAAGGGAATCTCATTACAAGCTCTCAGACGTTCCGGGATGGAGATCGGAAAAGACATCATGGGGGCGATGACCAACATTCTGTTTTTTGCTTATATAAGCGGCTCTATTCCGATGATGCTTTTGTATTTGAAAAATGATTCCCCGATAGGATTCACTCTTTCTATGAACATTTCCTTGGAAATAGCCAGAGCATTGGCCGGAGGGATCGGAATCGTATTAGCCATACCCGCCAGTCTGTATGCTTCTATCTTTTTTATTAAACGAAAGAAGGCAAGCTCATGAATGTCATCGTAATTCTCGCGGCGATTTTATTTCTATTGATGGTCATCATCGGCGGAAAAAAAGGAGCGAGGTCTTTTATTGCGTTATTCTTAAATTTCGGTGTTCTCTTTCTCACCATCATTTTCATGACAGACCCGCATATCAATCCGATTGTTTTAACATTGCTCTCTTCCGCCGTGATTTGCAGCATTACTCTTTTTTATATAAATGGAGGAAACGTCAAAACCGTAACCGCCTTTATTTCTGCAATGCTGACGATTGTACTGCTGCTGTTTTTTATTATGTCTGTAACAAAACATACTTCAATTCAAGGATTCGGTGAAGAAGAATTGGGTGATATCGGCATATTCACACTGTTTGTCGGGGTGGATTTTGTGAAGGTTACCGCAGCCATGATCATCATGGGCACGATAGGGGCGATTACCGATGTCGCGATTTCCATTACTTCACCCATGCGGGAAATTTACAGTCATAATCCGTCCATGAGCAGAAAAGATCTGTACACATTCGGATTAAGCATCGGGAGAGATATTTTAGGAACGAATACGAATACGTTATTCTTTGCTTTTTTCGGCAGCTATTTGGCTTTAATTATCTGGTTTAAAGACTTATCATACTCAGCTGAAAAAATAGTGAACTCAAAAGTATTCAGTGCGGAAGCCGTCACCATTCTTTGTGCCGGAATCGGGATCGGCATCATCATTCCCGTTACGTCCTGGATCACCGCCTGTTTTTTAGCAAAACCAAATAAACGTTAAAAGCTGCCGGGACACGCCCGGCAGCCTTTTTTATCTTATACCCACTTTACAACGTCTTTTGAGGCAGATCTTGTTTTCGGGCGCGGTTCTCTGACACGGTAGCCGAATGCGGCCATAACAGAGATGTCGAAACTTCCGTTTTCCAGAAGCCCTTCTTCTTCAAGAATCCGGTGAATTTCTTTGTAGTTGAAGCCTTCTACAGGGCAGGAGTCGATTCCGATCTGCGCAGCGGCTGTCATCATATTGCCGAGAGCGATGTATGTCTGTTTGGATGCCCAGTCAAACAGCGCGCGATCTGATTCAATCAGATTGAAATCATTTTTCTGGAAATCTTCCGTTTTGCTGATATAGCCTTCATACATATCTTCCGGCATTTTTTTGACTTCCCGCAAGTGGTTTTTGACATAGTCGGCGTCAAAACGGATATCCTTTGCCGTCCGGGCAAGCAGAAGTACGAAATGGCTTGCGGTCGGCAGCTGCTTTTGCGCGCCCCATGTGAACTCGCGGAGTTTTTCACGAAGCTCCGGATTTTGAACGACGACAAATTTCCAAGGCTCCAAACCGAGTGAGCTTGGGGATAATCTTCCCGTTTCTAAAATGAATTCAAAATCGCTTTCTGAAATTTTTTTCTCAGGATCAAATTCCTTTGTGGCGTGTCTGAATTGATACGCTTCGATGATCTGCTGTTTTTTATCTGACATTCATGATCTCTCCTTTTCAATCGTTATGTACTATTGTAGCCATTATTTTTGAAAGTACCAGTACGCACATTTTTGTTGGATAGTATTCATTTTGATACTGACAAAAAAACGGGCTGCCGCGGCAGTCCGTTTTTATTTTTCTCTTCTCGCAAAGTCGACGAAACGGAATTTATCGAGCCTGTGCCGGCTTTCCGTGTACTGAAAGAGGCTGGTATCCTCCAAAAAGACGCGGTTTTTCACGACCGCCATATGGCTGAACCCGCCTAGATCCAAATACTTCCGGTCCTCCTCCCCCGCCGGCTCCACGACAATTTCCTTTTGCGCGTAGCTGATGGAGAGGCCAAGTTCTCCTTCGAGATACTCATAGATCGAATCTTCACAAATCGCCTTCGTCAATAGAGGCACATGTTTTTTCACAAAGTAATCCTTGTCCAAAATAATATGTTCTCCGTCAATCCGTCTTGATCTGACGACTTCCCACACCTTTTCATCCGCTTCTGTACCAAGCTCTTTTGCGGCTTCTGAGGGAGGCAGGATCAGCCCGAGACGGTGAACCGTCGTTCTCGTCTCTTTTCCGAGCGTTTCCGAAAGCTCTTTGAAGCTGATCAGGCCTGAGACGGGAAAACGCATTTTTTCTCTGTCTAATATGACGGAGCCTTTGCCTTTGATTTTCTGGATGTAGCCGTTTTGCGCCAGCATATTGAGCGCTTTGCGGACGGTTTCTCGTGATGTGCCGTATTGATCGCACAAATCATTTTCAGACGGAAGAACGTCTTCAGCCTGCCGCTGGCCGCTTTCGATCTGCCGCACCATATCTTTATAGATTGTGATGTATTTATTCACTTTCATTTGACCACCCAGATTAGTGTATCACGCTTTTGTCAGATGATAAACGATCGATTCATACGGACGGAGCGTCAATCGTTCCGGCCGCCCTTCCCTCGGTTCATCATTCGTCAGCAGCACCGTAAACCGCCAGCCGTCCGTGTCTTTAAACGGAACCGTAAAGTCCGCTTCTTTCCCGTAGAAGTTGTTGATGCACAGCAGTTTTTCATCCTTGCCGTGTCTGACGTACGCCAGAACCGCCGGATCGTCTTCAGCAAGCAGCTCAAACGTTCCTTCAGTCACGATGTCATATTCCTTTCTGAGCATGATGAGCTTCTGATAATGGTAGAAAATTGAATCCGGGTCCCGCAAAGCCGCTTCCGCGTTAACGTCCCGATAATCATCCGCCGCCGGAATCCAAGGCGTGCCCGTCGTGAAACCGCCGTGCGGCCCGCTGTTCCACTGAATGGGGGTTCTTGCATTGTCTCTTGATTTCTCTTTTAAAATGGCGATAATGTCTTTTTCGGGCACGCCTTCTTCCTTCATCTTTTTGTAAATATTCAATGATTCGACATCGCGGTATGAGCCGATGTCATCGAATTTCGGATTGCCCATGCCGATCTCTTCACCTTGATAAATGTAAGGCGTGCCCTGCATCATATGAATGGCCGCCGCCAGCATTTTGGCTGATTTCGTCCGGTATACGCCGTCGTCTCCGTATCTGGATACGGCCCGCGGCTGGTCATGGTTGCACCAGAATAATGCGTTCCAGCCTCCGCCTTTTTGCATCTCCGTCTGCCAAAACGCTAAAATCCGTTTCAGCTTCAGAAAATCAAACGGAGCGAGCGCCCATTTTTCACCATTCGGATAATCCACTTTTAAATGGTGAAAGTTAAAAGTCATATCGAGTTCTTTATTCTCAGGGTTTGTGTACCGGATGCAGTGGTCAGCCGTTGTCGAGGACATTTCACCGACCGTCATGCTGTCATATTTCGAAAACACTTCCCGGTTCATCTCATGGAGAAATTCGTGCACGCGCGGCCCGTCCGTATAATAAGGGCGCCCGTCACGCCCATCCTCGGCATCAGGAAACGATTGGTCTTTAGAAATGAGGTTGATCACATCCAGCCGGAAACCGTCGATTCCTTTTCGGAACCAAAAATGCATCATGTCGTAAACCTCTTTTCTCATCTCTTCATTTTCCCAGTTCAAATCGGCCTGCGACACATCAAATAAATGCAGATAGTGCTGGCCTGACGCCGGGTCGAGCTCCCAAGCGGAACCGCCGAATTTTGATTCCCAGTTGTTCGGCGCCCGGCCGTCTTCCTTTCCGTCTTTCCAAATGTAAAAATCCCGATACGGACTGTCGGGTGACGAGACCGCTTCTTTGAACCACCGATGCTCGACTGATGTATGGTTGACGACAAGATCCATAACGACCTTGATTCCTCTTTTGTGCGCTTCATCGAGAAGGCGTTCAAAATCCTCCATCGTTCCGTACTCTTCATAAACGGTGCAGTAATCGCGAATGTCATAACCGTTGTCATTCTGCGGCGAATCGTAAATCGGCGTAAGCCAAATGACATCAATCAAAAGCTTCTGCAAATAATCAAGCTTCTCGATAATACCGTTCAGATCACCGATCCCGTTTCCCGTCGTATCATTAAAGCTCTTCGGATAAATTTGATATACCGCTGCCTTTTTCCACCATGGTGTGCTGTCTGTTTTCATTTTTCTTCACCGCCTGTAATGTTTTGAATTGAAAGGGAAAAGGGACAGCCTGATAGAAGGCGCCCCGCAGGTTTTCTATTTTTGCCGTTTCAGCCGCGCATACCCGTATGTTCCCGCAAACGGGAGAATCAGCACGATCAGCATTCCGATCGCAAACGGACCCCAGTACCGGCTCATAATGGAGAAGATCCCCGGCACGCCGCCGACTCCGACCGAGCTTGCGAGAACGCCTTTGACGGAGATGAACATCCCCGCGATTCCCGAACTGATCATGGCAATCACAAACGGAAATTTGTAACGAAGATTCACGCCGAAAATCGCCGGCTCGGTAATGCCCAAATATGCGGAAATGCCGGCCGTCAGTGAAAGCCCCCGCTGTTTTTTATCTTTTGTAATCAGCATCATGGCCAAAGCCGCCGATCCTTGAGCGATATTTGACAATGCGAGCATCGGCCATAAAAATGTGCCGCCGAGCTTTGATCCGATTAATTGAAGATCGACCGCGAGAAACGTATGGTGCATCCCCGTGATCACAAGCGCCGAATACAGCCCTCCGTACAGCAGGCCTCCGATGGCGGAGAATTGTCCGAAAACGGCAATCAATCCCGCCGTCAGCGCGTTACCGATCGCAAAGGTAATCGGACCGATGATGACAAAGGATAGAAAACCGATGACCAAAAGCGTCACCGGCGCGACGACCAACAGCTGAATGCCCTCCGGCGTCCGTTTCGTCAAAAAGAGCTCAAGCCTGGCAAGTAAATAAGACGCCAGCAGAATCGGGAGCACCTGACCTTGATACCCGACTTTCTGCACCTCAAGGCCGAACAGGTTCCACACCGGAATATCGCCGCTCTGCTCGGCAGCCCCGTAGCCCCATGCGTTTAACAGATCAGGATGCACCAGCATCAGCCCGAGCACGATGCCCAAAAGCGGGCTTCCTCCGAACCGCTTCACTGCCGACCAGCCGATTAAAGCCGGCAGAAAAGCGAAAGCCGTCCCCGCGATCAGATTAATCATATTGGCGAGATCCGCCCATTGCGGATACACTTGGACAATCGATTTCGTGCTGTAGAAAATGCCTTCCGCCGTTAAGATATTGTTCAGACCCATTAACAGCCCGGCCGTGACGATCGCCGGCAAGATCGGAATAAAGATGTCCGCAAGCGTTTTCACAGCACGCTGTAAAGGATTCATTTTTTGCGCCGCCGCCTTCTTCACGTCATCCTTGGACGCTTCACCCATCCCCGTTTCCTTCACTAATTCCGCATATACTTTGTTGACCGTCCCCTGCCCGATCACGACTTGAAACTGCCCGTTTACCGCAAAAGATCCTTTGACAATGTCTATTGCATCAAGCATTTTTTGGTTTACCTTGGTTTCATCTATTAATGCAAACCGCAAACGCGTCACACAATGAGTCGCCGCCTCAATATTTTCAATTCCGCCGACAGCTTCAGCGATCTGCCGCGCAGCCCGGTTAAACTCACCCATGCCAACCCCTCCGTAACCGTTTTCATTTTGTCTCGCAAACTTGTATATACATGTTTATGACTCTATTGTAATGATGTATATACATGTCGTCAATCTATTTTTATAGCGCTTTCATCACAAATATACTGCGAAAGACCCTGAAACAAAAAAAGCCCCGCCGGAACCGGGCCTTGACTTCTTGTTTGGTCGGGAACATGTCCGGGCGAAATTCACAACAGGAGCACAAAAAGCATACAGTACTGTACAACTAAGTTAAAGAGGTGTGAAGAGATGCCATCCACTGTTATCAACCTGTACTATTTGAAGATTAACAGTATTTCTGGCAACGGATCTATTACGATTGGGGAAGCGGCATACAACAGTCCCACCACAAATAACAAATCACAAGGACTGAACTCTTCATTCGGCGATACGTCACCTATAGAATCGATGATGGAGAACTTGTTAAATGATCCTGATGTCAACGACCAGACAGAAATCGGAACCGCAGATACCGCAAATGTTATGCCGGTACCGCCGACTATAGATTAAAGGGGTTTTTATGAATGCCTTACCAAATTAACGTCGTCAATATAAAAGTAAACGGAGCAACGCAAAACGGAAACGTCGATATCGGTCAGACCGTACAAAACAGCCACACCGCCAACAGCAAATTTGTCGGCGCGAACTTTTCTTTAGGGGATTTTTCGCCGGCCGCCGGATGTTTGAATTCGGGCCATCTTGACCCTGACGTGAGCGATCAGGATCAGATCGCCAACCCGTCAATGCCGATCGCAAATCAAATATAGGGAGGTTCTGCCGAAGTGGATATCGAAAAAATGAGAAAGTGGCTTGAGATTACGAACGAGCACAAGCCCAGCGACTTTTGGACTAATGTCCTGAAACGGAAATCTCCCGAAGATTTTTTCTCCTTACAAAAAAACACCCTGACTTATGATATTTATCAGGATGAACAGTACACATTTGTCATTGTGGAAATGCCCGGCGTTTACGAAGAAGAATTGACATTGAGGCTGCTGTCAAGGACACGGCTGCATATAAAAGGCAACATCACACCCCTTTTCCCAAAGAACATGGGAGTTTGCCAGAACCGATATTACGGGGAAATCGATGAGACGATTGAGCTTCCTGAACCGGCTGAGCCCCACCTGTTACAGGCGCAGTGCGTAAACGGCCTGCTCCACATTTCCTGCCCGCGCCTTATGGAGCACATTCCTTTTCAGAAAAACATATAAGGAGCCGGCTTACGGGCGGCCCAGCCGTCTGTACACTTTCTCCTTATAATGAGAAGATGCGGGTTTTGAGAACATGGCTTTCTCCTCCGTCAGTTTGTCGAGTCTGACTTGTTTTTCCGTCCGTTTGTTCCGCAGGTGATCCCGCTCCTGTTCATTGCGGCACTTGGCGATCAAATAATCGAGCGTCATCAGCTCTTTCTTCAGCGCGCCCTCATCCTCGGCGATCCCGGCGTTTTTTAATATGCGGTAGCCCATTCTGAGCGACTCCGGAAGATGTGCGGCATCGTCTTTCGGCAGGGGCTTTCCCATTCCTTTGATGCCGGCGAACTCTCCATCCTTAATGGCGCGCTTGATTTTATCTTCAGCCACGATATGGGCAATATCCATCACTGTTCACCTCTTTTTTCAATAGAACCGGGTATGATCATACGGAAACACAAATCCCAGTTTGTGCCATTTATATGTTTTAAAGCTGTCATTCAACAGATCAACCGCCGTTGCGACAGCGTTTTTCGCCCTTTTTCCGATGAGCCTTTTCCACCTTTTCTATTTGCTGGTTTCATGGTATATTGATTACGTTCGTTTTTTCTATCGTTCCGTGTAAACCGTGATCGGAAAAAAGGAGTGTAACAATGAAAACATTTATAAAAGAAAGAGGACTTGCCTTCTTCTTGATAGCGGTCGTGTTATTGTGGGTGAAAACATATGTCGCTTATATTTTAAACTTTAACCTCGGCATAGACAACACGATCCAGAAAATATTGCTTTTTGTGAATCCGCTGAGCTCCAGCTTGTTCTTTCTTGGATTTGGGCTTCTTTTCAAGAAAAAATTACAGCAGACAGCCATTATTGTGATTCATTTTTTATTGTCTTTTTTGCTTTTTGCAAACATCGTCTATTATAGATTCTTTAATGATTTCATTACCATCCCGGTCATGATGCAGGCAAAGACAAACGGCGGCCAGCTCGGAGACAGCGCGTTCTCGTTAATGAGATGGACAGACGCCTTCTACTTCCTGGATACCGTCATTTTGATTATTTTGGCCCTTAAGATGAAAAAACCGGCTGAAAAACCGGCGAAGAAATCATTCAGAATCGTTTTGGCTTCCGCCGTGCTTATGTTCCTGATCAACCTCGCCGTCGCGGAATCCGACCGTCCTGAGCTTTTGACACGCTCATTTGACCGAAACTATCTGGTGAAATACTTGGGCACGTACAACTTTACGATTTACGATGCCGTGCAGAATGTGAAATCAAACAGCCAGCGCGCGCTTGCCGATTCAAGCGATGTAACGGATGTGGAAAACTATATGAAGGCCAACTATGACGTGCCGAATAACGTCTACTTCGGAAAAGCCGAAGGAAAAAACGTCATCTACGTCTCATTAGAGTCTCTGCAATCCTTTATCATTGACTATAAAATTAACGGCAAGGAAGTGACGCCGTTTTTAAATAAGCTGGCGCACGATAATCAAACATTCTACTTTGATAACTTTTTCCACCAAACGGGACAAGGTAAAACATCTGATGCGGAATTTATGATGGAGAACTCTCTGTACCCGCTTTCGCAAGGTTCGGTTTTCGTCAATAAAGCGCAAAACACGCTGCAGTCCGTTCCTGCGATCTTAAAAGGCAAAAAGTACACGTCTGCCGCTTTCCACGGAAATACGCAGACTTTCTGGAACCGTAACGAAATGTACAAAGCGGAAGGCATCGATAAGTTTTTCGATTCCGCTTATTATGACATGAGCGAAGAAAACACGAAAAACTACGGCATGAAAGATAAACCGTATTTCAAAGAATCCATGCCGCTCTTAAAGAGCCTGCCGCAGCCGTTCTATACGAAGTTCATTACGCTGTCCAACCACTTCCCGTTCGGAATGGATAAAGAAGACACGGACTTCCCTGCGGGAGACTTTGGCGATTCAGTCGTTAATAATTACTTCCAGTCCGCGAACTATCTGGATGAATCAATTGAACAGTTCTTTCATGACCTGAAAAAAGACGGCCTGTACGATAAGTCGATTATCGTGATGTACGGAGACCACTACGGCATCTCCGAAAACCATAATAAAGCGATGGCGAAAGTGCTCGGCAAAGATGAGATCACTGAATACGACAATGCCCAGCTTCAGCGGGTGCCGCTCTTTATCCACGCTCCCGGCGTGAAAGGCGGCCGCAATCATAAATTTGCCGGTGAAGTCGATGTCGCGCCGACCGTTCTTCATCTGCTCGGCGTCGATACGAAAGATTATCTCATGTCAGGTTCAGATATCTTATCGAAAGAGCACAGAGAAGTCATTCCGTTCCGTAACGGAGACTTCATCTCACCGAACTATACGAAAGTGTCCGGCAAGTATTACGATACGAAAACCGGAAGACTTTTAGATGATTCAGAAGTCGACAAAAAAGAAGACTCTCTCGTCAAGACTGAGCTTGAAATGTCTGATAAGATCATCAACGGCGATCTGCTTCGTTTCTATCAGCCGAAAGGCTTTAAGAAAGTGGATCCTTCACAATTCGATTATACGAAGCGTGAAGATTCCTCAGCAGATGATCAAAAAGAATAAACAAAAGCCAGATCATATCAATGATCTGGCTTTTTTATGTTCAGCTCCCGGCGGCGGCCATAGAGCGCTTTTGCAGGCTGTCGGAAAGAACTGAATAAGCGACGACTTTCTTTTTCTGCTGTTTGACGACATCTACATGATCTTCGTAGCTGTATACAAACACCGTCACATCTTTTTTCCCTTTTCTCGTCTTAATGACAAGCGGATCGGCTCCGTTTTGCGGATGAAGATAACGCTCTTCATCCCCTGGGTATATATAATGCCGTTCGATAAACACGGCTTCGTTAAAATCATCAATCACCCGGCGTTTGTCTTCGCCTTCCAGACGTTTTCCGCCGAGGGAAACGGCAGCGGACGCGTCACTGAGCTTTGAATGGGTTTCAAACTTGCGGAGGATCCATTCCACCGCTCCGGTAGGAAGGCATGTCAGCACAATCTTAATCAGGCTTATGACAACAATTGAAACAACTGCAATCCATGTCACCTTACATCATCTCCATACTTGTTCTACATGAATCTTAACATAGAAGAAAACGTTGTTTTTTGTACATTATGTGAAACTTGATATATGTTCAAAAAAAATCCGGATCACATAGGTGATCCGGATTTTTCAAGTCTGCTTCTGGTCGTCACGGCGGACGGCTTCTCTCAGCTCTTCCGCGACAAATTCGACGTTCGGCCCGATAATGACCTGCGCCGTTTTATTCCCCGTTTTGATAACCCCTTTTGCTCCCGCTTTTTTAAGCGCCGCCTCATTAATGAGAGACGTATCCTGCACGGTCAGCCTGAGGCGGGTCGCACAGTGATCAATCGTTTCGAGGTTTTGCCTGCCGCCGAGCCCCTTGAGCATGGCATGTTCTTCGACGGAACCGGCCGTATCTTCACTAAGCACTTCTTCCTCTTCCTCATCATCTTCCCGTCCCGGCGTTTTCAAGTTTAACGTTTTGATGAGCATATAGAAGACGACAAAATAGATCACTGCATAACAAAGCCCGACAACGAGCAGCAAAAGCGGTTTTTCGGCAATGCCGTAGCTGAGGAGATAATCGATCGCCCCCGCCGAGAATGAAAAACCTGACCTGATTCCGAGAACATTCACGATAAATAAAGAGAACCCGGTTAATATAGCATGAACCCCGTACAAAAGCGGTGATAAAAACATAAATGCAAATTCAATCGGCTCTGTAATTCCGGTAATAAATGCCGTCAGCGCGAGACCGATCATCATTCCGGCCGTCGCTTTGCGCTTGCTTGGCTTAGCCGCGGCAATCATTGCCAGACATGCGGCAGGAAGCCCGAACATCATAATCGGGAAGAATCCCGTCATATAAGTTCCCGCCGTCGGATCCTTCGCAAAGAAGCGGGCCAGATCTCCCGTTTTTCCGTGAAAATCGCCAAACTGGAACCAAAAAATATTATTCAGCACATGATGAAGGCCGAATGGAATCAAAAGCCGGTTAAAAATCCCGTAAATCCCGGCGCCGATTCCGCCAAGCCCGATCATCCATTCCCCGAAAGACGTAATCACCGACTGAATCGGCGGCCACACAAATCCGAAGATCCCCGCCAAAATAATGGTAATCAGCGCCGTTACAATCGGAACGAGCCTGCGCCCGCTGAAAAACCCGAGATATTCGGGCAGCTTCGTATCTTTAAAGCGATTATACGTGTATCCCGCAATTAACCCCGCGATAATCCCTCCGAAAACGGCCATATTATTTGTCGAATTGATTGATTTTACAGCCGCGTCCAGCATGATATAAGAAATTGCTCCCGACAGAGCGGCGGCCCCGTTGCTGTCTTTGGAAATCCCGATCGCGATTCCGATCGCGAAAATCAGCGGCAGATGATCAAATACCGCGGTCCCCGCCGCGTAAATGAACGGAATATTTAATAAGTCCTCTCTGCCGATGGCCAAAATAATACCAACGGCGGGCAGAACGGCAATCGGAAGCATAAATGATTTTCCGAGTTTTTGCAAAAATTGAAGCATTTTACCCATCCCCCTTCTTTTTTCTTAAATATACCACATAAGTTATCTAGTGATCTATACCAATTTTCCTTCATTTATTCACATAAGGCTTGTTGGTTTTCTATTTATAAACCAGTTGTGGTAAGCTTGAATCAGATGATTAAAAATAGAAAGCGGGAATGACAATGATTGTAACGAACGATCAAGAATTAGAAGGCCTTAAAAAAATCGGCAGAATCGTCGCGCTGGCGCGTGAAGAAATGAAGAAAAAAGCCGAGCCCGGCATGAGCACGAAAGATCTTGACCTGATCGGAAAGGCGGTGCTTGACGAGCACGGAGCCGCTTCCGCTCCGGAGAAGGAATACGATTTCCCGGGCGTGACATGCATCAGCGTAAATGACGAAGTCGCTCACGGCATTCCGAGCGCCTCTAAAATCTTAAAAGCCGGAGATCTTGTAAATATCGATATTTCGGCGGAGTTCGGCGGTTTTTATTCCGATACGGGAATTTCATTTGTACTCGGAGAAGGCGATGAACGTCTGCAAAAGCTTTGTAATTGCGCAGCATCCGCATTTCAGAAAGGATTGGATCAGGCAAAAGCCGGCAAACGCCAAAACCAGATCGGCAGAGCCGTCTATCATGAAGCCCGCTCCAATGGATTTACCGTTATTAAAACGCTGACGGGCCACGGAATCGGCAGAAACCTCCATGAAGCGCCGAACCACATCATGAATTACTATGATCCGTTTGATAACGCGCTGTTTAAAAACGGAACCGTGATCGCGCTTGAGCCGTTTATTTCCACGAAAGCGGAAACGATTGTTGAAGCGGGAGACGGCTGGACGTTTAAAACGCCGGATAAAAGCCTTGTCGCCCAAGTGGAACACACCATCGTGATCACAAAAGACAAACCGATTATTTTAACTGCATTGTAATGTTTCATCTCCCTTCCAAACAGGTATACAACAACTAACCCGAAGGAGGGAGACGCATGAAAAAAGATAAAGAAAAAATCAAAATCGAAAACGAAATACACGCCATGCACGGCGTAACGAAACAGCAGATTTTAGAGGATTTCGAGGAATTTAAGGCGTACCTTCATCAGAAAATTTCCGCCGGAAAAAAACTGGGCCTGGATGACAGCAAAATCATCAAAAGCGCCGCCATCCTCGGGGACTATCTCGCCAAACACGAGGAGCCCCGCAATGCGGAAGAAAAACTCTTACAAGAACTGTGGGACATTGCGGATGACAATGAAAAACAGCATTTGGCCCAGCTTCTCGTCAAACTTGCCGGACACTGATACAGTGCCCGGCTTTTTTATGCTCCGTTATAAGAGTTGTGCTACACTGGACATATGTCTGTGAAAGGAGCCATTTTTCAACATGTGGTTTATTATCTTTGGGTTTATTTTCTTTATTGAAAGCATCATTCTCACCGTTTACGGAGTGAAGAAAAAGAAGGGGATGCTGGTTTATTTCGGCGTCGTTTTCGGAATCATGACACTCGGAACGGTGCTGTTAAAATTAACCGGCCATTAGGCATGAAAAGACCGCCCTTTACATATATATGTAAGAAAGCTTTACATCTCTGAATCGAAAGTCTCAGTTTTTGCGTTATCCCTTTTCAGCGTCTTTTTATAGATGTTACAATGCCAAAAGTTTGGCAAAAACTGAAGAAACTCTCCTCAACGGGAGAACGGAGAAAGGAGTTTTCTGACATGCATTATGGCAGTAAAGGCTGGTATGTAGAAGAGTTAAAGAAAAAAGGAATTACCCACTATGAAGGAAGAAAGCTTCAAAGCTTCAAAAAGTACTTCCTTGCCAATCTGCTGGAAACAAAAAAACAAGCATAACGTAAATCAGCCGTGCTGTCAGTGCAGCACGGCTTTTTTCTATACATTAGTGAGCCTGTCTCTTTTTTTAAGGAAGGACTCCCTCCAGCTTTCTGACAGCGCTTCTTCCCGCAGTATTTCTTCAATCGCTGACAGATTGCCGGAATCACGATATTTCACTTCATTCGCATACCAGACGGAAATGCTTTCTTTTCCTCTCGACAGACGCTTGAGGACGGGACGCGGATCGACATATCCTTCTTCAAGCACCCTGAAATAAAAGCCGGTAAATCCCGTCTGCTGTACACGGAGCACCATATCTTTGATGCCATATTTGAGCGCGAGTTTGACGCAGGGCTGGCGCGGCTGGCTTACTTGAACGACGGCTTCCCCCAGCTGAAAGACGTCTCCGATCCACACGTCTTGTTCGGCAAGTCCTTTGACCGTTACATTCTCCCCGAACGCGGCGGCGGGAAGTTTTCTCGCGAGCGTTGTTTCCCAATATGAATAATGCTCGGCGGGATACACGCACACCGCTTTATCGGGGCCTCCGTGATTCTTCAGATCAGCCTGCCCGTCCCCGTCAAAATGGGTTTTATACAGCATGACGGGAGAATCTGCGGGCCGCTTTATGATGCCGGAATTGATTTGTCTGCCGGCAAATTCATGAATTGCGGGCTTTCCGAGATTGATAGATAAGACAGAATAGTCTTGCGTCACCTCGTTCACATCCTTTGCGAAATCTCATATCTTTCCTTTATCATAGTAAGAAAAAGGTGGTTTTTCCATGCTTCAATATCATATGATTGCAGACGGCCGGGTTCAGGGCGTAGGTTTTCGCTACTTCGTCCAGATGGAAGCCGACAGACATAAGGTAGCCGGCTGGGTAAAAAACCGTGATGACGGCCGGGTGGAAATCCTTGCCGAAGGTCCTGAAGAGTCGTTAAAACAATTTGCCGAAGCAGTCAGAAAAGGCAGCCCCTTCTCAAATGTCACCGGCATAACCATCGAAGAATCACACCGTCTGAAAGGGTACCGCACTTTTACCATCAGTTACTGATAAGGCTTGTCCTGATAATAATAATTCGGCTTCACAATCGTATTGTCATATGATTTATGGAAAATGTGGGTGGAAGCCGGCGAGATCGGCGGAATCAGCCAGGTCCAGTCGCCCGTCAGCTTTCTGCCCGCGTCTTGTTCCTGTTCTTCAAAGCGTTTAAATTGATTCGCCGCCGTATGGTGATCGACAATGCTGACACCGTGTTTTTTGTATGAATAGAGCACTGCCTTATTCAGTTCCACCAGCACCTGATCCTTCCACAGGTCGGTATTCAGGCTGGCGGAAATCCCCATGACCGCAGCGGCTTTTTTGAGCATATCATACCGTTTTTCGTCAGCAAGGTTCCTTGCGCCGATTTCGGTTCCCATATACCATCCGTTAAAAGGCGCCGCGTTGTACGACAGCCCGCCGATTTCAAGCCTCATATCGGCGATAATCGGAACCCCGTACCATCTGAGATTTAAATCGGCAAACTCTTCAATATCCGGATGGGTGATCGGCACTTCTTTCACGAGCGTCTGAGGCAGGTCATACCAGACCGGCTTCCCGTCCCCTTTCATCCGGAAAAGCAGCGGCAGAATATCAAAATCGGTCCGCTTCCCGCGCCAGCCGAGTTTTTCGCAGACAGCCGTCAGCTCATATGATGCCGGATCACCGACTCTTCCTTTTTCAGTCTCATATCCCGCATAGCGGATGAGCTGGTGATTCCAGATTTCCACTTGCTTCTCCCCATTCTTCTCAGGGGGGAAAATCGTAATCGTCGGTTTAATTTTTCCGCCGTTCGTGGCGATTTCAATATGTTCAAATAATGCGTCGCGCACCTCTTCTTTCGTTTTCACACCGCGCCGGTCAATGACGTTCAGCGATTGCCAGAACAGACGCCCGATACAGCGGTTGCTGTTGCGCCACGCCATTTTCGCCCCGTGTTCAAGCTCTTCCGCCGTATGGACGTAACTTCCCGTCCGATCTATCTCATCTTTTATCGCGTGCAGACGCGCGTTGATTTCCGATTCCATTCCGAGTTCCTGATAGCAGACATCAATAAAACCCTTCGCCTCATCCCAAAGTATTTCCGTATGTTTCAAAAAACTCTCTCCTTCAATTTACATCTGTTTCCCATTGTATCGTTTTTAAGAGTGAACACAATGGTTTTTTTGTATCATACTGGAAACTGCAAAGAAAAAACACCTGTGATGTTCGCAGGTGTTTTACAAAACGGAATGCAGTTTTTCAGCCAGTGTAAGCAAATCCTCACGGTAGTTTTTTCCCGTCATCGGAATTCCGTGACCCGTCAAAAGCGCTTCCGGCTCCAGTTCGGCCAGTTTCTGAACGGATGCGGCCGCCGTCTGCGTATCCGCTGTAAAATAAGCGGGCGGCCCGTGAAGCTCTTGCTTTTGAATGACAACGTCCGCAAGCGATTCCTGTTCAACAGTGATCACGGCATCACCGGCAAGCAGAACGCGGTCTTTATCCCGGAATAATGAAATATGGCCGGGTGTGTGGCCGGGCGTATGCACCCATTTCCATTCTTCAAGAAACGGAACGGTACCGTCTGAAGGCAGTGCCTGAACGGACGGAATGCGGATCGTATGGCGCGGAAACAGCGGTGACAGCTTTGCGACAAGCCCTTTTTTCGCATCGGGCCTGGCAGGCGGATAATCCGCTTTCCCCGTGACGTACGGGAGCTCCTTTTCATGAATGTAAACCGGCACATCCCAAAGTTCAAGCAGCTCTTCAATCGCACCGACATGATCAAAATGACCGTGTGTCAAAATGACCGCCTTCAGCTGATACCCCTCTTTGAATCGGCGTTTCATTTCTTCTGTTATCATCTCCGCCGATTGAGGCATTCCCGCGTCAACCAGAATGATTTCCTGCGGAGCTGAGGGATTTTCGATAAAGTAAACATTCGCAATCTGCACGGTCAGTCCGTAAACGCCGTCCGCCGCTTTAAAACCGGCCCCGCTTCTCACTGAAAAAAGCGGCATAAACGGATCACTCATCATGACACCTCCTCTGATGCCTTTAGTGTGCGACGAACCGGGTGTTTTATGTTAAAAAATCGTGATTGCGCCGATGATGAGCGCAAAAGCTGTCATGACGATAACGGCAAGAACCGCCCATTTCATCGCAAACTTCTGGTGTTCATCAATCGTGACCCCGGCAAGCCCGACTAATAAATGCGTCGACGGCACGAGCGGGCTTAACATATGAATCGGCTGGCCGATGATCGAAGCGCGGGCGATTTCCACCTTATCTACACCGTACGCCACGGCGGTCTCGGATAAAATGGGCAGCACGCCGTAAAAATAGGCGTCATTGGGCATCAGAAACGTAAAGATACCGCTCGTTAAGGCAACAATCGCCGGAATAAATCCCCCCATCTGTTCCGGAATAAGCGATACGAGGGAAATGGCCATCTCATCAACCATCTTCGTCCCCGTTAAAATTCCGGTAAACACGCCTGCGGCAAAAATCATCGAACCGATCGCAAGCACATTGCTCGAATGGGCTGAAATACGCTCCCTTTGATCGTTAAGCTTCGGATAGTTGACAATCAGCGCGATACAAAACGCAATGATGAACAGCACGGTTAAATTCACTTTTCCTGACACTAAAAATCCCACTAAAGAAAGCGTTAACAGTAAATTGAACCACCACAGTTTCGGCCGCCTCCATTCATCTTCCGCAGCCGCAGCCGTTTCATTTGTATGGGACGGCTGCTTTAATTCGATCACCCCGAGCCGTTTCCTTTCCATCCTTCCGAGTACATAAGCGACCACAATCATACACACCATTCCGCTGGCAATGACAGGCAGCATCGGCCCCGTCAGCTCTGCCGGGTCAACGCCGAGCGCACTCGCCGCACGCGGCGTCGCGCCGCCCCATGGTATCGTGTTCATGATACCCATGCCGACACCGGCGATTCCCGCTAAAATAATCGGACGGATTCCGAGCATGATATACAAAGGCAGCATTGCGCTTGTCGTAATCATATACGTCGTCGAGCCGTCTCCGTCCAGTGCGACAAGCATGGTTAAAACGGCTGTTCCGACTACAATTTTGAGCGGGTCGCCTTTAACCAGCTTTAAAATACGCGACACCATCGGATCAAATAAACCGGTATCAATCATAATGCCGAAATAAAGAATCGCAAACATAATCATGACTGCAATCGGCGCCACCTGTTCAATCCCGGAAATCATCATCTCGCCGACCCGGTTAAAAGAAAACCCGGCAAACAGCGCAAACACGATCGGCGTTAATACGAGCGCCGTTAACACTGAAAGCCGTTTTGTCATAATCAGTACCATAAAAACAAGCATCATAAGAAAGCCTAAGATTGCTAGCACAGTATGTCCCCCTTATCGTGAATACGCTTACATTTTAAAGGCCCGATCCCCTTTATCCGCCTTTTTGCTATCTTATGAGAATTGGATATTGAAGTAAATATTTTGGATTTTAAAGATTTTTAATTTTTTATAACCTTTTCGTTCATTTTGTTCATTTATAAATAAAAAGCCTCCCGCAAATATGCGGAAGGCTTATTTTTCGCTGCTCATCATCTCTTTATAAAACTCGGTCTGCTCTTCTAAAAAGCGTTTTGCGCCGCTGCTGTTTTTATAAAAGCTCTCCCAATCCCGTTTTTTCAACATTTGCTTCCACTCCGCGGATGAGGTAATCTGTTTCAAAGCCTGATCCCAATAGGCGATCTCGCCTTCGGTCATGTCTATCGGCCCCATGATGCCTCTCCAGTGCGCAAAGACAAACGGCACCCCCTGCTCTTTCCATGTCGGCACATCGCTGAAGCCGGAGAGCCTTTTGTCCGACGTAACGGCCGCCAATGTGATTTTCCCTTTCCGATAGGCGTCTCTCGCTTCTGAAATGGTCATTGAAGCGGCGTCTATCTCGTGGCTGATAAGAGCTTCAATGACTTCATTGCTGCTCCCGTATTGAAAAAAACGGATATCAAACGGAGAAATTCCGGCCATTTCCGCCGCTCTCGCAAAGGAGAGCTGGTCATCATTTCCGAGGCCGGGCGCAAATCCGATTTTTATGCCGCCCGGATGTGCTTTAATATCGCCGAGCAGCCGCTTTCCGCTTTTTATCTTTGAATCCTTCGGAAGAGCGACGGTCTGCCACTCTTTTGCGATAATGGCCAAAGGCGTAAAATCAGCTGCCTTCAGCCGGCTTTGTCCCAAAATTTCATTGCTTAACAGCAGGCTTGAATTCATACTGATGACATCCGTTTTTCGTTCGTTTACATATTTCCAGCCGCTGTCTCCGCCTCCGCCGGGTTTATAGACGATCTTTACGGGCCGGCCTAATATTTGCTTCCGCTCTATTACCGATTGCAAAGCTTTTGCCGTTACGTCCCAGCCCCCTTGAGGCGCTGCCGGGACGACAATTTCAACCGGCCCTTCGGCTGAACGGATGCCCGCCATCTGCCGTCCGTCAAAAGAAACCAGCGCCGCCAGCATGACAAGAAGCACTCCCAACCGCTTCATTTCTCCCATCCCTTATTCATGTGCTAAATAATATTTCCGTTCCGGCCTGCCGATAATGCCGTACTCTAATTCAGCGAGCGCTTCTTCCTGAGAAACGAGAAACTCGGCGTAGCGCCGCGCCGTTGTTCTGGAGGCGCCCATTTTTTCGCCCAGTTCTTCGGCCGTCATCCCTTTTTGGGCTTCCCTGAGCGCGTTTTTGATTTTTTGAAGTGTAATCGAATTAATCCCGGTTGGCAGATCATTGAGCTGTTTTTGTTCTTTCTGACCGCTTCCGAAAAACATGTCGATAACGGACTGGCTCAGCTCCGGCTGTGAGTGCAGCCATTCTCTTTTTTCCCGGTACTGCAAAAGCACTTCTGTAAATTTATTTGCCGACACCGGCTTTATGACATAGTGAGAAACGCCTGACCTGAGCGCTTCCTGCAGCAGTCTTGTTTCGGCAGAAGCCGTAATAATGATGATATCAACGGAAGGAAAACGGCCGCGGATAAGGGGAAGCAGATCTGTCCCCAGCTCATCAGGCATATAAATATCCAAAAGCAGAAGATCAGGCTGCCGTTTCTCAAGCAGCGATATGGTGTCTTTGGCATTGATTGCTTTACCGATGACATTGAATCCATCAAGATGTTCGATAAATTTTTCGTGAATTTGCGCTATTCGAAAGTCGTCCTCTGCAATCGCGATGTTAATCACACCGATTCCCCCTTTGGCGTTTCTTTCGGTATAAACACCGTAAATACGGCACCGCCGCTCTTTTGCTGCGAAATCTCTATCGATCCCTGCAATTCACTGACGGCTTCTTTCAGATTGGCTAAGCCGTATCCTCTCCTCGTCCCCTTTGAAGAGTAGCCCTTTTCAAATATCGTTTCTGTTTTTTCCTGAGGCACGCCGTCTCCTGAGTCCGCCACTTCGATGACGATATCCCTGCCGATATCGGTCATAAAAAAGGCGACCTCTTTTTTCTCTTTTTCGGCGACGGCTTCGAAAGCGTTATCAATAAGATTTCCGATGATCGTAATGAGCTGGGATGAACCCACATGCTCCGGCAGCGATTCTAAAAAGCTGTTTTCATCTATTGAAAGCTTCACTTTCTTCTCAGACGCCTTTCCCATTTTTCCTAATAGTATGGCCTGAACCCGCTGTGAATGAATGTTTTGAAAGAGGATTTCGTGCTGTTCATTCTGAATGGCGTACTCTTCTTTTATCAGTTCAATGGCTTCATTATATTCTCCCAGCTCTAACAGACCGAGGATCGCGTAAAGCTTATTCGAGAATTCATGCGTTTGCGCCCGAAGATCCTCTGAGTATTTTTTCATTTCAGTCAGCTTGTTAATGAGTTTCTTGAGCTCCGTTTTTTCGCGGAAGCTGATCACCGCTCCGTATACTTGTCCGGTCTGCTTCATTTCTTTCACGTTTAAGATAAATACTTTATCTCCGGCACGCACCTCCACGTTCGGCGGTAATTCTCCCCCTGCCAACACCGGCATGAGATTTGCGCCCGGCATGATTTCTTTTATATGCCTTCCGATCATCGGTTCCGGAAGATTCAGCATATCAGCCGCAGATAAATTCATCATGGTTACCGCGCCTTCTTTGTTTACGGCGATAATCCCTTCTTTAATCGCAAGGAGCATCGCATTGCGCTCCCTGTATAGCGCTGCAATTTCATGCGGTTCAAGGCCGAGTGTATCTTTACGGATGCTTTTTGCGAGCGCCGCCGCTCCCCCGATGCCGATAAGAAACACCAAACATGCAAAATAGCCTAAATGCCGCAGATGCGCTTTCATATCTTTTTCTATCTCATCTTGTAAAAACTCGACTGTCACCGTTCCGACGACTTCGTTATGATTTTTTTCCTCCAAAATAACCGGGGCGCTCCCCCGGACAGCCTTCATTCCGTCGGAAACCGGTGACCCGCCGAACATGACGGTTTTATTTTGCAGATTTTGATTTTCTTTCGGAATGCTGCTTCGGGCCGAATGAAATGCAACATGCCCTTTTTGATCAGTGATGTAGACGGCGTGCGCGCCTGCCTGTTCTTTCATTTGTTCAATGACATCTAACTTTGTAAAAGCCTCTTGATCCGCAAGCCGGAACGCCTCTTTTACAGGAGGCATGTATGAAATGGTTTTTGCCGTTTGCACCGCCAGCTGTTCAGCCTGCTTCTGGCCTTCCTTTAATTGCTGAAAGGCAAATATAACTGTGAGCGTTCCGATAACAAGTATTAATAAAGCCGCAATTAATCCGGCGATTTTCATTTGCAGAGAGACATAAAACCGCTTCGCTTCCAACACAGCACCAGCCGTCCTTTCCTCCTAAAATCATACCACTTTTTAAATCTTTGTTTCTCATTTTTGAGAATTTTCGTGATCTTTTTCTCTTGTCATTTCTTTCAAAAAGTGCAGTCTGGTATAATTTCCCTCAAGAGAGATAAGAAGGATGAACTTTTTATAATCGCTGCGCAAAAAAAGACTGACAGAAGCCAGTCTCGGGATGTTTAACAGCGGACGTATATTCAGTTGAAAAAGTGTTTCTCTATGATGGCCGAGATACATTTGAATGACCGGAAATATCAATCAATTTTCCTTTGACGGCCAGGCGTCCTTCGGTTCTTACCGCTTTGTCGCATGTGATTAATGTAATCTCTTTATCTTTTGTCTCCTGAATTGCGTTTGCTTCTATTTCTGAAATCATGGTTTTTGATGTTACAGAATAAATATAGTCTTTTCTAAAGTCGGTCATCACGATTTGCGCGCCTTTTTTTATGTGTAAAAGAGGGCCGAACAATAGGTTCTCCTGCTTCAGATGGTGGCCTGCCAACGGGTAGTTTCCCTCGCCCATTTTCTGATCCGGACGCATAGTTGCCGCGCCGATCAGCAGGTTTTCATTGGTTGTGCCTTTTAAAATCGGAAGGTCTAAATCGATGCTGCTGATGGTTATCCGTCCGATTATCGGTTTTGGTTTGCGATTAAAACTTGACTGAACTGTTTCCCTGAAACCGGGCGGATGAATGGATTCAAAATCATAGTCCGCTTTTTTCATGTTATTTTTCCGCGCTTGTTCTGCGGTTAATTCCGATTCAATTTGGCTTTTACTGAGGTACGCGATCAAACAGCCTTTCATGAGAGGTGAGAAAATGAGAAGCAGCCCGGACAAAATAAGAACGGCAATGATCATCTTTTTAACCATGAAGAAAATTCCTTTCTTGTACGTCATGCGGTGAGTATTTGGTGAGAAATGATTCTCTTTTTAAAAAAGCACCTGATCGATTCTTACATGATCAGGTGCGATAACGTCTATCTATTCCTTGCTTTCTTTCTTGATACAACAGCCGCGGCTCCGCCGGCTAATAGCAGCAGAATACCGGCCGTGACCGGCATCATACCGTCCGTATCACCGGTTTTCGGCAGGTTTTTGCCTGTATCCGAATGATTGGTTTTACCATTGGTATCAGGATGATGCCCGCCTTGATTCGTTTGATGATTCGGTGTGTCTTTCCCAGGTGCGGGATTTTTTAATTTCTTATTAGAAACGACGACCTCAACGGCTTTTAACTGTCCTTTTTCAATTGTGAATTCAATTGGTTTTTCGTTCAGCTGATAGCCGTCAGGCGCTTTTGTTTCGATAAATCGATACTGCCCGGGCGCTAATCCTTTCACCGTAAACCGGCCCTTTTGATCCGTCTTCCATACCGCCGGCCGTTCTTTGCCGCCGGTGTTTACCGGATGTCCGGCAGAATCCGTGATCTTGAATTCAGCACCTTCCAGCACCTTATTTTTATCGTCATGATCCACTTTTGTCAGTGTGACATCACCAGGCGTCAGTGTATTCTCCGCACTGATTTCGACTGGTTTTATGTCGGTATTTGTGATCTTGAATGATATTGGCGTTTGATCCAAACTGTAAAGTTCGGGCGCTTTTGTTTCGATAAATTGATATTCGCCCGCTTTCAGTCCCCGTACAATAATTTGTCCGTGCTCATCTGTCGTCAGACCCTCTGTCAGTACTTTGCCGTTTGCATCTGTCAGATTAAACTTCGCACCTTGCAGGACTTTCCGTTTGTCACCTTGATCCAATTTTGTGAGAACAACGCTGTTCTTGATGTTAACTGCAGTCAGGGCAGCCTGATTCGGTTTTCCGCTGTTCTCAGCCTTAATCGTAAACGGCACAGGGGTTGTTGACAGCAGATAACCATCCGGCGCTTTTGTTTCAACAAATTGATAGTTTCCGGGCGCCAAACCGCCGGCGTCAATTTTGCCGCCTTCTTTTGTCATCAGATCGTCTCTTACGGTTTTTCCATCACTGTCAATGATTTTAAATACTGCACCGTCTAAAACGTTTCCGTCTTGATCCTTCTTGATCAGCTGGACAGAGCCTTTATAGTTGACGGCCGTTCCTGCGTCAGACGGCTTCGGCTTTCCTTCCGCTGTTTCTGAGATGGTAAACTCTTTTTTCTCCGTATTTAACACATAGCCGTCGGGCGCTTTCGTTTCGATGAAGGCGTAATGACCCGGTGCAAGACCGGATGTTTCTACTTTTCCGTCCTTATCTGAAACCAGATCTTCTTTAACCGTTTTTCCATCACTGTCGACGATTTTGAAGACTGCACCTTCAAGCTTCTTGCCTTCCGCATCTACCTTCGTCAGCCGGACAGAGCCTTTATAGTTGACGGCCGTTCCTGCGTCAGTTGACTCCGGCTTTCCTTCCGCCGATTCTGAGATGGTAAACTCCACTTTCTCCGTATTTAACACATAACCGTTGGGCGCTTTCGTTTCGATGAAGGCGTAATGACCGGGTGCAAGGCCGGATGTTTCTACTTTTCCGTCCTTATCTGAAACCAGATCTTCTTTAACCGTTTTTCCATCACTGTCGACGATTTTGAAGACTGCGCCTTCAAGGTTTCGGCCTTCCGCATCTTCCTTCGTCAGCCGGACAGAGCCTTTATAGTTGACGGCCGTTCCTGCGTCAGTTGACTCCGGCTTTCCTTCCGCTGTTTCTGAGATGGTAAACTCCACTTTCTCCGTATTTAACACATATCCGTTGGGCGCTTTCGTTTCGATGAAGGCGTAATGACCGGGTGCAAGGCCGGATGTTTCTATTTTTCCATCCTTATCTGAAACCAGATCTTTCTGAACCGTTTTTCCATCACTGTCGACGATTTTGAAAACTGCGCCTTCAAGATTCCCGCCGTCTGCATCTTTCTTCGTTAATGCGGCTTTTCCTTGATAATTCACCATTGATCCCAATTCAACATCAGGTACTTGATTCTTTTCGTTCTTTGCGATTGAGAAGTGAATGGCTTTTGTGTTTACGATAAACCCTGATGGGGCTTTCGTCTCCATCAGCCGATAGTATCCGGCGGGCAAACCGTTGATCTCAACTTTCCCATTTTTATCGCTTTCAATATTATTTTTTATCAGAGTATAGGTGCCGTCGCTTGATTTTTTCTCAAGCTTAAATACAGCACCGGCCAAAGGCTTGTTGTTTTCGTCTTTTTTGATAAGCGTCACCTTATTTTTTTGATTTATGACTTTATAGAGTGCTCCTGCAGCGGAGGATTTGCCGTCAATCGTAACGGAGACCCCGTTTACATAAGCATCGCTGATGGTGTAGCCGTCCGGAGCTTTTATTTCTTTCAGTACATAGGTTCCGTAACGGATATTCCCAAACGTAAGTTTACCGGCATCGTCTGTTGTGCCCGTACGCAGCAGCTGCTTGCCGTCTTTAGACCATAATTGAAAGCCGGCTCCTGAAAGAGATGTTCCGTCTGATCCTGTTTTAGATATCGTCAGGCTTCCCTTCTCTCCTGATCCTGAGCCGCCGCCGCTTGAAATGGCGACAAACACTGAGCTGTTGTTCTCTTGGGTCTGCTCCTCAACATTTGTCCCTGATATCGACACTTTGTTGCTGACCTGACCGCTGCTGCCGGAAATATTAATGAGAGAACGATATTGTATGACATACGCGCGGTCGATTTGTTTATAGCTGCCTGTAAAGGTAAGGACAAATGATTGTTCGCCGGTGGCATTGTCAGTTTTTATATCTAGTTTATAGTCCTTATCTTTTTCAAGCTTCACATCACCCGGAATAAGGTTTCCGCTGCTGTCTTTCATAACGCCGTTCTCATTATATTTTGCTTGATATACTTTAAAAGAATCTTCATCTATTATTTGATTCTCATCCGGTGTGTCTTTGACTTTTACGTCATCCAGTGTCGATTGGCTGGCATTGACATTGATGTTCCAATCGATATTGTTTCCGTTCTGTTTGCCGCCTTTAGAAATCAGGTTTCCTCCGTTTGCGATGGAAACTGAACCCGTCAGCGTTCGGTCTGCGTGGTCATTATTAAAGTACTCTGCTTTGTTTGTGTATTGATTCTGTTTGATGACCTGGCCTTTTAATGACGTTTTAAATTCAATCAGGTATGGTACAGCGTCATCTGTTTTGAGATGTACGGTTAACGTATTTTTGTTGCCATCTGACGGCTCCTCTATTTCATATTTTGAAGGATCCAGCGCCTCTCCTTCAGTGATGGAGCCGTTTTTGCTGATGGTATACGATTTAACAGCAACCGATCCATGCAAAAATTGCTGACCATCTGTGATCGTATCTTTTATATAAGGATTTTTTGAAGGTTCGCCATTATAATTAATGCCGACTTTCCATGTGATTTCTTTTGAAACGGCGTTGTATGAGCCGTTTTTGAATCCATTATGGGACGTCTGATTGTTCGGTGTGAAGCCGCTCGATTCCTTATTTGTGCGTTTGCCGCCGTTTTTATCCGTCCATGTCGACTCAGCCGTATTCTTAATGGGTTCGTTTGAAAAGTCAGCGTTGAATTTTGTCTTATACGTGATCTTAAACTGACTGTTTGTTTCTGCATAATCCCCGATCAATGCTATTGTAAAGCCTTGATTTCCGGATTTTTTTGTTAATGTATAGTCTGTTCCTTCTTTCAGCGTTTTGTTATCAGTCGTGTCTTGCATGTGAAATGAATCGTCAATGAGCGCCAGGCCTCCGCTGGTAAATTGATCATCCAGCGTCCAGTCTTTCATTGTGTAACCGTTTTTGTTAACTGTGATTGTCCAATCAACCGTCTTCTTCTCATAGTCTGCGTTTGAATAATGTTTAATCAGATTCTGCTGAATGGCGGTTCCCGGAGTTTCCTTTGAGTCCCCCGTATCTGTCATTGCTGTATTGGTGTATTTGACAGGACTGTCAATAATGACCCCATCGTTGACTTGAGATTGATAAATGATCTTATATGCTCCTGTGACAGTTTGCTTGAATTTTATGTCAAAGCCGTTCCCGTTATCAGTCAGCGTATAATCCTCACCCTCTTTTAATGGGGCGCCCTCTTGTTCGGTGCCGTTCTGGCTGAATGTAATCGGAAGGACTTTCAATGAACCGGGAACAAGATGCAGATCGTCTGATCCGAACGTATCCTTGATGCCGGCTTTGGATTGATCAATCTTTTTCTCACCGTAGTTGTACATCACAGCCCAGCTGAACGTTTGGGTTTCTCCTTTATAACCTGTCGAAGATTTTTCTATCATTTTTCCGTAACCCGCTGTTACGGAAGCTTCCGCAGAAATCGGCTCCGCATTTTCTCCGCTGAATGCCGCCTTGTTTGTCTGCGTGATGTTTCCGCCTTTACCCGGCTTTGCCTCATCTTTAATTTCCGTGTCATATATGAGCCGGTAGGCTGAATCAATTGTCCCGGCGAAGGTGACATTACCGTTTTCGTCAACAGTATAACCTGAAGTTATCTCATTTCCCTGACTCACCGAGCCGTCAATATTCACATCAAGTTCATACACTTTCACAGAGCGGAAAGTCAATTCGTCCGGAAGGCTTTCAGTCAATTTCGCATGTTTAACTTCTTCTTCCTTTTTATTAAGATCAACCGTCCACGTTACCTTTCCAGGATTAATACCTTTATCCAATGACCCTGATTTCTCAATGGTTTTATTGACATTCGGTTTAAAATAAACCGTCACGTCCGGCGTATCAGAGTTAACCGGAAACTTAATCTTTTGTGTGGTGGATCCTTTTATTTCTTTCTGATTGAATTGGGTGTTTACATACAATGACCCCTTGACGTTAGTATCTTCTTTTACCTCGCCGTTAAACGTCATGATGACATGGCCGCTCGTATTAATGGAAAAAGTTCCGTACGTACTATCGCCGTCGGTCAATGGCTGGTTCGTAATGTCATTATGCATGATAAATTCTTTAGGCAGATCAAATTCATATCGATCACCGTCGTTTATTGTTTTTCCCAGCTCATTCGGAATCGCCCATTGAATGGTGATATTTGCCGGAGAGTTCGTATTCGCAGGGTTGTTTTTGTCATATGTTTTTCCTTTTTCATCCGTCAATTTCACATCAGTTAAAATATTTTGCGTAATCTGGCTTCCGCCTGATTGAAGGCTTTTAGCGGCAGATTTGCTTGAAACCACCATTTTTGATTGACTGCGTTTAGCAGAAGGTTTTGATTTCGTTGTCTGTTCTGCTTTCTCCCCGCCGTCTGCAGATGCTGATTTTTTCTCTGTCTTTTCCTGAGGTTCAGCAGGTGTTGAAGAGGTGTTTTTTTCTGTTTCGGAATCCGTTGTTCCGTCTTTCTTCACAGGTATTAACACCTGCTGGGTCTTGCCGGCATCCAGTTGAAAAAGAGCTTTTGCCATTTTCGTCTCATCTGTTATGTCAGGAGTAAACTTCGCCGACAGTGTAATGGAGCCTTTGGCATCCCCGGCATCCGCTCCAGCATCGTTCACTTTCACTTCCAGCGTGCTGCTGTCTGCTTCAGCTTTATATATACCGATCACCCGATCAGCTGATTTCAGCTCACCTTCGGCATCGTTATCTAATGTAAAACTTTCCGGAATCTTTAAGGTGATATTCCGGTCACTTGCATCTTCCTTGTGTTTTAGTGACCATTCGTATGTCAGTGTCACTTTATCTCCCGATGCTAAAGCGGGCTCACTCCCTTTTGACCCGTCAACGGTCTGCTGTCTGCTGTCTTTGACTGCAACTGAATCAAAGAACCCGCTCTCGCTTTGTTGTGATCCGGAAGCGGCTGCGATCGGAGTAAAGCTGACAACTTGGCTGAAGATGAAAAACAGCGTGAAGCATGAAATCAATGCCGGCCTCAGCCTTTTGCTTTTTTTCGGGCTGAACGAAAAGTTCCTCACTCCCAAGTCTTATTCCTCCCCTTTTATATAGACTCACGTTCGAACAAGCCGGTAAGCATGGGAATCTCCTTATCCGAACCAAACTACATTGTATGAAATCGGCCTATACAAATTCTGTACATGGGATCATTTCAGAAATAGCGCACAAAAAAAGACCGGCATCAGCCGGTCCGTTCATTCAATCGTCAATTGATTTTATCCTTCAATTGTTTATAGCGTTCGTATTCCTTTATCGCCTCTTCTACCTTTCCCAGTTTATTAAATAACTGCAGTTTGTATTGTATAATTTTATCGTCACCGGGCTCTATTTTCTCAACCTGCAGGCAAATGTCCATCGCTTGATGATCGTTCTTCTCTTGGATGAGAAAACCAATCAGTTCGTACGCTTTGCTGAGCCACTGATGGGCAAGACGCGCTTTTTCCGGCTCCGCCCACAGATAGCCATTCTCCATGAGATAATGGTTCTCATATGACATGACAATGTTCATGTGCCGGGTTAGTGCAGCTGCGCTGAGCGGAGGAGCCTCTTTTAATGTTTTTTCCCATTCAACTGTATCAATCTTTACCCCGGAAAGCCGGAGAATGTATCCTATATCGGTATTTTCTATTGATTGGCTGAAGGGCAGCTGACCGATTAATTTCCGTATCTGATATATTGTCGAATAGAGCTGGGTGCTTGCTTTTGATATATCATAAGCAGGCCAAAACATCTCCATCAGCATATCTTTACTGACTGTGCGACCTTGATTAAGAAGTAAAAATGCATACAGTTCACGGGCTTTGGATGTTCTCCACTTGACTGTTATGTATGTTTTGACACCATTTACCGATTGATAAAAGTCCAGGTTCCCAAAACATTGTATAACATAATCCGTCCCGGTATTCTCTTCTGCCGTCCTGAGTTTTTTATTCATTCGGATTCGCTCAACAGTTGTCAGCAGCCGGGCATTGTCAACCGGTTTTAAAAGATAATCGACAGCATTTAATTCAAACGCTTTGATCGCGAATTCATTATAAGCGGTGATAAAAATAACTTGGATATTTTCATTGAGCTCCTGAATCGATTCAGCAAGCTCAATACCGTTTATCCCGGGCATTTCAATGTCAAGAAACACCGCATCAGCTGCTGAAAGCTCCGAATGCTCCAGAACTTCCGCCGGATCTTGAAACGTTATAATAGATTGAAAGGCGTTTGTCCGCTCAAGCATACGATTAAAATGAAGCAATGCCAGTTCCTCATCATCCACAATTAACGCTTTCAAACCGCATCCCACCCGTCAATATAGATATATCTGAAAATAATTTCAATTATACCATGTCCAACGCCCTATATAGTTGGATTCTTTTTCTTTCTCTTGTTGTATTATAACGTTTGTGATTACAATATTTATACATTACATAAGATAATAGAATGCCCCTGAATGGGATAAAGGAGTAATGATGTGAAAGAAAAATTTATTTCGATTTCGATTATTTGCGGCTACGCTGCTTTCTTTATGATTTTTATGGTCCTGAATCATTTTTCAGGATCATCCCTCCCTCAAGCGGAACAGGGCGTGATTAATCTGGAAAAGTGGGATTTTCAAAAGGATGGAAATGTCCAGCTGAACGGGAAATGGATTCTATATCCAAATCAGATGCTGTCACCGCAGGCGCTTCATTCAGCAAAAGGAAAAAACCCCGTACTCGTTGATGTCCCCGTCAATGTGAAGCTGTTCGGAAAAACGGCCGATGTGGATTACGGGACGTACAAACTGACAATCCGATCAAATGAAGACAATCAGGTTTTGGGGATCAGCACATCTTATATCTACAGTTCAAACCGCCTTTATCTTAATGGGAAATTAATTGGACAGAGCGGCAATCCTACAGAAAAAGCTGATTTTAAGGCGCAGAACAAACCGTACAGCAGCTTTTTCAGGCTTCACAAGGGTGACAATGAACTTGTCCTGCATTTTTCGAATTTCGGAAAAGTTCCCGGCTGGGGGATCGCAAAACCGATAACGTTTGGGACTCAAGAACAAATTATACGCGAGAATCAAATTTCCTTTTTCAATGATTCCATTATGATTACGGCTTTTTTCATTACCGGTTTATATTTTCTCGGCTTTTTTCTGCAACGGACAAAGGATAAACATTTATTGTTCTTTTCCGTGATGTGTCTGCTTTTTTCTGCCATTATTCTTATGATCGGGAAAGAAAGAATTATCTTTCTCCTCTTTCCGTCTATTTCATTTTCATTGCTGAATTCCTTGCGTATCATCTCAACCGTGCTTGTCAGCATGGCGGTTTTTCTTTATCTCTTTTATGCATACAGAGAAATTGTTTCAAAAACGACGATCACCATTTTAACCGCTGTATCCGGGATCATCTTGATCACTGATTTTATGTCCGGACGTTTCATTGACCACCTCTCATACATTTTACATTCTGTGCTTGCCGTTACGACTCTGTTTTATATTACATATATTTTTACGATTGCCGCCATAAGAAAAATAAAAGGAAGCACGTACCTTACACTCGCATCCGTCTCGATGTGCGCTTTTGTGATTCTTACGACCATTTCAGCTTACAGCGGCAAAACGGCTTTTTCTTTTAATTCGCTCTATTCATTGCCGACAGTCATCGCTTTATTGGCGGTGGTTCTTCTGATGGCGCAGCAATTCGCCGGAGCTTTCCGGGACAATGAAGTCCTCTCACGGAAATTAGTCAAAATCGACCAACTGAAAGATGAATTTATCGCCAAAACTTCACACGAATTCAAGACGCCGCTGAACAGCATTATTAATATATGCCAAACCCTTGTAGCCGGCAGAAAAAAGAAGACGATAGAGGAAGAGAAAGAAAATATGCAGCTGATCATCCGTATGGGCTACAGACTTTCCGATCTCGTAAATGATATTCTTGATTTGGAAAAAATGAAGCAGGGTATGCTGCAGATTCGTCCGGTTCCCGTCGATGTGCATGCCGTCATATGCAGTGAGATGAACTTCTACCGGCTTTTATCCAAACATAAAAAACTTGCCATTCTTAATCATGTGCCGGACGGCCTCCCTTTGGTGCTTGCAGATGAAAACCGATTCCGTCAAATCTTAACCAATCTTGTTGAAAACGCAATCAAGTACACATCCGAGGGGAACATTATTCTTTCTGCTGAAAGCCTGAATGACAAAATGATCCAAATCACGGTGGCCGATACCGGCAGCGGCATTCCTAAGGCTGATCTTGAAACCATTTTTGATTCTTTTCAGCAAGCGGGAGGGACGGAAGAAGATGGAACGGGTTTAGGTTTAAGTATTGTGAAACAGCTCGTCAAGCTCCAAAACGGGGACATCTGGGCGGAGTCAGCGGCGGCGCAAGGATCAGCCTTTCATTTTACGTTACCCGCCGCTCAAATTGATTCTTTACCGGAAGCAAAGACCGAACTTCCTGAATCACATCCCGGGCAGAGAATGTCGGATATTTCGCTGGTCACGCCTTATCACTCAGAAAAAATCGATGCTCCGACGATTCTGATCGTCGACGATAACATCGAGAGTTTGAAAATTTTAACTGATATGCTGGAAGGTGTTCCTTATAACGTAATCGCAGTAAAAAGCGGAAAAGAGGCGCTTCAAGCTGTCTCTTCCTCGAAGCTTGACTTGGTCATATTAGACTTGATGATGCCCGACATGACGGGTTTTGAAGTCTGCACAATCATCCGCGAAAGATTCAGCATGGTCGATCTGCCGGTTCTTATCGTTACGGCAGCCATTATCAGCCATGACAAATACAAGGCGTTTCATGCCGGAGCAAACGACATCTTACAGAAGCCTTATCATTACTCTGAATTCACCGCGCGTATTAAAAATTTAATTTTGATGAAGCATACGGCTCACCAAGCCACAAATTTAGAAATGGCATTTCTTCAGTCGCAGATTAAGCCTCATTTTCTTTACAACGTATTAAATACGATCATCGCGCTCAGCCATTTGGATATTGAAAAAGCACGGGAAACGACTGCTGCATTTACAAACTATTTAAGGATGAGTTTTGATTTTCAAAACACTTCGGACATCAGCTCATTCAAAAACGAACTTTCTATCATTACGTCATATCTTTCTATAGAAAAAACACGCTTCGGCAAACGGATTGATATCCTTTTTGATATTGAACAGGACATTGACTTCCCCCTTCCGCCTTTAATGATACAGCCATTGGTGGAAAACGCCGTTCATCACGGGATCAGTAAGAAAAGAGGCGGCGGACGGATAAAGCTGACAGCAAAAAAACAAAGCGAAAACACGTATTTTATCAAAGTGGAGGATAATGGAACCGGCATCATGCCGGACATACAGAAAGATATTTTGTCTTCTGATGTTAATCGCAGTGTCGGCCTGAAAAATATCAATCGGCGGCTGAAGCATTTTTGCGGAAGTGAATTGACGATCACCAGCACCCCGGATGAGGGCACCGCTGTTTCGATGATGATTCACACTCCCGGCACAACGGATGATTTGATCTCACTAAAAACGTCTTCATTAAGATACTGATTAACTTCAGAAGGCTTGTAAATACTTCTGCCGGCTGTCGGGGAATTCCCGTCAGCCTTTATTTACCCAAAAAGACGTAAAAACAAAAAAGCTTGAAGAAAAAGTGATATCTTCTCCAAGCTTAGATGATCCGCACCAGTCTGGCCGTTTTCACTTAAGAAATCGTAACTCCCGCGCTTGCATATCCCGCCACTGTATTAATAAGCGAAAGGCCTGTCGCAGTGGCGGAGAATACCATTAACAGCCGGGTTTGAGGAGTTACCGCAATGTTCAGCCCTGTCGTGATTCCGTTGCTGATGCTGCCGATTGACAATATGCCGGTGAGGGGAGGAGCTAAAGTGACGGATGCTCCGGGGATCGGCGTGAACGTATTGTTCGGCACTGTGGAACTGTATAATTGTGCGGTTATCGTAACAGTCGAGCCGACAAGCGACAATGCTGCGGTTGTACTGAAATAGGCGGCAATTGATGTAATGGTTCCGCTTCTCGGAGCAGAAAAAGCAAAGTTCAGCAGAGTTCCTCCAGCCCCGGTAAGATCAATTGCACCTCCCCCTCCGACATTGACGCCCGTCACAGAATTGCCGAAGCCGACAAGGCTCACCGTTCCGATTAATCCGCCGGCAATGGTCGTCACGGCAGTTGGAAGACCTGAAGCATAGGGAATGATCGCGCCTGCTCCGGTGGCTCCTGTTATCCCAGTTGCTCCAGTTACCCCGGTTGACCCTGTTACCCCTGTGGCTCCCGTTACTCCCGTGGCTCCCGTTATCCCGGTGGCTCCGGTTGCTCCAGTCGAACCTGTTACCCCTGTGGCTCCCGTTACTCCCGTGGCTCCCGTTACTCCGGTGGCTCCAGTATCTCCGGTTACTCCCGTTACCCCGGTGGCTCCGGTTACCCCGGTTACTCCTGTTGCGCCGGTTACCCCAGTTGCTCCTGTTACTCCTGTTGCCCCGGTCGCTCCGGTTACTCCTGTTGCTCCAGTATCTCCGGTTACTCCCGTGGCTCCCGTTACTCCTGTTGCTCCAGTTGCGCCGGTTACTCCCGTTACTCCCGTTACTCCCGTTACTCCCGTTACTCCCGTTACTCCCGTTACCCCGGTGGCTCCGGTTGCCCCGGTGGCGCCGGTGAGCCCGGTTACTCCCGTTATCCCGGTTACTCCTGTTGCCCCGGTGGCTCCCGTTATCCCAGCTGCGCCGGTTACTCCGGTTACTCCCGTTACTCCAGTGGCTCCCGTTGCCCCAGTTGCACCTGTTACTCCGGTTGCTCCCGTTACTCCAGTGGCTCCCGTTGCCCCAGTCGATCCAGTATCTCCGGTTGCTCCCGTTACCCCGGTTGCTCCGGTGGCTCCTGTTACTCCGGTGAGCCCGGTTGCTCCGGTTACTCCGGTCGCTCCCATTATTCCAGTTGCGCCGGTTACTCCGGTCGCTCCCGTTATCCCAGTTGCGCCTGTTACTCCGGTTGTTCCCGTTACCCCAGTTGCACCTGTTACTCCGGTCGCTCCGGTTACCCCGGTTGCGCCGGTTACTCCGGTCGCTCCGGTTACCCCGGTTGCGCCGGTTATTCCAGTCGAGCCTGTTACTCCGGTTGAGCCTGTTACTCCCGTTGCTCCCGTTACCCCAGTTGCTCCCGTTACCCCAGTTGCCCCCGTTACCCCGGTGGCGCCGGTTAATCCCGTTGCTCCCGTTACCCCAGTTGCTCCCGTTATCCCAGTTGCACCGGTTACTCCCGTGGCTCCCGTTACCCCAGTTGCGCCGGTTGCTCCGGTTAATCCCATTGCTCCCGTTACCCCGGTGGCACCGGTTATTCCAGTCGAGCCTGTTACTCCCGTTGCGCCGGTTAATCCCATTGCTCCCGTTACCCCGGTGGCACCGGTTATTCCAGTCGAGCCTGTTACTCCCGTTGCGCCGGTTAATCCCATTGCTCCCGTTACCCCGTTGGCACCGGTTATTCCAGTCGCGCCGGTGGCGCCGGTCGAGCCCGTTACTCCCGTTGCTCCCGTGGCGCCGGGATCTCCAGTGACGCCGGTTACCCCAGTCGCTCCGGTATTCCCAGTCGAGCCCGTTGCTCCGGTAAACCCCGTTGCTCCAGTGAATCCCGTTGCTCCAGTCAGCCCTGTTGCTCCGGTCAGCCCCGTTGCTCCGGTGCACCCCGTTGCTCCGGTGAATCCTCTTACATGAAAATGATTTGGATGACAGCATGGACACCATCTTTCATGACAGCAAGAGTTTTCGCAACAGAATCCTTCACAGCAATGTGCCCGATTTTGATAACTGCGCCTTTGATTTCTTCTTTTATGTTGAAAATGACAGCAACACTCATTACTATTCCGGCAGTCGTAATCCCAAGAGTCGTATCTGTTATACCAAGTATCTCCTTTTCTCATTACACCACCTCTATTTTCATAATATTTCCATGATAAAAAAAGGTGTGGCAAAACCCCACTTCTATTGGGCAAATTTTTAAATGTTCTTTAAGGCTGCATCATGCAGCATTTACAGAAAAAAGACCTAACTGTGCATAAGTCAGGTCTTTCATCTTTAAAATATCAGTCTGCTGTTGTATTAGGTTGTCGGGAAACGAATGCTGTTAAAATCGATATTGAGAGCTGTCGCTGTTGTTATATTATTCGCAGTTGTGAAAATAACTCTCAGCTGGTACGTATTTGTTCCTGCGGTCTGTGCTGTATCCACTGTTGTATCAGCAATCGAAAAACTATCCGTAGCTGCGGTAGTACTAGTTCGCGACAGAGTTCTTGTATGAATTTGTACTGTTCCCCTATATAATCTCACCTCAAAAACAAAGTTTGAATTGGCTGCAGTTGTTAGCGCGACACTGAGTGCATAATCAAGCTTTACATTCTGCAAAGCGTTAACCGGGATTGCCAGCGTAGCAATGGGAACTTCTGTATTTAACGGCGGATAAACAGTGAGCGGCCCGTTGGTTCTTGTGAAGAGCAAGGTTGGTGTACTGCCTGTGGCGCCGGTTGGTCCTGTTGCTCCAGTTGGGCCCGTTACTCCTGTTACTCCTGTTGCCCCGGTTACACCAGTCGAGCCGGTTGAGCCTGTTGCTCCAGTCACTCCCGTTGAACCGGTTACTCCGGTTGAGCCTGTTTCTCCAGTTGCTCCAGTTACTCCTGTTGAGCCTGTTGCGCCGGTTGAGCCTGTTAATCCCGTTACACCTGTTGGGCCAGTCACTCCTGTTGCACCAGTTAACCCAGTTCCTCCCGTTGGGCCGGTTGAGCCTGTTAATCCTGTCGCTCCTGTTAATCCAGTTGAGCCGGTTAGGCCCGTTGCGCCTGTCGATCCGGTGGCTCCAGTTACCCCCGTTGACCCTGTTGGGCCGGTTACTCCTGTTACACCCGTTGATCCGGTTATACCAGTTACACCTGTTGGGCCTGTTATGCCGGTTGATCCGGTTGACCCCGTTACCCCGGATGCACCCGTTGCTCCGGTTGATCCTGTTTCTCCGGTCGCACCAGTCACTCCGGTTGTGCCTGTTGGACCGGTTACTCCTGTCGATCCGGTTGATCCTGTCACTCCCGTTGGACCAGTTGGGCCAGTCACACCGGTTAAGCCTGTCGCGCCTGTTATTCCGGTCGATCCCGTTACGCCGGTTACTCCTGTTGACCCTGTTACTCCGGTTGCTCCTGTCGCTCCTGTTATCCCCGTTGCCCCAGTCACTCCAGTTGAGCCCGTTTCTCCGGTTATACCAGTTGGGCCTGTTACTCCGGTTGTGCCGGTTTCTCCCGTGGCACCGATTACTCCGGTTGGACCGATTTCTCCAGTTACCCCTGTTGCACCGGTTGACCCAGTTCCTCCTGTTGGGCCAGTTTCTCCCGTTGCTCCAGTTACTCCAGTTGCACCGGTTGAGCCGGTTACACCAGTTGGGCCTGTTGAACCAGTCGAGCCGGTTGCTCCTGTTGGGCCGGTTGAGCCCGTGGTTCCGGTTATTCCTGTTGCTCCTGTTATTCCTGTCGACCCGGTTACTCCGGTTGGACCCGTTACTCCCGTTTCTCCTGTTGAGCCAGTTGCCCCAGTTGAGCCCGTGACCCCAGTTGGGCCGGTTGAGCCGGTTACACCAATTGGACCAGTTTCTCCGGTTGAACCAGTTACACCAGTTACACCAGTTGGACCTGTTACTCCAGTCGATCCGGTTGAGCCCGTGGTTCCGGTTTCTCCTGTTGATCCTGTTGCTCCTGATGGTCCAGTTGATCCGGTTTCTCCTGCTGGGCCGGTTGCCCCAGTCACTCCAGTTGACCCCGTTTCTCCTGTCGATCCGGTTGGGCCTGTTACACCAGTTGGACCCGTTTCTCCCGTTGAGCCAGTTGCTCCTGTTGCACCTGTTACTCCGGTCACTCCAGTTAATCCCGTCGCACCAGTTGATCCGGTTTCTCCTGTCGATCCGGCTACTCCTGTTGGGCCGGTCGCTCCGGTTGCACCTGTTGGGCCAGTTTCTCCCGTTGATCCCATTACTCCTGTTGAGCCTGTTACTCCAGTCACTCCTGTTGAGCCCGTTACCCCAGTTGGGCCGGTTTCTCCGGTTGATCCAGTCGGTCCTGTTGCACCAGTCGAGCCGGTTGTTCCCGTTCCCCCGGTTACACCAGTTACCCCAGTCGCTCCTGTCGATCCCGTTGCTCCGGTTGTTCCTGTTACACCGGTCTCTCCTATTGCGCCGGTTGGGCCTGTTAATCCGGTGGCTCCTGTTACTCCCGTTGCACCGGTTACTCCTATTGGCCCTGTTGCTCCGGTTGAGCCGGTTTCTCCCGTTGGGCCTGTTGCACCAGTCGAGCCAGTTGTTCCCGTTCCGCCAGTTACACCAGTTACCCCAGTCACTCCAGTTGAACCGGTTTCTCCTGTTGGGCCGATTGGACCAGTTGCTCCGGTTGAACCAGTTATACCAGTTGAGCCTGTTACTCCAGTCGCCCCTGTTGCACCGGTTGAGCCGGTTTCTCCAGTTGTTCCTGTTGAACCGGTTTCTCCTGTCGATCCCGTTGCTCCGGTTGTTCCTGTAATTCCAGTTGGGCCGGTTTCTCCAGTTAATCCCGTCGCACCAGTTGATCCCGTTTCTCCTGTCGATCCGGTTACTCCGGTTACACCAGTTGAGCCCGTGACCCCAGTCGGGCCAGTAACTCCTGTTGATCCGGTTTCTCCTGTTGACCCGCTTTCTCCAGTTGGACCAGTTACACCACTCGCCCCAGTTAGGCCAGTCACACCAGTTGGGCCTGTTGCTCCTGTTACTCCAGTTGGGCCGATCTCTCCCGTTGTCCCGGTTGCTCCGGTTATTCCTGTGGCCCCAGTCACTCCCGTTGCTCCGGTTACACCGGTTGTGCCCGTTACTCCTGCTGGGCCGGTTTCTCCCGTTGCCCCAGTTACTCCAGTTGGGCCAGTTTCTCCCGTTGCCCCAGTTACTCCAGTTGCACCGGTTTCTCCTGTTGTGCCAGTAATCCCTGTTGCACCGGTTTCTCCGGTTGAACCAGTTGGGCCTGTTGCACCAGTCGAGCCGATTGTTCCAGTTATTCCAGTGGCGCCCGTTGCGCCGGTTGTTCCTGTTGACCCGGTTGCTCCTGTTGGGCCGATCTCTCCCGTTGGCCCGGTTTCTCCTGTTGAACCAGTTGACCCTGTTGCTCCGGTTATTCCTGTTACTCCAGTTGATCCGGTTGAGCCCGTGGTTCCGGTTTCTCCTGTTGCTCCTGTTGATCCAGTTAGGCCAGTCGAGCCGGTCGATCCTGTTGTGCCGATCGGGCCAGTAACTCCTGTTACTCCGGTGGCTCCCGTTGCTCCGGTTTCACCTATTGCTCCAGTCACTCCGGTTGACCCTGTTGCTCCGGTTACACCAGTTATGCCTGTTACTCCTGTTGCACCCGTTGGGCCTGTCGCCCCGGTTACCCCCGTTACTCCTGTCGATCCCGTGACCCCCGTCGGGCCAGTCACACCAGTTGCTCCGGTTATGCCAGTGGCGCCCGTTGATCCTGTTGAGCCGGTTGATTCGGTTGAACCGATTGTGCCTGTCGATCCCGTTGCACCCGTTGAGCCGGTTATCCCTGTTGCCCCAGTTACACCGGTCGCCCCGGTTTCTCCTGTTGATCCGGTTTCTCCAATTAATCCCGTCGCACCAGTTGATCCCGTTACACCAGTCGGGCCGGTTGAGCCTGTTACTCCGGTTGCGCCAGTAACTCCAGTTGCACCGGTTGATCCTGTTACCCCAGTTGGGCCAGTTGGGCCGGTTGTTCCAGTCGGTCCTGTTGCACCAGTCGAGCCGGTTGTTCCCGTTCCCCCGGTTACACCAGTTGCACCGGTTGAGCCGGTTTCTCCCGTTGTTCCTGTTGAACCTGTCGATCCCGTTGCTCCGGTTATTCCTGTTGCACCAGTTACACCGGTCGCTCCGGTTTCTCCTGTCAACCCCGTTACTCCGGTTGGACCTGCTGCGCCAGTTGTGCCTGTCGCTCCGGTTTCTCCTGTTACCCCAGTTGTCCCCGTTACACCAGTCGCCCCTGTTACTCCGGTGGGGCCCGTTTCTCCGCTTGACCCTGTTGATCCGGTTACACCAGTTATGCCTGTTACTCCTGTTGCACCCGTTGGGCCTGTCGCCCCGGTTACCCCTGTTACTCCTGTCGATCCCGTGACCCCCGTCGGGCCAGTCACACCAGTTGCGCCGGTGAACCCCGTTACTCCGATTGGACCTGCTACCCCAGTTGCTCCGGTTATGCCAGTGGCACCCGTTGCGCCGGTTGATCCAGTTGCACCGGTCGCTCCTGTTACTCCCGTTGGGCCTGTTACTCCAGTTGAGCCTGTTTCTCCGGTTATACCTGTTGAGCCAGTTGCGCCTGTCGAGCCGGTTGAACCGGTTTCTCCGGTTGCGCCTGTTGGGCCGGTTACTCCAGTAGCTCCGGTATCCCCGGTTGAGCCAGTAATCCCTGTTGCACCGGTTACTCCAGTCGGACCAGTTACTCCGGTTGGGCCAGTTATTCCGGTTACTCCAGTTGGACCCGTTACTCCGGTTGAGCCTGTTCCACCAGTTATGCCTGTTACTCCTGTTGCACCCGTTGGGCCTGTTGCCCCGGTTACCCCTGTTACTCCTGTCAATCCCGTGACCCCCGTCGGGCCAGTCACACCAGTTGCTCCGGTTATGCCAGTGGCGCCCGTTGATCCTGTTGAGCCGGTTGGACCGGTCTCTCCCGTTGGGCCAGTTTCTCCCATTGCACCGGTTTCTCCTGTTGCTCCAGTTACACCGGTTATTCCTGTTGACCCTGTTACACCAGTCGCTCCGGTTTCTCCTGTTGACCCTGTTACACCGGTTGTTCCCGTTACTCCAGTTGGACCCGTTACTCCGGTTGGGCCGGTTTCTCCCGTTAAGCCAGTCGGTCCGGTTGAACCTGTTGATCCTGTTGGCCCCGTTACCCCAGTCACTCCTGTTGAGCCAGTTTCTCCGGTTGCGCCAGTAACTCCAGTTGGACCTGTTACTCCAGTTGAGCCGGTTATCCCCGTCGCCCCGGTTGCTCCTGTTGCTCCCGTGACCCCAATCGGGCCAGTCACACCAGTTTCTCCGGTTGAGCCTGTTGCTCCTGTTGAACCAGTTGGGCCTGTTGCACCAGTCGAGCCGGTTTCTCCTGTTGACCCTGCTACACCGGTTGAGCCAGTCGAGCCGGTTATCCCCGTTGACCCTGTCGCTCCTGTTGAACCGGTTGCACCTGTTACTCCTGTTGGGCCGGTTCCTCCCGTTGAGCCAATCGTGCCAGTTGCTCCGGTTGGACCGGTCTCTCCCGTTGGACCGATTTCTCCAGTTACACCCGTTGCCCCAGCCACTCCAGTTGCACCTGTTGATCCGGTTGCTCCCGTTGAGCCGGTTGAACCTGTTGCTCCTGTTACACCAGTCACTCCAGTTGTTCCTGTTACTCCAGTCACTCCGGTTGAGCCCGTAGTTCCGGTTGCTCCCGTTGCACCAGTTACTCCTGTCGCTCCTCTTGCTCCAGTCACTCCGGTTGAGCCCGTGGTTCCGGTAGCTCCTCTTGCTCCTGTTACACCAGTCGAGCCGGTAGCTCCAGTTACTCCGGTTGCTCCGGTCGCTCCTCTTGCTCCGGTCACTCCTGTGGGGCCCGTCACTCCAGTGGGACCTGTAATTCCTGTTACGCCAGGTTCACCCCCGGTTTGCGCCAATGAAACGTCGTCTATTAAAACCGTGCCGGAAGAAACCTTACTTAATACAATGACAGCAGAGGCCGCGCCAGAAGGCACACTGCTTGTTTTATAGATTTCAGACCATGTGTGAAAGAGCACGTTCGGCAAATTTCCGGGTGTAATATTTTCTTGAATGGAACTGATTTGTTCACCTGCTGCGCTGACATATATGATCTGGAGAGTTACTTGGGGACTTGGCTCATTTCCGAGCGTTGCGAGTGATACGAATAGAGTCACTGACTTGGCTGAAATTGGAACGATTTGACTGAGGTAAGCATATGGCTGAGCTCCAATAAATTGCGCAGAATATCTCCCTGAATGTGCAAACAAACTGTTAATCTGGGTATTTGCCGAACTCCACCCCGCTAATGTGCCGGTTTCAAAGCTTCCGTTTATAATCGGATTATTCATTCAATCTTTTTCCCTCTCCTTCCCGTTGTTGACCGTCTTACTTATTAAGACAGCATATTAATACGGGCTGTGTTTTGACAATCTAAATAAAAAAGGTGATTTCTTTTCATCACCTTAATCCGATCCTTGAATGGGGAATCCCGTCGCAATGAGGGAGCGGTTTGCCGCAGCGACTTGTGTTACGTAATTCGAAGAAAGGACGGATAAATAGAGCTGGTACGCGGCTGTTTCATCCGCCTTCATTTCGTCGATGTACGTAAAAGGAATTCCTATGATTTGTCCGCCTGAAGAAAAGAGGTTCCGCTCTTGTCTCTGTGTTTGTATCGATACGCCATTTCTTTGCAGATCGACAGCTAAGACCAATGAGAAATGAGACGCGAGCGGATCTAATTCCACATTTACTTGTATGACGGCATCCGTTTTCACCAATTGATCTGTCGGCGCGGCTATCACTGCGCTTAACACGTTTATCGGTGTTCCTTCTAACGGAATCATCATTTGGTCTGCTGTATTTTGAAAAGCTACCGCAGGAACCGCTCCCGGCGGCCCCTCAGGCCCCGGTGGACCGGGCGGACCCGCCTCCCCTTGCGGACCGCGGGAGCCGGCGGGTCCTCTTTTGCCTTCGGGACCTCGCAGCCCGGGTACGCACAAGGCAGATCGATTTTCATCTGAAGACGGAAACCGTTTTTCCGTCCCTGTTTCCGGCCTTTCATGTTCACATGGTAATTGTTCATACCGATGTTTCATATGTCTGCTCATATATTTGTAAGGTTTCTGTTTCAATATCATGTATTGATTACGGCCGCTGCTCATATTATCACCCCGGCCATATTCTATTCGCACTGGAGTCATCATGTGCAGGCCCTTCCCCTTCCTTACAGAAATAAAAAAAGGCAGACCTGAGTCTGCCTTTTTCTTCTACCATAACCCTAATACTTTCCACCATAATCCGCCGATCACAAGCCATGTCACAATATGGACGATTGACAGGATAAAGCCGATGGACCACCATTTGCTTTGCGATATATAACCCGCTCCGAAAAAGACCGGAGCCGCTCCTGAGCCGTAATGCGTCGTCGAACCGAAAAGGTTGCTGAAAAACGCCAGGCTGAGCGCCGCCAACAGCGGCGGAGCGCCTGCCGCCACGATGACGGCGAGAAATGCCGCATACATGGCGCTGATATGCGCGGTTGCGCTCGCAAAGAAGTAATGCGTGTAATAATACACGACAATCAGAATCATAAATGCCACAATCCATGAAAAACCGGAAACAGAAGATTTCATCATATTGCTGAACCAAGACACCATGCCGAGCTCATTCAGGAAATTCGCCAGCATCACAAGCGCCGCGAACCAAGTCAGCGTATCCCATGCACCTTGTTCTTTTTTGATGTCCTCCCATGTTAATACCTGTGACAAAAGCAAAACGGATAATCCGATCAGGGCCGTCGTCGTTGCGTCAATATTTAAGCTTCCTCCGAAAATCCACAGCGCAAGCACTAATAAAAAGACGATGACCATGGAGAGTTCGGATTTTTTAAACGGACCCATTTCTTTCAATTTTTCCGTTGCGATTTTAGCCGCATCCGGTGTTTCTTTAATTTCCGGCGGATACAGCTTATAAATGACCAGCGGCGTAATGATTAAGCTCGCCAATCCCGGTACAATGGCTGCGATTGCCCAGCTTGTCCATGTGATGTCCACCCCTGCGACATCGTGGGCCAGCTTGGCGATCAGCGGGTTCGCCGCCATTGCCGTCAAAAACATCGCAGACGTAATCAAGTTTCCTTGAAAACCGGTTTTTAATAAGAAAGCGCCGATTTTCCGCTCTGTTCCGTCTGCCGGCGTTGATCCGAAAGTTTCGGATAATGATCTGATAATAGGAAAAATAATGCCGCCCGCCCGTGCCGTGTTGCTCGGAATGGCAGGTGATAAAATTAAATCACTGAACAGCAGTGAATAAGAAAGGCCGAGTGTTTTCTTCCCGAACCGTTGTACGAATACGTAAGAAATCCTGGCGCCGAGCCCGGTTTTGATAAATCCCCGGGAAATAAAAAAGGCGATGACAATCAGCCAGATTGTCTTGTTTCCAAATCCGCTTAACGTATTTTCAATAGATAGCGTTCCCGTTAACGCGGTGACTGCCAATGCAAAAATTGCAATTGCGCCCATTGGCAAGGGCTTGGAGATAAAGCCGATAATTGTTGCGACAAAAATAGCGAACAAATGCCATGCTTTAGGTTCAAGTCCGGACGGCGCGGGAATAAACCAAATGATTAATCCCACAGCAACGGTAATAAGCAAAGGAATAATTTTTACCGCCTGCTGTTTTTTTGCGTCTTTTTCTGAAGCCATTACAGGTCTCCTCCTATTTTGTTGTCTTCCATCCCCTATCCCATTTTACTACTTAACTAAGTTAATAAACGTTTTTGTTAATTAAAAAACACAAAGGAATATTTTCCTTTGTGCTTCTTGTTTATTATTTTAATATGCCCGACCCGGCTTTAGATATAACATCTGATTTTACATTTGATGATGAGCCGATGGAACCGTGCAATGACGGTGTCCAGCCGACGGACTGACTTAATCCGTTGGCGGCTGACGCGTTAATGGAGGAGCCGTTTAAAAGAGTGCCGTCTTCATGAAGCGCTTTTCCGCCGCTGAAGACGCTGATGACTTTATCAGCAGCCAGTCCCGGCACTTCAAAAACATTATTCTGGGCATATATTTTCGACGCGTGGCCCGCGCCCCACGCATAGCTGAACGGGTATGCGGCGCTTTTAGAGCCTGCGTAAAAATTATTATAAATATGAACCTGCCCGTACCGGGCCCGCGGCGCGCGCTGGACGATGTTCTGGTAATAGTTATGGTGAAGGGTCACCTTCAGTTTTCCCTCATCCGACGTCTTGCTGTCGCTGTTTCCGATGACGGAGCCTTTGTCATGGTCATGATATTTATTATAGGACAATGTAATATAATTCGCCCCGTTGGCTATATCCGTCTGGCCGTCATGGTGCTGATATTTTCTCCCATAATAGTAGGGAAAACCGCTGTCGGGATTCGATCCGTCATTAAAGGTGCAATGATCGATCCAGATGTGCGTCGCGCCGTTAATGGTGATATTGTCATATTCCGAGTTCCAGTTGCCGCTGCTGCCGTCCGTCGGGTCCCATTGCGGAAAATAGTCGTAAGCGTCTTGAAATTCAATGTTGCGGATGATGACATTGTCGACGCCGTTCTTTATATTAAAACTTCCGCCTGTCACTTTGGCATTTGAACCCGAACCGATGATCGTCGTATTTGAAGGAATGTCAATTACGACCCGTGCCTTCTGGTTTTTTTGCGATCGCTGTCTGGCGTCTTCCTGGGTGCCTGACGGCGCTTTTTTCCCCCATTTGTCCGGGTCGTACGCCTTCAGATAAGCGTTGAGATCATATGCCGGATCTTTATAATCATTAAAGCCGAGTGTTTTATTGCGGTCGTCCGTATTCATATTGATTGTGCCTTGTATGTAAATAATCTTCGGCGTGCTGTTGGCGCTTCCCCCTAATGCGGAAACGAGCTGCTGTCTGTTTGATACGGTGTATACATTCGATGAAGAGGCTTTCGCGCCGCCGGTTGTCCCGCCGGAAGCGGCTCCCCAGCCGTCATTTGTTCCTAACGTCTGCCGTCCCAGATCAGCGGCATAGACGTCCGCAGGGATCATACATAAACAAACCGCCAGCATAAATAACATTTTTTTCATGAATTGTGCTCCTCCTGATTTTTTGATTCCAATTTATTACAATCGAATTGTATCAAATCAGTTGAGAAACAGCACCGAAAATGTACAGAATGTGCCTTTCGGTTTTATTGCGGAAACCGCAAAAAAATCCCAAGGGACCGAAAACCCCTTGGGATCTGTTCAGCTTACGCCCATGATTTCACTTTTTCATTATCCGTGACAAACAGAAGAACTTTTCCTTCATCTAAGCGCTTTTCAAATTGTGACGCTTCCTCTTCTGAAAAGCCGATTTCGTGAATTTTGTTGCGGAGCTCGTCGCCTTTTTTATTAAACATATTGCCGACCGCGTGTTTAATGCCCGTTTCTTTCGCTCCGATGGTATTGACATCAGTATTATCGGCCAGGCGATCCGTTCTGTCGTCATCATGTGAAAGCACATATACGTCCTCTTTTGCAACACCCAGCTGCTGAAGCTCTTTTACGTCCTGCATCAGTTTTTGATCATTTGTATATTCTCTTACTACCGGTTTCATTGATAAGTCCTCCCTTTTGTTTTTGTATATTTGATGTTTACCCGCTCAATCAAGGATCAAACAAAAGAAAGAGAGTTCCGTGAAAAAACGGGCAGGTTGTCGGTGGATATTTTCTGGCGGGACATGTTACAGTAGAGAAAGCTACATTTATCAGAAAAATAAAAATCTTCATGAGCCGATTAAGCAGGGAGGTGGTTCCTATTCATTACTTTTCACCGGAACAGCGATTTAACGCTTGGGTTGTCAGTGATTTAGTGAAGCAGGTATTCCGCCGGCATACCCGCTGCCCGGATGGAATAAAAGAGCTTACGGCCTTTGCTGAAGATACTTTTCATATTAATATCGATTTCGTTTTCTCTATCATTATCAATATCGGTGATATCGAATCCGTTCTGCCGAAAGAAATTGAAAATAGGCTGGGTTCTTATCTGACCGCGCTTCAGCCCGTCGTTACCGCTGACATGCTTCATTCTTCAAAAACGAATGCCTATGAATATTTGGAACATGAGAAAAACACCGATGTGTACCGGTTATTCTATTAAATATGCATATAAGGAAAGAAGGGCCCTGGGCCCTTCTTTTTTTATGACCGCTGACGGTTTGATTTTGTAATCGGGAAATGGTTCGTGTTACATTTGGAACAACCACTTATCTTGAAGGAGGATTCAGTATGCCGAATAATCAGCAGCAAATTCAATTGGCAAGACGCCCCAAAGGCGTTCCCGCCCATGACGATTTCCGCTTTGAAACGATTGCCGTTCCCGAACCGAAAGACGGCGAAGTGCTTGTGAAAACGAGTTATGTGTCCGTTGATCCGTACATGCGCGGACGGATGCAGGATACAAAATCATATGTAGAGCCGTTCGCTTTAGATGAAGCCATAACAGGCGGAGTGATTGCCGAGGTTCTGACAGACGGCGATAAGCTGAAAAAAGGAGATGTTGTGATCGGAAATCTCGCGTGGCAGGAATATTCAGCCGTCAATGAGTCCGCCCTCCGCAAGTTGGATACGGATATCGCACCCGCCCAGGCGTATCTCGGCATTTTAGGGATGACCGGACTGACCGCTTACTTCGGGCTGCTCGATATCGGCCGTCCGAAAAAAGGCGAAACCGTCGTCGTTTCAGGCGCGGCGGGCGCCGTCGGCTCAACAGTCGGACAGATTGCCAAAATCAAAGGCGCACGGGTTGTCGGCATCGCCGGATCTGATGAAAAAATCGCGTATTTGAAAGAGGAGCTTCAATTTGATGAAGCCATTAATTACAAAACGGCGGATGATATTCAAAAAGCGTTGGAACAGGCATGTCCTGACGGTGTCGATGTCTATTTTGACAATGTCGGCGGACCGATTTCAGATGCGGTGATAAACCTGCTGAATGAATTTGCCCGCATTCCGGTATGCGGAGCGATCTCATCGTACAATACCGAAAGTGAAGAAGAAGACATGGGCCCCCGCGTCCAGCCGAAGCTGATCAAAACAAAAGCGCTGATGCAGGGATTCATCGTCAGTGATTATGCTGACCGCTTTTCCGAAGGCGCGAAACAATTGGCCGAATGGCTTAAGGACGGAAAGCTTCATTATGAAGAAACGATTACGGAAGGATTCAGCAATATTCCTGACGCGTTCCTCGGCCTGTTTAAAGGAGAAAACAAAGGCAAACAGATCATCAAAGTGAGTGATCTAAGTTAACATGATGATGAAAAAAAGGAGGGCTTTGTCCCCTCCTTTTCTTTTTTTCGGATCAGCCGCGAAGAATCAAAGTAAGAAAGCCGTCTTCATCAGGCTCCGTATCTTCCAAAGTGAATCCCGCTGCTTGAAAGCAGGCTAAACTGATTTGATTGTCTTTTTCGATGCTTGCCGCCCATTCCCGCACGCCGTAAACCCAGAATCAGTCAGCAGTTTTTGCAAGATCTGTTTTCCGTACCCTTGAAGCTGGTACAAAGGATTGACGATCAATCCGATATACGCCCGCTCCTCCACAAACTCTATAGAGACCATGCCTGCCGGAAGCTGCCCGTCATGTGCCATAATGACAGTATCGTCTTCATCTTTACTCAATCGTGCATACCACGCGTCTAATGGCAGCATCGCATCCATTCTCCGTCTGATGTTATCGTTCTTAAACCAGTGTTCAAGGATTTTCAGCTCACGCACCTTCAATATTTGAAATCTGTCTATTGAAACCATCTTCCCGCCCCCGCCTGAACCTTTTCCGTTATTTTACAATAAAAAAGAAGGGCTTCCCGCCCTCCGTTTCTTATTTCTCAGATAATTTTCCGCCTGAATAAACGGCCTCTTTCAGCTCAATTCCGAGTGATTTGGCCATTTTTTTCAATTTGGATTCTTCCATCGGCGTGACAAGGCTGAGTACGGTTCCTTCTTTACCGGCCCGCCCCGTCCGGCCGGATCTGTGGATATATCCGTCTTCATTCGGGATGTCCGCGTGAATGACGTACGGAAGATCATCGATATCGAGTCCGCGCGCCGCAATGTCAGTCGCCAGAAGCAGCGGAAATTCTCCCCGTTCAAACGCTGATAATATCTTTGCCCGCTCCATTTTTTTCGCTTCTCCGTGCAGGATGCCGAGGTCCACGTGATGATAGGCAAGTTTTTCCGCATAGACGCTTAAATTTCCGATATCTCTGACGAACACGAGCGCCTGCATGCCGTTCAGCCGTGACAGCTTTTGCAATAGCTTTACTTTATCCCGCTGATCGCAGACGAGATATTGATGTGTGACGCGCGCTTTTTCCGCCGTATTCCGCTCCACTTTCAAAACGGCCGGTTCGTGCGCGATGGTATTCAGCACCTGTTCTGTTTCCGGCTGCAGCGTAGCGGAAAAGCTTAAAAGCTGTCGGTCTTTCAGCGTCGTTTTAATGATTTTTTTCATCGTTTCGCGGTGTTCCTTTGTCACGAGCTGATCCGCTTCATCAAGAACGATCGTCTTGACTTCATGCATTTTCAGCTTTTTCGCCTGAATCAATTCGAGCACCCTGCCCGGTGTGCCCGCAATGATATGCGGTTTATTTTTGAGCTTCTCTACCTGCTTTTTCACGTTTGCTCCGCCGATCAAAGACAAAGCGCGAAGATCGGAGCCTTTTTTCCAATCCTGAATCACTTGAAAAATCTGCATCACAAGCTCGCGGGACGGCGCTAAAATGATCACTTGCGGATGTTTCTGTTCCGGGTTGATCCGCTCCAGAACCGGAAGCGTGTACGCCAATGTTTTTCCCGTTCCCGTCGGGGATTCGGCAATGACGTCTTTCCCTTCCATGATCACCTGAGCGGCTTTTTCCTGAATAACGGTCGGCTCCTGAAAACCTGAGGCCTCCCAGTTTTCGGCGATAAATGGTTGTGTATGCTGTAAAAATGGCCATGTTTGGGTCATGTCGTTCTCCTCAATTCTTAAAATCTACTCCATAGTATCTCAAATGCACGCGTCAAACGCAATTTTCTTTTTCCTTCCAAGCCTTTTAACAAACGGTCTCCTCCTTTATAATCATAAATGAGAAAGACACATGATAAATAAAGCGTGTCTGATAACGATAGAGGTGTAATGATGAGTATTTTATCCGTAAAAGATTTAAGCCACGGCTTCGGTGATCGTGCGCTTTTTAACAATGTATCGTTCCGTCTTTTAAAAGGGGAGCACGTCGGCTTAATCGGAGCAAACGGCGAAGGTAAATCAACGTTTATGAATATTATTACCGGAAAGCTTGAGCCTGATGAGGGTAAGGTTGAATGGGCGAAAAACGTGCGTGTCGGCTATCTCGATCAGCATACCGTGCTTGAAAAAGGAAAAACGATCCGCGACGTGCTGAAGGATGCGTTCCATTACTTATTTGCGATGGAAGAAGAAATGAACGAGATTTACAACAAAATGGGCGAAGCGGACCCTGATGAGCTTGAGCAGCTGCTTGAAGATGTCGGTGTCATTCAGGACGCCCTGACAAACAATGATTTCTACGTGATTGACAGCAAAGTTGAAGAAATCGCCCGCGGCCTCGGCCTGCAGGAAGTCGGCCTAGACCGCGACGTCACTGACTTAAGCGGCGGACAGCGGACGAAAGTGCTGCTCGCCAAACTGCTTTTGGAAAAGCCGGAAATCCTTCTGTTGGACGAACCGACGAACTACCTTGATGAACAGCATATTGAATGGCTGAAACGCTATTTGCAGGAATATGAAAATGCGTTCATCTTAATTTCTCACGACATTCCGTTTTTAAACAGCGTAATCAATTTGATTTACCATGTGGAAAACCAGGAGCTGACGCGTTATGTCGGCGATTATCATCAGTTTATGGAAGTCTACGAAGTGAAAAAACAGCAGCTCGAAGCCGCCTACAAAAAACAGCAGCAGGAAGTGGCTGAGCTGAAAGATTTCGTCGCCCGCAACAAAGCCCGCGTCAGCACGAGAAATATGGCGATGTCCCGTCAGAAAAAGCTTGATAAGATGGATATGATCGAACTGGCGGCCGAAAAACCGAAACCGGAATTCCATTTCAAGCCTGCGAGAACGTCAGGCAAGCTCATTTTTGAAACGAAGGACTTAGTCATCGGTTACGATACTCCGCTGTCACGCCCGCTCAATCTCAGAATGGAGCGCGGACAGAAAGTCGCCCTGTACGGCGCAAACGGCATCGGGAAAACGACGCTGTTAAAAAGCCTGCTCGGTGAAATCCAGCCGCTGGAAGGCACGGTGGAGCGCGGCGAGCATCAATACACGGGCTATTTCGAGCAGGAAGTGAAAGAAACCAATAACAATACGTGCATCGAAGAAGTGTGGAGCGAATTTCCTTCCTTTACCCAGTACGAAATCCGCGCCGCCCTCGCCAAATGCGGCCTGACGACCAAACACATTGAAAGCCGCGTCTCCGTTCTCAGCGGAGGAGAAAAAGCGAAGGTCAGACTGTGCAAGCTGATCAATTCAGAAACAAATCTACTTGTGCTTGACGAACCGACAAACCACCTGGATGTCGATGCGAAAGAAGAGCTGAAACGCGCGCTGAAAGAATACAAAGGCTCCATTCTGCTGATTTCCCACGAACCCGAGTTTTACATGGATATCGCGACGGAAACATGGAATTGTGAGTCTTGGACGACAAAAGTGCTGTAAACACAAAAAGGAACTCCCGCCCGTGCGGAAGTTCCTTTTTTTCTTAATGTCCGGCTTTTATTCCGGCGAGATGTTTGCGTCCCATGAGAAGGACAAGCATGCCTACAAAAACGACGATCCCGCCTACTGTATATGGAGTGCTTGCGGTGAAGTGTTCTGACAGCATTCCCGCAATCCACGGAGCGAGCGCACCGCCGATAAAGCGGACTGAGCTGTAGGCTGAAGACGCGATTGAACGTTCAACCGGCGCAGCACCCATCACAGCGGTTGTCATGATCGTATTCACCATACCGAGGACAGCACCGGCAACAACGATACATGTAATGATCAACGTCTGATGGTCAGTCCAGACCCCCATAATAACGAGAATGGCCGCAAAGGCGATAAAGAGAACGACGAGCGAACGCACTGTGCCCAGCGCTTTGTGCACGAGCGGCGCCGTAAAGACTGACGTAATTGCCAGCAGAAGGCCCCAGCCGAAGAAGACATATCCGAGACCGTGTTCATCTAAATCCAGCACGAACGGAGAATAAGCAAGCAAAATAAAAAATCCAAAGTTGTATAAGAATGCAGATACTGCCATTGTCAAAAGGCCTTTATATTTGAGCGCCTTCATCGCATCAAACACACCGACGCGTTTCGCCGGTTTCGGCAGCTTCGGCAGCATGAGTGAAATCGCGCAAAGCGCTATAAACATCAGGACAGACACTCCGAAGAACGGAGCGCGCCATGAAAGGCTGCCTAGCTCTCCGCCAGCAAGCGGCCCGACGGAAATTCCCAGTCCGAGCGCGGCCTCATACAGAATAATAGCTTTGGCGCTGCCGCCGACAGATACCCCGACGATGACGGCAAGCGCGGTTGAAATAAAGAGAGCATTCCCAAGCCCCCAGCCGCCGCGATAGCCGACAAGCTGAGCGATTGAACTTGAGCTTCCGCCAAGGGCGGCAAACACGATGATAAAAATAAGTCCGAGAAGCAGCGTCCATTTTGCGCCGATCCGGCTTGAAATCGCGCCGGAGAAAAACATCATAAAACCGGTAACGAGCAAATAACTTGTAAATAACAGAGATACTTCACTAGGTGAAGCATGTAATTGTGCGGCGATCGCCGGAAGAATCGGATCGACAAGACCGATTCCCATAAAGGAAATCACACAGGCAAACGCAACCGCCCAAACGGCTTTTGGCTGGCTGAATAAGCCTGTTTTCTGTTGTGATGATGTATCCATTTGACCAGACCTCCTATTTGATCCATTAAAAGAAACGCTATATCCATAGCGTTTACAGCAAAATCATTCGATTGATTGAATGGCGCGTTCAGCTTTTTCTTTCATTCCGTTAAGGCGCGTTTTAAAATGCTGAAATGTGCTGATCTTCTCATCAATCATCTCAAGCTGGTGGTTCAAAGCGTGCTGAATCTCTTCCAGCTTTTCTTTCCGTTCCTTCGGATTCAGTGACAACAAGTACCCCTCTTTGTTTAATTCCAGCTGACGGCTCATCTCCATAAACTGCTGAAGCTCCTGAAGGGAAAAACCGAGCACTTCTTTTGTGCTGGTTACTTTTTCGAGCTCCTCCATATCATCTTCAGAGTAAAGCCGGACGCCGCCTTCTGTCCGTTTAGGAGCAGGAATCAAACCAATCTCCTCGTAAAAACGAATGGTTCGTTTTGTCAATCCGCTTCGCTTGGCAACTTGATCAATCTTCATCCATTCCAAGGTGAATCCCCCTCTTGTCGTATCTGTTTCTATTATACACCATTTGAACCTTAACGTAAACGTAAACTTTTTATGCCTGATAAACTTAGTTTGGACAAAACGTTTGTCTTTAAAGCGCCGGGAAACATCTGTGCAAGATAAAAAAAGCCGGTATGACCCGCCATCTTCTCGGGGGCCGTACCGGCTTTTCTTAATTCTCAAGTTCTTCAATCATCAGTGACAATTCGGTCCAGCGCTCCATCGCCGCTTCAAGCTCTTCAGCCGTTTTTGCCTGTTCGGCCATCAGTTCTTGAATCTTTCCGAAATCACTTCCCGCTTCAGCGATTTCCGCTTCCAGACGCTGATGCTTTTCTTCAAGGCCGGCGATTTTGTCTTCGATGCCGTCCCATTCGATCTGATCCTTATATGAAAGCTTTTTGCGTTTTTTCTTCGGCTCTTCTTCCGCCTTTTTCTCTTCGGCCGGCTGTTTTACCGCCGTCTTCTTCGCTTTTGCGTGTTCCATGTATTCACTGTACGAACCTTGGAAACGGGAAATGACACCTTGTCCTTCAAATACGATCAGGCGGTCAATGACGCGGTCAAGGAAATAGCGGTCATGGGATACGGTGATGACGACGCCCGGGAACTGTTCGATATAATCTTCGAGCACGCTTAATGTTTCCGTGTCCAGATCATTGGTCGGCTCATCTAAAAACAGCACATTCGGTTCCTGCATCAGTACATTCAGCAAGTACAGACGGCGCTTTTCCCCGCCCGACAGCTTTCTGATATACGTCTGCTGCATCGGACGCGGGAACAGAAAACGCTCAAGCATTTGTTCCGCGGTGATGACATCGCCTTCCGCCGTTTTGACGATTTCAGCCGTCTCTTTTATATATTCAATGACTTTCATATCACCGTTCATTTCGCTGTGGTCCTGGGTGTAGTAGCCGATCCGGACCGTCTGCCCGATGGTGATATTGCCGCTGTCAGGCTGAATTCTGCCGGCGAGGCTGTTTAAAAGTGTCGTTTTTCCGATTCCGTTCGGCCCGATGATGCCGATTCTTTCCCCCGGGATGACAAGCTCATTAAACCGGCTGATCAGCGCTTGGCCGTTATAGGTAATGGCGACGTTATCGGCTTCGATCACCTGTTTTCCGAGACGGTGTGAGCCGATCGCGAAATCGAGTGATCCGGAGACTGCCGGCCCTTTTTGCTCCTTGAGCGCCTCCGCTCTGTCCACTCTCGCTTTTTGTTTCGTCGAGCGCGCTTTCGCCCCTCTTCTGAGCCACGCCAATTCGCGGCGCAGGAGGTTTTGACGTTTTGTTTCTTTCTGCTCCGCCAGCGCTTCCCGTTCGGCCCGTTTTTCCAAGAATACTTCATAGTTTCCTTTATACGTATAAAGGCTGCCTCTCTCAAGCTCGTAAATTCTGTTCGTCACCCTGTTCAGAAAATATCTGTCGTGCGTGACAAGCATAACGGCACCCGGGTATTGCGATAAGTAGCCTTCCAGCCATTCAATCGTTTCATTGTCCAAGTGGTTTGTCGGTTCATCCAAAATGAGCAGGTCAGCCGGCTGGATGACGTTTTTCGCAATCGCGACGCGCTTTCTCTGGCCGCCGGACAGCTCGCTGACATCCTTCATCAGATCGGTGACGCCAAGTTTGGTTAAAACCGTTTTGGCTAACGTATTCGCCTCCCACGCATCATTCGCGTCCATTCGGGCCTGCGCATCAAGCAGCTGTTTCTGGCGCTGGTCATTTTCCGGTTCTTCATTCAGCGCCTGAAGCGCTTTTTCGTACTCTCTCATCGTTCTCATGACGGCTGATCCGCCGGAATAAATATGCTCAAGTACGGTTTGTCCGGCCGGAAGCTCAGGGTCCTGATGCAAAAACTCAATATGCACGCTTCCTGAAGCCGTAATCTCGCCTTCCTCCGTTGATTCAAGGCCGGCAATGGTTTTCAGAAGCGTAGACTTCCCCGTTCCGTTCGGGCCGATTAAACCGATTCTTTCATTCTCTTCAATATGAAAGGAGATATGGTCGAATAATGTCTTATCTCCGTATGTTTTATAAAGGTTTTCCGCTTTTATGATGCTCATGGTCCCTATCAATCCTCACGTAAGTTCATGTGTTCATTTTAAATCAGGCGCTGGAATAAAACTAGTAAAAGGACAGACAAATTTCTTGGAAGAGATCATTTTGTCCGAAGAATGTTTCCGCCTCTCCTTTTATACACTGGAGGGGAAGAGGTGATGACATGATCAGCGTCAGTTTGTGCGTTATCGTGAAAAATGAAGAGGAAGTGCTTGCGGGCTGCCTTGATTCCGTCAAAGACATTGCGGATGAAATTGTGATTGCTGATACGGGCTCGACCGACCGGACGAAAGAAATCGCGGCCCGTTATACGGATAAGATTTATGATTTTGAATGGATCGATCACTTTGCGGCCGCCCGTAATTTTGTGTTTTCGAAAGCGGAAATGGGTTATATTCTGTGGCTGGACGCCGACGATATACTGACGGAAAAGGACCGTGAAAAGCTGATTGAACTGAAGGCGTCGCTTTCAAAAGAGGTGGACGCGGTATCCATGTATTATCACGTCGGCTTTGATGCTCGGGGAGAGGTCAGCTTCAGATACCGCCGCAACCGACTCGTCAAGCGTGAAAAAGGGTTCCGCTGGATCGGAGCCGTGCATGAGTATCTTGAAGTATACGGAAACATCATAGAAACCGATATTGCCGTCACACACCGGAAATCCGAGAAAAAGCACTCGCCTCCCTCAGACCGCAACTTGAAGATTTATGAGAAAATGGCGGAAAACAGTGAAACGATGACACCGCGCGATTTGTTTTACTTCGCGAATGAATTAAAGGATCACGGCCAGTATCAGCGCGCCATCACGTATTATCACCATTTTCTTTCCACAAAACAGTGCTGGATCGAAGACGAGATCAGAACGTGCCAATATCTATCCGATTGCTACAGGGCGGTCGGCCATGAAGAGGCCGCCATGACGTCTCTCTTAAAATCATTTCTGATCGATTGTCCGCGGCCGGAGTTCTGCTGCAGGCTCGGCGACTATTTTGCGGAGAAACGGCAATACCGGCAGGGCGTATTTTGGTATGAGCTCGCCCTATCCGCCAAAAGCAGTGATGCAGGCTTTACCCAGCTCGAATATTCCACCTGGTATCCCCATCTGCAGCTCTGCGTCTGCCACTGGCAGCTCGGCGACAGAGAAAAAGCGAAGATTCATAACGACAAAGCCGCCTCCTATCATCCGTCACATCCGAGTGTCCTGTATAATCAAAACGTGCTCGGCACATAACATCAAAAAAAAGAGCTGCCCCCGTATGAAGGGCAGCTCCTTATTGATTACGCTGTCGGAATTCCTCCGCTTACACTGTAAATCTGGGATGTCACATAGCTCGATTCTTCTGAGGCCAAAAAGACATAAATCCCTGCTAGCTCCGCCGGCTGTCCGGCGCGCTTTAATGGAACGGCCGGTGTTTCCTTGCCGAATTTCGGAATGTTTTCACCGGGCTGTCCTCCCGAAATCTGCAGCGGCGTCCAGATCGGCCCCGGCGCTACCGAGTTGACTCTGATTCCTTTATTCGCCAGCTGCTTTCCTAAGCCGACGGTAAAACCGATAATGGCATGTTTCGTCGCGGCATAATCCAACAGCATCGGGCTTGGATTATACCCTTCTACGGACGTTGTCGTGATAATAGACGCGCCTTCCGGCAGATACGGAAGTGCGGCTTTGACGAGCCAATACAGCGAGAATACGTTGACTTCAAATGTTTGATAGATTTGTTCTGTGGCAAGATCGCTGATATCATCCACTGCCTGCTGTTTGCCGGCGACAAGAGCGAGCGTGTCAAGACCGCCAAGCTCTTGATACGCTTTTTCCGCCAATTCTCCGCAAAACGCTTCATCGCTTAAATCTCCCGGCAGCAGAACGGCTTTTCTTCCCTCTTTTTCAATTAACGCTTTCACTTCTTCGGCATCCGGCTGTTCCTCAGGCAGATAGTTAATCGCCACATCCGCCCCTTCCCGGGCATAAGCAATCGCGGCGGCCCGGCCGATACCTGAATCGCCGCCGGTGACGAGGGCTTTTCTTCCCTTCAGCTTACCGGCTCCTTTATAGCTCGTTTCACCGCAGTCCGGCACAGGCTTCATCTCTTTTTGCAAACCGGGCGGTTCTTGATATTGTTTTGGAAATTCATCATGATCATATTTCGTCAGCGGGTTGTGCAGATTTGCATCAGACATACAAGACTCTCCTTTATCATTGGTGATGTATTCGTATGTGTACCCCTTTAGCATGACGGATCAAACGTGTAAGTGCAGTTTCCGCTTGATAAAGGGAAAACAAAAAAGGAGCCCGTAAGCTCCCTTTTTTTATGACTCTCCGAGTACGTTTTCAGCCATTTTCGCTAAATGCTGGGCGCTTCCCGAAATTTCCTGCATCGTGGCAGAAATTTGTTCAACCGCCGCCGCTTGGCCGTTTGTGTTCTGGTTGATGGATTCAATAGAGTCCTCCAGCCCTTTCAGCAGGCTGTGGATTTTTTTCGTAATCTGGTCAATTTGGCCGACGTTGTCTTTTGAATGAGTGGCAAGCTTGCGGATCTCATCCGCCACCACGGAAAAGCCCTTGCCGGATTCTCCTGCTCTCGCGGCTTCAATGGCCGCATTCAAACCGAGCAGATTGCTTTGATCCGAGATGCCCTTGACAGTGACGGAAATGTCGGCGATTTCTCCCGCGCTTTCACTGACTTGTTTCGCCTGAGTGGAAATCCCGGTCATCTGTGCTGAGAAACCGCTGATGGATTCTGAGATATCCGCGATGGCCGAAGCGGTCTGTTCCACGACGGCGGACAGGCTTTCAGCGACGTCGTGAAGCTTGGCTGATTTTTCAAGGCTCGTGCCGAGACCGACGCCGCCGATGACTTTTCCGTTTTCATCGTGAAGCGGAATCGCTCTGGCGATCAGCGGAAATCCGAACAGCTCTTTCGGCACCATGCTTGTCTTCTTCTGATTCATGCGGATCGCGTCTGTAATGATGTCCCCTTTTTGCAGCGGGTCTCCCGGCTTTACATTAAGAGAAAACGTTTTAGCCGGAATATTCACGATTAATTTTTCTGTATCATAAATTCCGATGGTGATGTCATCTTGGATCAGGCTGTTTAAAAAAGGCGCAACTTTGACAAAAGCGTCAAGCAGGCTGTGGGTTTGCTGCTCCGTCTGTATACTCATTTCTTTCACTCCTTCTTAATATGGGAATTGCCGTTTTTCATGCTGAACCGAAATCCATTTCAGCGTGGTGAATTCTTCAAGGCTCCATTCGCCGTTCAGCCTGCCGAGACCTGATTGTTTCTCGCCGCCGAACGCGACGTTCGGTTCATCATTAATGGTCGTATCGTTGACGTGAATCATGCCGGTTTCGATCCGCTTGGCAAACTCAACGCCGCGCTCAACGTTTGCCGTATGCACGGCTCCGCTTAAACCGAACGGTGTCGCGTTTGCGATGCTTACCGCTTCATCCTCCGTTTCAAACGGCATGATGCAGACGGCCGGTCCGAACAGCTCCTCCTTCGCGATGCTCATCTCAGGTTTCACATCTTTTAAAATGACGGGCTCAGCGACCGTTCCGCTGAATCGGCCGGACAGCACCGGAACCGCTCCCTCTTCTATCGCTTTTTCGACAGACCGTCTCAGACCTTCCGCCTGCCTCTCATTGATTAAAGGACCGATAACCGTATCAGGGTCCATCGGATCGCCGACTTTCAGCGATGACACTTTCGCTTCGTAAAGCTCTGTAAATTTGTCATATACAGATGTGTGAACGAGCACGCGGTTCGCCGACATACAGATCTGGCCTTGATGCGTAAACCGGCTGAATACGGCCGCATTGACGGCGTATTCAAGATCAGCATCCTCAAGCACGATCAGCGCGCTGTTTCCGCCAAGCTCCAACAGCGGTTTTTTAAAGTGTTTGACTGCAAGCTGTCCGATATAGCTGCCCACTCCGGTTGAGCCTGTAAATGAGATAATCCGCGGCACGGGATGCTCAACAAAGCTGTCGCCGATCTCCCCGATATCTGTCACGATAACATTGAGCAGCCCGTCCGGTACGCCGGCCGCTTCAAAAATTTTCGCGATAAGCGTTCCGCCGCAGATCGGTGTTTCTTCATGAGGCTTCAGCACGACGCCGTTCCCCGCGCCGAGTGCCGGCGCAACAGATTTCATCGAAAGGAAAAACGGGAAATTAAACGGGCTGATCACCCCCACGACTCCGGCGGGTATTCTGTACAGTCTGTTTTCTTTTCCGTCAATCGTGGACGGGAGAATTTTTCCTTCCATCCGCACCGGAAATGTTGCGGCTTCTTTTATCATATTTTTGACAAGTCCGATTTCAAACTCAGCCTTCAGCCGTGTTCCGCCAAGCTCCTCCATAATTAAGTAAATAATCGCTTCTTCGTGCTCTTCAATGAAAGAAACGGCGTTTTCCAAAATGGCCCGCTTTTTAAAAGGGTTTACTTTGTCCCATTCTTGTTTCGCAAGAGCCGCGGCGCGATATGCCGCATCCACGTCATCAGACGTCGCTTTTTGGAATGAGGTGATGACTTTTTGAGTATAAGGATTTCTGTTTTCCAATACGTTCCGGCTGCTTCCATCCCTCCATCGGCCGCCGATAAACTGCTTATTTAGTTCTTCATATTGAAACATGTAAACATCTCCCTTTCACCGAAACTTGAAATTAGTTGATGAGTCATCTTTTGTATCGGTCTTAAGGTGAGAAAATTGAACTATTTCACAATAAAATTCCCGTTCCTTCCGTGCATCGACGCTTTTTAGCTTTGTCCTTTTAAAGTGGAAAATTCTTTAATTGACTGCGAGAAATTTCGACAATATAATACAAACGTCAGTGTATATAATGATAAGAATATTATGAATTTTCAGGAGGACCCATATGTCTTTACTATTTCGGAAAAAGCCGCTGGCCGACTTAAAGGCCCAGAGCAAACAGACCAGCCTGTCCCGCTCGTTAAGCGCTTTTGACTTGGTTTTGCTCGGAATCGGCTGTGTTGTCGGCACGGGGATTTTTGTGATTACCGGGACTGTGGCCGCGACAGGCGCAGGACCGGCTTTGATTCTGTCGTTTGTGCTCGCGGGCCTTGCCTGCGCGCTCGCCGCGTTTTGTTATGCGGAATTTTCTTCATCCATTCCGATTTCAGGCAGCGTATATACGTATTCATATGTCACTCTCGGGGAGTGTCTCGCGTTTTTAATCGGATGGGACTTAATGCTTGAATATGTCATCGCGCTCGCCGCCGTCGCAACCGGCTGGTCATCCTATTTCCAGTCGCTTCTTGCAGGCTTCGGGCTGCATCTTCCGGAGGCGCTGACCGCCGCACCCGGAAGCAAAACGGGTGCCGTGTTCAACCTGCCGGCCGTTATCATTATTTTGGTCATTACCGCGATTGTTTCAAGGGGCGTGAAAGAAAGCACCCGCTTTAACAATGTCATTGTATTAATGAAAATTGCGATCATTCTGCTGTTTATCATCGTCGGTTTCGGCTACGTGAAACCGGAAAACTGGTCGCCGTTTATGCCGTTCGGAATGAAAGGCGTCATCACGAGCGCCGCGACCGTTTTCTTCGCGTATCTCGGATTTGATGCCGTGTCAAACGCGTCGGAGGAAGTGAAAAACCCGCAGAAATCAATGCCGGTCGGAATCATCGGCGCGCTTGCCATCTGCACCATCCTTTACATTACGGTATCGCTCGTCCTGACGGGAATGCTTTCGTATACTAAGCTGAATGTCGGAGATCCGGTATCTTTCGCGCTCCAATTTGTCGGCCAGAACAAGATAGCAGGCATTATTTCCGTCGGCGCGATTATCGGGATTACAACGGTCATGCTCGCTCTGCTTTACGCTCAGGTGCGCCTTACATTTGCGATGAGCAGAGACGGCCTTTTGCCCCGCATGTTTTCCAAGGTTCACCCGCGTTTTAAAACACCGTTTCAAAACACATGGGTGACGGGGATCGTTGCCGCCGGGATCGCGGGTTTTATTGATTTGGGAACCTTGGCGCATCTCGTCAACATGGGAACCTTGGCGGCCTTTACGGTCATTGCGATCGCCGTCATCGTTTTAAGAAAGAAACATCCGGATATCAAATCTTCCTTCCGTGTTCCTTTCGTGCCTTTTGTGCCGATCATCAGCGCATGCTTATGCCTGTATCTCGCAAGCAGCCTGCCGGGCGTGACATGGCTCGCCTTTGTCATCTGGATCGCCGCCGGGATCGTCGTTTATATGATGTATTCGAGAAAACACAGTTTGTTAAATAAATAAAAAGGGAGGCTCTTTTTTCTGTTTGAGAAAGAAGAGCCTTTTTTGCACTTGATAATTCATTCACCTTATGAATAATATGGTGTATGCTTCGTTTACATAAAAAGGAGGAGAATCACTTTGGCAATTGCCGCCCCGCTTAAAGAAAAACCTGTCCATCGTCCCGAGACAACCATGTATTCTATTTTGTTCATTATCGGGATCTGTCATTTGCTGAACGATTCACTGCAAGCGGTGATTCCGGCGATGTTTCCGATATTGGAACGTTCCATGAATCTTACGTTTACGCAGCTCGGAATTATCGCCTTTACGCTGAATATGGTGTCTTCCGTGATGCAGCCCGTCATCGGCTGGTATACGGATAAACGCCCGATGCCGTATGCTTTGCCGCTCGGACTCACCGCAAGCATGCTCGGCATTTTAGGTCTCGCGTTCGCCCCGTCTTTTCTGACGATTTTATGCTGTGTCTTTTTTATCGGCCTTGGCTCCGCCGTCTTTCATCCTGAAGGATCGCGTGTCGCCTACATGGCCGCCGGCGAAAAGCGCGGGTTGGCGCAATCGATTTACCAAGTCGGAGGGAATACCGGCCAGGCGATGGCGCCCTTGATTACCGCGCTGATTCTCGTTCCGCTTGGTCAATTCGGCTCTGTCTGGTTTACGCTAGTCGCCGCAATCGCTGTGCTGTTTCTCATCTATATCGCCAAATGGTATAAAGGCCGCCTTATTCATTTGCGCGCCGTAAGTAAAAAATCACCGGCCTCCGCTGTGCAGACCGTGATTACAAAACCGATTATTCTCGCCCTTATCATGATTATCTTCTTAATTTTCGCGCGCTCCTGGTATGTGAGCGCGATCGGCAACTTTTATACGTTCTATGCGATGAATGCCTATCATGTCAGCATTCAGCAGGCACAGAGCTACATCTTCGTCTTTTTATTTTTCGGAGCTGTCGGAACGTTTCTCGGCGGGCCGCTTGCAGACCGTTTCGGAAAGCGGAACGTCATCATTGTTTCGATGATAGCATCGGCTCCCTTGACGATTTTCCTTCCGTTTGCGGGGCCTGTCATCGCCTATGGCGTACTGGCGCTGATCGGCGTTGTTCTGATGTCCAGCTTCTCCGTGACGGTTGTCTACGCGCAGGAGCTTGTTCCAGGCAAAATCGGAACGATGTCAGGGCTTACAGTCGGGCTCGCCTTCGGAATGGGCGCGATCGGAGCCGTTGCGCTCGGAGCTCTTATTGATTCAGCGGGATTGACGCCGACCATGACAGCCGTCGCCTTTCTGCCCGTTTTAGGTCTGCTCGCCTTTGTCCTGCCGAGCGACAAAACATTAAAAGAATGGCATTCATAAAAATAATCCCTGCCGAAAAGGCAGGGATTTTATGTTTCAACCGTATAAAAATGAGTATCAGGAACCGCATATTTCGGAATAAACCCGTCTCTGAAATCAGGAAACGCTTTTTGAATTTCATCAATCCATTTTTTTACGTTTTTGATGTACGGCACGTAAATCATATTGACTGTCGCCTCGTCATCAATGTGATAGTACCAGCACAGATTGAATTCGTTCTCCGTGACGAGCGTAAAGCCTGAAAAATGATAAAAAATCAGCGGGGTGTCATTGACATATACAGCCCCGCCGCGCAGGCTGACGTCATATTGCTCAATATTCCACAGCGCCGCATTCGCGCCGATCGACTCCGTGACATGAACGTCTTCAAACTGCGCGGGCCACTTTTCAACATACCTTTGATCACCGTATGTCTTTTTTTCTTCATTCATCTCCACCGTACAATAAGAGATGCAATCCTGCCTCCACTGCCAGACCGCCCGATACGCTTCCCCGGTATTCCGCGCGCCGACAAACCCGGTGTTGTACTGCCCTGTCAGCTTGTAATAAGACGCAAACCGTTCTGAATTGCGGTGGTCCGTCAGAAAAAGGGAAGCATCCGGCTTTTCCGCAAACAGCTCGCCCGCATCTGAGAAGAAAAAGAGATCGGTGTCCAAGTGGGCAAAATATTCGGCTTCATCATACTCCGTCATCACATGGAACAGAAATGCCGGCTTCAGCGTCCAGCAATATTCATGAAACGTCCGGCCGCCCTTTGCTTCAAGCAGCTCCGGGTCCTCCATTTCATGGAGCTGAACCGCCGTGATATGTTCCCACGGCACCTGCTGAAGCAGTTCGTACGCTTTCTGATCGACACACAGCACATACAGATGAAAATCCCGGCAATGCTCATGGAGAGAATGAATCATCGGCATCAGTTTAAAGATATGCGTTCTGGAAACAATGGTTGAAAAATGATATTTACTCACCATATCACATCCAATTTATTTAAGATCCACATGCAGTAAATCAGCAGCCAGCGCTTTGAACGCCCTTGCAAAGTGCGTGACGCCCAGCTTTTTTTCTGCTTTTGCCAAAAGCTTTCCGACCTCCGGCAGATTGAAGCTGTTCGCCGTGATCCGCGGGCTTTTCGTCTTCCAGTCCGGGTCGAGGTTGCGGTCTTTAACCGCGTGCAGCAGCTCGAGAAAAATGTGCAGCAGGCTTTCATATTTCTCATAATTAAGCAGCACTTCGATGTCTGCCATCATGCTGTTGGTTAACTCCGCGTCAAACGGGCCGTTAAACGCGAGGTGCACGTCAAGCGAATGAATGTCATTATACTTGTCGCACATGTACGCGATATTCGCCCTGATGTCATCAACGGAAGCGCAGTTGCTCGGATGCTCCTGATGGACGCTCATGATATCGCGCCGCAGCTGAAATCTCATTCCCGACTGATGAAGCCTGATGCCGAGATCATAATCTTCAAAGCCGTATCTGACAATGCCTTCATCAAACAGGCCGAGATCTGCCACGTGCTGTCGCTTGACTGACGAATTGTTCGTAATGAAAAAACGCCACGGCAGACGGTAGCCGTTCAAATCATCTCCGTATTTTTCCAAAATGCTTTTCAGCACCCGGATAAAGTCGGTATCTAAATCAAAGCATTGGTCAAGAAAACTTCCGTCTCTGATATCACTTTCATGAAGGAGCGGCTCTTTATCGCCCGGCAGCTCTTCATACAGTTCGGCGAGTTTCTCTTTATGCTCTTTTTCAAAACGGTCATAATAAAAGCTGTAAATCCGCTTCCAGAACATACCGCATACGACAAGATCGTCCCGGTTCTCATGAGCCTTGATATGCTTCGCCACCAAATCCTTTTCGGCAAGCATATCGCTGTCATGGAAGATCAAAATATCGCCTCTGGCATTGCGGACCGCCTGATTCCGGCCGTAAGCGATCCCTCTGTTTTCTTTAATTCTCACAAAAATCAGCGGAAAATTCGCGCTGAATGATTCAAGCATGGATAAGGTTCCGTCTTCCGAACCGTTGTCAGCCACAATCACTTCGAACGGCTCTGTGCATTCCTGTTCATTCAGGGACAGCAGGCTGTTATAAAGCCGCTCCTTGGAATTATATGCGGGAACAATGACGCTTGCCTTCACTTTTCGTTCACTTCCTGTATATGATCATTTATTTGTTATCATCCTCAGATGCAAAGCCGCTGAACTCCGGGCAGACGGCGCTGACCGTCCCGATCACCCGCTTCAGAATGTCCTGATAAAGCTGATGGACAAACGGCAGGTCGGTCCGGTCCGTCTCATGAATCTGCCGAATGTCGCCGGCTGTAACGATCCGGTATCCGCTGAAATGATAGAAAATCAGCGGACTTCCGTCTTCGAGCACAAGACGCCCGTCCTTCCATGAAAACGTGTGGCGGCCGTAATTCCAATGGCCGATATTCACGCCGGGCGTGGTGATGTCACACACATTCGGGAACAGGCCGGACATGTAATCCAAGTAGCCTTGATCTCCGAATTTTCCTTCGCCCGGCGCATTTTTGCATTCTTCCAGGCAGCGTTCTTTCCACCATCTGAGACAATCTGTGCCGGCACTGTCGGTTTTGAAGCTGAGAAAACCGGAATTATACCGGCCTAAAAGACGCTGCAGCATGTCGATTTCCTGTTTTTCAAATGAGGGAATGACGATATCGCCCCGTGACAGAAGCACCGAACAATCCGGCTGATTGTCAAAAATCGCGCGCGGATCAGCGAAGAAAAACAAATCGGCATCAATGTACGTGACACGCTCTAATTCCGGATGTCCGTCCAGCACGAATTCGAGAAATACCGGCTTCACCGTCCAGCAGTATTCGCTCTGATCCCTCGTCCGCTTCAGTTCAAGGAGCTCCTCATTTTCCAGTGCGGACACCTGAATCAAGGTGACATTATCCTGCCGCATTGCCTGAAGCACGTCATAGGTGTCTTGATCCATACACAAAGTAAAAATGGGGGCGTCCGCCTGAACCGCTTTCAATGAGCCGAACAAAGCGATAGCCTGATACAGCCTTCCTTTTGATAAAACTGTGCAATATGCGCTTGTCACGTCTTTCTCTCACCTCTGTTTCTGTTACTTTTGAAAAAAGGCTTTATACCATTCGATCGTTTTTTCCAATCCTTCATCAATGGTATGTGCGGGCGTCCAATTCAGAAGCTTCCTCGCCTTTTCCGCCGATAAATATTGGTGCTTGATTTCATGGCTTCCCTGGTTGAGCACTTTCGGCTTGAGGTCACTGTCCATGGCCTTAAGAATTTTTTCTACAAGCTCCAGCACCGTCAGCTGAATCTCATTGCTGAAGTTGAACGCTTCTCCCGCAAGATTGAGCTCCTCCATCTTTTCCGCCAGCAAAAGGTATGCCTCGACCGCATCCTCGATGTAAAAATAATCACGGATAAATGTGCCGTCGCTGCGGATTTCCGGCGCTTCACCGTTCAGCACGAGCTGAATCGTCTGCGGAATAATCCGGTTGAAGTTCAAATCTCCGCCGCCGTACAAGTTGCCGCAGCGCGTAATACAGACCGGAAGTCCGTACGTATTAAAATATGTGTGGCTTAACAAATCGGCACAGCTTTTTGATACGTCATACGGATGTTTGCCTTGAAGAGGCATGTTTTCATCGTACGGCAGTGTCGGCTGGTCGCCGTACGCTTTATCACTGGACGCGACGATCACCCGCTTGATGAGCGGATGCCTGCGGCACGCTTCAAGGATGTTCCATGTGCCGAGAATATTGGCTTCAAATGTGGAAATCGGATTGCGGTTTGCGACGCCGACGATCGCCTGAGCGGCTAAATGAAAGACCGTGTCAATTTCATATTCGCCCAGCGCCCGCTCAATCACATCCAGATCTTCAAGCGCGCCCTGCACGATATTCATTTGCTTCACTTGTTCTCCCTGATACAGGTTCGACTTGGGCACAGTGTCACGGACAAGTCCCGTCACATTGGCCCCCTGATCGATCAGTTCCTTCACCAAGCAGCTTCCTAAAAGACCTGTACATCCCGTCACAAACACATTTTTATTTTTCCAGAAACTCAAACTTGATCACCATACCTTCCATACATGTTGTCCCCGGTCCCACATCTTGTTGATTTCCAGCAGGTTTTTATACGTATCGATCGCCGTCCAGAAACCGTAATGCCGGTATACCGCCAATTCGCCGTCTTTCGCCAGCTCCTTCAGCGGTTCTTCTTCAAACATGACATCCCTGTCTTTCGGCAGATAATCAAATACCTTCGGGCTGAGCACGAAAAATCCGCCGTTGATGATGCCGTCACTTGAGGTTTTTTCAGAAAAGCTTTTCGCCATACCGTCTTCAACCGTCAGCGTTCCGAATTGCGAGGTCTTTTCTATACCGGTGACGGTCGCCGCAGCCCCTTTTGATTGATGATAGCTGATCAGATGAAACAGGTTGATGTTGGCCAGTCCGTCCCCGTACGTCATAAGAAAGGTTTCATCACCGATGATGTCCTTCGCCTGTAAAAGCCGCCCCGCTGTCTGCGTGTGTTCCCCCGTGTCTAAAAAAGTGATTTTCCACGGCTCGGATTTTCCCAATATCCGCACTTCTCCGGTAGAGCTGTCCAGCGTCATGCTGTGATTCTTCCAGTCATAATCTAAGAAATATTCCTTAATCATCTCTCCTTTGAAACCAAGAAGCAGGATAAATTCGTTCACGCCATAGTATTGATAGAGTTTCATAATATGCCATAGAATCGGTTTGCCGCCTATCATGGCGAGCGGTTTGGGACGTTCATTGGTGATTTCGCTCATTCTCGTTCCTTTTCCGCCGCAGAGAATGACTGCTTTCATCTCTACCCCTCTTCTCTGTGAATATTGGATTCGAAACCGCCCGTATAAGAGAAACCAACCCGATAATTTGTCCGATTCTCTATTACCGGTTTCAAAATCTACTGTAAGATATGAGAGATTGGCGCCCTTTGTGACCAAAAGCTCTCTCTTTTTTCAGATTGGTGAAGATACACACAAAAAAAGAGCCCCACGGAAATTCCGTAAGGCTCTTTCTATTATTTATTATCCTGATTCAGCTTTTCTTTGCCGTAATGATATTTAGACGGATCAACCGGCGTAAAGTCGCTCAATTTGTGGAATCTGAGCAAGTCTTTGTACATCACGCTGTCAGACAGCTTCAGCTGCTCTGTGACTCTGGCTTTCAGGTTTTTCGTTTCCTGATTGCCTTTCAGTTCTTTTCCTGTCTTCGTATCGTATACGACATTGGAGATGGAAGTATATTTCGGCGTGACGTAATCTCCGTTACGGAACGTCACCGTATCATCATGGTCTTTCGAGAAGAGATCGGTGCCGAAATTAATATATTTCTTAGAATCGATGCCTTCCAAGTGAAGGATCGTCGGCACAACGTCCATTTCACCGCCGTACGTATGGTTCACCCCGCCTTTTTTGCCCGGGATGCGAAGCATAAGCGGCACACGCTGATTCTGCGCGTTTTGATAAGGCGTAATTTCTTTGCCGAGAATTTCTTTCATCGCGCGGTTATGGTTTTCAGAGATTCCGTAATGGTCTCCGTAAAGCATAATCACCGAGTTGTCATATAAACCGGATGACTTCAGGTCTTTAAAGAACTGTTCAAGCGCCTCGTCGAGATAACGCGCCGTCTGGAAATAGTCATCCACAGTCGCGTCGCCCGTTTTCGCTTTTTCGATCGTTGCGTCTTTTTCATCAAGCGTAAACGGATAATGGTTCGTCAGCGTGAGCAAATGCGCGTAGAACGGCTGTTTCAGCGATTGAAGCTTCGGAATGGATTCTTTGAAGAATGGTTTATCCTTCAGTCCCATATTGACAAGGTTGTCATCAGACATATCGTATGTGCTGGCGTCAAAGAATTTATCGTAGCCGATATGTTTGTAAATCTGGTCACGGTTCCAGAATGATTTGTAGTCACCGTGTAAAACGGCGCTTGTATAGCCCTCACTTTGGTCAAGGATGGCAGGAAGCGATTGATACGTGTTTTCCCCTTTTGTCACGAAGGCTGATCCTTCAGGCAGTCCGAACAGGCTGTTATCCATCATCAGCTCGGCGTCAGATGTTTTACCTTGGCCCGTTTGGTGGAAAAAGTTATCAAAGTACGTCATGTCCTCTCCGCCGCGGGCGAGTTTATTCAGGAACGGCGTGACTTCTTTTCCGTCAAGTTTGTAGTTGATCAAAAACGATTGGAAGCTCTCCAGGTGAATCTTAATGATGTTTTTGCCTTTGGCCTTGCCGAAATACTCGGCGTTCGGCTTCGCATAATGCGACGATGTGTAGTTTTCAACGCTCGTCAGGTCATCGCTGCTGGCATATGCCCGCTGTGATTCCGTCTGCGCCGTCTGTACGCCGTCATAAATTGTGTAATTATAAAGGCCTAAGTATTTTACAATGTAATTGCGGTCAAACGTTCTTGTCAGCAGCTCCGGGCGGTCCTCTTCGGCAATCGCCAGGTTCACGAAGAACAAAACAATACCCGTCACGATAATTAATGACGTATACCGTTTTTTCAGCTTGAATTCCTTCAGCTCACGTCTCCACACCAGAAGCGCGATTAAAATAATAATATCAACAAAGTATAAAATATCATGGCCGGACATAATGCTGAAGATGCCGTCTCCCATATTTCCCACATTACCGGATTGCTTTAAGTTCGGGAATGTCAAGAAATCATCGAAGAATCGATAGAATAGGATATTTGCATACAAAATAAACGTCATGATGAAATCAATAATCACCATGATAATCGCTGATTTGCGGCCTTTCGCAAACAATGCCAGTCCTAAAAAGAAAATGGCGCTTGAGAACGGATTGATCACAAGCAGAAACTGCTGCGTCGGACCCTTCACCCCAAGGTTGAATTCAGCATGATAGGCTAAATACGTTTTGGCCCAAAACAAAATAATAGCCAGTACAAAAAAACTAAGTCTGTAAGAAAATAATTTCTTCATGGCAACCTCTACTTTCCTAAACACTTTAAATCTGTATTCTTACTTTTTGCTTCAATTCCTGCTTTCCGAGCAAAACGAAAGCATCACACAGCCCCATAAACACACCATTTAAAAAAACGATATATTTATCATTCGTGTCATGCCCATTGAACATCTTATCCCGCCAGCCATTAGACGCAGGATATCCGTTCTTCGTTTCACATTTTTTTCTGGCATTAAAAGGTACCGTATCAGACCGGGTCTGAAAATAGGAGATACCAAATATAAGAATAACACAAACTTCTAAAAACGAACAATGAATATCAAAGACAGCCGCCCAACAGGCGGGCTGAAGTTATTGTATGCAAAGGGGTTAAAAAACTTGAAGGTTTTTTTGGCTGATGTAAAAAAAGGACTGGAGTCATCCAGTCCTTTACCTGTCAAATTATCGCTTAGACCCTAAAGATATACAAAAATGCTTTCTTCACGTTTACCTTTTGTTTTTTATAATCCAACCATGCAGCAGAGCTGGCATTTGTGACTGCTTTAACTGTTCTCCAACACTGGTCCTTAACGCGTCTTGCAAATTTCTGTTTCTCATTAGCGAAAAAAATTGTGAACTGGTTTCATCAAACCCGCCAATAAAGGAATTACCCACCTGAAATGACACCCCATGTTGTTCTTTGGTCACAACATGCAGCAGCTGTTTAAATTCTTCCAGTGTTAAAGAAGCACGATATTGATCTTTTAAATAGGCTTCTTCCTCACGAGATTGCGCTGCGTTAAGGCCCTCTCCCAAACTGTTCCTGTCCAAGTCTACAATATAGATACATGATTGATCTGATAATAGATGGATGAGTGTATTTACAATAGCAATAGGATTCTTAAAGAGTCCAAAACATAGATGTATGAATATAATGTCTTGCTTCTTAGACACATATTGCATAATATTTTCTGCATTTGAACATATAAAAGATGCATTAATACCGAGTTTTTTTGCTGAAGAAATTGCTTGGGCAGAGGAATCAATACCTGTCAGTTCGATCTTTTGAAACCGACTGTTCAAATATTGAATTACTTGCCCCTGTCCGCAACCAATATCTAATACAGAATACGGCTCTCTATTAAATTTACTGGAGTAAAACGACAGAAATGTTTCAATTGAAATACTTCTAATGGATGAGGTTTCCCTCTCATCATACCGAAAGCTCACTTTACTTTTCTCAGGATGAGAAAACCATGTTTGTGCTTGAATTCTGTTGGCTTCTGACTCTCTGACAATTGTTTCAATTTCCATATAACTGTGACACCTCCAAAGAGTTTACCACTCTGCTTGAGACATTGTCGGCGAAGATGGATTTATTTTCTTTTTGCTGACAGGACGAAAATACTGGATAGTTAAATTATGCACAATATGGAATGCAGCTGCTGATAAAAAATCAAATTGTGCAGCTATTACAGCTATTACAGTAAATACAGTCATATAGGGGGCTGACTTTACACCACCGAGGGGAATATGGAGCAGTAAGAATCCTATCGAGCTAATACACGTACACAATAAGACAGAATCAAAGAAGTATAGTTTAAATAGAAAAGGAATACAAATTCTCCATATTAATTCCTCTGAAACTGCGCATAAAGGCAGGAAAATCAATGTATCAAGTTTATTTACTTTTCTTTTAACAAATACAACGGATTTGTTTTTCCCCTTCCAGATAACATAAGGAAAAAAGAAACCTAGGGCACTAAATAATAAAACACCGTACGCATTATTGCTATGTATTAAAAAAAAGTTATCATCTAATAAGAAGATGCTGCAACACATAATTCCACCAAAAACGGTGATAATATCATAACTGCGCTGCGGTGTTATATGACGAGTCAGTTTATATTCCTTAGTTCTATGCTTGATTTGATACATAACTGTTAGCTTTGAAACATAGGGACCCATCAAATGAATCAGGATCCCTATAAAGATGCATGCCCTTAACTCCATCATGTTCCTGCAACTAAAGTATATATAGGGGCATCGTCTACTCCATTATGGCCACCAATAAGATCCATGAGCTCATCATCTATAAACCCTCCGTATGGACGGCTCTGGATACATTGGGCTGTGGCCAATAAAATCATATTCTGCATCAGATGACCCGCTTCAATAAATATAAATCGATATGAACGATGGCCATATTTAAACCTTGACCTCCAAAAGCTAGCCGATATGATTACAGCGAAAGAAAAGTCCTTTACAGCTTCTTCTTGTAACATTATTCTTCCGAAATCCTCTTCAGAGTACTCACCTAGATGAACTAGGCTCTTACGATAAGGATCAAAGTGATATAGACCTTTTTCCAAAGAATCCACCTTGTTGCTAACAACGTACAGATCCAACGGATAAAGAGCTCCGCCAGAAGGAATAGGGCGTCTAGGACCTTCAGGGCGCTCTATTAATCCATAACTACCCTGCAGAATGGTAGAAAGCTGTGCTAATGTTGTACTACCACCGTTAAACTGTTCGATACTTCTCCTATTTTGAATAACTTCATCTAATGATACACTTGTCCTCAATGGGGAAGGTAATGTAATCAATGGCAAGTCATCAAATCGTTTACCTGCATGAGTAGCGATCTTCTGTAATGTTGCAGATCTCATTAGGCCTGCTACTCCTGGCGCGTCCCACGCCATAGAGCTTCGATAAACTTTCGAAGCCTCAAACCAGTTCTCAGAAGGATCATCAAATCTTAGTTTTTCATTGCCATAGACTACATCAACCAAATTAGTGGCATGCCTTTCAATCTCTTTCATTTCGTTAACCCCTTTCACCTTAGTATTTATGGGAATGGATGAGGTACTGGATTAAGTGTTTCGATTGTAAACGGGTCTGGTACTAACCCTAAATCGTAAGAATGTCGTAATATACGTTCTCCACCCAACATTCTTCCCCTGTAAAGGACATCTATAGGTTTAAACCCTGGAATGATGGACTTTACTACATAAGCTCCGGCATCTTTTATATCAGGACTTGTTAAATCAAATGTAGCCACTTTGAAACCTTTTTCATATAGGTGATCATTTAGACTATTCCAAAGTACATCAGGAGAACTATCATCGAATGACTTAAATTGGTTAACATCAACTAAAGTGCTGTTACTTGTAAGGAAATCAGCTTCCTTGACGATATCGGTTCCTGCGTAAAGCTTAATATGGTCCTCAAAACTATTGATATCCCTATTAAAATCCGCATTCACTAATGCGTTACCTAAACGTTGTTCCGTCTTGACCCAAGTTCTTGTATACATACCTTCAATTGCTGCCTTTTCACAAGCCCTTTCTATTGAATAGGAGGAGGCGGCTCCAATTGCAAAAGGGGCTAAATTCGTATGAGGATTTCTGACAACTGCTAGCACAGAAGGAATACCTGAAAATACAGTCATATCAACTAAGTGCAGCCGCAATGATGTTGGTTTAATATATCTTTCATAAAAGCGTTTTAATCTCGGAGAAGAATTCACATCAATCTGGGGCAAGCTCAGCTTGTTATACCAGGTAAGCATAAAAGCATCCCGTTCAATCGTTTCAAATAAACCTGAAATTGCTGCTTCTACAAAGGTAATTCCGCAAGCAAGACCATTACTTGTAGCATGACCTATATTAGTGTCCCCAGGCCATTCCGTATGATTGGCGATATGGATTAGTTGCCCTGGGGTCCATACCTCCTCATTTGTTTTAGCATATGTCCCTTTTCTCCACCACAGCTTAGTATTTTCATTCCAAACTTCATGAGGAAATATAGGATCTTTGAATTGAGTTGGAGCGTACAATTCCCAATCTTTATATCCAATGAAACGCTTATTCTCCTTCTCTAATTCCTTTTGTGATCCAAAACATACAACATCAGAATCAAATGGAAGATAAGCTGCACTATATCTTTCCACCGTTTCCCCAATAGCAGCTAGTCTTGCCGCAGCCGCATTATCCGATCCGCCTCCATTATAAGAATTAGAGGGGACTCCGAATAAAATTTTACTGTCTGTCCCATGAGCACCGTACGAGTGTCCCCAAACGTCATCTACATCGCGTAATTTCCGATACTCTCTTCTCACTATACCTACATATGGATCAGCAAGACTATCAAGGACTTTCCATGAATCTTCTAATGTCGTCCATTTACTCACCATAATTATTTGGCCACCTCGCCGTGATACCATACTTGAGGAAACCCTGTGTCAGCGGCAGGAGAACACTTTTGGCATCTCGGTACTCTATATACACGATGGTTATCAACTGAAACTCCCCTGTCATCCAAATTGACAGTTATAAAACCACCTGGAACGGCGCTTGGTGCATAGTCTCTTAGTGTAATCCACTCTGTGACAAGATTATTCGCTATTCCTGCCTGTACCAAATGAACTGGCTGATTATATACCGGTTGTTTCGCAGCGTTGACTGGCTTGACCTTCATCAATTCTGAACGAAATACCTCATCTGAAAAGTTTGCTGATTTACGTAGGTTATAACAATGGAGACATGCAGACTTGTGCGGGATGAAAAATGGACCAACCCAAGCTGTCTGACCATCGTATGGAATAACACACAACCAAGGGACATGATCTTCTAATGACTGATCATTTACTTGTTCTAACAGCGGGTCCAAATGTGAAGCTGCTACAGCAATACGTATCGAAGGCTTCCCATTATCCGGTTTTTCTTTCCAATCTATGTTTAATCCTGTTTCCTGCAAGCTATTAGTAAGGGTTATTGCTAGGTTATTTTCCCCATGTGCTACAACTTCCACTATGCTTGTCTTTAATCTATGTAAGATCTGGTTGACTTCCACTTGCCCCCCTGCCCTCTCATATGCCAAAAAAGCAGTCATGTCAAAATTAGAAGTAGATTGTATACACAATCCGTTCGTCACCAGGAAATCGAAGACGTTTCTTAACTGATCTTTCTCTAGGTTGAACCTTTGGTGCAGTTCTTCAATTGAGACTCCATTCTCACATACAAGATATTCTGAAATTGCCTCAAAGAATTCAACGATTCCTTCTCCATCAACTTTTGTAATGGATTGTGCTTTAAAGCTTAACAGGCTTCCTTCCAATTCTCCCAAAGTAATATGAGGAGATAATTTGAACCTTACAACCGTTTGAATAGATTGAGTTTGTTGAGACATCTGTATTCCTCCTTAATTAATTTGTTTATTTTCAAATAATTGAGCTGCATTTGGCGGATGCCCAATTATCTGTTCCAGAATATTAGTAGTTGGTTCTAGTCGGTCATCGGAAGACAGTATCTGATATTCTACCAACCATTCTATTAGATCCAGTGGCATGTTATTTTGCATCAGCATCCTAATCGCTTCCTCTTTATTTTTACATTGTAAATCTATCTGCATTTCCAAATCTTGTTCAAATATATCTTTGAGTCTTTCCATACTAATAACTTCCGCTCCGGTTAGGTCAAAGGCTTTCCCTGCGCGAACATTTACATCTTTTTTTGAGATTAAGCATGCAGATGCAACATCTTGAGTGGAAATCCAATTTACGCCTACCGGAGAAAAAGCAGTGAGCAGTATTCCTGTGGCTGCTGCCCATCCTCTGTACAACTCGATTCCGATATCCAAAGGGGATGTTCTGTATAAAATACTTTTTTTATATTTTTGTAGTAACTCTGTTTCCACGTAACCCAATTCATCATTCAAATTATATCTCCGGTTTGAAAGTATGATTGTTTCAGCATCCAAGTCAAAAGAGTTGATGAAAGAATCACTTTCGTACTTTATTGATCCGCCTAAATCTACAATCTGCAGTGGATAATCATGGAGCTCAGCCGCCTTATCCTCCAATATTTGTTTCAGGGGTTCCCTAACTCCCATGTAGTGAATTTTCACGTCTAATACCTCCTAGTCAATAATCTCACTCGATCAATCTCATGATTTGTCATCAGAAAGATAAGCAAAAAAGTTAATATAACCAATTAATACTTAATATGGAAATCATAAATTTGATAATCACCGTGAATAAATGTCTTAACAAAAGATGGTTGAACCATAAAAGTTAGGACAGTGCAGCAGCAAATAGAAAACAGCATACAAGATTAAGTTAGTTAGGATCAGAAGTTAAATACCTTTCTTAAAGTAAACAAAGGATGGTGTCTTGAGAAAACAAATAAGTTAATAACGTATTACTTCCTCCTACTTTAGATCGCCAGGGGCGGCCTGGTTCATCTCTCTGTGCGACAAAATAATACAGGGAGTTACGAATTCACAAATATCATTAAATCAATTATTGATTTTGTAATACTATCTGAAGAAGCTTCTGAAGAATGCTGAGGTAATACAAAGAAGAGTAAATCTTTCGTAGGTGACACCAGAATCATTACAATACCAATGGGGTACAAGAAACCCTTAGTAAATTAAGCTTTATTCTAAGCAGTCGGGCAGTCACCCCTTTTGTCCAACAGACAAAGCTCAAGCTTCCTTGAAGTTTGACATTTCCTGTTAAGAATCCACCCAAAGCCCCGATCAGCCTATGCGATTTGCCTGAATTAGCTTAGCTTTAACTTCAAACAACGTTTCCTTTTTCCTAACAAGTTGGGTTATTCCGCTTAAAAAATAGTATTTATTCCCATAACCCTATTAAAACACATACTTTCCCTCTGATCAAATACAAAATTCAGAATTATTAATTTCATTTTTAACTAAATTTAGAGTGATTCAGCTTCTTAAACCAAATTGCTCATTATAAATTCATTATCTATATCACAAAAAATTACATATTTGGGTTGACAATGCTGTCCATATAAATCACAATATGGTACATATCGGTAAATTCTTTGTCGATAAATTTTATGGAGGAGGTAACAATTATGACTCAAATTAAAGTGCCAACTGCTCTTATTGCAAGTGTACACGGAGAAGGTCAACATTTATTCGAGCCAATGGCTGCACGCTGTACCTGTACCACAATCATCTCTAGTTCATCTACGTTTTAACCTCTAAGACAAATAGACCAATAAGATGATTCTTATTGGTCTATGCTTCTTTATATTAAATTTAAATTAATTCTACTGAATGTAATGAAGTCCCCTCTTCTTGCAGTATACGGTATGTTGTTTTATCCATTTTGCCTCCTGTAATTTTAACGTTTGCAATATCACAAGATTCAAACCGAATATTAATTAGATTGCAGTTCGTAAAGGATACTTTCTTTAGATAGCAGTTCTTGAAGAACGTATGCAGGATGGAGGTATCTGTAAAATTGACTTTTGGGAGGTGACAACCGGTATAAAGCATATACTCAAGTTTACATGTGTCATAATTTGACTGGCTGAGATCACTTTTTTTAAATGTCGATTCTATGATGGCGGAGTCTTTACATGAGAAATTCTTGAAGTAGCAGTTTTTGAAGACAGAGTGTTCGACATCGATATTCTGAAGAGTTGCACTTTTAAAGTCACTGAGATAGTACTCGGCATTTACCGGCTCAAAATCCTCCGTTTTTTGCAAATTCTTATTTATAAACGTCTTTTTTTTGAGTTTTAATACATTGGATTTATCTATATTCAGGTCACTGGTATCGACCGCCAAGCTTTTGGATTCTATTTCGCGTATAAGCAACTTCTCAATATCCAGCTTTGTCATACCCTCTGCTTCCAGGCTAATACCTCTATCATGAAGCTTAGTTAAAAGCTCCGTTTTTTTTCTGCTCAGTAACGAATTTCTTTCGTACTTTTTAAATAGAGCCTCGACATACAGTTTTAGTTTTTCACTTATCATTTCCCGCTCTCCTTTTAGTCCCAGCTGCGTTTTAATGACCCATTCTTCAGCGGTCTAGTTTCTTGCCATTTTAATGTAATGCCGGTATCCAATTAGAGAAACTATAAATCCCAGTATTGTATAGCTCAGTACAACAAGGGTTACCCATATTAGACTTTCTCCTCCCGATATCGTCGAGACCGATTGAATTAACCCTTGATGCGCCCAGTACTGCGGAAAGAGCATTCCAATAGTTTGAAGATAGCTTGGTAATTGATCATAAGGGGTCCATAAACCACATACAACAGCGGTACCTAATGCAATCACATTTGTCATGACCAAACCGGTATTTTCAGTCTTTGCAAAGACTGAAATGGCAACTCCCCAGGATGTAACCAGTAAAGATATCAACACAACAACCCACAGATACGCCGGAAAATTATTAATTTCAATATCATACAGAAATATTCCTAAAACAGAAAGGAGAAGAATTTGCATAAAAGTTATGACTAAAAAAGGGATACTTTTTCCTAAGAAGAAGTTATAAGGCTTTAAAGGGGTACTTGCCAGTCTTGATACAATTCCTTTTTCCCGATCCTTTACAAAACTTATAACGATGGAGATAATAATGAATGTAGAAAAGAATACGCTCATACCGGTTACAGATTGTGAAGCTACTAAAGTTTTGTTTGTACTGTCTGTCGTAAATAGCTCAATCAGCAATATGATGGACACAATAGGTAATATAATCGTCCAAAAAAACAGAGACTTATCCTTTAACTGTTTTAGCGTTTCAATTTGAGCGAGCGGTAACATGATAAATTCCCCCTTTATTCTTCATCACGCAAATCAGTGCCGGTAAGTTTAAAGAATACATCTTCTAATTTTGGCTTATATAAAAACAACTGATGAGGCACAATATTGTTTTCCTTACTGACGCTAATTAAGCGCTCCATGGTTTCTAAAGGTTTTTTGGTTTTTATTATCAGCCCTGAATTAACGACTGAAAACTCAAAACCATGGCTCTTTATTAATTCATGAGACAATGAGGAGTTAAACATAATAGATGATTCTTCATGTCGTTTAAGCAGTTCATTTATTTCTCCTTCATCGATAATCTGCCCTCTGTCGATAAAAGCTACATAGTCACAAAGAGTTTCAATCTCTTCCATGTAATGGCTCACATAAATAATGGTTTTACCGGCTTTTTTGAGTCGATTTACGATGTTAAAAATGTAGCGGCGTGATTGCGGATCCACGCCTACCGTCGGCTCATCTAGAATAATTAAGTCTGGATCGTGCATTAATGCACACCCGATATTTAAACGGCGCTTCATTCCTCCGGAAAAGTTCTCCACAACGTCGTTTGTCCTTTCTGACAACCCGATATCTTCTAACAGTTTTTTTGTTGTTTGCTTTAGTTTTAAGCCATTCAGTCCATGTACCTTTCCGAAAAATTCCATATTGGTCTTTGCGGTTAATTTTTCTTCAAGGCTGATATCCTGTGGAACATAACCCAATCTGCCATTTTCATTACCGACAAATTCAACCTTACCGTCATATTCCCGGATGATGCGTGAGATGATCTTAATTAAGGTAGATTTGCCGGATCCGTTCGGTCCAACAAGTCCATAGCAGACTCCTTTCGGAATTGATAAAGCCACATTGTCCAAAGCCAGAGTCGTGCCATAGCGCTTACTTATATGTTCAACTTGCAGCATTTACACCATTCCCCCACTGTTATTTATTTTAAATATGGATTCAATTGTATTAATGTACTCCTTGTAGGCTGCTTTCCCTTCTTTCGTAATCTGAACAATAGTCTTCGGCTTTTTGGATACGAACTTCTTGGTTAGTTCTATATAAGCTGCATCTTCTAACTTTTTCAGATGCGAACCTAAATTCCCATCTGTGATGTCTAATGACTTTTTCAGGAAAGTAAAATCACATTGATCATAAGTCATCAGTAAACTCATAATTCCCAACCGTACTTTGGCATGTATTAAATCATTGATATTGTTAACATTACTCATTTCCTTGCCCTTTTCTTTTCAAAATCATTCCTGTAAGTAATAGGCTGCCTCCGCCAATAAATGCAAAAACAATATTCATTGCCTCAGGAAATAAACAGAATGTAAGCATACCGAGTATGCTCAGCCAAAATCCCATAATAAAAATCTCTTTTGTTAACACGATGCCTAAGAATATGTACATAATAGACACCATTAACACAATCAAAAACGATAGAAATTCTCCTGTTCGCGGCAATAATCCCATTAAAATCAGGAAAACAAAAATGCATACCATTAATATGAATCCAATCCATGCATATTTTAATTGATTCTTTAAGAAAGTGGGCATGGGATCAAATTGTTTCTGCTTAAGATATGTCTTCAAAGTCAGTATCCACCCTAATACTGCCAGTATTAACCAGACACAAGCAAGGACTACAGAAGGTACCTTACATAAAGAAACGGAGTACGCAATAATCCATATACAGCCCCAAATAATGAAATATGGACTGGTTTGCCTTGAGTACTCAGTCTTGTAGTTCGTCAAGACCTTGATATGAGATAAGTTTTCAGCTATCTCTGATTCTCGAAAATTCTGATTTGACATAAGACAGGCTCCTCTTTTTACAAAGTACTTTGTGAAACAGAGTATATTCTAATTCCATATATTTGTAAAGAGGTTTTATCCAAAATAGACGCAACTATTTAGTCTCGGAAACAGCAGATGGGACTCTTGGCGCTGATATCCTTCCACCACTGTGAGACATCCTTATCTTGTTATAAGATCTCACAACAAAGCCTTCAGATTGCTGACAAACCGAATGTATATCGATTGGAAAGCAATTCATTTTCTTGAAGGAAAAAGGACTGGAGTCATCCAGTCCTTTACATCAAATCGGTCAAATCCCCGCCCAAACATCTTTTGCGTAAATGCCTTTTGTCTGGAGGTCCAAAAGCCATTCTTGCGCTTGCCGTTCGTCTGTTTCGCGGACCGACTGATACGCTTTTTGCAGCGTTGCCTCTACATCGGGCGCCATTTTGCTGCCGTCGCCGCATACGTAGAGGTGCCCTCCCCGGCCGAGGATGGAAATTAAAGCGCCGGCGTCTTTCGCCATTAAGTGCTGCACATACGTTTTCGGTACGCCTTCTTTGCGGGAGAAAGCCGTATGAAGCGTCACGATTCCGTCTTTTTCATAAGCTTCAAGCTCGTCACGGTAAATAAAATCATGATCGTTTCTGCATCCGAAATACAGATGAGCCTCCCCCAGCTCTTTTCCTTCTTTTTTTAACGCCGCCCGGGCCTGCAGAAATCCGCGGAACGGGGCGACTCCTGTGCCGGGACCGACCATAATAATCGGTTTTTCCGGATCTTCCGGCAGCCGGAATCGTGTTTCCGGAGTGCGGACAAACATCACGATACCATCCTCAGGGCCGCGGTCCGCTAAATAATTCGAAGCGACTCCGCGATACTCACCCAAACCGCTCCGGGCGGGGCCGCGAACGACGCCGACGGTAATTGAAGCCTGCCCGGGATGTTTCCGGGGCGAACTTGAAATCGAATAATACCGCGGCTTCAACGGGCGCAAAAGCTCCAGAAATCGCTCAAACGGAAGTTCACACGCTTCATATTTTTCAAGGAGATCGAGCATCGAGACGCGCGATGTTAAGATTTGCTCCTGATAGACGCCCTCCTCAAGAAAATCTTCCAATTCCCGTTTGTGCGGCGGGCAGACCGTATAAGCGGCCATTTCCCGGATTTGAGCCCTTGATGCCGCTTCCTGCAATTCGACACAGCTGCTCAGAAGATCATGCAGCCTGACCGGCCGATCGAGCGGGAGATGAGCCGCGCTCTGTCCGCTGGCCGTCAGCAGCACTTGATCATTCCCGTTCAGATTGAACCGGCGGAGAACACGGCTGACCTGCTCTTTGCTGTTTACCGGCAGCACGCCGAGATGATCCCCTTCATGATAGGCAGCCTCTTTCGGCAGAGTGATTTCGATATGCCTTGTGCTCCGGCCGCTTTCCGGCGCCTGAAGTTCCCTGTTTTCCGCAACGGATGCGTAAACCGCTTCATACGTCTGTGCCAAAGGAGACCCGCCAAGCCCGCTGACAAATTGAAGGCCCAGCGCACTTCGCTCTTTTTCGGCATTTTCATTCAGCTTGAGACCGAATGCCTTCATGGCGTCCGTCCACATGCTTTTTTTCCATTCATCAAGCTTTCCTTCAAAATCGCCGCTGACGTCCCCCTCGCCTCGGGAGGAAAAGCGTTCCGCCCCTTTTTTGGCAAGCTTCTCATCAATAAGCCTCGGTACAGCCTGATATGTCGCCGCCCAGTTATGATCACCGCAGCCGAAGACGGCATATCGGACGCCTTCCAGTTCCCCGGGTTTGACTTCTTCAAGCCATTGAACGAATTGTCCCGCGTTGCTCGGAGGCTTTCCGTTATAAGAGGACGTAATGATCAAGAGAGCTCCTTCTTTCGGCAGTTGTCCGATCCGGTCATTTAAAGGCGCCGTTTCAGTCCGGACGCCGTGCATCCCGGCAGTATCGGCAAGCTCCCGCGCCACGCCTTCTGCGGTTCCCGTATCTGAGCCGTACAGAATCAGAAGCGGTCGGTTATCAAGCCCGATAATGGATGCGCCTTTTGTTTCCCGTTTTTCTTTTTCGACGTCTTCCGCCGCTTTTTCAGCCGCCGGGAGAGCAGCCGCAACGGCTTCTTTATTTCTCGGCCGCACCCGGATATGAAAGTCGCCGGGCTTGATCGTCAGTGTCTGTTTAATATCGAGCTCATAATCGGTGTGATCGATAAAGGTAAAATGCTGCAGAATCATCCCCAGAACAAGAGTTGCTTCATGCAGGGCGAACTGCATACCGATACACGCCCTCTGACCGTTTCCGAACGGCTTATACGCATGGTGAGGCACTTGATCAGGATGTTCAAACCGCTCCGGATAAAATTCCTCCGCATTGTCTCCCCACGCTTCTTTATCACGGTGAAGCTGGGGAATTAAGACGGAAATTCTGTCTTTCGGCGTGATCGGATATTTCCCGCCGATCACCGTATCCTCTTTCGCATAAAGGCTGAACGCAGGCGCGGTCGGCCATAAGCGCAATGACTCCTGCAAAATCATTCGGATATAAGTAAGATCCAGCACTTGTTTATATGAAGGAACAGGATCGGTCAATACCCGATCGGCTTCTTCATAGGCTTTTTCCAAAACACGGGGATGTTTCAGCAGAAAATAGATGGCAAAGGAAAGCAGGCCGCTTGTCGTTTCATGGCCGGCAATTAAAAACGTGATGATTTGGTACCGGATATTTTCATCATCAAGTTTTTCGCCCGTTTCCGGGTCTTCCACATTCAGCATTCTGGCCAGCAGATCCTTTTCATCCCGGCCGCCTGACCGGCGCTCTGCGATAATACTGTCTACTAACGAAAACATCGCCTGAATGTCATGATGAAATTGGCGCTTCGTCCTGATCATAAGCTTATCCTGAACATCAAGGCGCTGCATTTGGTGCATCGCTTCATCAAGGGCGCGCACCATGCTGTTGATAAACGGATGAGGCGTTTCCCTGTAATAACTGTTAAACCGATAGTTAAAGCCGCAAAGCCCGATCGTATCGAGCGTCAGGCGGGTCATATCAGCAGGCACATCAACGGCCTCATCCGGGTTCAGCCTAGCCCACTTTTGAATCAGCTGCACCGCGATATCAGCCATCATCGAATGATAATCTTTCATCGCGCGCTGGCTGAAGGTCGGCATCAGAATATTATGCGCCTTTCGCCAGTTAGGCTCATGCGTCCAGCTTGTAAACAGCCCGTCACCGGAAAACGCCCGGACTTTCTCCAAAGCCCCTTCAATGCTTTTATCGAACCGCTCTTCATCACAAACCTCTTTCACCAGTTCATGGCCGGACACGACGATAATGGCGCCCGCCGGCGTATGCAGCTGAAAAATAGGCCCCTGCTCGTTTGCCAGTTTGATAAGCGACATTGTAGGCTTGTCTTTATCAAGCAAAGGAAGATTGCCGAGCGGGCCGAATGTCTTCGGCTGCGGAATCGGACCTGTTTCCTTCATGAATAACACCCTCTCTAACACGTTGATGCGTTCCTTCCAACTACATTGCCCTTTTCACCGGCCGATTATCCGCCGTCACGGATCAATCATCGGATTGACGATCGATAACGGTTTTTTCTATACTGGAGAGGCTTGTTAAATACAGAAATAAGGTGAGTTCACATATGGATTTTGAAATCAAGTTTTTATCGTTTTACGTCATTCAAGTGGAAGGAAAAGACGAACAGGCAAACAAGCAGTTCAAACATTTCCAGACGCTTGATACGGAAGAATTTGAAGAAAGCGAGCTGAAGGATTTTCTTGACGGGGAATTGAAGAAAATCGTCAAACGGAAAGCCGAACGGCATCCGCAATCTGAGCAGGTCCCCACAAAAATCGGCCATTTTATCACGGAGCCGGGCCATGAGCTTGATTCAAATCCGAATTACAACCTTTTCAACCGCGCCAGACTTGCGGATACGAAGGAAGCATTTATCGAGGCAAGCGAGCAGTTCGTCCGCACTTACCTTGACACGAGCGCCGTGCGCGGCGGTGTCTTTATCGTGGCATCGGCCGTTCCGCGCAAGTATTTTGAAGACAAATTCGTCTTTATGATGAAATGCGATTTCGAGCCGAAAGTCGCCCGCATCTCAGACGCCTCGTCTCTTATTAAAAAGGTCGAAATGGCCATCACGACAAAAAACATGAAAAGCATTCAATATCCGTATATGCCGGAAGAAGGCATGACTGAGGAGCATGAGCTGAAAATCCACCAGGCCTCGCACGCCCGTTATTTCGAAGATTTTCTCAAATTTGTCGAATACGGCGAATCGATGCCGGAAATCATGAAAAGCCAAGTCATGAACATGGTGCAGGAACACGTGTATGAAACGTTTGAAGAAAACAGCGAAGAGCTTCAGCAGTTTGAGCACGACATTGAAATTTGGGAAGCGAGTGAAAAGCGGGAAATTCAGGAGCGCCTCGACACCCATCAAGTCATCGAGGCATCCGCGCAGATCATTGAACACACGCCGGAAGCCGAGCTGAAAATGAAAGTCGGAGAAACAGAGATTAAAGGATTACTGGCTGATTTCGGCGAATCCATCCATCTCGCAAAAGTGAACGGGCGCTATGTCGCGCTCATTGAGGCGGAGACGATCTCGTTTGAAAAAGGCAGTTCGCCGGTGGAGTTTCACAAGCCTGAGGGGCTGCATGAGGTGATTGAGCGGATACGGAATAAATCTGAACAAGACTGACAAAAGTCCAGACGCTATGTTCTGGACTTTCTTTATTTAATAAGGATCTTTGAGCAATCGATAGCATTCACTGATGATGTCTTGGACGCCGGGCGTTCCCTTAATCTCGCGGCGGACGATTTCAGATGAGAGATTCTGCACCTGTAATGCCCGCTCCGCCCGTCTTTCGAAGTATGCTTGACATGCAGTTTCATGGTTTTCGTGTTTTTGCAGTTCTTCACTAAGCACAATCGCGTCTTCAATCGCCATCGCCGCTCCCTGCGCCAATGTCGGCGCTCCTGCATGGACGGCATCCCCGCCCAGAACGACGCGGCCTCTGTGCCACGGTTCTTTAACCGCCATCTGCTCAATCTTATGAAACAAAACGGGATATTCCTTTGACATATTCTCTGTCACAAACTTCACTCCCGGAATTCCGCGCAGCAAGTCTTTCACCCGTTCAAAACGCGTGTCCTCGTCATCCCTGAAGTCAGCGTCATACGGCCGGATGATAAATACGTATCCTGTTTTTTCAGAGAGCGGCACGACTCCGACCTGCGTCTGCCCTTTTTTATACATCAGTGTCGAATCATGAAATATCGGCTCAGGAAAAGAAATATAAAATCTGTGCGCTCCCATGCCGAGATACTCTGTTTTCACTTCTCTTTGCAGCATTTGATCGCGGACAGCGGAGCGGATGCCGTCAAAACCGGCGAGAATGTCAGCCGTCATCGCGGTTCCGTCTGCACAATGCACCGTTATGTCATCTGCCGTTTCTTCGTAAGACATGACTTTTTTACCGAGCAGAATCGTGACCCCCGCCGCTTCAGCATGCTTTTTGAGGATATCGTTTAACGTTTGCCGCAATATATTATTCCGCCCCGGCAATGATTCATCTAAAAACGCCTCACTCACTTTAAACTGCAGCGTTCCGTTTTCATCATGCTGCTTCAGCCATTCCGTTTGAAAGCCGTGTTGACAGCATTCATCATACACACCGATTTCCCGCAGCACCCGCAGCGCATTTTGAGGCTGGAGAATGCCCGCTCCGCTTTTTCGCATGCCGGACGCCGCCTCGCAAAGGGTCACTTCAAAACCCGCTCTGCCGAGAGAAATCGCTGCGGACAGGCCGCCGATCCCTCCGCCCGCTATGATGATCTTTTTCACTTCATGGTTCATCACGATACCGCCTTATCTATTTATTTATTATTAATTAACTATTAGCCACCTTACTATATAGGCTGAAAAACTGTCAATCTTTATAGGTTGCCTTTTGAATCCGGCAAGCTTATACTTTGAATCACTAAAATGGTACGGAGGCTTACAAAAATGGAGTTGAGACATTTGCCGGATTACTCGCAGATTGCCGGACGCGCTGAGATTTACGCCGATATGGATGCTGAATCATTGAAAACATTTTTGACGTTATTTGATATGTCTAAAAAAATGAATCAGGTCATGGAGCATTATTTCTCAAGTCACGGATTGTCCGAAGGGAAATTCAAAATTTTAATGTTTCTGTTTGAAGCACCTGGCCACAGCCTGAGTCCGACGGAGCTGGCGAAAAAATCCAATGTCACCAAAGCGACCATCACCGGATTGATCGACGGACTCGCACGGGACGGCTTTGTAAACCGCAGCCGGCATACCGGCGACAGACGAAAAATCAGCATCGAACTCACAAAGGAAGGAAAAGAAAAGCTGATGCTGTTTCTTCCCGGCCACTTCTCCAATATTTCAGGAGTCATGGAAAGCTTCACCGCTGAAGAAAAAGCGGAATTGACAAAAATGCTTGAAGTATTATTTGATAAGCTTCTGCTGTTTTCCGGCGGCAGAACATAAAAAGGCGCCCCTCTCAGCAGGGCGCCTTTTTCGCGCGGTTAATCATCACTGTTTAAAATTCCGAAAAACCGTAGCAGGTTGATAAACAGGTTAATAAAGTCGATATAAAGCGTCAATGCCATCAAAGGAATCAGGTCAGCCGTGATGTCCCGGTGCTTGATCTGGTTCAGATCGTATAAGATGTACATTGAAAACACAATCGTTCCGATGACGGAATACGCCATCATGGCGGCGGAATTCAGCGGGCTGAAAATATTAAAGATCCCCACTGCGAGAAGCGCGATAACAGCGACAAGCAAGAAGGACCATAAAAACGACAAGTCCTTTTTCGTCTTAGCGCCGATCGTGCCGAGCACCGCAAAAATCACAAACGATGAACCGAATGCCTCCAATACGACATAGGCCCCCGCTGCGGACGCATAATGGCTGATAATCGGAAACAGCGTCATTCCGGAAATGAAAGCGAATGAAAACACAAACACATATCCGACGGCTTTTTTTCGGCGCAGCCAAAATGCGGCGATGATCATGACGACCTCTAAGACCGACAGCGGCAGCATCAATGCCGGCGGAATGAACTGGCCCGTATACAGGCCGATTGTCGCAACTAACAGTGTAAACACAAATACCGTTATAATGCGCTGCATAATAGATTGTTTGCTCTCATAAGCAGCAGTTTGCATGTCAAAAGTCCTCCCAAAAAATGATCGTGATAGGTCTATTATAAATAAAATGGGAGAAATTTGTATGATTTTAAGAAGATTTTAAGGATGTCAGGCCTGACGTTTTGCTGCGCACTCCTGCATATTCATGAAATCATGCAGTTTTTTCGTCAATCCGCCGTGTCCGAATCGGATATTCCCCTTCTGCCCCGGCGTTTTCGCGAAATCGAGAAATGCCAGCACATAAAGACGCCTGACGGGAATCGGAATGACGCCCGCATCATAAAACCAGCCGTCAATTGTATTGAGCACGCCTTTGTTAATGCCGTATTGCTTCGTGCACCAATGCAGAAAGCGCACTTCGGGCAGGTGCAGATACCGGCTCTCCCGGAAAGGAACAGTTGAATGCTTCATATGTACCGCCTCCTGTCATTGGCTGTTTTTTAAGATTGTTTTACTTCTTTGCTCTTCAGGGAAAATCGATATTTCTCCACCTTATCAATTTGTGTCACTTGGGAATTATGAACCGTAATCTGAACAGTCCCGAAATCGAGCGTTTCCAGCGCACTGATAATCTTTTCGATCACATGCGGATCTACGTTTCCTTTGGACGTCATCATGCTCCCCCTTTATGTCTGGCCGTTCGTCTTTTGACAATGAGTGTTTTAATTCATACTATTCTGATAAGAAATATATAATTATACTATTATGTTTTCATTCAGAAATCAATAACATTTACACAATTTTTGGATATGTTTTCTTTGCGAAAACTTTCACTTCCTTCGCTTTGATATAAACCGTGTCGCCGACCCCCGCCCCCAAGGCGTCATATTGCTCTTTTTAAGAACGCAATCTTCCGTTCCGACATATTTACGTTGTTTTCCGCTGACAAAAAAAGCGCCCCGCCTCTGGACGGAGCACCTTTTTTCTATGCTTTTGCTTCCTCGATCACACATGTGACACCCATGCTGGCGAGCGCCTGCTCCAGGGATCCGTAAGTTTGATACTCTGAAAAATCAAGCCCCAACTGGATAGAAGTCTGTGCCACATCAGGCCGAATGCCGGAAAACACGGTTCTGATGCCGAGGAGAAATAACGTTTTCGACAGCATATACAATTGCTGCGCCACCATCGTATCGACAATGGGCACACCGGACAGATCAATCACAAGATTTGTGATCCGTTTGGCGACACAGTTTTCCGGCACCGACTCCAAAATCACGCGCGCCCGTCTCGTATCAATCGATCCGATGAGCGGCAGAGTGCCGATCGTATCCGCAATCAAAATAACCGGACAGCTCAATTCGGAAATAAGCTCCTGCTGAGATGACAGCCTCGCGATCATTAATTTCTGAAACTGTTCAGTAAAATCCGTCATCAGCTGATCAAACGAGCCGTTGACAAGGTGATTCCAGCGGCGGGCATCCTCATTTGTTACGATGTCCTGATGCTCATCCATAAAACGGGTGACCGCCTCCCAAAAGACGGTTCTTGAATTGCCGATCGCCTCAACGACCTCATGAACCTCCGCGTCTTGCTCCACTCTGCTTTTCGCTACCTGTGCGGCCCATTTTTCTTTGTTATGCTGAAAAACGGCCGGATCTTCCAAAAAAGCGCTTGCGATGACCGTGTTTGTAAAGGTATGCTGCTCGATCAGCAGCCGTTTCATTTCCTCACTTAATTGATCCGCAGAATAAAAACGCCCTCTCAGCTTCCGTCTCAGCTTGAGCCATTTTTCCGTCAGCTCTGCCGAATGTGTAATAATATAATCATGAAGTAATTGGTCTTTGTTCACTGCCGTCTCCTCTTTCAAGAATATGTACTTTTGTCTAAATTATAAATCGGAATCGCCGATCGCACTAGAGAAATTAAAAAAACCCGCACATTAAAGCTTTTGATTGCTTTTTTCGGCAGGAGGATACACTATAAAAGAAATGAAACAGGAGGTCAGTATGATGATCAAAAAAATCGCGACAGTCGCCGTATACACTGATGATCAGCAAAAAGCGAAAACATTCTGGACGGAAAAAGCGGGGTTTGAAACCGTCGCCGAGCATCCGATGGGACCGGGTGCCTTCTGGCTTGAGGTAGCGCCCAAAGGAGCCGCCACTCATTTGGTTATTTATCCGAAAGCGATGATGAAAGGGGCCGAGCATATGAAGGCTTCTATCGTATTTGAGTGTGAAGATGTCTTCGCCGCATATGAACAGATGAAAAAGAACGGCATCACCTTTTTAGATGAACCGAAACAAATGGAATGGGGCAGTTTCGTGCAATTTAAAGATGAGGATGGTCATGTCTTTCTCCTTAAATCGTAATCCGTCAGGCACCCCAATTGACTTTGAGAATCATTTTCATTTAAAATGTTGGATAAAGCGTGAAAAGGATTGGAGAGTTGCCAGATGTTTGTGCAAATCAGAAAAATGACCGTAAAAGAAGGACATGCCGACAAAGTAATCGAACGCTTCAGTTCAGAAGGCGTGATTGAAAAGCAGGAAGGTTTGATAGACGTAACAGTCCTGGAAAAAAAAGTCCGCCGCGGTGATGAAGAAGTCGTCGTGTTAATCCGCTGGGAGTCAGAAGACCATTGGAAACAATGGGAAAAAAGCGAAGACCACATCGCGGCCCACAAAGCAAACCAAGGCAAGCCGAAACCTGATTATATGCTTGGAACGGATGTCGGTATGTATCATGTCAGAGCCGTTAAAACAGGCGTACACGAAAAATAATAAAGAGCATTTGCCCCAGGGCAATGCTCTTTTTATTTTTTCTCCTCATACGGCAGGACAAACAGCGGTTTATCGGGCTTCCATTCCGCATACAGCACGTCCTCCGTTTTTTTGATGTTCAGCTTTTTCAGCTCCTGATTCAGCTGCTTTTCTTCCAGCCCGGCTTCTTTCAGATTTTCATACAGCACTTCGCCGTCAATAATCAGCGTGACCGGCAAAGAGACCTGCTTCGGCTTTATTTGCATGTCGCCGTTTTTCGTCGTGTCATATTGAAATTTCGGCAGGACACTGACCATCCCGTTTGTTTCTAAAATCGCGTACTCCGCTTCCTGTATGGAAAAGCAATTCGCTTGTCTGAGAAGGCTTTGCAGTTGATTAATGTCCAGCTTATTCTTTTTCAGCACATCATATTTCAGTTTTCCTTTATGGATGATAATACTCGGCTCGCCTTCCAACAGCTTTCTGGAGCTTTTTACTTTCTGCGTAATCAGTTCGATGAGATAAATTAAAATCCCCCATAACAGAGAGGCAAAAATGATTTCAAAAATCCTGACGCCTTTATCATACACCGCATTTCCGACCAGTTCGCCGAGGATGAGCGCGGAAATAAAATCAAACGGCGTAATTTGCGAGAATTGAGTTTTTCCAAGCAATTTTAAAATCACAAATAAAATACCCAAACCGCATACTAACTCCCAAGCCACTGTAAGTAAATGTCCCATATTCGCACCTTCTTCTTAAAAGTCATTACCATTATGGACATTCGCCTGTTTTCTATACAGCGGCCGGCAACACACAAAAAAACGCAGCCGAGGCCGCGTTTTTTCACTTCTGCTTACTGTTTTCGATTCGATCTGACGACCCGTAAGCACACCTCAGCGGCATAACCGGCGGCCGCTCCGGAACCCGCAAACATCGCGGCAAGCCCCAAGCCCATTCCTTCCCAGCCGCCGACACCGAAAATGCTGTAAACAACCGTACCGAAAGCAGTCAGGCCCAGCACCGCCAAAAGGCACTCAGGCCACATCTTTTTCGGCCATTTCTTGCGGAGCACAGCCGATACGGCAAAGTTAAGACAAAATGCGGCCAGACAGATCAGATAAAAAAACCCCATGTCTTTTACCTCCATCATGAGAAGCTTTTTATTTACTCACCTTTTTTTCAAACAAATGATAACCCGGCGCGGGTCCTTTTGATTCGTACCCCATTCCGCTGTAAAACGACTGAAGCGCCTTGTTTTCGGACACGCAATCGAGCCGGATTTTCGTTTTTCCCGGACAAGACACACCCGTCTCCGCCCAAGTCATGATTGTCCGGCCGAGCCCCGCCCCTGCAAACCGCCTGTTAATCGCCAGCCGATGGAGATATACGGACTCCTCATGTCCTTCCTCGCCCCATAGACGTCTGTCCCACCCGCTTGCTTCGGGAAGCAGCATGACGACGCCGGCCAGCTCTTCATTCTGCCTGAATAAAAAAACATACCCTCGGGCGATCGCCTCCCGCATATTGTGGGTATCTTCCCCTTCTAGAAGGCCGCTCCACTGGTTCGACCCTTTATCGCGAAGCCATTCTGCCGCTTGCACGAGCAGCTCCATGACCTCTTCTTCATCATCCTTCCGGGCGGAGGTGACCCGGAATGCCCCCGCCTTCTCCTCCGTAATCGTAAATGGTGTCATAAAATCCTCCTGTAATCAGAATATTCGACACCTTTATTATAGACCAAACGCAGAAAGGAAAAAAACAGCCGTCGGGTTTGAGGGCCGTTTAAAAAATTTTCTTCTTATCACGTTCTTCTTTTAAAATCTCAACCGCTTCCCTGAAACGCATAGAGTGGACGATTTCACGCTCACGCAGAAAACGGAGTGAATCATTCAGGTCAGGATCATCGGAAATATCAATAATCCATTGATACGTCGCTCTCGCCTTTTCTTCAGCCGCAATATCCTCATATAAATCAGCGATCGGATCTCCCTTCGCCTGTATGTAAGACGCTGTGAACGGAACTCCGGCCGCATTGTGATAAAACAGCGCGCTGTCATGGTTGACGTAATGATCACTGAGCCCTGCATCACGCAGCTGCTCCGGGGTCGCATCTTTTGTCAGCTTATAAATCATCGTCGCAATCATTTCTAAATGCGCAAACTCCTCCGTGCCGATATCCGTCAGCAGGCCGATCACCTTGTCAGGAATCGTGTAGCGCTGGTTTAAGTACCGGAGCGCTGCGGCCAATTCGCCGTCCGCCCCGCCGTATTGTTCAATGAGAAACTTAGCCAGCATCGGGTTGCATGTACTGACTTTAACCGGATACTGCAGCTTTTTTTCATATACCCACATTTACAGATCCCTCCTTATACTTGCCATGGCCAAGGACCGCGGCCCCAGTCCCATTGAGCGCCGACCTGACTCACGCCGAATTGCAGAAGCGGTCCGTACTCAGGCTCAAACCGCTTTCTCAGCTGTCTTGAGTACCGGGAATATTCATGAAACTGCTGAAGCGCGAGACGGTCATGGGGATGCGTATCCAGATAAAGCGTCAGCTCCACCAAGACAAAGTCCGCCGCCTGGATTTGCTCCAGCAGCCGATAGTATTCATCATCAATCTTTTTCGCCATATTCGATTCCCCCCCGATAAGGATTATCATAGAAATCGTAAAGATCCTTCCAAAGGGTCCCTTTTCTCAATGCCTCCATCGGAGAAAACTGCTCCAAGTGATACGGCTGAAACCGCATATAAAGATGCGGCGGCGTTCTGTAGTATTTTCTCCCGATCGGCGGGCAGGGATCAAACCGGCTGTGGAAGGGTTTATAGGATTTGACCGGTGTAAACGGCTGATTTTCTTTCATTACGATCCTCCTTTCCTAAACACATGACCTTAATAGGTATGAATCTGTATCGGCATTTATGCCCTGTAAGAAAATAAAAAAGCCCGTTAAAAACGGACTCAATGCAACTCATCTGGAATTTGAAGTAAAAAACCATAATTTAAAAATCTGCTTGAAAACGCTGATAATGTTTCAATGTATATTCCGTAATTTGTTGATCATATTCAGGATATTCATATCTCAATAAATCAGCCACTGACTTTGAATATGCTCTAAAGAGACCTTGGCAGTCAAACAATGCCTTCCACACGCTTTCATAAGTATTGCCGACATAAGTATTCAGCAGGATTTCCCAATCTTTCGCATTCATGTAATGTTGAATATACTTATAATTCTTCCCTACACTTAATGAAAACTGATTCTCTATCCCGATATTCCACGCAATCATACGCAAAACATTAGGCCTTAAAATGTCATTCATATGATCCAGCGCAAACAGTATTTCTTTACGCATTAATCCTTTAATCACATAGGTTGAAACCATCCAAAATTCATTGCAGCAATCATCAAACTCTCTGGGAGTCGGTTTCTTTATATGATATTGTTCATCACTCGCAATAATCTTACTATTGATTCGGTCATCCTTGTCTAATACTATTTCCGCCAAACCATCACTCTGTGTAAAATAATCCTCTGTTTGACTCAGAGGGATCAAAGTTAAGTCGATTTTATGATGATCTTTAAATAGCATTAGATAGGAGAACCAGTCTCCGAGCTCCGGAGGGAAAAGTTCCATATCTTCAGGTTTTTGCATCATCAATCTTTCGCCAAACTGATCCAGCCAGCTTTCGTCAGATGTGAAAGAGTCCATATCGGTCACAAAATAAGAAATATCATAGTCTTGAAATTTGTCTCTCGGTACATTTTTATTGGTTCTTGATCCCTCTAAAGTGACAAGACGGATTCTCTCGTCCTTCATCGCAATATCAAGAATCAATTTCATCATTTCGTCTTCACTTCTCACATTGTAAAACCCCCCGATAAAGAGATTTTTACAGATCATGCTTTTCAGTTTATAAACAACAGAAAGAAAAGGTTGTGAGCTTGCATGATTTACAGAAAAGTCCTATGTACTTGATGATTTTGCTCCAATCGTAACACAGCTGCAAGAACATGAGAAGAGCACTCTTGCTGTTCCAAGAGTGCTTTTTCCCGAATGATCAGATATATTGGCTGTCCCGATGATGATGATGGAACGGGTAGCCGCCGTAGCCTCCGCCATAGCCGCCAAAACCGTACCCCGGATATCCCCCGAAGCCTCCGTAGCCGCCGTAGCCGCCAAAACCGCCGTAACCGCCGTAACCGCCAAAACCGTATCCCGGGTAGCCGTAGCCTCCGCCGAAACCGTGTCCCGGATATCCTCCGAAGCCGCCGTAGCCGCCAAAACCGTACCCCGGGTAGCCTCCGAAGCCTCCATAGCCTCCGCCGTAAATCGGTCTTCTTTCATTCATGATTTATCGCTCCTTCACATAGGTTACAGTCCAGTTTATGACATCCGGAAGGAAACGTATGGGCATCCGCCCAGTTTTGGCGAAATAATCAATAATTGCTTACGGAGATATACGATACAGGCCGACCGTATAAGCAAAATAAAAAGGCCGGAACTTATGCCGCCCCGGCCTTTTTGTCTTTATTCGCCTAAATCTACATTGTGATAAACCTGCTGTACGTCTTCCAGATCTTCCAGCACATCGATCAGCTTTTCAAATTGAGCTTTCGCATCTTCCGGAAGCTCGACTTCATTTTGCGCAAGCATCGTCAGCTCCGCAACCGTGAACTCTTCAACGCCGGCATTTTTGAATGCCTCCTGTACCGCATGGAATTGATCAGGCTCGGCATATACGATAACACTGTCATCCTCTTCTAAAATATCGCGCACGTCCACATCAGCTTCCATCAGCAATTCCAGCGCTTCATCCGCCGTCTTGCCTTCAACGCCGATAACGGCAGTCGCATCGAACATGTAAGCGACAGACCCGCTCACACCCATATTTCCGCCGTTTTTCCCGAATGCGGCACGCACTTCAGGCGCCGTGCGGTTTACATTATTCGTTAACGCATCAACGATGATCATTGAACCGTTCGGCCCGAAACCTTCGTAACGCAGCTCGTCAAAGTTCTCTTCCGCGCCGCCTTTCGCCTTTTCAATCGCACGCTCAATAATATTTTTCGGCACACTGTACGTCTTCGCGCGCTCAAGCACCACTTTTAACGCCTGGTTCGATTCCGGATCTGGCTCGCCTTGTTTTGCCGCCACATAAATCTCACGGCCGAACTTCGCATAAATCCGGCTCGTATTTGCGTCCTTTGATGCTTTCTTTTCTTTAATGTTGTTCCACTTACGGCCCATTTTGTTCCACTCTCTTTCACGAATTGAATCTGTATGATAAATACTCTGCTTCTATTATACCTCAGCGGTTGGGTTGTTTCGAGTGTAAGACATTAGAAAAAACAGGCACGCTTAAAATCACCGGAGCGCAGTAAGCCGAATTTGAAGGTTATTGTACAAAACATAAAAAGCCTCCCTTCATACAGGAAGGAAGTCGCAAGCCAAAAGATTCATTTTATTCTCATTACCTATTTCCTACACTGTATATCCTGACTCACGTGGTAAAATTTTGATATCGAACAAAAGAAAGGATATGGTCATGAAAGTTTTCGAAGCAACCACCCTCCTGGCCGCCGCCAAACAGCGCGCGAGTGAATACAAAAAACTGCGCGGTCAGATGGTTAATCTGAAAAAAGCGTTTCAAGGCATGGCTGATCTTGGTGACAATGATTTCTCCGGCCGGGGCGCAGACAACATCAAAGCCTTTTTCCAGGATCACGCCGGCGTCACAGACAGCTGGCTTGATCTGATCGATATGAGAATCGCATTTCTCACAAGCCTCCCCGGCAAGGTCGAAGACGCCGGACTTTCCGGTTCACATGTGGAGGAATCATTTCTGGAGCATGAGCTCACCCACGCCCTCAGTAAATCAAAGGCCATTATGGAAGGGCAAAAAAAGGACATGGGGTCCATCCTCAGAGAGATCGAAGACATCATCTCGCTTGATCTGTTTTCAACCGAAAGCACAGATCAGAAGCTTTCTTCAGCTGACAAAAAAAGAAGCGAAACGATACATAAACTCGGCAAACTTGATCACGATCTAACGAAAGAATACGCAGAAACCGAAGCAAACGAACAGTTCATCCAAGCCGACTTTCAGCAGCTCCAAAACGCAACAGGCAAAGGAAAAAGCGCCACGCCGCTTCACTACAACGCCAAAGCGTACCGAGAAAGCGACATACATAAGAAAAAAGGCGATATCGCAAGACATTCGGATGCTTATTTGACGATTAAAAAGGAAGAAGCGAAAGAGCGGGAAATCCAGGATCTGAAGAAAAAGCTGGCCGCTGGTGTCACCGATCCGGATGAATATTTGGAAATCGCGAAAAAGATCGGCTATGAAAATCTTGAACCCGCTCAGGTGCAATATGTGATGCAGCTTGAACAAGCAAAGCAGCTCGAAGAAGTCGGAGAAACAGCTTGGGATATCGTCAAAGGAATAGGCGTCGGCCTTTATGATGTGGGAAAAGACACCATAACCGGCGTCAAAGATCTGGCTGTCGGCGCATGGGGTTTTTACCATCTCTCCGATGAACAAAAAGTCGCTAAAACCATATCGGCTGTGCTGAACACGCCTTCCTACGCAAAAATCATATGGACAAACCTAGCCGATTCATGGAATGATAAAATGGTTAACGGGGATGCGTATTCAAGATCACATTACATCACCTACGCCATCGGGAGCATTGTCGGACTCAAAGGTTCCGGCTCAGCTGTAAAAGTATCAAGCAAGCTCGCGAAAACAGGTGCCGCCAAAGTGGATAACGTCTTGGAAGCCGGTGAAAAAGCGGCTGCAAAACATGTAAAAACCGGGATTGAAAAAGGAAAAGATTATATCAATTCCGTTTCTAAAAATAAGTATGAACCTGCACTTGCCGGAATAGGCCAGGATATTGAAAATACTCACAATGTGAAGAATACGCCTTTATTGAAAAGTATTATTGAAGATCAGAAAGAAAGTGTTCTCAGTAAATCTGTGACTTCTGACAATAACGGCATACATAGTGTTAAACAAGGAGACACCAGCCCTCTCGCACCTGGCGGAGGTTTAGCTGCTCATGAAGCAAAAGGCGGACACCTTATAGAAAGACATGTTGGGAAAACAGATAAAGAATTAATAGAAAGACTGAAAACTGATCCTAACCCACATATTACAGCTTCATCTACTTTTAAAGATAGGGCTACCGCTGAAAGAATTGCTAATTCAGTTTTAAACGATCCAAAAAATATAAAGAAAATCGAAAATTGGATTGATGATCCTAAAAAACCTAAATTAATGTTAAGATACAAGGGCGATGGAGAAATAATCGGCAGAAGTGTATCAAGAAATTCAGAACTAGTAGAAAACGTTACAAACGCAAAAATTATACTCAAAAAAGATAATAACGGTAACTTTATTCTTACAGGATATCCAACCAAATAGAAAGAGAGGAAGTATCATGGATGAAAGGTATGATTTCTTAGATGAATTAGAAAATTTTTTAGGTGCAACATTTCATCAAGATATCCAATCCCCTGAACACGCCTTAGACGAATTTATTGAGGAAATTAGTAAAGAAGGTTTGCTATTTACAGTAAAGTATTGCGAAGAGTTTCTAAATAGCGATCTAACTAAAGAAGAAAAGGAAGACATTATAAAGTGTAATGCAGAAATATATTTCCCGACAATTGGCTTACCGCCTATAGAATGGTTGAAAAGTGTAATAGAACAACTAAAAGAAGCTATTTAAAAGAAACACTGAAAGGCCCCCATTTTATGAGAGGGCCTTTTTATATTGATACCGAATTTTTTGGCTTTCTTATCCGAATAGAAATGCAATACCGACAGTGCGGTTTGGATCTACTTGACGGCATCACTAGCTGAACTTTTCAACAATTTTGCCCCTAAAAGAGATACGAACAATAAATTTCGAGCCAAAAAATCAAGTTCGCCAACAACTTGCGAATTTGATAAACCGGCTTATTAAGGGAAAGTAAAAAACCCTTTCGTAGCAAGGGTTTCGTCTATGATTCCGACTGGGCCCGAACCAGCGACCTCTACCCTGTCAAGGTAGTGATTATCTTCTGATACAAACATTGGAATATTACAGCGGAACAAATAAGAGATTTAAGAACTGCCATAAACGAAGTTGAGTTCGTAAATCCTGTTGGTAAACACGGAGGATTGGGCTCTACAGCTGCCCATAATGAATTGCTAGGAATTATTGATTCATCTCTGAACTATAATATATTTGTCCGCAGATTGAACAATTGGGCAAACTATAGACTTAAAGGTGGAGTAGAAGCCCTGCCAAAAGGATTGAGGATTAAATAATAGGAGGTTTATATGGAACGTCAAAATTACGTATCATTGTGGATCGGAAGTATAAAGGATAATGAATCATTAAGTAAATATGTTGAATTAGTTTACAATGAAGATGAAGGTGATTTTCTTCCTTCCCAATTTTTAATTGACTTTGATATAGATATCGATGATTTAGATGAAGATTTTATAGAAAAAGTTGCACATGAAAATAATCGTAACAATTTACCTGCACTAATTGACGGCTGTTCATACGATAGTGTCATCTTACCTCGTTTCGAAAACATGGTAGGTACCACACTCCCTGATCAAATCAATGCTGCTGTTCTTTTATATGATTTTGAATATGACGGCAGGGAGAAAGAAATAACTGCAAAAAACTATTCATTTAAATTTATTGGAGCAGTTTCCTATGTATAAAAGAAAAAATCATAATAAAACATAATTCAGAATTACATTTTCATAATGTAGAGATTTTATTAGATGGTTATTCATACTACTTGGAAGAAGATAAAAAGTAGGATGACTAGAAGAAGGCTCTCTTTTTTTCAGAGGCCTTTTTTGTTTGCGTGTAAAACCTAAAAGACTATAAACATCTATAATAAACAAAAGGAGGGGCGTTCTCTCACAGACAAAGTACTAACTATAACTGGAGGTTATTCTCCACTATCGCCCACTCCATGCGTGGTACTGCCGAAACCGTACGGAACCTCCGCAATCGGTAGGCGGACACCGGCACCGCATGTACCGCCGGTAACGGTCAAATACAGAGAGCATTTTGCGAAATGGACCAGAAAGAAAGTATTGAAGCCGAATGTCATTTACAAAACAAAAGAAGGCTACACGTACACCACTGACAACTATGGTAGAATTACAAGTGTCAAAGCAGACTTGCAGCTGGGAGAAGCAAAACGCAACCAATATGCACAGTCAAAAGCAGGTAAACCAGACCGTCTGACAGATGACGATGGAGGCCACCTAATCGCCACTCAATTCAAAGGCTCAGGCCAATTCGACAACATCGTGCCGATGAATTCTCAGATTAATAGGAGCGGCGGGAAATGGTATGAGATGGAGCAAGAGTGGGCAAAAGCCCTAAGCAAAAAACCACCTAAAAAAGTAGCAGTTCAAATAGAACCAGTCTATTCTGGAGATTCACTTAGACCATCATATTTCGATGTAACCTACAAAATTGGGAGCAGAAATGAAATAAGCGTCTCTATTAAAAATCAGCGAGGGGGTTAACCTAATGGAAACTAAGAGAATGCAAGATTTATATCAACTTATTGGAGAAAAACTAAATGACATTATACCTGGTGAATGGACAAAGATATATCTTTATGCAGAAGTATTAGATGATTCCACAATGGTTCTTTTTCACTTCAGAACACCAGAAAATAATCAAATTATTTATTCACAAGATATACCTAGCCATTACAATGTAAGCAAGGACATTTTCAAGACGTTGTTAAGAGAACTAAGAGAACTTTTTGAAGAATTAAAAACTGAACACAGAAATAATAACGATGATGTTTGGACTAACCTTACACTAACATTGGATCGTAGCGGAGAATTCCAATTAGATTATAATTATGATGATATTTTAGCATCAGATTTAGATGGATATGAAAGAATCGCAATATGGGAATATAAAAACCTTGGTATTTTGCCTGAAGATGACGATGATAAAGAATTTGTAATTAGCTACCTCGGTCTATAATTAAAAAATAGCTCAGCCCTACTCTGCTGAGCTATTTTTTATAAACCATAGATTTAAATGTTTTCTATATAAAATAAATTAACTCTATAATGAGGCTAACCTTTCTCAGAACAATTATCTATCATTATGTAAACAGCTATACACTACTCAAAGAATAAAACATTTGTAAAAACAATGGAGATACAATTTGAGAATATAAGCATGGGTGAAATCTGGACCTCTGCTTCATTTTACTTTGAATTTCCTCAATAGAGAAGTAATGAGTTTCATGTAAATTACTCTGGTAAACTTATGATTTAGAAATTAGCTCCTGTTTATTATCTATAGCACAGGTTCAAAATAAAAAATGTTGATCTCCTTAGGTCAATTTCAACTTTAGATGGTTTCAGTACAGAGACTTATTCTATGAATCAACAGAATAGGCACAAAAGTGAATTCAAATTTTAAAGAAATAGGATACAACGAACTTGATTATCAAGAAATGAACGAGTCATTTGTGATCTTGATATAAAAACAGAGCCTTTATTCGGTCCCAAAATCACGGTAGAACTTCCTTATTTCATGACTTGATAGAACTTTGTCCAAAATGGCTACGGCTGGGAGTGAATTCTTTTTGGAGAATGAATTAAATGCATTATATAGAAACATAGCTGAAACCGTTAACGAAATGATACCAGAACCATGGGAGAAATTTTTGTTCTATGCTCAGATTTCAGAGACAGGCGGAGGCACTTACTTTTTTTACAATTCTCAAAATGAACCTAATCATTTTAAGTACAGTCTTGAAATTCCGTTTGAATTTGATATTGACGAAAATGAATTCGATCAGTATGAGATGGAATTATTTAATCTAAGCGAAAAAATGAGAGATGTTTTCAGAGATCGTGATCAAGAATTATTTTATTCCTTCACTTTTAGCCTAGAGAAATCAGGAAAATTAACTGTCAACTTTGATTATACAGATTGGTTTAAGACAGATTATAGTTTCAGTGATCAGCTTATCATCTGGAAATTTAAATATCTAGGAGAAGAACCTAAGGATCCATCATTACAACAATTAATAAAAAAATATTTAGATGAATATCCTGAAAATCCAATTTAATAAATTGGGATATGATGCTAGAAAAAACTTATCTAAAAATAACTGATGTCATAGGAAAAATAATTCCTTCTGAATGGAGCAAAGTTGTTCTTTATGCAGAAATATTAGACGGCTCCAGAGAAGTGTATTTTTTCTTTCAAACACCAGAAATTGATGAATATATATACTCTCACGACATTCCAGAACAATTTCAAGTTAGTAAAAAAATTTATACAGAACTATTATTAGATCTTCAAGAGTTATTTAAACAGTTACACAATGAATTTAAAGAAAATAATCCCGAAGCATGGACAAATTTGACCCTGAAGCTTGAAAGCACTGGAACGTTCTCAATTAATTATGATTATGAAGATGTTATTGAATCTGATTTGGACGAATACGATAGACAAATGATTTGGGAGTTCAATAACTTGGGGATTTTCCCTGAAGACGAAGAGGACAAAGAATTTGTTAAGGATTATCTAAATATTAAATAATGCCATCAACAATTCAAAGGTAGAGGATCATCAATGGAAACTCAAAAAATGGGTGAACTATATCAAAAGATTGCTGAACATCTAAATGAAATGATTCCATCTCAATGGGAAAAGATCGTTTTATATGCTGAAATACTTGATGACTCAGCGGATATATACTTTTATTTTACAACACCAAATAACAGTGATTATTTATTTTCTCATTATATACCTGAACATTTTGATGTGAGCGAAGAGATTTACGATCAACTGCTAATTGAACTTCAAGAGCTATTTGAAGAACTAAAAGAAGAATTTAAACTAGGCAACCAAGATATTTGGACTAATCTCACTTTAAAATTAGAAAACACCGGAAAGTTTTCAATTGATTATATTGATGATGATGTTTTATCCCCTGAACTTGATGACCTTCAAAGACGAGATGTTTGGAAATATCAAAATTTAGGGATATTGCCTGAAGATGAGAACGATAAAGAATTTGTAATAAGCTACTTCGGTCTATAAATCAATAATGGCTCAGCGCTTCTCTGCTGGGCTATTTTTGATAACTAAGATTTCTCGACGATTGAAGGTGAAAAGGTTGAAAAATAAGAAAATGCAAGATCTGTACCAGATTATTGGTGAGAAATTAAATGACATCATACCTTGTGAATGGACAAAAATATATCTTTATGCAGAAGTATTAGATGACTCTACCATGGTTCTCTTTCACTTCAAGACACCAGAAAAACGTCAACTGATTTATTCGCAAGATATACCTGTCCGATACAGTGTAAGTAAAGATATCTTCAAAACTTTATTAAGAGAAATCCGTGAACTTTTTGAGGAATTAAGAATTGAGCACAAAAAGAATAATGATAAACATAACAGGCAGTATCCAGTAAACGGATGCTGCCTGTTACATCGTTATGTATCGTCTGAAGAGGTCATTTATTTTGTTTTTTAAATATGAAAATAGATATGACGGTAAATATGATGGCTGTAATAACAATGATCCACAAGCTTGCTGCCGTACTGATAAAATGGCCGTTTAACTTGTAGACGATCCCGTAATGCTTTTCATATTCCTGTATTTGGTCCGCAGAGGCATGTTTAAATACTTTATCAACTGAGTCTGTCATAAACGCTTTTCTGAACAGAACGGCGGTGTGGCTGATAGGGAAGTACATAATAATCTTCTGCACAAACACCGGTACGCCGCCGATCGGCACATATACTCCGCATAAAAAACCGATGGCTGTTCCGACAATCGTACTTAACGTCGAAAATGCATTTTGTGTGTGAATAAACAGCGTTAAAAATAAATTTATGGAACTTGACAGTGCAACTGAAAGAATAATGATCCCCAATACTTCAAGTATATCTGTTCCGCTTAAAAGCTTGCTGCCTGTTGAAACGAGAAAAATTTCACAGCCTAAAAAGGCGATGAAAGAAAAGATCAAGCCGATGACAAATGAATGAATGACATAGCTCAATTGGATGGTCGCCCTTGATAAAGGAGCTGTTAAAAAGTCATACGTTCTCTTGCTTTCTTTATCTTTCACCATAATTCCGAAAGCGCCTAAAGTCGTTGTCACAGCTGTAATGGACAGCAATCCCGCCACCATCCATTCGTTCACCATTGCTTTGGAATCATCTGTCGAACCGACCAAGGCCTTAATGGCGTCCAGCTGTGTCTGCTGTAAGAACACGGCATATAACAGAATGACGATAAATACTGACAGCAAAGAAAGAAGCAAAAGCGTTCGATCACGGAAGTATATTTTTATATTTCTGCTGATTAAACTGGATAAAGACTTCATTTATGCAATGCTCCCCTTTACTGGCAAACTGCTTCCTTGTTCTTCGATAATGTGGATAAACACATCATCCATATTCCCTTTAATCACCTCGAAAGATTCAATTTTTCCTTCAAGACCTTTCAAAATGTCAAACGCTTGGAGAGTGGACTCTACACGAAGGGAATAAATAGAGTTTTTAACCGTAAAATCCAGTTGTTTATTTTCAAACCATGCAGTCGGATCAACGCCTTGCTTAAACATCATATGCAGACTGTCAAACGCATATTGATCTTTCAGCTGACTCGGTGTACCCTCTGCGATCAGACGTCCTTCTTTGATGACCACAACGTTATCAGCCACAGCGGCCTCCTCCATGTAATGGGTCGTTAAAAAGATCGTCATGTTTGTCTCTTCCTGCAGCCTTTTAATCGCATTCCAAACAAAAACTCTCGTTTGCGGATCAAGACCTGTAGTAGGCTCATCTAAAAATAATATAGTCGGTTTATGGATGATGGCACGGGCAATATCCGCTCTTCTTCTTTGTCCGCCTGACAAATCGCTGTATTTTTTCTCCTTAATATCATCCAATTTTAAATAGTCTGTTACAAACTGATAGTTCTCTTGCACTTGTGCCTTGCTTAAATGATAATATTGTCCGCGGTTCATGATATTTTCATAAACGGTCAATCGTTCATCCAAAATGCTCTCTTGGAAAACGACTCCGATCTTTTTGCGGATATGATTATTCTCTTTCCCCTCACCAAGTGTATAACCGTCTATTACCACTTTTCCGGATGTCTTTTTAATCAGCGTACAGAGAATATCGATAGTGGTCGATTTCCCTGCACCGTTCGTTCCCAGAAATGCAAACAGCTCGCCGCGTTTGACAGAAAAGGATACTCCTTTCACTGCTTCAAATGATCCATATTTTTTGCGCAGATCCGTTACTGTAATAATGTCTTGTTCTTCTCCCATTCTTTTCACCTCGAAAAGTAAGATTCTATACCGTTGTTCACTAACTTTATATCGTCATTCCCGCCAGAATTTTCCTCATTTTTATCCAACTTTATTATCTTTTTATAAATAATTATCTTTATTATAACGATATAATTTATTATTTTCGCGTTTTGTTATTGGGTTTAGGATCGGTGGATTTTCTATACACAGGGATCACTATTGATTTTGCATGAAATTTATATAAGCTGTAATCAATAAACCTTTTATCATAAAAAGGGTTTTTATTGGTTAAGAATCTCTAATACTATTTAAAATTCTTGTTTGTAACCGAAATACATATTATCTTAGAATATTCAGAAAGGAGAACGTAATGGAAACATGCCCTTATTGTGCAACTTCAATTCAAAAGGATAATCAGTATTACTGTAGTTTTTGCTTAATGTACATACATAATGTTCAGAGAGATGGCAAACGTGAAATCATAGAATATCGTGAGCATACTTCTGAATTAGATTTGGATAAGTCTACACCAGAAATAATGACTCTGCCAACAATTGAATTATTTCATTTACTGCGGCTCTCAAGAAAAATACGCAAACAGAAGTATGATCAGCTATATAAATCTCGACTTGAATCAGAAAAGGGAAATGAATCAGAAAGTGTTCAAATCGCAACGGATAGTTACCAATATTACACAAAGAAAATGTATATCATAGAGAATATATTAAATAAACGTCTGGGTTACATTCCAGATAGGATAGATAATGTATTTCTTAAGAGTTATTTAGAAAAAGTAATGATTAGTAAGGAGAAAAAACAAGATATGAAAGTGTATTAAAAAAGCTGCCCCTCTAGAGTGAATATTAATAAAGGGTTCCTAAAAAGGTACCCTTTATTACATAAAGAGATGTATAGAAAGCTATATTATAGTCGTTAACCAAACATCTTCTGGCACTCCTCTCCTGTCACGAGTTCGTCCTGAATGCAAAAAAATGCGGATTAAAAAAAGGCAACCATCCCTAAGGGCTAGTTACCTTCTCTTAATTCCAGCACAGCCACACACTCCACATGATTCGTATGCGGGAACATATCCACCGGCTGCACTTCTCGCGTCTGATACCCGCCATCCTCAAGCACCCGCAGGTCTCTTGCAAGCGTTCCTGGGTTGCAGGACACGTACACCACCCGCTTCGGTTTCATGTCGATGATTGTCCGCAGGAGGGCTTCGTCACAGCCTTTTCTTGGCGGGTCGACGACGAGGGTGTCGGCCGTGATGCCTTCTTCGTACCAGTTCGGAATGACGGTTTCTGCTTCTCCGACCGCGAATTCCGCGTTTGTGATGCCGTTCAGCTCAGCGTTGCGTTTCGCATCCTCGATGGCTTCCGGCACGATTTCGACGCCGTATACTTTCTTCGCCTGCTTCGCTAAGAAGAGAGAAATGGTTCCGATGCCGCAGTAGGCGTCGATGACGGTTTCTTCCCCTTGCAGCTCCGCGTACTCAAGCGCTTTGTCATAGAGCACTTTTGTCTGTTCCGGGTTGACCTGATAGAACGATCTGGCGGAGATGGCGAATTTGACGTCTCCGATGAGGTCGTAGATGTATTCTTCGCCCCAGATGACGTTTGTTTCGTTCCCAAAGATCACGTTTGTTTTGTTTGGGTTGATGTTCTGCACGATGGATTTCACGTGCGGGAATTGCGCCGTAATGTCTTCGATGATCTTCGCTTTGTGCGGGAAATCGCTTGTTCTTGTGATGAAGACGATCATCATTTCGCCCGTGACGACACCGTATCTGACCATAATGTGACGGAGCCAGCCTTTATGGCGTTCTTCGTTGTAAGCTTTGACACCGTATGCTGCGCAAATGTCTTTGACGGTTTGGACGGCTTCGTCATTTTTGGATTGCTGAATCAGGCAGGCGCTCATGTCGATGATGTCATGGCTTCTTTGCTGATAGAATCCGGCGACGAGTCCGCCTTCTCTTTCACCGACAGGCACCTGTGCTTTGTTTCTGTAGTTCCACGGGTCTTCCATGCCGAGCGTCGGGTGCACGGTGACATTGGACAGATCCAGCTTGCCGATCCGTTCTAAGACGTCTTTGACTTGTTTCTGTTTAAACAAGAGCTGGCCTTCATAGGTCATGTGCTGAAGCTGGCAGCCTCCGCATTGCTTGTAGATCGGACACGGGGCATCCGTTCTGTGCGGGCTTTCTTCTTTCAGTTCAATCAAGCGGCCGAAAGCGAAGCCTTTTTTGACGCGTGTCACTTTGATTTGCGCTTTTTCCTCAGGCAGGGCATTCGGCACGAAGATCGGGAATCCCTCAACCTTTGCGACGCCCGCTCCTTCGTGCGTCAAATCCTCAAATGTCACGTCATAGTATTCATTTTTTTCTATCGGGGGTTTCATTTTCATCTATAATCACCTCTAGTTTTACCAATAGCCTTGTTTCAGCGTGCTGGCAAACCTTCAAATTCAATGTCAGCCTTCAAAGGTTTCCGATCACGCTGAAAAGATGACAAAATCCTAAAACGAATACTGTTTTAGGATTTTGTCCGCGTATTAGTCATCCAGCTGTTCCGCTTTCTCCTTCGGCATGATGACGTGAATATGCCGGTACAGATTCACGAATTCGCCCGGCAGCATGCCGCCGTATTCGCCGTCCAGGTTCAGCTGCATCTTTTCTGATACATTGACTTTCACACGGTTCGCTTTTGTGTAAATAATGTGCTGATCGTTAATATGATCGCCTCTGAGCGCCATGCTCGCGACTCTGATAAACTCCGCGAGATTGGCTTTTTTCAAAATAATTAAATCAAACATGCCGTCATTCAGGCTGGAATCAGGGGCCAGCTTCTCGAATCCGCCGACCGAGTTGGTCAGCGTCACTAAAAACAGCATAATTTCGCCTTGAAACAGCTTGCCGTCATATTCAATCTCGACTTCTGTCGGTCGAAGTGAAGGCAGCATTTCCATTCCCTTTAAATAATAAGCAAGCTGGCCGAGCATCGTTTTCAGTTTGCTCGGCACATCATACGTCAGCTCCGTCAGACGGCCTCCGCCGGCGATGTTGATAAAGTACTGACCGTTCACCTGTCCGATGTCGATCGGGCGGGCTACGCCGTTAATGACGGTATCAGCGGCATTCAGTATATTCTCTCTCGGAATGCCCAGCGCTCTGGCGAAGTCATTTGTCGTGCCGACCGGAATGATGCCGAGTGTCGGGCGTTTGTCTAACGGCGCAAGACCGTTGACGACTTCATTAATCGTTCCGTCTCCGCCGGCAGCGATAATCAGGTCAAACTCCCGCAAAGCGGCTTCTGTTGCGGCGTGGGTGGCATCCCCCGCGCATGTGGTGGCATGGGTGGAGGTTTCATAACCGGCTTGTTCAAATTTTTGCAGGACCTGGGCAAGATTTTTCTTAAAAAGCTCCCGTCCTGAAGTCGGATTGTATATTATGCGTGCACGTTTCATTATCTCATCATCCTACTTAAGAGTATCCGATCCATTATTAACACTAACAACCTTTAATTATACTATGACTTGAGAAAATCGCAACAATATGTACAGGAATTGCCAGAAGAAAAAAGGCCTTAGCTCCGTTTAAGGAGCCAAGGCCCGCTGTCTTACTCTTCTTCCATTCCAGGTTTTTTCTTACGGAATTTCGCCAATACTTCATATACGATCGGCACAATCAGAAGGGTAAGCAGAGTCGAACTGATTAAACCGCCGATAACGGTGACACCGAGTCCTTTAGAAATGACCTGGCTGCCGCCTTCGAAGCCCAATGCCAATGGAAGCAGGGCGCCGATTGTCGCGATCGCCGTCATCAGAATCGGACGCAATCTCGTAGAGCCGGCTTCCAGGAGCGCTTCTCTCGTCGATAAGCCTTCCGCTTCTTTATGGATGACGCGGTCAATTAAGACAATCGCGTTTGTGACGACGATTCCGATCAGCATCAGCATACCGATCATGGCATTCAGACTGATCGTCTCTCCGGATACATACAGGCCGGCTAATGCGCCGATGACTGTAAACGGAAGCGAGAACAGAATCGCAAACGGCGCTAATGCTCCGCCGAACGTGATCACAAGAACGAGGTATACGATGGCGATTGCGGCAAGCATCGCTAACCCAAGTTTCGTAAAGGAATCAGCAATATCCGCTGATACACCGCCGGTATCAATGGATACATTGTCCGGCTTATCCAGTTTGTCAACTTTCTTTTGAACGGCTGATGACACCTTCGTGACATTGTCAGAAGTGACGGTTGCCGTTACGTCAGCGTACACTTTGCCGTCGCGTTTGGAAATGGTATCGGATGTCGTGCCATTTTTCACTTTCGCCACATCGCCGATTTTTACTTCTTGGCCTGCAGGCGATGTGATGGTTTTATCCTCTAATTCTTTTACACTCTTATACTGGTCTTTTTCTGTTTTGATGTTGACGTCAAGCTCTTTGCCGTCCTTTTTCACCGTTGTCAAAGGAGACTGTGACGTTTGGGACATCAGGGCTTGGGAGATTTGCGAAGCCGTCAGGCCCTGCTTGCTGAGTTTCTCCTGGTCAGCGGTGAACGTGTACTCATCATATGTGCTGGAAAGGCCTGAGTTGATGTCTTTCAGATCCTTCTGCTTTTTCATGATGCCTTCGATGTCTTTGACCGTGCCTTTAATATCAGACTCTGAATCTCCGTACACATAGTACGTTAATTCGTTGTTGTTGCCTGACGAACTGAAATTTTGTGATTTCCATTCGCCGCGGCTGGATGTTTTTTTGATTTCTTTTAAGACATTGTCTTTTTCTTTGTCAAAATCAGGCGTGTCATCCTCGTATTTCACGTAGAACAATGCGCCGTTTGAGCTTCCGCCGAGCGGACTTTGCGAGCCTAAAGAATACTGAACGGTATCGACATGTTTGCGTTTAAGCAGCATGTCTTCCGCTTTTTGCGCAGCTTTTTCAGCTTCGCTTTTCGTTTCGCCCGGTTCAGGCGTGTATGTGAGCTGCATCGTTTTGTCCGCTTGCGCAGGCAGGTAGCTCGCGCCGATCAGAGGTACGAGGAACAAACTGCCGACAAGCATCAGAACCGCGATGATAGATGTAATCCATTTATGTCTTAATGACCAATTCAGCACTTTTTTATAGAAATTGGCCAATCTGCCCGGCTTATGCTCTTTCGCTTTAACAGGCGCGCCTGTGAGCGATTTTTTGAATAAGCTGTGCGCAAGCATCGGCACCAGTGTGATCGAAATCAACAGCGATGCGGCAAGCGCGAAGACGATTGTTAATGCAAACGGCATAAACAGTTCGCCGATCTGTCCGCCGACCATGGCAAGCGGCAGGAATACGGCAATGGTTACGATCGTTGATGACATGATCGGTTTAAACATTTCTTTCGTCGCTTCACGCACCAATTGCTTCCCGCGTAAAGGTTCATCTTTCAGCCTCATGCGGCGGTAAATGTTTTCGATCACGACAATCGAGTCGTCGACTACCCGTCCGATGGCGACCGTCATTGCACCGAGCGTCATTATGTTCAATGTGACATCAAGCTGATTCAGCACAAGAAGCGCAATCAGCAGTGACAGCGGGATGGAAATGATAGAAATCATCGTTGATTTAATATCTCTTAAGAATAAGAGAATGATCACGACCGCAAAGATCGCGCCGAAAATCGCTTTGCTCAACATCGTATCCACCGACTCTGTAATCGGCTCTGCCATATCAAGGGTCGAGCTGTACTTGAACCCTTTGTGGTCTTTTTTGTATTGATTCAGTTCATCTTTAATCGCATCGGCCACTTCAACCGTGTTGGCGTCATTGGCTTTTACGATATTAATTCCGATGCTGTCCTTTCCGTTCGTGCGGGAAATGGATTCAGCTTTTTTCACATCTTTAATGTCGGCAATGTCAGAAAGCTTGACTGTCGGCACTCCTGCTGCCGCGCTTTGCTGTGCCTGCTGCATAGCCTGAGCGTCCGCCGCAGATGCCGCACCGGCTCCGCCCGCTTGACCTTGAGCGGCAGAAGAAGATGTGACCGGAATTCTCATATCTTTCAGATCTTTAATTGACGTAATATTTCCGTTAACGACAACTGATTTTTCTTTGTTGCCGAATGTGTACAATCCAAGCGGCGTATTGACGTCAGAGCCTTGGATCACTTTCTTGACGGTATCTTCATCAAGTCCGTACTCTTTCATTTTTTTGTCTTTGAAAGAGAATTCCACCTGCTCTTCCTGCTGTCCGGAAACTTGCACGGACGCAACGCCCTGAATGCCTTCAAGCTTAGGAACGAGAGTGTTTTCCACATTTTTGGTCAGGTCTTCAAGCGAGCTTTTGCCGCTTGTCACACTGAGCGTCAAAATCGGGAAAGAGTTGAGGCTGTAACGAGAAATGTCAGGTTTTTTCGCGTCGTCAGGAAGGCTGACACTGTCCAGCGCTTCAGCGACTTCGGTTTTCGCCTTGTCCATATCCTTGCTGTAATCATATTCAATCATAACCGATGAGACGTTTTCAGAGGATGTGGACGTTACGACGCTCACTCCTTCTAAATTCTGGACCGCCTGCTCGATCGGTTTTGTCACGTCATCCGCAACTTGACTCGGAGCAGCTCCGGGATAAGTCGTATTTACTGAAAGGTAAGGCATGTTGACGTCCGGTATGGATTCCTGCTTCATATTCATACCGGCATACAGCCCTGCTACAGTAACGATAATCGTCATCAGCCAAACTGCGAATTTGTTCTTCAGTACAAAGTTAATAATGTGGTTCATCATGTCCTCCGTTAATTTTTATTGACTGACTGGTCATTCTATATAATACTAAACGGTATAACTCAACATCGTCAACTAATAAGGCAGTAAATTTTTCTAAATTTTTCAGGATTAAGGGGAAGCACGTCATGAACGAAAAAAAAGAGAAAATCATAAAAACAGGCATCCATTTATTTGCCAAAAAAGGGTTTTCTTCAACAACCATTCAGGAAATCGCCGGTGAATGCGGAATTTCAAAAGGAGCCTTCTATCTCCATTTCAAATCAAAAGAAGACCTTTTGCTGTCAGCATGTGAGTATTACATCGGCATGTCTATGGAAGAAATAAAGAAAATCAAAACAGAACATCAGCATAAACCGCCTAAGGACGTATTCCGAAAACAAATCGCTTATCAATTCCAGGAATTCATGGAGCACAAGGACTTTATCATTCTCTTGCTGAGCGAAAAGGTCATTCCTGAAAATCAAAAGGTCAAACAGTATTTTCATGAGGCCAATATTCAATTTAACATGCTGTATCGGGATGCGTTGCTCTCCGTTTACGGAGATGCCGTCTCACCGTTTTTAGCGGATGCGTCCGTTATGGCGCAAGGAATTGTGAGCTCCTATATTCATTTCTTGATTTTTAATGAACATACGGCATTCCGGACGGAAAACGTGGCAGCCTTTCTGATTGCCAGAATCGATGATCTGATTACGGGACTGATAAAAGACAACCCCGATCCGCTGCTGCCTGAGGATATCTTCACTCAGCCCGCGGCGGACAGAGAAAGACTGCTTGCGGATATTCAAAAGATAAAAGCACAGCAGGGGCTGCCTGAGGACGTCCTCGTATCGCTTGAAGTCATTGAAGAGGAATGCGCAAAGGAAGAGCCGCGAAAACCGATTATTAAAGGAATGCTGTCCAACTTGGCAGGCAGCGGAACTGAACAGATTGAAACGCTGCGGGCTTCCATTGAAACCTATTTCAGCTTATAAAAAAAAGAGACCGGCGCTTACCGGTCTCCGTGTCAGCAGCGCCCTTAGAGGCGGCTGCTTTTTTTATCGTTTTTTGATTTCTTCAAGTAAGATCTTGTTGACCATCGGCGGGTTGGCCTGTCCTTTTGAGGCTTTCATAATCTGCCCGACAAGGAAGCCGATCGCACGGTCTTTTCCGTTTTTGAAGTCTTCAATTGACTGCGGGTTGCTGTCAAGCGCATCTGTTACCAGCTTCAGAAGCACGCTTTCGTCAGAAATCTGCACGAGGCCTTTTTCTTTGACGATTTTTTCTGCGTCGCCGCCTTTTTCAATTAATTCTTTAAAGACTTTCTTCGCGATTTTGGACGAGATGGTTCCTTTTTCAATCAGCTTAATCATGCCGGCAAGGCCTTCAGGAGTCAGCGCGACATCCTCAAGCTCTTTTTGTTCGGCGTTCAGGTAAGCTGAGACTTCACCCATCAGCCAGTTTGATGCCTGCTTGGCTTCTGCGCCTTTATTGACCGTTTCTTCGAAGAAATCAGCCATTTCTTTCGTCAGCGTCAGAACCATTGCGTCATAAGCAGGCAGACCGAGCTCTTCGATATAACGCTTGCGGCGCTCGTCCGGAAGCTCAGGAATGGTTGCTCTTACGCGTTCTTTCCATTCGTCATCAATGTAGAGCTCGACAAGGTCAGGCTCAGGGAAATAACGATAGTCGTCAGAACCTTCTTTGACACGCATCAAAATGGTTTTTTTCGTCGCTTCATCATAGCGGCGCGTCTCCTGCTGAATGACTCCGCCTGACAGAAGCACCTGCTCTTGGCGTTTTTCTTCATGCTCAAGTCCTTTTTGCACGAACGCGAAGGAGTTCAGGTTTTTCAGCTCCGTTTTTGTGCCGAATTTCTCCTGGCCGATCGGACGGAGGGAAATGTTGGCGTCACAACGCAGTGAACCTTCTTCCATTTTACAGTCGGAAACGCCTGTGTATTGGATAATTGATTTCAGCTTTTCGAGATATGCGTAAGCTTCCTCCGGTGTGCGGATATCCGGCTCAGATACAATCTCGACAAGTGGCGTGCCCTGGCGGTTGAAGTCAACGAGGGAATAGCCGTCGCCCGTATGCGTCAGTTTTCCCGCATCTTCTTCAAGGTGAAGACGGGTAATGCCGATTTTTTTCGTTTTTCCGCCGACTTCGATTTCGATCCAGCCGTTTTCGCCGATCGGCTTGTCAAATTGAGAAATTTGATATGCCTTCGGGTTGTCCGGATAGAAATAGTTTTTCCGGTCAAACTTCGTATCCGTTGCGATTTCGCAGTTCAAAGCCATTGCGGCTTTCATCGCGAATTCGACCGCTTCTTTGTTCAAAACGGGCAGCACGCCGGGATAGCCGAGGTCTATGACGCTCGTTTGGGTATTCGCTTCCGCGCCGAATGGCGTCGGTGAGCTTGAGAAAATTTTAGATTTTGTTTTTAATTCCACATGGACTTCAAGTCCGATTACCGTTTCAAAGTTCACTTCATTTCACCCCTTACAGTTCAGGTTTCGCTTTATGATGATCTGTTGCCTGCTCAAAAGCATGAGCGACGCGGTATACAGTGCCTTCATCGAAGTGTTTTCCGATGATTTGCAGTCCGAGCGGCAGTCCGTCCGCAAATCCGCACGGCACGCTGATTCCCGGCACACCCGCGAGGTTGACAGGAATCGTTAAAATATCGTTGGCGTACATTGTGAGCGGGTCGTTGGTTTTTTCGCCTATTTTGAATGCCGGTGTCGGCGTTGTCGGTCCGACGATGACATCGTATTTCTCAAATACGTCTTCAAAATCTTTTTTAATAAGCGTGCGCACTTTTTGCGCTTTTTTGTAATACGCGTCATAGTAGCCGGAGCTGAGCGCGAAGGTGCCGAGCATGATGCGGCGCTTCACTTCATTGCCGAAGCCTTCTGAGCGTGTCTGTTTATAAAGGTCGATCAGGTTGTCCGCATTGTCTGAGCGGTAGCCGTAGCGGATGCCGTCAAAGCGCGCAAGGTTTGCAGACGCTTCGGAAGAAGACAGCAGATAATACGTCGCAAGCGCGTATTTGCTGTGCGGCAGAGATACTTCTTCCCATGTCGCTCCGAGGTCTTCAAGCACTTTTAAAGCGGCTAAAACCGATTCTTTCGCTTCTTTGCCGACGCCTTCTCCGAGATATTCTTTCGGTACGGCGATTTTTAAGCCTTTAATATCGCCAGTTAATGAAGAAAGAAAGTCCGGCACTTCGACATTGGCGCTCGTAGAGTCCATTTTGTCCGGGCCTGAAATCGCCTGAAGCAGGAATGCGTTATCTTCTACGTTTCTTGTGATCGGTCCGATCTGGTCTAATGAAGACGCAAAAGCGACCAAACCGTAACGTGACACGCGTCCGTATGTAGGCTTTAATCCGACGACGCCGCAGAAAGAAGCCGGCTGGCGGATGGAGCCGCCCGTATCAGATCCGAGTGAAAACGGCACTTCGCCCGCGGCAACCGCAGCTGCGGAACCGCCGCTTGATCCGCCGGGAACCGTATCGAGATTCCAAGGGTTTTTCGTCGCTTTGTACGCGGAGTTTTCAGTAGAAGAACCCATCGCGAACTCATCCATATTCAGCTTTCCGATCGTGACGGCTTCAGCAGCTTGAAGGCGCTCCACGACCGTCGCATCGTAAATCGGATCGAAGTTTTCGAGGATTTTGCTTGAGCATGTTGTGCGAAGCCCTTTGGTCACGATGTTGTCTTTGACGCCGATCGGCATTCCGAAGAGAAGACCGTGTTCAGACCGTCCGTCAACCGCTTCGTCAAGTTCTTTCGCGTAAGCGCGGGCTCTTTCTTCATCAAGCTGTAAAAACGCCTGCACCTTATCATCCACGGATGCGATCCGTTTGTAAGATTCATCAACAAGATCGGAAATCTTGATTTCTTTTTTATGTATCATTTGTTTCAGTTCTGTGATTTTGTGATCAAATAATGACATACTGTCTCCCTCCTTTAATCCAGAATAGATGGCACACGGACATAGCCGTCTTTATGATCGGGAGCATTTTTCATGACATCCTCGACCGGAAGGCCTTTACCCGCTTCATCTTCTCTCATTACGTTTTTCATTTTCAGCACGTGTGTTGTCGGTTCCACGTTATCCGTGTCCACTTCATTAAGCTCCTCGGCAAACGAGATAATGCTGTCAAGCTGTTCTGTGAACATTTCAGCTTCTTCATCCGTAATGGCGAGTCTCGCCAAATGAGCGACATGCTTTACTTCTTCTATAGAAATTCGTGACATAAGATCCACCTCCGCATAATTCTCCGTTTCGTCATATAATACTGATCATATCAAAAACGAGCCCTCTAAAGCAACAAAACGCCGCCTTCTGAGGCATGATGAAACCCTCTCTATTTTATCCTAAATCGGGGAGAAAGAGAAACGAATTATATGTCAGAAAATTTTTACTTTTATAACTTATTGGTAGCGTTTTCATCTCTAAGCTGTTCTATGTTGGCGGGGATTTTTTCCTTGAGTGGGCCAGGTTTCGAGAGTTGATTGATCGGGGATACTTTGTTAGGTTTAGTAACCATAGCCAGCACTAAATCATGCGATCCGCATGGAATGATGACTAAAGGCTGGATCGCCGGCGCATATTCCGGCACTACTAATCTACAGAGGTGATGCAACATTTACATGAAAGAAGAGAGGGACCAAAAACGTGAGTATTGAACTAATTATATCTCTTGGCATTTACTTTGCTGCCATGCTGTTAATCGGCTGGTACGCATTCAGGAAGACAACGAATATTAATGATTACATGCTGGGCGGAAGAGGACTCGGCCCGTTCGTAACGGCGCTGTCCGCAGGTGCGGCCGATATGAGCGCATGGATGCTGATGGGAGTTCCCGGCGCAATGTTCGCAACGGGGTTATCGACCTTATGGCTGGCGCTCGGTTTGACGATCGGCGCGTATTCAAATTATCTGCTGCTTGCTCCGAGGCTGCGCGCTTACACGGAAGTTGCGGATGATGCGATTACGATTCCCGATTTCTTCGATAAACGGTTCCGCCATTCGTCATCATTGCTGAAAATTGTTTCCGCCGTGATTATTATGATCTTTTTCACACTGTACACATCGTCCGGGATGGTATCCGGAGGCAGGTTATTTGAATCGGCATTCGGCGCCGACTACAAATTCGGTTTGTTTTTAACGGCCGGTGTTGTTGTGCTTTACACGCTGTTTGGCGGTTTCCTCGCTGTCAGTCTGACTGACTTTGTGCAGGGAGCGATCATGTTTGCGGCATTAGTGCTTGTGCCGATCGTTGCTTTTACCCAGCTCGGGAGCGTTTCAACGACGATTGATTCGATCAACGCCGTTAACCCGAAACTATTGGATATCTTTAAAGGCGCGAGCGTCATTAGCATTATTTCTTATTTGGCATGGGGACTCGGCTATTACGGCCAGCCTCATATCATCGTACGATTTATGGCGATTAAAGAAGTGAAAGATTTAAAACCCGCCCGCAGAATCGGGATGAGCTGGATGGCCATTTCAGTTGTCGGTTCATTGCTTACCGGGATTATCGGGGTTGCGTATTCTCATCACTTCGGAGTCTCCGTAAAAGATCCGGAAACGATTTTCATTATTTTTTCTAAAATCTTGTTCCATCCGCTGATTACGGGCTTCTTGCTGTCCGCGATTTTAGCGGCGATCATGAGTTCCATTTCCTCACAGCTTCTCGTAACGGCAAGCGCCATTACGGAAGATTTATACCGCGCCTTTTTCAGACGGGAAGCGAGCGATAAAGAATTGGTCATGACCGGACGCCTGTCGGTATTGATCGTGGCCGTTATCGCCATCCTGCTTTCCATGAATCCGAACAGCACCATTCTTGATCTGGTCGGATATGCGTGGGCAGGCTTCGGTTCGGCTATCGGCCCGGCGCTCTTGCTCAGTCTGTACTGGAAACGGATGAATGAATGGGGAGCGCTTGCGGCGATGATTACCGGGGCCGCGGCCGTTTTAATCTGGATCACCACAGGGCTTGCCGCTTCAACCGGCGTATACGAAATCATTCCGGGGTTCTTCCTCAGTCTGATTGCCGGTATTGCCGTCAGCCTACTGACCAAAAAACCGGCCGATGCTTCTTATCAGCTGTTCAGCCGGATGGAAGCTCTTTTGAAAAACAAGAAATAGACACAAAGCCGTCAGATTTTATCCCTGACGGCTTTTTTCTTCCGCACTTGTCCTGCTATAAATACTGTGAGAAAATCATATCAATTTATTATAAGAAAAATTGCGGAGGTGCTGTGCAAATTGAGCTGGCCTATCGAACCAGACATTTTATTAAAGCTGGGCATTGCCACGCTGATCGGCATGATCATCGGTCTTGAACGCGAGCTGAAAAACAAACCGCTCGGACTGAAAACCTGTATCGTCATCGCCGTCAGCTCCTGTATGCTGACGATCGTCAGCATTAATGCGGCATATCATTTCCCAAAATATTACCGTATTATGATGGATCCGCTCCGCCTCCCCGCCCAGATCATTTCCGGCGTCGGTTTTATCGGCGCGGGCGTGATCCTGCGTAAAAGCAATGACGTCATATCCGGCCTGACGACATCGGCCATCATCTGGGGCGCAGCCGGGCTCGGTCTGGCTACAGGCGCCGGCTTTTATAAAGAGGCGTTCGCAAGCCTCTTGTTTATCCTGATCAGTGTCGAATTTCTTCCGTGGCTGATCAGAAAAATCGGTCCCAACCGCTTGAAGGAGAAGGATATCCGCGTGAGAATGTCTCTTTCCGATAAAGACAAAATGACCGAAATTCTAAAAGAAATGAAAAGCAAACGGCTCCGCATTCACTCCGTCCGGATTGATGATCTGCGCGAAAAAGAATTTCCGATTATGGAAGTGAAAGTCAGTGTTCACAAAAACCGCTACACCACTGACGTCTATTATGATATTAAAGAAATTCAGGGTGTCGTCGGAGTGAAGTGTGATACGTTATAAAAAAACGCCGGGCTGGATTCAGCCGGCGTTTTCTATTTATACGAATGCAGAAAAGTTATACTCCGTAATCGGGGTTTCGTTTTCGATATCGCGCCTGAAGGCTTTCAGCATCTCAAGTTCCTCGTCCCCGAGTGAATTGAGGTCAAACGCCTGATGCAATAATCCGTAGATCAGCATATGGCGCAGCCGGAGAAAATCCGGGATGTGTTCAAGCCAGGCGGGGTCAAGGTCATTTTCTTCCCTGTAGCCTTTCATAAAGTGTGTCATGAACTCACCCGTAAACGCGGCCTTGTCTTCATACGGGATGACCGGATACCACAATATGTTGTACAGCAGAATACTGATATCATTCACAAACCAATTGTAGCCGATATCATCAAAATCAAATGCCGTGATTTTTCCGTTGTCCCAATTGAAATTACCGTGGTGCAGATCGGCGTGCACAAGGCCGTAGTTTTCAGGATTCTTCGGCAAACGGCGCAGTTTTTCCATTAGAGCATCCGCCCGCTCAAATACGAGATGCTGATCTGCGGGCACATATTTTCTCAGCTTCAGCTGCTCCTCTTCATCCCATTCCTGCCTTTTATATGCCGGGTCGCTCAGACGGTAGCTTTTTGTCAGCCGGTGCATGTTCCCCGTGTATTTTCCAAGCTGGTAAAACAGAGTTCCGTTCCAGTCTGATTCCTCCACTTTGCGTCCGGGCGCTTTTTCATAGACTCTTACTAAAAACGCTCCGCCTTTTCCATCCGGCACTTCTTCGACATCTCTGCCATTTAATGAAGGAATCGGCTTTGCTGCTGAAAGCCCTCCCTTTGCCAGATGATGAAGCCATTCCATTTCTCCGAGAATATATTCCGGTGTTCTTCTGATCGTATGCGTAATTTTTAAGATATACGGTTCGTTATCTTTCACAATTTCGTATACGTAGTTCTCTGCGTCCGCAATAAATTGAAACTTGGTAAAGCCGTATATTTCACCGGCCTCAGCCAGTACCTTTTCTTCCTCAAAAATCGCTTTAATATCTTTATGCATGCTGATTCACCCTTTTCATAACGTTTGTAGGCGGTGTGTGTACTCAGCAAATGTCATTCATCAACATTCCTGCCCTTCTTTTTTCACAGCAGATTAGTAACATCCGCTTAGAAACGAAATGTGTTTTCCTGTTAATTCCTAATTATACAAATATCTTAACATACCTCATCCCTCTCTCCAACGATATTCACAATAAAAAAACCCTTGCTCATACAGAAATGAACAAGGGCATCTTGGTTAATCGTAAATATGGACGGTCGGTTCTTTGTCACCCGCATTGCGGACGATCAGCGCTTCCTGGCCGTCAGACGAGGTAATGTTAATCTCGACATCAACTGAGCCTTTTGAATAATAATCCATCAGCTCACCTGTTAAGTATTGGGTAAAGGCGATAACTTCGCTTTTCCCGTAAAATTGCATCGGGATTTCAATCTTCATTTTTCTCATTTCATCGTTTTCGTACATTGCCGTTCCGACGACTCCGGTGTAATTCGGGAAGTAGCTGTCGATGGCGTTTTTGAAGCGTTTAAACACTTCGGAATCATCAGGGTATTTCTTTGCCGTGTCTGTATCCGCCGGATAGAAGACGTACTTTTCTTTGACATCATCCCAGTTTGAAATGGTGGATGAGCCGGCCTTGACTTCTGTTTTCGCAATGTAATTCCCCGGTACGATTGATGTTTTCGGCGCTTGTTTATAAAGGGCGACGGTAATCGGCACATTTTTCAGGTTATCCATTTTCCGAAGGCGGTTAACGACTTCCTGGGCGATTTCTTCACCGTGGCTGCGGATCGTTTTATCGCTGAGCTCCACTTCCTGCTGCGGATCACCTGTGTTTTCGCGGTAATAGTATACAGAGTTGAGAGCGAGACCGATCATGACACCGCCAAGCTGGATGGAATTTTTATCTTTTCTAACTAAGTAATCCTGCTCAAGCATGGACGCTAAGTAAATCGGACTGTTTTCATTTTTCTCTTTTGCCGATCCCGAGCTTGGCAGCACGGGGTTTAAGCCGAGATTCTGAAAATTGGCGTCTGCCTTTTTCGCCTTTTTCAGATCACTGCCCTCTTTTTTGCGGTCAAGCCAGCTGAGTACCGTGTCCTCATCTAAATACTGGCCTTCCTGATACAAATAGTCATCCGTCGGGAACGTGTCTTGAGCGAGCCGCATCAGACCCGTCTCGAATTCATCGATGTCCAGCCTCGTGTTCAGCCGGTCCGCGGTCAGGCCGCGCGCTTTTCCGGCCTTAAACGGAAGCACCATTTTATAGTAGGAATCAGAGATATTATATTTCGGTATGATCGCTTTTTCAGAAGACTTTGCCGTTTTCTGCGTGATCTCTTCCTCTTTGTTCCCCCCGAAACTCGGCGAACAGGCCGACAGCATGAGTACTGCCGCCGTTGCCGTCGCCGCCAATGCCAACATCTTTTTCAATAGAAAACACTCCTCTTATTTCTTTAGCTCTCCCAATAGCTGTGCTTCATTCCATACTTCAATGTTTAATTCCTGCGCTTTTGTCAGCTTGCTTCCGGCCGCTTCTCCGGCAATCAGCAAGTCTGTTTTTTTGCTGACAGATCCCGTCAGCTTTCCGCCGAGCGCTTCAATCTGCGCCTTGGCTTCATTTCTGGACAGCTCTTCAAGCTTTCCGGTTAACACGATGGTTTTGCCGGCAAAATAAGAGTCGCTGTCCGCCGCTTTTACTTTTTTCGGGCCTTTGTAGAGTGTGTTCACACCGAGTTCCTCAAGTTCATTCAAAAGCTCAAGCATTTCTTCTTTGCGGAAATAGGTGACAACGGCATCGGCCATCTTTTCGCCGATTTCATCTACCGCAAGCAGCTCTTCTTCCGTGGCTTGTTTCAGATTTTCCAGGCTTTCAAAATGCATGGCGAGTGTTTTGGCCGCTTTTGAGCCGATAAAACGGATGCCGAGACCGAACAGCAGGCGTTCCAGCGAATTCTCTTTTGACTTTTGGATGGAGCTGATCAGATTGTCAGTTGATTTTTCCCCCATCCGCTCAAGCCGGATAACCTGTTCTTTCGTCAGCTTATACAAATCAGCGACATTACGGACGAGATGTTCACGGAAAAGCTGTGTGATGACACGTTCTCCGAGTCCGTCAATATTCATCGCGTTGCGTGAGACAAAGTGAATCAGGCCTTCTCTGATCTGCGCCGGACATTCCGGATTGATGCAGCGCAGCGCGACTTCCCCTTCAATGCGGACAAGTTCGCTTTCGCATTCAGGGCAGCTGGTCGGCATATTGAATTCTTTTTCTTCCCCGGTCCGCTGTTCGATTAAGACATTGACGACCTCAGGGATGATGTCGCCCGCTTTTTTGACGACCACTTTATCGAGAATGCGGATATCCTTCTCTTTAATTAAATCTTCGTTATGAAGGGATGCTCTTGAGACCGTCGTTCCCGCGACTTTTACCGGTTCCAGAACGGCGGTCGGCGTAATCACGCCCGTTCTTCCGACATTCAGTTCGATATCGAGAAGTTTTGTCACGACCTCTTCCGCCGGGAATTTATAAGCAATCGCCCAGCGCGGGCTTTTTGCCGTATACCCGAGCTCTTCCTGCTGGTCGAGCGAATCGACTTTGATGACGATTCCGTCAATTTCATACGGGAGATCGGCCCGCTTCGCCTGCAGCTCTTCGATCATTTCAATGACTTCATCTATCGTGGCGCATTTTTTCCGTTCCTGGTTTGTTTTAAAACCGAGCTCATCCAGAAAATCCAGGCCCTGACTCTGTGTTTCCACACCCATCTCGTCAAGCTCCGCTATACTGTAGACGAAGATGTCAAGATTTCGTTTCGCTGCAATTTTCGGATCAAGCTGTCTGAGTGAGCCCGCAGCCGCGTTCCGGGGATTGGCGAACGGCTCCTCTTCATGTTTCAGCCTTTCTTCATTGAGCGCTTCAAATGACTGTTTCGGCATGTACGCCTCTCCGCGCACTTCTATGGAAAGGTTCCGTTTCATTTTCAGCGGAATGTTGCGGATCGTTTTTAAGTTTTCCGTGATATCTTCGCCCGTCGTTCCGTCTCCTCTTGTCGCGCCTCTGACGAAATAGCCGTCTTCATAACGGAGAGAAACAGCAAGACCGTCTATTTTCAGCTCTACATTATAAGCGACGCCGTCACCGACAGCCTGACGGACGCGGCGGTCAAAATCGCGGAGATCATCATCGTTAAATGCGTTGCCGAGACTGAGCATCGGCGTGCCGTGCTGCACCTTTTGAAACGATTCAAGCACTGCTCCCCCGACCCGCTGTGTGGGCGAATCAGGCGTTCTGAGCTCCGGGTGCTCTTCCTCTATGGCAATCAGCTCCTGCATCAGTCTGTCGTACTCGGAATCCGGCACGCTCGGTTCATCTAAGGTGTAATATTCATAACTGTACTGATCGATGGTGCGGCGCAATTCTTCTGCCCGGTGTTTCGCTGTTTCTTTGTCCATCATGTTCTTCCTTTCCTCTTCAGGTTACTGCTTTTCAATCGGCGCAAAAGCGGCAAGCAGACGCTTCACGCCGACAGGGCTCGGGAATGCGATATCAAGCTCGGTGCTTTCGCCTTCTCCTTTTACGCTGACAACCGTTCCGGTGCCCCATTTTTTATGGCCCGCTTTATCGCCGACCGCCCAGCTGAGCGAGTCGCCGCCTGTTTTGTTCGCATAGGAAACGGGACGGGATACGGGCCCGCGTTTCGGCTGCACTTTTCTTCCCGGCTGCATGCGAGGTGTTTTCTTCTCATTTAGGTTCTCCAATAAATCGCCAGGTATTTCCCTGATAAAGCGGGATTCCGGATTCATATTGGTGCGGCCGAATAAGGTGCGCATTTTGGCATTCGTTAAATACAGTTCTTCTTCCGCCCTCGTAATGCCTACATATGCGAGCCTGCGTTCTTCTTCCATCTCGGCTTCTTCCATCAGGGAGCGGCTGTGCGGGAACACGCCTTCTTCCATGCCCATTAAGAACACGACAGGAAATTCAAGCCCCTTAGCGGCGTGCAGTGTCATTAAAGTGACGGCATCCTTTCCGCCTGATTCTTCTTCCTTCTGGTCAAGCTGGTCAATATCCGCAATCAGCGCCAAATCAGTCAGAAACGCGACGAGAGACTTGTCTTCGCTTTTTTGTTCGAAGTTTTTCGTCACGGAAAGAAACTCGTCGATATTTTCAAGGCGGCTTTGGGCTTCGATGGATTTTTCGGCCTTCAGCATTTCTCTGTATTCCGTTTTCTCGAGAATTTCTTCCGTGAGTTCCGTAATGGACAGGTAATCCTGCATATTCGTCAGATTTTCAATCATCGCGCCAAAGCCGTCAAGCGCGTTTGCCGCTTTCGCGCTGACGCCGATGAAATCAACCTGTTTGACCGCCTGGAACATTGACATTCCGTTCATCGCCGCATATGAAGCGATTTTTTCTAGTGAAGTTGCGCCGACGCCCCGCTTCGGCACATTGACGATCCGCGTAAAACTGATGTCGTCGTCCGGGTTTGACACAAGTCGCAGGTATGCGAGAATGTCTTTAATTTCTTTCCTGTCGTAGAACTTGGTTCCGCCGACGATATTGTAGTTCAGACCGGATTTTAAAAGGGTTTCCTCAATGACGCGCGACTGGGCGTTTGTCCGGTATAAAATCGCGATATCGGAAAGCTTCCGCCGGCCCGAGCTGTGCAGCTCATAAATTTTGCCCGCGACGAATTGGCCTTCGCCGAATTCATTGTCGCCGCTGTAATAAGAAAGCTTGATGCCTTCGTCATTTTCCGTCCACAGGTTTTTCGGCTTGCGGTTTGAGTTGTTTTTGATCACTTCGTTAGCCGCTTGCAGAATCCGCTTTGTTGAGCGGTAATTTTGCTCGAGCAGAATCACGTTTGCGCTCGGGTAATCTTTTTCAAAGGAAAGGATATTCGCGATATCCGCCCCGCGCCATCTGTAAATGGACTGGTCGGAGTCACCGACGACACAGATATTTTCATGACGGGCCGCAAGCTGCTTCACAAGCAGGTATTGCGCCCTGTTCGTATCCTGATACTCGTCTACGTGAATGAACTGGAATTTGCGCTGATAAAACTCAAGCACTTCCGGCACACGCTCGAAAAGCTTAATCGTCGTCATGATTAAATCATCAAAATCGAGCGATTGGTTTTTCAGCAGTTTTTTCTGATAATCGGTATACACGTCACTCGTGACCTGATCGTAGTAGCCGCCGGCCGTTTTTGCGAATTCCTCAGGTTCGATCAGCTCGTTTTTTGCGCTGCTGATGGAGCCTAAAATACTTCTCGGATCAAACTTTTTCGGATCGATATTCCGCTCTTTCAGAATCCCTTTAATAACGGAAAGCTGATCAGCCGTATCAAGAATCGAGAAATTTCGGTTGATGCCGATTCTGTCAATATCCCTGCGCAGAATCCGCACGCACATGCTGTGGAAGGTGGAAATCCAGATTTCATCCGCGCCGGGTCCGAGAATGCTCTCCACCCGCTCCTTCATTTCTCTGGCGGCTTTATTTGTAAATGTAATCGCCAGAATGTTCCATGGCGCCACGTGTTTTTCCGCCATTAAGTATGCGATTCTGTGCGTCAGCACACGTGTTTTTCCGCTTCCCGCGCCCGCCATCAGAAGCAGCGGACCGTCCGTCGTCTTGACCGCTTCCTGCTGAACGGGATTTAATCCGCTTAATAATTGATTGCTAATGTAATTCATATCCGTTCACCGCCTATCAAACATATGTTCTATCATAAATCAATTTCGTCCGCTTGGCTACTTTGTCTTTACAGCCGCCACCGTTTTAAGCGCCTGATCAAAATCTTCATATACGGCATTTCCGACAACGATAACATCGGCATGACGGCCGAACCGTTCCGCCGTTTCCGCGTCTTTAATGCCGCCTCCGTAAAACAGGACGGACTTGTCCAGCACAGCTTTCGTTTTCTCCACCGTTTCTATGTCCGCCAGCATCCCGCTGTATTCCAGATAAAAAATCGGGAGATGAAGCAAATGTTCCGCGACCCGCGCATAGGCGAGAATATCTTCTGTTTCTATATGTGTATCCGCCTCCGTCAAAGCGGCCGCCTTACAATCAGGATTGACGATGCAGTAGCCCTCCGTCACGATTTCCTCCATTGACATGAGCTCTCCGTATTCTTTCATCGCCTGATGATGCATGCCGACAATCCAGTCCGCCTTTTTGCTGTTGAGCACACTCGGAATGAAATAAAGATCAAACCCGGGCACAATGGAATCAATCGTCGACACCTCAAGTACGCACGGCACTAAAAACCGCCGCACCTTTGACATCAGTCTCAGCACATTGTCCTCGGTGATATTGTCGCTTCCTCCGATCACAATGGCGTCAGTCCCTGATTCACAAAGCCGTTCCAGCTGTTCATCCGGTAAATCTTTATTCGGATCGAGTTTAAAAACATGCTTCCACTCGTTAACATCGTACATGCGTTTTCGTTCCTCCATTCGTTTCTTGCCATTTAAACATTATAACAAATTCGTTTGGCCCGGAAAAACGGAAAAAGACGTCATTCACCTGATTCACAAAAAAAGATTGCGCTCCGCCGGACGGGAAACGGCTATGTTTGAAAACAGACAATATGTGGAATGTCAAAGAGAAAAAAGACAAGGAGTCTGATCTGAATGGAACAAGCCATTATCGTACTGATTTGTATATTGATTTTTATTATTTTAGTTCCCGCCGTATTGTTTCTCTGGATATACATAAGAGACGAAAAGCAGGAAGAACATTCAGTGCTGCGCAATTATCCCGTAGCGGGAAAACTGCGCTATATATTTGAAAAAATCGGACCTGAGCTGCGGCAGTATTTATTCAGCAATGATAACGAAGAACAGCCGTTTTCCCGGAGAGAATATGAACAGACGGTCATGTCGGGAAAGTATAAAAGCAGAATGATGGGCTTCGGCTCAGAACGGGATTTCAATCAGCCGGGCTATTATATCCGTAACGCCCTCTTCCCGAAACAAAGGGAGGAGCTGCGCGCAGATCAGACGCCGAAGATCGACACGATGATATACAAGATTGACAAAGACAACCTGCTGAAACGCAGCGAACACCGCGAAAAAGCAAAGGCGGACCCTTATTACCTGCATCCGGACGATGTGCAAGTGATCGGCCGCGATACATGCAAGAAGCCGTTTTATGTGAAAGGGTTAATCGGACAATCAGCGATGAGCTACGGCTCACTTGGCGACCGGGCAATCACCGCCCTGTCAAAAGGGCTGCACCAGGCCGGCGGCACATGGATGAATACAGGCGAAGGCGGCCTGTCTGAGTATCACCTGAAAGGCGGCGCGGATATTATCTGCCAAATCGGCCCCGGGCTGTTCGGCGTCCGCACTGAAGATGGAGAATTTTCATGGGAAGAATTTAAGAAAAAAAGCCGCCTCGAACAGATTAAAGCCTTTGAATTAAAGCTTGCGCAAGGGGCGAAAGCAAGAGGCGGGCATATTGACGGTTCAAAGGTGACCGAAGAAATTGCCGCCATCAGAAATGTGCAGCCCGGACAATCCATTGACAGCCCAAACCGCTTCAACGAGTTCTCAAATGTTCCGGACATGCTTGATTTCATTGAGAAATTAAGGACTGTCGGCGAAAAACCGGTCGGCATCAAAATTGTCCCGGGCAGCCGCAAAGACCTTGAAGACCTTATTTCCTGTATGAGTTCATCTGGCAAACTTCCCGACTTTATTACGATTGACGGCAGTGAAGGGGGAACGGGAGCTTCTTTCCATGAGCTGGCGGATTCCGTCGGCCTGCCGATTCTGACCGGCCTCCCCCTTGTTGACGGCCTTTTGAAGACATACGGTATAAGAGATAAGCTGAAAATTTTCGCATCCGGAAAGCTGCTCACTCCGGATAAGATTGCCGTTGCCCTCGCGTTAGGGGCGGATTTTGTCAATATTGCCCGGGGAATGATGTTTTCAGTCGGCTGTATCCGCGCTCAAGTATGCCACACCAATCATTGTCCTGTCGGAGTGGCGACAACCGACCCAAAACTTCAGCGCGCGCTCAGTATCGAGGATAAACAGCACCGCGTCTGCAACTACGTGCTCTCGTTGCGTGAAGGGCTGTTTCACCTCGCCGCGGCGGCGGGCATCAGCTCGCCGATTCATTTCTCAGCTGAACACATCGTATACCGGGAGGAAGACGGAAGCCTGAGGGAACTTCCCGGCCTTTTGAATCAGCACGCATAAAAAAACCGCCTGCCGTCATCGGCAGAGCGGTTTTTTACGTAGCTGAGGAGGATTCTCCTTTGTTTACGCGGTCAAGCGCCATTTCATAGGCGTCGTTACCGTAATTTAAGCATCTCTTCACCCGGGAAATCGTCGCTGTGGAAGCACCCGTTTCGCTTTCAATTTTGTGATACGTATTTCCTTCGCGGAGCATTCTTGCCACTTCCAAACGCTGCGCCAGCGATTGGATTTCATTAATCGTACAAAGATCATCAAAGAAACGATAGCATTCCTCCAGATCTTTCAGCGATAAAATAGATAAAAATAACTGGTCCAGTTCTTTTCCGCGTAATTTATCGATTTGCATCGTCAAACACCTTCTCCTTTACTAATGGAAGCTGCATCGAGATCAGGCACGATATTAATCCATGTCTTTCCTGGCACAAACGGAAGAATCTCACCGCCTTTTACGGGCAGAATACGGCCGTCTTTATATTCCCAGTCTGACTCCATAACATCGCCGTGCTGAAGCAGGAGGCCCTTCCCCCCTGTCTGAATATCGATGGCCCGCCTTCCATCTTTGTCTGTCATGCGATGGCCGGCTTCAACAATAAAAATGTTGTGCATGGCTAAAGGCTTTCCGGTCTCCCGGTCTGTCGCTTTCACACCATCAGAGCTTCTTGTATAAGTATCAGCTTTTTTATCATAATCGTATTCGACAAGATTTGTAACGTTTTGTGTTCCATAATCTATCCGAATATTGTAGGTTTCGTTTCCGGGTTTTGCATCTGATGTCTGAAATGGGAGCGGTTCTGTTTTTCCGTTCAGCTTGTATCCTTTTTGTTTCGCCGCCTTCCTGATATTGTCATAGGACGTGTAGGAATTGTGGGGCGGCTTGCTGAAATCGGCTCTCCAAAACAGGCTTCCGTCAAAATCCAAACCGTTTATATAATCGTAAGCTCCGGACTCCAGCTGCTTTTTTGCGCCGGGACTCCAGCCATGATGGACAAATATGCTGTTAAACCCGCTGCTGAGCGTGACAAAATATTCCCTCGCGCTCCGCACAGGCCCGACCGTTTCCGGCATCTCACTTTGAAATATCGCGAGAAACCGCGTAATCCGGCCCTCCGCGAGCGCTTCGATGACAACATCCGCCTTTGACAGCCCGGATTGGGGCCTCGCCTTCGGATGATTGTTCACTGCGACTGCAATCGGACGGCGTTCTGCAAGCTTCTGCTCAGTTTTCAGCCCCGTTAAAGGAGCTTCCGCTTCTTTCGGCTGCACCTGATCGGCATTGTTCTGCCGGCAGGCGGCAAGCAGCAAAAACGCAAAACAAAGCATACAAACGGTTTTCCATCTTTTCATATGTCGGCTCCCTGCTTTTATATTTTAACGCATTATCGATGGAAAGAGTACAGTTTTTTTCATCACGTCGAATATTCCTCTCGGCGTAATGCGGATATAAGGCAGGTGTGTGCTCTGCAAAAAGAGCAGCGTATAGATCGGATCGCAGAATCGGTAGCCCCGCTCCTCCAGCAGCGTCCTCAGTTTTTGCTCTTTCTCAAGCACTTCTTCATACTTCTCCGCAGATGCAGAACCGTTTAAGGCGAGGGGAATCTCATGAAGAATCTTCCCGTTTTCGGCAAGCACGATTCCGCCGCCGATTTCTTTCATCCGTGAGAAAGCGAGCAGGATATCTTCCTTATTTTTTCCGACAGCGATAATATCTCCGGTTGTCGTGTAGGAACTGACAAAGCCCTGCACCCGATCGGCAAAACCTTTCAGCATTGTATTGACCCGCCATTTTCCATGCTTATCGAGAAGCGTGAGATAGCATTCATCATGATCAAAAGAAAGCTGGTCAACAGAATTATCAATCGCAATCATATACGGCTCCATAATGACCGCGTTGCGCATGGCCACACCCATCGGCATTGAAAACTGTAAATCATCCATCGTCATATCATATGAAAGCTCAAGAGGGACAAGACCGCCCTTTTTCCAATCCGTTTCTGTAAACGCATTCATATTTCGGCCGTCTTCCCTCAGCAGGATGCCTTTGGAGATCACCGTGACCGGGTCCGGATTCATCGGGTCATCGAGAATGTTCAATGAAGCAAGCCGTCCCGGACCGATCACACCGAGAAAGTCGTCCATCTGATAATACTTCGCGATATTAAAGGACGCCATATTATAGGCATCGATCGCCGGAACTCCTTCCTCCAAAGCGATTTTGATCAATTCATTCGTCATGCCGCCTTTATAAAAATTCGGCGTCGCTCCATCCGTCGTGTAGAAGAAATGATCATAATGCCGGAAGCCTTTTTGATGGAGATCCTGCAAAATCGTTCTCAAATCAGGGCGGATGGATGAATGTCTGAGCGAAACATAGTAGCCCAATTCAAGCCGTCTCATCACCTCGCCGCCATTCATCGCCTCGTGGTCGGAATCCGCTCCGAACAGTTTCATCTTCGTCAGTGTTTTTTCAGAGGCTCCGGGAAAATGCCCTTCTATCCGCTTGCGCAGTTTCTTTGTCGCCTGCATGCAATGAAGCATCAAGTCATCGCCGTCCATGAGGCGCGGCCATCCGGTCAATTCTCCGCCTTGAATGACATCCGGGTGCTCCATCCATTGCTTGCGGACATCAAAAGAAAGGAGCTGATCCTCATTCAGCACTTCAGTCTGCAGATCATATCTGGACCACCAGAAATATTGCACCGGCTGTTTTTTCAGTTCTTCTAATATAGTAAGCGCTTTCTTTTTACCGCTGTGCAAAAGAAAAAACAAGTTATCATTAACAAACGTTGTTGTTCCGAATTGAGACACATATTCGGCGAGCGTTTGGGGATTATATATTTGAAAAGGATGTGTATGCGGTTCAATGTAACCTGGCACAATGTATTTTCCTTCACAATTTATGGTATGAATGTTCTCTGCTGCATCAGGAAGCTCATGACCAACATATACAATTCGGTCTCCATAAATCCAGACATTCTTTTTCAGCCATTGTTTTAAAAAAGGATTTAATACGAGAGCATCCCGTAAAAGTAGCGTTGGAAGCAGCTTTGAGTCTACAACATCCGCCTGTGATCTGATGTCTTTATTTTTCCAGTTAAAGGTACGTTCGGACATTCACATACTCTCCTTCGCTTATATTAGACCCATCGTATCACATCCGCACAATTATCGCACGGCTAAAACGTTACAAATTATTGAAGATGAATGAAAAACTTTTTCTAAGGGAGCTGAAATGATGAAACCGAATATCAGTTTATTAAATGCCGTTATGCGCATCACTTGCGGCCTCACCATTTTGTCTGCTGCGTCAGCGAAATACACGAGAAAACCTTGGTGCAAGATGCATCTCTTCTGTATGATGATGGGCGCGATGAAAGCGGCGTCCGGCATCCTCCGCTTCTGTCCGGTGACATATATGTTCCAAACCGGAATGAATCAGGATGACAGCCATCAGCAAGAAAAATAACAAGCCTTTTCGGCTTGTTATTTATTTTCTCCTGTCCCGCGAGTCTGAGAAGAATCCGTCTATACGCCGGAAGACTTCATCGATGACTGCGTGTCACACGGCAAACCGACAGTCTTAGTCGTCTTTTCAGAAGAAAACCCGCATCTTATATGACACGGGGTTTTCCTCTTTATCGCTGCGATGCTTTCAGCGCACGGGCGCCGATGTCGCTTCTGTAAAACAGTCCGGGTTTTGTCAGCCCTGAAACGGCGCTGTACACTTTATCTCTCGCCGCTTCAAATGTCTCAGCAAATGCCGTGACATTGGCGACCCGGCCGCCGTTTGTAACAAATTGTCCGCCGTCTTTTTTCGTTCCGGCATGAAAAACGGCGATCCCGTCTTCAGCGGACGTCAAACCTCCGATCGGCGTGCCTTTTGCATAGCCTTCCGGATAGCCTTCAGAAGCCAGCACAACGCTGACAGCGGCCGTATCCTTCCACCTTAGGTCAACATCCTTCTCATGCAGCAGATCCAAAAGCACCTGGATGAGGTCAGATTCCATTCTCGGCACGACAACCTGTGTTTCCGGATCTCCGAAGCGCGCGTTGAATTCAATGACTTTTGATCCGTTTTCCGTTAGAATCAGCCCCGCGTACAGCACGCCCGTGAAGGAACGTCCCTCTTTGACCATTGCTTTTGCCGCCGGCTTCACAATCGTTTCGACTGCGCTTCTGACGATATCATCGGAAATGTGCGGCACCGGTGAGTAGGCGCCCATTCCGCCCGTATTCGGCCCTTTGTCTCCATCGAAGGTGCGTTTATGATCTTGAGCGATTACCATCGGATAGACGGTCTCCCCTTTTACAAACGCCATTAAGGAAAATTCTTCGCCGGCGAGGAACTCTTCAATGACAACGGATGCGCTCGCCTCGCCGAATTTCTCATCCTCAAGAAAATCGTGCAGGCATTCAATCGCCTCTTCTTCCGTCATCGCGACCGTGACACCTTTTCCGGCGGCAAGTCCGTCCGCTTTAATGACAATCGGCGCACCTTTTTGCTGCACATATGCTTTCGCCTCTTCAAATGAAGTAAACGTCTCATACTCCGCCGTCGGAATGCCATATTTCTTCATTAAATCCTTGGCAAACTGTTTGCTCCCTTCAATGATTGCCGCTTTTTCAGACGGTCCGAAAACAAGCAGTCCGGCTTTTTCAAACTCGTCCGCTATCCCTTCAATCAGAGGAACTTCGGGGCCGATAATCGTCAGCCCGACATTATGTTCTTTCGCAAACGCAATGAGTGCGGCATGATCGCTTTCTTCAATGTTGACCAGCGTCGCGCAGTCTGCCATACCGTCATTTCCGGGCGCGGCGTACACCGTGTCAACAAGCGGGCTTTGCGCCGCTTTCCAAGCCAATGTATGCTCTCTGCCGCCTTTTCCGATAATCAATACATTCACGCTTCGTTCCCCCTCTTAATGTTTGAAATGTCTGATGCCGGTGAATACCATAGCGATCCCGTATTCATCCGCTTTTTTAATCGAATCTTCATCGCGGACCGATCCGCCTGGCTGGATAATCGCCGTGACACCGGCTTTTGCGGCTTCTTCGACTGTATCCGGCATCGGGAAAAACGCGTCTGATCCGAGCGCGCTGCCTTTTGCTTTTTCTCCGGCCTGCTCAATGGCGATTTTAGCTGAACCGACGCGATTCATCTGCCCCGCTCCCACACCGACCGTCATATGGTCTTTTGCAAGAACGATCGCGTTGGATTTCACATGTTTGACGACTTTCCAGGCCAGCTTCAAATCTTCCCATTCCTGCTCGCTCGGCTCTCTTTTTGTCGGGATGCTGATGTCGGCGTCATCAAATCCATGGACGTCTAAATCTTGAATCAAAAGACCGCCCTGTACGGATGTCAGCTGTTTTTCTTTCTTCCCTGATGCGGTCACGTCAAGCGTGAGCAGACGAAGGTTTTTCTTCGCCGTCAGTACGTTCAGCGCTTCTTCACTGAAAGAAGGGGCGATAATGATTTCTAAAAAGATGCCGTGAAGGGCTTCAGCCGTTGCCTGATCAACTTCACGGTTCAGCGCGATGATGCCGCCGAAAATGGAGGTTTTATCAGCTTCATACGCTTTATTGAATGCTTCCTCAATTGAAGCTCCCGTACCGACTCCGCACGGGTTCATATGTTTAACGGCAACAGCTGCGGGTTCTGTAAATTCCCGGACGATTTGAACGGCCGCATCTGCGTCCTTAATATTGTTGTAAGAAAGCTCTTTGCCGTGAAGCTGTTTTGCCGCCGCGATGGAACCGGAGACGGGAAATGCGCTTTGGTAGAAAACCGCCTCTTGGTGAGGGTTTTCACCGTAGCGGAGCGATTGTTTTTTCTCAAATGTAACGGTGAATTGCTCAGGGTCTTTCTCACCGGCCTCGCGTGTTAAGTAATCAGCGATTAATGCGTCGTATGCCGCAGTATGGCGGAATACTTTGGCCGCAAGCTCGCGTTTTCTTTTAAGAGAAACGCCGCCGTGTTCTTTAATCTCATTGAGCACGGAGCTGTAATCGGCCGGATCTGTGATGACCGTCACATCCTGATGGTTTTTCGATGCGGCGCGCAGCATGCCGGGACCGCCGATATCAATGTTTTCTATCGCTTCATCGTATGTTACGTCTTCTTTTGAAATCGTTTCTTTAAACGGATAAAGGTTGACAACCACAAGGTCAATCGGTGCAATGCCGTGCTCATTGATCTGTGCCATATGCTCTTCATTGTCTCTTACGGCAAGCAGTCCGCCGTGAATATTAGGATGGAGCGTTTTTAACCGTCCGTCCATAATTTCAGGAAATCCGGTCACTTCTGAAATGCCGATGACATCCACATCGTTTTCCTGAAGAAGTTTTTTTGTTCCTCCGGTCGAAATGACTTCGACGCCGAGCTCTGTCAGTTCCTTTACGAAAGGTACGAGATTTGTTTTATCAGAAACACTGATTAGTGCGCGTTTGATTGTCATGCCTTTTCACCTCTGTTATTTAGTCCCAGCAGCTGTTTCACAACGCTCGGATACCATTTGTGCTCAAGCTCGTGTATTGTATGCTCTATGTCTTCAAGCGTATCGTTTTCCTGTATTTCGAATGCTTTTTGCGCGATAATCGGTCCGGTGTCCATGCCTTCGTCGACGTAATGAACGGTAATGCCCGCCACTTTCACACCGGCCCGATACGCCTGTCCGACAGCGTCAATCCCGGGGAATGCCGGAAGAAGCGAGGGATGTATATTAATAATGCGTCCCCCGTATGCTTCAAGCAGCGTATCTCCAATCAGTCTCATATAGCCGGCGAGAACGATTAATTCCGCCCCGTGCAGGCGCAGCTGTTCAATAACGGCCCGTTCAAAGGCCGCTTTGTTTTCAAAAGATGACGGTTCAAAGGCGAATGACGGAATGTGTAAAGCCTCCGCCCTTTCCACCGCCTTTGCCTGAGGCTTATCCGTCACGAGAAGCGAGAGCTCCGCATCCCACTTCTCTTCTCTCATGCGTTTGGCAATGGCCTCGAAGTTCGATCCGTTTCCTGAAGCAAATACCGCAAACTTTTTCATAAAAGAGCCGCACCGCCGAAAGAAATGCCTTCGCCCCGCTTGACCCGGCCGATCAAATAAGCCTTCTCGCCCTGAGCTTCAAGCGTGTCGATAACGTCTGTCAAGTCCTCTTCTTTAACGGCAAGGACAAAACCGATGCCCATATTAAAGACATTGAACATTTCTTCTTCTTTCAGCTTGCCGTGCTCCTGCAGAAACGGAAAAATCGGCGGGATCGGCCATGATCCGTGATCAATTTCCGCGCTCAATCCGTCCGGCAGCATCCGCGGGATGTTCTCGATGAATCCTCCGCCTGTCACATGCGCCATGCCGTCCACCTTACCGCTTTTCACCGCCTTGAGCACCGGCTTCACATATATTCTCGTCGGTTCCAGCAATTCTTCTCCGAGAGGACGCGCAAACGGTTCATAGACAGTATCCAAATCAAGTCCGCCGTCATCAAGAAGCACTTTTCTCACTAGGGAAAACCCGTTGCTGTGAAGGCCGCTTGAAGTAAGTCCGATTAAGAGATGCCCCTCTTCGATATGTTCACCGGTGACGATTTCGTCTTTTTCCGCGACGCCGACTGAAAAGCCCGCAATATCGTATTCATCAGCCGTATACAGCCCCGGCATTTCCGCCGTCTCACCGCCGATAAGCGCTGATCCTGACTGCTCGCATCCGTCCGCCACGCCCTGAACGATCTGCTCAATTTTTACCGGATCGGCCTTGCCGACCGCTAAATAATCAAGGAAAAACAGCGGCTCCGCTCCTTGGGCAAGCACATCGTTTACACACATCGCGACCGCATCGACGCCGATCGTGTCATGCTTATCCATTGAAAATGCGAGTTTCAGCTTAGTGCCGACACCGTCTGTTCCGGAAATTAAAACAGGCTTTTGATACGGAAGCTCTGACAGATCAAACATTCCGCCAAAGCCGCCCAGGCTTCCCATAACGCCGAGCCTTTTCGTGCGCTCCACGTGTTTTTTCATTCGTTTGACGGCTTCGTATCCGGCTTCGATGTCAACTCCGGCATTTTTATAAGCATCAGACATCCCTATCACTCCTTGTCAATTCGTTTCTCCTTAAAAGGCAGAAAGAGAAAGGCAGCCTGAATTCCCGCTGCCTTTATGTCATTTTCACATTTTATTTTGTCAGCACCGCTTCTTTTACGTGAGGAAGCACTGTATCCTGATAAATTTCCGTCGGATATTTGCCCGTAAAACAAGCGAGGCATTGTCCGCAATTGGTGTCTTCAAATTTTCGGCCGACTCCTTTTAACAATCCGTCTACACTTAAGAAAGAAAGCGTGTCAGCACCGATGATCTGGCGGATTTCTTCCACGGAATGAGAAGAAGCGATCAGCTCCTCATGGGTTGATGTGTCGATGCCGTAGAAGCACGGATGAGCGATCGGCGGTGAACTAATTTTCACATGCACCTCTGTCGCACCCGCTTCTCTGAGCATTGTGACAATCCGGCGGCTTGTCGTCCCGCGCACGATGGAATCATCAACCATGACGACCCGTTTTCCTTCGACAACACCGCGGACGGCGGACAGCTTCATTCTGACGCCTTGCTCACGGAGAGCCTGTGACGGCTGGATAAACGTTCTGCCGACATAACGGTTTTTAATGAGACCGAGTTCGTACGGGATGCCCGTTGCCTCGGCATAGCCGATGGCTGCAGAAATACTGGAATCAGGCACGCCTGTGACGACATCCGCTTCAACCGCGGACTCCTGGGCAAGCATTTTTCCGAGGTTTTTCCGGGCGCTGTGCACGTTAATGCCGTCGATATTGCTGTCAGGCCTTGAGAAATAAATGTACTCCATGCTGCAGATGGAACGGTTGATATTCATGGAGAAACGCTCTGATTTCATGCCTTCATCATTGATGATCAGCATTTCGCCCGGCTCTACCTCGCGAAGGTATGTCGCACCGACCACATCGAATGCGCACGTTTCTGAAGCGACGACGTAAGCATCACCCATCATGCCGATTGACAGCGGTCTGAGTCCGTTCGGGTCAAGCGCTACGATCATTTCTGTTTCAGTCATGATTAAAAAGGCATAAGCGCCTTTCAGCATAGATAGTGAATTTTTGATTTGATCCTTCAGCGAAAAGTGTCCGCTGCGTTTAATCAGATGAGCCAGCACCTCCGTATCGGAGGAAGTCTGAAAGATGCTCCCTTGGTTTTCAAGCTGCTGCTTCAACTGTGTGGCGTTGACCAAGTTGCCGTTATGGGCGAGCGCGAGGCTGCCGTTGTTTTGTGAACGGAACAGGAGCGGCTGAACATTTTCATATCCGCCTCCGCCTGCCGTCGCATAACGAACGTGCCCGATCGCGCCTTTTCCCTTCACTTTGCTCAGTTCGCCGTTTTGAAAAACCTCGGTAATGAGCCCCTGTCCTTTATGCGCCGTCAGTTTTTCACCGTCAGTTGCGACAATTCCCGCGCCTTCCTGTCCTCTGTGCTGGAGGCTGTGGAGGCCGTAATACGTGATCTGCGGAGCTTCTTCATGTCCCCAGATGCCAAACACACCGCATTCTTCATTCAGGCCTTTGATTTCAGCAAGCATGGAATAGCTCCTTTCCACGCGCGCTCTAGTTCTTTCGTTTGCGCGTGAACCAATTGTTGTCCGTCCTGGTTTTGAATCGCCAGAAGTCCGTCAGCCGTTACCTCGCCGATATGAACCGCATCAGCCGCAGCCGCTTCAAACGCCGCTTGGTGTTCTTTTTTCACCGAAACGACGAAGCGAGATTGAGATTCAGAGAATAATAATGCCGCTTCTCCTGCTACAGTCACGTTGGCGCCAAGGTTTTCCGTCGTCATGACGCTTTCTGCAATCGCTACGCCTAAGCCGCCTTCAGACACATCATGCGCTGATTGAACGAAGCCTTTTTTAATCGCGTCAAGCAATGCTTTTTGGCGTGACAGCTCTATATCAAGATCGATTTGCGGCGCTTTGCCGTAAATGCGGCCTTCTGTCATTTTTTGCAGTTCGCTTCCGGCAAACTCAAGTTTTGTTTCGCCGATCACGTATACAAGATCCCCCGCTTGTTTGAAATGCTGTGTCGTAATATGAGCGGTATCTTCAATTAAGCCGACCATGCCGATAACAGGCGTCGGGTAGATCGCCGTTCCGTTCGATTCATTATAAAGTGATACGTTTCCGCCGATGACGGGTGTGCTGAGAACATTGCACGCCTCGCTGATGCCGTCGGCCGCTTTTTCGATTTGCCAGAAAATTTCAGGTTTTTCCGGGTTTCCGAAATTCAGATTATCCGTGACCGCAAGCGGTTCGGCGCCGGAGCATACGATGTTGCGCGCCGCTTCGGCAACGGCGATTTTTCCGCCTTCTTCTGGATCAAGATATAAATAACGGGCGTTACAATCCGTCGTCATCGCCAGCGCTTTTTTCGTGCCGCGGATTCTGAGCACTCCCGCGTCAGAGCCCGGAGCGACCACCGTATTTGTGCGCACCATGTAGTCATATTGATCGTACACCCACTCTTTGCTGGCGATTGTCGGCTGCTGCAGCAGGGCAAAAAGCGTCTCTGTCGCATCTTTTACTTCAGGCGCGGGAACTTCCGTTTCCTGAAACTCGCGGTAGTACGCGGGTTCTGCTGACGGCTTATGGTATACAGGCGCTTCTTCCGCCAGCGCGTCGACCGGAAGCTCGCAAACAACCTCTCCGTTATGGCGGAGGCGGAGCATTTTATCATCCGTAACATGACCTACGGAAACCGCTTCAAGATCATATTTATCAAAAATATCGACAATTTCCTGTTCACGTCCGCGTTCAATGACGAGAAGCATGCGTTCCTGAGACTCGGAAAGCATCATTTCGTAAGCGGTCATACCTGTTTCCCGCTGCGGAATGAGATCAAGGTTCATTTCAATGCCTGAGCCGGCTTTGCTTGCCATTTCAGCACTCGAACTTGTCAGACCGGCCGCCCCCATATCCTGAATGCCGACTAAGGCGTCGCATTGGATGACTTCAAGGCATGCTTCCAGGAGAAGTTTTTCCATGAAAGGATCGCCGACCTGCACCGCGGAACGTTTTTCTTCAGATGAATCTGACATTTCTTCTGATGCGAAAGTAGCGCCGTGTATGCCGTCGCGGCCCGTTTTAGCGCCGACGTACATGACCGTGTTGCCGACACCTTTCGCCTGGCCTTTTTTAATATCTTTATGATCAATTAAGCCGACGCACATTGCATTGACAAGCGGATTGCCCTCATAGCTTGCGTCAAACTGCACTTCTCCGCCGACCGTCGGAATTCCGATACAGTTTCCGTATCCCGCGATTCCCGCCACTACTTCTTCAAACAAGTACTTCACACGAGGTGAAGTGAGCTCACCAAATCGAAGAGAGTTTAATACAGCTATCGGACGGGCGCCCATTGAGAAAACGTCACGGATGATGCCGCCCACTCCCGTCGCAGCACCTTGGTATGGCTCAATCGCTGACGGATGGTTATGAGATTCAATTTTGAACACGACCGCCTGATTGTCACCGATGTCAACGATTCCCGCGCCTTCTCCGGGACCCTGCAGCACGCGTTCGCCGCTAGTCGGGAATTTGCGTAAAACCGGTTTTGAGTTTTTATAGCTGCAGTGCTCTGACCACATGACGGAAAAAATCCCGATTTCCGTGTAGTTCGGCAATCTTCCGATAATAGATTCAATGAGTGCGAACTCGTCATCACTGACACCCATTTGCTGATAGAGTTTCTCTTCTTTTATTTGTTCTTTACTTGGTTCAAGCAGTAGCGACATGAGTTTCCCTCCAATTTTTCACGATAGACCGGAACAATGTAAGACCGTCTGCGCTGCCGAGCAGTTCATCGACTGCGCGCTCAGGGTGAGGCATCATGCCTAATACGTTGCCTTTCTCATTCACGACGCCGGCAATGCCGCTGACGCTTCCGTTAATATCGCCGCCGTATGTGAAGGCGATTTGATTGTTTTCTTTTAATCTTTCAAGCGTTTCGTCATCACAGTAGAAATTGCCTTCGCCGTGGGCAACCGGAATCGTAATCGATTGTCCTTTTTCATAGGAAGATGTGAATAACGTGCCGCCGTTCTGCACGATTAATTCAACCGGGCGGCAGATGAACTTTAAATCTTTGTTGCGTCTCATCGCGCCTGGCAGAAGTCCGAGCTCCTGCAGAATCTGGAATCCGTTGCAGACGCCTAGAACCGGTTTTCCTTCGGCAGCCGCTTTTTTCACGGCCGGCATGATGTTTGCGAATCTGGCGATGGCGCCGCATCTCAAGTAGTCGCCGTATGAAAACCCGCCGGGGATGAGCACGCCGTCAAATCCGTCAAGGCTTGTTTCCTCGTGCCAGACATACTCGACTTCTTCGCCGAGTTCATCCTTTACGGCGTGGAACATATCAATATCACAGTTGGAGCCGGGTAACACAATCACCGCAAATTTCACTGTGCGACAACCTCCTCAACTTCATATCGGTAGTCTTCAATGACTGTATTGGCAAGGAGCTTTTCACACATTTCTTTCACGAGCGCGTCAAGATCGCGGTCAGATTTTTCAATCGTCAGCTCCATGTATTTTCCGATGCGCACATCCTGCACTTCATTGTAGGTCATGCTGTGCAATGCATGCTGCACCGCGCTTCCTTGAGGATCGAGCACACTTTCTTTTAAGCTGACATAAACTTTCACTTTATACATTATGAAATGCCTCCCAGTCTTTTGAAAATCTCTTCATATGCGTCGGTTAAGCTTCCCAGGTTCCGTCTGAACAAATCTTTATCGAGCTTTTCGTTTGTGTCTTTGTCCCACAGACGGCACGTGTCAGGAGAAATTTCATCCGCTAAAAGAACCCGTCCCTCTGCGTCTAAGCCGAATTCCAGCTTAAAATCTATTAATCTGACGCCGCAGTCTTCAAAAATATGCTGCAGCTCTTGATTCACCTGTTTTGTAATCGATTTGATCGTTTCCACCTGCTCAGGAGCCGCCGCTTTTAAAAGCCAGATATGATCTTCTGTGATGAGCGGATCACCGAGTGCGTCATCTTTATAGTAAAATTCGATAATCGGCTGCGGAAGCTCAGTTCCTTCCGGGATGCCGAGACGTTTCGACATGCTTCCGGCGGCAATGTTTCTGACCACGACTTCAAGCGGAATGATGCTCACTTTTTTGATAAGCTGCTCTGATTCTGAAACACGCTCCACAAAGTGGTTGTCAATTCCTTTGGCGTGCAGATGTTTGAAAATCAGGCTTGAAATTTCATTGTTCAGACGGCCCTTTCCGCTGATCTCCGCTTTTTTCTCACCGTTAAAGGCTGTTGCGGAATCCTTGTAGACCACGCGGAGAATCTGTTCGTCTTCAGTTTGATAAATCCGTTTCGCTTTTCCTTCATAAAGAAGATTATTGTTCACAATATTCACGGAAGGCCTCCTAACCCGAATGTTGGGAATATTCAATCTATGGCGGCTGAAGAAGCCGCCTCCGGCTGGCTTCTTCTATAAACCTAAACGCTCAAAGATCAAGTCGACGTTTTTCAAATGATAATTGTAGTCAAAGCAATCGGCAATCTGTTCCGGTGTGAGACGGGACGTGATTTTTTCCTCCGCTTCGACAAGCTGGCGGAACGGCACTTGTTTTTCCCATGCTTCCATCGCTTTCGGCTGAACCGTGTCATATGCTTCTTCACGAGGCAGACCCGTGTCGATTAAAGCAAGCAGCACGCGCTGAGAGTAGATTAAACCGAGTGTGCGGTCCATGTTGCGTTTCATATTTTCCGGGAATACCGTTAAGTTTTTGACGATATTGCTGAATCGGTTCAGCATGTAATTCAGCGCGATTGTCGCGTCAGGAAGAATGATGCGCTCAGCTGATGAATGAGAAATATCACGCTCATGCCATAACGGTACATTTTCGTATGCCGTCAGCATGTACCCGCGGATCACGCGCGCCATGCCCGTCATATTTTCCGACCCGATCGGATTCCGTTTATGAGGCATAGCCGATGAACCTTTTTGTCCTTTTGCAAAAAACTCTTCCACTTCACGTGTTTCACTCTTTTGCAGACCGCGGATTTCCACTGCGAATTTTTCAATGCTCGTCGCGATCAAAGCCAGTGCCGCCATGTAATCCGCATGACGGTCGCGCTGTAATGTCTGAGTGGAAATCGGCGCCGCTTTCAGGCCGAGTTTTTCACAGACATACTGTTCTACGAACGGATCAATATTTGCATATGTGCCGACCGCGCCGGAAAGCTTCCCGACTTCGATCCCTTCTTTTGCCTGCTTGAAACGTTCAAGGTTGCGTTTCATTTCTTCATGCCAAAGCGCGAGTTTCAGGCCGAATGTCGTCGGTTCCGCGTGTACGCCGTGCGTGCGGCCCATCATGACCGTGTATTTATGTTCTTTCGCTTTTTCTTTTATAATGTCAACAAATCTCTCAATGTCCTTGAGCAAGATCTCATTCGCCTGTTTTAATAGATAGGAAAGAGCGGTATCCACGACATCTGTTGACGTCAGGCCGTAGTGAACCCATTTTCTTTCTTCGCCTAATGATTCTGAAACCGCGCGGGTGAATGCAACGACGTCATGGCGCGTATCCTGCTCGATTTCCAAAATGCGGTTGATGTCGAAAGACGCGTTTTCGCGCATGACTTTGACGTCTTCTTTCGGAATGACGCCAAGCTCAGCCCAGGCTTCACAGGCTAAAATCTCGACTTCCAGCCATGCCTGGTATCTGTTTTCGTCCGTCCAGATCGCGGACATTTCAGGTCTTGAATAACGTTCGATCATTATGCTCGTCCTCCGTCTCTTTTCATCCATATGTTCGTGATGTCCTGAATCCATGTTTCATCAGGCTTCCGCAAAAATGTCATATGCCCCATTTTGCGGCCTTTTTTAATCTCATGTTTTCCGTACAGGTACAGTTTGGCTTCCTTTAAAAACTCCGTATGCTCCTCCGCAAGCTTCACTTCATCACCGAGCAGATTCACCATCATTCCCGGTTTGAGAAGATCGGTTCTGCCGAGAGGAAGTCCGCAGACCGCTCTGATGTGCTGTTCGAATTGGCTCGTTTCACAAAGGTCGAGCGTATAATGCCCGGAGTTGTGAGGACGCGGCGCCAGTTCATTAATCAAAAGGTCTCCGTCTTCCGTGACGAACATTTCCACCGCAAGCGGCCCGACAAGTTCCAATTTCTCCGCGAGCTGAACGGCAAGCGCCTCTGCCCGCTTTTGAACCGTTTCCTCCGCTCTCGCGGGTACGATGCTTTGGAACAGAATATTATTTTTGTGGATATTTTCAGCAGCCGGAAAGGTTGAAATCTCACCGTGCACCGATCTCGTCACGATAACGGAAAGCTCCATCCGGAATGATACCCAGCTTTCCAGTATGCACGTGCCGTTTTCTAACAGCGCAGCCGCTTCATCTGTCTGTCCTTCTTCCTTAATGACAAATTGGCCTTTGCCGTCATATCCGCCGCGGCATGTTTTCAGCACCGCCGGGAGCCCCAGTGCCTGAACGGCTTCCTCAAGCTCCCGTCCGCTGTTTACGATCCGATAAGGCGCGACTTGACAGCCTGCTGACTGGATCGCCTTTTTTTCCGTTTCCCTGTTTTGGGTGATGAGCAGCAGCTCGCTTCCCTGGGGAAGATATGCATGTTCTTTGAGCCAGTTGAGCGCCTCGTAATCGATATTTTCAAATTCGTAGGTAATGATGTCACTGACTCCGGCCAATTTTTGAATCGCTTCCCGGTCATTGTACTGGGCGATAATCTCAATATCGGCGATCTGTCCGCATGGCGAGTCTTTCACGGGATCGACGACAGCGACTTTATAGCCCATTTGTTTTGCGGCGACAGCCATCATTTTTCCGAGCTGTCCGCCTCCGATAATGCCGATGACGGCGCCGGGGTAAATCGTTTTTTTATCAGACAAGCTGATCACTGCTTTCCAGCACCGTTTGTTTTGTCGCATTTCTTCTCGCCTCTAGTTTATCCGCAATGTCATCGTCAAATGCCGACAAAATTTGCGCGGCTAACAGACCCGCGTTCACTGCGCCCGCTTTCCCGATCGCCGTCGTCGCGACCGGCACGCCGCCGGGCATCTGTACGATAGACAGAAGAGAATCAAGCCCGTTAAGCGATTTCGTCTGAACCGGTACGCCGATCACCGGCAGCGTCGTTTTGGCCGCCGTCATTCCCGGCAGATGCGCCGCTCCTCCGGCTCCGGCAATAATGACTTTTAAACCCCTGTCTCTGGCGCTTTCTGCATATTCAAACATCAAATCAGGCGTCCGGTGCGCGGATACTACCTGTTTTTCATAAGGAATGTGAAGTTCGTCAAGTATGTCGCATGCATGTTTCATTGTCTCCCAATCGGAGGTGCTTCCCATGATGATTCCTGCTAGCGGCTGCATTCTGTTCCCACCTTCTCATGCTTTGTTTTTCAGAAAAAAAAGCCCGGCTTATATTGCAACTATGAGGAAGCAATACAAACCGGGCATGGCGCGCGTATCGTCAGTCGTTCGCTTCTGCGATATCCATGTCAGCTGTTTATCACTTTCCTGCATAGTCCGGCCGTTTACGGCAGCCGGGTAGAAACTTATGGGCCATATTCCCAAGATTATATGAGGTCGTGTTTTGATTTCATGTTTATCTTAACAACGGACTTGGATAATGTCAACGACATTATCGAACGATATAAAAATTCTTTCTTTTAATGTTCGTGTTTAGATCAATTTCCCTTCAAATACGATTTTTTTCCCGCAAGGAACGACTTGAATTGATCCATTTTCTTTCTTTTCTGTAAAGATCGGCTCTTCCATCCGCCGGACGGGCATATAGCCCTCTTCCTTCATTAAAGTGAGAATGGTGTCAATCGTTTCATCTTCCGTTACTTCAAACCGTTTCTTTTTTGGCTTTGTCATTCCTTAATTCTCCTCTTCTTCACTGCTTTCACCCAGAATCCGCCATGGATCGTTTTCGGCTCAAAGGCGATCATAAACGCTTTTTCATCAAGCGTTTTAATCGTATCATAAAGCTGAAGCTCATATTTGCGCGGCGTCAGAATCTGCATGGCGGTCCGGTCTCCTTCAAGTCCGCCCGCAACCCAGCTTGTAACCCCGTATCCTTTTTCCCGGAGCTGTTTCGGCAGGTCCAGATCGAGCTCCTTCGTAATGACGTTGACTGTAATATAGCCGAGCGCCAGTTTTTCCTCAATTTTCATTCCCACTATAACACCGATGCCGTAGCCGAGCGCATAGGCAATGACGTTTTGAATTTGATTCAGATTGCCGAGCACAAGACTCAGGCCGGTCACATACACAAGGATTTCAATCGTACTGATGCCTGCGGCGAAATAGCGCTGTCCCTTTAATGTCAGAATCATCCTGATCGTAAAGAAAGAGACATATATAATGTTAATGATGAGAATAATGAGAACCATACCTATACTGTTGGATAAAATCGTCTGCATCACTGATTCCCCTCCTCTGATACTTTGAAAAGCATCAATCCTTCAATTAAGGATAGTTTACCCTCTTTTCATCATTTTCAAAAGAAAAAAAAGCCCGCCCCGCAAGGCAGACTTTCAAGCTCTTATCAGTGAAGCTCGGCTTTTTTCAATCGTTTGACGGCTTCATATTCCTTCTCAAGTTCACTCAGCGTGTATCCGGACAGTTCCTGAACATGGTCTTGATAAAACCCTGAGCGGATCAGTTTTGTCCTCAGGTGCTGTTTTTTCCGATTAATGGCTTCTCGCAACAACGGGGCCATCTTCATCATCCCTTTCCGAATCATAAAGAGTAGTGCCGCTTTCGAATTGCTGTTGCTCTCATCATATCTCGGCCGGGTCCTCAAAACAACACGCTTCATTAGAAAAATTTGTAAACATTGTGAAAGACAAATTTCGACTTATAAAGGGATCAGCGAAGCAGTAAAGTACTCTGAAATAAGCGGCCATGTCACAGCCGTAAAAACGAGCATGATGATAACCGCCGCGGAAATACAGTACATCACGTCAGCCGCAGGCTCTTCAGCCGATTTGTATAGAATCTGCACAAACTGCACCATCGCCGAGGCGGCCAGAAACAAGGTCAGCGCCGTAAACACCACGGTGATGACCGGCAGATTCAATATCGCGAAAATCATCCACACGATAGAGCAGGCGACAGCCGGAACCAAAAGCGATCCGACCCCCGCGGCCGCATCCCGCATCGTGATTTTCTGTTTCATCATATAGCGTGATACAAGCCAGACCGCGCCCGCCGCAGCGGCAAAAAAGACGAGCGTATACACGAGAACGACGGTAAAGCCGTCAAAAAACGTATGATGCCGCTCCCCGTATCCGAGAGGCCTTTGCTGGCTTGCCCTCAGCTGAAACCAATTTCCGATTGAGAAAAAGATACTGAATACAAGCATTGAAATAAGAGCATATTTAAAGCGGGAAAAGCCGTCTTCCCCAACGACCTTCACCGGTGATGTCAAAATGCGCAGCGCGAAACGGCAATAACGTTTGACCGCGGCCCATGCAGAAGCGAGTTTTTCCGTAAAAGCCGGAGCCGGGCGCCGTTCCTTTTCTTTTTTCTTTTGCTTTTGATAACGTCCCGCATTTCTGGACATTCTCGACAGCGGTTCTTCATCAGTTCCCTGATGCTGTTTTTCTTCTTCCAACGTTTCTTTTCTTTCTTCCGTCATGTCAGCAACTCCTATCAAAAAAATACGGCGGAATTTGTTAAACAAGAAAATAAAACACTTATATAAGGTACCGAAGCGTCCTCAAACAGTCAAGCGGTTTTCTTCACCCGGACACCCACATGACGTTTTATAGTATGTATTGGTTTTACGGAATAGGACAAAAACAAAAAACCGGCTTAACTCAGCCGGTTTTTCCGTTATTTCAAGAAGATGAAATACAGGATAAAGATGACGAACAGCCCGTACATAATCGGGTGAACGCTTTTTCCTTTTCCTTTGCAGATCATTGTAATCGGGTAGAATATAAAACCGATCGCAATCCCCGTCGCAATGCTGTACGTCAGCGGCATCATAATCATCGTTAAGAATGCCGGCACAGCCACCTCGAATTTATCCCAGGCGATCTTACCGAGCGGCGCCACCATCAGCGCGCCGACAATAATTAAAGCCGGAGCCGTCACATTCGTGGTGACAACTGACAGAAGCGGCGAGAAAAACATCGCCAGCAAAAAGAGAATGCCCGTCACAACAGCCGCGAAGCCGGAGCGCGCCCCCGCCGCAACGCCTGAGCTGGATTCAACATAAGAAGTCGTTGTAGACGTACCGAGTACGGCTCCGATAACGATTGATGTTGAATCCGCCAGAAGCGCTCTTCCCGCACGCGGAAGTTTGTTTTCCTTCATCAGCCCGGCCTGTGTCGCTACAGCCACCAGCGTTCCGGCCGTATCGAAAAACCCGACGAACAAGAAAGTTAAAATGACAATCAGCATTTGGACGGAGAAGATATCCGGAAGATGCATCCACGCCTGTCCGAAAGTCGGCGCAAGACTCGGCACGCTGCCGACAATGTGCGTCGGAACCGGAATCAGTCCGCAGACCATGCCGGCAACCGCCGTCAGAAGCATTCCGATAAATACGCCGCCGTTTACGCGAAGCACCATCAGAATGACCGTCACAATAACACCGAAAACCGTCAGCAGTACAGGGCCGCTGTGAATATTGCCGATAGACACCAAAGTCGATGAGTTTGCTTCAATAATGCCCGAACCCTGCAAACCGACAAATGTGATAAACAAACCGATACCCGCGCCGACCGCTAATTTCAGCTCAGGCGGAATCGCATTAATGATTTTTTCCCGCAATCCCGTCAGCGAAAGCGCCACGAAGATAATTCCGGAAATCAAGACGCCGGAAAGCGCAGCCTGCCATGAAATCCCCATGCCGAGGACGACAGAGAAAGCAAAAAACGCATTTAATCCCATACCCGGCGCAATCGCGATCGGATACTTTGCAATGAGCCCCATTAAAATACAGCCGGCCGCAGACGCCAAGGCTGTAGCGGTGAACACCGCGCCCTGATCAATTTTTAATGCTTCCGGAAATCCTTTCACACCGTTTAAAGACAATGTCAGCGGATTGACGAACAGAATGTACGCCATTGACAAAAAGGTCGTTAAACCGCCGATGATTTCATTACGATAGCTTGTCCCCAGCTCATCAAACTGAAAAAATTGCTTCAAGCCAATTGCCTCCTTCATTCTCTCCCATTTATTCTGCCCGTTATCCGCCAAATAAAAAACGCCCCAAATACATTTGGGACGCTTGACTACATACGTTCAGTCTGAATAAATAAGAATGGATTATTTATATCAAACGATTGAGATTGATCCGTAGTCAAGCCATTTACGGTAGCTTGGTAGAAACTTGCGGGCCATATCCCCGCCATTATACGATATCTGCATATTTGATTTCTGAGTCTATTGTATCAATTCAATTTTGAAAACTCAATAAAAAAAACGAACAATCCCGTTAAAAAAATTTGGTTTATTCGTTAATTGACCAAAAATGGAAGACGGCAAAAGCCGCCTTCCCGACATCATTTTCCGTCGGCAGGCCCGACCGGCACCGCGAATGTGATTCCGCTGTCATCGGCCAGCAAGTTCATAACCGTTTGATTGACGTACAAAGCATATGAATCGAATGAAAAATCGCGCAATGAATAGTCTTTATTGGTTGAATCATCCAATTCAAAAACGGATTCCATTTCACCCGTTTTAAGGTTCGTGACTTTCGCCTTATTCCCTTTCAGATAATAGCCTTTTTCATACTCATTAAGCGATGGCCAGGTTTTCATTTTTTTCGTATTGCCGAGACCGATAGACTCACCGACATTCATCAGCTGATCTTTATCCGTTTTGCTGTCATTAATTCCTGTGAATTGATAATCGACGATCACCCGTCTGCCTTGCTGTTTGATCTTTTTGATGGTAATGCCGACATGATGATGTTTCGTTTTATAGCTGGCGGGCAGTTTTGTTTTCAGAGGGACGATTTCTCCCGGCTCTGATTCTGATTTTAAATTACCCGTTATGAAAAGTGTTTTCGCTTTCGGGTCTATCGGTTTGCTGAATTGAGTTTGGCCACGTACTCTTTTCCCGCCGCCGGGAAGGTTCTTCCTGTTGCCAAGTTCAATATTCGACATCGTCATTTCATAATGGTTTCCAGCATCATCCGATGCCTCGTCAATCGAGATGGCATCATTTTTAGCGGCATCTTGAAAGTCGACTGAATACAGGAGAGCCGATCCCATCGTTCCGTTTTCCGCCCGGATATCGAAAAAGCGGTATAACCCGTTTACATTCACAGCTTTCGTTCCTTCAAGAGAAACGGACTTTTGTTTTTTGACCGGAAGTGTAAAGCGCCAGTTTCCGGGGATATCCTTAATTTGTGTAATGACAAGCGGAAGCTTATCACCGTCTTTCAGCTTTGAGCCGTCCGCAAAAAAGCGAAGCTGCCCCCCGTACTGCCCGTCTTTCATTTTTTTCATATCACTGCTGTCATAATCCTCTGCTAACATATTCCGTGGATCTTTATAATCAACTTGAAAAGAGATGCTCTCCTCATCTGATTTCAAATTGTCAACGGTAAAATTGTAAACGAGCTGTCCGCTGTCGTAATACACACTTTTCACTGTAACCGTGATTCCGCGTGATTCTGCTTTCTCATTCAGTTTTGTCACCAAATTGCTTTTAAACAGCGCAGAACCTGCCTTATCCTGAAATACCCTGTAAATCTGCCCGGCAACAGGGATGTTTCCCATAGCCGTATTAACGGAGGGCATGAACAAGCCTGAGGACAGATACAGAATAAACAAAGCAGCAGCAACCGCGAGGCCGTTTATTACTTTTCGTCCCCATCTCCGTCTGACGGCGCCTTCTTTTCCGGCACGGACAGCGGCGCTATGTATCACGTTTCTCAATTCAGCTTTCGGCACGTCAATGTCCTGATACAATTGCTTCATTTGATGCTTTTCCATATTTGTTTATCCTCCTTTTCCAGCTCCTGCTTCAATGCTTTTCTCGCCCTGTGGAGATGCGTTTTTACAGTGCCTTCCGCCATACCGGTCTGTTCAGCGATCATAGCAATCGAGAAATCTTGAAAATAATAAAGCTGAATGGTCAGCTGTATATGTTCGTCAAGGGTTTCCAGGGCATTCCGAAGATCTATGTATTCTTCAATGTTCTTATTCTCCGCGCGCGTATCATGTTGCGGCTCAAACGGAATGACGTCTCCGTGCTTTTTCCTCATCGCAAAAATCGTATGAAGCAAAATCCGGATCAGCCACGTTTTAAAATATTTCGGCTCCTTCAGCTGCGCGATATGAAGAAAAGCCTTGTAAGCCGTTTCCTGAACAGCGTCCAGTGTATCTTCCTTGTGATGCAAATAGAGATAAGCTGTTTTATATAAAGTATCCTGGTGTGCTGTGATCAGTTTTTCAAAGGCTGCGGCATCACCTTTTTTCGCCTTTTTGATCAATCGTTCTTCCTTCACCTTATCCACCTCCTATGCTGTTAGATATGAATCGGGACAAAACGGTTTCAAAAAGATGAAAAAAAACGCCTCTTTTTTAAAAAGAGACGTTTTTTATCTTCATTTATTCCCACTCAATCGTTGCAGGCGGCTTGCTCGTAATGTCATACACGACGCGGTTGATGTGTTTCACTTCGTTGACGATCCGTGTCGAAATCACTTCAAGCACATCCCAAGGGATACGCGCCCAATCAGATGTCATGCCGTCAATTGATGTTACGGCACGGATACCGATTGTGTAATCATACGTTCTCGCATCTCCCATGACGCCTACGCTGCGGATATCAGGAAGAACCGTGAAGTACTGCCAGATGTCGCGCTCTAGGCCGTGGTTCGCCACTTCTTCACGAAGAATCGCGTCTGATTCACGAACGATTTCAAGTTTTTCTTCCGTTACTTCACCGAGTACGCGGATGCCAAGTCCAGGGCCCGGGAACGGCTGACGCCATACGATATCATCCGGAAGGCCGAGCTCTGTGCCAAGCGCACGCACTTCGTCTTTGAAAAGGGTGTTCAGCGGCTCGATCAGTTCAAACTGCATATCTTCAGGAAGTCCGCCGACATTGTGATGCGATTTGATCGTTTGCGCCGTTGCAGTACCGCTCTCGATAATATCCGTGTAAAGCGTTCCTTGCGCAAGGTAATCGATGCCTTTAAGCTTGTCCGCTTCATCATCAAACACGTAAATGAATTCGTTGCCGATGATTTTGCGTTTTTGCTCAGGATCAGAAACACCTTTCAGCTTGTTTAAGAATCTGTCTTTCGCATCAACTTTAATGACATTCATATTAAAGCCTTCGCTGAACGTTTTCATGACGCCTTCAGCTTCGCCTTTACGAAGCAGGCCGTGATCGACGAAAATACAAGTCAGCTGGTCGCCGATCGCTTTATGAATTAAAGCAGCCACAACAGAGGAATCAACACCGCCGCTTAGCGCGCAAAGAACCTGCTTGTCTCCGACTGTTTCACGGATTTTTTGCATTTCGATTTCGATAAAGTTTTCCATTGACCATTTGCCTTCACAATCGCAAACGCCGAATACAAAGTTTTTCAGAAGATCATTGCCGTATTCAGAGTGGCGCACTTCCGGGTGGAACTGAACGCCGTACCAATTCTTGTCCGCTTTGCTCATCGCTGAATTCGGGCAGTGATGGCTTGTTGCGTCAACAGTGAAGCCTTCAGGAACTTCTACAACCAAATCGCCGTGGCTCATCCACACAACCTGTTCTTCCGGAAGATCCTTGAACAAGTCAGGAGTTCCTTGAATCTGAATGTTCGCTTTTCCGTATTCGCGCTGGCTTGCCGCCTCGACTTTTCCTCCGAGGTAATGAGTCATCAGCTGCATGCCGTAGCAGATGCCTAATACAGGAATATCGAGTTCAAAGATTTTTTCGTCACAGCGGAAAGATCCTTCATCATATACACTGTTCGGTCCGCCTGAAAGGATAATTCCTTTTGGATTCATTTCTTTGATTTCCTCAGCTGTCAACGTATGGGGGTGCAGCTCGCTATATACGCCAAATTCACGGATCCGGCGGGTAATCAGCTGGTTATACTGACTGCCGAAATCAAGAACAAGAATCATTTCATTCACTAACTTCGTCATGGTTGTCACCTAATCTCCTCTAAGTTTTTGACACAGAAAAAACGGAGGACAAACGTTCAGCCCTCTGTCGCGCAAGACTTGTACGGAAGCCCGGCTTTTTAACGCTCCCGGGCTCCCATTTAACATTCATTTATTCTAACAACAGGACGATATGCGGTCAAGACTATCTTGTTTTAATTATATTTTCCCACAACTGTCCCGATTCATTCCAAAGCTTTGCGGCATTATCCCTGCGGTATAAGGCCCGCTCATAGCGTAGCGTCAGCTCGGACATGTCGTTTGTACCGTATGCCTCGTCAATCCTCGCGGCAAAATCGCGCAGCGTTTCTCCGTCCCCTCTGCTGAATCCTTTTCGTTTCAGCTGGCGGAGCAGCGCGGCATATGCGTCGAAAAAGACGTCTTCATCCGTTCGCCGCTTCAATCTGGCTGCTGTAACGTGCGGAATCCAGCGCGCCCGGAACAGCCAGGCGAGTGCCGCCGCGGCTGAAATCACGATGACGATGGCTGCATACGGCCACAGGTGTGCCGCGGTTTTGTTGCGGATCACAGGCTGCGGTGCCGCATTGTGATCCCGCTTTTTCGGTGTTTCTTCTTTTTCCGGCTTTGTTTCCTGACGCTGCTTGTCAGACGGTGAATCCGAATTCCCCGCTGAGCCTCCGCTGTCTTTTGCCGCGGTATGATTTTGCTCTGACGTAAACTCCGTCGGATTGGTGAAGCCTTTTGTCGGCTCAAACGTCACCCAGCCCTGATCGGGAAAATACACTTCTACCCACGAATGGGCGTTGTTGTTTGTGACTTCATAAATGTGGCCGTTATGGTCGCCTGCCCCTTTATATTCGCCGGATGTATAGCCCTTCACCCAACGGGCGGGAATTCCCGCGGAGCGGAGCAGCACCGCCATTGCCGATGAAAAGTTATCACAATATCCTCTTTTCGTTTCAAACAGAAATTGATCGACATAATCCTGATTGTGCTCCGGAACCGCGACATCCTGTGTATTATACGAAAATGCGGAAGATCCGAGATAATCCTCGATCGCCTTCGCTTTATCGAACATATTATGATGATCCCGTGTCAGTCTGTCCGCAAGCTGTCTCACTCTTTTCGGAAGGTTGTCGGGGACCTGTAAATACCGGTCATTGAATTGATTCTGCTCACGGTATCGTTTCACTTTCACTTTTCTGAGATCATTCAGCTTAAAGACTGGCGCCTGAAAAGTCACCGTGTACCGTCCCATATTGCGGATGTTGCCCACTTGCTCACTGACCGGCGTAATTTGCTCGGTGTTTCCGTTCATTTCAAGCTGAATCGAGTGCTTCGGTTTAATATTGGAGACGCCGATCGGATACATGACGTGATTATAGAGATAATTCTCATCAATGGACACCTGTGCCGTATACCGTCTCGTCTGCACACTCCGGTCAAACCATATATCTTCCACGTTGCCGCCGTTCAGTTTATAGGACATGCCCTGATCCGTCTCCACCCAGCCTTTCCCCGTGTATGTATCCTTCGTTTCCACCCGGAAGTACGCCCGTTCTTTTCCCTTCCATGTAAAAACCGGCGTATCATCCTGCTGAAAAGGGCCGCCCAATGTTTCATCATGATTGCCGTAGCCGATTTTGCTTTCGGCGGCGGGCACTTCTTTGTGGTTTGTTATTTTTTTAAGAAACGGCACGGGGTCCGGCCAGTTCGGGTCTGATTTCGGAGCCGCCAGACCGAACACGACGGAAGCGCAGATAAACAGCATCAGCGGCAGAAACCATTTGAGTATCAATCTTTTTTTAAACGCTATATGTTCCGTAAGCCGGATGCGCTCCATATACAAAAGCCCCATCATCAAAAAGCCGATAAAGACGATCCGGATGACGGCGTACGCGGCATCATAAGGAGTAAACGTATCAAGCACGGTGATATACGCCACCGTCATGATAAAAAAGAATAATATTTTCCGCTGATAGATCACCCAGTAATGCAGCAAATACACGAGCAGCCATAAAAGCACAAAAAACAGCAACGTGCGGAATGACGGATTCATATCATTCCATCTTCCGGACCCGATGTGGCGGGCATTTTGCATCACGTCCCGCAAAAAAGAAACGAGCCATTCCGGCTGAAAAACCGAATCTTTATAAAACAGGATGTGAATACTGATCAACGTAAACAGAATGCAGGACGGCACGGTGACGTACCACCTCATCCGGAAGAATGACAGCAGAAATGCCAAACCGATAAAAACGATGAAAAAACCTGTATGTTTTGTATCCGTAAAATTGTGCAGCGGCCTGAGCCATTCCCATAACAATAAAAAAGCGAGAAAATAAAACAGCAGCAGACTCAGCCTGCTTCCCTGGTTCTCGTCATGCGGCATGGCGCGCCACCTCTCTTTCTAAACAACATGGGACACCCGTTTGTCCCTGATCATTTGCACCTTAATATTTTTTTGAGCGAAGATGAGAGCGAGTTTCCGTTCTTTCTCCGAAAGCGCGGCATTCGTTTCTTTCGCCAAAAACACCGTCATGTCAGCACGGCCGGGCCCAGCCTGTTTGAGAAGGTCTTCTGTAAGACTGCCCGTCACGACGGCAATGGAAGCTTTGCGGACGCGCGGATCCGCCAGCTCTTTTCCTAAACGCCCGCCTGCATCGGCTTCTTCCGATTCTGAAGCTGATGCCAGGTAACGCAGCATCTTTCTGAAATGCCGGTCTCCCTCCCGGACGGGAAATACGGTCCGGTCGCTCCCCAATGAAATAAATCCTGCGGGAGAGCCCTTCACAAGCGCCGTGTAAAGCAGGGATGCCGAAGCGGATACCGCGGCTTCAAACGATGGGGACGGCCTGCAGTCCAAAAGGAGAATCATATTCACACTCTGCAGCGGGTCAAATTCCTTCGTCATCAGCTCATTTCGCCGCGCCGATGTTTTCCAGTCAAGTGCGGAAAACCGGTCGCCCGGCTGATAATTTCTGACGCTCGCAGCCATTGCGGAGCGGTGTACCTGAAACGGAGCGCCGGCAGCCGCACCCTCTTCCCCGGAGGCAGCCTGCGGCTTATAGTGAACAGACCCGTACGCCGGGAAAACCAGAACCGTATCCGTAACGGAAAACGACGCCGTCTTGTCCAAAAGCCCGAGAACATCTCCCGTCCGCACTCTTATCGTATGTAAATGATGCTCTCCGCGCGGCACCTGCGGCAGCTCATATTGTAACGTCAGCTTCCTTTGAAACCATGGAAACACGAGCTGTTTCGCACTGCGCCTCTCGCCAAGCGTTTCCGGCATCACATCTTCAATGACCATATATGTCAGCGGAAACGGCAAACGCCTCGTCAGCCTGATGGTGACAGACAGCCCGTCGCCTGAGGTTAACTGGGCGGAGGACACGTCACGCGTCACCTGAAACGCCCGCAGCGGGTACACAGCGACCAGCCCGGCGTAAACGGTAAACGGCAAAAACGCATAAAATAAAAACCAGCTCACAAATCCGCCCTGAAACATGGCATAAGAAAAGACAGCCGCCGTCAGTACGGCCAACATAAGCAGCTTCCAGCCATATAGAAGCCAATGCATCTTCTTTCTCATTAGCGGACCGACATCCTTTGGACCGGGACTTTTTCCGTTTGCATGATGTCTTCTATAACCGCTTCCGGCGTCACATCGTTAAATTTCGCCTCGGCGGTCAGGGTCATTCTGTGCGGCAGCGTATACGGAGCCAAATACTGGACGTCATCAGGAATGACGTAATCGCGGTCATGAAGCAGCGCGTACGCCTGCGCGGCTTTCATTAATGAGATTGAACCGCGCGGACTTACGCCCAGATGTACGGACGGATGCCGGCGGGTATGCTGAGTAATGCCGACGATATACGCTTTTATTCCATCATCCACCCGCACCTGCTCCAGTTTTTGCTGAAGGCTGATAAACTGTTCTTTAGAAATGACGGGCTCGATTGTTTCAAGCGGATTGCGCCCTTCCTGCAAAGACAGAACCCGAAGCTCTTCCTCGGCAGTCGGATAGCCCATGCGCAGCTTAAATAAAAACCGGTCAAGCTGGGCTTCGGGAAGCGGATACGTTCCTTCATATTCAACCGGGTTTTGTGTGGCCATGACGAAAAACGGCTCAGCCAGCCGCATTGTCTTTCCGTCAATCGTGACATTCCCTTCCTCCATTGCCTCAAGCAGGGAAGACTGCGTTTTCGGAGAGGTTCTGTTAATTTCATCAGCCAGCACGATATTCCCCATGATCGGTCCAGGGCGGTATTCAAATTCCATCGTTTTCGTATTATAAATAGAGACACCCGTCACATCTGACGGCAGAAGATCCGGCGTGAACTGAATCCTCTTAAAGTCAGCTCCGATCAGTTTGGCCAAAGCGCGGACCATCATCGTTTTTCCGACTCCCGGCACGTCTTCCAGCAGCACATGCCCTTTTGCGAGAATGGCGGCCAGACTGAGTATGGCGATATCCCGTTTTCCTATGATGATGTTTTCAATATGCTCAACGGCTTTCTCCAGCAGCGGATGCAGCTCTTCTTTATAAGCCATTCTTCTCCTCCTAGTCATCTCTCAAATTTCAATTATCGTAACCTAACTTTACCACAAAATATAAACAGTATAAAAAAACGTTTCCAGCGAATTGTTTCCAGCCCCAAAAGGAAAAAGCTCCCTTTAGGAAGGAAGCTTTATTTCAGCTGGAGAGGCTCCATATGAACGTGTGAATGGTCAATGGCATGTCCTCTTTCATCCCGGCACTTTCTGCTGTACGGACGAGAAAAAATGTCATATTTTCTTACATCATTTTCAACTGCTTGTAGCATTTATGATAGAATAATACTTGTCGGAATATTCAGCATAAACAAACCAAAAGGAGGCAAAGAATGAATCAGCCTAACTCTTTATCAAAGGGATTAAAAACCCGGCATATGACTATGATTTCAATTGCCGGCGTGATCGGCGCCGGATTATTTGTCGGAAGCGGATCCGTCATTCATTCCACCGGACCCGGAGCGATTGTCTCCTACGCATTAGCAGGACTATTAGTGATTTTTATTATGAGAATGCTGGGGGAAATGTCCTCCGTCAACCCGACAAGCGGTTCGTTTTCACAGTACGCGCATGACGCCATCGGTCCTTGGGCCGGTTTTACGATCGGATGGCTGTATTGGTTTTTCTGGGTCATCGTCATTGCCATTGAAGCCATTGCAGGCGCCGGAATCATACAGTACTGGTTCCCGGGCATTCCGTTATGGCTGACGAGTCTGCTTCTGACCGTGCTGTTAACACTGACGAATATTTATTCAGTTAAATCGTTCGGCGAATTTGAATACTGGCTTTCCTTAGTGAAGGTAGCGACGATCGTTGTCTTCTTAATCGCGGGATTTGCGTTCATTTTCGGAATCGTCCCCGGCAGCAAACCGGTCGGGCTGGAAAATCTGGCGGGCAGCGGCGGATTTTTCCCTAAAGGTCCAAGTTCCGTTCTGCTCGGCATCGTCGTTGTCATTTTTTCTTTCATGGGATCTGAAATCGTCGCAATCGCAGCCGGAGAAACGTCAAATCCGGTCGAATCCGTCACGAAGGCGACCCGCTCAGTCGTTTGGCGGATCATTATTTTTTACGTCGGCTCCATTGCGGTTGTGGTCACACTGCTGCCGTGGGATTCAGCCAATATTTTGGAAAGCCCCTTCGTTGCCGTTTTGAGCCATATCGGGGTTCCCGCAGCCGCTCAAATCATGAATTTCATCGTCCTGACAGCCGTTCTGTCCTGCCTGAACTCCGGGCTTTATACGACGTCACGGATGCTGTATTCACTGGCAGAGCGAAATGAAGCGCCGCGGCGTTTTATGAAACTGAGTAAAAGAGGCGTACCGGTTCAAGCCATTATCGCCGGCACCTTTTTCTCCTATATTGCCGTTGTTATGAACTACTTTTCTCCCGACTCCGTATTTTTGTTCCTGGTCAATTCATCAGGGGCGATCGCACTGCTCGTTTATCTCGTTATCGCCGTCTCACATCTGAGAATGAGAAAGAAAATCGAACGGACAAACCCTGAATCTCTTAAAATCAAAATGTGGTTCTATCCGTACTTAACCTACCTGACGATCATCGCCATTTGCGCCATCTTGTTATCTATGCTGTTTATCAGTTCAATGCGGTCTGAATTTCTGCTGACAGGATTTATTACTCTGCTGGTACTTGCCTCATATGTATTCCGCAAAAAACAAAAACCGAAAGAGAGCGCTTCCGAAAGCCGGGTTGCGCAATAACCGCAAACACCCCCCCTCAAAAAAGGGCGGGTGTTTTTTTAACCAACCTGTTCAAGGCAGCATTAACTGTAGTACAGGATTTCAATAAATGATAAGGACAGGATGAAAAATGGCACTAGAAAAATTTGCAGATGAACTGCCGATCATCGAAACACTCCAGCCGCAGAAGAAATCAGACGGCAGCACGTATTATGAAGTCACCATGAAGGAATGCTTTCACAAGCTGCACCGCGATCTCCCGCCGACCCGGCTGTGGGGGTATAACGGTTTATTTCCCGGTCCGACGATCGACGTGAACCAAGATGAGAACGTCTATATTAAATGGATGAATGACCTTCCGGATAAGCATTTTCTGCCTGTGGATCATACCATTCACCATTCAGAAAGCGGCCATCAGGAACCCGATGTCAAAACCGTCGTCCATTTACACGGAGGAGCAACCCCGCCGGACAGCGACGGCTACCCGGAAGCATGGTTCACAAAGGATTTTAAGGAAACGGGTCCTTATTTTGAGAAAGAGGTATACCATTATCCAAACAAACAGCGCGGGGCTCTGTTATGGTATCACGATCACGCCATGGCGATTACGAGGCTCAATGTGTACGCCGGGCTTGCCGGGATGTATATCATTCGCGAGCGAAAAGAAAAGCAGCTGAAGCTTCCCTCCGGAGAGTATGACGTACCGCTTATGATTTTGGACCGCACGTTAAATGACGACGGTTCCTTGTCTTATCCGAGCGGACCTGCTAACCCTTCCGAAACGCTGCCCGATCCTTCCATCGTCCCGTTTTTTTGCGGAAATACCATTCTCGTTAATGGTAAAGCGTGGCCGTATATGGAAGTTGAACCGCGGACATATCGTTTCCGCATCCTTAATGCCTCCAATACAAGAACATTTTCTCTCTCGCTCAATAACGGCGGGAAGTTTATCCAGATCGGTTCTGACGGCGGACTGCTTCCCCGCTCTGTCAAAACACAATCTATCAGCTTAGCCCCGGCAGAGCGGTATGATGTGCTCATCGATTTCTCCGCCTTTGACGGAGAACATATCATTTTAACGAACGGCACCGGCTGCGGGGGCGACGCCGATCCGGATACAGACGCCAATGTGATGCAATTCCGCGTCACAAAACCGCTGAAAGGAGAAGACACAAGCCGGAAGCCTAAATATCTTTCAACAATGCCTAATGTGACATCAAAGAGAATACACAATATCAGGACGCTTAAACTTACAAATACGCAAGACAAATACGGCCGGCCCGTTTTGACGCTGAATAACAAGCGATGGCATGATCCTGTGACAGAGGCGCCGAAGCTCGGCACAACGGAAATCTGGTCGATTGTCAATCCGATGGGGGGAACCCATCCGATACACCTGCACCTTGTTTCCTTCCAAATCCTTGACCGGCGTCCTTTTGACTTAGAGCGTTATAACAAATTCGGCGACATTGTGTATACAGGGCCAGCCGTCCCGCCTCCTCCAAGTGAAAAAGGCTGGAAAGATACCGTGCAGGCGCACTCGGGAGAGGTCATCAGAATCGCGGCGACCTTCGCTCCTTACAGCGGACGCTACGTATGGCACTGTCATATTTTAGAGCACGAAGATTACGACATGATGAGACCGATGGACGTCACGGATAAGCAGTAAACAAACACCCCCCCCTCCAGAAGGGGATTTTTTATTTATCCAAAAAGAAAAAATAAGAAGACACTTATTTGCATATACTGTAATAACAGGAAGACGATGCACCCTCATTGGAAATCTGGATAGAAAAAGGAATTAGGAGATTAGGGAAAAGTATGAGACAATGAAGGAGTGCACGAAAATTCATAAGGGAAGAAGTGACTTTATGTCTTACTACAACAAACGTAATCAGGAACCGCTGCCTAAAGAAGATGTCAGTACGTGGGAATGCACAAAAGAGGACTGTATCGGCTGGAGCAGAAAGAATTTTGCCGGCAGTGATACCCCGACTTGCCCCCTTTGCGGCAGTAAAATGATCGACGGCGTCCGTTCGTTGGTAAATCTCCAAAACAATAATCAAACGGCATCAAGTTAGACCTCCCTTTTACGAGTCTCAACATAGAGAAGGCCTCCATGTCTCATGAGAGGCCTTTGCGTTATCGTGTCCTTTTATGATGTAAAGGAGCAATGAACATGAAAAACGATCGGCAGCAGAAAGATCTGAAGGAAATGGCAAAACGGCGGAAAATGAACCTTGCCGCACAGTCATTCATCGAAACGCTCCATTTTGCCGTTCCGATTCTCCGTTTTTTCAAATGGCTCGCCTCAGCCGCAGCCAGCTTTGTTCATTAAAAAACACCCAGCGGGCGCTGAGTGTTTTTTTCATGATTGGATGACGGAAAAACTGTTGATAATGCCGTTGTCATTTTCCCAGACTTTTTCGCATTTTTTCGTATCCAAATGATAAGCATAAATGGTCCGGACCTTCGCATTCCGCCCCGTTTCATCCTTAAGACGCTTAGCGCCTTTTGCTTCCGCCATGAAATAAATGATGCTGCCGTCTTTAGAAAACTGAGGCTGGGCATCAATCAGCGGAGTGAAGTCCTTCCCGTTTGAGATAATCGTTTCATCTTTTTTCGTTTTGACATTCATCAGACGGATGGACGCTTTTTGTTCCGTCCCTTTTTGGATATAAGATGTAAAGACAAGGTTCTTTCCGTCCGGTGACACCGCCACGTCGCTGATAAACTGTTCAAGGTTTGTCAGATCCTGAAGGTGTTCGCCAGCTCCTGCTGCAAACCGGATATTCGTCGGTTCAGGGTCAATCCCCTTCTCATTTGCCTCATCCGTTTTTTGATAATCCTCTTTCACGGAATAATGCAGAAGCGCAAAATCGTTTTGGCTGCGGTTATAAAAGAAGCTGCTCACACTGTCGTCTTTCTCATCGGCGGCGGGATACAGATTTTCATAACGTTTCGTTTTCAAATCAAAAGATGCGAGACGGAAAATATCTTCATCCGCTTTTCCGAGACGGAAATAAATGTGCGACAGATCTTTTGATAAAAACAGACTGTCAGCGCTTGCCGTTCCTTTATAAAGCACCGTCTTCTTTTTCGTCTTCAGATCAAGCTTATACAGACGCATCTCATTTTGGTCATTATTCCCGACAAAATAGAGCACCTGATGGGCGTCATCCAGCGCAAACGCCGGATATGCCGAAAGCTTTTCCTCGTACAGCACGCGGCTGTCTTCGTAATATTTCGTCATCAGATCTTTGTCTGTAATGGAAACAAGCAGCTTGTCATGGCCGCCGGAGACAACGGCTTTTCCGCCGCCGTCGCTTTTTCCTTTAATCAGTAAAACGGACGCGATGACCGCCGCCGCCAAAACGGCGGCCAGCAACATCCAGATCCATCGTTTCTTCTTCATTATCAATCTCTCCGTCAATCAGAAAAAGCAAGAATCAGTGTCCTTGCTTTTTAAGATGGTCTATTTTAATAGCTGTAGTGTCCGGATACTCTTCCTTTGCTTAATGGATATCCGAGCGCTTTGAACGCTTTCGGGCTGACATCCAATACGGCATTCGGCATACGGCCTACATCATTTTTGTACACGGTGATAACCTTTTTCGGTTTTGCTTTTGCATAAGCTCTGATTTTCGTTCCGTTTCTCGGAACGTCAAATCCTAATTTTGTCGCGCAATCCCAGTGTCCCAGTTTTTTACCGGACGATCCTTTTTTACCGACTCCATTATACCATGTAATATTTCCGTTCACTTTTTTAGCACTTGCATCAGAAGAGTAACTGATCGCTCCCAGCGTGCTTCCTGCTAAAATCAATAAGGCTAAGAATAACTTCTTCAAGCTTTCGTCCTCCTGATTCTTTATTCTAGGCAAAATTATACACCAAGAAGACGATTATAATATTTCAATCACTTTACATGTTCATTACAACGTGATGAGACATGCACATAACGACGGCACAATTTCCTGTTCTATATAATTCCATGGTAAATTATACTACAAAATTTAATTCATTAGCGTTATAATATTCATAGAGTATTTCTGCATTCAATATGGACTTTTTATAAGGCCTATTGATAGTTGCATAATATGATATATTTTGAGAAATCAGGCTTTAGGAAGCAGGCACTTTATTCCTTTTAACCGTGGTTCATATTGATCATGTACCTATACTCGTTTCAATCAGACTAGGAGTGATAATCAATGAAAGCGGCAAGATGGCACAATCAAAAAGACATTCGAATCGAAAACATTGATGAACCTAAAGCAGAACCGGGTAAAGTCAAAATTAAAGTCAAATGGTGCGGGATTTGCGGAAGCGACCTTCATGAATATTTGGGAGGCCCGATCTTTATTCCGGTCGGCAAACCTCATCCGTTAACAAACGAAATGGCGCCCGTCACGATGGGCCACGAATTCTCAGGAGAAGTCGTGGAAGTGGGCGAAGGCGTCAAAAATTACAGCGTCGGCGACCGTGTCGTCGTGGAACCGATTTTTGCCACACACGGACATCAGGGAGCCTATAACCTTGATGAACAAATGGGGTTCTTAGGCTTAGCCGGAGGCGGCGGCGGATTTTCTGAATATGTGTCCGTTGACGAAGAATTGCTGTTTAAGCTTCCTGAAGAGCTTTCTTACGAACAGGGCGCGCTTGTTGAGCCGTCAGCGGTAGCGCTTTACGCCGTCCGCCAAAGCAAATTAAAAGCGGGCGACAAGGCGGCAGTTTTTGGCTGCGGACCGATCGGGCTGCTTGTGATTGAAGCCCTGAAAGCGGCCGGCGCCACAGATATTTACGCGGTTGAACTTTCACCGGAACGTCAGGAAAAAGCGAAAGAACTCGGCGCTATCATTATTGATCCGTCAAAAACGGACGATGTCGTTGAAGAAATCGCTAAACGCACAAACGGAGGCGTTGATGTTTCTTATGAAGTAACAGGCGTTCCAGTCGTTCTCCGCCAGGCGATCCAGTCAACAAACATTGCCGGTGAAACGGTTATCGTCAGCATCTGGGAAAAAGGAGCGGAAATTCATCCGAACGATATCGTCATCAAAGAACGGACCGTAAAAGGCATTATCGGATACCGTGACATCTTCCCTTCCGTTCTTGCACTGATGAAAGAGGGCTACTTCTCAGCAGATAAGCTCGTCACGAAAAAAATCGTGCTCGACGATCTGATTGAAGAAGGCTTCGGCGCTTTAATCAAAGAGAAAAACCAAGTGAAAATCTTAGTCAAACCGAACTAAACCGTTCAGCTGAATATCAGACACATCCGAAAAAGAGCCGTTCCGGCTCTTTTTTTCACCTCTTCGTCTTTCCTTCCTTTTCCTTTTAAAAATGATCCCCTCTGCGCAAACTATTTTTCACCCTGTCCCGTCTATCCTTAGGCAGCAGCCTATGATACGTATTTTTAAAAAAGGAGCCCTTTGAAGCAATGAAGAACGAAACAGCCAAAGCGTCGCTTGTGACGTGCATAACTGAGCGCAAGGAAGACTTTTACCGGCTTGCGTACAGTTACGTAAAGAACAAGGATGACGCGTTAGATATTGTTCAGGAATCAATTCAAAAAGCGCTGACATCGGTCGAATCCGTCAAAAACCCCGATGTGATCAAAAGCTGGTTTTATAAAATTTTAGTGCGCACGGCCATTGATTTTCTCCGCAAACAGAAAAAACTGAAAGTGATGGACGATGAAACGATCGAGTTTTTGAGCCGCGGAAAGGAAGATCACTACAAGGACACAGACCTTCACGAAGCGCTTGATGACCTGCCGCATCAATATAAAACCATTATCATTCTGCGTTTCTTTGAAGACCTGAAATTAGAAGAAATCGCGGACATCACGGGGGAAAACATCAACACCGTCAAAACACGCCTTTACAGGGGGCTGAAGCTCATGCGCATTCAGCTGACGAAGGAGGATCTTTCTTAATGGAAAAGAGATTAGAACAATTAAGAGAAGAGTATAAAAGTGTGCCCATTCCTAAGGAACTGGACAGCATTGTCGAAAAAGCCCTTCAGCAGAAACCGAAGAAAAAACGAATCGTGATGTGGCCGACATCCGCGGCAGTCGCTGCGGCCGTCTTATTTACCGCCGTTGTCAATATCAATCCGGATGCCGCACAAGCCATGTCTAAAATCCCCGTCATCGGCAAAGTCGTCCAAGCCATCACATTCACGGAGATGAAGGAAGAAAAGAACCAATCAAGCATTGATGTGAAAACGCCCGCTCTGTCCGGACTTTCCGATCATAAACTCGAAGACAGCATCAACCGGCATTATATGAAAGAAAGCAAAGAGCTGTATCGGGAATTTATGAAGGCGACCTCAAAAAGCAAAAAAGGCCACCTCAGTATTTACAGCGATTATGAGACCGTTACTGACACAGCGGATTTGATCTCAATCCGCCGTGATATCGAAAAAACGCAAGCTTCCTCTTATACGCAAAGCCGTTACATCACGATTGATAAAAAGAATGAGGCCGTGCTTACGTTAAAGAGTTTATTTAAAGATGACCGTTATATTAAAGTCATCAGCCAAAATATTAAAGAACAAATGAAAAAACAGATGAAAGAAGATCCGAATAAAATATACTGGGTCGAAGATGATGATATGACGGAGCCTTTTAAAGCCATCCGCGCCGACCAGAATTTTTATATTACAGATAAGCACAAACTTGTTATTTCATTTGATGAATACGAAGCGGCACCCGGATATATGGGCGTTACAGAGTTTACAATACCGACCTCCGTCATCTCCAAGCTGCTTGTCGGAGACCGCTACATCAGATAAAGAAAGAAAAAAATCCATGATATCCGCAGATCATGGATTTTTTCTTTCGTCCCGCAACAGCCAAGATGCATAAGGGACCCTTTTCATATAACAGACGCCGGACGGGGGCTGAAAAGTTTAAGAAAATCACAGCATTTCATTCACTTTTTCTGAAACAAAATCCCCTTCCGAATGCGTCTAATTAACGGAACAAATGGAAGACTGTACAGAAATCTGCCATAGCCATCCGCAAAACAGCGAGAATTTCCGCACACATTATTGGAGGAATACCATGTCAGACAAGTCACTGCATCACCGCTATATTCCCGGACTGGATGGACTTCGCGCCTTTGCCGTCCTCGCAGTTATCGCATATCATCTGAATTTTAACTGGGCCGACGGCGGTTTCATTGGTGTTGATATCTTTTTTGTTTTATCGGGGTATTTAATTACATCTATTATATTGCCTGCCCAAGGCAATGCCATCACCCTTGATTTGCGTGATTTTTGGGTGCGCCGGATCAGGCGGCTTCTGCCGGCGGCTTATCTCATGATTATCACGACGGTCATTTGGGTCGTATTGTTTAACAGCGAGCTCCTGCATACCGTACGCGGGGATGCGGTCTCCTCACTTTTTTACATAAGCAATTGGTGGTTTATCTTTCATCAACTTTCTTATTTCGACAGCTTCGGCTCCCCTTCGCCATTAAAAAACCTTTGGTCACTGGCGATTGAAGAACAGTTTTATATCATATGGCCCTTCCTGCTGCTTGCGGGAATGTACATATGTAAAACACGGGCCCGGCTTGCGGCCGCGGTCATGTTTCTCGCGTTATGTTCGGCAGTCGTAATGAGTATGATGTATGTGCCCGGCGGAGATCCGAGCCGCGTTTATTACGGGACGGATACCCGCTCATTTGAATTGCTGATCGGCTGCGCTTTAGCTTTAGTGTGGCCGATGAAACGATTATCTTCCAAACGGCTGCCGAGCAGCATGAAACACCTGCTTCACGGGACGGAGCTTGCCGCTTTTGCCGCGCTGCTGCTTTGCGTCTTTTACACAGATGAATATGAACCCTTCCTGTACAAGGGCGGCATGCTTTTGATCAGCATCACCGCAGCGGTTCTTGTCGCATGTTTATGCCATCCGAGCAGCTTTTTGGGACATGTCCTTTCATGGAAGCCGCTTCGCTGGATCGGAACGAGATCATACGGAATCTACCTTTGGCATTACCCGGTTTTCGTACTGAGCACACCCGTGCAGGAAATCGGAAATCCGGTTTATTGGCACTGCGCCGTCAGAATCGGCGCCACTTTCATTCTTGCCGAGCTGTCTTACCATTTCATTGAACAGCCGATCCGCACTGCGGGCTTCCGGCCATTTTTACGCCGCGTGTTTCTGAACCGCTTTCTGGAATGGAAGACGTCCTCTGTCATCAGCAGAATGTCGCTCGGCCTTATTCTTGCCGCCATTCTCGTATTTGCGGGCGGGCTGTCAGGAATAGCCGAAGAGAAAAAACAGCCGCAATGGACGTACGCGCAAAATGATCAGCAAGAAACCGCCGCCTCTTCGCACAAGACGGCCGATCACGATCAACCGGCAAAAGAAGATGACAGCAAGAAAAAACACGGCGGCGAAAAAACAGACACCGCGTCAGACAAAAACAAGAAAGAACCAACAGACAAATCAAATACAAAGAAAAACGAAGAGAAAAAGGAACGGTCATCTCAAAAAACGGCTGATCCAAAACAAACACAGCCTCAGCAAGACGTGCTGGCCATCGGTGATTCGGTGATGCTGGACATTGCGTCATACCTGCGGCAGTCCCTCCCTCATGTCACCATCGACGGAAAGGTAGGAAGACAAGTCTCTCAAGCACTCCAGCTCACTTCGGAATATGCGTCATTTAATCAGCCGAACAAAGCGGTCATCATCGAGTTAGGGACGAACGGCTATTTCACAAACAGCCAAATTGAATCACTGATCAGCTCCTTTTCAAAAGCCGATATCTATCTTGTCAACACGCGTGTGCCGCGGCAGTGGGAAAGCAAAGTAAACGAATCATTGCGTCGGCAGGCCGAGTCTCGCAAAAATGTGACGCTTGTCGATTGGCACGCAAAAGCATTGCAGCACCCTGAATACTTCACACCGGACGGCGTCCATCTCATACCTGAGGGGTCTAAAGCGCTGACATCCCTCATCGTTCAAACAATGAAATCATGACAAAAAAAGAGGCCCCAAAAAGGCCTCTTTTTCGTATATCGTCAGGCAAGCTTCTGTCCGCAATTCGGGCAAAAATTCGCGCCTTCCGTTTTCGTTCCGCAGTTCGGACAAAATTTCGGCTTAGCCGCTCCTTCCGAGCCGTTCGCCGGTGCCGTCCCCTGATTCTGCTGACTTTGATTTTGCTGCGGCTGGTTCTGCTGATTTTGGTTCATTTGGTTCATCATTTGATTTGCCGCATTCATTCCCATCATCATGCCCGCCATGTCTGAGGCGGCGCCGCTTCCGCTCATTTTGCCGGATGACATTCCGTCCGTCATGGAAATCTGCTGATAGCGGTTCACATCGCCCACCATGCCGTAAGAAGCGTTTTTCGTAATCATATCCTGAACTTCCTGCGGATAATTAAAGCTCATAATATTGAAGCCCGTAATCGACATGCCGTCTCCGATCAGCTGCATATCAAGATCTTCTTGAATCCCTTTTCCGATTTCAAAGGAATTCGACTGCAGATTGAACATGTCTTTTCCTTCTCTGGTGATCCATTTCATCAAAAGCTGATCGAGAATAGACGTAATCCGGATTTTAATGTCCTCCACTAAATAGCTGTCTTTGACACCCGCAATCTTATCAATCAATCCGATGTAGTCAATGACCTTGAAGTTAAATGTGCCGTTTGCGCGGATCGGCATACCGCCCGGCATACCTGCCGCCGGAATGTTGATAGCGTTTTTTGTGCCCCACTTCACGGTGAACTCCTTCGTATTCACAAACAGCACTTCAGCCCGCATGCCGCTGTTAAAGCCAAACTTAAACCCTTTTAGTGTAGATAGAAACGGAATGATTTCTGATTCGATATCATAATCGCCGTCATCACGGAAAATCCCTTCAATCTTCCCGTTGTATAAAAAGATGGCATCCTGTCCCGGCCGGATGATCAGACGGCTGCCTTTTTTAATTTCACGGTTGTTCCATTTATAGAAAACCATGTCATCTCTGAATTCTTCCCATTCCACCACATTTGCTAACTGATTTCTGAAAAAACCCATGTATGCTCAAATCCTTTACATATAATTTAAAAACTTCCCTTGCTTCCGCTGTAACTCGTGCCGCCCCTCGTGACTCCGCCGTCATTGTCATTATCTTTATCAGGCTTTTTTTCTCTTGTAACGTCGGTTCGGATATATGTGTCGTGCTGGCTCAGCACTTCAGACGTATCGTGATCCATATACGTGCTGCCGGTGACGGTGACCTTGCCGCCGGAATTGTACACCATCACAGTGACGGCGATGCCGGCCGCGGCTGCGGCAATAATGAGCTGAAACCACCATGTGAGCAGCAGATTGTCAGACTTGTCGTCCGGGCTTTTCCCCATATCTTTATAAGCCAACTTGATGTAGGTCTGAAACGCCTTTTCATAATGGCCTGCGGAAATATCTGACGAGATCGTATTTCTGATCGTATTCAGCCGGCTGTTATTCAAATACGTCTCCGCCTTTTTATATCCGGAGATAAATACTTCCCGCTTTTTCATATCAATGGTCAAAATCGCCGTGCTTCCGCTAAAATGACTGTCATAAAAATCACCGGCGTACTGCTCGATGTCCTTACCGCCCGTTCCGTTTGCGGTAAGAATGATAAAATCGGTATGGCGCTTTGCCCCGAGCTTCCCGGCCAATTCCTCAAGTTTCTTCGTTTCATCCTTCGTTAATAAATGAGCATTGTCATAAACATATTGCTTCTGTTCCGCGGCAGACGCCGATGTATGTAAACCAAAAGACAGCATCAGAAAAAGGACGAAGCAGAAGAGACACGCTTTTTTTATCGATACTTTCATCAAAAACCGCCTCCTATCATAAGTGAGACGAGTCTTAATGCTAAAAACGCACCGGCGGTTATGCCGCCGAACCACGCGGCCACTTTTCCGGCACTGATCGGCGGTTTGCCGACAACCTTGCCCGTCTGCCCGTTCATCGCAAAAATGTGCTCAGCCCGCTCATAGTCGTAGCTGACCATCCAGACCGGAAGCAGTACGTAAAAGCTGCTGATTTTATCGGTCTGAATCTGCTCATCCGTAATGTCAGCCGTCGTATATCCGGAGAAGGTGGATCTGATATAAGAATCAATATAATGGCTGATTTTATCCTTCGCCCGCGGAAAGAGATCGTCATCGGTATAATTGTACTTTTCCGCTATATATCCCGCTAAATAGGCCGTATTAAACTCCTTCAGTTCACTGTATGAGTAAGGTTCCAATTTGTCCATTAATTCATCATTCATTTTTTCTGAAGCGTCGACCGGAATTTTGAGATAATCAAGATTGATATCTCGGTACGCGTTGTAATACTCGGTCTCCGTCACCCGGTATTCTCCATCTTCATAGTGATGCACTCTCGTACAAACGGCATTGACCTGAACCTTGCTGTTTAAATCAAACATCCAAAATGGCACGTACATGCCGGTTATGCTCTTCACCCGATCGGCAGTCATAAATCCTTTCGGTGTCAGACGGCCGTTTCGGCACCACTTTTTAAAAGCGCTCATGGCCTCTTCTTTACTGATCGTAAAAGGAATCACCATCGAAGGCGCGAGATTTCCCGACAATCGGTCGGCGAGAACGGCGGCTCCTCCGCAAAACCCGCACGTCGTGGCCGTCGTTTCCGCCTCAGTCATTAATACCGCGCCGCAATTCTCACACCGGTACTCGTTCGCCTCATTTTCGGAAAATCTCGTCGTAATATACTCCTTTGGCAGGCTTTCAATCTGATCCTGCCGCCCGCAGCTGTGACATGTCAGCATGCCGGATGAACTGTCAAAGACCATATCATCGCCGCAGTTCGGGCATTTATAAGAAATGATCATTCTGTTTCTCTCACTTTCTCTTTATATCGGACAAAGCTGCAGCCCGCTGTCTATTGATCTTTACTGAAAAGCATTTTCTGCTTGAGCGCCGCCAATTCATCATCGACACTGCTTTGATTGCTGTCATATTTAGCCGTCAGATCGTCAATATCGTCTTTCGGAGACGCGTTCAGCTCAGCCATCGCATTGGCATGATCAAGCGCTTGGTTGACCTTGTCTTCCATTCTGCCGAAAGCTGTCATCGATTGGCCCGCATTTGACACAGAGGACCCCAATTTGTTCATTCTCTCCTGCGTTTTTGCCACAGACCACTTCGCTTTGATGGCATTTCGGCGCGACTCAAGCTCTCCGATATCAGCGACAAGCTTGTCATGCATTTTGCGCATTTGAGAGGCGTTGGAAGAAGCGAGCTGATAAGCCGTCTGCAGCTCAGTCAGTCTTGATTCAACAGCCGCTTTCCTTTCCAAAAACGTCCGCGCATCGGCTTCATTGCCGGCCTGCAACGCTTTCATCGCATAACTTTCCATCTTTTCGGCATCAGCCTGGCATTCTGTTAACGCTCTTTTCGCCCGCTGTTCCTCAGCCATGACAGAAGCCGTCTCCGCTTTCACTTTTCCTAAATCACTGTTCAGATTCCGCAAATATTGATCAACCATTTTTTCAGGGTTTTCAGCTTTGTCCAGCAGCGCATTGATATTGCTTGACATGATGTCTTTAAATCTTCCTAAAATACTCATTTTTCATTTTCCTCCCAAAATTAAATAGTAACAAGTTCATAGTTATCTATACTGTTTTTTTCGAAAAAAGTTTCATTTTCTCATAAATTTATGTATTTTATATGAAAATAGTCTCATTCAGCCCATTTGTGCCGGCGGAAATTCTTTACGACCAGATACAGTGAGAACAAAAAATAAATAAAAAGCGCGATCATCAACCCGCTCACTAACGGGTAATGCTTCGCCGCATACACAAAGAAATCCAGCTGCGAAATCTGTTCCGGACTTGTAATCGTATCCGTCCCATTCAAAAGCTTTGAAAATTTAGCCGTATAATTCCAATCAAACGAATCAGAAACAAGCTCACTCCCCTGATACCAATTGACAGCGGCGAGACAAAGAAAACAAAAAACAGAAAACGCGCATTGCACAATAAGAAAAACATGTTTCATGAAAAACATTCCTCCGCGGTTCAATATCACAGGCCGTCACACTATACATGACGGCAGCAGCAGAAACTTGGTTTTACTCAGAACTGATAAAAAAGTTATTGTATGAACTTCACAGCGGTTCAATTTACTGGATGCCTTTCTAAAGTATACCTTATATCGAAAAGGGTTTCAGGCCTAAATAAAAGAGGATGCTTCCCGAAGTCCGATGACTTTCAAGAAGCATCCTCGATATTTTACAGTGATACTTCAACCTCTTTTAAACTCGGCAAAGCATCGATCGCACCGATTTTGGTGCACACGAGCGCCCCCACCTTATTGGCAAATGAGACAATATCACGCAGCTTCGCAAAATCATCGGCTGCCGTCTGAATCTCATCCGTGCGCGCCAGCTGATACAGCGCCGCGCCGACAAACGCATCTCCCGCTCCCGTTGAGTCTATTGATGTCACCGGAATGCTCGGAATGATGTCAATATCCTTCCCATTTGAAAGAAGGGTCCCGCTTTTCCCGAGTGTCACCGCCACAATACCGGCCCCGAGCTCATGAAGAACCGCAACACCTTCTTTATGATCCTTCGCACCGCTGATGATCTCAAGCTCTTCGTCACTGACTTTCACAAAATCACTTACGGCAACGGCTTTTTTTGCGGTGTTTATAAACTCTGAAACTCTTCCTTTCCATAAATCCTCACGGTAGTTAGGATCGAAGGAAATAAACTGTCCATTATCTTTCGCAATCGACATCAGCCGTAAATAGGCTGAGCAAAACGGATCAGATAACAATGCTGTCGCTGATCCGAAATGAACGATTTTCGCATCGTTTACCTTTTCCAGATCAATATCATCCAGCGTAAACAAAGCGTCCGCTCCTCTGTTAAACACAAAGTCGCGCTCCCCATTTTGTTTTAATGAAACAAACGCAAGCGTTGTAGGCGCTTTCTCATCCATGACGAGCATAGAGGTATCGACGTGTACGGCGTCCAATGTCTGCTTCAGAAAATACCCGAACGGATCTTTGCCTGTTTTTCCGCTGAAAGCCGCGTCTCCGCCCAGCTTAGCAATCGCTGCCGACACATTCGCCGGTGCGCCGCCGGCACTTTTTAAGAAGTTGCGCCCTTTCGTCAAATCAACATCCACATCGGTACAAAAGAAATCAATTAACAATTCTCCAATACAAATAACAGATTGGCTTCTCACATTATCACACTCATTTATCAATTCTCGATTATAGTTTCAGTATAGTGCTTTCTGTCATAAATACAACCGTTTACATAGAATATTTTAAATTTTACGTATACTTATCTGGCAGCCCTTTGCTCCAGATCAGACATCATCTGCTGATATTTTTTTTCAGTTAAAGGATAAAAAGAAATAAGAATAATAGACAGCAGAATGAACAATCCCGGAATGAGCGCATTCATATTTTTAATCGCATTCAATGACGAGGCGGTCTGATCGGTATTCGCGGCATATCCGGCGATTCCGAGATAAACGGCCGAAAATGACCCGGCTAACGCAACTCCGAGCTTATTGATGAAACTCATGCTCGAAATCACCACGCCATCAGCCCGGACTCCGGTTTTCCATTCCGCATAATCGACACAATCGGCAACCATTCCCCAAGCAAGCGTATTTAAAGGCGTCGTGAAAAATCCCGAAACGAAAAGCCAAAAGAAAATAAGCGGCAGCGAAGAATACGATGTAAACTGAAGGCCCGCATAAGAAATCAGCGATAGCGCCGCCGTGATGATCATAACCTGCTTCCGGCCCCGCTTCTCAGAAAAGAAAGGAATAAACAGATTGCTGATCAGCGCTGCGCCGAAAAACAACACGGTTCCTAAAAACACAAATTCCTTATGGCTGACGTTATACGTAAAATAGTACACCATCGTGCTGAGCTTAATGTTAAACCCAATCGCAAACGCCAAAAATGCAGAAACCAAAATGAGCAAAGGCTTGTTTCGGAACAAAACAGACAACGTCTTTTTCATTCCTTGTTTTTTTCTTTTTTCAGGCTGAATCCGCTCCCGTACAGTAAAGAAACTAAATAGATTCAAAACGATGCTGACAGCCGCATAGATGAGCGCCGTCATCTGAAATCCAAACGCCTGATCTTTCCCGCCGATGGCGTCCGCAAGCGGTGTCGCACAGGAAATCGATAACAGAATTCCGATATAAACTAAAATCATCCGGGTCGTCGTCAGAACCGTCCGTTCCTCCACGGAATTCGTCATCCGCCCCGTTAAGCTGTTGACCGGAATCGTCTGCATGCTGAAGGACATCCCAAGCAGAATATAAGTGATGTACGCATAAACCATGTTCCCCGTCTCGCCGAAATGGGGGGTCGTGAAGCATAAGAACGTAAATAGCGCAAAAGGAAACGCCACCCACAAAAGATACGGCCTTGCCTTTCCCCATCTTGTATTCGTCTTGTCTAAAACCGGTGACGGAGACAGCATCCATTGCCGAATCGCCTCTATATCAAAGTCGCGGCCGATAAAGTTCCCCGTCCGGCGTGACGGTAAGTTATGCGTGACGGACTTTCTTGTAAGCGCATTCGTTTCGTGGCTTGGTCTGTCATGAAACAGCCGCTTTACTGCTTTTTCAACATCGTCATCACTCGGTGCTCCGAATGATCCGTCTTTCCGGAGTATTTTTGCTTTTTTTAGACAAGACGCCGTCCAAACGGGCAATGCGGGTTTGATGACGGGTATGGTGGTGGTTTCCAGAAGGCCGGTCAGCCATTCAGAATCCATATCAGTCTTTTCTATAATGATCCAGATCATGCCGAACAGCTTTCCGTCGTCAATTCGTCCGGGAATGTAGTTTGCGCCCATCTGTCCGATCCAGCTTTTGATCGTGTTAGAGGAAACGCCTAATCGGAGTGCGATTTGATCTATATAAGACTGTCCTGTTTTTTCGTTCTTTTTCCTTCTGACTTTATAATCAGGATGAAGTTTCAGCGATTTGACGGCAGGCGCCAGCAGTTCTGCAAAATGTGTCCGGTTTTCAAGTTCGGCCATTAGCCTGCACCTCCTATTAGTACTATTTTATCAATTCAGTGTTTTTTGTATATGAAAAAATAAAAAGTACAGTGCGGCTGTCCTTTTATACAGCAGGAAAGGCTGTTGAACGTATGGAAAAGCAGATAAAATAGGGGCAGTAACAGAGAAAATAAAAATGTATGCACTTACATTTCAGAGCAGAGAAAGGATTTTGCCAAATGACTCACACAGTGCCTCAAAACATGAAAGCGGCGGTTATGCACAACACGAGAGAAATCAAAATCGAAACATTGCCCGTGCCTGAAATCAATCATGATGAAGTGTTGATTAAGGTGATGGCTGTCGGAATTTGCGGATCTGATCTGCATTACTATACAAATGGCAGAATAGGCAATTATGTAGTGGAAAAACCATTTATCCTCGGTCATGAATGTGCGGGAGAAATTGCCGCCGTCGGATCGTCTGTCGATCAATTCAAGGTGGGAGACCGTGTCGCCGTCGAACCCGGTGTCACATGCGGACGCTGTGAGGCGTGTAAGGAGGGGCGTTATAATCTTTGCCCGGATGTACAGTTTTTGGCGACACCGCCGGTTGACGGCGCGTTTGTCCAATATATCAAAATGCGTCAGGACTTTGTTTTCTCGATTCCGGATTCACTATCCTATGAAGATGCGGCTTTGATCGAACCGTTTTCTGTCGGCATTCATGCGGCCGCGAGAACAAAGCTTCAGCCCGGATCAACAATGGGGCCTGTAGGATTAATGGCCGTTGCGGCAGCGAAAGCATACGGGGCAGGCACAATCATTGTGACCGACTTGGAGCCGCTGCGGTTAGAAGCTGCGAAAAAAATGGGAGCGACTCATGTCATCAATGTCCGGGAACAGGATGCCGGTGAAGAAATCAAAACGATCACGAATGGCAGAGGCGTTGATGCTGCCTGGGAAACAGCGGGGAATCCGGCGGCATTGCAATCCGCACTGGCTTCCGTGCGCCGGGGCGGAAAACTGGCGATTGTCGGTTTGCCTTCTCAGAACGAGATTCCGCTCAATGTGCCGTTTATTGCAGATAACGAGATTGATATATACGGAATCTTCCGTTATGCGAATACGTATCCGAAGGGAATTGAATTTCTCGCTTCCGGCATAGTGGACACGAAGCATCTTGTAACGGACCAATATCCGCTGGAGAAGACGCAAGAGGCGATGGAACGGGCCTTTCAATACAAAAATGAATGCTTAAAAGTGATGGTGTATCCAAATCGCTGAGTGAACGGGGAGGATCTTTGCATTCTCCCTCTCACCGGCTGGGCCGGCATGGGAAAAACAACAATCGCTCTTGAAGCAGCCTACCTTTGTGCCGGCGGTTCACCAGATTGGCCGGCATTCAACAGCATCATCTGGATCAGCGCTGACTGGAAAGGATTAAGCTTCAGCGATTTTTTAAACACGATTGCCTACCAGCTCGGACGCACCGAACAAATCGACAAATCCATTAACGAAAAACGGTTCGTTGTCCGCAATGCATTAGCCGCTCATGCAAGTGAAAAACCCGTGCTGCTGATCGTTGACGGCATTGATACAGCGGAACGTGACATTCACGAATTTATCATCGGCCTTCCGCAAGGCGTAAAAGTCCTCCTTACGGCACGTGAAAATGTAAAACAGACATACCGGGACGGCTTCGGAGAACTGGCGGCCATCCAGCTGAGCGGTCTTGAACAAACGGATGCCCTTGATTTTTTTCATCAAGAAGTGCATCGCTGTCTGCAAACATGCAATCTCCCGCATAAACGGGAAAAGCTGGAGCAGCTGTTGCAGCTATCGCCTGACCTTAAGAATGAATTTGTCTCGGCAGCCGCCGGCAACCCGAAGGCCATGGCACTCAGCATTGCATACATGTCAGACGACGACATCCCCGCTCCCCAGCTCATTCAAGAGCTTAAACAAGCGGGTTACTCATTATTGGAATTGTTTGAGGTTCTCTTTGGCCGCACATGGGACAGATGTCATGAAGACACACGAAAACTATGGCAGACGCTTTGCTTTTTCGCTAAACCCCCTGACGAAAAAAGCTTGGCTCAAGCGGCCGGATTAGACGCCCGCCGTTTTCATTACGCGATTGAGCAAATGCGGTCATATGCTTTAATACAGCCGGAACGAAGCGAAGGAAGAATTCAATATTCAGCCCATCAAACTGTTGTCGCTTACGGAGAACAGCACTTATCCGAAAATCATGATTTTGCAAAAGAAGCCCGAAGCCGCTGGGCGCATTATTATATGGATTATGCGGAAACCCATATAAAACGGGAACAGCCGAATTCCATCTATTGGAGCTACCTGCTGGGACGGAATTTAGAGCAAATGAAAAAGGAATGGCCGAATATCCTGAAGGTCATCGAATGGTCGAGCGAAACCGGACAACATGAAATCCTGATCAAACTCATCATCCGTATCAGCCATTTTCTAAGCAGAATCAGCCTGCCCCTGCGAATCGAATACGGATTAAAAGCTGCCGATGCCGCCCATCAATCAGGCGAACACACACGGGAAGCTTACTTTCGGATCGACACGGCAGGCTGGGCGCTGATGGAAGTCAACGATTCAGACGAAGCTCTCAGGCAAATAGAAGCCGGCCTGAAGATACTCGAACAATCAGGCGCGCCGGATCACGATGACTTGAAAGTATGGGGAATCGCCCTGCAAGCAAGGCTGCTGTTAAAAATCGGAGAACCGGACAAAGCGGCAGCAATGCTGGACGGCATCAAAGATCAGCCCGTCTCGCCCATTATCCGGCACAGGGTTCTTCTGGTCCGCGGCGACCTGAGTTTCGCCCGCTCTCACTACGAAGAAGCCATCACATTATACGAAGCGGCAAACACCACCAGCGCCGCATACGGCGGCGAAAAAACGATAGAAGCCTATTTTAACCTGGGCATGGCTTACGTCAAGTGTGATCAACTCGAAAAAGCGGAAAAAGCCTTTGAACAAATGCTCTATGACAAACACAACGCCAATCAAGTTGAACTGATTTACTATCATTACGGAATGGCACAGCTGTTGTATCGAAAAGGAGAAACTACGAAAGCGATAGAAGCTAATCAAAAGGCGATTCGTCTGATTGATTCGTGGGAGCCTGGGATTGGGATTCGGGGTGAGGTGGAGCAAATGGATATTCTCATTTAAAAGACAAATACATTGCGGCTAGCGGTAAGAGCTTTGAAAAACACTCATGACCTTGTTGTTTTTAAAGATAAAAAGGTATCTTTATCAGTACAGTAAATTGATTAAGATACCTTGATTGAAAAATTAATTTTTCACAGAAAACAAATTTCTAAAGTTAAACTTTTTAACAACAAGAGGTTAATACTTATACAGCCGTATTAATGCTGTACTGTAATATAATGTTTTAGTTCACCTGACCAATATCTTCCTCCCCAATCCTGTCCAACTTGCACATCATACTTACCTGCAGGAAGATTTTTCGTTGAAAAACTCACACGAAAATTACGTGAACCAATACTATGCGAAATATCTTTTCTGGCAAATACTTTACCTTTATTATTTAAGATAATTACTGAAAAGCCATTATCTAAATCCCTAGCCAAAGTACCCGTAACTACAATGGAAGTAGCACTTTTCGTATATGTATTAGCATCTGTTTTAAATTTGATTGTACCTTTCGAATCCATAGCTAAGGCTTCTGACCCACCTGCGAAAATAGCAACTCCCAAAAGTACTGCTGTAAACAGGGTCATTACTAACTTTTTCATCTTTAGAATTCCTCTTTTCTTTTTAATATTTTAAATCCAAAATTATAATAACATATTTTCCTAAAAAAACAGAGGTTTTTCCATATCTTTCTTCCGAGAAATGAATAAGTATGATAGAAATTTATAATATTAATGCAAATTTAAGATTTTTGTGAAATGAAGCTTAAAATTTGAAGTATAGTATCATCTATAAAACCTTTGCCAAGGTGTCCTTCCAAGCGCCCAATGGATATGGGGTAGAAAACACAATGTGAATAACAGCATGATAAGTTCCTCATGTTTCCCCTTTCTCTTTCCTTCCATACTATTAAACAAGACTATTCTAATACCCTTGAACTGCATTTAAAATTGGTTTAGTGTTATTATTTAATAAAGATCTGTGCAATGAAAACTCTTTCTGTCCGATATACCCTTAAGTATTCCTAATCAACATTATGCTGGTGAGTTCAAATATTTCTTAATTCAAACTCTAGTTCTTCTGCTCTTTTTCAAGATCCAAACAAGTAATGCAATAAAAACGACGTTAATTAAAAACGCAGAAATAACATAAGTTTCATCTGAAACGCCAATATACTTCCCTTTCGATTCTAAGAGATTCCTTACTTGCTTACTCCATAAAGAACCATTCAGCGAACTATCGTCTGCTCCAAATGTAATTTGTGCTGTTTCCTTATTGCTGCTTGTAATATTAACACCATAAAATACTGTATACCTATTGTTATAAAAGATAGGCATATAAGAATAGTCAGAAACTAAAGGCTTTACCTTTTTGGCAGGTAATGCTACGTACAAAATCGCAGAATAATTACCTACCCCTGTTTCAAATTGCTCTGCTTTAATAAACTTCGTGTTTGAAGGTAGATCAATATTATAAAAATGCTCAAAAATTTGAATATCTTCTTCCGAAAAATCTGTTAATTGGTAGTAATGCGGATCAATAATACATTTATGAAAATACCATCCATTAAACAATAATAAACAGGCACTTATTAAAATTATTAATACTGCCTTATATATAATCTTTAACTGTATCACAATGATATGCGCCCCCTCATAATGTGCATTACTTTTGGGAAGAATTAATTATTCAGATTTTATTTTTCTTTAAGGCAATCTGCAAATGCTTGTGCAATTGTTTGACCATCCTCTTGGGTATAATTATTAACAGTAAAATGATGTTTAAATTTCAGATAGACAGGATTGTTGGTGTTTAAATAGCACTCTGCATCCTTAGTAACTGCTTCAAATGAATTATTAAATCTGTTTTTGGAAAATTGAGAGTATCTTGTACTATAGCCGATGCTAACTTAAATAAATTAGCATCATTCATTCGTAATTTGAGATGAATGATAGAAATAAAAAAAGCCCCTCACAAATTCATTGAACTTGTGAGAGACCTCGTATGGCATTACATCTGGCAACCCCTTATGTCCAAACAGGGATCATAATTTTTTACATCATGCCGCCCATAATTACCACGGTTTTCGCTCGCTTTCGCACCCTTTCGATCGGTGTTATTTTTTTAATGTGATCATGAATGGAAAAGAAACAAAAACCGCATTGTTTCAGACCCTGACGCAACTTTCGTTATTTTTGTGTTATTTTTTAAAAAATAACAGGTTGGTTTGCATGTCGAACGCACGTTCTTTATAATCGTCTCCAAGGAGATGAAACACAATGACCGATTTTGAACGGAAAGTGTATCGGATTATTTTTAATATGAGCCGCTTCGGGAAAAATCCCTCCATGGAACAATTGAAAAGGAAAACCGGGAAAGATGAGCAGACGATCCGTGCTGCTGTGAAAAATTTGATGAGGCAACGCATTTTGAAGTGGGATAAGAAAAAAGAGAAGTGGATGTTTTGACTCATTACAATAAAGTTAAACAAAGGATTTAAAAGGGGTTACATGGTTTATTGCACTTGATGCTCTTTTAGAAATAATCTAAAAAGAGGAAACTGCAAAAAAAAGCTCACCATAATAATGGCGAGCTTTAATCAATTAGAAGCGTTTCTGCATGTTCATAAGAAATTATCTGAAGTTCGTCTGTTTCTTTCCAAGCGTTTTCCTCATGTGAAAAATCACTTATATCTCCAGAGCCGTAATCAATAAAGAATTTATCTACTTTTTGCAATATCTCAAATTCATGTTCATCAAAGATACTCTCATTGAAGTTCTCTAAAGATTTAATTTGGTTTGCAACATAATTACCTTGCATTTCGTACTGTATTTTAATAAGCTTATTTTTTTCTAACGTTGATAATAGCAATTCATAATCTTTAGGTACTGGTCCAAATTTAAAACGAACGTAGGGCATCCCTGTTATGGATAAAGTGTTTTGCTTGAAATTTAGAAAATCTGAATAAAATAATAACTTCATTAGTTTGGTTTTCTGTACTCCGAGTTGAGCAAAGTACAAAACCATATTTATTAATTTCTCTATATTAAAAGGACTATAACCTGAGTCAATTGTTTTTTCGTGTATTTTATAATTCATTTGAATAGTATCCAACAGGCTCTGCTCTACTTCGCGTTGCTCTACACAACTGAGTTTACTCTTTATTTTCTCTTGCTCTTTATCATTAAATTTGTACATTCTTTGCTTAAAAAAATCATCTAATTTCTCTGGATTTTTGTTTAGTTGCAAGTATATATTCATATGTGATGAATCAGGAATATACTTACCTGATTCATACCGTACTATTGTAGACTTACTCCATCCTAAAATCCGAGAAAATAAATCCATAGACAAACCATATTGATTTCTAATATTTTTTATCTCATCAAGAGGCAGACCAACTCGCTCTGTATAAAGCTTAACCAACATATTCATTGTTTCATTATCTAAAGTTTCATTGTATAAATCTTCATTACACGTTTTGCATTGCAAAACTCTCTCTGTAAGATCGAATGTCTCACCTTTGAAAGTATACTTAGTGGGACGTTCTACAATTATGGTTTCAACATCTTTATCACAGACATCACAATATTGAATTTTTGTCTTCACCATAGTGTCCTCCATTGTCAAATCTCCCTGTTTTTCATCATTTACCCAATTGTTGCACTTACCAATCCTTATGAAAGGATAAACAGACACATCCACGACGCTTATGAATTTTCATTTTGATGTATACTTGATCACCGTTTACAACTTTTTTGAACACCCAGATTACTTTTCCCTCATGCTTACGGTCAACATCAATAATCGGTCCGTCTACATAATGACTTGGTGTTAAAGTTAAGGTTTCATTCCAGACCTGACTAACTGTTGTCAGTCCAATATCCAATAGCGCTTCTTTCCACTTAACTTTTTTTCCTGATGGATGATTATAAGTTCGTGGTATGAAATCTCTTTTGCCGCTGGAGATTAGTCGTTTAGCTTCTTTCAAAAAGGATTTTGAATCTTTATTATGCAGAAGCTTTCTCCCCCAGTGACATTTGTTATTTTATTTATTTTATAATATTGAATATATAAAGGGTATATACCGAGTATATACAATACCGGTATCAATTGATACCGTTTTGACACGAAAATATTCCTGACAGGAATATTTTTTGTCGACACCTTTCGACATTTGGAAGAGATTACAATGGAGAACAACTTAAATTATAAACTTTCTAAGAATAAATGGAAATAACTTAGTGAAAATTCTCCATAATCTTTATAATCTCTATTATTAGGTAGCAAACGTATTACAAATTTAGTCAGAAAATTCCTTCTCATTTCAAGAAAAGCTTCGCTCATCATAAAGCCAGTACTCTTACAACCGACTTTAAGTTTTCCCCTTAACTTTGACACATTTCATACAAAGATAGGAACAAAGATACGGGTTAAATTATTCATTTTTCCTCTTTGGATCGCACATTAATCTTTTTCTTCATTCTTCCATGGTAATATCTTGTTGAAGCTTTTTAAAAGAAAGGATATGGTCATGAAAGTTTTTGAAGCAAACAGCTTGTTGACCGCTGCCAAACAGCGTGCAAGTGAATACAAAGAACTGCACGGCCAGATGGTCAATCTAAAAAAAGCGTTTCAAGGTATGGCTGACCTCGGTGACAACGACTTTTCAGGCCGGGGTGCTGACAACATCAAAGCCTTTTTCCAAGACCACGCCGGCGTCACAGACAGCTGGCTTGATCTGATCGATATGAAAATCGCATTTCTCACAAGCCTTCCCGGTAAGGTCGAAGATGCCGGACTTTCCAATTCGCATGTGGAGGAATCATTTCTGGAGCATGAGCTCACCCACGCCCTCAGTAAATCAAAGGCGATTATGGAAGAGCAAAAAAAAGACATGCGCTCCATCCTCGGTGAGATCGAAGACATCATCTCGCTCGAATTGTTTTCAACCGAAAACACGGATCAGAAGCTCTCTTCAGCAGACAAAAAAAGAAGCGAAACAATACATAAGCTCGGCAAGCTCGATCACGATCTAATGAATGAATACGCAGAAACCGAAGCGAACGAACAGTTCATCCAAGCTGACTTCCAGCAACTTCAAAATGCCACGGGCAAAGGAAAAAGCGCCACGCCGCTTCACTACAACGCCAAAGCGTACCGTGAAAGCGACATCCATAAGAAAAAAGGCGATATCGCAAGACATTCGGATGCGTATTTGACGATTAAAAAGGAAGAAGCGAAAGAGCGTGAAATCAAGGATCTGAAGAAAAAGCTGGCTGATGGCGTAACCGACCCGGATGAATACTTAGAAATCGCCAAAAAGGTTGGCTATGAGAATCTCACCCCTGAACAGCTTGAATTTGTTTCATTTCTGGAACAGCGTAAAGCTTTCATGGATAACGGAAAAGAAGCATTGCAAATCATAGGTGATGGCGCCAAAGGTCTGCTTGTTGGTGTATACGATCTTGCCAAGGATACCGGTGAAGGAGCACTTCAACTCGGACGGAATATCGGTTGGACAATTGACAACTTAAACAAAGATCCTCAAAAAGTTCTGGATACTGTTCTGGAATACGACTATCTAGGTGTCTTTCAAAGTATGGTTGACACATTGAAGGATGATTGGGATAAAAAGATGATTCACGGGGATGCATATACACGGATGCACTATGTTACTTACTTGGGCGGAAGTCTTCTGTTATTGAAAGGCGGAAAGTCCTCTGTCTCAACAGGCTCAAAAGATCTTGCTAAAGTTGGGAAGGCGGCTAGCGAAAAGATTAAAAATGGCAATCCGTCTGTCAAGCCTTATGCCAATAGATATACCCCTGCATTAGAAGGGATTTTACAAGACGCTGGGAATACTATTAATGTTAAAAATACGCCGCTTTTAAAGAGATTAGTTCAATCAAAGGATGATTTGTTTACTAAAGCCGCACCTTATACTTACAGAGATGAATACGGAAACCTCAAAACAGTTAACTTAAAAATGGGCCATCTTAAAAACCAAAAACATCCTAAAACTGGAGTTCCATATAATAAAGACGGTTTCCCAATTTTCAAAGCAAAATTTGATACGAAGATTGATTCTAAACTTTATAAGGAAAGCGATTATTTACAATTTAAAGATGCAACCTTAAAATTAAAAGAAGAAATTGAAAGAGATCCTTTACTTAGAAATCAATTCAATGACCTTCAAATCGAAATGATAAAAGCTGGTGAAACACCAGACGGATATACTTGGCATCATCACCAAGATTCAGGGAGAATGCAATTAGTTGACCAAAAGGTGCATCGGCAAACAGGCCATACAGGAGGCCGGCACCTTTGGGGTGGAGGAAGTAAGAACAGATAGGAGTTGGTCAATATGACAGAGTGGAGATTCGCCGAAAAACCTATCGGGGAAACAACTGTTAAAAAAATCGAAAAGGCTTTAGATATTAAGTTTCCAAACGACTACATTTCAACTATATTAAACAACAATGGAGCACGCCCAAGTAAAAAGATTTTTGACTATGAAAATACAAAAGGTGCGGTTTTTAATCGATTACATGGTCTAACTGAGGATAGTTCAAGTTTTATTTTAGAGGTTTTAGAAGATTATCAGGATGGAAGAATGCTTTCAGGGATAGTCCCTTTCGCCTGTGATCCTTTCGGTAATGAAATCTGTTTCGATTATCGTCAGAATAAAGAAAATCCATCTGTGGTTTTCTGGGATCATGAAATTGCTTATGAAGACCCTGATGGAGCTTTGAGTCATATATCTGATTCATTTACCGATTTGGTTAATAAACTATACGATGAATAAAAAGATAAGTCCCTTCTCATAACGAGAAGGGATTCTCTTATTTTAGTAGAGCTTCAAGCTTCGCTTTTGTTTTTGGTCCATAAATACCGTCAGCAGACAGGCCGTACATGGACTGGAATCGTTTGACTGCATTTGCTGTTTTCGAGCCATATGCGCCGTCTATTCCGAAATTCTTTGCATTCTTATCCGGGTAGTAATGAAGAGCCGCCAGCGCTGTTTGAATCTGTTTTACGGCCTCCCCTCGGGTCAACGGGCTTGTGACTTTAAAAATGCCCGCAGGCAGTCTGAATTTTGATTTTTGGGTGGATTTAGGCTTTGACGATGTTGCTTTCTTCTTGCCGCCGCTTTTCAGCTCGTTATCGCTTTTGATATAGGAAACATTCACATATCCGTGGAATGTCTGGCCTTTTGAATTGGTGTATTCAACATATCCCCATCCGTTGACAGTTGATCCAAGTTGATATTTTACAACTGTGCCATTCGGCAGGTTAAGCACCATGGAAGAAGAGGCGCTCCGTTGTGTACGTAAAACAAGCCCATCACTTGAAACCACCGTGTTTTTGATGAATCTTCCTGTGTCTGTATGGGTAACATCTGGATTTGATACCACAGGCACCGTTACAACCGCGCCGGCCATTCGCTTTTTAACACGGGTCTTAAAATCGGCAAACCCTTGAGAGTTGCTTACCCACGGCGCCGGGCAAATTTTATGTGTAATGTCATAATGTCGAACAATATCATTGGTTGGGTCAAGTTTGTACATTTTGCACAGCTCGGCACAAACTTGTTCTGCACGGGCAATCGTATCCGGATGGAAAGTGCCGTTCTTTTCAATGCAAAGCTCCACGCCGATAGATAAGAAATTTGCATTCGGCTTCAGCGCCGCGACACCCCGGTAAGGCTGCCCGTTGACGAATTGCTGGACGTCATTCGCGTGATAAGCCACTTCATTCAACGGAATGATGCAAATAGCCTCTGTACGATCGACAAAGATATGTGCAGATGCAAACGTCTGTTTTTTCTCAGATAGATTTCTGTTCTGTGCGGGGAGCGTTTGGCCAAAATATCTATAATGATTGGCAGCAGACGCGCCGGGGTTTGCCGTGTAATGTACAGCCAGTTTCTTCACGCCGTTGTTTTTGATTCCCGGCCGCGTCCATTTATTAATATCAATATATTGGTTTTTAAATGCTGACATAAAAAATCTCTCCTATTCTGTTTTGAAATATAAAAAGGCCGCCGAACGGCAGCCCTTACTTGGTTAAATCATGCTGTTTTAAAACGGCTTTTTGCTTATGGCCTTTTTCAGTCACATAGTTGTTTTTGAACCATGCTACCAGTGACATGATGATCGTAAAACCGATGGAGCTGCCTAAATAAACCGCGTCCGCAAGGTCATTCACTTGATCATCTGCAATCGGTAGCACATCCTTACCAAACATCACTAAAATTTGGTTTACGAGAGCAATAAAAAGAAGCACAGTGCGGACGACTGTACCTTTGTCGAATTTTTTCATATGTTGTTTTCCTCCTTATTTTTGCAGCAGGTTATACATGATCGCGATAGCCCCGCCGATAAATCCGGTGCTGACGGCCGTTATTATGGCTCCTGTGATGGTCCGTTTAATCCAAGTCGTATTTTCATCAATTTTGTTCAGCTTCTCGTTTAATGAAATGATTTGCTGATCATGCCTGTCTGAAGAACGCTCGAGGACACTCACTCGCTGTTCAAGAGTCTTTTGCCCGGCTTTAACCTCTGTCATTTCTTTTTGTAAAGCATTCACTTCCGGTACCTCCGTCATTTGTGACATTAGTACGCCCCCCTTTTATCTATCTCATACGCTTCACCTCCTTCGAGGCAAAATAAATACACCTATTCGGTTACAGGTGCTGGTTCACTAAGGCCTTCATTTGCTGACAGTGCAGCATTTAATTGTTCTTGAAGTTCCTTTCGCTTCTTTTCCGAAAATGTATATAAAGCCTTGTATTCGGCGCGTTCCTTATTCTTTTGATTCAATTCTTCCTGGAGTGAAATGGAGTTATAGATTTCAATCTGTAGCTGTTCCTGAAGCTGCTCTTTTGTCATTTCTTGCATCCTGTTCCCCTCCCTATTCTTGATCTGGATACGCATTACCGCGCTCTTTTGCTGTAATTTCATCATATTCCGCTTGTGTGATGCGGCCTTTCTCAACAGCCTTTTTCATTTCAACGGTCAAAACAGTTCCATTTTTCCAGCAGTCTTCAAAAAAACCGAAGAGAACGCTTCGATTCTCCAATGACATTTCCTCCGCTTCTTATGATTGATTCATTAAGAGATTGCAAACACGCTGAAGATCAAGAGTTCTGGCTTTCAAATTTTCCTCTTCATCAGTTTGAGAACCTTCGCTTTCTTCTTTAATACGTTCAATATCTTCCGTTGATAAGCCCTCAGTCCAGCAGTTATTTTCAAAATCTCTTTTAACCATAAAAAACTGTTCGGCCGGAGCCTCATAAAAACCTTCAGGTGGCTCGCGATCTTCAGAATTCTGATAAAACACATCGTTTACAAAACCTTCTTTATCAACTCCTAAAAAAGTTTTCATGGCAATCCCACCTATTTATCTTTTGGTCTAAAATGAATGTTGCTAATTGACACTTCATATTCTCGGCCGTCAGTCGGTCCATAGAATAGCTTTACATCGCCGCTAGGATACACAGTAAAACGTTCCTTTCCAGTTCCATTCCAAACGTAAGCAGGAAAGATTTGCTGATACTCCGGTGCAACTTCTTCAGGCAAACTGCAAATTACATAATCACGCAGTTCCCCAGCACCCATTTTCCTCAAAAAGCCCCGCAACATTACATCGCCGCTTTCATTAATTCGATATCTAACTGGACCAAAAGAGCCTCCTTTACTTGCGAAAGGGCTCATAACCTGCAAGAATTCCCACCCACTGTCTTTATTTCTTATCACAAATCTTGATTTTTTGTGCTCCAAAACCGCTTCATATCTATCTCCAACTAAGCCGTCGTAATTTACAGTGTTTTTCAACTGCATAACAACCTCATTGTTCAGCGAAAAATCAAAATATGTGCCAGCTGAATCACGAGTATCAATTTGATTTTGTGAATAGATTTTCAGGGCCGAAGTATAAGTTTCTTCCGGAAATGTTTTGCCTCCGTCTATCGTAATTGTGCCATTCTCGATTAACACACGGTTTATATCATATTCAACATTACCGCTTTTATCTTCAGATTGCCTTCTTTGTGAGAATGATGAAGCTGTCAATTCTAAAACATCATATTCTAACCAATTTGCTCTTTTTCTTTGATATATTGTACCCGCTTCAATATAGGCAGTTAGTGAATCCGAGTTTGAGATTGGCTCAAACCGGGCTCCTTTTATCAAAGAACCTTCTATCGTGATCCCCTTGATCGTGCCGGCATTTATTTTATCAGCAGACAAATTGGCGATTTTTGCGTTTGTAATTGCGCCGTCAACGATATGCGCAGTGTCAATTATGGCCGTTCCGAGATGCGCCTTTTTAATTGCGGCGTTCGCAATAGCAGCAGATCCTACCGCCGCGTCTGCAATTTTCGCTGATGTTATTGCGGCTGATTGAATATTGGCTGAACCGACCGCAAGGTTTGCAAGATAGTTATTCGTGATGACCCCATCAACCAGGGCTACGTCATAGGGACTGTAGCCATATTCTTTAATTACCGCTCCTTTTCTGACTTGAATTTTTCTTACGACATAACTGCAATTACTGTTATCATCCGAACCACGGCCGCCCAAACCAATTGTGTAATTATTACCGGTTTCTGGTGCCGTGAATTGAATATTCACTCTCACGAATTCATCAGCCGGGTAATTGCTTATGTCAGTGAGCCCGCTTGCATCCAATGAAATGAATGTGCTGCCTTTTTTTAGATGATTCCAAGATATATCTGTTGTATTATTTCGTTTCACTTCAAAAGACAAAGTATATACTTGATCTTTCACAAGCGCCATCGTCTGTTTTACAGAGAGTTGACAAACACCAAAAGCCTTGGCGCCATCCTGATAAATTGTCATTTCATTGAATTCTTTTTTGTCTATCGTGTACTTGGCGCCTGAATAGGCATACCACCAGTTGCTATCCAACAATGAACCCGGCAAAATATTGGCATCATCAAAGTTTCTGGAAAGCTTATCAGCATCAACGGCCAGCTCAGCCAGTTTTTCTTTTGTGATCGCTCCGAAAACAATGTCCTCAGTCAGAATACGCTTAGTGGTCGCGGAAAATTGATCCGTGAATTCGCTTGCTGTGCCCCGTGTGTTGATTGAGCGCAAGCGATAATACCAAACTTCATTTACTCCCGTAAAATGCTCGTATCCGCCTGTTTTGCCTCTGAAAATACGATTCTCTTTTAATGGGGTGAATCCATTTACTTGTGAAGCATACACCTCATAGGCTGCAATATAACTGGACGGATCATAGTCCCATGTCAGGGTCACATTCTGAAACATTGGCTTGACCACTACATTCGATGGAACAGGTGGGGCTCTATCAGGGAAACTGCCATCAGTAACCTCGCCGGCATCCGGTTTACTTTCCCAAGTACCGCGATTTTTTTCAATTACGCTTTCAATTTGATCAATACGGCCGTCCTTTTGTAAAGCTGATAAAAATTGGCCGATCTCAACGACGCATGTATTATCAGGATCGGTAATATCGTATTCCATTGAAATAACGCGCTGCGACGTCTCAATTGGGATAGCAAAGTTTCGATCAATTGCGATCGTTGTATCTCCCAATTCCACATGTTCGTGTTCGTGTCCCGGCACGCTCTCGAGCAGTTGCACGGACAGCTCATAATTGATTTCTGTCTTGCATGCAGTCGTAATCAAATGATTATATGTGGCCTTTAAGAGCTCTTCCGGCTCCGTTATGTCTTCATTATTGAACTGGCCTTCCCTATGGATCAACTTTCCATCTTTAAGGCGCCCCAATCGTTCTAATAAATCCGGATCGCCAACCCATTCCTGGCCTAAAGGCTTATCGACCGGGTCGCCTTTTGATTTTTTCCATTCCACTTCAGAGAAATCAATAAAACGAGAATAGCCGCCCGTTTCCTCTCCATCCTCATCCGTAGATGCTATGGATGCTCCGTAACCCCAAAGGGCTGTCACCGGGTAACTGATAACAGTCCGCCGGATATTCGTTGTATCCTTATCACTCTCAAAGCGCTTCCCGCTGTCTTTACCGCGACGAGGAAGTATTTTTATGATTCGTTTAACGACCTTATTTCCATCAAATTCTATAGTGTCCTGAAGCTCTCCGCCCCATATATTGATCACATCAGCGATACAATCCAACGCTGTTTTTTTATAGAAGGTAGTCGAATTCACTCCAAGCTCCGCCGTTACTTCCGCCACCCATCTTGACCGAGAAAGAACATTATCCAGTACAAACTGAGCAGTTTTATTGGTAGGGCGAAAATCTTTTACAAAGGTTTCAGCAAGCTCCATCATGGCAGCTTCACAGGTAACCTGAGTGTTAATCTCTCCTTCTTCACTTGTATCATCCAGTTCCTTGATGACAAACAGACGCATTACACCGTCCTTATCCTTGAATACCACTTGATTCTCTTCGAATAGGAAGCGCGCGTCAGGGTGGGAGGCATCGGCTACAAAAGAAAAAGAAGAGCCCTTGTTGAGCTCTTCCTTGTATTTAGCATCCCAAAACGTACAGGTTTCTCGTCCGTGGCTGGACAGCACTGTCAATAATTTATCATCTGGTGAAAGTATATAAATGTCAGCCATGACCGGACCTCCTTACAAATATGCCTCATTAAATTTGATGCTGCTCTTATGACTGAACTTGATTTTAACTGGCGTCCTGGGCGGCAGCAGAAACCAATCTGATTGAATTTGAAGTGCTGTCATGATTAAATTACCGCTGCAAGTGACCTTTCTTTTTGCTGAATCAATTACAAGAGTGTCACCAGCGATGAAATCGTACAGCAGCTTGATCGTTTTCGATACAGACCCATCAGCATTAAGAAGAGCCACCTCATATGAAGTGGCTTTCTCTTCAAAAACGCATTCGATTGTTGGGTCTGCGGCTGCATAGCCCGGATTAGTAATAGTTTGAACACCTGAATTAAATTCAAAATCCTTCGCCGGGCCGTATTTTTTTGGATCGGGACAGATAAAAGTCAATGTTGCAGTTTGAAAGCCTCCCTGTTCTTCGCCTTCTGAAATGCTTTCAAAGACAGCATTATAGACTCTGTCAGGCTCATCGTGAAAAATTAACGGTTTAGGTTCTTCGGTGTGCAGAATAAAAGTCAGTTCCTCCTGCTTTTTCTTCAGCTCTTCTTCACTGCTGAAGGCAAAAAGAACCTCCACGGTTATGACTCTTACAGGGATTCTTGTGTCCCGCAGGAAACCGCCGGGGCGATTCCCGATAGTGGCTGTATTCACTTCTCTTCCTGTCACTCCCCGGCCGCCCGTCGACTTCACATAAAAGAAGGGTGATATATCAATGCCGTCAAACGTGATTTTCCATTGATTAGGCAGCAGTTCCTGATAATTGATCAATTAAATCTATCCCTCCTTGCGTTTGACCTTTTTTGTGCGTTTGTGACAGGCTTTTCTACTCCTTGACCGACCTTCTTGCTGTCCATCTCAATAACAATCATCCTGTCAGGCAATTCAAGGTTCCGGATGTCCGCGCTCAATTCTTTTCTAACGGTGCCAAGTTCACCGCTAGAAATGGATGTGTCATATGCAAAATTCATATCCTCTTGCTGAATAGTCATAGCTTCACTGACGGCTCCCATAGCTTTTTGAACAGTGCCGATACCATTCTGAATCCCCACAGCGATACCAGCAGGAACCATGATCCCCACCTGATCCCGCATCAATCTGGATGGGGAGTGGATTTTCAATTTTTTCTTAATGGTTTTCTCAATTGTCGAGGCGATGGAATTTGCTTCTTTCGCCAGCTCGCCTTGCATATTCTTCATTCCAGAAATAATGCCAGCCATTGTATTTGAACCGATGGCTTTTCCGCTTTTCTTAAGAGAACCAAGCTGTTTTACATCCACTGTAAGCTCCCCAATTTTGCGGAGATAGTCATTTTTCAAAAGTGCCAGTTCTTTATTTGCGGCAGATCGTAATTCAACTATTTTCTTGGTTGTCTCGTTCTTCAGTCCGGTTAATTCTTTTTCCGCCTGAGTGCTCGCCAGCTTATGCTTTTCCTGCCACAGTTTGACATACTCATTTAACTCGGAATCTGTCATGCGTGAAATCGCATTAATCTGATCAGCTGACCCGATACCCATTTCTTTCAATTCATCTGTGAACGCCTTCGGTGCCCGACCTGCTATTTTTGAAATGTCATTGTTGAACGTTTTGATCTTGTCCAGCTGCTTTTTAAGATTTGCAGTCAGCTTGGAGCCATTCACATTTTGACTTGAGACATCGTCAAATAGACCGATGGCGTTATAGATCGCGTCAGTTCGGTCTTGCAGCTCTTTTTTATAGGCATCATTGGCCGCCTTAATATCGGCAGTCAGTTTATCATTCACACTTTTGAATTTTGAGAGATAAGTATTGTTTGCAGAAAGAATGCCCTTGTTAAGTTTGTCAGCCGCTTTCTTTTCGGCTTCCTTCTGCTTTCTGGCCTTATCAGCCATCGTTTTTTGAGTCTGATAGATTTCCCGTTGAACCTTTATTTGCTGGTCAGAATTCAGCTTGTTCTTCTTCTTGATTTTCTCAAGCGTTTTGATATAGGTATTCCCGCTGATTTTTCCTGTATCGTATTTTGCCTCAGCTTTCTTAATCTGATCTGATACTTTCTTGGTATACGCCAGTTTCGCCTTCGCTTCCTTGCGCTGTTGCTCTTTTAGAAGCTTCTTCTGTTTATCAGAGGCGCTTTTGGATGCCTGATATATCTCGCGCTGGATTTTTCGGTTTTGCTCGCTGGTAAGCTTGTTTTGCTTCTGAATCTTCTGCAATGTTTTGATATACGTATCGGCGCCCATTTTCTTGGTGTCATACTTCACTTCAGCGTTCTTAATTTTGTTGGATACCTTTACCTCAGCCGCCTTCTGAGCCGCTTTCGCTGCTTTTGCCGCGGCCGCTTTTACTTTGCCCTGAGATTTATCAATACCAGCCGCCATACCGGTACCGACGTGATAGCCGACCTGGTCACGCATTACCCTTGATGGAGAATGGATTCCCAGAAGTTTTTTCATGCCGTTTGGGATAGCATTTGCCATTGATTTCACTTTGCTCGCTAATGCTCCCGCCATGCTACTGATACCATTTATTAAGCCTTGGATGATGTTGCGGCCAATGGATTTGAGATTAATGCCTTTAAAAAAGCTCATAACACCATTCCAAATGCTCTTTATTTTGCTCTTAACATTGTTCATGATGTTTGAGATAGCAGATTTCATGGCATTAAAGGTCGTTTTAGCAGTTGAGGTTAGTCCTTTCCAAATGGTCGTTACTGCTTTTTTAATTCCATTCCACACGGTAGAGAACACTATCTTTAATCCATTAAGTAAATTAGTGAAGAATGTCTTTAAACCATTCCATGTGGCTTTTCCGGCTGTAACGATAGCCTTCCAAATGGCTGTCACTGCTGTTTTTATTCCATTCCAAATAGTCGAAAAGACTTTTTTCAATCCGTTAAGGAGATTATTAAAGAACGTTTTCAGGCCGTTCCAAGTAGTTTTCCCGACAGAAACCATGCCTTTCCAGACCGCCGTGACCGCTGTCTTGATTCCGTTCCAGACAGCTGAAAATACCTTCTTTACTCCGTTCCACAAATTGGTGAAGAATGTTTTTAATCCATTCCAGACGGATTTCCCAACCGACACAATACCTTTCCAAGTGGAAGTAGCAAATGACTTAATGCCGTTCCATACCGTTGTGAATGCAGTTTTCATCCCATTCCAGACTGATGAAAAGAATGTTTTCAAGCCATTCCAAGTGGATTTACCTACACTGATTATTCCGTTCCACACAGTTGTGGCGAAGGATTTTATAGCGTTCCAAACAGTTGTGAAAATAGTTTTGTACAGATTGAATTCCCATTTAAAGAAGGCTGATAGCCCTTTCCAAATGGTTTTAGCAGCCGAAACAATTCCATTCCAAACAGTGGAGAAAAACGACGTTATTGCGTTCCATGTTGATGTTGCCGCTGTTTTAATGCCTTCCCATACAGATTGGAGCCACTGAGATATGACGCCCCAAACTTGAAGGGTGTACTGCTTGACCTTGTCCCAATTGGCAATAATGAGGACAACCAAGGCTATAACAGCCGCTGTAATCCACCCGATAGGCCCCATTGCGATTACCCATGATGCTGCCATGCGCGCCGCATTTGCCGCTGCTTGAGCCGCCAGAATGACCAAGCGTTTACCAAATAAGATCATTTGCTTAATTCCTGCCGCCAACATTGACACAAACGAACTGATTTTTGCCGCAGTCCACGCCGCTGCCATACGTGTTGCTTGAGCTGCTGATTTTGCTGCTAAAACAGTTATTCTGGCAATGAAAAGTCCCATCTGCTTAATGCCGTTTTTCAGCATTGTTATAAAAGAACCGATTTTCATCGCAGTCCATGATGTTGCCATTTTCACAGCATTAGCTGTTGCCTTTGCTGCCATAACGGTATATCTCGCAATGAATTGCCCTATAGTAGCTATCGCTGATTTTAATTGGGTGATCAATCCGGCCATTCTAATTCCGGATGCGGCAGAACTGAAACTCCGAATATATCGAGCAGCAGTCATAAAATCTTTAAGACCGTTGGTAACAGCGCTGACCGCTACTATCGCCGGAACAATAGCTCTTAAAGCACCGATTAATGAGATGCCCGCAGCAATGAACTTCCCGATTGCTGGGTTTGCCTCCATCGCCGCATTAGTAAATTTCAAAAAACCGTTTACATTCTCCAAAATCGTTTTTCCGAGTGGAGCCATGCCGACAAGCAAGTTGATGATAGTCTTCGCGATCTGCCCCAATGTGCTCCATACTGTAGGGCCGTTGGTTTTGATATAGTCAATGAACGATTGAAATTCTTTTGTTTTCGTAACGCTACCAGCCCACTCATTGAACCGCTTGGTCAGATCTACGAGTGACGTCATCATGTCCTGAGACATAGGAGCGAATCCAGTAAACAGCTTTGTCAGGCCGCCGGAAAAGTTTCTGATGATCTGTAGCAGTTTCGGGCCGTTGGTTTTTGTATACTCCACGAAAGCCTGAAATTTCTTTGAAGAACCCAAGTTCGCTGACCATTTCACCCATGATTGGGTCATTCCTTCGATGGATTTTGTCATGCTCTTTCCGGTCGGTCCGAATGCTACGATCAGATTAAAAACTGTCCGTAAGACATTCCCGGCAGATCGGCCGAATGAAGCAAACGCCTTCGGAGCTTCTTTGTTCAGATAGGAAATGAATCTCTGCATGTCCGGAGCTTTAAAGGCTTTGTCCATGCTTTTCGCCAGTCCCACGCCCTCTTTCGCCAGTCCGTCAAACATTGGAATGAGTGAGTTGAGAGCGAGTTTAAACGTATTTAGAGACATACCGAATGTTTTCAAGATCGGCTTTTGAACCATCGTACCGATGTCCCGCCAGTTGTCTTTAAAGTCTTCGAGGTTCTTTAATGCCTCTCTCTCTTCTTTTCCAAGAGATTTTTGCAGATTATTGATCTGTTTCATGATTTTAGCGCGCTCTTTTGCGCTTGTTGCATTGTCCAGCTTCTCCTGCAGCTTTGCAAGGTCTTCAGATGCTTTGAATACACCGCTTATTGAAGTAATAGCCAGGGCACCGAATGCCGCCGCGCCTGTTCCCGCTGTTGCAAATGCACTGGTTAACCCCATTACTCCGCCGGCTGCCACCCCGAGCATAGGACCCAATGAGCCGATTACCCCGACAATACTTGCAAGGGCTGGCGAAATTGCAGGGAGTAGGGACGTTAGTGCCCCGGCAATTGAATGACCGATGACTGTTGAAACTGAGTTTGTAATCTTGGCAAGCCTGTTCATTGACGTTTCAAACCGATCAATTCGAGCCTCTATACTGATCCATACTCTTCTCGGTAAGGACGCCAGAGCAGCGCGAGCCGTTGCCACAGAGCGCATAAGCGCAGCCGTGTTTCCGTTTATGACCGTGGTAATTCTGTTTGGCAGTGAAGCCAAAGCTGAACGGACTGCCGAAACCCCGCGCATGATAGGCGACGCGGCCGCATTAAAAGTGGTAGTTACGTTATGAGATACTGATGCTATGGCTGACCGCGCAACAGCGACAGCACGCCCTAAAGGAGTGGGATTTCCGTCTATCGTCGTTGTGATTCTGTTCGCCACCGCCGATAGCCCTGCTTTAGCGCGTGCCAATGCGGAAGATAACGGCCGCACATTCCCCATTAATTGCGTGGTGACAGTTTGGGGAATCTGTCTTAATCTTTGCTTCGCCCAATTGATGGCCCGAGTTAAAGGGTCTGAATCCGCATCTAAATCAACTCGCGTGCGTTGATGTCGATGAACAAAGTTATCTATTTGTTGCGCCGCCTGCCGTACTCTTGCCTGAAAGCTGGCAATCTCGGCGTCAACCTCGACTGTGTGATGATCAGCCATCCGGCGCATTATATCGTTGACACGATCCATACTGCGATTAAATTTTCTTGTCTGTGCTTCAACTATTGCTGTCAGTCTTTCGATCATTCCCTCACCCCATTCCTTGTCCGGATTTTGCAAAGTGGTTGCGGATTGCATCATTAAACCGCTGAACCCCTTTGGCTCGCTTGCCGAGCTCGTTTACATCTGTCTTACGCCATTTGTCGTTATCGCCAGTGATATTGCGCTCCAATTGGCGTCTGGCCTTCTTCGCATCAAACATTTTCGTTTCTTTGGGGCGCTTCTCATTCATGGCGTAACGGTGAAACATGGCGTTTCTTGCCATAAGCTCCAATTCATCTATTTCTCGCAACTTGGCCCCTTTGAGCAGAAGCTTGTACTCGTTAGGAGTCCATGACATGATTAAATCCACATCATAAACCTTGAGCCAACGTGCGGAATTCGTAATTATTTGGTCGTAGTCGATCCCGTTCTCTCTTTGTACGCCTCTTTCATCATCTTCAGGACTTCCTTGCCGTTCTCTTCGTCCTCCAGCCGTTTCGCTTCCATTTCCGGTGTTTCGTTTGGAGCCGGTTTCTTCCCTTTGTTCATCTTCTCCATCATCTTCCACCGCTGACGGATCACGCCTCTGAAAAAACCCGCTGAGTCCAATGTCGTAAATGCTTCATTGATCATCTTGTCAATTGCGTCACCTGTTTCGTCTTCATCAATGATTTTTATGATTGCTTCCTCAATAGCCTCAGTTGATGGCTTTTCTTTCTTCAAGTAAGCAAGTGCGCAATCCCAAAAAGCAGAAAGATAGGAAGCCTCTTCGTTGAGCAAGCTCATGTAAATATTCATTGTGCCGCCTTTGCCCTTTTCGTCCGCAGTGGAATATTTTTCGTTTGCTAATCTGTCAAAAGCAAAGTCGCAACGTGATTTGTATTCTTTATCTCCGATAGTTAAGTAAGCCATTTATAAAACCTCCGATTATTGTTGTATGTTAAAAAAGAGCCCGGGAAGCCCGGACCCTATGATTCCTTTTCTGTTCGTATCGTAAAATTAGCCGATCGTTCCGATTCCCCGGCCGAGTTCACTGCCGACACGTTAAAAATGTAGGCGGTGTCCGGCTTCAGGTTAGGATTCGACGTGTATGAATTCTTTGAGACAGTCGCTATTTTTGCATAAAATCTGTAAATGTTGTAAGATGTCGCCCCTTTCACCGCATCCCATGAAAAACTCACCTGATTTGAAGTGGCGCTTTTCGCAGTTATATTGCGGGGTACGTTAGGGCGCAACCGCTTGTGTTTGCGTAACAATCTCAGTCATTGAGGATTCGCCCGCCTCGTTCACAGCAGAAACATTGACTGTCAGTTTCGTGTCGGCCGCAATTCCTGTCAGGGTGTGGGATGTGCCTCTGACAGTTGCGTCTAGTTGCTTGCCCGCTCCCCTGTATACCTTATATGAAGTCGCCCCATCTACCGCATCCCATTTCACGGTCACGCTGTCAGTCGTAGCCGTGAACGATAGATTTTGGGGCGCATTAGGGCGTAGTCGTGCCGCCGAATTCCTCAAATTTAGTCGCGCCGGCAGAGGATTCAATAGCCTTTAACACTTCTTCCGGCAGTGGAGGCAATTCGCCTTTGAATGTTTTCCCGAGCACAGGCAGAGTTATTGAAACCTCAACAAACCCATCCTGTGGCTGACTGAATTCCAAACTTTCAATAATTGCATGTCCATAGACAGAATCATGCTTATCATTTTTGTTTTTGTTTTTATTGACTTTCCAGACCTTAATTGCCTTTTCGTTATCATAAGCACTTTCAATCGCTTCCTGACCCGGATCGGTCACAGCAGCATAATAAGTCAGCTCAAAGCTTTCATTTTTTGTACCATAACCGACAATACGGCCTGATTTTGTGGACTCATCCAGCGTGTCCTGTTCTTTCGTGTGTGACCCTTCTGTTTGAAAGGCGATGAACAGCCCGTCTGTCCCTTTTGCATCCATCGGCTGCACAAAATAAATCTCATCTTTACCGTTCAATAATTCCGGCATTTTCTTCATCCTTTCAGTTGTTTATTGTGAAGCGCATTCTGAGAATGCCGTGACGCGTGTACCCGTCAATATCGGTGATCACCTGCATGCTGCGCATCTCAGAACGGCATAAAGAAAAGCCCTCTATTGTTAGGGGCCTGTTTGTCAATGCTTGAAGCATAAGGCTCAAAATCTCCATAGCTTCTTTTTTTCCGTTGTAACCTGACCAGCAATGCAGAACGACATTAATTTCTTCACCGCTGGATGTCTTGGTTTTAAATGGGGAAACATCATCATCCCCCATTGTCACATAAGGCTTTTCCTGATCTTTCGGGACTGCATCAAAGACGCCTGTGACGCGCCCGTTCAGCTCTTCGTCTGTTGATAACCTCTTAAATAGAGCAGCCTGCAACGGCCACAGGGCAGATCGCATGATGACAGCTCCTTTCTATCACATTTGACTGGCAAAATACCGCATGCCTTCGTCCACAGCTGGATTCCAGAACGGCTGCGCCCGCATTCCCCGGGTGACTACCCATCTATTTAGCTTGGTGTCGTAATAAACCCACGGCGTTTGCCGGCCGCCGCCTTCCTCTGCGTAAATCCCTGTTCCGTATTCCACATATACGGCATAATCGGCACCAACAGAAATAACGGCCCGTAAGCCGCCCTCTTGGTAGTCGATTTCAATTGAATTTTTCAGGTTCCCCCCGTCTATCGCGGCGGTTGGAGCATTCAGAACAGCATGGCTGTAAATCAGCTCGGCCGTGTCTGTGACCAGTTGCTTAATATCATCTATGACCCGGTTTCTGAACTCGCTCGTGGCTCTTTGCATCTGCCTGACCCATCTACCGCTCACCTCAGCCATTGCCCTTCAGCACCCCCGTAACCTGACATTTCAAATTCATAATCTCATGCATGCCGCCCTGGTCGATCGGATCTGATTTGAGAGTCAGCACCTTGTTTTCGTAGATGATCCGCATTGTCTTCTCAATATCATTGCGATACGGGAAATACACATTGCAATCAACCGGATTCTGAAGCTGCTGAGCCTGATAATATTCCCGGGACGTAATCCCCCCGACAAAGGCCTCTGTTGTGAGATAATCGGTGAATTTTTCAACATAGCCCCCGCCGCCGTCCGGCACCTTTTCCAACCGCTGAAACGTTATGACGTGCGGGAATTCCTCATATATCATTTAACTCTCAGCCTTCGATATGGCGTAAGGTGTTTTGTGATGTACCGAGGAAATTCTGTATTGTACGAATAGGACACATCCCCCATGCTTCTTCCCGAGAGTCCAGAAGGATTCATGTTATATTCCGCAGCCTTCGCAACAAAAAGCTTCACGCCAGCTGGTAAAGCCTCCGGATCGAAAGTGTTGCTACAAAAATCACTGGCAGACTCAATCAAAATAGGGACTATTTCAGACAAATATTCGTCATGACTATCTGTCTTAATCTCTGTCATTCGCTTTACTTGTGCGATGTCCACTGAATCACCTACTCTTCACCTAAGACAATCTTGATCAGTTCGTCTTTAGGCGCTTTAGGGTCAAAATCATATTCATTCTCTTTCAAGAAAGCAATAATCTCATCTTTGTTTACCTTCTGCAGTTGAGCCTCAGTCATATCAAGAAGATCGGCAGCTGGCTTCTCGGCCTCTTCCACTCTCTTAAAACCAATGTGAGAATAAACCACCTCAAAAGCCTTTTCAGTGCATTCAATGGTTTTGGAACCGTTAGATGCTTTCATATCACGCGCCGCCTCCTTCCAGTGCTTTTATCCGATTCTCTAAATCAGATAGTTTGGCTGTCACATCGTCACCGAGTTTAGCTAAAGTAACTGCCTTGGCACCGATGTTGGCATTTTGTACACTACCAGTGCCGATGTTACGATTTTGGACAGAACCATCACCGATATTGCTGTTTTTCACTTCTCCGTCGCCGATCATTTCCGAAGTGATAGTTTTAGGAGCAGGTGCAGAACCCGATAACCCGGTCACCTTCGCACCCTCTTTTATTTCGAGCTCGCCGCCGATCACCAATTTGTCGCCGTTATTAGTGCTATAGTTTTTAGATGTGTACCCCATAAGCTTACGCCTCCGTTGCTGGTGTAATAGCAGCAAAAGCATCATCGGTCAGTGTCATGAATCCGACTTGCTGAGTTACACGGAGAGCAACCATATCTCTCTCATACAAGTTGATCGGGTTTCCGTCTGCATCGACAATCGTTGTCAATGTTGCATCCTCTGAGATTTTGTATTCCATGCCTTGAGGGATTCCGTAACGTGTGTAATTCCAGTCAGCCGCAAGTAATGCCGCTTTTTCGTAATCCCATGACTTAGAATCCACATATCCGATCGGAAGGCCAAGGGCTTGTTGTGTGGCGCCCCCTGTCGCATCGTTGAAGATCGGAAGCCCGTTACCGTCCTTAGTGCCGCGGAGCTTTTGACGGAATCGGCGTGTTGTTGTAAAGCCGTTTACATCTTTGTCAGCGTCTTCAACAAGAGCCATGACCCCGTTTAACTCATCATAAAGATTGCCAAGTGAGTTTAACGCAATTGTGTTACCAGATTCCTTGATTTTTTCAAATACAGATACGCCTTTTCCAAACGGTGAATCTACACCGAATAACGCAGCCTGATCAAATTTGATCGCAAAGGCTTCAGCGATAGCCGGGCGCATTTGTGTGAAGAAATCTGTTACAGAGTAACGCAAGAATTCTTTAGAAACAGGGATGATGACACCCAATTTCTTTGAAATCATTTTTGCTGTTAACCATTGGGCCTTAGATGTTTGAATTCTATCGCCCTCTCCAACCCAGTATGCCCCTGGCCCAGAAGCCAAGTACGTGAATTCTTTCTCCGGCTTAGTCATTTCTTCATATTTTGCTAGTTTCGTGACAGCAGATTGGGTCATAAACTCTTTTAAAACCAGCGTTCCTTGTTCAGTTGGAACCTTCCCATTTACTGAGTCTTGCATCAATGCATTGTTCGGATTAAATGTTGGCATTAAAGATAGCCCTCCTTATTTTCTAATACTTGCTTCAGCTGCAAGCGAGCTGATGTCTAAATCTTGATTTGTCGGTTCATTGCTACCGGACTGGACATCACGGCCATTCTCTTGAAACTTGGATTCAATAGCCTTTTGAAGTGCGGCATTGTACTTCTCTTCGAATGCTCCGAGGTTCTTCATCGTTGATTCTTCATCCTCACCGATAAAGAATTCCACTACATCTGCTGGCAGTTGCTTTTCAGAAGCATAAGAAACAGCTTTGTTTAAAAGCTTTTCACGTTGTGCCGCTGTCTTTTGATCTTCCAGCTCCTTTTCGAGCTTCCTGATCCGCTTCTGCTCTTCTGTTTCTTCCGGATAAAGCTCTTTTACCTTTGCATCAATCAGAGCATCGAGGTTGTTCGCCTTCCACGTATCAAGACCTTTTGTAAAATGAGAATCCAACCGAGGCTGAATGAGACGTTTTCCTTCTTCTGTATCTAAAAACCCATTCACCTTGTCAGCAGACACGGCAGAAAGTTCATTCAGATACGACTGTACTTCTTCGTTCTCTTTATTTTCTTCAAGAAATTTTTTCACATCTTCTAAAGTTGGCATTACGTTTCTTCCTCCTTCGCCCTCTACAGTGCTCGCCTGTTATGAGTGCATGAAAAATAAGCCTTTTAACGTCATGCTCAGGACAAATAGAAATCAAACACGTTAACCTTTTGTTAAGTAATACCGGGATCTGTTATAGACCGTTCTGCAATTTCTTCAGAAACAATATCTGTATCCAAATTAATAACCGTCTGTTTTTCTTCAGCGATTAATTCCAAAGAAGCAAGGGTTTCAGCATCAATGTCGATATGTTCAGTCGCAAAACTAATTGTGCATTCATTAAATTTTTCCGTTGACATACGCAGTGTTAGGTCTGTTATTAAGCTGGGTTCTTGACCATCAATCAATATGTCATAATCACTGATCTTTAGCGAATGCATAGAGGGAGATTCAAGTTTTCTTCTTCCCTCTTCATTTAGCTTGATTTCAAGTTTAGCCACTCATCATTTCCCCTTTTCCTCAATGGATTTGTACCATTCCTCATATGTTTGATATGGGATTGTTTGGCCTGCCCCGCTGCCGCCTTCCCTCGCCCTTCTCGTATCCGGCAGCACGCCGTTTACTTTAAAAGCAATCGTACAACGGCAGTTTATATCGTCTTTCGCATTATTCATGTGTCCCGGAGCCGGACCGACACCGCCGTAAATTGATTTGAACAGCCCATTGCGTTCTATCGTCTTCCCGTCCAGCTTCCTGTGACCGGCTCGTGTTTTAAGATCAAGGGTAGCATTCCACATCTTTTTAAGATTGCTCCGTTTTGAGGCCTTTTCAGCGCTTTCCATCCTCGCCGAGACTTGTACCCTATGAGCTTCTGTTCTCGCCACGTCACGGGCTTTCCTGCGGGCAAATTCGGTTGCTCTTTCAATGCGGCGGGCGATCTTTGAATAATCCTCCCCCGCTTGTAGGCCCTGTGCGACGGAAATTTGAATCTGCCGGATATAATCGTCTCGATGCCGCCTGTATATCGCTGACAAAGTCAATTCAGCTATAGGGTTTAGAATGGCCTGCCGAATGACTTCGGCTGTCGGGATGCTAAAACCCAAGTTAACCACGGATTCCATTTCAAAAAGATAAGCAGAACGCATATAATTCTCTAAAAACTGCTTGGCTGCTAATGCCTCAACAATAGTCAGAATGGTTTTGAAAGCCTTGTGAGATTCCTCGGCCATCCTCTCCATTTCCTTGTTCAGACGATTGTATTTGTTGGCATCGGCTAAAGTAAGCTGGCCGTCCTTACTGTATTTCGCATACAGCCGGGCAATTTGTGCATTGATCTCCTTTAAGCGAGACGCAAAAACGACATCAATCTTCTGAGCATCCTCAGTGATCATGTCGTCCAGGTACTTATCAATATCATTCTGGTTCATCTTCATCACCGCCCGCATCTGTTTCCACATCCGTTAACGGCGGCATGTTGAGCCTGTATTCCTCTTCTTCCTCTTCCATCTTCTTCAGCTCATACTGGACATCATCAACAAACGACAGCAGAGACAGGCGGGTTTCTTCGCTTACCATTCCTTTAAGCTGAGCTGTGGTTTGTGCCTCTTCAAGTACGTTGGCTGGAAGATTGCGCTTGAATCCGAACCAGACTTTCAAGTAATCTTCTGCTTTGGCTTTATTTTTCGTTGCCCAAGCTGAAAAGATCAACTTGTACTGATAACGGAGGGCAGCAGTCATTTTCCGTTCCATCGTAATGCACTTATTCTCAAGCGCCATCAATTTAAATTTCATTGCAACGCCTGTGACATTCCCGCCAAATGATTCATCAGAGAAATTGACCGACTTTGCGAAACGGAGAATGTTATCTTCCAAACGGTTCAAGTGATTTTCAATAATCGCGTCGTTTATATCCTTTGTCAGATAGCTGACATCGTCTTTCTCATCGTAAAGTTCAAGAACCCCAGTCTTTTTAAGCTGTTGGAGTGTATCCTCATCGGCTCCCAGTCCCTTTAGGATCAAGTACGCCAGTCTGTATTGTTCAATTTCGTTTGAGGCGTCTGACAGTGTCCGGTCATAGGCATCAATAAGAGACAATACCTTCTCGGCATCGCCCTTGAGCTCTTTATTGTTTGCCAACCCAAATAAAGGGCAACCATCAAACATATGAGGCGTTTTGTCGTCTAAGGTAAAAGCTGAACTATCCTTCGTACTGAAATAATAAATCGTTTTGCTATCATAAAATTCTGCTTTTTTCTGCCCGTTATATGTCTCGTAATAACGCAAAGCATATTCCGGTTCATGAATATTCCCATCGCTGAGGAAAACCGCTTCCCATGGTTCAATGTTTTTGACTCTTTCATTACCGTTCCGGTCGATATATGCAAGCCGCGCTCCGTAGCCGCAAATTGTCGCCATCTTTCCCCATTCACTATCTTCGTCAGCAATATTATTCAGAGTGTTGAAGTCATCAATCATCTGCTTTCCGGATGAAGTAGTGCCAGTCTCTCGCTTATCATCAAACTCATAAGTAATCGGATGCCCGAAGAGATAGCCCGCCTTTGTATCAACAATGTCTGAGTCAAATGAGTTATTAAGCTTGTTATTGACCTTATGATCTATCCGCTTAACATGACCGGTCTCGAAATCCTCATATTCAATGGCTTCTCTGGTTAGGATTGGTACGCCCTGAACCTCTGCCTTATACCGGTCATATAAGTTTTTCATTCTATCATGATCGCTTTTATGCGCTGCGATGATGTCTGCAATCAATTCAGGTGTAATGCCTGAAGCTCTGATCTTATCTATCAGATGATTCACAATGATCACCCCTTCCCTTTTCGTCTCATTGGTTTGTTGTTTGTGTAAAGGGCATAACGTATGGAGTCCAGAACGTCATCCCATTCCTTAACAGGTTCGCCTGTCTTCTGATTCCAGACATACATAAAGATTTCTTTTTTAAAACGGTCCACTTTGTCTTCAACGACCAAAAGCTGTTCTTGTTTGAACAGCCGCGCTACTTCTTCTATACCGGATACTACAGCTTTATCAGCGTTGATAGCCCGAAGTTTTTCACGCCGGAAACGAACAACGTGCTCTGGCCGCGCAGAATCGCAATAGAAATTAATGTTTCCGTACCGCTCTTTAACGCCTTTCGCTACCTTCACCCAGTAATCAATTTCCTCATGTCGCTTGCAATGTTCTTCAAGTAAATAAAAATACCCTTGGTCATCTTGTCCGATCACAACAATAGAACCCGGATGATCGTACCCCCAGTCGACGCCCGCAAAATACTTCTTGAAATTGACGCGCCTGTTTCCCAATTCCTCAGAGCTGATATAGTGGATGTCCTTATTGAAATCCTTGTATATGACCCCTTCAGGCGCCACCCAATAACCGTGTATATCCCGATCTGTAAACATGCCGCTCGGCGTTGATGCCACGATGCTCTCCACATATTCCGGATCGAGAAAATTGTTGTCGAACAGCGAGAAATGAAATGACCTGATGTTCAGCCGCCCGCTTTTCAGCATTTGCCCGTCTTTGTCGATATAATCCGTTTTGACGGTGTGCATCGGGTTTTCGGGGTTTGTATCCATCATGACCACAGCGCCTTTATACGAGCACCGGGAAATGACTTCTTTCACGAATGAATCGTGCAGGGCAGTCGCTTCGTTTAGGAATGCGCCGGCTGATGTGAACCCCCGCGCTTTTTTCCATGAATCAGCATTGGCTCCATCAAAGCAATATACACGGTTGCCGAATATTTCAACGGCATTCGACTTGTCGAGCCTCAATTCTTTACCCAGAATCAGTTCCATATCGTTCAAGACATTTCGTTTTATGGCTGCCTGAGTAGCCCCGCCGATGATGAAGGATAAACCCATATTTTGATACTTACTGACGTGAGCAAGGAACGTCAAAAGGAGCACGAATGTTTTTCCTGCCCTCTTTGCGCCGCTACAAATTAGAATTTTGGGTTGCTCTTTAATAAAGCTGTCCCAAACTTCCTTTTGCTTTTTATTCAGTTCCATCGGCATTCACCATTTTCCTCAACATTGCAGCAATATCATTTTCTTGGGTGTTTCCGTCGCCGCCGTTAACAGCCTTCTTCGTCTTCTCGATACTCAAGCGCATCTGTTCCAATTTAAGGCGCCTCTCATCTTGCTCATGCGCCAGCTGGTCGAACTGCTTAATCAGACTCCGGAGCTCACCCATTGCCCGAGATTGAGCGTTTAAGAGAGTCGCATGACGATCCCAAGCGAACTGTATTTCAAGTTCTTCTTCTACAATGTTTTTTTCATATGTTAGATTGCCATCTTCGTCCTCATCTTGATGATAAGCGTATTTTGCCTTTTTAAGCTCTTTTGCCGTATCATCTTTATTCTGCACAAACATAATGCGTTGCGCCCGTAGAATGGCTGCATATTGTATTTGAATCTGATCCCATATCATATCAGTAGGGGAACGTTTCTGAATCTCTTCCATGATTTCAAGCGTTTCTTCCGGCAGATACTTTGAGAAGAACCCATGTGATACAGCATTTTGATTTCTCGCCGGAGCCGCCCCGCCGCTATTTCCTAATGCGTTTTTGTTGCCGGGTTGCCCGCCTATTTTTGTGTGCACACTTTTTTCAGGGGGTGCACCCTTTTTCCTTTCCCATCCATGCCGCTGCTTCCACGATTTGATGGTGTTCACTGACACCCCGTATTTTTCGGCAAGGTCCTTGTATTTCATGCCTTTGACGTAATCCTTATACGCCTGAATTTGCTTTTCAGCCATCTACATTCACCGCCGCCCCCTTCTGATTCGTGTTTGTTTTGGAAAAAGATATTCCCTCTAAACCGCGCCCACACTCAGAGGCTGTCAGCCGCCAATTGTTTTATCTGAGATTCACTGGACCCGGTTTACAGAGAACATAAAAAAACACCCCGAAGGGTGTTCATCACATTAGCTTATCTCCCAAACAATCAGTGTTTCTTTGTCATTAAGTTTAACAAATTGAGTAAGTCTCACATTTGTTGCTTTATGCTCTTCACCCAATTCTCTGCTAAACTCTCCAAGGAATTCCGCCCAATCTTCTTTAGGTTCGAAGACATGTTGATAAAATTGCTTTACCTTCACACCACTAACTATCATAATTCTCACCTCCCACCTTATTATCGGTTAAGGAGTATGATAAAGGAACTATTTGCAAAATTTGTCGAACGAAAGCGCCCTTCATAAATAGGTGGCAACCGTAAGACGAAAAAACACCCTTTTGACAGGGTGCTCATTTCCGCCTATGTTTTTGGAAATCCAAAATATCTTCTTTCAGAAAAAGCCTGTCCCGGGGCATTTCTTTCATCGGCTCTAATTCCCCGGTCTTTACTAACTGGTTCAGATACTGACGGGTGAACCCTAATATCTCAAGCGCTTCACTTGTATTGAGTATCTCTTCATTCAAGAATTTCTTGATTGCGTCACGCTCTTTAGGCTTGTACATTTTTGAATCATCCTTTTTTCTCGCGATATTTCAAGTAAAGGGAAAATGCTTTCTCAATGATCGAAACAACAAATAAAATGATCAGACTAATGTCGAGAGCCGTTTTCAATGGTCCCGCTGCCACATCCTGACGGAAAAACAGCATATACGCCAGGGCGAGAAGAACAACAATATCGGTGGTGGACTGTACACTTTTCATTTTTTTGAAAGTGGCTGGCTTTCAAGTATTTTTCTTTAGTCGCCGCATTTGCTATACTTGGAGCAAGGGAGAAGCGCTACCTTCTCCCTCGGCTCAAAATCATCTGCGCTTTCTTGGTCGACGGCGTTTTTTGATTTTGGGCTTTTTTGTTTTAAGCTTTTCCCTGATGATGAGGACTTTTTCAACAACTGTGAGAGTTGTGAGGATAATCCCCAGTACCAATGCGATTTCAGCCACTTTCTTTCCCTCCTTTCTATACTCTAATTATACCTCATTTATTTACTCACGTCAAGTAATTTAATGGGCTTTTTTCATTATTTATCCAAAAAAAAAGAGCCTATTCACGCTAAACAGAATAGGCTGTGATCTGCTCTATTTTTCATTTTCAGGCGGGAACGTTCAATGTTCTTTTGTACGGTTCCTTTTTTAATCCCCAATAACTGCGCTATCTCTTCGAATGACATGTTTTGCACAGCGTGCATCATGAAAATGTCTTTTTCTCTTTCGGTAAGCACGGATAGGGCATCAGCGATTCTTTCCTTATCCCAATCACTTACCTCTCCCTCAGCCTCTTGAACGATTGCGTATTCTTCCGGCAGCGCATCAATTAAGCGCGGATCAGCAAGAATCGTCCTTTGATATGCGTCTCTTCTGTCAGCACCTCGGCGGGCACCGGGCTGTCTTCCGTTCTGCAGCCATTCGAGAGTGAATTCTATATCGCTGATCATGCTACTGATAATCTTTTTGTCGTTGATCTGTTCAGCCGTCAGATTGACTTCAGCCGTATCTTTGTAGAGCCGGTGCATTTTTCTTGTTTCTCTTAAAGCTCGTTTGTATTCAATGATTAAATCCTGCATTCTGATTCCTCCCCTTATTTGCGCTTAAATGCGCCGCCCTTGCCTCGTTTAAGTGTTTGCATGTTCGTGTTCATCATTTGTTGCCAGAAACGATCTGAGCGCTCCTGTTGCTTCTGTGATGGTTTCTTTTTGGACTGTTTCATGTCTCACCACTCCTTTCAACATTAGTAATCCCAATAGACATCCAGATAGTTGCGAAATAAAAAACGGACACCAATCAGAGCACAGAGCAATTCTGTGCAATGATCAGTGTCCGCAGGCTTTCCGTCTTGGACTTATTTAAGTTCTTCAAGCTCCTTAATGCTTAAGTTGATTATGTCTTTTAATCTAGAATTCATTCCTTTTAAATCTCTTAAATAAACTGAAAAAGTATCTGCATACCCACCCTGTGCTAACTTATAACTTTTCTCCAATAAATCTTCTATCTGATTTTCACATAAACCTAAAATCTCTAAATATATTTGATAATTATCTGTGCTGAGCTTTTGCCTATCTATTGATTTTATCCTGTTTAAATATATAAAAAGGTTTCTTTTAATATGTTCTTTTGACTTAAGTATATTATCTAATTCCTGTTGGTCTTCTTCTTTTATATCAGAGAACTCTTCGTAGAGCATTATACTTTCATCGACATTAAAATGTTTCGCCTCTAAGTCTATATAGGATCCAACAGCTCTAATCAAAAGATTAGTTGAATGCTCGAGGAACCTTGCTTCTTTTAAAGAACTTTCTAATTGTGTCCTTTTATACATCCGCCTTTCATGTTTGATATTGTGTTGCATAATTGTTATAGCTACTAATGCAGATATTCCAGATCCGATTAATGAACCCCACAGACTAGGATTTAACAGGAAATCACTAATGATATTTGTTCCTATGCCTTCGGTCTTCAAAAAGAAATTTATATCTATGACTTTTCACTCCTATTTTTTACACAAATTATACAGTAAAAAGGAATTCTAATAAATTCATATTATTCTATTCTTTTTCAGATCTAACATACTTATCAATATCCTGAAAAAACGCCGCAGCCGTGAACGCAATTATTGCGCCTATTAACGTGATGTTCGTTTTCATGTCCGGCCTATATTCGTATTGGAAATAAAACCAGAATCCTAATCCCATCAGAAGAAAAATTATTCTCAGCGCCATTGTATCCTCCTTATTTGATATGAAATTTTGCTGATTCAAATGTTCCGATATAGTTCCGCTTGCCGGAATCAGAGTAGCAGTCCAGCTGAATGACATAGGTTCCCTTTCCGGTCTTATTCCGGATCGTTTTCACGTTGAATGATTTCAGAGGCGTTGCCGTTTTGAAGCTGCCCCGCTGTACCAGATTCGTATCAGTCAGCCCGCCGCCGCTGCGCTTCTTGTATACGCCGGCTGTGTAATAAAGTGTCCTTGATCCTTTTTTCTCGGCTTTCCAGTCCACCGTTGAGGCGCCGCCCGTATATGTCGCAGCATCCGTAAACACCCGGCCGCTGTACCCGGATTCATTTTGCCAGCCGGACCATGCGGCGGAAGCAGACGGCGCAACGGCCGCCGCTCCCGTAAGTAATGCAGCTGATAAAATGATTGATTTGAATAGTTTTTTCATTATTTTCCCCTTCCTAATTCACAAATAATTAACATTTATTTACAAGGATAATCGTTATTTTGCTCGAATTCTTACTATGTTCCATAAAAAACCAAGGGAGTGTTTAAAATGAATTTCAAAAAGATTGCTGTGACTGCACTATCGATTCCTGTATTAGCTTTTTCAATTAGTGGTATGGCTTCAGCTAAGGAGATAACTCCTCAAAAAAATGAAATGCAAACAACTATATCTCCTGGTCCAATTAAAGCCTATTACGATACTTTTGAAGTGAGAGCTGGGGGTTCTAAACAATTAGATGCAAAGTATTTAGGATCAGGATTCGCTTATCATTCAGATAATAGCGCTGTTTTCACAGTAGATACCAATGGACTTGTCCGTGGCAATAAAGCTGGAAATGCATATTTAACTATATTCAAAAATGGATCAGTATACGGTCAGTTACACGTATTTGTCTATTAATTTTCTAATAGAAGAGCATTCTAATATGCTCTTCTATTTTTCCACTTCACCACCCATGCAGCGCCCACAATGCGGGCAGCGGGCATCTGTGCGGATTTCTAAATCAAGTTTTTTATAATCGCAGTCCGGGCAATGGTATTCGATCATTTACTATCCGCCCATTCATCAAAACTGTAGGGGTAATCAACACTTTCAATGAAACCGATCTCCTTCGCCTTCTGACGGATTTTCATACATCCTTCATAGCTGTAAGCCCATATTTCTTTATAATCCCTCAGCTCGCCGTATTTCCCTGTTATGATGAATTTTCTGAAGCTATTGACCAGTTGCCACATGTTGCCCCCATGCGAAAAGCCGTTTGAACTGCCGTATCCCAATTCATATGGGTAAACGTCAGCGCCCGTGTAATCATCAACGAAGAACAGTTTTTTCTTAAATCTGAAATACGCCACCCGCTCCTTGTATTTACAGAAGAAAGTACGTCTGTCTATGCTTGCGATAAGCTTGATCAAATCGTTTATGTCGTTCATTCGTTTCAATTGCTCTGCTGTTGCCATCCCTTAACCCCCGATCAAATTCGGCAACACGGAGATAGTGAAGAAGATGAGCCCCACGCATGCCCCGACCAACCAGATATTTGTTTTATCCCGTTTAGCGATAATGGTATGGTCGCCGATCATTTTCAGATCGTCAGACCGAGCGACCAGCGTCGGGATGTAGTCCGGGTGAACCTTTAAAAGCTCGGCCGCCTGCTCGACGGTCATTGCTTCGTCCTTCGTGGCCTTCACGTTCCGTTGCAGTTCTACTTGTAATGGCATCATTTTTCTTCCCCCTCGCAATGGCATTCACTTTCTTCATGACCGCATTCTTCGCATATTTTTTCAACCTGCCAACCCTCAAAGTGATATTTGGGCATTGAATAATATTCTTTATGGCAACTCGTGCATATTACGATCCCGTCGCTGTCTGAATCCCAGTTAGAATGGTATGCTTCTTCTGTGCAATCGCAATACGGACAAGTTTGTGCTTGGGATAATTCGCTCATTCCGCATCACCCTCCAATGCTTCTCTGGCCGTTTGCCCTTTGTCTATTTCGATCAAGGAAGCGCTGATTTTCTCCCCATTTAATGCGGTTCCGGGAACCTTTCGTCTCCTTGATTCATAATTTCTCTTATTCGCATATACTTGCAGAGCCTCTTTAAAGCGATTGTTCTCCGCCCGTAGCCGGCTGATCTCCTCCCGGGCCTGCCGAAACTGATTGACCGCGACTTCCTGCTGACGCTTATTTTCCTCGATGATTTCCTGCTGCTTAACATTCAGTTCAGCTTGCTCAATAAGCCAAGCAATTTCCTTCTGCGGAATGTATGTCAGTTTTTTCAGACGTTCAATTCTCTCTTTCATGCCCGTTCCTCCCCCGCAGGGGAAACCCCTGCTATTTGAATTTATGGCCGATCTCGTAATCACAACGAGCCAGGCCGCCTTTTATTGTTTGAATGATAGTTTTACCGTGTTCCGGGGCGTCCATTAGATGAGCAGTCCCTTCAGTGCCATCTAAAACGATGATGCGGACTTTCCCCGGCTCGATGCTTTGCTGAATAGTTGTTTCATGATTTTTTATTTCTGTTGGCTTGTTCACTCTGGCCGCCCCCTGTGCTATGATAGAAGTACCAGTTCATATCAAAGCTCCAGGGCTTCGGCTTCGGTGCTTTTTTCGTTTTATGACGGCAGCCGCATCGTTACGCCAGTAGATGGCTTTAATTCCTCGCGGTAGATGATCGGATGTTTTTCGACGTATGCCGCCAACTGCTCCGGCGTCATTTTCCACTCCTTAACTGGACCAGGCTTGTATGGATCGATTTTTTCTTGCATAGCGATAACCTCCTGAATTGATTTAGTTTTCAAGCATCAAACTTTTGCTGCAAAGCGTTATGGCAGGATTTCCGTTATAATGACTTCCACTCGGGGTTCTTCACTGTAAAACTTGCTAACTTTCAGATCGACTACCTGGCTATCATCCCGGTAAATCAGATGATTCAGGGCGTCTTTAACTCCCTTTACATAATTGTCAACGTCCGGCTTTGTTACGGGACGCAGGAGACCCTTTTCCGCATTTTCTCTTTTTGTCTTGGATTTAGAAATTTCTTTCGTCATTGGTCTGAATACTCTGACATCCATTGCCACAGGTCCCGTAATAACTTGTTTTGGCCGATACTGTGACGCCACCAGCGCAACATATTGTTTAAAATTCTTTGATTTCAAAGGATCACGCATTTTAACCTTGCCATTTATAACAGATCCCCTCGGCCTCCCCTGTGCAACAGGCTCGCCGTAAACTATAAACTGAATGGAATCCAACCGTCATTACCTCCCGTCAATTTGTTCCCAGTGCTGAATCTGCTTTTCCTTGTACGGCGCTGTGAGGATGATGGCCGGCAGCAGGATAACCGCTTTAAGCACTGTGCATCAGCTCCATTTGTTTGATTTTTTCCTCAAGCACCCGGATCGCCGGGGTAAGGTCCTGGCCGGCCGTTTGCTCGGCGGGCCCGAACATGTACATGCCGCCGGTTGCCGTGAAGTTCGCTTTTTCCGTCATTCCCAATCTCCTAACCTATGGTTTAATTGCATCCGGTCGCCCTTAATGATCACCGTGTAATCTCTGCACATTTGATGAATCCGGGAGCCCAGCGCCTCGTCGATGTCCAAAATTTCGCCCGTATCAAGCTCGGAAGAGATTAGCAGAGGCTTATGATTCAAGTACCGATAATTCACAACCGATTGAATTTGTTCCACTTGCCAATCCGTCGCCCGCGGCTCCCCCTTTACTGGCTTGAATAAGTCATCAATGAACAGGACCTCGGCTTTCCGCATGGCGTCGAGCTTTGTTTCCAGCTGGTCAAAATCATTTCGCAGATCGCCCATTCCCTCAACGTACGGGAAATACATGCAGTAAATTGATTTTTTCTTGATCAAATTGTTCATGATCGCCGTTAACAAGTGCGTTTTTCCGCTGCCCGGTTGCCCGAGCAAAGCGATGCTGTTTGAACGATTTCCCCTAATGCTCTGAAAATCCTTATAGTATTCCACCGCGCACTCATAAGCGTCCTTGATCATGTCCGGCTTCCCGTCCTTAATGAAGTTTCCAAAAAGGAGCTTTTCGAATTCCTCCGTGATGCCGCTGGCCTTCATAAGCCGGGCGATCTTTTTCCGTTTTACACACTCGCATTGCTTTGAAAATGTGGTTTTCCATTCCCGGGCCTTATCCGGCAAGCATACTTTCCCTGCAAGATAATCCTCTTCCCTGACCATTTGATCGGGGGCCAGGCTCTCCATTGTCTTATGATCTTTCCTCAGTTGGCGCTCTGTGTCTTGGTGAATACGGTAAACAATAATGCCCTTATCCTTGCAGTCAGAGCACTCGTATTCAGCCTTTTCTTCTGAGGCGGCCTGTCCCGTTGAAGATGCTGCTGACCGATCCCGGAGCTTGGTTAGAATGGCCTTCATTGCCGCGTCCATATCTTGCGTTTTGCGAGCTTCCATACTGCTGTTTCTCCTTTCGTCTCTGGCTGAATGGGTTTGAGAGGATGGCTTCAATGTAATTCAGATTAACGTTGTTGCCCTTGCTTCTGAAAGCCTGTTTCATTGCCTCCATGACTTTCTCTTCGCCGTAATCATCCACCATATACCCGAGCCGCTGAACCTCCATCGTGCCAATGGTGCGGGCTGTTTTGTTTTCGAATAGTTCAAATGCGTTTTTCATTTTTTCGTCAACCTCCTGCTGTCCTAAAGGTATTGGAGCCGGGTCTATCTTCTTGTTGTAATTTCCAAGCTGTATGTACTCGGCATAATTCAACACCGTCACAATGAAACCACGTTTTTGTGGCAGCCGGTCCAGCTTCAAATACTCTTGCTTTACCATCCGATCTAACGAGTATTTGATCTGATCAGAAGACCAGTTGAAGCGCTTGGCTAAATCCACAAGCTTAACGATTGTCTGCCCGAGCTTTAGTTCTTGATCCGCCCTGTACTCCGCCCGTTTGAATAAATAATCGTATATTGTCTCATCACGTGAATCCTTAAATGGCAGCCGAGGTAGGACCACATACCCCAAACCTTGCATATCCATGCCGCTCACCTACTTCCTTTCACACAGTGCTGTCAGAGCCTTGAAATCTATTTCTACTAATCTCAGAGACGGCTCATTTGTCTTTAAGTAGTCAGTCGTGTACCGGGTATACAAGTCCTTTCTCATGTCGCGCTGAACCGTTTTGACCAGCCAAAGATAACAATGTGGGATGGGAATCCTGATCAACTCCCTTTCCATCAGCTCACCAACTCCGAAAAATGGATGATGCTGTTCAGTTGATTAGTGGCCCGGCAATACTTGCATTTTTCGCACCGCTCCGGCTTCTCTCCGCCGTGTTTCACTTGCAAAATCCGGTCCATCCGTTGCTCAATCTCTGCAAGCTCTACTTCCATCCTGCCTTCATCAATATTGATGACAGCTTTATCAGGTGGATCTTCTTTTGAAACCCCTACGATCAGGGGCTCAAGCCATTCGTTCCGTCCAGTCATTCTTTTTTCAAGCTCAGCATACAGTGCCATTTGTTCAATATAGCCATTTGCCTCGACGAATGAGCAATAGCCTTTTTCCGGATGCCAAACCCTCTCCCGGAGTGAACGGGCTGTTTTCAGATCGGCAAAACGGCTGCCGGCAGGGTTGTAAACGTCCAGCTTGCCTTTCCACGGGATGCCGAAGAGTTCAGCCGTTACGATAACTTCCTTTGCTCCTTGCAGAATGAACATACAGAGTTCGTCATGTTGAATCGCCTCAATCATCAGATCAGCTAACTGATACTGCTTGTACAGCTGGCCCTTTTGTGTAAAAAGTGATGGGGTGTTCTTTTTAAATTCATCAAAAGCCTGTTCACCTTCAAGCCAGGCATGAACATATTGGCCGAAGAGGAGCGCCTCCGATGTGGGCGGCGTCCATTCTCCGTTCAACTTTGCCATCGTAGCAGCCTCGCATTGCAAAAAGCTTTTATATTGAGAATTTGACATGTAGTGTCGATCAATCTCGTTAGAGTAATAATTCTCCTTGTTCAGTGCCGGTATCCGCATTAGCAGGATCACCCGCCTTTTCTTTACTATCAGCAGGCTTGTCAGCTTGCTCTTTCTGCTTTTTGAATTCTTCCTCAGCCTTTGACTTAGTCGCGCCTGTGGCCTTCACATTGAAGTAATCCTCTTTCTTCGCCATCCCATCACGCAGGGACGTGTAAATACGACCAATTTTCAGGAAATCTTGCTCAGTGAAGGCATCAACATTACTGCCGATGTACTCCTGAATCATTTCCTTAGTGATGCCAAACTCTTTTTTAAATAGGGAGAAGGCGCTTCTGAGCCGGTCTTCCAGTGGTTCCTTATGTCCACTAATCAATGTTTTTTGACACATATCTACCGCCGCATCAACGATGTCGCCCGGAATCACTCCAAGTATGCAGGCGCGAACCCGGCGGGCTCCTTGATTGGCAACCATTTCGTAAATATCCCTCGGATCATCCAGTTTTGTAATGGCGCCCCGTGCCTTCCGTTCATGCTTCACAGTGAAAATTTTGGTTTGCCGGGTATTCGTTTCAAGATCCCAAGCGTAAGCCATGACAGATGATTCACCAGCTTTTTGTTCCAACTCCATAATTCCGTAATCAATGTTCCCCCAGTTCTGTGCCAAGGCCTCCGCCAGCCGGATGGATGGGCCGGAAACCTTTGTGCCGCCGCGCGGATATTCATAAACCGCATTCTCGGCTAACAGCCTCCGCTCGCATGCTTTTTTAATACGGTCAAAAGCCGCGTATACGTCCCGTGGGAATTTCTTTGCAATGACCATTGCCGCCTGTACTTCTTGAGCCTGTCGGCTTACCATCGCTTCCGTAGTCACGCCAGTAGCCTGCTGAGGGGCTGGCATGTAATCTGAGTAATCTACCTGAGATAGTCCGTTCATTGTGCCTCTGCCACCTTTCTCAAATAAGCTTCTGTGCCGAGCCGCTGCCATTCTCGGTATGCATACATTGACGGAAAGGAAAATACGGGTTTACCTTTACTGAACATGATTGAGCCGCCGACTTCTCTCAGGCGCTTCTGATCGTCCGCCCGGTCACTGAAAGATGCTGTTATTCGTTTTGCCATGTGTAAAACCTCCATTGTCTTTTATGAAGTAATTTGGTATAATAAAGAAACTAATCTTTACCAAAAGACCTTTTGAAGTCCACTCTGCCAAGTGGGCTTTTTTTATTGCTCATTTTTAAATTCAAAACCAAGATGCTCCTTCAGATACCGCTCAAGGTTTTCCCTCAATACGACTTCACCTTCAGCACTATCTATCACGAAATCATCGAAAGCCGTTACTTCATCCCCAAAGAAATCCTTTTGCGTTTCCGGCTCAGTCAGCTTGTCATGCCAGTTGTTCAGAACCATTGGATTTTCAATATTCATTGTGAACACCTACTCACAACACTCAGGTGAATCCCACGGGCCGCCATATTTAAAACGGTTTGGTGTAAGCGTCCTTTATTCGCCAGCCGGTTAATATCCTCTATAAGAACCTTGATGCTCCCTGCAAGACTGATAGCTTCTTCGTAATCGCCATCCCGTAATGCCTCCGAAAGCATGATAGAGAGCTCTTCTGCCGACTCGATTTTCCTTTTTGCTGAATCTGCATCTACTTTAAGAAACTGATTGATTTTCATACCAGTACCGCCTGCCTTTCCTCTGTTTTTGCCATTGCAACTTGACTCATTAGCGCTTTCCGCGTCCACCTTTCGGCCAGTTCCTTCATGTTCAGTCCATGACTGCGGGCCAGCGAATATATCAGCGTTTTATTTGCCGGGATCAGATCAAAAATCTGTTTAATATCGGCCATTGGCAGTTCTTCAGGTTGTCGGCCTGGCCTATCGTTTGCCAGCCAGCGCGCTAAATGCCTTGTTGCTTGCAATGCTTCTTCAAGCTGGTGAATCATATTGATTACCGCCGCGCTTGCGCTCTCGTTAAGTGCTGGATCAATGGGCGCTGCCGTCGTCGGGTGCAGTTTGAAGAGGTAATGTACCAGATCAATATGTTCGTATGCCTCGCACGCCTCAAACCACTTGATGCATAATTCCGGGGTAAGCTTACTGAATCCATTTTCAACGTCCGAAACATACCGCTGATCCTTTCCCCCTATCAAATTACCGATCTGATACTGTGCAAGTCCTGCCGCTTTGCGGACACTACGCATGATCCGGGGTAGATTATGCAAATTGTATGGGTTGTTCTCCATATGTTTGCCTCCTGATATATCCAGTTGTTCACTGGTAAAATTTAATTAATGAAGGAACTCGAAAGGCTTTAGGAAACCTTCCGAGGAATCCAATTTTCTATATATTTGATTGCGGATAACAGCTCCCGGCGCTTTATGTCTTTGTAGCTTGCAACGCCGAACCGGTCTTTTATCTCACGGTGTATTTCTCTGAAAAGCCTGGCCGCTTCTGTCTTACCTTCCGTGATGCTATAAACCCGGCGCGCAACTACTTTTTGAAACCGACGCTGTTCTCCGGAATCCAGAGTGATTTGCTCGTCCACTTTTTGACTGAGCTCACCGATCTGTTTTTCATGATGAAACAACACTTTTTGCATTTTTTGTTGTTGTTCTGCTGTTTGTAAAGTGAGTTTCAGCGATTCGATTCGCTGTTCTTCATCGGATAAAACTCTCGGGCCGCCGTACTGGCCTGTCTGACGCAGTGTTGGTAGCAGTTCGTCAAATACCCACGCTTCGAATTGTTCAGCTGCTGGAAGTTTAGATTTAGTAATCAGCCTGTAAAGATTTCCTTCGCTAATGAATTTTTTGTGTTGTTTACGATTGAGCGAATCTGTGACCTCGTGAAACGCGACTCCATTTTCTTTACAATGTTTTGAGATTGCATCATGTGCATTTGCATATCCGAGGGCTGCAGCAGCTTCGGTTGCTCCGAAAAAGTCTTTGTTGTCGACTTGAATGATCGGCAAGTTTCCGAATTGCTCATGTGAAAAATTTTGTAATTGATTCATGCTGTAGCCCCTTTCTTGTAGTAGTCAGTATTCTCAGCAACCCAACGAGTGTTGCACTCGACCCACTTGAAGAGCAAAGCAGTCGGAATTTTTTTGCCGCATTCGTTGTTGACCGGGAAATCCGGACGGGCCATTAGTTCCGCCATTTTAGTGGGGCCACACCGCAGAACCTCCATCGCTTCAGTTCTCGTCAAGATGTGAGGAAGCTCGTTCAATGAGCTGAGCCGCTCTACCAGCATGTCTGTTGCTCTATCAGCAATTTTGGCAGCGATCTGATCAATGAATTTGTCGTCGTATTGCATAGTGAACATGTTTTTGACCTCCTATGCTTTTTAGATAATCTTCCAATCTCTTATGTGGTAAAATCTTCATAGAAAGGTGGTGTTAACTATGTCTGATTTTCAAGATGGAAGTACATTGGTAGAGACAATCTCAGGTAAATGGTTCAAATTTGCCAATGGGAAATCAGGTACCATGTTGATTGATTTACCAAACAAAATAATTCTTAGCGTTCACGTCTCATCCCAAATGATTGGAATTTATATTCCTGATGAGAATAATGTTTATCAACTTGCTGGTGATCTATCATTCCAAAATAATGATGGGCAAACTAAAATGCATTTGTTTAGTACCGCTCTGAAACAAATTCAGTTAGATAATAAAGGCGGTACAATTGAAAATACTTTTCATGATATTACTTCTTTTTTTGCTGAACTTGATATCTCCCGAAAAGATGATTGGAGAAACCGACAAAAGATGGATGAATTATCTTAATAATTTACCCTCACAAAACGTCTGTTAGGGAAAAACTGTTTCAACTGCGAGTAAGGGATTAGCCTATTTCCACAAACTCCACAAAAGTTTAAATTCCCACTCCAAGATCTGCCGCAATTATTGCATGCATTATCAGTTTCGAGAGCCGCCGTTATCGCGGTGGCTTTTTGATTAATTTGATTCATACTCTCACTCCTATATTGTTTTTTGTAACTAAGCAGTATTCTCTTTACTCGTTTCGTGTAACTTTTCATCAAAAAAAAGCTCATCGACTTCTTCATTCAGTAACTCGGATATTTGGTGTGCTTTTTCAAGACTTGGCTTTGTACGCCCCATTTCTATATTTGCATAACCGCTTGCGTATCTATATCCAAGCTTTTTTGCCATAAAGGTTTGGGTCTTTCCTTGAGAAAGTCTTATCGCCCGTAATTTTTCTAACACTATTAACTCACCACCTTACTCTTTTCGTGTAACTCGTTAAATACATAATAATATACACAATAAGGGTAAGTCAATATATTTTTATTCTTTTTGTGTAAGTAATTATCTATTGTGTGTAAACCGTGTTAAAATTTACACACCAAATGAAAAAAAGGTGTATAATAATGGATAATATAACAGGGAAAATCTTAACTGAATTAAGAGAAAAGAAAGGTTGGAGCAAATCTTTCGTCGCAAAAAAATTAGGTATTAAAACAATGTCTACATATGCGAACTGGGAGTACGGTTTAAGGAAACCAGATGGAGAAATGCTCGTTAGACTTGCAAGTTTGTATGGTGTAACAACTGATTACCTCCTGACTGGCAAAGAACCTACTTTTAATAATGACCTTTTTGATGATCCTGATTTACAGATCGCCTTTAGAGAAGCGAGTGACTTCTCAGTAGAAAGACAAAAACAAGCAATTGATTTTATAAAGTACCTCAAAGAGAAAGAAGAACGCGAGGGTCGTAAGCCAAAGAAATAACTAACTGGCGAAACCTTTATTTATATTATTGTTATTATGTTATTTCTGTTTACTAATAAGATCAGGATTGGATCGGAATTAGAACTGAACTGGATCGGGAAAGAATTTTTCACAGATAGGTTGAAGTCAGTTATATCAAGGGAGATAACAACCTTCCTCATCAGGATTGCTTCAGGATTCAAACCGAATTAGATCAGAAAAAAGAGAGCAACTCAACTGTTATTATTTAAAAAGGGGAAATTTAATTTGTCTTTTTTGTCAGAGAATGGTGAAGTGTATAACTGTCAATTCAAAAAACACATGAAGGCTTCTAAAAACTTTGTAAAAACCTATAAAATGATGCTTAATGAGATAAACGAAACCGTATTGGAAATGGCAAGAGGTAGCTTGAATAGACCCAAAGTTGTAAGCCTACCTACTGGTATATTTGCCGTAACAGATGATTCTGTGTATTTCTTCTATCTTAAAAAAGACGCCCTGATTACAGAGAAATGGCTTTACGATTCTATTTTGAAAATCTCTGTTACGAAAAAAGCACTTGCTGGTTTTCGGATAGATTGTATCACTTCAGATGGAGAATTCAGTATCACTAACATAACAGAAGGAAATCCAGAGGCAGTCAGTAAATATGTAGAATCGAAAATTACTGGTAATGAAGAAAAATTTAATCGGGAAAAAGAAAAGGACCTCCAAGAACAAAAAAAAATTGAAGAAAAATCGAAAAAACATATCAAAGAGTATTATTTTAAATCTGCAAAAACAACAATCACACTTGACGGAAACTATATAAGAGTAGCAAGAAAAGGCGCTGTTAATACTATCACACGAGGGTATAGTGGGGAGAAATCTTATAGAATCAGCGAACTGTCCGGGCTTCAAATAAAAAAACCTGGATTAGTGACCTCTGGCTATTTTCAATTTTTAACGCCAGCTGCTAATGAAACAAGTGGACTCTGGGACGCAATACAAGACGATAACTCTTTCACTTTTGGCACAAATGAACTGCCTATGGTTTTAGAAATTCAAAAATACATAGAAGAGCATCAGTCTATGCCTGCTCCAACAATACCACCAGCTCCTGCCCCTACTGTATCTGGAGCTGATGAATTGAAAAAATATAAAGAATTGTTGGATATGGGTGCTATCACTCAAGAAGAATATGAAATTAAAAAGAAACAGCTATTGAATTTATGACAGCCCTTCTTCCTTGGGCTTTTCTTTCACACCAAAAACAGAACATACATTCTCTCCATGGTGGTGTTTTTAATGTCAATCCAGTTATCTTACCTTGAAGAAGAAGTGAAAAGAATCTATTACACATTAAATATCGAGACTCCTGAAGACATTGATTTAGAAAGGATTGCCGCGGCATTTCGTATCTGGCTGCATTATGAGCAAAGAAAAAGCTGCATGTTTCAAATTAACGGTGAGTATAGCGTCGTCCTTGATGCTCGAGCCTCTCCACAAGAACAGTGGCAAGACTTTGTTCATGAGCTAGGGCATGTGATTAAACATTGTGGAAACCAGTTCAACATGAATCGTATGTTTCGCCAGTTGCAAGAGTATCAGGCTAATAGCTTTATGTATCATTTCTGTGTTCCTACTTTTATGCTTGAAAAGATTTCGTTGCCACGCATGAAATCAGAGGTTATAAAATTAATAGGTGATACCTTTAATGTTACATATCAATTTGCTGCTAAACGGCTCGATATGTATACAAGAAAACAGTTCTCATTCTTGATGTATAAACAGCTCTTTAAAACTATTCATTGAAAAATTGGGGTGACAAAATGTATACAGAGGAATTGATCAAGGGTAAAAAATGGCTGGCTGTTGGTGACGGACCTCGTGATCCCGTTACCGGTAAACGCAAACAAATTGCGCGACGTGGCAAAACAAAAAAAGAAGCTGAACAAAGAGTTAGAGATGCTATTGATGCCTTAAAAGAGGATGGTATTGATGAATCAGTAGTTAAAAAAATGACTTTCGAAAAGCTTGCTGCCGAATGGTTGAATGAATATGCTCTCACAGGAAAGAAAAAAGCAACTCTGCGTATTCGAAGGAAAGAAATTAAAATCTTAAACCGGTATATCGCTAAAACCAATATCGCTCAGGTAACAGGAAGAAAATATCAAAAGATACTCAACGATCTCACTGATCAAGAATATGCCCGTACCACCATTAGTGGTGTGCATACGACAGCCGGAATGATTTTTAAATACGCTGTAAAAGTGAAGCTTTTAAAAGATAATCCAGTGGCCGGCGCTGTAGTTCCTAAAAAGAGAATGACGGTAGAAGATATTGAAAGTAGTAAAATAGAGCAAAAATATCTTGAAAGGGAAGAACTTGAAGAATTCCTCTTAGCTGTAAAAGTCCATGGTTTGGAAATGGACCTTGAACGATTTTACTTACTCGCTTTTACAGGCATGCGTTCAGGGGAAATGTGCGCCCTCAAACTTCCTGATATAAATTTTGAAACAAAAGAGCTGCGTATCACTAAAACCATATATTCCGAAGATAACAATATGAGGAACTATGAATTAACTCCGCCGAAAACAGCCGGATCGGTGCGAACTATCACTCTCGACGATCAGATAATGGATATATTGAAGGCGCATGTAACCAAACAAAAGAAGTTGCGTCTACAGTCCAGGATTGATCCAAGCGAATACCACGACGGTAATTTCCTATTTGCTCGTGAGAATGGCTATCCCTTTTTACCAAAAAATATCATTGTAAGAATGGAAAGAATACTGGAAAAAACATCAATTAAAAAACATGCTACTCCCCATATATTTAGACACACGTATATCAGCATGCTGGCCGAGGCAAAAGTTGACTTGCCAACTGTAATGGAAAGAGTTGGGCATGACGACATGAAAACAACGATGAAGATTTATACTCATGTAACCAAAAAAATGAAAGAGGATGCCTCCCACAAAGTCCAGCAGACTTTTGGAAACATCCTCAATTTCGGGATTTCATAAAGAAATGTTATTTTTTTGTTATTTTTTTGGCTAATCGGGGTGATGAAAAACGGTCAAACCCTTGGTATATCAAGGGTTTTCGCCGTTTGATTACATCATTCCACCCATACCGCCCATGCCGCCCATGTCAGGCATTCCTGCGCCGCCGGCGTTTTCTTCCGGTTTGTCAGCGACAACGGCTTCAGTTGTTAAGAGCATTGCTGCTACAGAAGCTGCGTTTTGCAGAGCAGAACGTGTCACTTTTGTCGGGTCAACGATACCTTTTTCGATCATGTTTACCCATTCGCCAGTTGCAGCGTTGAAGCCTACGCCGATTTTTTCGTTTTTCAGGCGCTCAACGATGACAGATCCTTCAAGACCTGCATTGTGTGCGATTTGACGGATCGGCTCTTCAAGCGCGCGAAGCACGATGTTGATACCTGTTTGCGCATCGCCTTCAGCTTCCACTGCAGCGACTTTGTTGTATACGTTGACAAGCGCTGTACCACCGCCGGATACGATGCCTTCTTCAACAGCTGCGCGAGTTGAGTTGAGGGCGTCTTCGATGCGAAGTTTGCGCTCTTTCAGCTCAGTTTCAGTCGCAGCGCCGACTTTGATGACAGCTACGCCGCCGGCAAGTTTCGCAAGACGCTCTTGTAATTTTTCTCTGTCAAATTCAGAAGTTGTTTCTTCCACTTGAGCGCGGATTTGGTTGACGCGTGCAGCGATTTTTTCAGTATCGCCGGCGCCTTCTACGATTGTTGTGTTTTCTTTCGTTACCACAACTTTAGAAGCGCGTCCCAATTGTCCGATTTCAGTAGATTTCAGGTCAAGGCCTAAGTCTTCTGTGATTACTTCTCCGCCTGTAAGAACAGAGATGTCTTCAAGCATTGCTTTACGGCGGTCACCGAAGCCAGGAGCTTTAACGGCAACAGCGTTGAATGTGCCGCGAAGTTTGTTGACAACGAGTGTAGCAAGAGCTTCCCCTTCAACATCTTCAGCGATCAGAAGCAATGGTTTGCCTTGCTGTACAACTTGCTCAAGCACAGGAAGGATTTCTTGAATGTTTGTGATTTTTTTGTCTGTGATTAAGATGTATGGATTGTCAAGAACCGCTTCCATCTTATCAGAGTCAGTCACCATGTAAGGAGACGCATATCCGCGGTCGAATTGCATACCTTCAACAACTTCAAGCTCAGTTGTGAATCCTTTAGACTCTTCGATTGTGATGACGCCGTCGTTTCCTACGCGCTCCATTGCTTCAGCGATAAGGCTTCCGACTTCCTCATCAGCAGCAGAGATCGCAGCAACCTGAGCGATAGACTCTTTGCCTTCGATCGGCTTAGAAATTTCTTTTAAGTTTTCGATTGCTACAGTCACGGCTTGTTCCATACCTTTACGCACGCCAACAGGGTTAGCCCCCGCAGTTACGTTTTTAAGGCCTTCGCGGATCATAGCCTGCGCAAGTACAGTCGCAGTCGTCGTACCGTCACCGGCAACGTCGTTTGTTTTGCTGGCTACTTCAGCTACAAGCTTCGCACCCATGTTTTCAAACGCATCTTCAAGTTCAATTTCTTTTGCGATTGTTACACCGTCATTAGTAATTAACGGAGAACCGAATTTTTTCTCCAGAACCACGTTGCGTCCTTTTGGCCCTAAAGTTACTTTTACAGCGTCAGCAAGCGCATCGACACCGCGAAGCATAGCGCGGCGTGCTTCTTCACTAAACTTAATATCTTTTGCCATGTTAACGAAACCTCCTCGAATTTTTAAAAATATTTATTTGCTTAGCCGATTACAGCTAAAATGTCGCTTTCACGTAAGATTAAGTATTCAGTACCTTCGTATTTCACTTCAGTACCGGCGTATTTTGAGAAGATAATGCGGTCGCCCTCTTTTACTTCTAAAGCAACGCGCTCTCCGCTTTCCAACACGCGACCTGAACCGGCTGCCACGATTTTGCCTTCTTGCGGCTTTTCTTTTGCAGAATCCGGTAATACGATTCCGCTGGCAGTTTTTTCTTCAGATTCTACGAGTTCAATGACAACGCGATCACCTAATGGCTTTAACAATGTAATAACCTCCTCAATAGTATGAATATGTAATTTTAGCACTCAGCTCTAAAGAGTGCTAACACAGTTATTATAATAAAGAATCTCACTTCCAATTTCAAGTCATAAGAATAAAAAATTTTCACGCTTACATGATTCTCTCTCACACTGATTTTCTCCTTTTTTCACGTCAAGTTCACTTGTGTTACAATAAGAACAAATAAGTTGATTTTATAGGATAAAGGAGTACATATCATTTGAGAAAACAGTATTGGTATATCATTTTGACATATGTTATCATGCAGCTTTCCGCATTGATCGGCATTCCTTTAATGTACAAATTCGGCTATGCGGGCGGGCACCCTACGAATGCGAATCTCACCATGGCTCAGGGGATTTATTCCGTCGTAAGCTTTTTTATCTGCCTGATTATCGTTCTCTTGATTTTGAGAACCGCGCCGAAGCAGACATTAAGAAACGGGAAGAAAGCATCCGCCGGCATGTCCGTTCTCTGGGCGGTCGCGGGAATATGGCTCGCTTTATTTTCTCAGGGAATCGCCGGGATGATTGAGCAGTATGTCTTTCATGTGGGCAGCGGTTCCGAAAACACGAAAGCCATTCTCAGCATTATTAAAGCCATGCCGCTCATGATTATCGTTTCTTCTATCGTCGGGCCGATTCTTGAAGAAATCATTTTCCGGAAGATCATTTTCGGTGTATTATATGAAAAAACGAATTTCTTTATCGCCGGACTGATCAGTTCCGTCATTTTCGGCATTGTGCATCAAGACCTCACGCACCTGCTGCTGTATACGGCCATGGGCTTTACCTTTGCGTTCTTGTATGTGCAGACGAAACGGATTATTGTGCCGATATTCGCCCATGTCATGATGAATACCATTGTCGTGGTCATGCAGCTCGGCCCCGCCCAAAAATATATTGAACAGCATAGTGAGCAAATGCAATTAATTATTGGAGGATTGTTTGTATGAGGAACCCAATGACTTGGGGCTTGATTTATTTCGCAGTCGGCTGTATCTTTACGTATTTGGCCGCAAGCTCTCCGGGAAGCATGTGGTCTTTTTATTCCATACTGCTGATGGTTTTCGCCGCTTATAATATCAGCATCTCGTTTAAAATGTTCGCTTTCTCATTTAAAGTGAAAAAAAATCAAAAATAAAAGAAAAGCCATTTCTCATCATTGAGAAATGGCTTTTTTTATGCTGATACGTCCTGATCGGATTCACTGCTGGTCTGCCTTTTCCGATACGCCGCTTTTGAAATCAGGATACTGACCTCGTATAAAATGCAAAGCGGAATGGTAATCATCAAGTGAGACAGCAGCTCAGGCGGCGCAATCATCGCGGCGATCACAAGCAGCACAAAATACGCGTACTTCCTGATCTTCGATAAAAACATCGGCGTGATCACACCGAGTCTCGTTAAAAACATGATCAGCACCGGCATCTGAAACAGCAGTCCGAACGGAATCGTCAGCTGCAGCAGAAAATGAAAGTACTCGGTGATCCCGATCACCTGGTTGACATCGAGGTCATTCGAGACCCGCTTCATAAAATCAACGACCAGCGGAAATAAAATATAATAAGAAAACGACACACCGCCGACAAACAGCACGATCGAAATCGGAATATAGCTGAGTGTTACTTTGCGCTCCTTCTCATACAGACCCGGGCTGACAAACGCCCAAATCTGATAGAGAATAATCGGCGAAGTCAAAATGATGCCGATGATAAACGCGAACTGCAAAAAGATAAACAGCGGATCCGTCAGGTTAAAAGCATTAAGGGTGAGCTCTTTTACTTCATCGGCTTTTTGAAGATACACAATGATAGGTTTTGCCAGAAAAAAGCCGGCAATAAAGAAAACCGTAAAGGATAACGCCACAATCAGCAATCGTTTCCGAAGTTCGGCAATATGCTCCACAAGCGTCATTTGATTCACTCTCATACGCGTCATCCTATCTTACTGTTCTTCTTTCTTTTTTTCCTCTTCTTCACCGGCTAATCCCTTAGTAGCGTTCTTAAATTCACGAAGCGTGTCCCCCGCCGCTTTTCCTAATTCGGGAAGCTTCTTCGGACCGAAAATAATCACCGCTACCACACCGATAACCGCCAGGCTTCCAGGACCGATCATGTGCAGCTCCTCCTTTCGCTATTCAATTTCTTCCAAAACAGAATAATGCTTCAAGAAATAAACCAATGATTGAAGCTCTACAGCTAAATCTATATGATGAATTCGAATGTGATCCGGCACATTCAAACGGGCCGGCGTAAAGTTAAGGATCCCCTTGATTCCGAGCGACACGAGCCGGTCGGTGATTGACTGGGCGGCAACCGCGGGAACGGTAAGAATCGCCACGGGTTCATCCTTAATGTGAAGCTCTAAATCATTAAGATCAAAGACAGGCACACCGCCTACCTCAGTTCCTATTTTACTCTGATTCACATCAAAAGCCATAGATATTTTTGTGTTATTATTTTTTGTGAAATTATAGTGAAGAAACGCCGTCCCTAAATTCCCGACACCGATCAAAATGACGTTCGTCGTTTCATCCTGATCCAGTGTTTTTCTGAAAAATGACAGCAGGTAATCCACATTATAGCCGTATCCTTTTTTGCCGAGCGCCCCGAAATAGGAAAAATCCCGGCGGATCGTGGCCGAATCGACTTTTACCGCGTCGCTCAGTTCAGCTGATGAAACGCGCTGTTTTCCTGACGCGTGTAAATTCTTTAAAAAGCGATAATAAAGCGGCAGCCGTTTTGCCGTCGCCTGTGGAATTTTTGATTGATCCTTGTTCATGATTGGTCCTCCACTTTATACTCAGATGCATCTCTTTTAAAATCACCGTTTTTGCCTCCTGTCTTTTCCATGAGGCAGGTCGGGCCGATGACCATTCCTTTATCCAGCGCCTTGCACATGTCATAAACGGTCAAAGCGCAGACTGAAGCGGAAGTTAGCGCTTCCATTTCCACACCTGTACTCCCTTTCGTTTTTACGCTTGCCTGTATATGAAGAACGGCTTCGGAATCCTTTTCCTCCCAGCCGAATGAAATGTCGACGCTGCTTAAAGAAAGCGGGTGGCACATCGGGATAATCGCTGACGTCTGCTTTGCGGCCATAATTCCTGCCACCTGTGCGACAGCCAGCACGTCTCCTTTTCCGATCTCGCGGTTTTTGATTCTGCTGTACACGTCATGCTTCATGTGTACGCTGGATATCGCAGCGGCAGTACGGACTGTTGAAGATTTATCGCTTATATCCACCATGCGGGCACGGCCTTCTTCATTAAAATGAGAAAATCCATTCATATTTAAACTCTCCTTACTTCTGATCATACACTATTTTCTCCCTGATGTCTTATCCTATAATGTTCCAATTCTGATGTATTGTTTGCTGACAGCAGGTTGATAAGCTACACTTAACTTATTATAACAGAGGTGAAATAATATGATGATCTTACAAATTAATCAGCTATCCAAATCTTTTGGCGCTGATCCTATTTTAAACAATATAAAGCTTGAAGTCAGATCTCGGGATCGCATCGCCATAGTAGGCAGAAACGGAGCCGGCAAATCAACTCTCCTTAAAATTATCGCAGGTCACCTTTCATATGAAAAGGGTGAATTAATCAAACCGAAAGAATTAACGATGGGATATCTCGCCCAGCACACAGGCTTGGAATCCCAGCTTACCATAAAAGAAGAACTGCTGAGCGTTTTTGATTTCCTGAAAGCAATGGAAAAAGAGATGCGCTCTATTGAAGAAAAGATGGCCACGGCCGCCCCCGCGGAGCTTGAGACGCTGATGAAAACCTATGACAGGCTTCAGCAGGATTTCAAGGATAAAGGCGGCTATCAATATGAAGCGGATGTCCGATCTATCCTTCACGGCCTCGGCTTCGGAAAATTTGACGATTCCGTGAAAGTGCAAAGCCTGAGCGGCGGTCAGAAAACAAGACTTGCGCTCGGAAAACTGCTGCTGACCCAGCCTGATCTCCTTATTCTGGATGAACCGACGAACCATCTCGACATCGATACGCTTACATGGCTTGAGCATTATTTACAGGGATATTCAGGCGCCATCCTGATCGTTTCCCACGACAGATACTTTCTTGATAAAGTCGTCAGCCAAGTGTACGAGGTCTCACGGACAGAAAGCAAAAAATACCTCGGCAACTACAGCGCCTATTTAGAACAAAAAGCTGAGCAGTATGAGAAAGACCTGAAGCTGTATGAAAAACAGCAGGACGAAATCGCCAAGCTTCAAGATTTTGTCGACCGCAATCTGGCCAGAGCTTCTACAACGAAAAGAGCCCAAAGCAGAAGAAAACAGCTTGAACGGATGGACGTCATGGCAAAGCCGCTCGGGGATGAAAAATCAGCCGCCTTCCGTTTTGACATTACAAAACAGAGCGGAAACGACGTCCTGCGCGTACAGGATGTTTCCATCAGCTATGACGGCCAGCCGCCGCTCTTGAAAAACCTGACCTTCGGCATTACAAGAGGCGAAAGCGCCGCCCTCGTCGGACCGAACGGAATCGGCAAATCAACCTTGCTGAAAACCATTATGAACACGCTCAGCCCCGAATCCGGATCGATCACGTACGGTTCCAATGTCACAATCGGCTATTATGATCAGGAGCAGGCTGAACTGACCTCGTCCAAACGCGTGCTGGACGAGCTGTGGGATGAATATCCGGACATGCCGGAAAAAGAGATCAGGACATGCCTCGGCAACTTCCTGTTCAGCGGAGACGATGTCCTGAAACCTGTCCGTTCTCTAAGCGGCGGTGAGAAAGCAAGAGTCGCGCTTGCCAAGCTGATGCTGCAAAAAGCAAACTTTCTCATCCTTGATGAACCGACAAACCACCTTGATCTGGACAGTAAAGAAGTGCTGGAAAACGCCCTGATCGACTACCCGGGAACACTGTTATTTGTATCGCATGACCGCTACTTTATTAACAGGATCGCCACAAGGGTGCTGGAGCTGTCTCCGGATCATGCAGAAGAATATTTGGGTGACTATGACTATTACACCGAGAAAAAAGCCCAGCAGCTGGAACTGGAAGAAATGAAGCGGCAGGAAAAGGAGCAGGCTCAGCCTGCCGGCAAGGTCAAACAGGATACGAAAAGAACTTACGAGGAAGAAAAAGAATGGAAGAAGAAAGAACGGCAGCGCCTGAGACGCATTGAAGAAATTGAAGCTGCCGTCTCATCCGCCGAAGAGAAAATCAGCGCCAATGAGGAGCTGCTGTGCGATCCTGACGTGTATCAGGATCATGAAAAGGTACAGACCATTCACGCGGAGAATGAAGCTCTGAATCAAGAGCTCGAAAACTTATTAGCAGAATGGGAGGAACTCTCCTCAGAAGAATAGAAAACGTCAAGCACCTCTTTAAGGGGTGCTTTTTTATCCACAGCTATCTTCCTTGTCAGCCATGTAAGTAAGCGTTTTATACACACTATCCACAAAATTTTCTGACTTTATCCACTTTACTAACAACTTGCAGCCCCTTATCCAGCCTGGATTTCTGAACGTATTCACAATCCTGTGGATATGTTCGAATTATCTGTTAATAAGTAAAAAAAAGCCTCACGTTTTACAACGTGAGACGATCAAAGGATGTTAATTCCAAACCGGGCTGTCCGTTCATATCATATGAGCCCCGAATCCCCTTTTCAAAAGCAACGGTTCCGGCAGCCGCAATCATCGCTGCATTGTCCGTACATAAGGAAAGCGGCGGGATGACAAGCTCGGGATCTCCCGAATGACTGAATTCCTGCTGCAGTGCGGCTCTCAGCCCTTTGTTAGCGGCTACGCCCCCTGCCAGCAGCACTTGTTTAACCCCGTATTCTTTCGCGGCCTTAGAAGTTTTTGCCGTCAGTACATCAATGACACTCTGCTGAAAGCTTGCGGCAAGATCCTCAGGAGGAATCACCTCATTTTTTTGCGAGGCGTTATGAAGCGTGTTAATCACGGCTGACTTCAGGCCGCTGAAGCTGAAATTGTAAGACCCTTCTTCCAGCCACGCACGCGGAAGCGGAATGGAATCCGTTCCCACAGCAGCCAGCTTATCAATCTGCGGCCCTCCCGGATAAGGAAGCCCCATCGTTCTTGCCACTTTGTCGTAAGCTTCGCCTGCGGCATCATCCAGCGTTTCACCGATAACCTCGAATGAACCGTGCTCTTTCATATAAACCAATTCCGTATGTCCGCCTGACACAACCAAAGCAAGCGCCGGGAATTGAAGCTCTCCTATCAGCCTGTTTGCATAAATATGGCCCGCGATGTGATGGACGCCGACTAGCGGTATTTGATGGGCAAAGCTTAACGCCTTTGCCGCATTGACTCCGATTAACAGGGCTCCGACAAGTCCGGGTCCTTCCGTTACGGCAATCGCATCAAGGTCATCAAAGCCCATCTCCGCTTTTAAAAGAGCTTCCTCAATCACAAGGGTAATCTGCTCCACATGATGTCTGGACGCTATTTCAGGCACGACCCCGCCGAAACGTTTATGGCTTTCAATTTGAGAAGCGACAACGTTTGAAATAATTTCATTCCCGTTTTTTACGACCGAGGCCGCTGTTTCATCACAGCTTGTTTCGATTCCTAATACATAAATATCTTGTTTTTCACTCATGTAATGTCACCCACATTAATAACGCATCTTCTCCGTTATCTGTATAGTATTGTTTTCTGATTCCTCCGGCCTGAAGACCGAATTTTTTATATAAGGATTGGGCGGGATGATTTGAGACCCTGACTTCGAGAGAGAGCCTTCTTGCCTTTTTTTCTCTGCACAATTCTATCGCAGAGCGAAACAGCGCTTCTCCCAATGATTGGCCCCGATATTCCGGCTTAATGGCTATGTTCGTAATCTGCGCGTCATCTATAATAATCCAGATTCCGCAATACCCCGCCAGACAGCCGTCCTTTTCAATGACAAGGTAGTGGGCATACGGATTTTCCAAAAGCTCATGATAAAATGAATCCTTCGTCCACGGAGAAGTAAAGGATGCTGTTTCAATTTCATAAATTTGATCAATATCTTCCGGACGCATGCTTCGAATCGCCGTTTTCGTTTTCATCCCTATCACCCTATTTTTGAGATTCCATCCATTTCGCTTCAGCCTCTGCCAGACGCAAATAATCCGGAACAAGGCTGTGGACATCCGCTTCCTCTTTTTCTAAGCCTAAAAACGCCAGCTCTGACGGCCGCGGATTATGCTGTGCAGCCGTTCCAATCACTGCTTGAGATGTCAATTCATGCAGAATGGTTTCTTCATGAATGGCTGTATCGTGTCCTAAAAATAAAACCGGAGACGCTTTTTCTTTCAGCATGCCGAGCCAATCAGTTAAAAGGACATTCTGATCTGGAAGAACGGATTGTAATCGGCCGTCCTGATATTCATAAAGTCCCGTATATACCTGTCCGCGCCGGGCATCAAATAACGGGCAGATCAGTCCTTGAAAGTGCCGTCCGTTAGCCGCCAGCACCTCCAGACTCGAGACAGCGGAAACCGGAAGCTTCAGCGACCATGCCAATGTTTTTGCCAGCGTCACACCGATTCTGACACCTGTGTACGAACCCGGTCCTTTCGCCACCGCTATTTTCGTAAGGTCCTGCGGTGTTAGGCCGCAATCCTTCAGCAATGAATTGACAGCAGGCATGGCCCGCACGGAATGATTCTTTTTTAAATATGTAATATACTCCGCCATCACCGTTTTGTCACGAACGAGCGCGGCACCCAACGTGTAATTTGACGTATCAATTGCCAGTATTGTCATGTTTATTTATCTCCTCACAAAGCGTTTCATACCGTGTTCCGCAAGCCGTAAAGGTAATGTCCCTTGCCTCATCACCGGCTCTTGTGATGACGATCTGCAGCCGTTCAGCAGGCAGCTGATCCTGAATTAAATGAGCCCATTCAATTAAGCAGACGCCTTGTCCCTCAAAATATTCTTCAAGCCCTAAGTCTTCGCTTTCATCCTCCATACGATACACATCCATATGATATAGAGGAAGCGAACCGTCATGGTATTCTTTTATAATTGTAAAAGTCGGGCTGTTTACCACCCTCGTGATTCCCAGTCCTTCGGCAAAACCCTTTGTAAAAGTCGTTTTTCCCGCGCCTAAGTCGCCTTCCAGTGTCAAAATGTCTCCCGGCTTTGCCAAAGAAGCGGCAAGCTTGGCTACGGCTTTCGTTTCTTCGGGGTTTTTCGTTCTCCATTGTAATGTCTTCAAAGTGAGTCACCCGTCTTATTTAAAATGATTGTATCCTTTTTTCTCAAGGACGATTTGTCTCTGATCATTGGCTGTCAAAAGAACACATGCTTCCTTCCGTTCAGTTACTGCTCCTATCTTCGCAATCGGAATGCCCGATTGAGTGCAGTAATCAAGCAGAGAGGTCCACTCTTGCTGAGAAACCGTTCCAACCAATTCAAAATCTTCACCGCCGAATAACACCCATTTCTTCCACTCAGAATCTGCCTCAGGCAAATCCGGATGCACCGGCAGAAGTTGTTCTTTAATTTCTATCGTAACTGAACTTGCCGCAGCTATTTCATGCAGCTCACTAGCCAATCCGTCACTGATATCATTCAGAGCCGCGCGCTGAAGCTGAGAGCAGAAGCGGCCGACCTGAACTCTCGGAACGGGCCGCTTATGTTTTTGAATAAAATAATCAGTCATATGAAAAGCAGAAGGGAGTGTTTCTCCCAATAAAAGAGACAGTCCTACTGCGGACGAACCGATATCCCCTGTAACAAACACAACATCTCCGGGTCTTGCCGAGCTTCGCAGACAAGCGCAATCCTTCTCAACTTCTCCGATGACAGTAACGGTAATTACGGCTTGACCGGAAGCGGAGACGGTATCTCCCCCGATCAAATCCATTTGATATAGTTTCGCCAGTTCCGCCATTCCTTCATACATTGCCTGGACGTCCGCTTTCTGCCAGCAAGAAGGAACCGCTAGAGACACCAAATAAAACTTCGGAATGCCTCCCATCGCCGCCACGTCACTAATGTTAACAGCAAGCGCCTTATAACCGATATCACGAGGAGAGGAATACTCTAATTTAAAATGGACATTCTCCACCATTGTATCAAGGCAGACAATTTGCTGCATATGGGGTGATGCTGTATAAACCGCACCATCATCACCGATCCCTACATCGACGGAAGGATGATAATGCGAATGCGGCGTAATACTGTGAATCAAATCAAACTCATCCATATATCTTCCGTCTCCCTTTCTGACGCTCTTGTGAAATACAGCTCTTTCTAGTGTATCGGATTATGTTTCAATATCCAAGACTTTAACGATATAAAAGAAAGCTTGGTTAGATACCAAGCTGCCAGTATTTAAAAGAAAACACAAAAAAAAACGAAAACATGATCGTTTCGTTTACAATAAAAATGGCGGTCCGGACGGGACTCGAACCCGCGACCTCCTGCGTGACAGGCAGGCATTCTAACCAACTGAACTACCGGACCATTTATTTTTTGGTTGCGGGGGCAGGATTTGAACCTGCGACCTTCGGGTTATGAGCCCGACGAGCTACCGAACTGCTCCACCCCGCGATGATAAAATTTTAGAAAAGCTTGGCGGCGTCCTACTCTCACAGGGGGAAACCCCCGACTACCATCGGCGCTGAAGAGCTTAACTTCCGTGTTCGGCATGGGAACGGGTGTGACCTCTTCGCTATCGCCACCAAACCATTGAGAGT
>NZ_JAPMOV010000004.1:480405-487273 GCF_026420705.1 Bacillus sp. NEAU-CP5 | reverse complement strand
TCCCGGACCGATTGCCACAAAAATGGCTGCGTATCTGGGCTTCAAGCTGAAAGGCACGTTAGGCGCAATCTTGGCAACCCTCGCCCACATTCTGCCTACATGTCTTGCTATGGTAGGCTTGTTTGCGGCTGTCAATGTCTTAAGCCACTCAGCAATTGTTGCCGGCATGATTGGCGCCGTCACCCCGGTGATCGCCGTCATGCTCGGCATCATGGCGTACGAGTTTGGCCAAAAAGCGCTAAAAGGTTTCGGCTGGGTCACGGGCATTCTGTTTTTTATCATCGCTTTTATCGGCCTGCAAACGTTACAGATCAATCCCGGCTTTGTCATTATCATTTTCTTAGCGTACGGTGCGTTTCATTTTAAATTAAAGGACAAAATCACAAATAAACGTTCAAAAGATAAAGGAATGTCTGCCTCATGATCATGATTTATGTATTTATGGCGTTTTTTGCCGCAAACGTACTCGGATATGGAGGCGGACCGGCGTCGATCCCGCTGATGTTTGAAGAAGTCGTCAACAGATACAGCTGGCTCTCAAACGATCAATTCTCAAATATGCTCGCGCTTGCGAACGCATTGCCGGGCCCGATCGCCACCAAAATCGCCGCGTATGTCGGCTACAGCGCAGGCGGGTGGCCCGGGTTCCTGATTGCGCTGATCGCCACCGTCGTACCGTCGGCGCTCGCATTGATCGTCCTCTTGCGCATCATTCAGCGCTTCCGCCAATCTCCCGTCATCAAAGGTATGACGCTGTCCGTCCAGCCTGTCATCGCCGTCATGATGCTCATTCTTACCTGGCAAATCGGCGCAGACGGCATCAAAGCGATCGGCTGGGTTCAAGCGATAATGATTGCGGGGATTTCCCTCCTTGCCTTGACAAAATTCAAGATGCATCCGGCCTTCCTGATTATCGCGGCGTTTTTGTATGGAGGTCTTGTGGTTCCTCATTTATAAAGAAAAGCACCTGGACAGGTGCTTTTTTATTTTGGCCCAGAAATATCATTTGATATGACAACTGTTTCTTCGCCTGCATCACTCTTGATGATTTGCTTAACTTGCAGCGTTGCGCCTGCCATTCTCACAAATTGCTTAACCTGAGGCGAATTGGTTTCAGCCTTTATCCAAACAGAAGTCGGCGCTTTCCAAGCTAAAAAGAGTGCAAGAATCAACATACCAGAGATAACCAGCAGCAGCTTCATAGAGCATCACTTCTTTTCAATAAGCTGCTCGCCGCGCTCAGCGCCTGATGATCATGAAGAATATCACCGGGACGATTGCCTTCTCCCAGCACATAGCCTTTAAAGGACATCCCCATAAAATGAAAAATATGTTCAAATTGCTGAATCAGCGGCAGCCCTTTTAGTTTAGGATTGTCCCCTCCCACTGCTGTTACATATGCCTGCTTCGCTGACATTTGCTGTTTAAAGTCAGGAAACCTCGGATCTCTCAGCGTCTGTGACCAGCGATCAATAAACAGCTTTAATGTCCCTGACATGCCAAACCAATAAATTGGGGTGGCGAATACAAGAATATCGCACGGTAATATCCGCTCAATGATAGAATCGCAGTCATCTTGAACAGGACGAAAGCCGCCTTGAGCGTGACGCAGATCTTCAATTGGCTGGAGCCGATATTTCCGCAAATGAATGTGCTCCGCATCGAATCCTTGAACAGCCTTCTCCGCAAGAATATCCGTATTTCCGCCAGACCTCGTTCCGCCATGAATAACCGCAATTTTCATGATGCATCTGCTCCTTTGTTTACGAATGATTTTCTTCATCATATAATGGATTCATCAATCAATACAGATGATTATTTCTATTATTCCAATCGGTAAAACCGATTTAGAAAGGGCGAGAACATATGGAATTGAAGCAGCTGATCACCTTTATTACCGCAGCAGAACATGTAAACTTCACCCTAACCGCCAAGATGCTTAACTATGCACAATCAAGCGTTACCTCTCAGATCAAATCACTTGAAGAAGAAATCGGGACTCCTTTATTTGAACGGCTCGGCAAGCGGCTCATCCTGACAGAAGCCGGCAAAACATTCAAATCCTATGCGGAGAAGATCATTGTGTTAACAGAAGAAGCAAAAATGGCCGCAAATCAAGTAAGAGAAACAACCGGAACCTTGAAAATCGGCGCGACGGAAAGCCAGTGCACATACCGCCTTCCGCCTATCATAAAAGAATTCAAACAGGCTTTTCCTCAAGTAAAGCTCATATTCAAACCGTATGTTTCCAACGAACAAGCGAAAGAACAGCTCTTACAAGGCCAGCTTGATATCACTTTCATTTTGGATGTGAACCGAACGGAAGACGCACTGCACGTTGAATCTTTGATTCAGGATGAAATCAAAATGGTAGCCGCCAATGACCATCCTTTTGCAGCAGACTCACCAACAACATTGAAAGATCTTCAAAATGAAACCCTTCTGCTGACAGAGGACGGCTGTTCATACCGCACGCTCTTTGAGAACACTTTACATGACGCCGGAGTCTACCCTAACAAATTAGAATTCGTCAGCATCGAAGCCATCAAACAATGCGTGATGGCCGGACTTGGAATTGGACTATTGCCTGAAATGACAGTAAAAGACGATATTGCCGAAGGACGGATGAAAGAACTCAACTGGCAGAATGAATGCCCTGTTTTTACTCAACTAGCATGGCATAAGGACAAGTGGATGTCTGCGCCATTAAAGGCTTTTATCGATTTGACGCGAAAAACATTCAAATAAAAACCTATCTGCAAGGACGACAAAGTTTTTAACAAAGCAGACACCAGGCATACAAAAAAAACACTTGGTGGCTTAGAGCCCCAAGTGTTACACGTGATTTTTCCGATAAAACGTTCGCAAAACATGCGTTTCAAGGTCAGCCAGACGGACAGGGATCGGCAGCCTGCTTTCTCGATTGATCATTTTCATTGTGATCTGATAGCTGCTTTCTAAATCAATGTCATGTCCGCAAGACAAGAAGATTGGCTTCACGTCCCGCCGTGTCCGAAGCGCCCGGCCATATACCTCGCCGTCAATGAGAATATCGGTGTAGGCGCCGACTTCATTTTCAGGCATCTCGAAATCGCAGCCTTTGATTTTGAGATAGGTTTTCGCAATCCCTATCGTCGGCTTACCCAGAAAAAAAGCCGCATGGGTGGCAACGCCCATATGATTGTAATGCAGATACCCGTTGCCATCAAACAAAAACACATCCGGCTCCGCCTCCAGCTTTTTGGCCGCTTCAATGATCAGCGGCAGCTCGCGAAACGCAAGAAAACCGGAAACATACGGCACGCTGATTTTCCCCATGCTGTGCACTTTTTCAATCACTTCTTTTGTATCAGCGTCAATCACGATGATACTGCATACGCCGTACGGTTCCCCGTCCTGCTCCCAATAAGCGAGGTCGACGCCTGCGCAGGTGTTGACGGAGTCTGGATGGATGACGGGGGATAGGTTGATTTTATGTATTAGGGATTGTTGTGTTTGAACAAATTCTTCTTTGCTTAGTTTGAAAAGATGTATTTGTTTAACATGCATCTAAAAATCAACCCTACCTCTTGTTAACTAGTGTCTTTTTTTGTATTTATTTTCACTTTAAAAATTCTAGTTTGAAAACTTGCAACTTCAGGCCCTGCAAGCTTTTTTTAATAGTTTAAATGAATGTTTAACTACATTTCATTATTCGTAACTTTGTTTAATAAAGATTCTATATTTTCAACTATTTCAATATGGCTATTTGACTGAAATTCATACACAGGTTGATCCCAATCCTCATTTTGTATCAAAACTAGTTGATAAAATCCATTAGCATCCGCATCTGGATACCACCCTAAATCAAGTAAATAATTTTTACGAGAGTATGTTAATTGCAATAAATCTTGTGAAAAAAATAACCACTTTTCATCGTCTGGATCTAGATTTTTCGGATCAATTTCTCTAAAACTGTTTTGATTTATGGTCCACCCTTTTGGAATCCTTAAGGATTGTAAACTTACTTCTGGCATTTTTTTTATCTTTCTCATAAAAGCCTCCTATTACTTATCAATACCAAGTTGTTTTAAATACTTATCCAATCGACTGCCAGCAATCGGATGACCATGATATTCACCACCAGAAAACTCCGCTCTAATCCAGCTTGTTGGTGTACCTAGATCATAACCGACTGTTTTTCCTGCATCATAAATAAAATAATAGTTGTTATTTCCATTATCAATAATATGACCTTTTAGAAGCGCCTCTTTCTCTAAAGCTTTGTTATTCACATTTGGTAAGTACTGAGCAGCTTTTTTACCTGTCATACTAAAACGTTTTGCTTCTTCAAGTGTTTTAGCCTTAACATGTTTATGTCCATGCGGAGTAAACGAAGCATTATTAAGCATCGTTCTAAATTCTTTACGACCATAATATCCATCATGCGCTACTTTATCGTGATTTTTAGAAATGTTAGGACTATGAGATTTTCCCTTACGGACGCCATCACTAACCATCTTCACAATCCCAAGTTCTTTAACAGCCGTCTTTTCCACATCAACACGGACTGTTGGGAATCCGTACGTAAAGCCGTTCGCTGTTACTGGGCGTTCTGCGTACACGCGGACGTTTGTCGGGACTTTGAATTGTTTAACTTTTTCTAGTGTCTTATTAGCTTTTTGAACTTTTGAATGGGTTGCAAGCGGTATGCCTTTGTTTACATGCTTCGCCAACGCCCCGGCACCAACCAAACTCAACGCAGCTTCCAGCGCCCCTTGCTTCCGCTTCTCCTCAGACACTTTGTTTCCGAACATATCTCTGCCTGTGACGGCTTCTGAGAATCCGTTTGAGGCGACAAGGCCGTATGCGCCCATTTCTGTCATTTTGAGAATGTCTAAGGATTTTCCGGTTTTATAGGCATCTAAAGCATGTTCTGCGGCAATGACGGTTTTTCCGGTTTTGTAAATGGCTTTTCCGCCTTTGAAAGCGCGGCCTGCCCAGCCGACGACCGGTATGAACCCGGCGGCGGCCATCGCTCCTGCTGTGACGCGTTCTGCGGTGGAGAGCTTTTCTCCTGTGACGGGTTCATAGCCCAACAGACATTTAAGTCATTTTAAACAGAAAATAACAATTCATTTGTAAAAAAACCTTGAAAGGCTTTACTAGCCAATCAAGGTCAATTAATTCTTCTGACTATCCCATTTTTAAGCACCATTAAATTTATAAGTTTTTGGTAACAGTATGACACCTTTTATATGTGGTGACAACTACTACGTTAAAACTTACGAGTTTGTACGAGTTCGTTAGTTTCATATACATTCCATGTGTTTATATTCATCACCCAGTAAAAAGTGATTTCGCCTAAGCTCGTACTTCGTTTTCTATTCTATCATTGCAAACATTACTCCATGATGGTACAACCATCAATGAGTTTTTACTTTTAGCTGCCTATTTTAAATTGCAACATCCTGATAACCTACTTCAATTATTTTTTCATTTAATAGACGAAGCCCTAATCCATTTTCTGTATCCCATGAACAGTTAAATGTAATTCCAATATCTCGTCCTTCAAAAATATCCGCATATGGAACAACAATTCCATCTAAAGTTATCATTTCTAGTATTTGATCAGGTGTTTCAATTAATGGATAATTTTCATTTAATTCAATATCATAACCCAGTTCATGTCGCTTCTGTTTGTAATAGTCTAATATTGATTGCAATAATTTTGGCTGCAAATCCTCCCAATTCTGCATTAATGCTTGATATGCCATATACTGTTCTTCATCAAACTCCCCATCTTCTTCACCATCTATCATCAAAGAGATCTCAGATTCTTTTCCAAAAAAACGAATAATGGTATCCTTAACCCAACCATACTCATATTCAAGTTCACCAAAAATTGGATCGTTTATAGCCATTTTATATCTCCTCTTTTTGTTTATTAGCAAACCCTCCAGGTTTAAAAGCTCCTGCGTTTATTTCTCCTACACCACCAAGGTGTCCGAATTCACTATTTATTTTTGTTGGCACAAGTTGCATTGTTTTAACATCATTTAATTCATGCCATGTTAATTTATTTTTTTCTCGATATTTTTTTATATCTCTTGCACTAATTTTACCAGATTCCATCCCAAATTGACTTGCTAACTCAGGTGATCCATTAATTTGGTCAGCTAATTTTTGATCTGATTGAACAAAATTAGCTCGTCTGGCTTTCCCCCCATAAGTTCCTTTTCCTCCAAGCATATAGTTGATTTCAACTTGTGCTTTTGCTATTGGTGAAAAATCAGGAACTCCATTTTTATATTGAATACCTTTTATACCAGCCTCATCTAATATGCTTTTCAATTTAGGGTCTGGTGGAGGTTTAAGCGTACTTAAAGATTCTCCCCTAATTCCTTCAAATTCAATCTTTGGATTGACCTGTGCAGGTGTTTGATTAATCCTTGATTCATACGAACTAGCAAATTCAGATTGCCTAAAAGCAGGTGGAACTTTTTTTATCGTACCCTTACTACCTTTACCACTACCAGCCATCTTCACAATTCCAAGATCTTTCACAGCAGTCGTTTTCACATCAGCATGAATGATTGGGAAAGTTGCGCCATCCGGTGTGACAGTCTTGTGGACACGAATTTTTACATTCGTCGGTACTTTGAATTCTTTTACTTGGTCTAGAATCTTTTTCCCTTTTTCAACTTTTGTTGCTTGTGGCGATTTTGCAAGCGGTATGCCTTTGTTTACATGCTTCGCCAGTGCGCCGGCACCAACCAAACTCAGCGCAGCTTCCAGCGCCCCTTGCTTCCGCTTCTCCTCAGACACTTTGTTTCCGAACATATCTCTGCCTGTGACGGCTTCTGTGAATCCGTTTGAGGCGACAAGA
>NZ_JAPMOV010000004.1:0-480395 GCF_026420705.1 Bacillus sp. NEAU-CP5 | reverse complement strand
GTCTAAGGATTTTCCGGTTTTATAGGCATCTAAAGCATGTTCTGCGGCAATGACGGTTTTTCCGGTTTTGTAAATGGCTTTTCCGCCTTTGAAAGCGCGGCCTGCCCAGCCGACGACCGGGATGAATCCGGCGGCGGCCATCGCTCCTGCAGTGACGCGTTCTGCAGTGGAGAGCTTTTCTCCGGTCACCGGATCAACGCCTTCGGCTGCTCTTTTATAATCATAATAGCCGGTGACTTCGCCGGTAAAGTTGCAGATACCGTCCCATGTTTTTTCGTACCATGGTTTATTGGCTTCTTCTTCAGCCTTTTCCTGAAGCCGTCTTGCTTCGGCCTGCTGGGCTTTTGCGTCAATATAGTCCGTTCCCTGTTTTTCTGTCGCCATGACGCTTTTGTAGATTTCATTGCTGTGGAAGGCTTTTTTGTCATAGTACATAGGGGATGCGCTTTTCCCGTTGCTGGTGGCCTGCATGAGAACGGAATATTTGCTGAGTACTGCGTTGTCCAGAGATTCTAAGTTTTGATATTCAGCGGTCAGGGATTCATCAAGCGTATCGACTGCCGTGATCGTGTCGCGTCTGGTTTTCTGGGCATCGCCCATTTTATCAGCGTAATCATCCAGCGTATATGTGTCGAGATGAATAATATCGCTGATGCCTGACAAAATTGAATCGATTTCTGCTTTATGAGCGGAGACAATCTCTGAAGCTTTCAAATCCGCGTTGGGCAGCTCATGCTCCAAAAATGAAGTCTCCACATATGTATCGCTGAGTTCTTGATCTTTAATGTCACCTGAAATGCCATTTAAAAACGCAATTTGAGCAGAGACAAGCGTCAGCCAGCTGTCGGCGATTTCCGCTTGTCCCTGAAAAAAATCTTTTATATTGTCTGCGCCTTTCCCTTTCAAAGCATCACCCAGATCGGCCATGCCTTGAAAGGCTTGTTTGAGCGCACGCAGCTGCTCTTCAAGGGCTTCGTATTGTTTCTTTCTCTTATCTGCTTCGTCCGTTAACGATTGTGATTCAAACACTTTGCTCATCGGCAAGTCCTTTCTTTCGTTATTTTACGGCGATCGCCTCGTCCTGTTCTTTCAAAGAATCTACGTTGTCTTTAACGTCCGCGATATTCTTATGAACGGCCTGCTTGTATTCGCTGATCATCGATACAAGCTTTGCCTCGCGGGATTGGTATTTGGAGGTATAGTCGAGCTTGTTTTTTCCGTTTGAACCGGCGTTCCCGATCGAAACGGCCTCCAAAGCGCTGCTGACGGATTCAAGCTGCTTCATGACAGCTCCGTATTTGAGTTTTATTTCTGCCATTAAAACCAACTCCAGCTTCTTTTGATTGATTGTATTTTTTCTCCGACTGTGTCAAGGGCTTCTTCTCCTAGCGTCAGCAGGTGCTCTGCCTCTCTCGCGATGCTTCTGGCGGCAAGGAGCCCTCCTTTTTCAATTTCAAGCTGTGTCATCTTTAAGCCGATTCGGTAAATATAACCGTCGTATTTGTCTGTAACGATTCTGTATGCTTCTGTATGGGCCTGATCGCGCCGGTCATCAAATTCTTCAGCAAAAGTGCCGGTCCAATGATGATCCAGGTGAGGCCTGAGGATGTCCCTGATTTCAGACACGCCCTCTTCCTGCAGAGATTCTATCTCTCTTTTCGCTTCTTTTAATTTATCAATTTGGTGTTCAACCTCGCCCAGTTTATGGCTGATTGTGCTGTTAATATGGCTTAATGTGCTTGAATGGCTCATCTTTTTCACCTCGTCTTACGCAAAAAGTCGTACAAAAAGCACAGACTTTTCCATACTATATTTCCATATATTATATTTTAAAATAGACAGAAAGCAGCTTAAATAGGTTAAATGGCTTATTTTCAGCAGCCGAGATGTTCATCATTAACGCCAAAAGACTCACATAAACGGCATATCCATTCATTGATCTCCTCTATGTATCCATGATAAATTCCCTAAAAAAAAGGAGACAGTGATTAACCGTCTCCTTTGCCTTGTATCATGATCATCATACTGTCGTTAACTGCAGTCCCAGTTGTACAAAACGTTCGAGAAATCTTTTTTCTTCAAATCTTCCGGTCTGATAAAGAAATTGGCGATTCCCACATCTCCCCACATCGAATCAATGTCATCATCTGAATCAATTTGCAAAAGCAGAATCGTATGGTTTTGATGGGAGTAAGACCGCGGATCTTCCTGGGTGAAGGACGCATAGCCGCCGATTTTATGGCCGAATGCGTTCGCCGTATATTCGTCATACACCTCATCGTCAAACTGCTCGAAATAGTCAAAGGCATCCATCCCGGCATACTGCCTGAATTGAAAATCAGACGGGAGCACCCATTCAGCAGACAGCTCAGGGGTGATCAGCGCTTCGGATTGAATCGGAAAATCGTACTCCTCTTCAACCTGAACGAAAGAAAAATCATCCATGAGCTCCGCTTCTTCTGCTGTCACATGTTCAAAATATTTAACGCAGAAACCCGTTTGCGCGCACCCGTCGTCAAAATTCAAACCGTATACGTCATCACTGACCGATATGTAAAACTGAAGAATGCCGGTGTCCGGAAAATCAGGGAGTCCGGGCATATCCGCAAAATTGATTTGAGCGAGAAGCTTCATCGGCCTGCCGCTTTCATCTTCAGGATATGGTTCATGTTTCGGAAAATAGGGGTCTCCGGCAATTTTACTGTCATACCGTCCCGTTTCAGCTTTTTTGACGTGCAGTTTGATAAAAGGCCGTGCTGACGTTTCCAGCAGACCGCGGGATGATTCCATTGCTTCGGCAATTTCCATGTGTTTTCCACGATTAATATCCCCTTCGTCTCTAATGATTGTATGATAAAAGGCCGGCGCGGTCCGCCGGCCTTTCAAGTGACAGAATCAGTCTGAGGCACGACGGCTCTTCTTCCGATTGAGATATATTCCACGCCCGCCTTTTCCGCTTCCTCAAGCGAGTGGCAGTTTCTCCCGTCGAAAATAACCGGGGTTTCCATCAGCTCTTTGTACGCTTCAAGCGGAAAATGTTTAATTTGTTCCCAATCTGTCAGAATCAGGACGGCATCCGCTCCCCTGACGGCTTCTTCTATGGACTCCCGATAGGAAACCGCAGCCGGAAGCAGCCCGGAAGCCCGGAATGAAGCAATCGGATCGTAAGCTGTCATCCGGGCATCAAGAGCCGCCAGACGATCCGCAATGACAATGGACGGCGCATCCCGCATATCATCTGTATTCGGCTTAAAAGACAGCCCTAATAACGCGATGGTTTTCCCCGTCACACCGCCGAGCCTGTTCAGCACTTTATCAACCAGCATGGACTGCTGGTTATTGTTGACCTTAATGACGGACTTCAGCAATTCAAAATCATGCTCCACATGTCCTGCGATCTGCACGAGGGCGTTTGTATCCTTCGGAAAACAGGAACCGCCGTAACCGATGCCGGCTCTTAAGAATTGATTGCCGATCCGTTTATCCAATCCCATTCCGTGTGCGACTGATTCCACATCCGCACCGACTTTTTCACATATATGAGAAATTTCATTAATAAAACTGATTTTTGCCGCTAAAAATGCGTTTGACGCATATTTGATCATCTCAGCGCTTCTGATGTCCGTATGATATACCGGAATCGCAAGCGGCGCGAAAACCCGGTCAAGCGTTTCCCGCGTCTGCCGGTCTTCAGCCCCGATCACGATGCGGTCGCCGTGAAAGGTATCGTGAATCGCCGAACCTTCACGGAGAAATTCCGGATTCGAGGCGATTGAAATGTTCACGTCCGCTTTCAGCCTTGAATGAATAACTTCTCTGATCCTGTCATTCGTTCCCACGGGAACCGTGCTTTTTGTCACAACGATCGCATCTTTAGAAATATGTTCGGCAATCCGTTCGGCGACATTTTCAATATAAGTAAGGTTTGCGTGCCCGTCTTCTTTTTGCGGCGTTCCGACCGCTATAAAAATAACGTCCGCTTCCGCAAGCCCTTTTTCGTAGCTCGTTTCAAATGCCAGCCGATGCCGGCCGATATTTCGTTTCATCATATCTTCAAGACCCGGTTCAAAGATAGGGGACAATCCCTTTCTCATCTGCTCAACCTTACGTTCGTCAATATCTATGCATGTTACGTCATGGCCGATTTCTGAAAGAGACACTCCTGTCACAAGACCGACGTAGCCTGTTCCGATCACTGTTATTTTCATCGTGTTCCCCCAACCGTTTAGAAATTGCTGCTGGGCAGCTTACCGTTATTATCATATGATCCCGGCGCCGGCTGAATGCCGGAGCCTGAGGTCATGATAGGAAAAAACGGCGCCGGCCGCTGATAATAAGCATAAGCATAAAAGAATCATCTTGCAAAACAGCCGCTTACGCTTCATTTAAACGGGATGGAGACGACGATTAAAAAAGACCCCAGCGCTTACGGCGGGCCACAGGCAGCGGAGGTTCCTTATAAACGGCTTTGTTTTCAGCGAGAAGCGCCGCATTTTCCGTGAGCATGTAAATCAGCTCCGCCCCTCCTTCTTTTTTCAGAACGCCGAGCGCCTCCTGATAATAAAAATTTCTCGGTCCGAGATTATGGGCGTCAGATGCGAGAAAGTGGATCAAATTCGCTTCAATCAGCTGCAGCGAAAAGGATTTCGCTTTCCGCCCGAATGCTCCGGCAATGCAGCCGGCCGTTACTTGGGCGGCCGCGCCTTTCTTCACAAGACTGTATAGGACGGAAGGGTTTTCGCGAATTTCTCTGTTCCGCTCCGGATGGGCGATGACGGGGACATATCCGTTCAGCTGCAGTTCATAAAACAGCCTTTCAGCGTAGGCCGGGACATGATCCGCCGGAAATTCCGCCAGCACATACTTCGTATTATGGAGCGGGACAAGCGAGCCGCTTTGAAGACCTGCCAGCAGATCTCCGTCTATTCTGATTTCCTGGCCGGGCAGAACAGTCAGCGGTATGCCTTCCTTGTTCAAACGTTTGTTTAACAGGCTGACCGCTTCGTTGACCGTATGCCGGTCCGTGTCATAGCGGTATTTCACATGATGCGGCGTCGCGATGATCGTATCAATCCCCTGTCTGACCGCTTCTCTCGCCATCTTCAGACTTTCTGTATCATCCGCCGCGCCGTCGTCTATGGAAGGAAGGATGTGACAATGGATATCTATCATATTTCAATCCCTCCTTAAAAAGAATGGACCGCGCCCATTGTGACATTATTGTCCGTAGTAGGCGTAGTCCGAATGTTTCGTTTGTTTCTTCCCGTTCATCACGGCTCCAAGGAGCTTGCACGGGCAGTAATCGAGTGCTTCTTTCGCCTTGGCCGCTTTTTCCTTGTCCGTTTTCCCGCTCGAGATCACCATAATAGCCCCGTCAGTGTAACTGCCTAATATTTTCGTATCGGCTACGGCCAAAACGGGAGGCGTATCCAAAATCACTTTATCATAAACTGCGCCGGCTTCTGACAGAAGATCTTTCATGGCACCCGTCGATAAAAGCTCCGCCGGATTGGGCGGGATCGGCCCGCTCGTTAAAATATCCAGGTTTGCTTCATCAGCCGGCAGGACGGCTTTCTGAAACGGCATCTGTTTTAACAGCAGCGACGTTAATCCGGTTCCGTTGTCCAATTTGAAGGTGAAATGAACCGTCGGTTTGCGCAGATCCGCATCAATTAAAAGCACTTTTTTCCCCTGCTGTGCAAATACGACGGCAAGGTTGGCCGCGGTTGTCGATTTTCCTTCTTCCGGGCCGGCGGATGTGATCAAAAGGGACTTCACCTCCGTATCAACGGAAGAAAATTCAATGTTTGTGCGGATCGTGCGATATTGTTCTGAGTTGATGGATTTCGGCTCAGACATCGCAATCACGCTTCGTTTTCCGAGTTTGTCTTTTTTACGCGTCAACATGTCCGCCCCCCGCTTGTTTGGTTTCCGCCATCCTCAAGTTTTTGGCAACGCTGTCTTTAGTACTGATTGAAGTAACCGTTCCCAGGACCGGGATGCCGAGCAGCGATTCCAGCTGTTCTTCCGACTTGATCGTATTATCCAGATGTTCCAGCAAAAAGGCGAGACCGATTCCGCCCAAAAGTCCGGCGGCAAACGCAATCGCGATGTTCAGCTTACGGTTAGGCTCTGCCGGTGACTGGCTGTCCGCCGCTTCGGCCTTTGAAAGGATGCTGACATTATCCACGTTCATGATGGCGGTGATCTTGTCCTGAAAAACGGCTGCAACCGCATTTGCCATAACGGCCGCCCGCTTAGCATCCGTATCCCTCACGGCGATCGTCACGACTTGTGAATCCTGCTCGCTGGACACCGTGATTTTCGATTCCAGCTCTTTCGAAGTCATGGACAGATTCAGCTGTTTAATCACCTCATCGAGGATGACCGGGCTTTTGATGATGACATTATACGTGTTGATTAATTGGAGGTTGGTTTGAACGTCATTGAATTGGACTTCTTTTTGATTGTTTTTGGATTGACTGACCAAAATTTGAGTTGAGTTTTCATAGACCGGCGTAAGAGCGAAGAAACTGATGAGTCCGCCTGCGGCAGATGCCGCCGCGGTAATAATAAGTATAAACAGCAGACGCTTTCTCAGTATTGCGAATATTTCCTTTATGCTTGTAGATTCTCCCATATAACCTCCATATCACTTTCCGCGTATTCCCATTCCCTCCAATGATCTTTTCCAATTACGATTATACAGCTTTAAACTGTCATTTCTAACCTTTTCAAATGACAAAATTCGACAAAAATAGACAATCACTTCAATCTGTTTTATTTTTGTAAACGCTTTAAATACTGGTGTTACAGGAAGATTAAAAAATCCCGCGGCCAAGAGCCTGCGGGATTTTATGTTGCATATCCATTTTTAATATAAGAAATCAAATTCTCAAGCATTTCTTTTGTGGTCATCTCAGAGGACTGCTCACCGATGTCGTGCGCATGCATTAAAATCTTCAGAAACTCCTCTTGATCTAACTTCGTTTTCTTCATCATTCGTTTCCTTTCGGCTTCCATTAAATTGAAAACAAGATTATTATATGCTGTCGGGTGCTGTTTTGCAATCTCTAATACATCATTCGACACATTCGGGTTTTTATGTCCTTTTTTAGGAAAAACTTTTTCCGGGCCATGTGTTGCGATATAATAGAGGAATTGGAATCTTTTTATTTTGTGACTCGTTAGGAGCGATAATCATGCTTCAGGATATGATTGCTAAAGAAGATGTGCTCGCAGCGGCTGAACAGCTTAAAGAACTTCTTCCTTACAATGAAGACAATGTTCAGCTGATGAAGAAAGCACTCATTTTATATCGGCAGGATTCCGTCTATCGTATACAGGTTCAAACCCCGACAGAGATTTCCGCATATGTGCAGGATGTTGTGCCTGTAAGGGTCACGCTGAACTTATTTTTCATGGTGAAAAGCGGCTGCGCATGCCCGTCTGAGGCGATCTGCCGCCACGTGCTGGCCGTTTTTCTTTACGTATATGCCCAATTCGAGCGGGTCGGTACCTTTACCGAACATTGGCTGGAAAGAGAAAAGCTTGAGGAAAGCAGGGAGCTTGTCCGCCGGCAGTTTCAGGAAAAAGTGCTGCCGAATGAAGAGTCGCTGTCAAGCTGGCTCGCTTTTTTTGATTCGGAATTCTCGCTGTGGGAGGCGCGGACGCCGGCCGGAAGCCAGACGATGCAGGGCCTTTATTACGGCTATCTGTCAGCGCTCAAAAAACACGCCCCGAAAAAACCCGAGCTTAAAAGCTTATATCAGATTCATTCGGCGCTTGCCGTCTGGCTTCACATGTTCACTTTGATTGAGTCAGGCAGATTGGATGCCGAAAAAGATTATTACAGCATCAATCCATACGTGGAACAGCTGATGGATACAATTTATTCCTCCATTGACAGACTGAAAACGTACGCCTTGTCTTTTTCACTCGATCCTTTTTTAGACCGGACGCCTCCGGTGCTCCGCAGACTGCTTGTGAAAGAAGAGCTTTTTCAATACGAACGCCTCCGGGTATTCGGTGAAATGTGGAGCGCGCTTTTGAACCGTCCGAAATGGGTCGCGCGTGAACAGGAGATTCTCGAACAGGAAAGCGGGCGCCGTTTTTCACCGGAAGTGCGGTTCGGACGGCTTCATCTGGCCTTTTTACAAAAAGATGATGAAGCGGTCTTTGAAGATATGTCCCGCTTCCCTCCTGAAGCGCTGCCGTATACCTTTCAATGGCTCGGTGAACTCACCGCGAAAAAAGACTGGAAACGGCTGAAAACATGGTATGGCCGGATCGAGCCGCTTGCCGTGAACTATACGAAGCTTGATAAGCCGTTTAAAGAAATGCGCGACATTATCGGAGAGCTGTTTGCGCTATTGGCGGATTATGCGCGGCACTCACGGGATGATCAGCTGTTTGAACGGTTTGCTTCCGGCTGCCTTCCCTATACCTTTACCGAATACAGCCAGTACCTGTACGAAAAACGGCGGTACGCGGAGTGGGTGGAGATTCACAGCCTCGTCGGTTTTTCCGTCTGGGAAATCGAAAAGGACATCCTGAAGGAAATTGCCGCCAGTGATCCGGAAGCGCTCATCCCCTCCTATCACCGGGCGGCGGCCTTTTTTATCGATCAAAAAAACCGCAGCGCCTATAAAGAGGCTGCACGCCATCTGAAAAAACTGCGGACGCTTTATAAAAAGGCAAAAAAACAGCAGGTATGGGAGCGGTATATCAGCCGGCTGAGCGCAAGTTACAAGAGGCTGCGCGCCCTTCAAGAAGAATTGCAGAAAGGAAAGTTGATTGATGGCGAGTCTTAAGGAAATTTTCATTCATGTAGAACAAATGGAAGATTGGACATTTACGCTGTCAAGCCATGATGAGAAGGAGCAGCCGCTTACTCTCAGTCAGATGAAGACTCATTTGTTCCAATGGCATGAGTCCACCTTTTACGGAACGTTTCTTGAAGACGTCAGCTTCATCGGCACTCCGGCCGTTCTGCTCAGCCCGTGGATGACCGTCGAGCTGCTCGGAAAAAATTCGTTCAATTCATTCAGCACCGTGCAGCTGACAAAGGAAACGGAACCATTAATCGAAGCGGCTTCGACGATATACGAATTTATTGCCGACGGCGATTTTCTTCCGGATTATGAGGCTTGGCAAAATGGCGTCCTGCGCTTCAAAGACCGCGAGCTTTTGCTGGAGGGCTTTACGGCAGACTGGTTCTCAGCCGCGGTCCAGGACTACATTCAGTACAATGATGACCTGCTGGAAAAATGGCGGCAGATCGAAACCCGCTCACCGGCCGTTCATACGTTTAAAGGCTCCTTTTTGGATGAAGATGATTTTCTCGAGGGAATCGGCTGGCATGACGATGTGACGCCGTTTACCGTCGGGCTCCGATTAAACGAGCCTGATTTTGACGGTGACGACTGGAAAATCGAAATGTTTTTACGTGAGAAAAAAACCGGCTCCATCACCTTTTTCGACGGACTGAAGGGACTGAAAAAAGCGTGGCAGGCATACAGCGGAAAAATCGCGCGCGAACAGGACCGCTTCCGCAGAACGGTTCCCTGGCTTTCGTTTGATTCAGGAACGACGCTGATTTCTGAAGAAGAGGCATGGATCTTCTTATCGGAAGCGAGTGAGACGCTTGTCGATATGGGTGTGGAGATTCTTCTCCCATCATGGTGGCAGATTGTCCGGGACAGCAATATGATGCTCAAGGCGAAAGTGTCATCCTCCCCGCGGGGCGAGTCCTTCGTCGGCATGAATGCTCTGCTTGATTTCAACTGGAGATTCGCCACAAACGGAATTGAGCTGACAGAGGATGAATTCAATGAGCTCGTCGCAAACAACAGACGTCTCGTCAACATCCGCGGCCAATGGGTGAAAATTGATCCTCAATTCATTAAACAAATGAAAAAACTGATGGAAAAAGCGGAATCTGAGGGCCTCCACATGTCCGACGTGCTGGCGCGCGAACTGATGGATCACGGGGAAAACGGAGCCGAGGACACAGACATCATTGACTCATCGGCATTTGCCGGGATCAAGATCGAATTATCAAAGCAGCTCAGAAGCCTGATCCGCAAACTGACGGAAGCCCGGGATCTGCCGGAGCATGAAGTCAGCGCCGCGTTTCAGGGCCAGCTCCGCCCTTATCAGATGTATGGCATGAACTGGCTTCTGTTTTTACGGGAAAACGGCTTCGGCGCCTGTCTCGCAGATGACATGGGACTGGGAAAGACGATTCAGATGATCGCTTATTTTCTCCATGTGAAGGAAAGCGGCCGGCAAAAAGCGCCTGCCTTAATCATTGCGCCGACATCGGTGCTCGGCAACTGGCAGCGTGAGCTCCAGACCTTCGCGCCGCAGCTGAAGGCCATGCTTCATTACGGCCCCCGCCGGCCGAAGGGGGAAGCATTTGTCCCGGCCTATCAGGACGCGGACGTCGTTCTTACTTCTTACGGCCTGTCGCACGCCGATCAGGAAGAGCTTTCTTCCGTGACATGGAGCACCATCTGCCTTGATGAAGCGCAAAATATTAAAAACGCGCATACGAAGCAGTCCCGCGCGATCAGAAAGCTGAAAGGCGTCCATCATATCGCGCTGAGCGGAACACCGATGGAGAACCGCCTGACAGAGCTTTGGTCGATCTTTGATTTTATGAACAAAGGCTATCTCGGCAGTCTGACCGGCTTTCATAAACGCTATGTGCTGCCGATTGAAAAAGACCGTGACGAAAAAAGAATCAACCAGCTTCAGCAGTTAATCCGGCCGTTTTTACTGCGCCGGACAAAACGGGATGAAGAAGTGGCGCTTAATCTTCCTGACAAGCTGGAACAAAAAGAGTTTATCCCGCTCTCAGCCGAACAGGCATCCCTTTATGAACAGCTTGTCAAAGATACATTTGAACATATGGCTTCTCTGACCGGGATGCAGCGGAAAGCGCTGATTCTGAGCATGCTCGGCCGCTTGAAGCAAATATGCGACCATCCTGCGCTCTATTTGAAGGAAGAACAGACAGAGCTGTTAAACGGGAGATCCGTCAAACTGGAAAAGCTGCTTGATTTAATGGCGGCGATCCGCGGACAAGGGGAAAGCTGCCTCATTTTCACCCAATACATTCAGATGGGCAACATGATGAAGCGCCTCCTGGAAAAAGCATTCGGAGAACCGGTTCAGTTTTTAAACGGAAGCCTATCCAAGCAGGAACGCGATTCTCTCGTCGAACGATTCCAGAAGAAAGAATACCCGACGCTGATTTTGTCACTGAAAGCGGGCGGAACCGGCCTGAACCTGACGGCTGCCAATCATGTCATTCACTATGACAGATGGTGGAATCCGGCGGTGGAAAACCAGGCGACCGACCGCGCCTACCGAATCGGCCAGGAACGGTTCGTCCATGTTCACAAACTCATTACGACGGGAACGATTGAAGAAAAAATTGATGCCATGCTCGAAACGAAACAAACGCTGAACGATCAGATTATCCAAAGTGAAAATTGGATTACCGAGCTGTCATCCGCTGAGCTTGAAGAATTATTCACCCTCAGCGCATCAGCGCAATCACATTAAACGCAAAAAGACCGGCTCTCTCAGAAGAGCCGGTCTTTTATGTCGTCCTTACTGTTACGCCGCATTTGCCATGAATGCGTCACGCCAGTCATGAACAGTATCGCCATACCTTTCACAGTAAATTCCTGATCATATGCGCAACGCCGTTTTGATCATTTGTCAATGTAACGGCATCAGCGATCTCTTTAATATCTTCTCTCGCATTCCCCATCGCTATGCCTTTTCCGGCCGCCTTAAGCATTGAATAGTCATTTAAGCTGTCACCGACCGCGGCGGTTTCAGCCATCGGAATGCCGAGCTTTTGCGCCAGCCGTTTGAGCGCCTGCCCTTTAGAGGCGTTTCGAGACGCCAGTTCGAAGTTGTGGTCGGCAGAGCTGACAAGGGTGAGATCTTTCTGACCGCTGAATCGGTCCCAGCCCGCTTTCAGCTTCCGCTCATCAAACGAAAATCCGAGAATATTATAAAAATCCAGATGCTCTTCTTTCTCAAAGAGCTCACGGTATGAATGAATGTAAGCAAAGCCGGATTGACTGTATTGCACTGAAGCCGCCTGTTCCAAAACGGAAAGATCGGTTTCCGGATTGGCGCTTTTCACCCGGTCCATTTCGATATCGAGCAGCTGCCTGCCGGTTTCAGGCGTATAGATGGCTTTGTTTGTAAACACCTCATAGTAATATTGATTCTCTTCAAGCCATGACAAAATGCCGCGGGCTCTTGTTTCTTCAATCGCCTCACAGTGGTACAGGCTGCCGTCAGGAGCATGAATGGCGGCTCCGTTTGCGCTGATAATCCATGTTTTTATACCGAGCGGTTCGAAGATGGAGTGCACATCAAAATGCGCGCGTCCCGTGGAAACCACGATTTCAATTCCCGCTTGCCGGGCTTCCCTTAAAGCCCGCTCATTTTCATCGCTTACTTGATGACTGCTGTTCAGCAGTGTGCCGTCCAGATCTATGGCAATCAGTTTCACATGTCCTCATCCTCTTCTTCAGATTCAGTTACAAGCAATTCTACGCCGTGCCGGTCGAGCAGATCGCAAAAATCCTGATCAGGCAGCCGATCGGTAATCAGCAGGTCAACCTCGTGCAGGTCTGCATACTGATAAAAACTCGTACGGCCAAGCTTGGAGTGATCGCTCAGCGCAATCACCTGTTCCGCCTGTCGGATCATTTTACGCTTTACCATGCCGTCTTCTTCGTGAGGTATCGTCAGGCCGTTTTCCGAGATGCCGACAACGCCGATCAGCACCTTATCGGCATGATAATCCCCCAGTTTTTCTACGACGGAAGCCCCGTATAAAAACCGGTGTTCCTTCTGGAGCTTTCCGCCGAGCAGGTGAATATCAATTCCCTCTTTTGCGGAAAGGATATCGGCCTGATTGATCGAATTTGTAATAACAGTGCAGCCGGTGACATTTAAATGCTCCGCGCAGGCCTGCACGGTTGTCGAGGTGTCCAGAATGATCCGGTCTCCTTTATGGATCAGGGATGCGGCCAGCTTGCCGATTTTGTTTTTCTCTTCAGAAACAGTTTTCAGCCGGCCCGAATAGCCAGGAACTTCCTGATTCACCGACGGCAGAATCGCGCCGCCCCGTGTTCTGATAATGGCCCCGCGCTCTTTCAGCTTTACAAGGTCCCTTCTTGCGGTATCTCTTGAAATATGAAGCAGCGAACATATCTGTTCAGCGGTAATCCGCCGATGCTGTTTCAAATATTCCATTATCGCAATCAGTCTTTCTTCTTGATACACGTCCTCATTCCCTTTTTCGTCACTTATCTGTAAGTAATTATAAGTTTTTATCTCAATATATTCAATGTTTTTAAGTATTCATAAGCGAAATCACTTCTTTTTAACCATTTTTCAGCTCCCGCACAAAAAAACCAGTCTTTCGACTGGCGAGTGGGAAGGAGGTATTGCGGGGCCCGCTGAAAGGCGGGAAATCGAGGAAAAAAGAATGCTATTCAGCCAGCGGCTCTTTCTGTTTTTGATCCATAAACCGAACGGTATCAGCCATGACCTCGGTCACATAAACTTTTACGCCGTCTGTCTTTTCATAGCTTCTCGTCTGGATTCTGCCGCTTACACCGACCATTGACCCTTTTTGGCAGTACAATGCCGTGTTTTCAGCGTTTTTCCTCCAGATGGTGCAGTTGACGAAGTCGGTTCCGGTTTCACCCGACGCGCTTTTAAAATTGCGGTTTACCGCCAACGTAATATGAGCGACGGGAATGCCCGCTGATGTAAAACGGAGCTCCGGGTCTTTCGTCAGCCGGCCGACAAGCATAACGTGGTTAAACAAGCCGTCTCCTCCTCTCTTTTTCGAGGCTGGCTTCATTGTAGTACAAGGGCTCGTGAAAGCAAAAAGCGGATAAAGCCGTTATTCGTTCAGGCTGCTCTTATGTTTTCGTTTTTCTTTCTGATAAAAAAAACTTTTGTTTTTGACCGCTTATGTAATATGTATTTTTGAGCAGCCGCGAGAAAAGTTTCGTTTTAAGCCAGTCTTTCTCAAACATGCGGACAAACTTTCCGCCGTCCCATGCGAACCAGTAAAAACTCAGCTTTTTATCAGTCAATGAAAGCTGAATTTTATACTGTTCCATGCGGTCTTTTGTTTCATATAAAAAGACGACATTTCCCCTTCTGTTAAGATGCACCTCACAATCTTCCTTTTTGCATACCAAGTAGGAATGATCGTCTTTTCGCCTTGAACCGTCTTCTATATAGATTTCCTTCAGGCGCAATTGATTCATAAGCATCTCTCCATGACCATATTCTTTTACATTATAATGAAAAAATAGAAATGATTAAATGTTGACCGCCTACAAAAATGATGAAGCATGTCTTACAGCATTTTCCCGGGAAAAATGATATGTGTTATAATAAATGAACGAAAAACATGGACAACAGGGGTGAAAATAAGAGATGAAAACCTTTAAACTGGTTGATCTGAATGTGGAACGTTTAGATAAAGACGATCAGCCGATTGAACAGTTTCCCCTTTTAGACGGATTGATTATCAATAAAGAGGACGGAGAAAATCATTGGTTAATTGAAGCACTGGTCCCGGCCGAACACTTGTCTTTTTTTGACATGCTGATGAAAAGCCAGAAAGAAGCGAAGGTGTTTGTAACGATTACGAAAAAAAGCAACCGCCCCGCCCAGCTGACGGGAAGCATCAAAAATATTGTCCAGTTGGAAAGAAGTATACAAGTTTTAATTTACGGTCAAATGGTGTCAAGAAACCACCCTGGATCAGAAAGCATTCTGGAGTCGCTCGTGAAAGAAGGCTACTCGGGCAGCCGGCTGATTGAAGCGTTTAAACAAAAATTATAATCAAGAAAAAGGCCGGACGTTAATCATCCAGCCTTTTTTTGTGCCCTAATCATTGTGAGGAGCCCGCTGTTTCAGCAGATCTCTGATTTCAGTCAGCAGTTCTGTCTGCTGATCTGTTTCCTCGGCTTCTTCAGCCTCTTCTTCTGCTTCTTTTTTACGTCTCAGCTTGCCTATTGTGCGGATCACGATAAAAATAGAAAATGAAATAATGAAGAAGTTCACAATCGTTTGAATGAAGCTTCCGTACTTGATATGAGCATCGCCGAATGTCACGGCCAGCCCTGAAAAGTCAAGACCGCCAAGAAGCAGGCCGACCAGCGGCATGATGATGTCTTCAACGAGCGACGTCACGATTTTGCCGAAAGCGCCGCCGATGACGACACCGATAGCCAGATCCATGATATTGCCCCGCATCGCAAAGCTTTTAAATTCTGACCACATTACATTCACCTCTTTCTATACAAAATGGGCTTTTTTATAAGCCCATTTGTTTGTTTTTATTCTCCGAGCGCAAAGGTTAATTCAGCTTCACACACGAGCTCGCCGTCAACTTTGGCAACGCCTTTGCCGCGTCCGATCGTACCGCGCGCGCGGGTAATATCAACCTCAAGCTCCAGCTTGTCACCCGGTTTTACCTGCTTTTTGAAACGGCAGTTATCAATCCCCGCAAAAAATGCGAGTCTGCCCCGGTTTTCTTCTTTAATCAGCATCGCAACCGCTCCGACCTGCGCCAAAGCCTCTACGATTAATACGCCCGGCATAACAGGGTATTCAGGAAAATGGCCGTTGAAAAAATCTTCATTCGCCGTCACATTTTTATATCCCGCCGCCCGTTTTCCTTCTTCGACTTCCGTAATTCTGTCTACCAGAAGAAACGGATAGCGATGGGGAATAATTTCTTTAATTTGCTGAGTATCAAGCATTCTCTTGACATCTCCTTCATCGACAATAGTATGTATAGAAGGCATATGTGGCAACCAATCTGTACATTTGGAAGTATATTATGAATCAATTTCTTTTTCAACCGCGCTGTAAACTGTAACCAGCTGGCAATGAGCCTCGTCCATTAATGTGTTATGATAAATAAAGATTTTTACCCTATGCAAAGAGGTTGGAAGATGATTGCTAAGTTTACTGAAAAACGTACGCTGGTGATGCTGAATGAGTGGTATGACGCCATGGGAAAACGCCAATTCGATCTAGCCCGTTCCCTTCACGAACAAATCAATCAGCATCTCCCCAAATTACAAAAGAATGCAAAGCTCAAACTCAGATATCAGCTGTTTTTCGCACGGTTTCAGCTGCTGTTTGAGAAAAAAGACGGTCTGAATAAGCTGTTCTGCGAGCTGAAGCGGCGCAAAGATGAGATGGATCATGAATTAACTTATTATTTCTATTTTTTCAAAGGATTATTCCATATGGTGAATGGCGCTCCGAACCGTGCTGTCTGCCGCTTTAAAGAAGCTGAACAGTACCTGCCGGCCATTCAGGACCGTTTCGAAGCCGCTGAATTTTATTATAAAACAGCGGGTGCATATTACATGATGAAGTCGCCTGCGCTCTCCATTCAATATGTCAATAAAGCGCTGGAAATCTATCAAGATGAAGCCGGCTACATCAAAAAAACGCTCAGCTGCCGGCTGCTTCTCGCCGTGAATTATATAGACGAGGCACGCTATGACGACGCAGAACAGCTCTTTAATGAATCCATAAAGATAACGGACCGGATCAATGACAATAACCTGCTGTGCCACGCCTATTATAATTTTGGTTTTTTAAAGACCGCCCAGAAAAAAGATAAAGAGGCCCTCCCTTTTTACAAAAAGGTATTGGGCAATCAGCGTTTCGAGAAAGAGTCTCCCGTTTCCTACCTTCATTGTGTGTACGAAGCGGTCAGAGCACTTTTTAAAACCGGATCTGACGCCGAAGGACAAACCGTGCTGCAGAAAGGTTTATACATATCTGAAAAAGTGCAGAACAAGATTATGAAATTGAAGCTGACCGCGCTCAACATATTGTACACCGCTCAGGAGGACCCGTACGACCGATTGCAGAAGCTTGTGCTGGAGCTGCAGAAAATTGAAGCGTGGGTGGATTTGGAAGTGTTGCTTCAGGATATTACTGATTACTACAAAAAAAAGGGCGATTTTGAGAAAGCCGCATTTTTTATCATGCGCGGCTGATCAAAACGCCCCTTCTTTTATCTGACTGAGTTGATTAAGCCCAGCATTTGGTCTCCCAATGTAATCGTGCGGCTGTTCAGCTGATAGGAACGCTGAGACACGATTAAGTCGGTCATTTCTTTTGACATATCGACATTTGAACCTTCAAGCGCGCCCTGCTCCATGCCGATTGCCTGCCGGTTTGCGCCGGTAAGCTCTTCAATCGCTGAAGCCCCCGCGCCGTTTACGGAAAACAGATTATCCCCTTCCGCATGAAGCGCCTGAGGATTATTGACATTGACGATGCCGAGATTAAACGTCTGCGAACGGGTTCCCGCCTGGTCTGAAGCAGTCAGCGTTCCGGTTTTGCTGATTTTCAGCTGAGTCAGCGAACTGTCAATTTGTATGGGCTGACCGTTCTCATCGAGAATGGGATTGCCTCCCGCTGTCATCAGCTGAAGCAGCCGGTCATTTCCGCCGGCCGGCTTGAGGGAAAGTGAGCCGTCCCTTGTATACACCCGCCGTCCGTCCGCTTCTGCCTGAAGATATTGATAAGGTGATGTGAACGCGATATCAAGGTCACGGTCGGTTTTTTTGATGCTTCCCTGCCCTGAGTCCAGCTGCGGAGTCATGACCGTTCCGGCGCCGAGACGCAGGCCGGGCGGCGTTTTCCGCATGTTCGGCGAATTTTCCTTTTTGTCATCTATATGGTCATACTGCTGTCTGATCAGCTCGGAAAAGCGGGAGTCCCTCGCTTTATAGCCTGTCGTATCACTGTTTGAAAGGTTGCTGCTGACTGTATCCATCTGCTGCTGAAGCTGATTTAAGGCTGTTGAAGCCGTCAGCATTGATCTGAGCATCATAATTGAATGTCCCCCATTTTGTTACACTTTGCCGATTTCATTTGCGGCTTTATCCATGCTTTTATCGTAAGCCTGAATGACTTTTTGATTGGCTTCAAATGATCTGTATGCTTCCGTCATTTCTGTATACGTGCTCGTCACGTCCACGTTCGAAAGCTCCGAGACGCCTTGCTTTAATGAATACGAGACTTGGGGATTCGCCGCCGCGCTCGGCAGTTCAGAGCCGTCGGCCGTGCTGTATAGGTCATTGCCGTCCCGTTTCAGATTGCGCACGTCTTCTTCCATTCTGATGTCAATCTGCCCCGCCGGCCGGCCGTTTGTCGTGACCGTTCCGTTTTCTGATACGGTGAATTTTTCATTGTCGACTGTAATCGGCTGTCCGTTTGTTGATAACACAAGGTTTCCGTTTATCGTAAGCTGATTGTTTTCATTTAATGAGAAAGTGCTGCTTTTTGAATAGCGGACGCCGCCCGCGGTCTGCACGGGATAAAACAGCTCGGCGTTTTCATTCGTTTCGGCATTCTTGGGAACCTGATTCTCCATCAGTGCGATATCCGTCGGCTGATCGGTCGTTTTCAGGCTTCCCTGCGTAAACAACGGTTTCAGCTCCTGCATGTATACGCCTGTGTTGACGGAACCGATTTTCGTTTTTTTATCGCCTTCTATTCGGCTCAGAAGCATCTCAGGAAAGGCGCGGATTGAACCTTGATCCTCTTTGTACCCTGATGTATTCGCGTTTGCGATGTTATTTGACAGCATTTCCGTTCTTCTCTGCTGTGTAATCATTGCGGACGTTGCGGTATATAATCCTTTTAACAAGTCTTCCACCTCTGAAATAGCATTATTTCCAGTTGCCTCACCGGAACATTTGTTCTATAATGAAAATCAGCATTTTTTCTTATTATCGGATTTACATTCCCGTTCGTGAAGGGTTTGACAGAAAAAAACCCCATTCTTTTTCAGAATGAGGTTTTATCATCAGCTCAGTTTGCGTTTTGGAAGCTTGTCCATGTTATCCAGCATGACGCCGGTTCCGACCGCAACACAATCCATCGGGTTCTCAGCGACAAGAACAGGCACCCTCAGCTCTTCGGCAAGAAGCTGGTCAAGCCCGTTTAACAGCGCTCCCCCGCCGGTAATGATAACGCCGCGGTCGATGATGTCAGCGGACAATTCAGGCGGTGTTCTTTCAAGAACCTGCTTGGCGGCCTGCACAATGACGGCAACTGATTCACGAAGGGCTTCTTCTACTTCTTTGCTGTTTACTGTAATCGTTCTCGGCAAACCGGAAACCATGTCACGGCCGCGGATGGTGATTTCTTCATGACGTGCGTCTGGGAAAACCGTTGCGACCTTCACCTTAATATCTTCAGCGGTACGTTCACCGATCAGCAGCTTATACTCGCGTTTGATATAATTTAAGATTTCCATGTCAAACTTGTCCCCAGCCATCTTAATAGAAGAGGAGGTGACAATATCGCCCATAGAAATAACTGCGATATCTGTCGTACCGCCTCCGATGTCAACAACCATGTTACCGCTCGGCTGGAAGATTTCCATACCCGCGCCGATAGCGGCAACTTTTGGTTCTTCTTCAAGGTACACATGCTTTCCGCCGCTTTTTTCAGCTGCTTCTTTAATCGCTTTTTGCTCAACGGATGTAATATTCGTCGGGCAGCAGATCAGCATGCGCGGTTTTGAGAAAAGTCCTTTTACATTCAGCTTATTAATGAAATGTTTCAGCATGGCTTCTGTTACTTCGAAGTCTGCGATTACGCCGTCTTTCAGCGGACGGATCGCAACAATATTCCCAGGTGTACGTCCAACCATTCGTCTGGCTTCTTCACCGACAGCCAGCACTTTGCCGCTGTTTTTATCAAGTGCCACAACGGAAGGCTCATTCAGAACAATTCCTTTTCCTTTTACATGGATCAGTACATTTGCAGTACCGAGGTCAATTCCAATATCCCTTGCAAACATCTATTTATATCCTCCTTGATATCTGTTTCACAGTAAAATATCCACATTGTGCCCTAATTATATATATTATCATAATTTATCAAAAAAAAGCTGCTGAACGATATAAGTTCTTGACAAAATTTTGCGGATATTCGCGAAACCGCCCGGGAGGAGAAAAAAGGACCCGGCAGACGTCAGGCGCTACGGCTGCTGAACGGGCTCCCCTTCAAGAATTTCATCCTTCTTGTACTTTAATTTCGTCGCCTCTCCCCCTCTTAAATGTCTGATGGATTTATGATAATCGAGTATTTCTTTTACTTCATTCGCCAAGTCAGGATTAATTTCAGGCAGGCGCTCTGTCAGATCTTTGTGTACGGTACTTTTGGAAACACCAAACTCTTTCGCAATGACACGAACGGTTTTTTTCGTCTCCACGATATACTTACCAATCTTGATTGTTCGCTCTTTGATGTAATCGTGCACACCACTCGACCTCCCCAGTTGGATGTGAGAAGTGTGAAATGAGATCCGTATTCTGTAACAGATTCACTGATGATGCAGCTTCTTCGTTGTCCGATTATATAAGAAGGTTTTAGAAATATGCCCACGATCCCTCACCTCAAACACTCTCTTTGATAGGTTTGTAACAGTGTATTAGCAATGAATTGGGAATATGCTAAAAACTCAATAAGGACAAGGGGCGGGTCATAATTTTCTGCTTTTTGAACGGGGGGTTTACATCCGCGCGATCCTGCTGTAGAATGAAACAGCACAATTAGTTACTTAGGTAAGTTTTTTGAAAAGGAGAACGGAAATGATCCACGTCAACAGACGCCTCATTCATCAAATCAATCAATGCGCCCGCCTGATTACGAAGAAAGCCAATGAACGGCTGGAACCATTCGGCCTGTACTCCTCTCAATGGTCAATCCTATATTGCTTAAAAACGATCGGACCGATGACCCAAAAAGAAATCTGGTCCTATCTGAACGTTGAGGCGCCGACCGTTACCAGAACGATCAAACGCCTTGAAGAAAACGGCTGGATTCAGCGGGAACAGGGAGAAGACAAGCGGGAAAAGCTCGTCGTCCTGACGAAGGAAGCTGAATTGAAATACGACAGCATCAATCAAGAGATGCTGAAGTTCGAGGAAGACATGCTTGCGGATTTCCAGGATGGAGATAAGGAAGCTTTTTCTGAGTTTCTGAATGTGTTTTTAACGAAATAATAAAAAGGGAAGTGCTGTACTTTTGAGTAAATCTGACTCGATCTGGACCAAAGATTTTATTATGGTCGTACTCGTGAATTTATTTGTCTTTGTGTTCTTTTATACATTTTTGGCCGTGCTGCCTATCTATATGATTCAGGAGCTTGGCGGCAGTGAATCGCAAGGAGGGCTTTTGATCAGCCTTTTCCTGTTATCTGCTATTATCACCCGTCCTTTTTCAGGGGCGATTATTGAACGGTTCGGCAAGAAAAGAATGACGATTGTATCCTTGGCGCTGTTCGCCCTGTCTTCTTATCTGTATTTGCCGATACACAATTTCTATCTGCTGCTCGGACTGCGTTTTTTCCAAGGCATCTGGTTCAGCATTTTAACGACGGTTACGGGCGCAATTGCCGCTGACATTATTCCCGCCAAGCGGCGCGGCGAGGGGCTCGGTTATTTTGCGATGTCTATGAACCTTGCCATGGCGATCGGTCCGTTTCTCGGGCTGAGCCTTGTGAAGGTCATTTCGTTCCCGGTTTTCTTTACGATTTTTGCCGTATTTGTTTCTTTAGGCTTGCTGATTGCTTTTATGATTCGTGTGCCGGATCAAAACAACAGCGGAACGACCGTCTTCCGTTTTTCTTTCTCCGACATGTTTGAAAAAGGCGCGCTTAAAATCGCGATTGTCGGGTTGTCCATTTCTTTCTGTTATTCAAGTGTGACTTCATATTTATCCGTTTATGCAAAGACGATCCACCTGTTGGATGTCAGCGGCTATTTCTTCGTCTGTTTCGCCGTAACGATGATGGCCGCCCGCCCTTTCACAGGAAAGCTGTTTGACAGAGTGGGACCGGGAATCGTCATCTATCCGTCGATTATCGTGTTCTCCGCGGGGCTTTGCATGCTGGCGATGACAAACAGCGCCCTCATGCTTCTCTTGTCTGGTGCCGTAATCGGTCTCGGATACGGCTCTATCGTACCGTGTATGCAGACGCTGGCGATTCAGAACTCGCCCGGACACCGTTCAGGCTTTGCGACGGCTACCTTCTTCACTTTCTTTGACAGCGGGATTGCCGGCGGGTCCTATGTATTCGGCCTCTTCGTCGCTTCGGCCGGATTCCATTCGATTTATCTGGCCGCGGGGCTGTTCGTCCTGATTGCTTTACTCCTGTATGGCTGGAGCCAGAAAAAAAGAACGCCGCTTGAAGCGGACGGAAACGTTTCAATCGCAGACTGATATGACAAAAAGCCGGGGGCAGCCCCGGCTTTTTTTATTCGGCCGCTCTTTCCCGCGCGATTCGTCCCGCCGCTTTTACATAAGGAGGATGAATATACATAAGCGCCGTATAACCGAGACATGACAAAATGACACCCGCAAACCAGGAGATATCATAGATGCCGGCGAACGCCGGGACGTACATCCCGATTAAAGAAATAAACGCGCCGAGAAAAGTCGCGGCAAAGGCCCGGTAATTATAGCCTTTGTAATAAGTATACTGTCCGGTTTCCGAATAAAGGTCTTCAACTGAGAGCTGCCTTTTTCTGATGATAAAATAATCAGCCATCATCACCCCGGCCACCGGTCCAAGCATCCCGCCGATGAGCCCGAGAAACGCATAAACATTCGTGGCGCTCTCCATCAGCTTCCACGGTATTGTGAACAGGGCCAGAACAGCGGTCAAATATCCTCCCCTTCTGAATGTAATATACTTCGGCAGGACATTCGCCAAGTCATAGGCCGGTGACACGATGTTTGCCGCCACGTTAACCGAGACGGCGGCGATGCAAAGCGTGATGACCGAAAGAGCGATAACAAAAGGATTATCAAACCGGGCCAAAATCTCCACCACATCCCAAATCGGTTCTCCGAATGCTACCTGTGATCCGGATGTCACTGTAATGCTCGCAAACGCAAACAGCGCAAACGTTCCCGGCAGGCCGTAAAACTGGCCGCGAATCTGTTCTTTTTGCGACGCGGCGAACCGGGTGAAGTCAGGAATATTCAGAATCAATGTCGCCCATATCCCGATAATGCCTGTCACCCCTGCCGCAAACGGCCAAAACGTTTCAGAAAAGGTATGGAACTTTCCAGGCTGTGAGTAAATCGGTCCGAGCCCGCCGGCAATATCTATCGCCCACCAGACCATGCCGCCGAAGACGAGATAAACAAGCGGGCCCGCCCACACTTCAAATTTTTTGATTGATTCCATGCCGTGCCGCAGCACAAGCAGATGAATGCCCCAAAAGAAAATGAACGACAGAAAGCCCGGCAGATGAAGCCCGAATATATTCCAATCTCCTCCGAGACTCCCCCAGCCCGGCCATATGTTCAAAAGCAGAATGTGTAAAGCCGTGCTTCCGGCAAATGTTTGAATTCCGAGCCACATGATGGCTGTAAACGCCCTGAGAAGCGCCGGAATGTTAGCGCCGTATATTCCGTAAGAAGCCCTGATAATGACCGGAAAAGGCAGGCCGTATTTCGTTCCGGCATGGCCGTTCAAGGCCAAAGCGGCGAACAAAATGAGTGACGCCGTCACGATAATGGCAAGCACCTGCCACGGAGAAAGACCGATCGCAATGAGCCCGCCCACAGTCGCATAGGTCGGGATATTATGAATGCAGCCCATCCAGATGGATGCAAAATTCACCGCTTTCCATGTCCGTTCGCCGTCTTCTAAAGGCAGTAAATCTTTGTTGCTCAGCCGATCACTCGTTGTTTTTTTCATTTTCTCCCTCCCGCATGTACGTTTTCCTTACATCACATGTGAAAAAATATAACTGAAAATTCCGCAAATAACATTGGTCGCTGTCGACAATAATCGTTTTGATTTTTGAGCACATTACACAAAAAAAGAGACGGGGAGAGCCCGTCTCTTTTTTTGCGCCTGTTAAGAGGCTTTTTTGAGGAGAACCGAAAACCGGAACGCCATCAAAAGGCTTACGGCGCCGACAACGATAAGAATCGTGCCGAGCATATGAAAATGGCCGGCGGTAATTTCTTTTCCGAAAAGAATGCCCAAAATGACAGAAGACAAAATCGAACCGAGATACCGGCAGGTCTGAAACAGGCCGGACGTTGTTCCGACCATGTCGGCAGGGCTCGTTTTCAGCATGGCCGCCTGAAACGTGACATTTCCGAAGCCGTAGCCGACACCCAGCACGGACAGGATCAGCCCTTTTCCTATCATAGGCGCCTGAAGAAAGAAAAACGTTAACAGCACCGCCCCGATCGCGGTCAGGCAGGTTCCGGCAACAATCGGCTGAAGAAGCCCTTTCTTATCTATCCATTTTCCGGTCAGGGGCGACACCAGAATACTCATGCCCGACATAAACAGCATAATCAATCCGCTTGTCTGAACGGACAAATGCATTTCATCCTGAAAATAGCTCGGAAGCCCGAAAAAGATGCAGTAAAAGAATATATTCAGCAAAATAAATTGAATATACACCGACGATAGTTTCCGATGCGTTTTAAACAGCCTGACATCAATAAACGGCTTCTCTGTTTTCAGCTCGCGCCAGATAAAGAGCCCGACAAACAAAAGCCCGAATACGCCTTCTGTATAGTGAGGCTTCGTACTGAAGGACAATAAAAACGACAGGAGAAGGATAATCGCTCCGGCAAACAGGAGTATCCCGATCGTATCAAGCTGGCGAAGCACGCCTTTCAAGCCGCCGATCTCGCGTTTTTCATCTTTCGGAAACATATACATTCCGAGAAAAAAGCTGAGAATGATAAACGGCAGATTGACGAAAAAGATCGCCGGCCACCCTCCCCAAACGATCAGAAAACCACCGAGAGTCGGACCGAGCGCCGTCATGGCTGATGCAAAGATTGACAGGACGGCCAGCGCCGAAGCCTGCTTCTCCTGTATATTTGAACGGATCAATCCGACGCCGGACGGATATATCGCGCTGCTTCCGATCGATTGAAAAAGCCGCATGATCAGCAAAGTCATAAAAGTCGGCGCAAACGGCGCGCCGACCGCCGAGACGGCAACAAGCAGAAGCCCGATCAAAAACAGCTTCTTCCTGCCGAGCATATCACCGAGCTTCCCGGTAACAGGCTGCGCCACCGCGCTGGCCAGATAAAAGGACGATATCAGCCAGGACACCGTTGTAAACGACAGGTGAAATTCATGCTGAATACTGTGAAGCGCAAGAGAAATCATCGACGAGTTCAATGGGTTCAGCATCGTCCCCGAAGCCACGGCCGTCAAAAACAGGACGCGGCTTTTTTTGGAGATTGTCATTTTGTCTGTGCGATAAATTCTTCCGTCGTCCGGCTTCTGCCGATTTTCGGGAAGATAAACTTGAGTGTCGCTTCGTGCTGTTCATCGCTGAATGTCGCCATCGCGTCAGTTACGAAAACTTGCTGATACCCGAGCTGAAAAGCTTCTCGCGCCGTGCTTTCCACACCGATGTTTGTCGCAATCCCGCATAACACAATTGTGTCGATTCCCCGTCTTCTGAGCTGAAGGTCCAGGTCCGTGCCGAAAAACGCGCCCCACTGCCGTTTTGTTACCGTATAATCGTTTTCTTTCACTCCGATTTCAGGCACAAATTCAGCCCAATCCGCCGGCGGAGCCGAATGCCCCGCCGCCTCTTCATCCGTCAGCGGCTTCAGCGCATCCGCTCCGTCATGAAAATCCACGTTCACAAAGCTGATAAATCCGCCTTTTTCCCGGAACACATCAATTAATTTTTTCGCGTTCGGCACAACGGTACCGCTTTTATCCATCGGCACAATGCCTTTTTGTAAATCAATAATGACCAAAGCCGTTTTTTCAAATTGCAGATTTAATGATGTTGTCATAATGATTCCTCCTGATGCAGTTAGTGTTTCTCACCCCGTTTATTTTACTCTTTCCCGGACAGGATTTCTTCCGCCGTGCTCCGGCGCTCTTTTTATGGATATAAAGTCGCACGGCACCCATTTGAAAAAACAGTATTATGAACGCAAAAAACCATGTCAGATAACCTTACACGAAAATGTTTTATCGTTCTTTTTTCTCTATAATAATGAATTAATCACAATTACATTCTGAATGAGACGGAGGAATACAACATGCAGATGGGCGATACAGTATTTATGTTCTTTTGCGCTTTACTCGTGTGGCTGATGACCCCCGGGCTGGCTTTGTTTTACGGCGGAATGGTAAAAAGCAAAAACGTGCTCAGCACGGCGATGCATAGTTTTTCTTCTCTCGCCATCGTATCCGTCGTTTGGGTTTTGTACGGATATTCACTTGCTTTTGCCCCCGGGAATACATGGCTTGGCGGGATTGAATGGGCGGGGCTGAAGGGGGTCGGCTTTGAACCCGGAAGTTACAGTGATACGATCCCGCATTCCTTGTTCATGATGTTCCAAATGACGTTTGCCGTACTGACAACGGCCATTATTTCCGGAGCATTTGCTGAACGCATGAGATTCAGTGCTTTTCTTGTATTTTCCTTTTTGTGGGCTTCCCTCGTATATACCCCCGTTGCGCACTGGGTATGGGGCGGCGGCTGGATCGGCCAAATGGGCGCTCTTGACTTCGCAGGCGGAAACGTCGTCCACATTTCTTCCGGAGTCGCCGGGCTCGTGCTGGCGATTGTGCTCGGGAAACGCAAGGACGGCACGGCGGCTTCCCCTCACAACTTAATTTACACGTTCTTGGGCGGGGCGCTCATTTGGTTCGGATGGTTCGGCTTCAATGTCGGCAGCGCCCTCACGCTTGACAGTATCGCGATGTTTGCTTTCATTAACACAAACACCGCGGCTGCGGCCGGAATTATCGGCTGGATTTTAATCGAATGGATGCTGAACAAGAAACCGACCATGCTGGGCGCTGTATCAGGCGCTATCGCCGGGCTTGTCGCCATTACGCCGGCTGCCGGTTTCGTTACGCCATTCTCTTCCATCGTAATTGGTTTCATCGGCGGGCTTGTCTGCTTCTGGGGCGTGTATTGGCTCAAAAAGACTTTCGGTTATGATGATGCGCTTGACGCTTTCGGCCTGCATGGGATCGGCGGGACATGGGGCGGCATTGCGACCGGTTTATTCGCCACCACTTCCGTCAATGACGGCGGGGCAAACGGGCTGTTTTACGGCGATCCGGGACTGCTCTGGAAGCAGATTGCGGCCATTGCGGCAACCTATGTATTTGTATTTATTGTCACTTTCGTTATCATTAAAATTGTAGGTCTGTTCATTCCCCTTCGCGCCAGTGAAGAAGAAGAGTCACTTGGGCTTGATTTAACGATGCACGGGGAAAAAGCATATCAGGACTTATAAAGTGAGGAGTGGCTTAGATGAGCGGTCAAATGTTCAAGGTAGAAATCGTTACGCGTCCGGCTAAGTTTGAAACATTGAAACAGGAACTCGGTAAAATCGGAGTCACATCGCTGACCTTCTCCAACGTACACGGCTGCGGCCTTCAAAAAGCCCACACCGAACTGTACCGCGGAGTCAAAATTGAAAGCAATGTGTATGAACGGCTGAAAGTGGAAATCGTTGTCAGCAAGGTCCCCGTTGATCAAGTCGTGGAAACGGCGAAAAAAGTGCTGAAAACGGGAGAGCCCGGAGACGGCAAAATATTCGTCTATGAAATCGGAAACACGATTAATATCCGCACCGGAGAAGAAGGACCAGGAGCTTTATAAACAGACAGAACGCCCGGAGACAGCATGTCCCGGGCGTTTTTTTCAGGCTTCATTAAAAAGAAGAAGCCTTTTTTTCATGCGGGACAGGCCGCTTATGCCGTACGGGTTGTTTTTTCGCATATGTACTGATATTGACCAGTATGCCGCACAAAAACAGCGTCATAATCAATGAAGAACCGCCGTAGCTGATAAACGGAAGCGGCACACCCGTAACCGGGAGGAGTCCGCTCATCGCTCCCAAATTCAATACAACCTGAAACATTAATTGAAACGTAATTCCGATGGCAAGAAGCTTCCCGAACGGGTCATCAGCCCGCACGGCCGTTTTTACGCCGAGAAGCATTAACGCAAAATATAATCCCAAAACGATCAGAACACCGAATATCCCCAGCTCTTCGCTGATCACGGCCATAATGAAATCGGTATGCGCCTCAGGCAGATAGTTCATTTTTTCAACACTGTTTCCAAGCCCTCTTCCGAAAAACCCGCCTCCGGAAATAGCAAAATAGGATTGAATCAGCTGATAGCCGTCCCCGTTCGCATCACCAAACGGATTGGTAAAGGAAACGAGGCGCTTCACACGATAGGAAGCGGAAAATGCGAGATAAACAACCCCGGACACCGCCGTCGCGCCGAGCACGAACAGATGGCGCTTTTTCAAGCCGGCACATAATAAAATCGACCCGCATGCCGCCAGGATTAAGGAAGCCGTCCCTAAATCAGGCTCCGCCAATGTCAGCAGAAAAGCGGTCCCCAAAATCACTAAAGGCGGCAGAACCCCTTTCACAAATTGATGAATGTACGGCTGCTTTTTCGTATAAATCGAAGCGAAATACAAAATCATGGCGATCTTCGCCAATTCAGACGGCTGTACGACAAGCGGGCCCGCTCCCAGCCACCTGCGGGAAAAATTCCGCTCCAGCCCGATTCCCGGTATCAATACCAGCAGCAGCAATACCAGCGAACCGACCACAAACAGCGGTACAAGCCGCGCATACCGCTTATACGGCAGACAGGCGGCAAATAGAAATAAGCATAATCCGATCAGTAAAGAGGTACTTTGTTTGTGGAAGAAATAGGATGGATCTCCGTACCGCTGAGACCCCATCACATCACTGGCGCTGTACACCATTAACAAGCCGAATCCGCAAAGCAGCATAATGACAAACACAAGCGGCAGATCGGCGTTTTTCAAACGTTTCAGCAACGGACAAAACTCCTTCGGCTATTCTTTTCCCGCATACTTGACGCACAGTAATACAGTCACGTTTCATTCTGTTTACTTTTTTATGATTATTTTTAATACCAATTGTGTCTCATAGAAAAAAGCATTACACTGTTCATATAAAATAAAGATAAAAGGTGATATTTGTGAATTACGAACTATTTAAAGCGATCAATGGTTTGTCGCACCATAGCGCCATTCTCGACTCTATCATGGTATTTATTACGGAATACGCCATTTACGCCTACGCCCTTTTCCTGCTTGCCATGTGGCTGTTCGGAAGCACAAAAGGCAGACAAAACGCCCTGTACGCGGGCTTCACGGGTGTTGCAGCGCTTATCATCAACTACCTCATCACGAAAGTCTATATCGAGCCGCGCCCTTTTGTCGAACATACGGTTCATACGCTGATCCCTCATGCCGCGGATGCTTCATTTCCGAGTGACCATACGACAGGCGCTTTGGCGATTTCAATTGCGATTCTGTTCCGCAACAAAAAACTCGGCTGGCCGCTTGTGATTTTCGGCCTTTTGACCGGCTTCTCAAGAATTTGGGTCGGCCACCATTATCCGATCGATGTGCTCGGAAGCATTATCGTTTCCCTCATTGTCGGATTCCTGCTGTTCAGATTTTCAAATGTGCTTCGTCCGATTGTCGATCTGATCGTGCGAATCTATGAAAGTATCGTTCATAAAAGCAAATCGACAAACCATAATATATAAAAAAAAGCCGGCGTCTGTCACAGACTGCCGGTTTTTGTATGTTTGGCTGTATGCTTTTTCCTTTGTAAAGCACAGAATGCGGCAATGCCGAGACTGTCAATCAGCACATCGCGGAGGCATCCGTTTCTGCCGAAAAAGAGCTGGACGATTTCTGTCAGGAAAGCGGCGGCCAATGCATACAGCACCGCCCTCTTCATGCGCCTGCGCTCCCTGAAAAACAAATAGGCGAGCACAAAAAATGAAAACGCGTGCCCAAGCTTTTGAATCGCCGCCTCCGGTATGGCGAGCTCCGCCATATCGAACACAAAGAAACCGGACACATCCGGATGGGGCGTGAAACGGAAGGACACCGTCTGCGACACAATCATATCGTGAAAGCTTTCAGTCAAAGCAGAAACGAAAACAAAGACGAGCCACCCGGCCGCCAGACATTTATTCATTCAGCATCTCCTTCGTTTTCTACTAGTATAAAGGCACATGCGGCAATATGAAAAGCGCCTATCAGAGCTGATAGGCGCTTTGGGATCAAGATTACTTGCCCGAATCTTTCATTGAGCCGTCATCTTTACCATCTGTCTTGTCTTTTGTGCCGTCCTCTTTGTCACCTGGTTTTTCTTCGGTTTCTTTTTTAGGCGTCACATCTTTTTTCTCGGAAGATTGCTGAATTGCCCCTTCCGTTTCTTCTGTCACAGCGTTTTTCTCTTCAGCCGCCGCTTTTTCAATAGATGTTACCGGCTTGTCCATAAAATTGAGCGGGTTCATCGCTACGCCGTCCTTGCGGATTTCAAAGTGCACGTGATTTCCGCTTTCTTCACTGTAAAGGTTTTTTCCGGATTTACCGATGACCTGGTTCTGCTTTACTTTGTCGCCCTGATCCACGCTGACTTCAGATAAAGACTGATAGACAGTAGACAGGCCGTCTGAGTGTTCAATTTCAACTACATACCCCAGTACCGGGTCTTTAGCAGCTTTAACAACCGTACCGCTCAGAGAAGCAGAAACATCAAATGATTTTCCGTCTTTCTCAGCTAAGTCAATTCCTTTACTGAGGCTGTACGTGTTATTATAGTTAACAAGTGCTGCTTCTTTCTCTTTTTTTGCGGCATCAGTTTCATAAAACTTTTTCACAACAGAAACATTTTCAGAATGAGCAGCCGGCATTGCGACGTTTTCCATTGACTTGCCTACTTCGACGGCATCGTCTTTGCCGCTGTCATACGCGGAGTTTCCGCCGTTGTTCGTCAGATTGTCCTTCACATCATTCGAAACGGATTGATACCAAAGGACAGCTGTTAAAATGACGGCCGCACTGACTAAGTAGATTGCAGGGAATATCCAGCGTTTGCGAAAAAACCGCTGAAGTTTTTTGACTTGAGAAGTTTTCTTTTCTTCCTCTCTCATTTGTTCATCACCTCAGCAACATTCTGAACACTTTTCTGAAAATATATACACATCCATAAAAAACTTTTTTGGAATAGTATGTGCAGATTGCACTTGATTATGTAATGAAATGTGAAGGGAGATCCCGGAATATGAATTTGACCCTGCGCAAAGCCGTATTGGAGGATTTAGATGCGGTGGTGGCCATTTACAACTCGACGATTGCCTCACGAATGGTAACGGCTGATACGGAAGAAGTGACGCCCGCAGACCGGATGGATTGGTTTTTGCGGCACACGGACCGGCGCCCGCTGATGGTCGCGGAAGATGAAACCGGCAAAGTGGCGGCCTGGATCAGCTTTGAAACGTTTTACGGCCGTCCGGCCTATGACAAAACGGCGGAGATCAGCATCTATCTGCATCAGGATTGCCGCGGCAAAGGAGCAGGAAGCTTTCTGCTGAAAGAAGCCCTGGCACTCGCTCCGGCAATCGGCATCCGCAGCCTGATGGCTTTTATCTTCGGACATAATGTGCCGAGCATTAAGCTGTTTGAAAAATTCGGTTTTACCGAATGGGGCGTATTCCCGGGTATCGCCGAAATGGACGGAAAACGATATGACTTGAACATTTTAGGGAGAGAACTGTCATGATCACCATCGATAAAGACAAAGACGAAAACCAGCCGCTCAATAAAAAAACCCGTTCCCTTGCCGACATCGCCAAATGGGGAAAGATCACCGCCGTGTTTCTGATCATCACGGGCTCTCTTTCCGCTCTGTCAGCGATTGTGACGCTGCTTGGAGCCATTCCGGGGGTTCTGCTCATCATTTCCGGCGTCATGCTGATGCGCTCGGCAAAAGCGGCTGCCGCCCTTCAGGAAGGACTAGAAGAAAACGCGGAAGAAAATATGCTTGCACATTACGCCTCATTTATCAAAATGCAGTTTTTTTATGCGGCATCCAGTGTGGTATTGGGCATTCTCGCTTTTATTTTAGTCGTCATCTTCGCTGTCATCGGAATTATCGCTTATCACAGCACTGATACGTATGACACGCCTGATTCATATTACTATGAGAACGACCCGGTGTTTGAATGACAAAAAGAGCTGATCGCGCGTCAGCTCTTTTTTAATAAAGCATTTCTTTTTTCCGGTCTTCTTCCGTTAAAAATTCAATAAAGCTCTTCATCGCAGACGGCTCCTCGGCAATCAGCCGGGTATAGGCGCTTTTCCGTTCCTCGGACAGAATATCGCTTTTTCTGATTCTGTTCAGCATATAAAGGCGGATCGTTTTTTGCACCTGTTTCCGCTGATAGCCGGCTTCCTTAAACAACGCAAGACCCAAGGCCGCAAGGAGTGCAAAAATGCCGGCCGACACGAGAGCTCCTCTCCCGGAAGGGGCCTGAATCAAAAGCGATGCCAGATGAAACAGACTAAAAGCGGCGAGCGGGAAAGCAAGAAAACGGTAAATGATGCTTTTTTTCATCAGCGGCGCAATGGCGATTTGTATTTTCTGAATTTCTTTTTTTATGAATCCCGGCAATTGTTCCGCATGCTCCAGCTTCATGCCCTCTCCCCTTTGCTGTCATTTTTGTCTTCTTTTTCATATATGCATATTTTAACGCACCCGGAACTTTCTTTGAAAGAAAACTGCATTCATCTTTGATTCCGGCTCTTTATTCTTTCAAAATGTCAATGTTATAATTTGAAATGGGAATCAGATTGCTGCACTTGTCGGAATACTAATGGGCACAGTCTTGATAAATATGATATAGCGGGGTTGCAAAGTGAGCATTTCATTTATTTTATTCGGATTTTTTTTCGTTTTAAATATACTTTTGGCCGTCATCATGATTTTCAAAGAAAGACGCGATGCCAGCGCTTCATGGGCTTGGCTCTTGGTTCTTTTTTTTATTCCCATTTTAGGGTTTATTTTATACCTGTTATTCGGCCATAACCTGAGACGCAAGCATCTGTTTCAATGGGAAGACCGTAAAAAAATCGGGATTGAAAAGCTGCTGAAGTCTCAGCTGAAAGATCTGAAGTCGAGGCAATTCCAATTTAACAACAGAGCGACTGTGGATAATAAAGACCTCATCTATATGCTTGTCATGAACAACCACGCAGTCTTTACAGAGGATAATTCGGTGGAGATTCTGACGGACGGGCGCGATAAGTTCAAACGCTTAATGAAGGACATTTCCAACGCAAAAGATCACATTCACCTTCAATACTATATTTATAAAGGTGATGAACTGGGAAAAAAATTGCGCGATGCCTTAGTGAAAAAAGCACGCGAAGGCGTAAAAGTCAGAGTGTTATATGATGAACTCGGTTCAAGATCACTCAGAAAAAAATTCTTCAAACCGCTGCGGGACGCCGGCGGCCATGTGGAAGTCTTTTTTCCTTCCAGGCTTCGTCCGATTAATTTGCGGCTCAATTATCGGAATCACCGCAAGCTCGTCATCATTGACGGCGAAACCGGCTATGTCGGCGGCTTTAACGTCGGAGATGAATATCTCGGCCTGAATCCGAAATTCGGCTACTGGCGCGATACGCACCTCAGGCTTCAAGGCACGGCGGTACACGCCATTCAGACACGGTTTATCCTCGATTGGAACCAAGCCTCCCATCATCATACGCTCACATACGTTCCGAATCATTTTCCGGAATGCGAGCCGAAGGGCAATGTCGGGATGCAGATTGTCACGAGCGGACCGGATTCAGAATGGGAACAAATTAAAAACGGCTATATCAAGATGATCTCAACGGCCAAACGGTCGATCCTGATTCAGACGCCTTACTTTATTCCTGACTCAAGTCTTTTAGATGCCCTCAGGATCGCCTGTCTGTCAGGCATCGACGTCAAAATCATGATTCCGAACAAGCCGGATCACGCTTTCGTTTACTGGGCGACTTTATCTTACATCGGCGACCTTTTGAAAGCCGGAGCCTCAGTCTACATTTATGATAATGGCTTTATTCATGCAAAAACGATTGTCGTCGATGATGAGACGGCTTCAGTCGGTACGGCGAATATCGACGTCAGAAGCTTCAGACTTAATTTTGAAGTCAACGCCTTTATTTATGACGTCACCATCGCGAAAAAACTCATTTCCTCATTTAAAGAAGATCTGCTCGTCTCCAGAAAATATACGTATGAAGAATATCAGGAGCGTTCGCTGCGGATCCGCATTAAAGAATCAATTTCAAGACTTCTTTCGCCGATTTTGTAATTCCCGGGGTATTTCTCGGGAATTTTCTAATATAAAAACGGGCACGGCACGAAAAAACACATTTTATATTCAAAAGAATGACCGAATAGTGTATAAATGAAAAGTGAGTATTTTTTTGTAAAGGAGTGCCATAGTTTGAAACCTGAATCAGTGAATCGTTCGCTTATTTCTATTTCGAAATGGGGAAAAGCGACAGGTATTTTATTTATTATCATGGGTGCGTTTGCGGCGCTGTCGGGCGCGTTTTTCTTTTTAATCGGAGCCATTCCCGGCGTTCTGCAGATCATTGCCGGCATTTTTCTGATGCGCTCGGCAAATGAAGCGGGACAGATGGCGGAGCAGTTCAATGAACAGACAGAGGAACATATGCTGGAGAATTATGCAAAGTTCGTGAAAATGCAGGGGATCTACCTGATTGTGACGGTCGGTTTGTCCGTTCTTGGTATTGTTCTCTTCATTGTCCTCATGACGCTCGGCATCGTGGACGGCGTGTTTAATAATATTGATGCCAATACATATTAAAAAGGAAAATCCCGGCGCATCCGCCCGGGATTTTTTCTTATTCCGCTTCTTCGACAACGGGAAAGTTTTTCTGCTTTGGATTTGCCAATACGGCGATGGCATAATAGCGCAGCTGAGACTCTGTCTGCAGATATTCTTTCAGACATTCCGGCTTCAGCCAGACTGTCGCCGTCACATCAAAAAAGCTTTTCCTCAGAGTTTCAACTGAAATCACTCAATTGTTCGACTGTTCCTGATCAGGTTTAGAAGCAAGAATTGTGATTCTGCAAAATAAGGATAAAAGCCATGGTGGAACAAGACCGCTTATCATACATTTTTTTGGGTCTTTGTAATTAAATTACAATTGTTCTTAATATTCACTCATGTATTCATGCTATTATATTGAAAGGAACGATCAAAAGCGTTGGCGTTCGTTAAATATTTACGAGTGCTGCCTCATATCAAAGTCAGAAAAAATAGTATAGGAGGTAACATATGTTTAAGTTTAAAAAGAAATTCTTAGTTGGATTAACGGCAGCTTTCATGAGTATCAGCATGTTTTCGGCAACCGCTTCTGCAGCTGGCACAGATTACTGGCAAAATTGGACTGATGGGGGCGGAACAGTCAACGCAGTCAATGGATCTGGCGGGAATTACAGTGTTAATTGGTCTAATACCGGAAATTTCGTTGTTGGTAAAGGCTGGACTACAGGCTCGCCATTTAGAACAATAAACTATAATGCCGGAGTCTGGGCGCCGAATGGCAATGGATATTTGACTTTATATGGCTGGACGAGAGCACCTCTCATCGAATATTATGTAGTGGATTCATGGGGTACTTACAGACCTACCGGAACGTATAAAGGTACCGTAAAAAGTGATGGAGGTACATATGACATATATACAACGACACGTTATAACGCACCTTCCATTGATGGCGATAACACTACTTTTACGCAGTACTGGAGTGTTCGCCAGTCGAAGAGACCAACCGGAAGCAACGCTACAATCACTTTCAGCAATCATGTTAACGCCTGGAAGAGCCATGGAATGAATCTGGGCAGTAATTGGGCTTATCAAGTCTTAGCGACAGAAGGATATAAAAGCAGCGGAAGTTCTAATGTAACAGTGTGGTAACAGCTCATCTTTAATTAGGGGCAGCTAACGGGCTGCTGATCGTTCCTTGAGAAATTTTATAATGATTGTTAAGAGGCGAACGGTTTTGGCATTACCGGAGGCAGGATATTCTCCATCAGTTTTCGCGTATTAAAATAAGAGTGCCGTCATTTTTCGGTAACCCGCTTACAACAGACACCTTCACATAAGCCTTAAGCAAAATAAAAATATCCCGGTTACCACCTCCTTTAGTTCATTAAACAGATCGCAACCCCGCATCCAGGCTTGCCTGAATATGGAGCCAAAACCGTGATTTCCTCATTATCACTTGCAACCATTTTTGTTACACCAATAGCGGCATGAACCCATCTCTTTTTAACAAAAGAGATGATTCATTACATCATAAAGGGACTTGCTCGCAAGTTCATTCTCCATTGCCCGCTGTACGCTTCCGAACGTCTCATCGAGCGCGCGCTGAATATTTTTGCCGACCGGACAGTCGGGGTTCGGATTGTCGTGAACCGCAAAAAGCTCTTCCCTATTCTGCACCGCCCTGTAAACCTCTAAGAGGGTGATCTCCGACGGATCTTTTTTCAGGCTGGCTCCCGGAACACCCGCCCGGGATGTCAGAATACCCGCTTTTTTCAGCTGGCTGATCGTTCTCCGCACGACGACGGGATTGGTGTTTACGCTGCCCGCAATCATGTCCGATGACGCCCGTTCATCCGTTGAGATCAGCGATAGAATGTGAATGGCCACAGCAAGACGGCTGTTAATCATGTTTTTCACCACCGTTGTAACCACAATAGTTACATTTCATTTGTTTGTCAACTACTAATATACACTAAAACGGGCGGCAGGATGAAATCAAGTTGGCAATAGAGGTGTAAACAGGCCGGCGGGAAACCGGCCGGAGAGGGATTAAAATAAAAAATAACGCTGTCCGAGCGGAACATAGCTGACGGGCTGGCATGCCAGCTCTTCTCCGTCGGCGAACACCTGATAGGTTTTCGGATCGACTTGTATATTCGGCATCGCGTCATTCAGCTTCATGTCGAGCTTACTCAGCTTACGGATATTACGTACGGGAGAAATCATTTTTTCAAGGCCGAGCTTTTCCGGCACACCGTTTGCGATACCGGCCTGGGACATAAATGTAATAGAGGTATTTCGGTTTGCTTTACCGTATGATGCGTACATCTGCCGCATAAACACGGGTTCAGGCGTCGGAATGGAAGCATTCGGATCTCCCATTTGGGCGCGGGCGATCATGCCGCCTTTGAGCACAAGTTCAGGTTTGACGCCGAAGAAAACCGGGTCCCATAGTACGAGGTCGGCAAGCTTTCCTTTTTCAACGGAACCGACTTCATGGCTCAGGCCGTGAGTGACGGCCGGGTTGATCGTGTATTTAGCGATATAGCGTTTGGCGCGCACATTGTCATTGCCGTTTTCTCCTGATAGAGCGCCGCGCTGTTTTTTCATTTTATCGGCAACCTGCCATGTCCGGATAATCACTTCTCCCACCCTGCCCATCGCCTGTGAGTCAGATGACGTCATGCTGATCGCGCCGATATCGTGCAGAATATCCTCCGCCGCAATGGTGGCCGCTCTGATGCGTGAATGACTGAATGCCACGTCTTCAGGCACTTTTGAATCTAAATGATGGCAGACCATCATCATATCAAGATGCTCGTCCATCGTGTTGACGGTATATGGAATCGTCGGCGTCGTAGAGGACGGCAGGATATTGGCGTAAGATGCGAGTTTCATAATATCCGGTGCGTGGCCTCCGCCGGCTCCCTCTATGTGATATGTATGGATAACCCGTTCGCCGATCGCATCAAGCGTATTTTCTAAAAAGCCCGCTTCATTAATCGTGTCTGTGTGGATCGCCACCTGAATGTCCGCCTCATCCGCGACTTCCATGCAAGCTTTAATGGCGCTTGGCGTTGATCCCCAATCTTCATGTAGCTTCAGGCCGATCGCGCCTGCTTCCACCTGCTCGATCAGCGGCGCTTTATCGGATGCATTCCCTTTTCCTAAGAAACCGACGTTGATCGGAAACTCCTCGGCCGCTTCCAGCATTCTCGACATGTACCATGCACCGGATGTACAAGTCGTCGCTTTACTTCCCGTCGCAGGACCCGTTCCGCCGCCGAGAAGCGTGGTCACGCCTGAAGAAAGCGCGACTTCCATCTGCTGCGGGCAGATAAAGTGGATATGCGTATCCACCCCGCCGGCCGTTACGATTTTCCCTTCGCCGGAAATGACTTCTGTTCCGGCACCGATAATCATGTGCGGGTCCACCCCATCCATAATATCAGGGTTGCCGCTTTTCCCGACGCCGACAATCCGGCCGTCCTTCACCCCGATATCCGCCTTGACGATTCCGGTATAATCCAGGATAACGGCGTTTGTAATGACCAGATCAAGCGCTCCGTCTTTCCCGGTGATACGCCCGTTCTGCCCCATGCCGTCCCGGATTGTTTTCCCTCCGCCGAAAATCATTTCTTCACCGTAATTCGTGAAATCTTTTTCGACTTCAATCCATAAATCCGTATCTCCGAGTCTGACTTTGTCTCCCGTTGTCGGTCCGAACAGTTCTGCGTATTGCTCACGTGACATTTTCATCGGATCGCCTCCTCCATCCATCCGGCTTTTTTAAGATTTGACAGAGTCTTCTCTTTTCCCCGCTCATCCATATACGTATCGGCCATGCCGTTGAGACCTCTGACCGTTTTTCGCCCTCCGATTTCCACGAGCGTGACGGTTTTCTCTTCTCCCGGTTCAAAACGGACAGATGTGCCTGACGGGATATCAAGGCGCAAGCCGATTGCTTTGTCCCGATTGAAGGAAAGGGCGCCGTTGGCTTCGGCAAAATGAAAATGCGATCCTACCTGCACTGACCGTGTTCCGTTATTGGTGACTGACACCTCCAGCGTCTTCCGGCCTTCGTTAATGGTGATGGTCCCCTTTGCGACTTGAATCGCTCCCGGCTTCATGACTTCACCTCCGCTTTGATCGGATGATGAACGGTGACAAGCTTAACCCCGTCCGGGAACGTCGCTTCCACCTGAATGCTGTCCAGCATTTCCGGAACGCCTTCCATAACGTCTTTTTCCGTCAATACATTGCGGCCGGATTCCATCAGCTCAGCAACGCTTTTTCCGTCTCTCGCGCCTTCCATCAGATAACAGGTCAAATATGCGGCGGCTTCGGGATAATTCAGCAGAACGCCGCGCGCCTTCCGCTGCTTAGCGAGCTCTCCCGCCGTAAAAATAAGCAATTTTTCTTGTTCAACCGGTGTCAGTTTCATCTGTATTCCCCCTTAGTGATAGTCAAACACAATCCGCATGGTCATACCGAAACGATGCAGGCAGCCGTCACCCCCTTCACCTCATGAAATGTTAAGTGATAAAAGTTATTCGACGGTGAACGGCCCGATTCCTTTTGCAGAATTTACCGATTTCTCATTTTTTTCTTCAACAAACGTTTAATCAAATGTGAAGAAAGGTTACATTCCATGTGAATATTATAAAGAAATCGCCGGGGAATTTATAGAATATTTAAAAATTTAGTGAATATTAACCAAATGAACTGGAATTTTTGTCATTTCTCATAACAAAAAGCCCAAAATATTTTGGGCTTTTGCTGTGTTTCACTATCAAATTAATCATCACTGAGTTTATCTTTCGTTTTGCCGACACCCTTTTGCAGGCTGCCTTTCGCTTTGTCTTTTTTACCTTCCGCTTTTAAGTCGGACTTGTTTGCCATGTCGCCTGCTTTGTCCTTTGCTTCCCCTTTCATTTTGTTCATGCCGCCTTTTACTTTGTCTTTTAAACCGTTATCTTCACTCATGATCTCTTCAGCTCCTTTTTTGTTCTGTGTACTTGTTTTCTTCCCTTTCAGCCCGAACACAAACATGTAAACTCTCAATTATTGATTTCACAACGTTCCCCGTAGCGGAGCACTTTGTAAACGGCCAATCCGTCTGACAGCTTATTATCCCCGTATTGCACCGGCAGAAGAGCAAAGAAAACATAATAAGTTGAAAAATAGACAAATTGGTAAAAAAATAAGTTTGGCTCGAGGACATCTTTTATGATCAGCAGATTTATTAAAAAGATAGAAGCGAGATTAAACAGACAGCCTCCGGAATAGACGAGCGCGCTCGTCAGGCGGTTATCTATCCGCAATTCGCCGAACTTGCAGAAAGAATCTATGAAGTAGATACGCCGAACCCGAATCGGCCCTACTTTTAAAAGACGTTTCCCCATTCCGATATCCAATGATGCCTTGCCTCCGAACAGCATGGCCATAAAGCTGTGTCCCGCCACATGGATGACAGACACCATCGGCAGAATGATGAGAAATGATACAAAAAACTTTATCATATCATTGAATCCGAACAACAAATCCCTCCTTCCCATCGTACTTTTTTCTCTCTTTTGCGATTTTTCCGTTTTTTTCTATGGTCAAACGTTATGATGTGCATAAAAAAATAACCATCTGCTAAGCAGATGGTTAAGAAAATTATATATCGTATAAACACTGTTCTTTTTGAATGTTTTCTCTCATGCGAATCGCTTTTTCATAAAAATACGCCGCTTCTTTATATTGCCCATGTCCGCTTGTGTAAACGGCGGCCTCCAAGGCGAAATCTTCAATATACACATACAGCGATTTTTCATTCATATAGTCAAACACTTCATGGATTAAATCCATATTGAGTGACTCCAAATAAAGCGCTTGTAAAAACTTATACTTCTCTAAACTGAATCGATCGCCCCGTTCTTTCGCGATCATGACCCCTCTTTCATAATAGGTAAGGGCCGCTTGGTCATCATGCAGCCTGAAAAGGGTGTGCGTTAAGCTGAACAGCGCCTTCGGAAGCTGTTCAAGCTGATGCTCTTCAAAAACGGGAACCGCTTTTCTAAAGTACCGGGCCGCTTCATCCAGATCGCGCTTTTCAGAATAACAATTCCCCAGATTGTAAAGCGAAGACCCGATCAGGCGGGGCTGTCCTTCAAGCAAAGAAAGGCGGAGGGCTTCGTCTAAATGCTCAAGCGCTTTGTCGTAGTTTTTGCAGTCGATGTAGTTTCCTGAGATGACGAAATGGCATTGAATTCTCCGCACTCTGTAGAAATCGTGTTTCATATACGTATCCAGCGCCTGAATCCCGTGATTCATGGAAAAATGAGTCTGCTTCATGACATAAAACACTTCAGACATCTTGAAATGGAATTCCGCCCTCTCTATATCATCCTCGACAAATGAAAGGAGTTTTTCCGCTTTCCGGTAAAAAGAAATAGCCGCAACATAGTTATTGTGATCGAATTCATACATCCCTCTGAACAAATGGAAATAATACTCAGACAGTCCCGATATGCTGTCCGTGCTTTCGATCGTCTTTTGCAGCTCGCTGTACTGAATCTGTGATTGTTCGGTGCATTCCGGCTTGACGTAATCAAGCATAATATGATGGCGGTAGCTGATCAGCTGATAATATAACAGCAGCAGCTGGTCTTCCTCCATACGTTGTATATCCTCATCAATTTCCTCTTTCAGCTTTATGGCATCAGCCGCTTGAAACGCTAAAATGTGCTTGTACCATTTGTTGATCTTAACTCCAACTTGAGATGACGGAATCTCGTATGCGGTCATGCCCCTTTCACAACCTTTTCTAATTTCTATTGGTTATATTTTAACATATTGTATGGCTTTGGAATTGCATAACTTGATTGTCCTGCATCAAAATTCCTATCATATATTTCGGCTGTCATCGGTATTTTTTGAACAGACCGCTCTCATATTGTGAATAAAAAAGCCTGCCCTTGTCCGGGCAAGCTTTTCTTCATCCGCCTATATAAGACATTTCCACTTTCTTTTTCCCATCCGTTTTAGAAAGCGCGCGGTCAATTGAATACTGATCCGTGCGATTTCTCCAGACAGAGGCGATGGATTCCGTCAATTCGTCATCGGTCAGACCGCCGCGCACGAGTTTCCGAACATCATAGCCGCTTGACGCAAACAGGCACGTAAACAGCTCGCCTCTCGCCGACAGGCGCGCTCTGTTGCAGGAGGCGCAGAATGCATCCGAGACGGAGGAAATCACGCCGATTTCGCCGGAACCGTCAAGATAGCGGAACCTGGAAGCGACCTCTCCTTTATAATTCGCTTCTATCGGCTCCGTCGGCATATGCTGATTGATCAGATCAATAATCTCGGCCTTCGTGATCACGTCTTTTTTATTCCATTGATTCGTATTGCCTACATCCATAAATTCAATAAACCGGAGAATATGACCCTTTTCTTTAAAATAGCGGGCCATCGGCAGGATATCTTTTTCATTGACGCCCTTTTGAACAACCATATTGATTTTCACACCGAGTCCGGCCGCTTTTGCCGCCTCAATGCCCTCAAGCACCTTGTTCACCGAAACCCCGCGGCCGTTAATGGCCTTAAACCGCTCATCCTCTAAAGAATCGAGGCTGACTGTCACGCGATGCAGCCCCGCCTGCTTCAGTTTTTCCGCATACACGGGAAGCAGAGAGCCGTTTGTCGTCATCGCGATATCTTTAAGTCCGGGGATGCGCGCAAGTTTTTTGATCAATTCAGGCATATCTTTTCTCATGAGCGGCTCTCCGCCCGTCAGCCTGATTTTTTCAACGCCGAAGCGGCCGACAAACAGCTTCGCAAGCCGCTCAAGCTCCTCGAAGGAGAGCAATTCCGTCTTTTGTAAAAATGGATAATCCGGTCCGAATAATTCGGCTGGCATACAGTACGTGCATCTGAAGTTGCAGCGGTCGGTTACAGAGATACGAAGATCCCTGAGCGGCCTTTCCCTTTTGTCTGTCACCCGGCGCGTTTCTGTATTCATAAGCCCAAGACCCCTTTCTATTGTTCAACCCGTTCAGGATGTGTGTATATGTTAAAAGATCCGTTTCTGACAAAACCTATCGCGGTTATGTTCAGCTCTTCCGCCATTTGCAGCGCGAGCTCCGTCGGCGCCGATTTTGAAATGACAATCGACACGCCGATTTTTGCGGCTTTTAATAAAACCTCCGAGGAAATCCGGCCGCTGAAGACGATCAGCTTGTCACGGACCGGCATTCCGTTTTTCAAACAGCAGCCGTACAGCTTATCCAGCGCGTTGTGGCGCCCGATGTCCGTCCTCATAAAGAGCAGCTTTTCCGTATCGCACAGCGCTGCATTATGGACGCCGCCCGTTTCCCGGAAGGTGCCGCTTCCGCTTTGCATCTCCTTCATCAGGCGAAGGCACGTCTCAGGAGTTATGGTGATACGGCTGACAGCGGTTTTGGCCGTTTTCGCATCCTGCTGAAAGTAAAAATGGCGGCCTTTCCCGCAGCATGAACCGATGACCCTCTTCGTATAGTCTTTTTGCTCAAGCACCCCGGGATTCGTCAGTTCAACATATGCAAATCCGAGACTTTCATCTATAGTAAAGCTTTTGATTTCTTTTTCAAAACGAATGACGCCTTCTGATGCGAGAAATCCGATGACGAGTTCCTCTAAATGGTCAGGCGTGCAGACGAGCGTAACAAATTCCTGTCCGTTCACCATGACGGTCAGCGGATACTCTGAAACCATCCGATCCGCCGTCTTTGTTAATACCCCTTTTTCATAGCGGTATATGTCCCTTACCGCTGTTGTTCTTTCATCCACTGTTTTCCCCTCCGCAGTATCCTTCTCTTTTATTCTTCCACAATCCCTGTATTTTGTCGAATTTGCGGTTTAAAAAAAGAGCCCTCTTAGGACTCTATGTTTCATTGCGATGATGTCTGCTCAGAATGGTGAATAAAATAACTGCGGCGATAATGGCCAATATACTGACGAATATGAAGGCGGCAAGCTTCAGAAAAATTCCCATCAGAACAAAAACGACTGCCGCCAGCACTAATATAATGCCTGCTCCTTTTAACAACAGCGTTCATCTCCTTTTATCCGTATCATTCCCGCGGTTCCGTTTTCTAAACAAAAAAGACGCCGCGCGGGCGTCCTTTTTTAACCTATTCTTTTGCTAAATCCTTTGCAGCGTCTTCCCAAGCCTGTTTGAACTCGTCCGCGCTGTCAGCTGAGACATATGTGCCGCCTCCCGCTTCCGCCGCTTTTTCAAGGCTTTCGCTTCCTTTCATGCCGAAGTTGAAGCCGATGATATTGACGATCGTGTTGACGTTCGCTTTACGGAGCTTTTGAATTTCGGCCTGAGGATTACCGCCGCATGTTTCTTCACCGTCTGTGATCAGATATACGACGTTTTTCCCCGTGGCGCCGGCCCGCTCAAATTCTTCACGCGTATCAGAGAGCGCTTTCGCAATCGGTGTCCAGCCGGTCGGTTTAATCTTGCTGAGTGATTGCTCAAATGGAGTCACGGCGTACGGCTGAAGGCCGTATAACGTTTCTGTCGCATTACATGATACGGCTTTGCCTGAGTTTTTATTATTGCCCTTATGCCCGAATACCCGAAGCATCAGATTCGTGTCTTCAGGAAGAACTTCCGCAAAAGAAGTGACAGACTCTTTCGCGACATCTATTTTACGCTCTCCCCCTGTTTTTTGTATCATGCTTCCGCTTGCGTCAAACAGCACGGCAACGTTTGTTTCTTCGTGCTTTTTCTCAGCTGCAAAAACAGGTGATCCGAGTGAAAGCGTCAAAAGTCCGACAATCCCCGCAGTGAACATTTTTTTCATTTCCTTCATTCCTCTCCGTTTGTTTTTGGCCGATGGGCCCCCGGCTCTTCTCTATGCTAGATGACGAGTATGCAAAAAGATATAGGGCGGGATTCCTTTTGTATAAGCGGCTGTACACCGTTAAAAATGAACAGAATTATGCGCATCATCCTAAAAAGATTGGATAAATGATGACAGATTTAATGCCTTTTTCGCCCTTTTTGTAATATAAGTCCGGAATCTGATTCTTTTTACAGTTTTCTCTTCATCTTTTCTTGAAATTTTTGTTAAATAAAAATAAAAAAAAGGGCCGATAAACGGCACCTTTTCTTATTCCGCTAATGAACTCGCTGCCATTGTAAAGATGCGGTTCATATCCTTTTGGCTGTGAGCTTCGTAATATTTTCCTCCGCCCGCTTTGGCAATCTCGTGAAGCTGGCCGTTGAAGCCTTCCTTAAAGTCAAAGCCGATCACGTTGACTTTAATATGCTGTTTGCGAAGTTCTTTCGCTGTCTTAACAGGATCTCCTCCGCATGTCTCCTCGCCGTCCGTCAACAGGAAAACGGATTTACTGCCAAGTTTGTGCAAACCGGTAAAGGAAGCCTTCGCATCCTCTAATGCTTTTGAAATCGGTGTCCAGCCCGTAGGCCCGATTCCGTTAAGAGAGTTAAGGAAGCTCTGTCTGTCAAACCTTTGGAATCCGTACACACCGCGAATGGATTCACAAGATTGAACCTTTCCGGAGTTTTTATTATTGCCTTCCGAACCGAAAACCGTCATTCTGACCTGTGATTTAGATTTAATTTGATCCGCAAAACGGACAATTTCTTCTTTTGCCATGTTGTATTTAGAAACACCGTCAATCCGTTTTGCCATACTGCCGCTCGCATCAAGTAAAATAGCGGTATTGTTTTTAAATGAAAGAGTCTTCTCGTTTGCATTCTCGGCAGCAAAAGCAGGAGATGCAGCAGTCAGCATCAATCCGAGCATGAGTATGAGTGAAAATGTTTTTTTCATTGCTTTTTCCCCTTTTCAATAGATTTACGTTCAACGCCGAACAATATTTATCGTAAATGAGATGAAAAGGGAAATAAATAGGACAGCGTTCCTCATTATTTTTGCGTATATTCACATAGAAGCGGCATTTTTATCAGTGATTTACACCCGGCGCTCAGCCTTCAATCGACATTTGTCAGCCTTTAGGCTTTCGTTATATGAGTCTGTTGGTTGCTTTACCGTTTATGGAATAGTTTTCAAAAAAATAGACGCTCATGAAAGCGTCTATTTTTTCGCCATATATTTGTTTAAAAATGAATCTGCTTCGGAGATATCCACACCCTGATAATAATGCTTGACGATGTCCGCCACGGATTTCCCCTGCTCCGCCATGTAATTGGCCCCGTACTGGCTCATCCCGACGCCGTGGCCGAATCCTTTTGTCGTAATGGTGATGCTGCCGCCGTTCCGTTTCCATTCAAAGTCGGCAGAACGGAGTCCGAGTTTTTCCCGAATGTCTCTTCCCTTCAGCTTTTTGCCGTTGATGACGGCCGTCGCCACTTGATGGCCCGGCGTTCTGGCTGTAATCTGTCCCACCGTGTTTTGTCCCGAGAGCTGTACGCCAAGTTTTTGCTGAAACTCCGGCACACTGAAGGTCTGGGTGGCGAGATATTTCGGCGATTGCTTATCCCACGGACTTTTCACGCTCTTTAAATAAGGAATGGCGCTTGTCCAATAGGCTTCCGCATTTTCCGTATACCCGTTGCTCGTAGAGAAGAAAGATGCCTCAATCGGCTTGTTGTCGTACGTTAAAATCTTTCCTTGCGTGCCGGCCACCGCGTTTGTGATTTTCTTGAGGTTGTGTGCGTACTTAGAACCCCATTCTTTTTTCAGCTGGCTTTTGCTTTGATAGACTTGGAACATTTGCGTATCATCCACCAGTGATCCTTTCGGCGCCTGAACGGCTGAGTCAGCGACCATCAGTCTGACGATGAATGTCCGGGCGGCGAGCGCCTGGGCTTTTAAGGCCTCCGGTTTAAAGTTTGCGGGCATTTCGGAAGCCACGACACCGACCACGTACTCTTCAAGCGGAATGTTCTCTACAGAATGATTGGATGTCCGATAAACCGGAATGGATACAGGTGATTCTTTCAATGTTTCTGCTCCTTTTGTTTCTCGTGTGGTGTGTGCTGTTTTGTGTCCGGGCTCTCTGTTTACGGCTGCTCCTTTTTCTGCCTGAAACGGAAGGACGAGAATGGTGGGGACAAGAAGAATAAGTATACACAGCCCGGATAGTAGAAATACAATCGGTTTCATATATCAGCTGCCTCCTGCTTGGGATTCGACTCTACTTCATCTTATGGGCAGGGACAAGCTAATATGACTTCCTTTTGGACAGAATCTTTATTCCATTTTTCACGCGAAAAACGTATTCTTTTTTGGAAATCAGAGCATAATAATGATGATAAACCATAAAAAAACAGTATGCCAGATTGACATACTGTTTTTACAGCCATTATGCGTTTAGGTCAGTTACGACTTCTTTGCTTTCTTGTTCAGCGGCCGTTTCATCAACGACACGCTCGATGTCAGCGCCGAGAGCCGCAAGTTTTTGATGGAAATTCACATAACCGCGATCCAAGTGCTTCAGTTCCGTGACACGTGTATGACCTTCAGCCACTAATCCCGCAAGAATCAGCGCCGCGCCCGCACGCAGGTCCGTAGCGGCAACTTCTGCGCCTTGCAGCTGTACAGGACCGTTAATGATCACAGAACGTCCTTCAATTTTAATGTCGCCATTCATCCGGCGGAATTCTTCAGCATGCATAAAACGGTTTTCAAACACAGTTTCAGTAATCATGCTTGTTCCGCTCGCACGGAGAAGCAGCGCCATCATTTGCGACTGCATATCAGTCGGGAATCCTGGGTGAGGCATCGTTTTAATGTCGATCGGCTTCAGCTGGGCAGGACCGATGACACGAAGGCCTTCTCCTTCATCCGTAATTTTGACTCCCATTTCTTCCATCTTCGCAATTAAAGACGTAAGATGCTCAGGAACCGCACCTTTGACTAATACATTTCCTTCCGTGATCGCCGCAGCCACCATGAAAGTACCCGCTTCAATACGGTCAGGAATGATGTTGTGTCTTACGCCGTGAAGCTTTTCGACACCTTCAATTTTAATGGTGCCTGTGCCGGCTCCGCGGATTTTTCCGCCCATCGCATTGATATAGTTCGCTAAGTCAACGATTTCAGGCTCTTTTGCCACGTTTTCAAGCGTTGTTGTTCCTTCAGCTAAAGCAGCTGCCATAATCAAGTTTTCTGTCGCACCCACACTTGGGAAATCTAAATAGATTTTTGCGCCCTGCAGACGGCCTTCCACTTCTGCTTCAATAAAGCCGTTGCCTACTTTGATTTTTGCACCCATTGCTTCAAAGCCTTTTAAATGCTGATCAATCGGTCTTGAGCCGATTGCGCAGCCGCCCGGAAGCGCTACTCTTGAATGACCCGTACGGGCTAACAGAGGGCCCATAACAAGCACTGACGCGCGCATTTTGCGCACATATTCAAAAGGTGCTTCTGTTTCTAAAGCGTAAGAAGCGTTTACGGTAACTTCATTATTCTCAAAATGCACATCTGCTCCTAAATGACGCAACACTTCATTAATTGTATATACATCGGAGAGCGTAGGTACATCACATATTACGCTTTTTTCTTCACTTGCTAATAAAGATGCAGCGATAACTGGTAAAACGGCATTTTTTGCTCCTTCAACTTTCACTGTGCCGTTTAACTTCTGACCGCCGCGGACGATGATTTTTTCCAAGGTATTCCCCTCCGCGTCCCTATATTCTCTATATTAATATTCAGTCGTCACGATTGGTGTGCCAACCGTAACGGTATGTTTTTCGCCCATTCCCGCACTTCTAAGCGCAACTTGCACATTCATCTTATGTTTCGATGTCATGATGTAATCTGTCCACTTATATGTAAATGCAGAAACAGAAACGAAATGAGGCTCAACTACATGTTCAACTGGACTTGCTTCAAATTCTTTCATGAGCTGTTCTGCTTTTTTTTGCAAAACAATACTCATATTATCATTTAAATGACCCTTTAGACAAGTAAAAATAAATACTTTATTTTGAAATATGTCATGTGCCTGCCGTTCAAACTGTTCATATGTATCATTCCAGTTTTTCGGTTGCTCCGGGCTCATTTGCTCATATAATAAATACGAAGTTGGGTTCTGGTTTTTGAGGGTAGTGACGAGCTGCAGTTTAAAAGTTGTGTGATTTTTTTTGTCAGAATACGTGCCGACGGCCTTTACGATTTTATCTTCCCGCGCGGATTCCCAATGATATTGCGGATACTGCGTCTTCAGTTCTTTTACCTTGTCATCAAATTCACTCAGTGACAGGTTCAGATTTTTTTTCGCATGAAGCGTCCATTCATCTACAGTGACCTGCTGCCGCTCCATTCCTTCGGCAATCTGGGCAAGCGGAGACAGCTCACTTGCATGAATGGAATGAAATACCGCTATTAAGGCGCTTAAAAAAACAAAAAACAAGATGATGCGGCCTGCTCTTTTTTTCTTCATATCGATTTCTCCCCCTTACTCCCATTTTTGCCGGAGCCGGGGAAAGCAATACATGGAAAACTTCGTCAAAACTCGCCAAGCGGGTGAAGAAAAATTGGTTTCTCACCCAGCGATTCCCTTCATTTCAACAGACGAAACATCTTAAAATAAGTATGGAAGCTGTTTCGAATAGGTAAGATAATCTAAAAAGAAGTCAGCGACTGCCGTACCGATCGCAATGGTAAGAAGAATGATCAGCAGCCTCGCCTGCACTATTTTTCCTTTTCGGATCAGCGGATCAAAGTTGACGGCCTGAAGCGCCCACCATGTCACCGCAATGCATACCAGGTGAACCAGGATGCTGATTGCGGCCTGCTGCCCCAATACATTCACAAATCCCATCTCCTTTCATTTTTTCCGCCCCTCATATCCTCTCTTATTATATAAGAAGAAGAGAGAAAGATGATCATTTTTACATCAGAATTTTTATCCAAAATTAGAGGCAATCCCCGCTTAAATGTCCGTTCTCCGGCATGATATACTTTTTTGGAAAGGAGATGGGAATATGAATCATTCCTTTTTTCATCCGGAAAAGCAGTATGGAGAAACTCTTCCCGTATTTGACCACGAGTGGGAAGCGATAGCATTCTACTATGATTATAGACAGTCTCAAACAGAGGAACTGAAAGAATTATGTCAGTTTTTCAACATTTCTCTTGATTATTCACGCGGCAGCCTGCTGGAAGTGGAAGCTCTTTACTTCCGCAGCATACAAGAGCTGCTTTTGGCGGATTGGAACCTGCCGATTGACGAATTTGAGAAAATGCTCAGCGTGTATGTCATCGATTGCGCCATCAGACACCATGACGATGCCGAATGGATCGTCAAACCTTATCCGTATACGGACGGCGCCTATACGACGGGTGTGCGGAGAGGAAACAAAACGTGGCACACCGACAACTGCTGCGAACATTTATATCTGCAAAAAGAAGAGGATCATCCGCTTATCGGCGTCTATGAATCTCTTATGCGTTAATATAGAAAAAGAATCCTTCTCAGACAGCCGAGAAGGATTCTTTTTTAGTTTCCTGCAACATCCAATCTGTTTACAGCCCGCTGTAGCGCAAGCTCAGCCCGACGAATGTCAGTATCATCTGATCGTTTGTTCAAACGGTCTTCCGCCCGCTTTTTCGCAGCAAGGGCGCGCTCTTTATCAATGCTTTCCGCTGTTTCAGCGGCTTGTGCAAGGATAGTGACCTGATCAGGACGGACTTCTAAAAATCCGCCGCTGACAGCCGCCAATTCGGTCTGCCCGTCTTTTTTAAGGCGGACAGCGCCGATTTTAAGCGGAGCCACGGTCGGAATATGGCCAGGCAAGATACCGAGATCACCGCTCTCGGCTCTTACACTTACCATTTCAATATCAGCATCATATACTGGGCCGTCGGGAGTAACGATATTGACTTTAACGGTCTTCATGCTTTTACCCTCCTAGGACCAGATTAAACTTCTACACCCATCTCTTTTGCATTCTCAATGACTTCTTCAATGCGTCCCACAAGACGGAATGCATCTTCCGGAAGATGGTCATATTTACCGGAAAGGATTTCTTTAAAGCCTCGTACCGTTTCTTTAACAGGCACGTAAGAACCCTTTTGTCCCGTAAACTGCTCAGCTACGTGGAAGTTTTGAGAAAGGAAGAACTGGATACGGCGTGCGCGGTGAACGACAAGCTTGTCTTCTTCACCTAATTCGTCCATACCGAGAATCGCAATAATATCCTGAAGTTCTTTGTAACGCTGAAGCGTTGACTGGACTTCACGCGCCACCGCATAATGCTCTTCTCCGACAATTTCCGGAGCAAGCGCGCGGGAAGTGGAAGCCAGCGGATCAACCGCAGGGTAGATACCCATTTCAGTTAATTTACGCTCAAGGTTAGTCGTTGCATCCAAGTGAGCGAACGTTGTCGCCGGAGCCGGGTCAGTGTAGTCATCGGCAGGCACGTAGATCGCCTGGATAGATGTAACTGAACCAACGTTTGTAGACGTAATACGCTCTTGAAGCTGACCCATTTCTGTCGCAAGCGTCGGCTGATAACCAACCGCAGAAGGCATACGGCCGAGAAGCGCGGAAACCTCTGAACCCGCTTGTGTGAAACGGAAAATGTTATCGATAAAGAACAGTACGTCCTGTCCTTGTTTATCACGGAAATGCTCAGCCATTGTAAGACCCGTCAGTGCTACACGCATACGTGCGCCCGGCGGCTCGTTCATTTGTCCGAAGACCATGGCTGTTTTCTTAATAACGCCTGAATCGCTCATTTCGTAGAAAAGGTCGTTCCCTTCACGAGTACGCTCTCCTACACCGGCGAATACGGAAATACCGCCGTGCTCTTGCGCGATGTTGTTGATTAATTCCTGGATTAATACGGTTTTACCTACGCCGGCGCCGCCGAACAATCCGATTTTACCGCCCTTGATGTAAGGAGCGAGCAGGTCAACAACCTTAATTCCCGTTTCAAGAATTTCAACCTCAGTTGAAAGCTCATCGAATGAAGGAGCTGATCTGTGGATCGGGTCCTTTTGAGCATCCGCAGGCAGCGGTTCATTTAAATCAATTTTATCTCCCAGTACGTTAAATACGCGTCCGAGAGTCACATCACCGACAGGAACGGAAATCGGCGCACCTGTATCAACAGCTTCCATTCCGCGCTGAATTCCGTCCGTAGATGCCATGGCAATTGTACGGACTGTATCATCGCCTAAATGAAGAGCAACCTCTAGCGTTAGGTCGATGCCTACTTCATTTTCGCCTGTAGCTGGCTGTGAAACTTTAATCGCATTATAAATCGCAGGCAAGTGGCCGTCCTCGAAACGTACGTCGACAACCGGTCCAAGCACCTGACTTACGCGTCCTTTCTTCATCGCTATCCCTCCTGACAAAATCTTTCTATTCTAAAGCGGCTGCACCGCCGACAATTTCGGTAATTTCTTGTGTAATCGCCGCTTGACGCGCGCGGTTATATGAAAGCGAAAGTGAATCAATGAGTTCTTTCGCATTATCCGTCGCATTTTTCATTGCTGTCATTCTCGCAGCGTGTTCACTTGCTTTACTGTCAAGAAGCGCGCCGTAAATTAAGCTTTCCGCATATTGAGGAAGCAGCACTTCGAGCACCTCTTCTTCATCCGGTTCGAACTCGTAAGAAGCCGTGCGCTTCCCGCCGCTCGTTCCGAAATCCGTTAAAGGCAGCACTTTTTTCTCCGTCACTTCCTGTGAAATCGCACTGACGAAATGGTTATACACCAAATGCAGTTCATCAAAAGCGCCGTCGATAAACATTTGAACCGTCTGACGGGTCAAATCTTTAATCTGAGCAAAAGTGACCTCGTCGCCAAGCCCCACTAACTCAGACAAAATCGGCATTTCCCGTTTTTTGAAGAAATCGCGGCCGACTCTGCCGATTGCAATCACCGTGTATTCATCTTTAGACTGATGGCGTTCTTGAATGGTGCGGTAAGCGTTTCGCAAAACCGAACTGTTAAACGCACCCGCAAGCCCGCGGTCAGACGTAATGACGAGATACGCCGTCTTTTTCACTTCTCTTGAGACAAGCATCGGGTGTTTCGCGTTTTTCGCGCCTTTTCCGACGTTAAACACAACCTCCTGGATCTTATCCATATACGGAGCAAATGACTTCGCGTTGGTTTCCGCACGGTTCAGCTTCGCAGCGGATACCATCTGCATGGCTTTTGTAATCTGGCTTGTTTTTTTCGTTGACGTGATCCTTGACTTAATATCGCGTAATGAGGCCAAAGATTTCACCACCTTTATTCTTCATTTGCGTAAAAAGAGAGAAAAAGAGAACCTTTTTCTCTCATCTTCTAAGGGTTAGTTGCTTGGTGCAAATGTGCGTTTGAAGCCTTCGATTGCAGCTTTGAAGTCTTCATCAGCAGGAAGGTTTCCTGTTTTCGCAATGCCGTCAAGCAGATCTTTATGGTTTTGATCAAGGTACATGTAGTACTCTTCTTCAAAACGTCTGATATCCGCAACCGGAATATCATCAAGATATCCTTTTGTCAGCGCATAAAGAATGGCTACCTGTTTTTCAACCGGAAGCGGTTTATTCAAGTCTTGCTTCAGCACTTCAACTGTACGCGCACCGCGGTTCAGTTTCGCCTGAGTCGCCTGGTCAAGATCAGATCCGAATTGGGCGAACGCTTCAAGTTCACGGTATGAAGCCAGGTCAAGACGCAATGTTCCAGCTACCTTTTTCATCGCTTTGATTTGGGCTGATCCGCCGACACGGGATACGGATAATCCGGCATTGATCGCAGGACGCACGCCTGAGAAGAATAGGTCGGATTGAAGGAAAATCTGTCCGTCAGTAATGGAAATGACGTTTGTCGGGATATAAGCGGAGATATCTCCTGCTTGTGTTTCGACGAACGGCAGCGCCGTAATTGATCCTGCGCCTTTAGCGTCACTCAGCTTGGCTGCGCGCTCAAGCAGACGGGAGTGAAGATAGAATACATCCCCAGGGAATGCTTCACGGCCCGGCGGACGGCGAAGAAGCAATGACAGCTCACGGTAAGCGGCCGCTTGTTTGGATAAATCATCATATACGACGAGAACGTGCTTGCCGTTGTACATGAATTCTTCACCCATTGTCACCCCTGCATACGGTGCAAGGTACAGAAGCGGAGCCGGCTGTGAAGCGGACGCCGTCACGACAATCGTGTAATCAAGCGCGCCGTGCTTACGAAGTGTTTCCACCACGCCGCGTACTGTAGATTCTTTTTGACCGATCGCTACGTACACACAGATCATGTCTTGATCTTTTTGGTTTAAGATTGTATCAATCGCAACAGATGTTTTACCTGTCTGACGGTCACCGATAATCAGCTCACGCTGTCCGCGGCCGATCGGAATTAACGCGTCAATCGCTTTGATACCCGTTTGCAGCGGCTCATGTACCGATTTACGGTCCATTACGCCTGGAGCCTGGCTTTCGATCGGACGTGTTTTGCTTGTCAGAATCGGACCCAGTCCGTCTACCGGCTGTCCGAGCGGGTTGACGATACGTCCGATTAATTCTTCACCTACAGGAACTTCCATGATGCGGCCCGTTCTTTTGACCTCATCACCTTCACGGATATCTCTGTAAGGTCCTAAGATAACGATACCTACGTTGGATTCTTCAAGGTTTTGAGCCATACCCAAAACGCCGTTTGAAAACTCAACAAGTTCACCGGCCATACAATTGTCAAGGCCGTGCACACGCGCAATACCGTCTCCGACTTGGATGACTGTACCTACGTCATGAACTTCAATTTCAGATTGGTAATTTTGAATTTGCTGCTTTATCAGCGTGCTAATCTCTTCAGCTTTGATGCTCACTTAGGTTTCACCCCTTCTATCGATTTCCTCCGGCAAGTTGACGTTCCATGCGCTCAAGCTTTCCGCTCACGCTTCCGTCATATATCCGGTTTCCAATGCGGACTTTAATGCCGCCTATTAAATCCGTCTGCACTTCATTTCTGATTCTGAGCGAAGCGATTCCGGCTTTTTTTGCAAACACTTGAGACAATGATAACATTTCCGCTTCTGACAGCGGTTTTACTGAATAAACAACCGCGTCCTCTGTCTGACGGGCCTGATTGGCAAGTTTGATAAACTCGTCTGTGAGATCAGGCACAATCGAAGACCGGCGGCGGTCAATCAGAAGAAAAATCGTATGCAGCACAGACTCAGACAGTGCGCCGAACGATTGCTGAATCAGCTCTTTTTTCTTAGCGGCCGATACCTTCGGATGGCTTAACACTTCCTGTAATCCGGCTTCGTTCCGGAACACTTCTTTTAGTACGGTAAGCTCTTCTTCGATTTCATTGATTTGAGAAGTCTCAACGGCAATGTCGAAAAGCGCTGACGCGTATCGTTTAGAGACAGCAGATCCACTCATCGGCTTTCTCCTACCTCTTTAAGATAGTCCTGAATCAGTTGTTCCTGGGCTTGTTCATCAAGCTCTTTTTCAATCACTTTCGATGCGATTAAGACAGAAAGTGATGCGACTTGCTCGCGAAGTGCGGAAACCGCTTGTTCTTTTTCTTTAACAATTTCGGTTCTCGCCGCTTCTTTCAATCTTTCAGACTCGGCGCGTGCAGCCTGGATAATGTCTTCCTTCTGCTTTTCACCCAGTTTTTTCGCATTTTCAATGAGTGATTGTGATTCCTGTTTCGCTTCTTTTAAAAGAACGCGCTGCTCTTCAATCAGCTTCTGCGCTTCTTTATTTCTTTCTTCAGCGGACGTAATTTCGCCGGCGATATGATCTTCACGCTGTTTCATTATATTTAATAGCGGTCCAAGAGCGAATTTCTTGAGAAGCGCTAATAAAACTAACATAGCTAACAATTGGAATAGGATATCTCCGCCGTTAAACGACAGTCCTAATTCAAGAGGTAATTGAGACATCTACTACGGCAACTCCCTTCTGCAGGTTTTCTCTGCTGATAAAAAGCCGTTTCGGGACGGCCTGCTTATCAGACATAAAGCAATGGCGAAGGTTCTCTTAGAGTGATCTTCGCCATTTTTAGTTCATATAAGGCTTTTTTGCTTAGCCAAAGAACGCTAAGAACGCGATAACGACAGCGATAATCGGAAGGGCCTCAACCAATGCGATACCCATGAACATAAGAGTTCTAAGTTCTTTTCCTGCTTCCGGCTGACGGGCAATTCCCTCTACCGTACGTGAAACGATCAGACCGTTACCAATACCTGCACCAAGTGCACCTAAACCGATTGCAATTGCAGCTGCTATTAAATTCATGAAAAAGTTCCTCCTTTAAAATGTTATCCGAATGGATATATGATTTTAATGATCATGACTGATTTTGTGTGACATGTACACCATCGTCAGCATCGTAAAGATAAATGCCTGGATGGTACCGATGAACAAGCTGAACGCCTGCCATGCAAGCATCGGAAGAATGGCTCCGACTGTGCCGACCAAACCGAGAAAGAAGCTGTTTGAGTAGAAATTCGTCGCCAGATTCGCAAGCAGGCCAAGAAGAATTTCCCCGGCGAAAATGTTACCGTAAAGACGAAGTCCGAGTGTCAGCGTATTCGCAAACTCCTCAATGATCTTCATCGGGAACATAAGCGGAACCGGTCTGAGGTAATCCTTAGAGTATTCCTTCAAACCTTTCATCTTCACGCCGTAATAGTGCGTTAACGACACAACCATAACGGCTAGAGTCAGAGTAATAGCCGGATCGGCCGTCGGTGATTTCCACCAAAGCTCGTGTCCGACCGTTACAGAAAACGGCAGCCCCAGCATATTTGATACAAATATGTACATCAGCAAGGTTACACCAAGCGCCAAGAAGTTAGCCCCTGTTTTTAAATCCATTGTACTGCCTATAATATTGCGGACAAAATCAACAATCCATTCCATGAAGTTCTGGGCTTTTCCTGGACGGATGGACAGCGTTCTCGTAGTGAGAATCGCAATCAGCAGCACAATCACACTTGCCACAGTAATCATCAGAATGTTTGTCAGATTAAAAGTAAGACCAAACAAATCCATAGTTCTGTAATCGTGATTCAATGGGTTTTCACCTCTCTTCCATTGATGAACGTTTGAGCTGAATAATGGAATCTATCATAATGACGGGATAAATTGTCATTAATCCAATAATCACACTTGCCACACTGACTTTATCGGGATATTTAAAGGCGACAGCCATCGCAAGTATCGCATTGCACCAACGCGCTGCGCTCCCGAGTGATCGTATGGACTTTCCTTTCGCCACGGCCTTGTCAAAAGCATTCATTCTTCTGGTCAAGAGCCACAAATTAAACAAACTGAAAACAGTTCCCAAAAAGAGGCCTAGAAAAACAGTTTTATACGCCGTAAGACCATATCCCAGCAAATAGATTGCTAAGATCACAAATACATATCTCCGTTGTCTGCTGAATGTAAGATTGGGATCGTCCATCAACTATCTGTCTCCTGATGAAAATGTAATATAATTCCTGGATACGGCAAAACATGCGGTTAACCCTTTGCAGAAGGCCTTTTTTTGTCCCGCAAAACGGCCTGTTCGAAAAAACCACTCATCCTCCTGATGCCACGGGATGCTGTTTCATTCGCTTAGATAAATCCTCATATAACGGGTTTTTTGGAGGATTTAAAATGAGGATGGATACTAGAAATGAAAGGAATGAAAACCTTCTCATAATACCCTCGTTTAGCATACAATAGCCCCTAACATGTGTCAATCTGTTTAAAGTTAAAAAACTTTTTATACCGAAAGCATACACAGAATGTTCACAAATTCACCTATAAATGTATGAAGTCTGCCCATTCAGCAAATATCTGGATAAAAAAAGAAAACCCCCTGAATGAGGTTTTCCGATTTATTTGGTTCCGTACAGTCTGTCACCCGCGTCACCGAGGCCCGGAACGATATAGCCTTTTTCATTCAGTTTTTCATCAAGGGCGGCGATATAAATATCAACGTCAGAGTGATGTTTCTGCAGCTCTTCCACGCCTTCCGGAGCCGCTACAAGACACATAAAACGAATGTTTCTCGCGCCGCGCTTTTTCAGGCTGTTTATCGCTTCCACCGCAGAACCTCCCGTAGCAAGCATCGGATCCACGACAATAAATTCGCGTTCTTCTACATCAGAAGGAAGCTTGACATAGTATTCCACCGGTTTTAAGGTTTCCGGATCACGGTATAATCCGACATGTCCCACTTTAGCGGCCGGGATTAATTTCAGCATGCCGTCAACCATTCCGAGACCCGCTCTCAGGATCGGCACGATACCGAGTTTCTTCCCTGAAATCACTTTGGATGTCGCTGTTTGAACAGGTGTTTTCACTTCCACTTCTTTAAGAGGAAGATCACGTGTAATTTCAAACGCCATCAGTGACGCGACTTCGTCCACAAGGTCTCTGAAATCCTTTGTGCCTGTATTTTCATTCCGAATATATGTCAGCTTATGCTGGATTAAAGGATGATCAAATACGTAAACCTTTCCCATACTGTGTTCAGCTCCTTTTTTGTTGTCCGAGTGACTTTTTCACACTTCTATTGATTCTACAGAAAAAGACAAACAGTTTCAAGAAAATCATAAAAAAACCCGCCGGATTAAGGTTCCGGCGGGTTTCTTCCTTATTAATAGTCCAGTTCTTTATATAAAGGAAACTTTTCAGTCAAGGCAGATACGCGCTGTCTCGCTTCTTCAAGTTTTGCTTCGTCTTCATGATTTTTCAGTGCGAGGCCGATGATGGCGCCGACTTCTTCAAGCGCGTCACCGTCAAAGCCGCGGCTTGTCACAGCTGCCGTACCAAGACGGATTCCGCTTGTGACGAACGGTTTTTCCGGATCGTAAGGGATCGCGTTTTTATTAGATGTAATGCCGATTTCATCAAGAACGTGTTCAGCGACTTTTCCGGTCAGACCGAGAGAACGGAGGTCAACAAGCACAAGGTGGTTATCCGTTCCGCCTGATACGAGCTGAATGCCCTCTTTGTTCAGAGACTCAGCCAGGCGCTTCGCGTTCGAGATGACGTTTTGCGCATATGTTTTGAAATCATCTTCAAGCACTTCTCCGAAAGAAACGGCTTTGGCCGCGATGACATGCATAAGCGGTCCGCCTTGGATTCCCGGGAAAATGGATTTATCAATCTTTTTGCCGAACTCTTCACGGCAAAGGATCATTCCTCCGCGGGGGCCGCGAAGTGTTTTGTGAGTCGTTGTCGTTACAAAGTCAGCGTAAGGAACCGGATTCGGATGAAGACCGGCTGCGACAAGACCCGCGATATGCGCCATGTCTACCATGAAGTAAGCGCCGACTTCATCAGCGATTTCGCGGAATTTTTTAAAGTCGATCGTGCGGGGGTACGCGCTCGCTCCGGCAACGATGAGTTTCGGCTTATGCGCCAGCGCTTTTTCACGCACATCTTCATAATCTATATATTGCGTGTCTTTATCGACACCGTATTCTACAAAGTTGTATTGAACGCCGCTGAAATTAACCGGGCTTCCGTGTGTTAAGTGGCCGCCGTGGGAGAGGTTCATCCCGAGCACCGTGTCGCCGTGCTCTAAAATCGTGAAGTAAACAGCCATGTTCGCTTGAGCGCCTGAGTGCGGCTGAACGTTTACATGCTCAGCTCCGAAAATCTCTTTCGCGCGGTCGCGGGCGATGTCCTCGACGACATCAACATGCTCACAGCCGCCGTAGTAGCGTTTGCCGGGGTAGCCTTCAGCATATTTGTTTGTTAAAACAGAGCCTTGTGCTTCCATTACCGCTTCCGTCACGAAGTTTTCAGAAGCAATTAATTCGATCTTAGTCTGTTGACGCTTACGCTCATCTTTGATGGCGTTAAACACTTGTTTGTCTTGTACAGGTAAATGTTTCATCAGCGAGATCCTCTCCTATCCGTTTCCTGTTCTTTATTTTTACCACCCTTATTGTACATGGTTTTTCAGGTGAATGTAACAGCTTATTTAAAAAAATCACAAAATTTAATTAGAAAACACGAACATTATACAGGAAAAGTATTTTCATCATTCGCATTCATAAACAGCGCGAATTCCGCCTATCAGCTTCGGTCTTGTCCGGGCCATCGTCACATGTGCTTCTCCAAGCTCACGGCTTGATATCCGGACAGGGACGGCAACGGGTTTCAGATGCATGCCGATGAACGTATCACCGATGTCAATCCCGGCGTCAGCCTGAATCGATTCGGCGAGCACGGGAGAACGCATCTGCCGGTATGCATAAGAGGCCATCGCTCCGCCCGCTTTCGGGACGGGGACGGCTGAAACAATGGGGAGCCTGAACCGCTCGGCCGTTTCCGCTTCAATGACAAGCGCCCTGTTTAAATGCTCGCAGCATTGAAAAGCAAGATGCACACCCGTTTTTTCCTTAAACCGGTTAAGTCCGCCGTATATCAATTCAGCCCAATCCCCGCTTCCGGCGGTGCCGATCCGGCTTCCGGCGGCTTCACTTGTACTGCACCCGATCACCAGCAGACTGCCGTCCGTCAGTCCTGCCTGTTCTTGAAACTCAGTCAGCATGTCCGTCCATTTTTGCTTCATCTCTTCCATTGTCCAGCACCTCTTACAGATTTTTTTCTTCGTAATCTGCGATTTTGCCGATCCGCCGTTCGTGGCGGCCGCCCGTAAATTCAGTCGTCAGCCAGACTTTTGCGATTTCGCGCGCCAGCCCCGGGCCGATGACGCGTTCGCCCATCGCAAGAACATTCGTGTCATTGTGTTCACGCGTCGCTTTTGCGCTGAAGGTGTCATGGGCAAGCGCACAGCGTATGCCCTTTACCTTATTTGCGGAGATGCTCATGCCGATGCCTGTGCCGCAAATTAAAATTCCCCTGTCAGCTTCGCCGTTCACCACTTTTTCCGCTACCGGAAAAGCGTAGTCTGAATAATCGACAGAGCCGGCGCCGCATTCACAGCCCATATCAATGTATTCAATCTGCAATTCATCCAAAAGACTTTTTATTTCTTCGCGGATATGGACGCCGCCGTGATCTGACGCAATAGCTACTTTCATTCATTTACCTCCTAGGTGTGGCTGGGCGAAGACAGCCCAGTGTGCTTGTCCTTTTTATTACGAAATCCGTTGATTTCATTCTACTCTTTCACATTCGTTTTGCAAATGACCTGTTTGCAGATTTTCTGACAGATTACTTGCTTTTTCCGTCAAGCAATTGATCAGCCAAAAGGGTCAGCAGCTCCTCCAGTTCGTCCCGCGTCTGTTTATAAACATCAAGCGGACCGCCGAACGGGTCAGAGATATCGCCATTTTCCCCCGTTACGTATTCTTTAATGGTAAAGACTTTGCCCTGACTGTTTTGATATCGGCCTTCAATCAGCTGTTTGTGCTGTTCCGTCATCGCCAGCACCAGATCAGCCGTCTCGATATGTTCTTCCGATAAGGGAGATGAACTGTGATTGAGAGCGATCCGTTTTTCAAACAGCGCTTCTACGGCATGGACCGACGCTTTTCCGTGCGGAGTCGCGAATACGCCGGCCGAGCTTACGCTGACATCCAGCCCTTTCGTTTCTGCAATGGATTTAAAAAGAGCCTCAGCCATGGGACTGCGGCACGTATTGCCTGTACATACAAAGATTATTTTCATGTCCGTCACCTCTTACTGCCTATTATAAATGAAGAAAAAAGAAACGGCATCTTCGTTTCTTTTTTTACGTATCTTATATCGGTAAAAGCAGTTTCAGCCCGAATCCGATCAAAATGGCTCCGCCAAGCGCTTCGCTGTAGGAGCCGAGCCACGACTGCACCTTTCTTCCCGCCAAAAGGCCCGCCCATGTTAAAACGGTGCTGAAGACCCCGAACAGCGTAACGGCCAGAAACGGATTGGAGCCGTTCATCCCGAGACTGAGCCCGACAGAAAAGCTGTCCAGACTGACACCGACCGCAAACAGCAACAGTCCCGATCCTGCCGGAGATATGAGCGGCCCGTCTGATTGTTTAAACGCGGCGATGATCATCTGCACCCCTAAAATGAAAAGAAGAGATCCGCCGATGTAAACGGCGAGCATCCCCAAAAAACCGGACAGCAGATGCCCGGCCGCCATTCCCACAAGCGGCATCATGACATGAAACAGCCCGATGACAACCCCTATATGAAAAATCTGTTTTTTCTTCAGCTGAATCATTCCCATTCCGAGTCCGACGGAAAAGGCATCCGTCCCCAAAGCAAATGCCATGATGCTTAAGGAGACAAGTTCCCCGATGAATAGATTCGACATGAAATAAAAACCCCCTTGGACGTGCCCGCTTGTTTAGCTTATGCATGTCCGATAAGGGGTAGAACAAGTTAATGGATAACGGTGCCGCCTGCGGCTTTCATCAGCCTGTTCATCACGGCGAGCCCCACTCCGGTATCCGGAAAGGACTCAGAAATAATCATGTCCACTTCCGCTTCATCAAAGCTGCGGAGCGCATCGTATAAGGCGGATGCCACTGTTTCAAGGTCGGAGCGTCTGCCGCAGACCTTGATATAATCAGCCTGGTAACTATCGGCGTTCTCTTCTGTTGTCAAAATGCCGATTCGTTTTCCCCGGCTTTTATATACGTCTGCCAGTTCTTGAATTCTCCGGGCGCCGCCGTCGGCAATAGCCATCGGCGCAGAAGGCGCGTAATGTGTATATTTCATACCCGGAGAAATAGGAACCTCATCTTCTTCGGTCAGCCCTTTATCCACAAGAACCGGGCCGGCGGCGGATTCAATCTGCTCTTTTGTCACGCCGCCCGGACGAAGCAGCACGGGCTGTTTCCCCGTACAGGACAGAACGGTTGATTCCACTCCGATTCCCGTCGCGCCGCCGTCCACAATACCGGCAATGCGGCCGTTTAAATCATGAGCTACATGCTCGGCCTTCGTCGGGCTCGGTTTTCCTGATAAATTGGCGCTCGGCGCGGCGATCGGCAGTCCGGCAGAGCTGATGAGGGCTAATGCTGCCGGATGATCAGGCATTCTGACCGCTACCGTCTCAAGTCCCGCGGTGACACGGGGTGACAGCACACCGGGCTTACACGGCAGGACAAGGGTCAGCGCCCCCGGCCAGAATAGCTTCATAAGCTTTTTCGCCGTATCAGGAATATGGCTGATAAAACGATCAAGCTGGCTGATATGGGATATATGCACAATCAGCGGGTTATCGCTCGGCCTTCCTTTCGCCTCATATATTTTGGTTACGGCTTCCGTATTTTCAGCGTTAGCGCCCAGTCCGTAAACGGTTTCTGTCGGAAAAGCCACAACCTCATTCTGCCGGAGCAATTCCGCGGCTTGTGTAATCTGGGGATCGGTTGTGGATAATTCGCGCGAACAATCCACAAACCATCTTTTTGTTTTCATGTATAACCAAACTCCTTATTTTAAAGCGGTAAAACTTTATTTTCTCTCGTGTATTCCTTTTGAAAGTATAAAAGATGTCCTTTAATAAAACAAGTGTTATCCACAAACTGTGGACAACACTTTTTAATAAGTGGATAACCTTGTGTATAAGTTAGATCAGGCAGAGGTTTTCACCATTAAAAACGAACCTTCTGTGCATAACGAGTTGCGGAAATGTTCGGACGTATACAGTTCATCAGGCGCATCGGCGCACGCTTCAAATCCCATCACATTCAGAAACTCAGCAGATGAGGGCTGATTGGCGACTAAGTAGACATCTTGAATCTCATGTTTTTTGCACAGCACATCCATACTTTGAAACAGTGTAACGATATGGCTTTGATTCAGCCTGTCCGACATGACGAGTGAACGGAGAAGCCCTTTTCCGCCGCTGAATTTTTCGATCCCGAGACAGGCGGCAATCTTTTTTTCACTGTCTTCCAGCACGATAAACCGGCTGATCTGCTGATCGATTTCCGCATGTGCCGTATCAGCCTTTTTCAAAAAGGCCTCCAGCGCCTCCGTATCTTGATCTCTTGCCACTCTCAGCTGATAAAACATATATTTCCCTCCGTTTCGATCAACTCTTTCTTCCAATCTATGAATCGAATCCGGATTTATGCCTTTTGCTTCAGGAAAATAGATCTGAAATCCAATCGACGAGGAAAAACTTCACTTCTGTATCATCGTCTTCTTTATTTTCTTTCTTCGCTTTATCAGCCTTTGCTTTTACGTCATCCAGCACTTTTTTAGTCTGTTTCTGCTCTTCCTGCTTCTGTCCGCCGTCTTCCTGATCTTTCACCGCTTCGCCGTTTGAGAAATCAAGGAAGCACAGCGGCGGAAACAAGACGCACCACCAGTTGGCGCCCTCGCCATTGCCGAGTGTAATTAAAATCGCTTCATATTTTCCGGCCGGATAGACCATATTGCCGTACAGCTTTGTCGGAAATGAGATTTTATTGAATTGAACTGAAACAGATTGATGCGCACCCTTTTCTTTCATCGTTTGTTTGGCGATTTCTTTAATTTCAGGAAGCTTCGAACGAATGAGCCGCCGCGCTTCTTCAATGGAAGTGATATCTTTCACCCAGTCCGTGATTTGCTTGTTTACAGCATCTCTGATCTGGCGCTTGAGCTTTTGATCCTCATCGTTATCACTGTTGGCCAAAATCCTGAGCCGGATCGCTTCATCCGGTATGACAACGGGCTCATCGGCTGATGCCCGCGCCGTTTCTTCTTTTGTCAAACCCGCAAGCGCTCCTGATAATAAAAGAAAAATATATATGCAGATCATCATTGTCTGTTTCATCGGTCCCCACCGTTCCTCTCCGTGCTTTTTTATCTAGTCCCATTATGGACATGACGGAAAAGGTTTAAACCGGCGGGAAGAAAAAAATCTAGCAAGCTGATAATCTGCATTAACAGATTCAAAATATGGTACGATATTATTTTATAGGAGGTTTTCAGATGAAATATAATTACACCGTGCTGCTGTCGGCGGCATGTATGTCTGTCATTTATTCTATTTTGTATGTTCATCAATTCATTATCGCGGCTTTCATTTCGATGGCGTTTTATTTTTTGTTTCCTTATTTGATTTTTGCGCTGCCGCTTCAATACTTTCTGAATAAAAAGCCGAAGAGATTTCATCCGCTGTATCTTCTTTATTATTTAGGGGTGTCATTCATTGCAAACGGGATCATCTTCGGTCTTTTGCAGCCGTCAGGCCAATCTCTGTTTTCTAATTCAGCCTTTTATATCTTTGCGGTTTTAACAGCCGTCGTCTATTGGGTATGGGATTCCGTATTGCTGCAAAGACAAAATCCGGCTGCAGAAGCGTAATCAGCAGACAGCCGGCTGAAGGGAGAGCGGCGCAAAAGAAAACGGCGGCCATCTTTAAACGGGCGTGCCGTCCTTCTTCTGTTTCAGAATGATAATTGGCCCGCTGCTCCGCTCCGCTTACGGCCACCCCGGAAACGATGATCGCTGTGACGATAAGAACAGCCGTAACGGCGCCGAAAATGATGTCAAAGCCAAACGGCAGAACAAACCCCGCCGCATAAGCTGCGGCGGCGAGTATACATCCGAAGGCGAACGCTTTTTTCTAGGCGGATGCCCCTTTCATTTTCTTTCCATTGTAACAAAAGCCCGCCGTGTGCGTCACCGGCGGGCTTTTTTCATGATGTGATGATCGCGGATACGGTTCTGTCTTTTCCGTTGATGTCCTGTACGACTTCCACTTCCGCATTCGGAAAGGAATGACGGAACAGGTCTTTCACGGCTTTTCCCTGATTATATCCGATTTCAAAGACGACAAGCGCTTTATCTTTCATGACAAGAGGCAGCTCCTCCATAAACCGCTTGTAGAATTTCAAACCGTCACCGCCGTCCGTAAGTGCATGAAGCGGCTCATGGAAACGGACGATATCCGACAAATCCGCCATTTCTTCTTCAGAAATATACGGCGGATTGGAAACAATAATATCCGCTTTTTTCCCTGATGAAATAAAAGGAGTTAACAGATCTCCCTGCAAAAAACAGACGTCCGCTCCGAGGTTTTGCGCATTTCTTTCCGCCACCTGCAGCGCTTCTTTCGAAATATCCGAAGCCGATACTGAAAAATGTCCGCATTCAAGCGCGAGCGTCACCGCAATGGCTCCGCTCCCCGTACCGATATCAATGACGTTCAGGCGTTCCGCCCCGGAAAATACCCGCTTCTGTCTGTCCAGCAGATGAAAGACGACTTCTTCCGTTTCCGGACGCGGAATGAGAACATCGTCATTCACAAAAAATTCCCTGCCGTAAAACTGTTCTTTTCCGATAATATATTGAATCGGAATACCTTCTTTATGCATCTCCACGTGCCGTCTGAATCGATAAAGCTCGTCCTCGCCGACGGGCTCCTGCAGACTTGCGAGAAGTTTGCTCCGATCCATTCCGGTATCATTTAACAACAGCAGCTCGGCCGCGTTTTTTTCTCTTCCCGCTTCGGTTAAATAAGAAGAAGCCCAGCTTAGGGCTTCAAAAACGGTCTTCATCTTAATTTTCCGCCTGCTGGAGCTTGCTTGACTGGTCTTCTACGATTAACGCTTCAACCACTTCATCAAGCTTGCCTTCCAGGATTTGATCCAGCTTTTGAATCGTCAGGCCGATGCGGTGATCCGTCACACGGTTTTGCGGGAAATTGTATGTGCGGATACGCTCGGAACGGTCGCCTGAACCGACGGCTGATTTACGAGTCTGATCATATTCAGCCTGAGCTTCCTGCTGGAATTTGTCATAGATTCTGGCGCGGAGCACCTTCATCGCTTTTTCTTTGTTTTTTATCTGAGATTTTTCATCCTGACAGGATACGACGACACCGGTCGGTAAATGCGTCAGGCGTACGGCCGACATCGTCGTGTTTACGCTTTGTCCGCCCGGTCCGCTTGATGCGAATGTATCGACGCGGATATCTTTTTCGTGGATGTCCACTTCTACTTCTTCCGCTTCAGGAAGACACGCCACCGTCGCCGTGGATGTATGAATACGGCCGCCCGATTCCGTTTCCGGAACACGCTGTACGCGGTGCGCGCCATTTTCATACTTCAGCTTGGAGTATGCGCCTTTTCCCGTAATCATAAAGATGATTTCTTTATAACCGCCCGTTCCGGTCACGTTTGCTTCCATGACTTCGGTCTTCCAGCCTTGGATTTCGGCGTAACGGGAGTACATTCTGTAGAGATTTCCCGCAAACAGCGCGGCTTCTTCTCCTCCCGCTGCTCCGCGGATCTCCATGATCACGTTTTTGTCATCGTTCGGGTCTTTCGGGATGAGGAGCACTTTCAAACGCTCTGATAAGGTTTCCGTCTCTCCCTGCAGTTCGGAGATTTCTTCCTTCACCATTTCTCTCATATCGGCATCAAGCTTTTCCTCAAGCATCGCTTTCGCATCGGCAAGCTGTTCTGATGCGTCTCTGTATTGTCTATAGACTTCAACGGTTTCTTGTATATCAGATTGCTCTTTCGAATATTCTCTAAGCTTTTTCGGATCGTTGACCACTTCCGGATCACTTAAAAGCTCATTTAATTTTTCGTATCGTTGTTCAATTGACTGTAAACGGTCTAACACGGTCTTCACCTCTGTTTTCCTGTGCGTAACATTCTCATTATAGTATAGGGCTTATCGCCAGTCAAAAGCAATTCGCCTCTGTTATACTGAAGCAAAAAAGGAGGGGCGGATATGCTGAAATCCATCCACCATATAGCAATCATATGCTCTGATTATGAAAAGTCGAAAGCTTTTTACACCGAGATTCTCGGTTTCGGCATTATAAAAGAAACATACCGAAAGGATCGCGGATCTTATAAACTTGATCTGGCGCTGGACGGCGCGTATGCGATTGAATTGTTTTCCTTTCCCGATCCGCCCGAACGGCCGACCAGACCGGAAGCCGCGGGTCTCCGGCATCTCGCTTTCACCGTAAACGATCTTGAAGCAGCCGTCAGGGAGTTAAAAGAAAAGGGCGTCGGCACAGAACCGATCAGAACCGATCCGCTGACGGGGAAACGGTTTACCTTTTTCTTCGATCCCGACAAGCTTCCGCTTGAATTGTATGAAGCGTAACGTTTTTTGAAGAAATGCCGCTTTCTTTGGCGAATTCCTTCTTGTTTTGTCTAACATGAAGGGAACGCCGCCTCATGGTCGAATACCTAGCAAAAAGGAGGTATGTGATCATGAATACAAACATGGCCGCGAAAGAGCTCGGTGTCTCCGCAAAAACGGTGCAAAGGTGGGTCAAGCAGCTGAATCTTCCGGCTGAACGGAATGAGCTCGGACATTATTCCTTTACACCTGAGGATCTTGATGTGCTGAAATCGGTCAAACTGCAAATTTCTGAAGGCACTGCCCTTCTGGACGTTCAAGTGCCCCGGCAGCCGAAAAAACGGACGGGCTTCATTTTGCAGCGTCCGAAAATCAATGGCGGCGCTGAACAAAGATTGGCAGAGCTGGAGCGCAAACTGGACATTCTCACGAAAGAGAAACAAGGTGAGAACCATCTGCTTTCAAGGATAGAGGAGCTTGAACGCCAGCTGAAACAAAAGGCGGATGAAGGGGTGTCTTATCAGCTTCTTCAGCACAGGCGGGAAATTGACGACCTCAATACCGAATTGCAGACATTGGCCTCCCGCATCCAGGAACTTTCCCAGACAGCTCCCCTCTCAGAAACAGCCGCTTCTTCAGAACATAAGAAACCCAGAAAAAAAACGAGATTTTCGCCTTTTAAATTTCAATTCTAATCAAAAAAGCTCCCTGAAACAGGGAGCTTTTGATTATGCAGTCAGCGCAATGATGATCGGCAGTGAGATTAGAGATAAAATCGCACTGATCACGAACGCGGACGCAGTTTCTTCCTCTTGTTTTTCGAAACGTGTGGCAATCATCGCCGCTACCGCAGATCCAGGGAATGCAACGAGCAATACCGCTTTCGTGATCTGGTCAGCCGGAAGTCCGACTGCAAGAGCGATCAAGTACATCAGCGCAGGCTGAACGGCAACTTTTAACAAAGCGATACCGAAAGCCGGCAGACTGAGCTTAATGTTGCGGATACCGACAGTTACACCGACGGCGAAGAGCGCAACACCTGATGTTGTGCTTCCGAGCTGATCAAGCATTTTTTCTCCCAAGCCAGGGAGTGTTACACCGCAGAGTACCAGAATGATACTGATAAGCGGTGCAGCCGCAAGCGGTTCGGAAAGACCGTGAAGAATAGACTTACCAGTCATTTTCCAGAAGTTCTCGTTTTCAGTGTCTTTTTTCTTAGATGACTCACCGACAGTAGCGATAATGATCGCAAGCGGGTCAAGGATGGCGTTAACCACGATACCCGTAACGGCGATAGGAATCGCTACTTCGCTTGCTCCGAATAAGCTTCCTAGTACGGGAATACCCATAAAAGCAAATGTCGGCTGTGCAGAGTTTAAAGAAAATACAGATGAATTCGTTAAATCATACTTGAAGATAAATTTGCAAACCAACAGAATGACGATAAAGAATCCGACAATCCCAATGATCAAAGCGACCATCAAAGGAACCTGTGATAAAAACGCACTTCTTGAAGTGGTTAAAATACTTGCGATAAAATGCGCCGGAAGCGCGTACTTCGTAACTAAGGTGCTTACCCCTTTTGCTGACTTCGCGTCATAACTTCCGAAGCGACCTGCGAACCATCCCAGCACGATCACGAAAAAGATCGGCGCCAGGAGGATTAAAATATCTAAGAAGCTCAAAATATTCTCCTCCAAATCCTTAATGTCCGTATACTTTAGCCTTTACATAAAAGCTTTCCCTCGGACTGTAAAATTAATCGTAAAAATTATTTAGCGACAACTTGTTTATATTGCGGTTTCCACATTGCATCAAGAACGGCTTGTTCTACATTTTCAGGAATGCGGTTTGCCACGCCTTCTTTAATTGCAGTTTCCGCTACGGCGATCGCAACTTTAATTGAAACTTCTTGTAAGTCGCTCATGCTCGGCAGAAGGCCTGCACCTGGTGTTTCAAAATCAACGCTTTCTGCGATTGCGTCAGCAGTTGCCGCAAACATTGCAGGAGTAATCACTTTCGCTTCTACAACGATTGAACCGAGACCAAGTCCAGGGAACGCGAATGCGTTGTTAGATTGTCCGATTTCATGAGAAACGCCATTGTACTCTACATTGTCAAACGGGCTTCCTGTCGCCACAAGCACTTTGCCGTCAGTCCATTTGAAAAGATCGCTAGGAACGGCTTCAGCAAGCGGTGTCGGGTTAGACATCGGCATGATGACCGGACGCTCAACGTGTTTTGCCATTTCTTTGACGATTTCTTCACTGAACGCGCCACTTTGGCCTGATGTACCGATTAAGATTGTCGGTTTCGCTTGACGGATCACTTCAATGAAAGGAATTTGTCCATTTTCATCGCGTTTCCAATCTTTAATTTCTTCAGCTGTGCGCAGGTACGGCTCTTGGAAATCAAGAATGTTTTCCATACCTTCAATTAACAAGCCTCTGTAGTCCATTGTGTAGAACGCTTTGTTGGCTTCTTCTTCAGAAAGACCGGCAAGCACCATAGTATCGCGGATTTGGTCAGCGATTCCGATTCCGGCAGATCCTGCACCGAAGACAACCACACGCTGGTCTTTAATAGACGCGCCTGTTTTCTTCATAGCCGCAAGCACACCTGCAAGCGTAATCGCGCCTGTTCCTTGAATGTCATCGTTGAATGTAAGAATTTCATGGTTGTATTTCTTCATGATATTGCGCGCGTTTTTGTTTCCAAGGTCTTCCCAGTGAAGAAGAGCTTTAGGGAAATATTTAAGCGCAGCTTTTACATAAGCGTCAACGAAAGCTTCGTAACGTTCGCCTTGGATACGTTCATGGCGGTTACCGATGTATAAAGGATCGTTCAGAAGTTTTTCATTGTTCGTACCGACGTCAAGAACGACAGGAATAACGCGGCTTGGGTCAATACCGGCAGCAGCTGTGTATACCGCTAATTTACCGATGGCGATGTTGATACCGCCTACACCCCAGTCACCGATTCCGAGGATGCTTTCTGAGTCTGTCGCAACGATCAGATCAATATCTCCGGCAGTGGCATGAAGGTTTTCAAATGCCTCTTCGATTCCTTCCACGTTGTCGATAGAAAGGTAAATTCCTTGAGGTCTTCTGTACTCATGGCTGTATTCTTGAATCGCTTCACCGACAGTCGGTGTGTAAACAACCGGCAGCATTTCACGTAGATGGTTTTGAAGCAATTTAAAGAAAAGAACTTCGTTACGGTTTTGCAAATCGTTCAAATACACGTTTTGGCGAAGGCGGTCCGGCTGAGCTTGAAACTGCTCGTATGCGCGTTTTGCCTGCTCATCAAGAGACAGAATTGTCGGAGGAAGCAGCCCGTCTAATCCAAGGCTTTTTCTTTCTTCTGCTGAAAACGCAACACCTTTATTTAAAGTAGGGATAGATAGAACTTCTTTTCCTCTTAAAGTAGTTTCTAAGTTGCCTTCCTTCGTTACTTTAATATTATTCAAGAAAATCTCCTTCTTTCTTCAAATAGTTAACAAAGTTAAGTAATTACCCATTTTGGCTAGTGTGATCGCGATCTGCTATATCTTTTTTTGACAATTATTCGAACAATGTCTCATAACTATTTACATTACTTAGTCATTTTATGCCTGTAAAAATGAAAATTCAAGAGATGAAAATTACTTAATTTTTTCATACTCTTTTTTAAGTTATTTAACTACAATTTTTGAAAAAACGTCAAAAAAACACCGGATTTTTTACCGATGTTTTCATGAAAAGGGTTATTTATCAGTCTGTTTTTTTCGGCACTTCGTGATGATGCCTGCATCTCGCTTCGTATGACTCCGACGCGCCGACTAAAATGACCGGATCATCATAGGAAGCGGGCTTCCCGTCAATCAAACGCTGCGTACGGCTTGCCGGCGACCCGCAAACGGAGCAGACCGCCTGCAGCTTCGTCACCGATTCGGCAACCGCCATCAGATTCGGCACCACGCCGAACGGCTCTCCCCGGAAATCCATATCAAGTCCGGCCGCGATGACACGATAGCCTTTATCCGCAAGCGAGGATAAGTCGCCGATGATCGATTCGCCGAAAAACTGCACTTCATCTACCGCGATGACGTCCGTGCTTTCACTGATATGATCCCATATTTCAGCCGAAGACGAGATGACGTGGCTTGTCATGGATGTGCCGTTGTGAGAAACGACAGCCTCCTCACTGTAGCGATTATCAATGGCAGGTTTGAATACCTTAACCTCCTGCTTCGCATATGTCGCTCTTTTCACTCTGCGGATCAGCTCTTCTGATTTCCCAGAGAACATGCTGCCGCATATCAGCTCAAGCCATCCGCTTTGCTTCATTATGTACATAGGCTATCCGCTCCCCTTTTTTTCCTGTTTATGGACATAAAAAACAGGCAAGAAGCAATTCTTGCCTGCCTGTAAAATCTATTATTACTTAAGACCGTATTTTTTGTTAAAGCGATCAACACGACCATCAGCAGAAGCGAATTTTTGACGTCCAGTGTAGAATGGGTGGCATTCAGAGCAAATCTCAACGCGTACCTCTTCTTTTACTGAGCCTGTTTCAAATTCATTTCCGCAAGCGCATTTAACTGTTGCTTTTTTGAAATTAGGATGAATTCCTGCTTTCATTGTATCCATCTCCTTCCGCCCTGAATCCCGTGTGGAAACAGAGTTATTATTCCGGAGTAATCCGGAACGCATATGAGAGAATTATATCAGTCATTTACTGCATTTGCAAATACATTTTTTATCAGCGGCGGGCTGATGATGAAAGGTTTGCCTGCTTCCATTCTTGGTTGATCAAATCGAAGAATTCCTGATTCGTTTTTGTTTTTTTCATTTTTCTCATAAACTTCTCTGCGAAGTCCGGAGAATCAGACATCGATTTGCGGATCGCCCATAGACGGTCAAGATGCTCTTTCGGCACGAGCAGCTCTTCCTTCCGTGTGCCGGAGCGGCGGATATCGATCGCCGGGAAAATCCGTCTTTCCGCAAGAGAACGGTCAAGGTGAAGCTCCATGTTGCCCGTTCCTTTAAACTCTTCATAGATGACGTCATCCATCCGGGAGCCCGTGTCTACGAGCGCCGTCGCCAAAATGGTCAGGCTGCCGCCCTCTTCAATGTTTCGCGCGGCACCGAAAAAGCGCTTCGGACGATGGAACGCAGCCGGGTCAATCCCGCCGGAAAGCGTACGTCCGCTTGGCGGGATAACGAGGTTGTAGGCCCGTGCCAGGCGGGTAATGCTGTCCATCAGAATGATAACGTCTTTTTTGTGTTCAACGAGACGCATCGCCCGTTCAAGCACAAGTTCCGCTACCTTAATGTGATTTTCCGGCACTTCATCGAATGTGGAGCTGACGACATCGCCCGCTACGGAACGTTCAATATCCGTTACTTCTTCCGGTCTTTCATCAATTAAGAGAACGATCAATTCAGCGTCAGGCTGATTTGTCGTAATGCTGTTAGCGATTTCTTTCAGCAGCATGGTTTTACCGGCTTTCGGCGGCGCCACGATCAGACCGCGCTGGCCGAAACCGACGGGAGCCATCATATCGAGAATTCTTGTTGAGAGATAATTCGGTTTCGTCTCAAGCACCATTTGGCGGTCCGGATAAAGCGGAGTCAGCGCGGGAAAATGAACGCGCTCTTTCGCAGATTCCGGATCGTCTCCATTTACCGCTTCAACGTGCAAAAGTCCGTAATAGCGTTCGTTTTCTTTCGGCGGACGCACCTTGCCGGATACTTTGTCACCGTTTCTTAAATCAAAGCGGCGGATCTGGGAAGCAGAAATGTAGATGTCTTCTGAGCTTGGCGAGTAATTAATCGGTCTGAGGAAGCCGAATCCTTCCGATTGGATGATTTCGAGCACGCCTTCCATAAACAGAAGATCCTCCTGCTCGGCGTTGGCTTTCAGAATGGCAAAGATTAATTCTTTTTTAGTCAGTTTGCTGTAGTAGGAGATTTTATAATGTCTGGCCAGTTCATATAGTTCTTTTAATTTCATATTTTCCAAAGAGGAAATAGATACGTCTTTCATAAAAACACCACGCTTTTCATAGTCAATGTATTGCTGTTTTCATTCAAATCGGCTGCTTCGCATGATTCCGCCAAAGCACATTCTTTTATAAAACGTTAAGGAACTTCTATCGGTAACACTTCCACCCATGATCGGCGCTTTTTTTAAAAAAGGAATGTCTTAATGAGTTTTGAAGGAAGCGAGGACAAAAACTTGAGAAGATCAATATTTATATCGTCTGTATGCGGTAGAATTTGAAAATTTCCCAGTACTCAAAAGAAGGAATGACACAGAAAAATCGCAGCACTCTTTATTTTTACCTCATTTCAAAAAATTATTCAACTTAAATAATGCTTTGACATATAAATGATAGGGTTGACTCTTTATTGCAAAAGAAAAGCGGGACTTTCCGTCCCGCTTTTCTCTATTTATGGCCGGATCACAAGATTTGGTTTTTTCTTCAGGCTGTGTCTTCCGTCAACGAATCGGACCGTTCCTGATTTCGCACGGATGACCAGACTTTCAGTCGTACCGACGGAGCCTTTGAACTGAACGCCTTTCAGCAGCTCTCCGTCCGTGACGCCTGTTGCGGCAAAAATGGCGTCATCCCCTCTCACAAGGTCCTCCATCCGGAGCACTTTGGATACATCAAGGCCCATTCGCTCACAGCGGACCTGCTCTTCCGCACTTTGCGGCAGAAGCCTGCCGATGATTTCGCCGCCGAGCGCTTTTAACGCAACGGCAGACAGCACGCCTTCAGGAGCCCCGCCTGAACCGAAGAGAATGTCTACTCCCGTATGGTCAAAGGCCGTATTGATGGCGCCCGCGACATCACCGTCGTTGATCAGTTTGATTCTGGCGCCCGCCTCACGCAATTCAGAGATGATTTTTTCGTGTCTGTCACGATTTAAAATGGTTGCCACGACATCTTCAATGTCTTTGTTTTTCGCTTTCGCAACGGCTTTTAAGTTATCAATGACAGGCGCTTCGATATCGATGCAGCCTACCGCTTCAGGACCGACCGCGATTTTTTCCATATACATATCCGGGGCGTTCAGCAATGTTCCATGGTCGGCGACCGCGATCACCGTCAGCGCATTCCAGCCGCCGCTCGCTACGATGTTTGTGCCTTCAAGAGGATCGACGGCGACATCGACGCGCGGGCCGTATCCGTTTCCGAGCTTTTCGCCGATGTAAAGCATCGGCGCTTCATCCATCTCGCCTTCCCCGATCACGACCGTGCCTTTCATCGGCACCGTGTCAAACACGTCACGCATTGCGCTTGTCGCCGCATCATCAGCTTCATCTTTTTTCCCGCGGCCCATCCATCTGGCAGATGCTAAAGCCGCCGCTTCAGTGACTCGAACCAATTCCATCGATAAGCTTCTTTCCATTTCAACACGATCTCCTCTCAAAAGTCCGCATTTCTATGAATTTTGGAGCTGTTCTATCTCTTCGTCCGTCAGCCTTTGCCGCCAGATTGTGGCGCCCAGACCTTCGAGTTTTTTCTCAAGATTGCTGTAGCCGCGGTCTAAATGCTCAAGACCGGTTATTTCGGTTACGCCGTCAGCCATGAGCCCGGCGACGACCAGACAAGCGCCTGCACGTAGATCGCTCGCCTTTACTTTTGCGCCCTGAAGCTCGGCCGGACCGGTGATAATGGCCGACCTGCCTTCCACTTTCATGTTGGCCCCCATCCGTCTCAGCTCATCTATATGTTTAAATCGGGCCGAGTAGATGGTGTCGGTTACGACGCTCGTGCCGCTGGCTCTCGTTAACAGAGATGTCATCGGCTGCTGAAGATCAGTCGGGAATCCCGGGTAAACAAGCGTTTTTACGTCGATCGGTTTTATCTGCTTCTGCCCGCCGAGCATAAGAAGCTGATCGTCACTCGTCTCAATGTGAAAACCCATTTCCCTGAGCTTCGCCGTTAATGACTCCAGGTGAGTCGGTATGACATTATCAATAATGACTTCTTTCCCCATCGCGGCGCCGGCGATCATAAAGGTGCCCGCCTCAATTCTGTCCGGAATGATCGTATGCCTGCATCCGTGCAGCTCTTTTACGCCGTCGATTCTGATTACATTGGTTCCCGCGCCTTTGATCTTTGCGCCCATGCTGGTGAGCAATGTGGCAACATCAATAATCTCAGGTTCCTTGGCGGCGTTTTCTATCACGGTTTTACCTTCAGCCAGTACAGCGGCAAGCATGATATTGATCGTCGCTCCGACGCTGACGACATCTAAATAAATCCGTGCGCCTCTCAGCCTTTCGGCGCGCAGATAAATCGCGCCTTGTTCATTGGTGACTTCCGCCCCAAGCGCTTCAAACCCTTTGATGTGCTGGTCAATCGGCCGCGGCCCGAGATGGCATCCGCCCGGCAGTCCGATGACCGCCTGTTTGAAGCGGCCCAGCATCGCGCCCATTAAGTAATAGGAAGCGCGGAGTTTTTTCACTTTGCCGTTGGGAAGCGGCATGCTGATCATCGGGGAAGGGTCGACGACCATTTCTCCTTTTTCAAAATGGACGTTTCCGCCGATTTCTTTCAGCAGGTCACGCAGCGTTTCAATATCTGAGATCTCCGGAAGCCCTTCGATCGTTACTTCGGAATTTGCCAGAATGGTTGCGGGTATCAATGCGACGGCGCTGTTTTTCGCACCGCTGATATGTACGGTTCCGTTTAACGGATCGCCGCCGGCAATATTCAACTTTTCCATGATAGTCTCCTTCCATAAGAAGATAGCTGCGGAGCGTAAATAAAATGGCATTTTATTCTGTCTCTGCAAATAAAGCTCTTGTCCAAAATGTAGCCAATTCGAAGAGAAAGAATACAAGGACATTATAAAATAACAGGAAGAAAATAGCGAAGCTTTGCGGGGCATTTTTAACACAGGATGCACAGAGGCCCGCCGGGTTCACATTCCGGGGAAACACACTCTTCACTTTGATACTGAAGGCCCGCTGCCAAACAGGAAAACATAAGGGTGCGGCAAACGGATGCAACCGGTTTGCCGCCCTTTTCACCCTTATTTATTCCAGTCTGCCAAGAATTGCTCGATGCCTTTATCCGTTAACGGATGTTTCGCCAGCTGGTGAATGACTTTAAGCGGCATCGTACCGATATGCGCACCGCGTAAAGCGGCTTCAGTCACGTGCTGCGCATGACGGATGGAAGCTGCGATGATTTGTGTATCAATATCATGAATGTCAAAAATCTGTCTTATTTCTGAAATCAGTTCAAGACCGTTATGGCCGATGTCATCCAGACGGCCTAAGAACGGAGATACATAAGTCGCTCCGGCTCTTGCCGCCAAAAGCGCCTGGTTGGCACTGAAGATGAGCGTTACGTTTGTTTTAATGTTCAGGTCGCTCAGCGCTTTTACGGCTTTTAACCCTTCAGACGTCATCGGGATTTTCACCGTGATATTCGGCGCGATTTTCGCAAGTTCTTTACCTTCTTCAATCATCTCTTCAGCATTCAGGGAAATGACTTCCGCGCTTACTGATCCGCTCACGACTTCCGTAATCTCACGAAGTCTGTCATGGAAAGACACGTCAGCTTCTTTCGCCACTAAACTAGGGTTTGTCGTAACTCCGGCAAGAACGCCAAGTTCATAAGCTTCTTTAATCTCGTCAATGTTTGCTGTATCAATGAAAAATAACATAAGGAAAGCCTCCCCAGTAATAAATTTTCAGAACTGTAAAACATGATTGCGCTTTCTAAAGGTAAGACATAAAACCGCCTGTCAATGCTGTCAGGCGGTTTATGGATGTTACATTGGATTAAGCTTGGTTTGAAGAACCGAACTCACGCATTTTGCCGATAACCGTTTCTTTGATCGCTTCACGAGCAGGTCCAAGATATTTACGAGGATCGTATTCGTTCGGCTTAGCTGCCAATGTTTCGCGGACAGCTTTTGCAGAAGAAATTTGGTTTTCAGTGTTTACGTTGATTTTAGCCGTACCAAGTGAGATTGATTTTTTAATGTCGGCAGTCGGAATTCCTGTACCGCCGTGAAGTACTAACGGAAGGCCGGTTGATTTGCCGATATCTTCCATTTCTTTGAAACCGAGGTTCGGTTCGCCTTTGTAAGGACCGTGAACAGAACCCAGTGCAGGTGCAAGGCAGTCGATGCCAGTGCGCTCTACAAGTTCTTGACACTCTTTAGGGTCAGCATAGATTACGCCTTCAGCGATCACGTCATCTTCCTGTCCGCCTACAGTTCCAAGCTCAGCTTCAACTGAAACGCCGTGGAAATGAGCAAGCTCAACCACTTTAGCTGTAGTTGCTACGTTTTCCTCAAACGGGTGGTGAGATGCGTCGATCATTACAGAAGTGAAACCTGCATGAATCGCTTTCGCACAAGATTCAAAGCTTGAACCGTGGTCTAAGTGAATGGCGACAGGAACTGTCACTTTGTATTCTTCCATAAGAGCTTTAACCATGGCAACCACTGTTTTGAAGCCGCCCATGTAGCGTCCCGCGCCTTCTGAAACACCAAGAATAACCGGGGATTTTTCCTCTTCTGCTGCTTGTAAAATAGCTTGAGTGAACTCAAGGTTATTTAAGTTAAATTGTCCAACAGCATATCCTTTTTCTTTAGCTGTATTCAACATTTCCGTCATTGAAACTAAAGGCATGTCGAAAGTCCTCCTTATGTAGCCTGATTTGCTTCTTCTCGAAAAAAGCTTTCCACCTATAGCATGACCATAAAAACCTGTCATATGTAAAACAACAGATCGCTTTTTCTCCATCTCTAGGATACCAACTTTTCGACAAATCGGCAACACAATGACATAATTGTTTCTAATTTTATTAATTCGATTTTAGAGGTAAATATTTTTTTACCGCGTCTCTGATCTCATCAATGTCAAAAGGTTTCGCAAAATGGGTCAGCGCTCCGAGCTCTTTTGATTCCTTAATCATATCGAGTTCTCCGTAAGCGGTCATGATAATGACGCGGATGGATTCGTCGATCATCTTCATGCGCTTGAGAATTTCGATTCCGTCCATGCCGGGGATTTTCATATCTAAAAGCACGAGATCGGGCCGTTCTTTCGTTACGATGTCCAGCGCCTGTATGCCGTTGGCGGCCTGAAACGTCTGGTACCCTTCTTTATGAAACACTTCATTGAGCAATATGCGTATACCGTATTGGTCATCTACGATTAAAATCTTTTCATTCATCATTTTACACCCCAATATTATCATTTTCGTCAAAAGGAAGCAGTTGTTTATGTATTCTGTTTGATTTTCACATTTCCTTTAATTATAATAGTCTACTTTCCGACATTTTCTGAGCATTTTCTCTTTTGTTGTATACTGTTCTTGTATGTGTAAAGGAGGTTTCACTCATGTTAAAGATATTTACGACGCAGCTTGCAGGCATTTTTTCCCGCATTCAGGATAAGGAATCCGAAGCAATAGAAGACGGCGCGCGCCTGCTGGCGCAGGCAGCCGTCAGCGGTCATACCATTTATTTATACGGCGCAAATGAGATGCAGGGCATTTTGTGCGAGGCGGAACTCGGCTCAGAACCGATGCCTTCCGTCAAAGCGTTTCCGGATACAGCTGATTCGATTACAGAAAGCGACAGGGTGCTGATGTTTTGTTCAGGTCCGGGCACGGCTGAAGAACAGGCGCTGGCTCAAAGGCTTTATGAAAAAGGGATCGGCCTCGTTGGCGTATCTCCTGTCATCAAAGATCAAACCGGGATTGAGGCATTTTGTGATGTTCATATTGACAGCAAATTAAAAATGCCGCTTCTGCCTGATGAAGACGGGACAAGATACGGCTTTCCTTCATTAATGACAGGCCTGTATGTCTATCACGCACTGTCCTTTACGTTAAAGGAAATGATGCAGGAATATGCCTGATGCAGAAAAAAGACTTGCCGCTTTTAAAGGAGGCAAGTCTTTTTTTATTACTTCTGTTCTGCAGCTTGTACGGAAGCGCCGATAAAGTCTTTGAATAAAGGCTGAGGTCTTGTCGGTCTTGATTTGAACTCAGGGTGGAACTGGCAAGCGACATACCAAGGATGGTCTTTCAGCTCGATGATTTCCACAAGACGGCCGTCAGGGCTTGTTCCTGAGAACACAAAACCGTTCTCTTCCATTTGCTGTCTGTATTCGTTGTTGAATTCATAACGGTGGCGGTGGCGTTCGTATACCACTTCATCCGCATACGCTTCGAAGGCTTTCGTGGCTTCCTGAAGCTTACAAGGGTACAGTCCAAGACGAAGCGTTCCTCCAAGATCCTCGACATCTTTTTGTTCTGGCAGAAGGTCGATGATCGGATAAGGAGTGGACGGATCGATCTCCGCAGAGTGAGCCCCTTCCAGACCTAATACGTTTCGCGCATATTCAATGGATGCAATCTGCATACCGAGGCAGATGCCGAAGAACGGAATTTTATTCTCACGCGCATACTTGGCGGCGATGATTTTCCCTTCTACGCCGCGGTCTCCGAAACCGCCGGGCACGATGATTCCGTCTGTGCCGCCAGTCAGCTCTTGAATATTGCTTTCTGTCACTTCTTCGGCGTTAATCCATTTGATCTTCACATCAGCGTCAAACGCATAGCCGGCGTGGCGCAGTGATTCAACGACTGAGATGTAAGCGTCCTGAAGCTCGACGTATTTACCGACGAGGCTGATTGTAATGGTTTTAGACAAGTTTTTCACTTTCGTGACAAGGTCTTTCCATTCCGTCATATCCGGGTCTTTGCATTCTAATTTCATATGATCGCAGACAAGCTTATCGAGTCCCTGCTCCTGAAGGTTAAGCGGGATGGAGTAAAGGTTGTCCGCATCTTCGCACTCGATGACCGCTTTCGTGTCAATATCGCAGAAGAGCGCGATTTTATCTTTCATATCTTGAGAAATCGGCATTTCCGTGCGCACGACGATGATATTAGGCTGAATACCGAGGCTTCTCAGCTCTTTTACACTGTGCTGCGTCGGTTTTGTTTTCAGCTCGCCCGCCGCTTTGATGTACGGAACAAGCGTACAGTGAATATACATCACGTTTTCATGGCCGATGTCGCTTTTCATTTGACGGATGGCTTCAAGAAACGGAAGGGATTCGATGTCTCCCACTGTTCCGCCGATCTCAGTAATGACTACATCTGCGTTTGTTTCTTTGCCTGCACGGTACACGCGGTCTTTCAGTTCATTTGTGATATGCGGAATAACCTGAACCGTTCCGCCGAGGTAGTCCCCGCGGCGCTCTTTTTTCAATACGGCGGAATAAATTTTGCCGGTCGTCACGTTGCTGAATCTGTTCAGATTAATGTCAATGAAACGCTCATAATGCCCTAAGTCAAGGTCAGTCTCAGCGCCGTCATCGGTAACGAATACCTCACCGTGCTGGTACGGGCTCATCGTTCCCGGGTCAACGTTGATATAAGGGTCAAATTTTTGGATAGTGACGCTCATGCCTCTGTTTTTCAAAAGGCGGCCAAGTGACGCAGCCACAATTCCTTTTCCGAGTGATGATACAACTCCCCCGGTTACAAAAATATATTTCGTCATTTCGTTTGCTCCTCTCTTCGGTCTGCGCTACATTCCTTAAAATGTGCCGTTTTATAGAAAATCATTTCACTAAAAACAAATGATGTGTAAAAGAATTTGGGAGATGAAAATAAGAAAGCTCCCTTTCAATTTCTTGAAAGGGAGCGTAGCACTCTTATGAATTCTCTTCTTTTTGAAGAGCCCAAAATACATACTACATAGTTCGACAATGAAAGTCAAGATCGTTTTGCTGATATAAAATCAGTCTTTGCGTTCCTCTTCCTCATCATCATAATCTTCCTCATCTTCTTCAATCATCTCTTCTTCGATCTCAAGCTCGTCGTCATCTTCTTCATCGATATCTTCGTCGTCGAAGCTGTCTGCGCCAAGGTCAATATCTTCTTCTATTTCATCGAGATCGATGTCATCTTCATCAACTTCCTCGAATTCATCAAGGTCGAGATCTTCCTCAACGACTTTTTTCGCTTTTTTCTTTTTCGCTTTTACAGTCGGCTGTGTTTCTTCGTCCAGCTGATCGTACGGATACCAGCTGCGAAGCCCCCACGTCTGGTCTGACAGAGCAATAAAGCGGCCGTCAATGTTCAGGTCTGTATAAAATTGGGCGATACGGTCGCCCAGTTCCTCTTTCGTAACACCGAGCAAGGAGATCATTTCATTCAGCAGCTCCTGGAACGGAACCGGTTTTTTATGTTCTGAGAAAATTTCGTGAGCGATTTCAACTAAAGCCATCTGCTTCAGCTGTTCCTGAGAATATTGTTTGATACTCAAGGTCGGACACTCCCTTTCTATTACTTATATGTATCTGTTTCTATCCTATAATAAGAACGAATTTGTATTGTTTTGTTCATAAACCATACCTCTCATTATAAACAAATTAAAACAGAATATGCTACCCTTAACAGCGTAATTTAAGAAATTTTAGAGCCGTCCCTTCATAAATCGGCTAATGTGCGAAAACAAAGCCGCCGGCATATGCGCCGGCGGCCCGCTTCTTTCTATAAAGACTCTTGTTTTTCAGCGCCGAATACAGACATGGCGAGCAATTCACTGACATCATAAGTGCCGACCGCGTCTTCGGCTTCTTTCGCTTTCGTACCGTCACCGAGCATGGTCAGACAGTAAGGACATCCGGAGCTGATGACCGTCGGACTGACAGAAAGCGCCTGCTCAGTCCGGGCCGTGTTGATCCTCGCTCCCGTTTCTTCTTCCATCCACATGAGCCCTCCCCCGGCGCCGCAGCACATCCCGTTTTCGCGGCTGCGCTCCATTTCCTTCAATTGAACGCCCGGAATGGCTTTTAAGATCGCTCTCGGCGGCTCATACACTTCATTGTATCTTCCTAAATAGCACGAGTCATGGAAGGTAATCGTTTCATTCACCGGGTGAAGCGGTTTTAGTCTCCCCTGTGACACAAGCTCGGCTAATAATTCAGTATGATGATAGACTTCAGCCCGGAATCCGAAATCAGGATATTCATTTTTGAACATATTATAGGCGTGCGGATCAATCGTGACGATTTTTTTGATCCCGTGTTTTTCAAATTCGCCGATGTTGTGTTCCGCCAGCTCTTGGAACAGAAACTCGTTGCCCAAACGGCGCGGCGTATCGCCTGAGTTTTTTTCCTTATTGCCGAGAATCGCAAAGGATACGCCCGCTTCATTAAGCAGCTTTGCAAATGAGACGGCAATCTTTTGGCTCCTGTTGTCGTAGGAACCCATTGAGCCGACCCAAAACAAATAGTCGAACTCTTTGTCTTGTTTTTTCATTTCTTTCACTGTCGGAATCTCTGTATCAGCCTGCTCCCGCCAGTTCTCCCGCTCTTTCCGGTTTAAGCCCCACGGGTTTCCCTGTCTTTCAATGCTTGTCATGGCCCGCTGCGCGTCGCTGTCCATCTTCCCTTCCGTAAGCACAAGATAGCGGCGCAGATCGATAATTTTATCAACGTGTTCATTCATGACCGGACATTGATCTTCACAGTTGCGGCAAGTGGTGCATGCCCAAATCTCCTCTTCCGTGATGACCTCGCCGATTAAGCTCGGGTTGTAATCAATGGCTGCCGCCGCTTCACGCGATCCTCCCCCTGAGGAAGCCGCGGCGAGCTGATTCGCCTTCGTGTGCTGAAAAACGGGCGCGGGCACCCACGGAGATTTTGACGTCACGGCAGCGCCTTTCTCCGTCAAATGGTCTCTGAGCTTTAAAATGAGGTCCATCGGCGAGAGCATCTTGCCCGTACCGGAGGCCGGACACATATTTGTACAGCGGCCGCATTCGACGCAGGCGTAAAGGTCGACAAGCTGAGAGCGGCGGAAGTCTTCAATCTTTCCGACGCCGTAGCTTTCTTTCGTCTCATCGGTGAAATCGATTTTTTCCAGCTTTCCTTTTGAATCCAGCCTGCTGAGGAACACATTCGCCGGACCCGCAATTAAGTGCGCATGCTTTGATTGCGGCACGTACACTAAAAAGCTGAGCAAAAACAACAGATGAAGCCACCATGAAACATAAAACACGGCGGCGGCCGCCGGCGCTGAAAGACCGCCGAGCACAAACGCAATGGAGGAAGCGATCGGTTCCGTCCAAGACAGAGAATGATCGTGCCATAAAAGGTTCATGGCGTTCCCGAGAAGCACCGTCACCATCAGTCCGCCGATAAACAGCAGGACAAGCCCCGCTTTAAACCCGCGTTTCAGTCTGACGAGTTTTTCAATGTAGCGCCGGTAAAACGCCCAGACTACGGCGATTAAAATCAGAAACGTGACGATTTCCTGAAAAAAGGTAAACGCCGGATAAAGCGGACCGAACGGCAGATGGCGGTCAGGAAGCAGCCCTTTCAGAATAAAATCAATTGCGCCGAACTGAACGAGTATAAAACCATAAAAAAACAGAACGTGGATGATGCCGCTTTTTTTATCTTTCAGCAGTTTTTTCTGTCCGAACACATTCACCCATATCTTCTGAAGACGTTCTTTCAGGCGTTTATCAAATTCTTCCCTTTGGCCGAGCTTAATATAAGCGATCCTCGTTCTGATCAGGTAAACGAATAAATAAACGGCGTAAGCGGTTACAGCTGAAAACAGCAGCGCGTTTACCATGAGAAATGCGTTCATCTTGTCTCCCCCTTTGTTCTGATACCCCTCTTCATTGTCATATCTTTACTTTATCATAAATAATGAATGAGTGTTCAGTCAATAATTAAATTCACATTCTCAGGGCACACTACGAATACTTCGGAAAGGAGCGTCGGTATGAAGGTCATTTTTGTGTTGCTTGTCATTTTTATCATATTGATCGCACTTATGCTGCTTGATATGCTGCTTGGCCGGGCGGCGTACAAAAAACAGGCGTATGAGCCCGTTTTTGACCCGAAAAAGAGTGATATCACACTCATTCACTGCGGCAGCGAGCTTGTGCGGCAGATGACGGCCGATATCCGCCAAGCCGTCTCTTCTATTCATATGATGTTTTTTATTATGAAGAACGACCAAGTCAGCCATGAGGTGTTTGATTTATTGAAAGAAAAGGCCCAGGCCGGCGTCTCCGTATATCTGCTGCTCGATTGGGCGGGCAGCCGCCAAGTGAAAAAGCCTTCCATTCAAACGATGAAAAAAGCCGGCGTTCACGTTCATTTTCTAAATAAACCGGCATTTCCGTTTCTTTTTTTCAGGCTGCAAAAACGGAATCACCGGAAAGTGACCGTCATTGACGGCAAAATCGGGTATGTCGGCGGTTTTAATATCGCTGAAGAGTACCTCGGCAAAAAAGCGAAGTTCGGAAACTGGGAGGATTATCACCTGCGGATGACCGGCGAAGGCACGGCGGATCTTCAGACTCTTTTTGTAAGCGATCTGAAACGAAACACCGGAAAAGCACCCGGATCACCCGGGGTTTATCCGGCATTATCCGAAGGGAATATCTCTCATAGGACATATGCATCTGACGGGTTTTCTCTTGAATCGCATTATGAAAACTGCATCCATAAGGCGGAGAAAAAAATCATTATCGGCACGCCTTATTATGTACCGAGCAAAAAGCTTCAGGAAGCGCTTATTTCAGCCTGCCGAAAAGGCGTCAAAGTCATCTTGATCGTTCCGATGAAATCAGACCACCCGCTCGTTCGGGAAACAGCTTTTACCTATTATCCCGAGCTTCTGAAGGCCGGCTGCCTCATCTATCGGTATTATCAAGGCTTTTATCATGTCAAAGCCTTCATTATAGATGACCGCATCAGCATTATCGGCACGCCGAATTTTGATAAACGGAGCCTGTTCTGGAATGAAGAGGTGAATGTCATCATTCATGATGAAGCCTTTACAAAGGAAGTGCTTTCAACCATAAAGCAGGACATCGAAAAATCCGAGCTTCTCACATTAGAAAAAGTGAAACAGCGCTCCGTCAGACAGCTTCCTGCAGAATGGCTGGGAAAGGCCATATCTTACTTTTTATAAAGGAGAAACCATATGCTGTTCAGATTCGGATTCGTCGCAAACGCCATGTGCCTTTGGGACGTGTCACCCGCAAAAACCTTAACATATGCGCGCTATACCAAGCTTTCCCGCAGTGAGCGGAAAGAGGCCCTGCTTTCTGTGACGAAAGCCAATCTCACCAATACGCTGCGCACCATCCACTATGTGATCAGCCACGGCATCCCGCTGTACAGGTTCTCAAGCTCGATTGTGCCGCTGGCCACCCATCCGGATGTGCTGTGGGATTTTGTCACGCCGTTTCGCCAGGAGTTCCGTGAGATCGGCGAGCTGGTCAGAAAATATGACCTAAGAACGAGCTTTCATCCGAACCAATTCACGCTTTTTACAAGCCCGAAACAGGAGATCACCGCCAATGCGGTCAAGGATATGGCCTATCATTATGACATGCTGGACGCAATGGGCATCGCGGACCGTTCCGTCATCAACATCCATGTCGGAGGCGCTTACGGTGACAAACAAAGCGCCCTTTGCCGTTTCCGCGTGAATCTGAAAGAACTTCCCGATGTCATCAAACAGCGGATGACTTTAGAAAACGATGATAAAACATATACGTCCGAGGAAACACTCAGTGTATGTGAACAAGAAGGCATTCCGTTTGTGTTTGATTATCACCATTTTTACGCCAATCCGACCGATGACGCTGATTTAGATGACATTCTTCCGCGGATGATCAAAACATGGCAGCGGATCGGCTTAAAGCCGAAGGTCCATCTCTCCTCGCCAAAATCGGAATCAGCCGTACGCAGTCATGCGGACTATGTGGATGCGAATTTTATTCTGCCGGTGCTGGAGCGGTTCAGACAATGGGATACGGACATCGACTTTATGATTGAGGCGAAAGAGAAAGACCGGGCGCTGCTCCGGCTCGTCGAAGAATTAAGCGCCATCCGCGGAGTCAAACGCCTGGCGGGCGGAGTGCTGAAGTGGAAGGCATAACCAGGTTTATCACCCGTTTATATGGGGAATTTCCGAAATAACAGACCATCAGACGGAGGAGAAAACATATGAAAAACATTACATCTTTGAAAATAGCCGCTAAGAAGTTCACTTTACGAAACATGCTTCAGCTTTATCAGCTTTGCCACACGGGAGGCCACGAGCTGTATATCTACTCTAAAAAAACGATGTGCAAAATCAAAGATATCATTGAGCTGGAAACGTTCAGAATGGCCCATAAAGAACAAGAATATTTAATTGTAGTGGAAGGAAAGAAAGCGGTGCAGCTTGTTGACCGTTTCAAACATATCATCGAACCTGCGCAAAAAGAAGCCCATTAAATACGGACTACATAAAAAAGGATAGACAGGAGGCTGCCCGGCCCCTTTTGTCTATCCTCTTTCTTTTATTGATGTATCAGCTCGCCGAATTGGGCCTGATGGAGTCTCTGGTACATGCCGCCGGATGCCAGCAGTTCCTTATGATGACCTTGTTCAGCAATGCCTTCTTTCGTGACGACGACGATCCGGTCCGCATCCTTAATCGTAGCCAGCCGATGGGCGATCACAAGCGTTGTGCGTCCTTCAGACAGCTCTTGCAGCGATTTTTGAATGGCGGCTTCCGTTTCTGTATCGAGGGCTGATGTAGCCTCGTCTAAAATTAAGATCGACGGGTTTTTCAAAAACATTCTGGCGATGGAAAGCCGCTGCTTCTGCCCGCCTGACAGCTTCACGCCGCGCTCGCCGATCACCGTGTTTAAACCGTCGGGATACCCGTTTACCAAATCCTCTAAATGCGCCCGGCGGACGGCCTGCCAGATTTCTTCCTCAGACGCGTCCAGCCGCCCGTAAGCAATGTTTTCCCGCAATGTGCCGGAAAACAGAAAGACATCCTGCTGGACGACGCCGATTTGTCCGCGCAGAGATGACAGCGTCATGTCCTTAATATCGATTCCGTCGATGGAAATCACGCCTTCAGACGGCTCATAAAAGCGCGGCAGCAGACTTGTCAGCGTTGATTTTCCTGCTCCCGAAGGCCCGACGAATGCGACTGTCTCCCCGGCATGAATGGACAAATTTATTCCCGACAGAACCGGACTGTTTTCTTCGTAACCGAATGACACACGATCATAACGGATATTCCCTTTTAAACCGGACACATGTCTCGCGTTCGGGGCGTCCTTGATATCAGGCTCCGTTTCCAGTATTTCTATAAAGCTTTTAAAACCGGCAATGCCTCTCGGATACATCTCAATAATCGCGTTGATTTTATCAATCGGACGGAACAGAACGTTCGTCAGCAGCACAAAAGCAACGAATTCCCCGTAAGATAGCGATCCGCGGATCACGAACCATGTCCCGCACAACAGGACGAACAGCGTGACGAATCTTGTCAGCATGTAACTGATCGAGCCGTTTTTCGCCATGATTTTATATGACGTCAGCTTTGTTTTGCGGAAACGCTGATTGTTCACGTCAAACCGCTGCGTTTCAAACGCTTCATTGCTGAAAGCCTGAACAAGACGGATGCCGCCAATATTGTTTTCAACCCTCGCGCTGAAGTCCCCGACGTCTTTGTTCAGTTTTGTAAACGCAGAGGTCATTTTTTTATTAAAATACAAAGCAAGCCAAATGACGACCGGCATAATGATAAAAGTCAACAGCGCAAGCTGCCAGTTAATAAACAGCATCACACCGAACGCGCCCAAAATCGTCATAATCGCGATAAACAGGTCTTCAGGCCCGTGGTGGGCGGTTTCTCCGATATACATCAAATCATTGGTGAGCTTGGACATTAAACTGCCCGTTTTGTTGTTATCGTAAAATTTGAACGAAAGCTTTTGCAGATGGTCGAAAAGCTTTTTCCGCATATCGGTTTCAATGTTAATGCCGAGCATATGGCCCCAATACGTCACAACATACTGAAGCGCCGAGCTGAGGGCGTAGACCCCGAATAAAGCCGCTGAAGTCAAAATAATCAGACTCCAATCCCGCCCCGGGAGCAATGTATCGATAAAGTAATTGACAATCAGAGGAAAACTCAGCTCCATCAATCCGCCGGCGATGGCAGAAAAGAAGTCGAGAAAAAACAGCTTTTTGTACGGTTTATAATAAGAAAAAAATTGTCGCAGCACGATTCCGTCCTCCTTGTGCCTCGTTCTTAATGATAATATTTCTCAATTATACTATACACAAGGAGTTTTAAAAGCGTTTTTTATAAAACGCCGGAAAATAACCGTGCGAAGGATTCCTTCGTTCTTTCCCATAATGTGCGCTTATAGAAACGGACGGGGCTGATTTTTTCAGACTCCTTCATATCCTCCAGATAATGCGCTTCAAGATCTTCGATCGCCTCTTGATCTGTAAAAAAGACATTGACTTCAAAGTTCAGCTGAAAACTTCTCATGTCCATATTCGCCGTCCCGACAGAGGCGAGGTTTCCGTCAGTGATGAGCACCTTTTGATGCATAAAGCCTTTTTGATAAGAATAGACTTCGATTCCTTCGCGAAGAAGCTCGGGGAAATACGATCTCGTCGCGTACTGGGTTAAAAACCCGTCATTGGTTTCCGGCACCATGACACGCACCCGGACGCCTCTGGCAGCAGCCTCCTTTAGCGCTGTGCGGATCGGCTCATTCGGCACGAAATAAGGCGTCGCGATCCATACAGACGATTCGGCCGCCGCTATCATGGCGTAATACAGATCGCTCATCCGCTCCTTCATATCGGGGCCCGTCGGAACGACCTGATAGACGCCGCCGCTTTCTGCCGCAACCGGGCGGGTGTATGCTTTCTGATCAATCAGCACCTCATCCGAAACGTATTCCCAATCAAGCATAAAAATGCTGTGGAGCGTCTGAACGATTTCTCCTTCGACTTTCATATGGGTGTCCCGCCAAAAGCCGACATCTTGGTCTTTGCCGATATACTCCTTGCCGACATTCAGCCCGCCGACAAAACCGACTTTCCCGTCAACGATGACGATCTTGCGGTGATTTCTGAAATTGAATTTTTGGTTGAAAAAACCGTATTTCAGCGGCAGAAACGGGACGATGTTCACCCCCGCGCGTTTCAGTTTTTTAATATCTTTTCCGGCCAGCTTCAGGCTGCCGGCCGCGTCGAACAAAAACCGCACTTCCACGCCTTGACGCGCCTTTTCCATCATAATGTCCATCATCTTGTGCCCAAGCATGTCTGATTTGAACATGTAATACTCAATATGTATAAATGACGCGGCCTCCCGGAGCGCCTCAAACAGCTCAGGAAATGTTTCGTCCCCGTTTTTGAGCACCTTCAGCCTGCTTTTTGTATTGATATTCATATGGGACGCCTTGATTGAATATTGAAAGAAACGCTTCTGATTTCCTTTCAGCCCGGTCAGATCGGGAGTCTGTTCCATATCAAATATCGTTCTCAGCTTTTCCCGGTTGTATGTCCGTTTCGACCTGAACAGCTTGCCTTTTTCATAAAGCTGGCCGGAAAAAAGGTAAAATAAGTACCCGGCGATCGGAAAAAACACAAGAATATGAATCCATAACAGCGTGTGCTGCGAGGTGCGGTTTTCAAGAATTAACGAATAGATGCTGAACAAAATAATGCTTGCATAGCAAAGCACCCCTCCGTAAAACTCAAGCCTGGAAACCGGAAAAAACCATATAACATATGCTCCGATAAGCATCATATATAAAAAGCAAAATTCCAGTCTCCTTTTCAGCATCCCGACTCTCTCCCATCTGATCCGATATCTCTGTATACCCTCTGTTTTCCGGCTTGTAAACATATGAAAAAGCCTCTCCGCACGAGCGGAAAGGCTTATGATGAAGCTTCCTGTGATTGGCCGGGTGTGATGTTCTGAAGCAATGCCGGATTGAGCGAGCAGCTGCCTTTGATTTTATTTTTGAAGATGCCGATGATCAGACCGGTGACCGCTATCGACACTAAGGAGAAGAGCCCTTTCAGCAATCCGACGGAGAAAATGCCGGCCAGCACGACGCCAAAATCGAAGAGAAAATTAACGGCACCCGGATTCCATCCGCAGCGCTTTTGCAGAAATAAAGCGAGGATATTGGCGCCGCCGAGCGATGCCTGATGATAAAACATGAGCGACAAGCCCAACCCGATCAGCGCCCCGCCGCAAATCGCCCCGGCAAACGGTGAAACAGAGACCGGCGGCAGCCAGTGATCCGCGCCTGTAAACAGAGTCAGCACTGTGACTGCAAAAACGGTGGATAGAGTGAATTTGATTCCCATTCTGATGAGAGAAAATATATAAAACGGGATATTAATCAGAAAGAAGATAATCGCAAACGAGGAATGAAACACGTATGACAGGCTTAGTGACAGTCCCGCTGTGCCGCCGGTTAATACATGAGAATGTCTGAGTGTCAGGACGCCGGCGCTTGTCATCAGACAGGCGGCTAAAATGAGGAAAATCCGCTTCATTCTTCACTCTCCTTTCGTTGATGTTATTTCTAAATAAAACATAACAGGAATCCCCGTCGCCCAGCCATTACCTTGGCAGAAAATATCTTATGTTTTTATTTTTTCACCATAAAAAATCCCCCTCTTGCAGGGGGGATTTTTACGTGCGTTTCCGATAGACAACATAGCTGCGGGTCAAATACTTGAGCGGCAGGCTGAACACGTGAACCAATCTTGTAAACGGCCAGAGGATAAAAACGACGTACCCTATGATGATATGAAACTTAAACCATAGCGGGACACTTTCCATCAAAGAAGCGGCAGGCCGGAACAAAACGATTTCCCTGAACCACGGCCCGACTGTTGCCCTGTAATCAAATCCTTTCGAGTCAATGTTGAGGAACGTGGCCGCAACGCCCGACAGCATCATAAAAAGCAGCAGGATGAGCGTCAGGATATCCGATGGCGAGCTGGATTTGCGGATTCTTTTGTCAAACAGCCTTCTGTACGTCAGGATGACAAGTCCGGTACATGCCGCGATCCCCGCCGGCAGGCCTGCGCCAATCGCCATTTTGTGATACATATGCTCGGAAATGCCAAGAGAAGCATACACGCCTTCAGGGATCAAAATTCCCATGACATGTCCGCCGACAACGCATAGTAAGCCCCAGTGAAAAAGTGTGCTGCCAGCGGCGAGTTTTTTCTTTTCTAACAGCTCGCTTGATTTCGCCGTCCAGCCGAATTGGTCATGCTGATAGCGGTAAATATGCCCGCTGATAAAGATCGTCAATACAATGTATGGCATAACGCCCCACAGGATCTGCCCGCTCATGCCTGAACAGCCCCTTCTTCAATGCTTTCACGCACACCGATGTTTTCCAGCGCGGCCTGCAGCACGTGCAGCAGCTCAGCATAGATGCTGTCATTTTTTTCGAGGCGGGAAGCCAGCTCCCTCACATTGGACAGGTATTTCTCAAACACGCTTCTCGCCGCTTCAATCTCCGCAACCGCGGCGAATTCCAGCATCAGCGGCAGGTAATCTGGCAGTTCTTTATCTGTCGGCAGGAAACCGGATTGCTGGTAGGTGTTTTTTAAATGCAGCAATTCGATGCCGCGTTCCCTCTGCTCGCCTGAGTTAAAGTAGGTGACGTACATATTCGTTTTTTTTCCGAAATCGAACGTATACACATAGTGTTCAATCAGCGCTTGCGGAGAAAAGCCGGCTGCCGCCTCTAAAAAGTGCAGCAATTTCTCCCGGATTTGCTGATTGGTGATGTCATGGATAAGAGCCTTCCAATCGGGAAGCCCGGCTCTCCACTCTTCATCCGGATATGAGAGAAGAACGGAAAGAGCGGAGAACGTCATTTGCCGGTCTGTGGTGTTCATGTTATTACACCTCATTTATGAAAAATTAGAAACAAGAGCCCGGGCCGCCTGAAAATGATAAGCCGCAGCTCCCTTGTTCAGCGTATAAATCAGACACTTCTTCACGATGACTGCTCGGGATCACAAAGCGGTCATCATATTTGGCGATTGCCAGCAGCCGGTACATGTCTTCAATTTGCTGTTCTGTTAAGCCGACACTGGAGACCAATGCCGGGTCGATGGATTTATTCGTCTGCACCGCCCTCATATACTGGCGCATGACAGACATTTTCTTTAACGTGGACCGAATATGATCCGTATCCCCCGCCGTTAATAACTGCGCCAAATAGTCAATCGGAATTCTCATTTGGTCGATAGCCGGAAAAATCGCTTCCGCCGTTTGCCGGCTGCCTTTTCCTTCAAAGAGATTCATAATCGGGCTGAGCGGCGGAATGTACCAAACCATCGGCAGTGTACGGTACTCAGGGTGAAGCGGAAGCGCAATCTTCCAGTCAATGATCATTTTATAGATCGGCGATCGCTGCGCAGCCTCTATCCATTCAGCCGGGATGCCTTGTTCTTTTGCCAGTTTGGCAATCTCAGGATCATTCGGATCAAGAAAAACGTCCAGTTGGGAATGGTAGAGATCTTTTTCATTTTCAACCGATGCCGCTTCCTCCACTTTGTCCGCGTCATACAGCATGACGCCGAGATAGCGGATTCTGCCCACACACGTTTCAGAGCAGATAGTCGGCAGCCCCGCCTCCAATCGCGGGAAGCAGAGTGTGCATTTTTCCGCTTTGTTCGTTTGCCAGTTAAAATAGACTTTTTTATAAGGACAGGATGACACGCAATACCTCCATGAACGGCATGCGTTTTGATCAACGAGAACGATGCCGTCTTCATCGCGTTTGTACATGGCGCCGGACGGGCAGGAGGACACGCACGCCGGATTGATGCAGTGTTCGCAAATACGCGGCAGATACATCATAAAAACCTCATCGAATTCTGTTTTGATCGATTCCTCCATCTTTTGCACGTTTGGATCTTCAAGACCCGTAATATGCCCGCCCGCGAGATCATCTTCCCAGTTCGGGCCCCATTCGATATTCATGAAATCCCCCGTCAAGGACGATTTCGGCCGTGCCACCGGCTGGTGTTTTTTCTGCGGGCTGTTTGTTAACGTTTCATAATCATAGTTCCAAGGTTCATAGTAGTCATCAATCGTCGGCTGGTTCGGGTTATAGAAAAGGCCTGCAAGCCGGTTTGTTTTCGAGCCTGATTTCAGTTCAAGCTTTCCTTTTTTCAACGTCCAGCCGCCTTTATATTTGTCCTGGTCCTCCCATTGCTTCGGGTAGCCGATGCCAGGCTTTGTTTCTACATTATTGAAGTACATATATTCCGCACCGGAACGGTTTGTCCACGTGTTTTTGCAGGTGACGCTGCACGTGTGGCAGCCGATGCATTTATCCAAGTTCATGACCATCCCGATTTGCGCTTTAATCTTCAAGCCAATCGACCTCCTTCAGCTTGCGGATGACGACATTCAGATCGCGCTGATTCCCCGTCGGACCGTAATAGTTAAAGCCGTAACTGAGCTGGGCATAGCCCCCGATCATCTGGGTCGGCTTGACGTGGATCCTTGTCGGGCTGTTATGGGTGCCTCCGCGGTTATTCGTCAGTTTTGTGCCGGGCACGTTGATGTGACGGTCCTGGGCATGGTGCATAAACGCCATTCCTTTAGGAATCCGATGAGACAAAACCGCTCTCGCGACGACAACACCGTTTCGGTTGAAGCATTCAATCCAATCGTTGTCTTTGATATCCGTATCCGCAGCATCATCTTTATTCATCCACACGGTCGGCCCGCCGCGGAACAGCGTCAGCATCGGCAGAGAATCAAAATACATGCTGTGGACGGACCATTTATTATGCGGCGTCAAATAATTAAGAACGATCTCTTTGCCCTCTTGATCAGGCCGCTTGCTTAGGAACGGACGGTGCTGGAGGATCGGTTTAAATGTCGCCATCGTTTCACCGAATTCCATCATCAGTTCATGATCGACATAATAGGATTGTCTGCCTGTCAGCGTCCGCCACGGAATTAATTTTTCCACATTCGTCGTAAACGGCGAATACCTGCGCCCTCCTTTTTCTGAGCCGGTAAAGGCCGGAGAGGTGATGACCGTTTTCGGCTGGGCTGTAATTTGCTCGAACGTAAAGCATTCTTCCTCGCGCTCTTCCGCCAGGTCTTTCAGCTTCAGGTTTGTGATGTTTTCAAGTGATTCCCATGCTTTCACGGCGACTTTTCCATTGGAGGTGGACGACAGGGTTAAAATCGCTTCCGCCGCCTGCTTCGCTTCACTTATATTCGGGCATCCTTTGGCAACGCTGTTTGAATCGGTTTCTCCCAGTCTCTGTTTGAGTGATTCATATTCATCCGCAATCGACCAGCTCATCCCTTTTGTCCCGCTCGGTTTTAAAGCCGTATGAGGGCCAAGCGCGGTCATTTTATGAAAAATGTGTTTGTAATCCCGTTCAACGACATGGATGTTCGGCATCGTTTTTCCCGGAATGGCTTCACATTCACCCTTGCTCCAGTCATTGATTTTGCCGAACGGCTGGGCCAATTCCTGCATCGTGTCGTGGAGGAGCGGCGTGGCGACTACCTCTTTCACCGGCTCCATATCGACTTCTTCCGCCAGATCGGAAACGGCTTTTGACAGCGCCTTGAAAATATCCCAGTCTGACTTCGATTCCCACGGCGCCGAGATGGCCGGAGCAAATGGATGAATAAACGGATGCATATCCGTGCTGCTGAGATCGTGTTTTTCATACCATGTCGCCGCCGGCAGCACGATATCGGAATACAGCGCCGTACCCGCCATTCGAAAATCAAGATTGATTAACAAGTCGAGCTTTCCTTCCGGCGCCTGCTCCCGCCATTTGATTTCTTCAGGGCGGATGCTGTCGCTGTCGTCATTCATCAAACCGTTCGTCGTCCCCAGCAGATGCTTAAGAAAGTATTCATGCCCTTTTCCTGAGCTTGAGATCAGATTTGCCCGCCATACGAAGAGATTCCTTGGGAAATTCACTTCATTGTCAGGGTCTTCAATCGCGAATTTCAGCTTTTTCTCTTGAAGCCGTGAGGCCACGTACGCACCTACGTCTTCAGGTGTCGCCGCCCCCGCCTTCTCAGCTTCTTTGTACAGATCAATGCCGTTTTGATTGAATGTCGGGTAAGACGGAAGCCACCCTAATCGCGCCGCCAGCACATTGTAATCGGCGTGATGCTTGTAGCGGGATGAAGAAGCGATCGGTGAAGCCAAGTCACTGATTGGCTGGTCTTCATAACGCCACTGGTCTGTCGCAAAGTAGAAAAACGAGGTGCCATTTTGCAGCTTAGGCACGCCTTCCCAGTCCTTTGCGGTTGCAATCGTCTGCCACCCTTCAGCGGGACGGAGCTTTTCCTGCCCCACGTAATGGGCCCAGCCTCCGCCGTTTACGCCTTGGGCGCCTACGAGTAAAACAAGATTTAACACCGCGCGGTAAATCGTGTCGGAGTTGAACCAATGGTTAATGCCGGCCCCTACGATAATCATGGACCGGCCGTCTGTATCGATCGCATTTTGGGCAAACTCCCTGGCAATCTGTATAACGGCTTCTCTTTTAATTCCCGTGATCTGTTCCTGCCAGGCAGGTGTGAACGGACGGGGATCATCATAAGATGCGGCTGATTGTCCGCCGATGCCCCGGTTCACGCCGTAGTTGGCCAATATCAAGTCAAACACGGTCGTGACGTACGTCTCCTCACCATTCAGATCCAATTTTTTAATAGGAAGATTCCGCTCAAGCACTTTGTTTCCGTCATTTGAAAAATACGGAATGCGCACCATGCCGATTTCGTCCTCTATTCCGAGCACGGAGAGACGGGGCTTAATCTGTTCCCCGGTGTCTTCGTCGATCATGTGCAGATTCCATTTCTGCTGCCCGTCCCAGCGGGAGCCCATTGTTCCTTGCGGTATGGCAAATTCGTTTGTCTGTTCATTCCAGACCGCAGGCTTCCATTGATCATGCTTTGTCTGCCGCCCGATGTCTTTCGCATGCAGAAACCGCCCGGCTGTATACACGCCGTTCTCTTTTGACAGAGTGACGAAGAATGGAAAATCGGTGTATTGCTTCGCGTACTCAATAAAACGTTCAGTTTCTTGGTTCACGTAAAATTCCTGCAAAATGACGTGACCCATCGCCATCGCAAGCGCCCCGTCAGTCCCCTGGCGGATACTCAGCCAGTCATCCGCAAACTTTGAGGATTCCGCAAAATCGGGACTGATCGAAATAACCTTGGCGCCTTTATAGCGGGCTTCCGCCAGAAAATGCGCATCAGGCGTTCTCGTTAACGGAACGTTGGAGCCCCATGTGATGATATAGCCTGAATTGTACCAATCACTGCTCTCCGGAACGTCCGTCTGGTCGCCCCAAATTTGCGGGGACGCCGGCGGAAGATCCGCATACCAGTCATAAAAACTGAGCATTGGGCCGCCGATTAACGACATGAATCGCGAACCTGATGCGTGGCTGATCATGGACATGGCCGGAATCGGAGAAAAACCGACGTTTCGGTCAGGCCCGTATTTCATCACTGTATACAGCAGAGAGGCTGAAATCAGCTTCAGCACCTCCGGCCATTCCGCGCGGACAAACCCGCCTTTCCCTCTTGCCTGTTTATAAGACTTCGCTTTTTCGGGGTTTTCAACGATCGATTTCCAGGCATCCAGCGGATTTTGATGCGCCTGCAATGCTTCCCGCCACAAATTGATCAGCACACCGCGTACATATGGATATTTCACACGGAGCGGGCTGTAGATGTACCAAGAAAAACTGGCCCCCCGCGGACAGCCTCTCGGTTCGAAATCAGGCATATCCGGGCCTGTTGATGGATAATTCAAGTTTTGTCCTTCCCACGTGACAATTCCGTTTTTCACATAAATATTCCAGCTGCAAGAACCTGTGCAGTTGACGCCGTGGGTGGAGCGAACGACTTTGTCGTACTGCCATCTGTTTCTGTATACATTCTCCCAATCACGATCTTCGCTTGTCGTTTGGCTATGGTTATTTGAATGATGTTCGATAGGAGAAAAATAGTTTAATCTCCTGAGCAACGGACTCATTTTCTTTTTCTTCATGATCGTTCACTCCTTCCGAGTCAGGTGATGCTATGTACACTATAAACAGAGACGGCGCATCACCTTGTGAACTATGTCACACACTCTGCTTTTTTCACAAAACGTTCACACAGAGCAGCAGGAAGGATTTTCAAACGATATGGGGACGCCCGGCGTCATCAAAAAAAACCGGTTCTGTTTAAGAACCGGGTTCGGCGTTTTCATCCCGTGATGTATGCAGATACCGCAAAAACAACTGATAGGAACAGAAGACATTTTGCTGAAGCATCGCCAAAAAGTTCATTTGCAGCCGCGGATGGTAAGACATCATTTGCTTAAATACGGAATATGGAATATGGAGTACCAGAATATCCGGTGAGGCATTGACTGAGATAAAAGGCGATAAAGAGAGCCCGCCTTTTTCATCAATCGGAAACACATCGCCTTTTTCCCACAGCGCAACGGTTTGCGACCCTTCAGGGAGTCTGCTGTCCGTAAAACAGATATTTCCTTTTAATACAATATAAACGGATTGTGAATGAAGAAAGGATGGAGATTGGTCAGATGAGCCGCGGATAAACGTCCCGTTTTTCAGCAAGGTTTCGACAATGGACAGAGGCACTTCATTAAACATAGGAAGTTGTTTCAGAAATAATAAATAGTCACACTGATTCATAGGAAAGCCTCCTGTGCTAAGGATAGCTTTAGTGTAGCCCGATTGAGCTCGCGCGGCAGTGACGTATTTCACAGCTTGTATGATAAAAGTCACTTATCAGGAGAGTGTTTGCACTTATAATGAAATAAAGAGGAGGGTTTCGATGAAGGCGATGATTCCGAAGCAGCACGGCGCATGGGCGATGCTGCTGATTCCATTTTTACTCGGCATGGTCAAGGGAGGCCCGGTTTTCTGGCATATTCCGCTCTTTTTGGGCTGGCTGTTCCTTTACTTGACGGTTTATCCCGTTTCGCTCGCTTTGAAAAAGAAACAGCTTCAGCCCTATCAAAAGTGGATATGGTATTACGGTTTTCCGGCCTGCTGCTTTTTGATCATTTCTGTCTTTCATAAGCCGCAGCTCGTCTGGATCGGCGTTTTTTTATTGCCGCTGTTTCTCATACATACGCATTATGCCCGCCGAAAAAACGAGCGGGCGCTCACGAATGATATTGCAGGTGTTCTGTTCTTTTGTTCAGGCGGGCTTGCGAGCTGCTGGCTGGGAACGGGAACCCTTGACGGCTGGGCTTGGTTTCTATTCTTGCAATCCGCTTTATTTTTTGTCGGGAGTTCTTTTTACGTGAAATCGGTCATACGGGAGAGAAAAAACAGAACCTTTGCATACTGGTCGTGGGGATATCACCTCTTGCTCCCCTTTTTATCGGCTCTTCTCGGGGCAGGCTGGGCGTTTCTCGCTTTTATCCCAAGCAGTCTGCGGGCCTGGTTTTTTCACGGAAGAGACTGGCCGGTGAAAACGATCGGCATTCTGGAAATCGTAAATGCCGGCTTCTTTCTTGCCGTCATGTGCCTGTTTATCACAAGGTAAAAAAAACAAGGACACCGCTGTCCTTGTTTTTTTCAGTCAATATTGCAGATCTCCAGCGGACAATTTTCACACTCGATCTCGCATCGTAAATAGTCCCGCTTGTGCAAAATAATTTTTCCGGTTTCGTCTATCGAAATAACCCCTTGTTTGCGGAGGTCTCCCAGCATGCGGTTGACGCTCTCCCTTGCCGCCGCGCAAAACTTAGCCAAATCCTGATTTGTCAGCACAATGTTAATCAGAATCCCGTCGCTTCGTTCCACCCCGTAGCTGTTTGATAAGCGGATAAGGGTGGAATAGAGCGCCCCCTTTTTGCCGTGAAGAAGCAGGTCCCTGATCTTGGACTGGATTTTTCGAAGATGGGTGCTCATCCATTTCATAAATTCAAACGTCAAAACACCGTTTTGGATCAATTCCTTTTCCAGCTTGTTTTTATTAATGACGAGCACCTCGCCATCCTCTAACACTTTCGCACTGAGCATATATCTCGGCTCATCTGTGAATAGCGTCAATTCCCCGACAATATCGTTTTTTTGGCAGATTCTAAGCGTCAGATCTTTTCCGTCAGACGTCAGCTTGCCGATTTCAATGAGTCCTGATTGAATCAGATAAAGCTCTTTTGCATCCATTCCTTCTTGAAACAAATACGTGTGTTTTTTCATTTTCCTTTTCGTACTGATCGATTCCAGCAATTCATGCAGTTCGCGGGAAAGAAGTTCTTTATCAGATTTTCGGACAGAGAGAATATTCATGAGCTCACCTCGAAGAAAGTCACGTTGCGTATGTATATTGTAACGTGACTTGATTTGCACTCACCCAGAAAAAACTAACAATCTTGTGAATGGATCATTATGAATTGAGGCTCTGACTGTTTCTCTCCGTATGTGTTTTCATTTTTTCCTGCCAATACATCCAGATCACAAGGACAAAGCTGGCTAACGCGACCTCTGAAAGCGCCATAAACCCGATCGCGTATTGGCCTGTTGCCTGAAATACACTTGCCAGAATCAGCGGAGGGAAAAAACCGCCCAGTCCGCCCATAGCTGACACAATACCGTTGGCAATCCCCGCTTGCTTCGAAAAGTAGAAAGGCACCAGTTTAAATACAGTCCCGTTTCCAATCCCTGAGCAGACTGCCACCGTCAGCGATCCGAACGCATAAAGGCCGATCGTCGGGGAGAATGACAGCATGACGCCTGACAGCGTAAGCCCTGCGAAAACGAACATCAGAATACGGAGCGGGCTCAGTTTATCTGCAAGAAACCCTCCCACAGGCCTGAGCAGTGTAGAGACCGCAATAAAGCCGGCCGTCCGCAGACCGGCGTCCGCAGGGCTCAGCCCAAAATGCTCAACCAAAAAATTCGGAAGATAGATGGTAAAGGCGACAAAGGCGCCGAACGTAATAAAATAAAACAGGCTCAACATCCACAGCACATGATTTCGGTAAACGGCTTTCATTTGTGTCTTTATGGAAACTTTGACTTTCTTCTCATGCCGGTCGCCGAACAAAACGTGCAGTAATGCGAAAACAGCCAGCAAAACAAGATACATCTGCACGGTTGCTTTCCATCCCGCGGCTTGAGCGATAACCGGCGCCGCAAAGGTAGTAACGGCGGTCCCGATGTTTCCGGCACCGTAAATCCCATTGACGACACCGTGCTTTTCTTTCGGATAATATTTCGGAAGGGACGTCACTCCGATGGAGAATACCGCTCCCCCGATCCCTAAGAAAAAGCCGCCCGCGATTAAATCAAATAAAGAATCCGCGATACTGATCCAAAATACAGGAAACAAAAGCAGGATGAAGCTGATCATAAACATCAGCCGCGCGCCATACCTGTTCGTTAAATATCCTAAAGGAATACGGAGAAGCGATCCGAGAATAACGGGAATCGCCGTCACCAATGAAATCTCGCCTTTGCTTAAATGAATATCTGATGTCATTTGAGAAATGAGCGATGAAATCAGCACCCACACCATAAACCCTGCCACTAAGCTTAATGACTGCAACGATAATTGAATATGTTGACGATTGATCATTCGGCTTGCCCCTTTCACTGATTCAATATCAGTCTTATCATACAAAAACTCAGTGTGCGGGATTGTGAATTACATCACACGCTTTATATACAAAAAAAGAACAAAGCCCGAAGACTTTGTCCTTTGATCATCATTACATTTTTTCCGGAGCGGATACGCCGATCAGCTGAAGCGCATTGTTCAGCGTAATTTGCGTCGCTTTCATTAAAGCGAGACGCGCGCGGCTCTTCTCTTTATTTTCCGGATCGATGACTTTCTCCGCATTGTAGAAGCTGTGCAGAGCGGAAGCCAGATCATAAATATAGTTTGTGACACGGTGAGGAATACGTTTTTCCGCCGCTTCTGCCACTGCCTCAGGGAAGCCGCCGATTGTTTTCAGCAGGTCATATTCTTTTTCTGATTGAATATGGCTGAAATCAAGATCTGCCGCCGGTTTAAGTCCCTGCTCCTCCCCTTGGCGAAGCATGCTGCAAATACGTGCATGTGCGTATTGCGCATAATACACAGGGTTTTCGTTAGATGTGGATACGGCAAGATCCAAGTCAAAATCCATGTGCGTATCAGCGCTGCGCATCGCGAAGAAATAACGGACCGCGTCAAGGCCGACCTCTTCAATCAGGTCGCGCATCGTTACGGCTTTCCCCGTACGTTTGCTCATCTTCATTTTTTCGCCGTTTTTGTATAAATGAACGAGCTGAATGATCTCAACTTCCAATGTGCCTTTCTTGTAACCGAGCGCTTCAATTGCCGCTTTCATACGCGGAATATACCCGTGGTGATCCGCGCCCCATACATTGATGAGCTTGTCGAATCCGCGGTCAAGTTTGTCTTTATGGTATGCGATATCCGGCAGCAAATAAGTGTATGAGCCGTCTTTTTTGATCAGCACACGGTCTTTATCGTCGCCGAACGTTGTGGAACGGAACCATGTCGCGCCGTCCTCTTCGTATACATGGCCCTTTTCGCGAAGCGCCTCGAGCGCCTGATCAATTTTTCCGTTTTCGTACAGTGACGTTTCAGAATACCATACGTCAAACGGCACGCGGAAATTTTCCAGATCGGAGCGAAGTTTATCAAGCTCGTACTTTAAGCCGTATTCACGGAAAAACGCCTGACGTTCGCTCTCCTCTTCATGTACGAAACGGTCGCCGAAATCTTCGGCAAGCTTTTTCCCGATGGCGATAATATCCTCGCCGCGGTAGCCGTCTTCCGGCATCGGTTTCTCGAGACCGAGCGCTTCAAAATAACGGACTTCAACGGAAAGCGCCAGGTTGTTAATCTGGTTGCCCGCATCATTAATATAGTATTCGCGGCTCACATCATAGCCCGCTTTAGAAAGCACGCTGCACAGCGCGTCACCTACCGCCGCGCCGCGCGCATGGCCTAAGTGAAGATCTCCCGTAGGGTTGGCTGATACGAATTCGACCTGAATCTTTTCGCCTTGTCCAATGTTTGTCTCTCCGTAGTGTTCACCCGCTTCAAGCACGGACGGAATCAGTTTTGTTAAGTAGCTGTTGTTCATGTAAAAGTTGATAAAGCCGGGTCCCGCAATATCCATCTTTTCAATGGAAGCTTTGCCTTTATCAAATGACGCCACGATCTCCTCAGCGATTTGGCGCGGCGCTTTTTTTGCGATTCTCGCCAGCTGCATCGCCATGTTTGTGGAATAATCACCGTGTGTTTTTTCTTTCGGCGTTTCTAACAGTACGCTTGGAATCTGGCTTTCGTCCGCCAGGCCCGCTTTCAGAACGGCCGCTTTGATCTCTTCCTTCAGCACGTCCTTCATTTGTTCCGCAATATTCATGCGTGAGTTCCTCCCTCATACGTGATCGTCATATTATGTAAATGCTGCTGCTCGTCTCCGACATGCATGTCATATGCGATGCTGATTCGGCCTTTTTCTTCACCGAGATCAGATTGAATCGATTTTGTGCTTGTTTGCAGCTCAAGCTCACCAAATGACATTTTATATTTCGCAATTGTGGAAGCTCCCGTTATGAAACGCTGATTCATTTTAACAGCGCCTGACCTCATGATCAGGACTTCGCCTTCGCTCACCTTCACAATCGTTTTTACTTTGCCCAGGTCGTGTTCTTCATAATAAGATAGATACACTTTTTGTTGTTTTACATAGTAAAATCCGGTAGTACGGAATTCGATGACTTCCTCATTTCCGTCATCCTCGATCACAGACTTCACATGGAGTGTTATCGGTGTCTCTTGTTTCATTTTGACACGTCCTTTTCATCATTCCGCTTTGACTTGAATAGTATAATCCTTCAGTTTGTAAACTTCAACTGCTTCTATCTTACCATCATTGCTCATTAGATTTGAAGATAAACCTCATAAAAAGCAGTTCCTTATGAGAAGAGAAAATCATATCACTATGTCACCCAATCCGTGAAAAACATGACAGCAGCTTTTCAGAAACCCAAACAGTCTCATCGAAGCTGCTGCGACTTCCAGCAGCATAGATTGTGCAGCAGAAATGCCAACGATGTCAAAGCGCTGCGTGACAGCTATAAAAACGTCCGCCAAACACACGTGATGGCTGCTGTATTATGCCAAGTCATCATATTCGGCTGCGTGTTCGAAATCGTCAAAGCCGTCCCTTTCCGCTTTCACACGCCCCTTGCCATATCAATGGGACTCGCGGTGTTACTGATTTTGTATTTATTGTATTTTATGCGGACGTACTTGCTGCAGCTTTTCCAGCATGGCAGCCTGTTCAAAAAAGGGCTTGCGGGAGCGCTGGCAGCAGCCGGGATTTGGTGGATGCTCAGTTTCTCTATAAGTGAACTGCTGTTTCTGATTATCCTGGCTGCCATCCAGCAGATCGGCTCATTTATAAACGATTTTTTTATCGCAGCTCTGCTTCTCTCAACCTGTGAAATAAGCTACATCGCAATCGCTGACGGACCAGTCCCAACCGGAATCACCGTCATGGCTGTATAATCACTCGTGCGGTACACGGTTACGGTATTGTCGTCGGGCTGTGCTGCATAAATGTACTGATTATCAGGTGTTACGGCGAGGTCAAAGGCGCCGGGCAGAGACACGTTTGCAATGATACTCTGTCCAGCCGTATTAACTACGTATAAGTTATTAATGAGAAACGGTTCACTATATGGCTCTAGAAAATAAGCCCTAGTGCTATCGCGAGAAAATACAATCGTCCTCAGAGTTTCAAATAAACGGTTGAAGTCGCCTCCCCTGCTTAATGGTGACAAACTGATCTCCGTTACACCTTTCGGCAGCAGCTCACCATTCAACACATACGCAAAATTTCCAGCGTAAGGAGTGGCAATTAAACTGGGAAATTCAAATGTATCTATGATACTTTCTACCAACTGCCCAGTATTTACATCATATTTATCAACCGACCAACTGCTTCCATTAGCGGTATAGACATACTGTCCATTCGGATCAAGAGCAAAGTCTAAAGCGCCGGGTATCGGAATGACATCAATGACCGATTGAGAGGCCATGTTGATCATATATATAGATCCGGCGGCCATCACGTACGCGAACTCATCTGTTGAATCAAATTCAACCTTTCTCGGCCCTCCTCCAACAGTAATGGTATTTATGATGGTTAATGTTTTATTATCAATCACTGAGACAAGGTTGGTATTCCCATGGAGAACATACGTGAATGCTTTATCGAAAGTAACGCCTAGATTAGTTGGCACGTCAGAAAAAGGGATTGTTTTTACAACAGTGTTTAAATCTGAATCAATAACCGAAACCGTGCTGTCTCCTGAATTGGCTGTAAACACATACGATTGAGGGTCTGGCGATGGCGGTAAAACAAGTGTCCCGGTCACCGTAAGCGGACTGCCGTAGAAAGGCGGTACAATGAGAAGATCTTCCACTGTTATCTGACTGAAATCAGGACAGCGGCCAGACTGCGCTGCATAATAAACAACTTGATCAATCTCTTCAGTATGAATCACAGAAACAGACCCGTCCCCTTGTCCATATTGATTTCGTACAGGCGACACACTGACAAGAAGCGTAACGGTCCCTTTAACTCTCACAGCATATCGAACACCGATATCTTCTGGTTCCGGCCCAGTCTGGATTAAGCAAGGCTCACTGATACATAATAAATGACCAGTACTCCATGTAACCGTCGCAGCTGCTTCGGCAGAATCAATGGTGAACCCCTCGGGAATGTCAATCGGCACTTGAAATGGTGCTTCTCTGCTAATTTCCTCATCACAAAAACAGAAACAATTTTCCTGTAAAGCAGACAGATCATTCTTTTTCATGAATTCACGTCCTTTTAGAAATGTACAGCATGCAGTTGGTTAAATCACAATCTCTCCCGGTGAAACCCCAAGAGATATCACAGTTTCCACAGAATAATCATCCGTGTTGTAAACAGTGATGTTCTGCTCTAAAAAATGAGCAGCATACAGAAATTCGCCATTCGGAGTAAACGCAAAGTCTCTTGCCGATTGCGGAACATTACCTATAACGCCTGCACCATTCGGACTGACAGCATATAAATTGCCAGTGAAGCTGTCATATAAATACACCTCTGATCCACTCGCAAACATTACATATTGGCCATCAGGCTCCAGCTCTTGGGTAATGCTGATCGTAAACGTATTTAAGTCAATAACCGTCAAATAATTGAATAAGAATTCTTGTTCTAAGACATACGCATACCGCTCCGGCCAATTTGTTTCTATGGATGATACGATAAGCTCTCGTTCAATCGTTCGTGTGACTTCACCGGTGAATAGGTCCACTTTTTGCACTAAACCAAAATCAAGAACATAGGCGAATAACCCATTGGGATCAATTGCAAAATCAAATCCTTCCACAGGAATCGACCTATCCACAGTTAACGTATCAATTCCAATCACATAAATCGCAGTATCGCCGAGAACATAAGCAAACTCATGATTTGGGATACATTTTATCGATCCAGGCGGCTGATCCAGCAGTATGGATGCTGTCACTGTTAAAGTGTCATAATCGATGACAGAAATCACGTTATTGTTGAAGTGCAAAACAAACACTGCGCTTTTATCCGGAGTTATTTCAATACCTGTCGGCCGGTACGGAAGAGCAATTTTTGACACAACGGTGTGAGTGTTTGTAACTATCACAGAAACCGATTGATCGTTTGGATTCGCTGTAAACGCATAAACGGGTTCCGGTTCGGGCACAAGCACAATCGTGCCCGTCACCGATAAAGGACTGCCATAGAATGGCGGAACGACAATAAGGTTCTCGATCGTAATGTCACTGACATCCGGGCAATCATCAGGCTCATCGGAATAATAGACGACTTGGTCAATCTCTGCATTGCGGATGACAGAAACAGACCCGTTCCCTTGTCCATATTGATTTCGCACTGGTGAGACACTGACGAGAAGCGTAACAGTTCCCTGCAGGCGCACTGCGAATTGAACACCGATTTCATCAGGCTCTGGCCCCGTCTCAATGAAACAGCGTTCAATGACACAAGAAAGGCTGTCTGCATTCCACGTCACGTTTGCAACAGCTTCAGCCGGATCAACGACAAACCCCTCAGGCAATTCAATCGGCGCTTGAAACATCGCTTCACGGCTTGCTTCTTCCTCGCAAAAACATAAACATTCTTCTTGTGCGGCTCCTGCTTTTTCTTTAAAGGAAAGTTTGTTATTTCTCATATCTTCACTTCCTTTTCAGACATACACTGCTCACGCAGATACAACAGAATATGGGAAGGTGTATTTGTTTGCTTGTACAAATTGTGGGGATAATAGTGGATTTTTGAAATGATATCCGCAGACATGCGGTTTTAACGAAAGAAAACATTGCGGTATTTTTGCGCTATCCTTCCGAATGAAAATGATAAAATATGTCATATACATAACGTGGAAGGGAGGGATTGGGAATAGTGGCGAGTGTTTTATCATCTTCAGCGGTTGGAGAAAAAATCAACGAATGGTATATGTACATTCGAAGGTTCAGCATCCCGGACGCCGAGTACTTGCGGAGAGAAATCAAAGAAGAACTTGCAGGTCTGGAAGATGATCAGGATCTTCATCTATACTTTTCTCTCATGGAATTCCGCCACAATCTGATGCTCGAATACCTCGAACCGCTGGAATCGCAGCGGATAGAAGAACAGCCGAGACTATCGGATCTGCTCGCGGATATTGATAAAAAGCAGGCCCGGCTGACCGGACGTCTTGATTATTATTTTAATTTTTTCCGGGGGATGTATGAGCTGGAATGCCGTGAATATCTTTCAGCGATTCAGTTTTTTAAGAAAGCTGAATATAAGCTTGATTTTGTCAAAGATTGTATCGAGAAAGCTGAATTTTATTTTAAGATGTCAGAGTCCTACTATTATATGAAACAGACTTATTTTTCTATGGATTATGCCCGGCAGGCTTATAAAATTTATCATAAGCAGGAGGCATATAATATAAGGGTGCTTCAGTGCCATTCATTGTTCGCTACCAACTTTCTTGACTTAAAGCAATATGATGAAGCAATTCAGCATTTTAAAAAGGCTTATGCCATGGCAGAGGCAGAACAGCAGCCTCAATTAATGGGCCGGACTCTATATAATATCGGACTTTGTTTTAACAGCCAAGAAAATTACAAACCAGCCATTGATTACATAAAACGGGCAATAGCTGTTTTTGAAGATGGGAACATCATCACTTCTCTCCCGCAAGCCTATTTCTTAATCACACAAATACATTATAAAATCGGAAATATGGCCATAGCCAGACAATATCATGACAATGGGGTATCTTATGCAGAGGAGGCAGAAGATTCCCTATATATCGCCGAGTATGAATTTTTAGAATCTTTATATGTCGGTGAGCCTGATGAAGAAGCAATCATGGAATGTTTTGACTTTCTCAGAGATAAATCGATGTATGCTGATCTTGAAGATTTTGCCTTAGATGTGGCAAAATATTATCATGAAAGAGAAAATTTCGAGAAGGCTTCCGCATATTTTTTAAAGGTGGAAGAAACAAGACAGCAGATTCAAGGAGGTGTGAAGTTGTATGAAATTGAAGTATAAATTAGCACTTACTTGCTTAGCGATAGGCACTATTTTTGTTTCAGCCGACATTGCAAGTGCACCGGAACATCAATTTGAAGTTGCTCAGCGCGGAATGATTTAAATGATGATTACTTTTAGGCTTGCAGGTTAAACTGCAAGCCGTTTTTTATATAAACAACTAATTTGCAAAAACAAAAAGTATACCTTAAAATTCAAATGTGTAAAAAGTATTTGACACATATACATATATTATTTAAAATAAATATATATAAATTTGAAAATTTAAAATAAAAACAAAAATATTTAAGGAGGGTTTTAGTGGATAACAATATAAAAAAACTTAGAACAGCAGCTGATATTTCACAAAATGATCTGGCTAAGCTCTGCAATGTGACCAGACAAACCATCAATGCAATTGAAAATAATAAATATGACCCAACTTTAAGTCTGGCATTTTCGATAGCTCACGCATTAAATACGGGAATAGATAAAGTATTCAACTATAACGCCAAAAAAAATTAAGGGAGCGGTTCTTATGAAGAAAATGGATGAGATGCAAAAACACCAATCGGGTATAGCCGCCAGAATAGCATTTAGTTTTTATACTGTCGCTTTACTGATATGGTCATTAATAGATTATTTTAAAAACGGAAATACAGGATGGCAATTTCCAATACTTTTAATAGGCTGCGCGCTCTATTTATGGATTCAAGTTTATCATAATCGAAAAACAAGGTAACAATTCCAATACACTTCCGGAGGATTTTACAGCAATGTACGAATATAAGTTCATAAAAGTAGAAGTAAACCGATGGAAAGGAAAGCCTAAAGAAGACTATAAAGAAATTATTGAAAAGTATTCGCAGCAAGGGTGGAAGCTGGTTCAAATATTTGCTCCTCCTATTTCAGGTTATGGGGCAGCCGATTATTTTGATATTATTTTTGAAAAAAAAGTATAAATGTTTCAGTACAAAGAAAGCCGGATCATACATATGGTCCGGCTTTCTTTGTACTGAAATAAGTCAGCAGATACCTTAACGGATTTCACCTCTAAATATTTTTTTCGGAAATCCGCAATTCAAATAGCTTCCAATATATTTTATTATTTAACTTGCTGGGGATATTGAAAAAATTGGAGGAAAAAATGAGTCTACTTTTAAAAACACAAAATAGTAAAGCGATTTTTACATTAGTAGCATCAGGTATCATTGTTCTCGCTCTTTTCAGTATAAAACATAATCATTTAAGCATGGATGTCATCGATATTTTAAACAGAGCTGGAATAATAGCTCCTAGTTGGATTGTCAGTGCTATCACCGCAACGGGTTCAGTCCTGGCTATCATTACTGTTTTAGGATCTCTTGGTGCAGGCTTGCCATTAGCCGTTTTAGAACAATTGGCTGCAGCAAGTACAGCAGCAGCTTAACATAAAACATTAAATTCAATATCCCTGGCAGTCCCTTAAACGAATGGATGAAAATACTTTGTTTAAAAAGAACGTTTTAGTCAAATTGTACATAATCTGTCTGATCTTATTTTTAATTGCTTTATTTACAGCATATTTTTATACAGCTCCCGCTTCAAATGTAAATAATCTAAATCGAAATATCCGTCCGGATTTTTTTCAGATTTTCTTTAATAATATTAAAGTAGCGAGTCTGCTTGTTTTTTTAGGCCCGTTGACGCTGTCACTTGGCACGATTGCAGTTTTAATTATTAATGGATTAATTTTAGGAAATGCCATAGGAAGCATCAAAGACAATTTAAACCTTTTACTGCTTGTTATACCCCATGGAATAATTGAAGTCCCGGTATTGCTTCTTGCAGCTTCTGTAGGAATGAAATTAACTTTGGATTTATTACTCCTCAAAATAAATTTAAAATTCACTTTTAAATATATTGGTATTATATTTCTCGGTTTAATTATAGCAGCTATGTTAGAAACATTTATTACACCTATCTTTATAAAAGGAGTCTCTTAGGATTATGCAAATTGAATTATCTTCATTTAAGGACCGAAACATTAATTTTTTGTCCTCATTTTTGTTTTATATTATCGGGTTAGCTTTTTATTTAAGTTCCCTATTACCTTTTATGAAAAGTTTAATTCCCAAAAACATCCCTATACAAGTTGTTGAGCAAGTAAAACATTTAGATTATATCATTGCGATAGCCGCACTGTTACTTTTAATGTTCGGGGTGATTTTTGAAGGATTTGTATTATTTCTCATTATAAATTTTCTTGGCGCTCAAATTAAGATTAAAACCTTTTATTCCCTATTTATGTTTTCTAACATCCCGGTCGCAATTAAGTTTTTTCTTATATCATTCAAAAACATTTTCGCAGAACATCCAAACACTAGTTTATTTTTCACAAGTAATCATTTGATTTTTTCTATCTTTGATTTGTTCAATATTGCATACTTATTTCTTTTGTTTATTCTTCTGAAATGGAGAACAAATTTGAACTACCTGACAATCTCAGTTTTTATTTTCACGGCATTCCTGTATAGAATGTTTTTTTAGCATATATAAATAAACCCCCTCAATAGGGGTTTTTCTTTCATTTCGTTCACTGTATACAATTCCTTTTATATGCTTCCGAAACAATACCCACTCTAGTACTCACATTCCACTTTTTACAGAGACCGGCTATGATATATTCGACATTACGCTGCGAGTAGTTTAATGACTTAGCGATCTCTTTATTAGGTTTTTCAGCAATTATCAGTTTAATTACAGAAATTTCAATCTTTTTTAATTCCAATTCATTTTCTACTGCTGTTTTCATTCTAACTTCCTTTCTAAAGATGTATTTACTAAATAATACCCTATTATATAATTTTTATCAATAACATCAATTATTAATGGTAAAATAATATGTTGCTTTTACTAACTTCTAAGTAGTTTATATACAATATAAAAATCCCCCGCCATGTTTCAAGCGGGGGAAATTCTTTTATTTCACAAACCCAAGCAGCATTTCACGAATCATCTTGCTTGCCGTGTTTGCGGTTTGTTCTGAGTGGTCATAGACCGGCGCGACTTCTACGAGGTCAGCGCCTTTTACGTTGACTTCTGAGCGCGCGATTTCATGGATGGACGCGAGTAATTCTTTAGACGTGATGCCTCCTGCGTCAACCGTGCCCGTTCCCGGCGCATGAGCGGGATCAAGAACGTCGATATCGATCGTGACATAAACAGGGCGTCCCGCAAGCTGCGGCAGCACTTTTTTCAGCGGCTCAAGCACTTCAAACTTAGAAATGTGCATGCCGTTTTCTTTCGCCCATTCAAATTCTTCCTTCATTCCGGAGCGGATGCCGAATGAAAATACGTTTTGCGGCCCGATGAGCTCGGCCGCTTTGCGGATCGGAGTAGAGTGGGAAAGCGGTTCGCCTTCATAATCCGTGCGCAGGTCGGTGTGCGCGTCAAAATGAATGATGGCAAGGTCCGGAAACTTCTTATACATGGCTTTTATGACAGGCCATGATACAAGGTGCTCCCCTCCCATGCCGAGCGGGAACTTTCCTTTTTCTAAAATGCTGTCCACGTATTCTTCAATCATATCAAGGCTTCTTTGCGGATTGCCGAACGGAAGCGGAATGTCTCCGGCGTCAAAGAAATTCAAATCAGCCAAGTCACGGTCGAGATACGGGCTGTATTCTTCAAGACCGATAGACACCTCGCGGATTCTCCCCGGGCCGAATCGTGAACCCGGACGGTAGCTGACCGTCCAATCCATCGGCATGCCGTAAAGGATGGCGTCCGCCTCTTTCCAGTCGGGGTTGCTTGCGATAAATACTTTTCCTGAATATGCTTCCTCAAACCTCATGATAAAACCCTCGCTTTCCTGTAAAAAAGCGCAAGATTCGCTCCTGCGCCGTACGTTTTTATTTGATTAAGTCGCTCACAAATTTCGGAAGAACAAATGCCGCTTTGTGAAGCTCTTTCGTGTAATATTTCGTGTCGATGTCAAAGAAACGGCTGTCCTCCACTTCAAGCGGATCGTACTTTTTAGAACCGATCGTAAATGTCCACAGGCCGCTCGGATACGTCGGGATATTAGCCGTATACAGACGGGTGATCGGGAAGATTTCTTTCACGTCACGCTGTACGTTTGTAATCAGCTCCGGTGTAAACCACGGGTTGTCCGTCTGCGCGACGAAGATGCCGTCTTCTTTTAACGCCTTGGAAATTCCGGCATAGAAGCCTTTTGAGAACAGATTGACGGCCGGTCCGACCGGTTCTGTTGAATCAACCATGATGACGTCATACTCATTTTCTGATTTCGCGATGTGCATGAAACCGTCATCGACTCTCACGTCGACGCGCGGATCATCAAGCTTGCCCGCAATGGACGGAAGGAATTTTTTAGAGTATTCAATAACCTTGCCGTCAATGTCGACAAGCGTCGCTTTTTTTACGCTTGGGTGCTTCAGAATCTCTCTGATGACACCGCCGTCTCCGCCGCCGACAACGAGGACGTTTTCCGGATTCGGGTGCGTAAATAACGGGACGTGCGCAACCATTTCATGATAGACGAATTCATCTTTTTCAGAAGTCATGACCATTCCGTCTAAGAACAGCATGTTGCCGAATTCTTCTGTCTCCACCATTTCCAGATGCTGAAATTCCGTCTGTTCCGTATGTAATGTTTGTTTCACCTTTAATGTAATGCCGAAATTCTTCGTCTGCTTCTCCGTATACCAAAGCTCGCTCAATTGTCATCTCCCTTTCAAGGCTTATTTCATTTATTGTAAGCGTCTGTATCGCTTTTATTCCGGTTAAAATCTCATTTTCACCTAAGGAAAAAGTATAGAGGATGGAGGGAAAAAAGTAAAGAAGTGTCCGGTTTGATATGTTTAAAAAACCCCCTTTTTTCACATAATAATAGAATCATGAAAAAGGGGGTTCCCAAAAGTGGATAAAGTATCTGGAAAACAGCTCAGAATCACATTCAAAATCATCCGCGCCTGCATCTTTCTGACACTGATCGGCGGAATGCTGGCCGGCGTCTGCTTCACATCCGTTCTTCTTGCAGCGAAATGGCAGGGGGCCCCCTCCGTCCGGGTTCCTCAGTCTACGATTCTTTATGCAAATGACGGCTCAAAGCTAGGTGAGACCGATTTCGGGGAAAAGCGCTACTGGGTCCGGTTAAAAGATATCAATCCGATAGCGGTGCAGGCCGCCATTGCGGTGGAGGATCAAAACTTTTACAATCACCACGGTTTTGATTACCGGCGGATGGCCGCCGCCGCGCTGGCTGACATAAAGGCAATGGCCAAGGTTCAGGGCGCAAGCACCATCACCCAGCAATACGCGAGAAATCTCTACCTTGAGCATGATAAGACATGGAAACGAAAATGGAACGAAGCATTTTACACGATCCGCCTTGAACAGAACTATTCTAAAAACGAGATTTTAGAAGGTTATGTAAATACGATATATTACGGACACGGCGCATATGGAATTGAAGCCGCCTCCCGCCTGTATTTCGGCAAACACGCCAAAGATCTGAACGATGCGGAAGCCGTGCTTCTGGCGGGCATACCGAAAGGCCCGTCCGGCTATTCGCCATATGTCAGCGAAAAGAAGGCCAAACAGCGCCAGGAAACCATTCTCCGACTGATGGCCGGACAAAAAATGATCTCAAACGAAAAGGCGGAAAGGCTTAAGAAAATGCCGCTTGCCTATCAGCCGCTGAAAAACAGAACCGCAGCGAAAACGGCGCCTTATTTTTACGATGACGCGATGAAAGAACTCGAGAAAAAGCTCGGCATGACGCGCGAACAGCTCGCAACGAGCGGATTGCGTGTTTATACGACGCTTGATAAGCGCATGCAGCGGATTGCGGAAAACACTGTGGCACATACGATCCGTACCGGCTCTGACATTCAGGTCGGCTTTTCCGCGATTGATCCGGCAACAGGGCGCGTGCTTGCGCTTCTCGGCGGACGTGACTACGAAAAAAGCCCGTTTGACCGGGCGACACAGGCGAAACGGCAGCCGGCTTCCACGATCAAGCCGCTTTTGTACTACAAAGCGATTCAAAGCGGCTTTACACCGGTCACGCTGATGAAAAGCGAAGCCACAGAGTTCCAGATTGACGACAACGGAGATACTTATTCTCCAAGCAATTACAACGGCTACTACGCCAATAAACCGATTACGCTGCTTCAGGCGCTTGCGTTGTCAGACAACATTTATGCCGTGAAGACCCATCTCTTTCTCGGCATGAATAAGCTCGTGTCGGCGGCAAAGGAATTCGGCATCAGCGAACATTTAAAGCCCCTTCCGTCTCTGGCGCTCGGAACTGAGCCCGTGCGCCCGATTGAGATGGTTAATGCCTACGCGATGCTCGCAAACGGGGGAAAACAAATCACCCCTTCCTTTATCACAAAAGTGACGGATACCGCCGGCAACGTCTTGTATGAACAGCCGCGCGGACATCAGCAGACGCTTGATAAAAAAGCCGCTTTTGTGACGGCGAGCATGATGACAGGCATGTTTGATCAGGATTTAAACGGCTATACTTCCGTCACGGGACGCACCATTTCTGACCGGTTGACCCGAACCTATGGCGGTAAATCAGGCACGACCAGCGCAGACAGCTGGATGATCGGCTTTAACCCGGCTCTTGCCGCCGGTGTATGGACAGGCTATGACAAAAGCAGCACGATTGATTCAGTAGAAGAAAAAAGCTATGCGAAGACGATTTGGGCGGACTTTATGGAGAAGGCGCTCGAAGGAGAACCGGAAATAGCGCTTAAACCGCCGAAGGGCGTCACGGGCGTCTATATCGATCCCGCTTCCGGCTACACTTCGGGACCCGGCTGCGCCGCAAAGCATTATACGTATTTCATCGCAGGCACTGAGCCCGCGGATGTGTGCTACGGAGCGGAACCGTCTAAAAAAGAAAAGGAACACGCCCCCGCCCGCAAAGAAGCTCCGCGCAAAAAATGGTGGGATAAGTGGCTCGGCAAAAAAGACTGAGCCCGGTGCATTGCGCGCCGGGCTTTAATCCGCGTCTTCCTCAAGCACCCATGGGAGCAAGAGTGAAAAGTCGAGATGGATAATAGGGTCAGGAAAACCCTTCGGTATAAAAAATGTTGTACTCGGCAATGAAAACGAAAAGCGGATATCTCCCGCCCTCTCGATATGAAACTTCGGCCAGCCTTCCCTAAACCTGCCGACAATCGGATAGCTGCCCGCATAATGATGCAGGCCGTTTTCCTTTCCATGCTCCCCCAAGTCGTGACAGACAGCCGGACGAATCCCAAACTGCGTAAACAGCCTTGTTTTCTCGGCAGGAAGGAGATTCACCGCCTCGGAAAAGTTCCGGCAGTGCCCGCAATTGCAAGGATCAGGCCATGATTTTTCGTATTGTTTTCTCGTTTCCGCCGCATCTGCTTCAATGACCCTAGGCCCGATTTCAAAGACGGTGAACATGATGAAACCTCCGCGTAAACATGAAAAACCCCGAGTCTTGGTTCGGCTCGGGACTTTCCATGTCCTGATTCTGTATCAACAGTTTACTCAGTACAATTGCAAAATAGTGCAAATATTTATAAAGTTCACAAAAAGTTCACAAATTATTTTTCTTCCGGAAGCAGACCTTTTTTCAATTCATCGGATGAACGTTCCCATAGCCCTTGGTCATGCTTCTGCAGAAATTCAGCAAGCACCTGCTTTGAGCTGGCGTCCATTTTGTCCACGATAATGCAGCGCTTCATTGATTTATCCATTAAATTCACATGCTCCGGCAATGACTTATAGCCTCTGCGGATACTTCTGTCCACGGTCATTTCACAAGCCGTCACACCCGCGTAATAAGGGCCTTCTTCTTTTCTGTCGATGGTGACCCACACGAGCCAGTACGGTTTTCCGTTCGGCACTTCATCTTTGTTCGGCAGGAATTTGATGCCTTTTTCAACGACACTGCGGGCATGCATTGCGCCGATGTCAACGAAGGCTTCCTTCTCTTCCACATCGACAAATACCGGAGAAATATTGTCAAGGCTCAGCGCCCCGGCGCCAAAACCGCCATGTCCGTCGGTCGGATCACTTTTAATAATATTAAATCCGATTGTTTTCTTCTTTTTTTCTTCCATGAAAATACCCTCCTACAAAAGCGGTTGAAATATAATGGCAAATACCTTGAGAATCCAGTCTCTCCCCTCGCTTAACAGCGGCCACACGACATAGGAGCCGACCGGTGTCACAAACAGCACGAGAAACACGATAATCCCGTAGCTCTCAAACTGAGTCATTTTGGCGCGCACCCGCGGCGGCACGAGATCCTCAATAATCCGGTAGCCGTCAAGCGGAGGAAGCGGCAGCAGGTTGAATAAACACAGCGCGAGATTCAGCTGAATCCAAATAGAGAAAAAGCGGTCAAGGCCCATGCTGAATGCAGAAAGCAGCTCCATTCCGTAAGCATGCATCAACACTAGCAAAAAGAAACCGATAAAGGCAAGAAGCAGGTTGCTTACAGGCCCGGCGACGGAAACCAGCACTCCCGCCAGCCGCGGTCTTTTAAAGGCGCGGCGGTTCACCGGCACCGGACGGGCCCAGCCGAAACCCGCGACCAAAATTAGAATCGTTCCGAAAACATCAAGATGTTTAATCGGATTGAGCGTTAATCTGCCCTGTCTCGCCGCGGTATCGTCTCCGAACCGATACGCGACATACGCGTGCGCCAGTTCATGCATCGTAAATGCCACGATAAGCGTAATCACGACATAGGGCATAAGCTCCAGCGGATAATATAAAAATCTGTCCAAATGTAAAAATCCCCTTTTTTAAAAAATGCAAGATTGTCCTTCATTCAGTATACTATAAGTGACCTCTCTTCCAAAGAGAGGAAACGATAAAGGAGGATCAGCACCATGCCGCTCGTAACCGTTAAAATGCTTGAAGGCCGCACAGATGAACAAAAACGGAATCTGGTTGAAAAAGTGACAGAAGCCGTAAAAGAAACGACAGGCGCAGCCGAAGAAAAGATCATTGTCATGATTGAAGAAATGAGAAAGGATCATTACGCCGTCGCCGGCAAACGGATCAGCGATACGGAGTAATCCTTGATAACGGCCGGCGCTGCTATGTCAGGCCGGCTTATTTCATTACTTTTTCAACGAGGCTGAAAAAGGTGTTCTTTTCTTCCTCTGTCAATGCTTCAAACAGCTCGTCAATGAGCATCTGCCGGTTTTCAATCATTTGCATGGCAGCCATTTTTCCCGATTCGGAAAGCGTCATCCATACCGTGCGCCGGTCTTCGTTATTTCTCGACCTTTCCACGAAACCCTCTTTTTCTAAATGATTCAGAGCGGTTGTCGTGGCCGAAGGCGATAATGTGACTTCCTGCAATATATCTTTAATCGTGCACGTGCCGTGCCGGTAAATAATCCTGAGAATAAATCCTCTGATATTGTTTATACTCTTCGGAATTGTCGCCTCATCAAGCTTTTTAGTGCTCTTTAAATATTTCGTGAGCGCGTAATCCAGTACATTTGCTTGCAATATATCGTGCTCCATGCAGAAACTCCCCATTTCAAGATGCATCCATCATCATTTGATTGTTTTTTATTACATTTTACTGATACCTCGCGGGGAAAGTCAAAATTTCGGCCGGAAAGCCCGCAACTTTTATCCTGCCCTATACAGACTATTATCTCCTACTTTTTCACCTATCCCTTTTATGCAATGCTGGTTTTATAGACATGATTCAGGTAAAATCATTAAGGGTGACTGCGTTTGACGGAAAGGATAATCTGATCGGATGCGGCAGACAATATGACTGGAAAAGAAACGGAACAGACGGGGAAACAGAACACAGGATTGTCGATTACACAGAAGATGTGACACGGGTAAAAGCCAAAGAGCCCCTCTTGGCTTTTGCTTTTGGATGGAGGGATGCGTGTTGCGGAATATCCTACAAAAAAAAGACATCACCCAGCTGCTTGAACAAAGCAGAAACAGGCAGACTGCCAAAACGATGGGTGGATTTGATTTAACTTTACTGGGCATCGGCGCCGTCATCGGGACGGGCGTCATGGTTCTTACAGGCATTACGGCCGCGAAAAATGCCGGGCCTTCCGTAATCTTTTCTTTTATCATTGCAGCCGTTGTCTGCAGCCTTGCAGCATTATGTTACGCCGAAATCGCTTCTGTTCTCCCGGTTTACGGAAGCGCCTATATTTACTCTTATACCACCATGGGAGAAATTGTCGGCCATTTAATGGGCTGGACGCTCTTATCCGTTTATATGGTGACGGCGTCGGCGGTGGCAAGCGGCTGGTCAAGTTATTTTAATAATCTGTTAGCCGAAATCGGCATGCCTTTGCCGGACAGTCTGCTGCACGTGCCGAGCCAGGGGGGCATCGTCAACCTTCCTGCCATCATCATTACTCTATTAATTGCCGTCGTTCTGTCACGCGGCTCCAAAGAGAGCAAAACCTTTAATAATATAATGGTTCTCGTAAAAATCGGAATTGTTTTGCTGTTTATCATCACAGGAAGCTTTTTTGTAAAGCCGGGCAATTGGCATCCTTTTATGCCTTTTGGAATCAAAGGCGTCATTACAGGGGCTTCTGCCGTCTTTTTTGCGTTTCTCGGATTTGACGCGATTTCCGCTTCGGCTGAAGAAGTCAAAAAACCGCAGCGCAACCTGCCGATCGGTATTATCGGTTCACTGGTGATCTGTACATTTGTATACGTCATCGTCTGTCTCGTCATGACGGGTATGGTTCCGTATTCACAGCTTAATGTGCCGGAAGCCATGTCATATGTGTTACAGACTGTAGGACAAAACGCGGTGGCGGGCGTTATCGCTGCCGGTGCGGTGATCGGACTGATGGCCGTCGTTCTCGCCCATACCTATGCGGCGACCCGTATATCTTTTGCGATGGCAAGAGACGGAATGCTGCCGAAAGTCTTTACCATTGTCGGAAAGAAATCGGGAGCTCCGATCTTTAATACGTGGCTGATCGGACTGATCAGCGCCTGCATCGCGGGTTTTGTTGATCTGAAAGAGCTGTCAGATCTCTCAAACATCGGCGCGCTATTGACATTTGCCATGGTCAGTCTGTCCGTGCTGATTCTGCGCCGCACCCATAAGGATCTGCCGCGGGGATTTAAAGTGCCTTTTGTACCAGTACTGCCGATTTTGGCCATTATCTGCTGTTTGTTTTTAATGGTCAATCTGCCGCTGAAAACGTGGCTTTATTTTGCCGTCTGGCTGATCATCGGCGTCATCGTTTACTTTTTATATTCGTACAAGCACAGCAAATTGAGACAATAAACAAAACCAGGCCCGCTTTATCGCGGCCTGGTTTTTTCATCAAAAAAGACGAAAGCCATCGCCTTTAACAAATGTGTTTCAGCTCTTCTATGTAGTGAAGCGCCTCATCATATTCTTCATCTGTATATTTCTGTTTGCTTTTTATCGTAAACACTTTCTCTTTCTTTTCCTCAGCTTCAAGGCCGTCAAAATACAAAATCGTAGACACCAGCTCCAGAAACCGCGATGAGCGGCTGTTGACGCTGTCGATGTACTTCTTCATATCCGGCATCGTAAGCTCCGCATGATGTAAAAACTCGGCTCCCGTCTCCGTCAGCGAGTACCGGTATTGAAAGTAGCCGCCCTTTTTTTCCTTCACCTCATCCAGAAACCCAAGATTGCACAGCTCTTCAATTCGAAGCGTCAGTTCTTCGGAATACGGGCCGTAAAAATGAAAATCATATTTTTCGTAGAAAGGATACTGCATTTTCTTCGCGATATAAATGATTTTCTGCAGCTTTTTCCGCCCGATGATTTCTCCAGAATCCGAGAACACCTTCATCAGTTTTGCATGTTCTTTCAACAAATTCCCGACATCTCCTTTTCCTTCTTTACCAAAATCCTTCTATGTCAGTCCCAGCAGCTGCCGGATTTTTAATTTTGCTTCAGGGTTTTCTGAATCGTCACAAATGAGGTCCATCGGATAGTAGAGCTTATGGTCCGTCCGGCGTTTGCCCGAAATGGATTCGACAATGGCGGACTGCCTGGACAGCTCTTTGATCTGGCCGTTCTGCGTTAACAGGTGAATCGGCAGACGCTCCTCCTCTTCACCCGGCCGGTAAAAATCATACGGCAGATCCGATGAAGAATCGACCACTAAATAGTAATTGGGATCAATTCCCGCCTCTTTAAACAGAGCGGTCAGTTCAAAATAAGCCGACATTTCCTCATTGGGGTTAAATTCGGCATATTGAAACAGCTGGCGGTTAATGAAGCGGCGGCACAAGTCGGACAGAATCGGGTCCTCTTCTTCCTCCCAAGCCTGGAAATAATATAAAATGATGGCTTCATCAAGCTTCAGATAATCCGCAAGCGTCAGCTTCCCTTCAAAAATGGAATAAAAATGAACGGGAGCATGAGTGAATATATACCCTTCTTCATGGAGCTGCTTCGCACGGTGGAGAATTTTCGTCAAAATGACTTCAGCACTTCTCGTCACGGGATGAAAATACACCTGCCAGTACATTTGATAGCGGCTCATAATATAGTCTTCGACGGCGTGCATGCCGCTTTGCTTAATGACGATCTGGTCCTCACGCGGACGCATCACCCTTAAAATCCGTTCCATATCAAAATGTCCGTAGCTGACGCCCGTATAGTACGCGTCCCGCTGAAGGTAATCCATCCGGTCGGCGTCAATCTGACTCGAAATCAGGCTGACCACCTGCTTGTTTTTGTATGTTTTGGCAATGACTTCGGCAACATCCTGCGGGAATCCCGGCCCCGCCTTTCTGAGAACCTGATTCACCTCAGTATCGCCGAGGATGATTTCCCTCGTAAAGTCTTCATGATCCAGATGAAAAACCTTTTCAAAGGAATGTGAAAACGGCCCATGTCCCAAATCGTGCAAAAGCGCAGCGCTGAGACAGAGTTCGCGTTCATTGTCATCCCATTCAGGACGCCCTTTAAAAACATCATCAACCATTCGTCTGACAATCTCATAGACGCCGAGAGAATGGTTAAAACGGCTGTGTTCCGCGCCGTGAAACGTCAAATACGTCGTACCGAGCTGTTTGATCCGGCGCAGCCGCTGAAATTCACGGGTGCCGATCAAATCCCAGATCAGCTTGTCCCGCACATGAACATAGCGGTGAACGGGATCTTTAAACACTTTTTCTTCTGATAATTTTCCGTTTGGATACGCCATCGTCATTCCCTCTTTTTTTTAGCCGTGATTCTATTATATCGGCTCTGTAATTTGAAAACATCCTTGAATTTGTCCGGCGTTTTGTTCCAGTTTTCCGACATTGATTTTTTGAAGCAAAAAAGCCTGACCCATCGGGCGAGGCTGTCGTAAAATACACATTTACTTTTTGATCTTCTTTTTCACTTTCTCAATCAGCTCGTCCTCAGTCGGCGCCGACAGCGGGCGGTTGTTTACGAAAGCAAACGATTTTTTGCGTCCGGGCCCGCAATATGACTGACATCCGACCTCCACTTTTGCATCCGGGTCAGCTTCTTTCAAACGCGGCAGCAAAGTCTTAATATTGGTGGCCTGGCAATCATCACACACTCGGAATTCATTAGCCATGATGTACGCTTCCCTTCATTCAATGTTCCTCTATGTTAAAACTTAATTTTAAAAACGAAAAAAATCACATCACATCTCATTGTACAAGGATTCATCTTATCCTGCAAGGCTCTGCGTATCTCTCATTCTTTCAGCCAATTTGTATAAATATTTTCCAATCTGGACATTCTAATACCATCAAAGATATTGGGGGTTGAGAACATTGACAAAACAAAGACAGGACGCCTGGTCGGAGGAAAACGACCTGCTGCTTGCGGAAACCGTGCTCCGGCACGTCCGGGAAGGAAGCACGCAGCTGAACGCCTTTGAAGAGGTAGGCGATAAATTAAACAGAACGTCGGCAGCGTGCGGATTCAGGTGGAATGCCGTCGTGCGCCATCAATACGAAAAAGCGCTTCAGCTCGCCAAAAAACAGCGGAAACAGCGGATGCGCGCGCTCGGAAACGGCCAGCCGGCCAAGAAGAAACTATTATATCAGCCGCCTGCGCCGGATGCGGACATCATGCAGGAAACCGCAGCCGAAGAGACGGTTCAAACGGAAGCGCCAAAAGAGGATCGGCAAGCCGTCATGTCCGGCGAACATATGCCTTATGTCGATGAAAGCTTCAAGGAAGAGTTAGCTAGTTTATCACATTTGCTGGCGCCTCAGCAGCCGAGCCAAAAGGCGGAGCTCACAATGGCAGACGTCATTCAATTTCTGAAGAGCTATGAAGGCAGCGGAAAGCAAACTTCCGCCCTGCAAATGGAAAATGACCGTTTAAAACGGGAAAACCAAGAACTTCAGTCTAAAACCGAGCAGCTGGAAGCGGCCGTCGAAAAGCTTGAAAAAGATCAAAAAACCATTCAGGAAGACTACGAAACCTTGGTGAAAATTATGAACAGAGCCAGAAAACTAGTTTTATTTGAAGACGACGAACATGCTTCTCCGTCCTTCAAAATGGACCGGAACGGCAATTTAGAAAAAATGGCCGAATAACGGAAAAACCCCTTTCCTTGTCATGGAAAAAGGGGTTTTTGCCATTTGTCAATGACGCGCATCCTGATCTATATTAATGTAAACATTGTTCAGGAGGCCTTCTTCCCGCAAGGGCTGCGCATCTCGGTCCCCGCCCGCACATAAGCATAAAGATTCAATTCCTCATCCCAAATGGTTCTTGGGAATTATTGATCGATTAGCTACTGTGCAATACACTGTATAGAGAATACAATTATTAGATATGATGGGAATGATAGTAAATGAGTAGCCAATTACGAAAAGGAGCGTTGGAACTTTGTGTGTTGTCCCTGCTTCTTTATGAAGATTTATATGGTTATGAATTAATCAAGATCATAAGTGAAACGTTCCCTGTATCGGAGGGCACCATCTACCCCATATTACGAAGACTCACAAAAAATAACTACCTAAAAACGTATACAGCAGCTTCCGATCAAGGCCCATCACGCAAATATTACAAAGTAACAGAAGAAGGCGCCTTATATCATCAAACATTAAAATCGGAATGGCTTGACCTGTCCGAAAAAGTGAACAGCATCATTAAGGAGGGAAAATGAATGTGTAAAGACCAATATTTAAAACATCTCCGGCGGGAAATAAAAGATCTGCCGGAACTTGAGCAAAAAGAGATACTCGCCGATATCGGCGAAATATTCCAAATGGGCGGCGCTGAAGGAAAAAGCGATGAACAAATCGCCGACAATTTAGGAAACCCCAAAACACTTGCGCGCGCCTTAAAAGCGGATATTTTCATTAGTGATGCCGAGGAGCAGAAAACATGGCGCTCCTTTTTCAAAGCATTCGGCCTGATGCTGGGGATGGGCATGTTCAACTTCATGTTTATGCTGACACCGTTTCTTTTTGCCTCTGTTGCGGTGTTAAGTTTGATGGCGATCGGCCTGATGCTGATGACCGGATCATTCTTTCTCCTCGTAAAAGTGCCGATTGCAACAGCCATTTTTAACGGATGTATGGTTCTTGGAGCGGGTATGGCGGTGTTTATGGCCGGATTTGATCTTTCGAAACTGATATTCCGCATCTTTTTGCGCTATTTCAAATGGAATGTCAGCGTTGTAAGGAGGGAAACCATTGAATCGAAAAATGTGGTATAGCATTGCTCTCATTTTAATCGTTGCCGGCCTGATCGGAAGCATGTTCTTCGGTTTTGACGGCTTTTACCCTAAATCATAAGGAAGGTGTGCAAATATCATGACTGAACCAGCCCTGATATTAAAAGATGTCTCTAAAACAATCAATCATACCCCTATTGTACAGTCAATTTCTTTCGATGTGAGAAAAGGCGAGATTTTCGGCCTTTTAGGGCCGAACGGCTCAGGAAAAACCACTATTTTCAGAATGATCGTACAGCTTATTAAAAAAACAGAAGGAGCCATTTCATTCAGAGGCAGACCGGACAGCGACTTTGAATATTTTATGAGACATATCGGGGTTATCATTGAAGGCCCGGATATGTATCCGAATATGACCGCTTTGCAAAACCTAAAATATTTTACTAAACTGCGCAGCACCTCGCTGCGAACGGATGACCTTATGAATACCCTTGCAAAAGTCGGGCTAGAGCAGGCTGCCCGCAAAAAAGTGAAACATTTCTCATTAGGTATGAAACAGCGCTTGGGGCTCGCTTATTCTCTTCTTCACAATCCCGGATTATTAATTCTGGATGAACCGATGAACGGCCTCGATCCTAAAGGAATGAAAGAATTGCGCACCATTCTTTCCGATTTAGCGAAGCAAGGGGTTTCCATTTTATTATCAAGCCATTTATTGTCGGAAATGGAGGAGATTTGCGATAGGGTTGCCTATATTAAAAAGGGACGGATTTTAGGAATTGAAGACATGAAGAACAGACATGACCTTGGTCAGAAAAAACTGTTTACCGTCACGGTAGATCATCCGGCAAGGGCGAAAGAAATATTAGAGCAGGACGGTATTCTTCAAGTACAGCAAAAAGACAGCCGCATCATTGAATTGGAAGCGGAAGAAGATACCATCCCGTATGTCATTAAATCTTTGGCAGAGAAAGAGATTCTGATTTCCCGCGTTTCTGCAAGAACTTTATCATTGGAAGAGAAATACATGATGATTACAGATCAGGAGGACGCGGTATGAGCATATTTCATCTGGCGCAGAACGAATTCATAAAAATAACCCGAAAAAAAGGCACACTTTTATCTCTTTTTTTCCTGTTTCTCATCGTTTTGCTGGCCGGCCTTATTATGAATCATGAGTTAGATGCTTCCTCGGATAACAATTGGAAAGAACGGCTTCTCGCCGAAAAAAAACAGGAAGAAATTGATAAACCCGCTGAAACGACAGGCGTTTATTATTCTGCTGATGTTAAGAATAAAGACTATTATTTGGAGCATAACATCAACCCCTATGAATGGAACGGCTGGAGGTTTTTCGGCACGGTTACTTCAAACGGGCTTGAGATTTTCGTAAGCTTAACCGCGATTTTAACCGTCAGCGGGATTGTTTCTAAAGAGTTTGCCCTTGGAACGATTAAGTTTATCGCTACAAGCCCGAACCGAAGATGGCGGATTTTAACATCGAAATTTCTGGCCTCCCTTCTGTTTACCGGTATGATTTACTTATTTTACTGTGTGAGCTGTTTGCTGATCGGCGGCGTGTTATTCGGTTTTTCCAATGCTTCATATCCGCTCGTCTATACTCATTTAAATGACAGTCTGTATACCATCAGTTCAATCAAAGCATCCGGAATCATTCTGCTTTTGCGTTTCATATCAATTATAAGCATTGTCACCATTGCGTTCACTTTGTCAGTATTGTGCAAAAGCCAGGCGCTCTCCCTTTGCTTATCGATTTTACTGCTGTTTGCCGGCAGTATATTGGGCGGAACTGATTTGCTTGCCCAATTTACGTGGTATAAATTTACGCTCTTTCCGCATTTAAATCTCGTTGCTTATGTAAATAAAAGTGCGGGTGATGCGATTTCAACGTTAAACATCCCCTATTCCATGACGGTTATAGCGATCTACTTTCTTATTTGTTTATTGATTTCTTTTTCCGTCTTTCAAAAGAGAGACATTACAGCATAGACAGAGAGGCGGCGGCATAATGAGCGGACGGCAGGAAATATTGACGGTCCAGCAATTTGCCGCTGACCGCCCCTTGGTCCATCGCTAATGGATTCAAATAACCGAAGCTCCCGCTGCTTCGCTGCTGAAAGCGTAGAAATTCCCGCCCTTCCCGTATAAAAAGCGCCTCATCGAATTGGAGAAATTTCATAATGGCTGTGTATTTTGCAACGGCGTCAATGTGATACTTTCTGCACTCGGCTAACATTAAACCTGAAAAAGCAAAGTCTGATGTTTTGTACCATTCCGTGAGAAAAGGCTGCAATTCTTTCATTTGCAAATAAGTGACGGCATAAAGGGCATCCGCCTGTTCTTCCTGCATGCCGCCCGGTGCCATGAGCAAATCGGCCTCACGTTTCATCCCGGTTTCTAAGAACACGATCAGTTCTTCCGGAGTCACCGCCCCAAAATAAGCTCCTAACACCATGAGGATCATAGAGGACGGCTCTGATTTCAGTTCCTCTTGTAAACCGCGGACCATTTGTTCAAGTCCGTTATGAAAAAAGATGCTTTTTGCGGCATCTATCCTGCGGTACACATGATACGCATACGCGAACAGGACCGGATGGCATTCGTGCGTTTTTTCTCCAAAATAACGATCTAAGAATAGAATGACTTCTTCTGTATCCTTTCTTTTTTCAAAGTGATGACATGCCGCTAAACCGCAAAACAGGTGCATGAGATCATCTGCTTCCATTTCTTCCGGCTGCAGCTGAATGTTCTTCCAAAAACCCAGCAGCCATTCTTCTGTTTTTTTTATATTAAAATGTTCCTTGACTATCTGCATGTTCCACACTCCAGATTCAGAATCTCAATCGCCGGCAGAAGAGCCGGAGCACAATGAATGGATGGATTCTCGTTATTTATATGATGAAGAGCCGCTTGACAGCCATAAAAAAATGGATCGATACACGATTGGATAAATAACATATTGCACAGCTGTTTCATTTTTCGGCTGCCGAGACAAAACACAAGCCATTTTTGAATGGACGCCTTCAAGCCGGGATGAAGCAGATGCTCTCCCTCATTCAAATGAAGAAGACAGTACTCGACAAACTCCAGCTCGTTTTCAGCTGTTCTTTTCCATGCGTCATGGAGCAAAGGCTGAAACATCGAATTCTTGTAAAAGCGCACTTTTTCATGGTCAGTTGACATTCCCAGCTCGCTCAGCAAACCGACGAATTCGGCGTATTTAAAATAAGGCCATTCTTTTTTTATAAGATAGCCGTTTTGCAATCCGTGACGTATGACCTGATCATCCGAATCCATTCCCTGCTTCTTTTTATAAGCTTTTGCCGTTAAATAGATATGAATCAACTCATTGACAATGGCCGTGTTACAGTGAAACAGATCTTCCCAGCATGACTTATCAACGAAAGCGGAGGCAATCCTTTCAGTATGTTCTTTTACAGCGGAAGAATGGCTCGTCTTCCTGTAGTACTTGCAGAAGCCGGCAAACAGCTGAATGCTCTTTTGATCCGGAAGCGATTGTTCAGCAAAAGATAATAAAAATTGATCTGTCTCTTCAGCTAATCTATTCAAGTTAATCGTTCCTTTCTGCTCTAAGACAGGCATGCGCGGCACCAGCGGCGACAAGTGTTGTATGATAGCAATGTTTGAACACATCTTCTCTTCGCTGTTCACCTGTCAAACCGGGTTTATGTTGATAGGTGATGCTCGGGACATTCCCCTCTTTCATTCGGCCCTGATAGATTTTATTCCAGGCTGCTTCATAGAGCGGTTTATGGTTGTCCTTATCCATGTTGATATGTAAAAAAGAGCTGCACATCAATAATTCACTGGTAATATCTAAATTCTCAAGACAGATATAGATCCCGAGAAATTTCAGGACCTTTTCTTTTAAGGACGGCAGATGATACTCTTTATCCGTAAGCGAAGAACATCCCATGTCTGTTATATAAAAAATCGTATGAGTGATGCTGTACGCATCATGATCCGTCATATATGTATTTGGGATATCCTGACCAGCTGCTGTGTAGTGATATAAGTCAGAAAAATCCGTTATTTCCGAGGTTACACCTGCTCTTTGCAGACTGTACTTCAGATCCATTTTCCGAAAGGGAACTTTAGCAAGGCTGCAATCAAAACGCGCTGCCGTGAATTTTTCCAGCTCCCATATCACCGAAGCCCGTGACGGATGATCAGTCAAGGTAAGAAATTCACCCGCAATAGCCAATCCGGCGAGACCGTCCGGATCAAAATGAATAAATTCTTCAAGCTGATCATTACGGAGCCTTTCTGTAATAAACTCCGTTATAACAGCAACTTCCTTATCATCTGCCTGATTTCTGATCAGGTAATTGGTAAGAAAAATGAGTTCTATAAATGTTTTAAGGCGCCATCTGAAATCATTCGCTACTTTATGATTCATATCAAAATAATGGATATTTTTAACAATCCATGACAGTGCTCCCCGCTTAATTTCTCTTATATACTCTTGTGTCAAACTCTCACCGCCTCGTCTCAGATGTGTAGGCTCCAAACAGTGATTATCCTACTTTTGAGCGGCTAAATCAGAGAAATTCAAATTCGGGTTTTGATTGTCTTCTTGGCTCGGCACTACAAGCACCCAGCCGCTCCAAGCGAAAGAATTGCCTGATTGTTCCGCATCTCCGGCTAACAAATGTGTCGGGATCGTGATTCTTTTTTCTTCTTTTATTTTTTTAAAGTTCATATCTCCATCTCCTTCAGTTTATAGAATTATTTGGAACCTACATAAATATATTAATCAAATAAGGTATATAATGTAAACTAGTTTTGATATAACGATTCTTTTTCACTATAACTAAATAGTATATAATTACCAAAAACAAAAAAGCCCGGACTTAGTCCAAGCTTTCCTGCGTGCCGAACACCTTCTCATTCCGTTCCAGCATTCGGGTCAGATTTTTTTCAAATACCATTTCCTCTTCCGGCGATAATCCGGCTGCATACAGGCGTCCGCTGAGTTCCTTCAGTTCAGTCAAAAGCGCCAGCATTAAGTCTTGCACGGTAATGTCCGTTTGCAGCAATTCGCTTAATGAAGCCATCGTTTCGGGCCGGATATCGGGATATACGCCTTTTGTATCGTTGCTTTTGTCTTTTAAAGCGGCTTGATAGAAACGTCTGATCAGATCGGCGCGTTCGCTTCCGCTTTTATCGGCGCAAAGGTAAATCTGAACCGCGGTTCCGCCCCGCAGGCGTCTTTGTGAGATTCCCGCGAATTTTCGTCCGCCGATGCTGAGATCATAGCTGCCCGGACAGTACGATCCTTTAATTTCATATGCTTCAATTTCGGCATGGTGTGGACGCAGCATCCGCCGCACCAGCTCTGTCATCGCCTCGTAGCCTCTGTCGATGTCGATGCCTTTTTTTTCGTCTTCAAAAATAAGGGAGATATTCAATACGCCTTCGTCCAGTACGACGGCGAGGCCTCCGGAATTGCGGACAATAACACGGTAGCCTTCGTCCTCCAGCAATTTCACGCCGTCCTCTAAAAACGGCAGGCGCGTGTCCTGAATGCCGAGCACGATCGTCCGGTGGTGCACCCAAGAGCGTGCCGTCGCAGGCGATTCCCCTTTGCCTACGGAGGCGCACAGCGTATCATCCATTGCGAATGACTGCTTCGCATCAAAATAAGGGCCGAGGCTGGATTGGTCAATGATTCTCCAGCTCGGCTGCATCAGTAAATCAATCGGTTGCTTTCCCATCTATATTAAATCCCTTTCGTCATAGGCTTTCCATGCATTTATTATATCACTCCGCTTGTGATGATTGAAATTGGCTTTTCAATAGAGCGATGAAGATTTCTTTGTTTTTTGTGTTCTCCATAATGGAAGATTGGATGATAGACAGTTTCCGTTTTAAGGAGAACCCTTTTACCTCAAGCACGGAAATGCTGCCGTGAAGCAGATCCTTTTGCAGCACGCTTTTTGACAGAACGGAAAGACCCATTCCGCTGATCACGGCTTCTTTGACGCCCTGGTTGCTGCTGATCGTCATCATGGATTTCGGCCGCAGTCCGTTTGATTGAAGGACATGGTCTAAATATTCCCTCGTTCCCGAACCCTTCTCCCTCGTCACCCACGCTTGATTTTGCAATTCGGCAGCCGGGATGTTTTTTCTGCCGGCGAGCGGGTGTCCGTTCGGTGCGGCAATGCACAATTCATCCTCCATAAACGGCTGAATGTCCAGCTCGTTTTTCCCCGTATGCCCTTCAATTAATCCGATATCGGCTTGAAGCATCCGAACCGCTTCGCTGACCTCCTCCGTGTTTCCGATCATGACGTCCAGGTTCAGCTCGGGATACTCGTTATGAAGCTTTGCGAGAAGCGGCGGCAGAATATATTCGCCGATGGTAAAGCTCGCGGCGATTTTGAGCTTCCCTTTGACATAATGATGATGGGCGTAAATTTCGGATTTCGCCTGTTCGTACAAAAAGACCATCTGCTTGGCGCGCTGATAGAGAATGTCCCCCGTCGGCGTAGTCGTAAAGTGCTTCGGAGAGCGGTTCAGCAAGGCGGTTTGAAATTCTTTCTCCAGGTTTTTAATGTGAAGGCTGACGCTCGGCTGAGAAATCATCAGCTTCTGCGCCGCCTTTGTAAAGTTTTTTTCTTCCACGACGGCAATGAATGTTTTCAGTTCCCCATAATACAAAAAGCATCGCCCCTAATCATTATTTTTCCTAATCGTTTAGATCATATAAATATATTTTACTAATGATTAAGACCGCAGTAAAGTGGAGTTATCAAGATAATGGGAAGTGACTGAGATGAAGATGGTAAAAGGTGTTTCAGTTACCGCAGGAATTGCGTTTGCGGCTTTCTATGTCAGCCGCCTGCCGTTTTTGCATATGTTCGGAATGCTTGTCCTTGCAATGCTGATCGGCATGCTCTGGCGCGCCGTATTCGGACAGCGGGCGGCATTAGAGCCGGGGATCGCGTTCTCAAGCAAATACTTGCTGAAAGCAGGCATCATCCTGCTTGGTATGAGACTGAATCTGGCGGATATCTATCATGCGGGCTGGCACGTATTTGCAATTGCCGTCTGCTGTATGATGTTTGCGGGTGCCGTTGTATACGGACTGTCCCGGCTGTTCCGTATAGATCAGACACTCAGCACGCTGACAGCCTGCGGCACAGCGATCTGCGGGGCGGCTGCCATTGCCGCGATCGCGCCGCAGATCAGATCAAATGAAAATGCAGCCGCCATCAGCGCGGCCGCCGTTTCGTTATTAGGAACCGTTTTTACTGTTGTATATTCTCTTGCTTATCATGGATTGGGCTTTTCTCCTGCGGCTTACGGAGCCTTTTGCGGGGCAACGCTTCACGAGGTGGCGCATGCGGCGGCGGCCGGCAGCGCCGGAGGAAAAGCAGCCGTCGAGATGGCGGTGATCGTCAAACTGACCCGGGTCGCGCTGCTCGTCCCGGCCGCATTCATGCTCGGAATGCGGGCGCGCCGCAGCGGAAAGTCAAAGACGGCTTCTGCCGCTTCGCTCCCCATCCCTTGGTTTATCTTCGGATTTCTCGGAATGAGCGCCATCCATACATCAGGCGTTATTTCAGCTTCGTTTCTTGTTCAAGTGTCTTATGTTTTAATCGGCATGGCGATGGCGGGTCTCGGTTTGAAAGTCCATATATCGGCGTTTCGCCATAACGGCTGGCGGGCGCTCGCAGCAGGCTTGATCGGTTCTCTCTGTTTGTCCCTGTTCGGCTGGGCCGCAGTGACGTTCTTTCTATAAAAAAATGCCGGCCCTCGTAAAGGCCGGCTTTTGCGGATTACAGCGCTTGAGCAGCCGTAATTAACGCAAGATTGTAGACGTCTTCCGCATTACATCCTCTGGAAAGATCGTTTACAGGCATATTCAATCCTTGCAGAATCGGTCCGACCGCTTCAAAGCCGCCTAAGCGCTGAGCGATTTTGTAGCCGATGTTTCCTGCTTCAAGGCTTGGGAATACAAATACATTCGCGTCTCCTTTAATGTCGGAGTCCGGCGCTTTTTTCTCCGCGACAGACGGCACAAATGCAGCGTCGAATTGGAATTCGCCGTCAAGCGTAAGCTCAGGCGCTTTTTCCTTCGCAATTTTCACGGCTTCAGCCACTTTGTCCGTCTCGTCTGATTTCGCCGATCCTTTTGTAGAGAAGCTGAGCATGGCAACGCGCGGGTCAATGTCAAACATTTGAGCCGTATTGGCGCTTTCAATGGCGATTTCGGCAAGGTCCTGGCTGTCAGGAGCAATGTTGATCGCGCAATCAGCGAACACATACTGCTCGTCACCGCGGGCCATGATGAAGACGCCTGATGTTTTTTTCACGCCTTCTTTTGTTTTGATGATTTGCAGTGCAGGGCGCACCGTATCGGCTGTAGAATGTGCAGCTCCGCTGACAAGTCCGTCTGCGAGACCTTTGTACACAAGCATCGTGCCGAAATAGTTTTCGTCCAGCAAAGCTTTGCGGGCCTGTTCTTCCGTCGCTTTGCCTTTGCGGCGTTCTACGAAAGCCTGAACGAGTTCTTCCATGCCTTCATATGTATGCGGGTCAAAAATGTCCACGCCGTCAAGCGTAAGATTTAATTCTTTCGCTTTTGCTTGAATGTCTTCTTTATTGCCGACTACGATCGGCTTTAATACCTTGTTGCCCGCCAAGTTGTTGACCGCAACCAGGATACGTTCGTCCAACCCTTCAGGAAATACGATTTTCACATCTTTTCCTGCGACTTTTTCTTGTACTTTTGTAAATAAATCTGCCACGATATACCCTCCTCTATGTTGACAAAAAACGCTTACTTTTACAGCATACTCTTCTTCCAGCTAAATTCAAATAACCAACTTCTATTATAGCGCTTTCAAAAAGAAATCTTATTTTTCTAACTAATTTAATTGACCGTTTGTTCACGGCATAGTTTCTGACACAAGGCTTCGGATTATTCAAGGTTTCTCCACAGCCGAAACGGTTAAACTGTGATATAGTGAAGGCATCAATGTAATGAAAAGATATAGGAGTGAAGATACATGAGTGAGCAGCAAAAAACGAACGAAGCCGCCCAAACGCTTGACGGCTGGTACGCGCTTCACGATTTCCGCACAATGGACTGGACGTCATGGAAGATGTTATCCAGCGATGAGCGCCTGTCGATTATTCACGAATTTACGGGACTGCTTGAAAAATGGGGTGTCGCCCAAAAAGAAGGCAAAGGCTCGCAAACCATCTACAGCATCGTCGGACAGAAAGCTGATTTTATGCTGATGATTCTTCGCCCGACAATGGAAGAGCTGAACGAAATCGAGCTTGAATTTAACAAATCAAAGCTTGCTGAATTTACAATCCCGGCTTATTCTTACGTGTCCGTGGTTGAGCTGAGCAACTACCTCGCAAGCGGAGAAGGCGATCCGTATGAAAATCCGCATGTCCGTGCCCGCCTGTATCCTGAGCTGCCCGAAGCGAAATACGTCTGCTTCTATCCGATGGATAAAAGAAGAAGCGGCAATGACAACTGGTACATGCTTTCTATGGATGAACGCAGAAACCTGATGAGAAGCCACGGCTTGATCGGACGGAGCTATGCCGGCAAAGTCAAACAGATTATCACGGGATCTGTCGGTTTTGACGATTACGAATGGGGCGTCACGCTCTTCAGCGATGATGTGCTTCAGTTCAAAAAACTTGTTTACGAAATGCGCTTTGATGAAGTCAGCGCGCGCTACGGCGAATTCGGTTCATTTTTTGTCGGAAACCGCTTGTCTCTTGACACGCTTCCGAAGTTTTTGCACGTGTAACAACCACCCGCCTGTCCGGCGGGTTTTTCCTTTGTCAGAATTTAAATAAAATTTGCTATTTTTATCATTTTTTTTTACGATGTAAAGGAGATTCCATTTTGGTAAAGGGGTGCAGACAGTTGTCAAAACGAACCGCGTTTATTATGGGAGCCAGTCAGGGGATCGGCAAAGCGATCGCTCTGAAACTGGCGGACAATGGCTTTCATACCGTCATTAATTCTCGAGTTCCCGAAAATATCGAATCGGTAAAAGAAGAGATCCTCGCCAAACATCCGGATGCGGGCGTCACCGTTCTGGCCGGGGATATGTCGGATCAGAAGACAAGAGCCGGCATTTTTGAAGAGATCAGATCACAATGCGGACGGCTTGATGTATTGATCAACAACATTCCGGGCGGCTCGCCGGATACCTTTGAAAACTGCGATATAGAGGATATGACAAATACCTTTACGAATAAAACAATCGCTTATATCGACTCTATGAAAACGGCCGCAGCAATCATGAAACAGCACGAATTCGGCAGAATCATTAATATCGTCGGAAACCTATGGAAAGAACCCGGCGCCAATATGTTTACCAACAGCATGATGAACGCCGCTTTAATTAATGCCAGCAAAAACATCGCCATTCAGCTTGCGCCTTTTCACATTACTGTCAACTGTCTGAATCCCGGGTTTATCGCCACAGACCGTTATCACCAATTCGTGAAGAATGTCATGAAGCAAAACGGCATTTCTAAAGCGGAAGCGGAAGAACGGATTGCATCAGGCGTCCCGATGAAGCGTGTCGGAACTCCGGAAGAAACCGCGGCGCTGGCTGCCTTTCTTGCCTCTGAAGAAGCCTCCTATATTACCGGACAGCAAGTGTCAGCCGACGGCGGCAGCATGAAAAGCATATAATAAAAACATCCCGCTCTCAGCGGGATGTTTCTTGTAATGAAGGAAAGGACAAACCGAGCTTTTGAATCCGCAGCACGAATTCCCTTAAATCACCCTGTTTTGCCACCATTGATATTCTGACATAACGCTTTCCGCCGCTGCCGAAAATCTCGCCGGGCGTCACGACAACATGGGCATGCTCCAGCAGATAGTCCGAAAACTGGTGTGAAGACTCGAATTCATTCGGAATTTCAGCCCATACATAAAAAGTCCCTTTCGGTTTTTCAATGCTCCAGCCTAATTCCTTTTCACATAACGCCGTGAAAAAGTCAATCCGTTCTTTATATGTGCGCTTCAGACGCTCCGTATGCTCAGGACTTCCTGACAGCGCCGCCGCTGCCGCCTGCTGAAGACCGCCGAACATGCCGACGAAGACGTGATCCTGAAACTCATTGACCGCCTGAATGATTTTCTCATTCCCCACGGCAAATGCCATTCTCCAGCCTGCCATATTGAAGGTTTTCGAAAATGAATAAAGCTCCGCGCCGACCGTTTTCGCTTCTTTCGCCTGAAGAAAGCTGGCCGGGTTCTGATCAAATTCGAACGCGCCGTATGCAAAATCGTGAATAAGGTGGATGTCATGTTTTTTTGCAAACGCTGCCGCTTTTTCATAAAACGCCTGATCCGCAGTCGCGCCAGTCGGGTTATTCGGGTAATTCAAAAACATCAGCTTGGCTTTTTTCAGGACGGCGGGATCAATCCGCTCAAAATCCGGCAAATAGCCGTTTTCCGGATGAAGCGGCATCTCATGCAGCTCCGCTCTGGCCATTGTAATTCCCGATAAATACTCAGGGTAGCCGGGGTTCGGGACTAAGGCGATATCGCCGGGATTCAGCAGGCATTGCGTCAAAACGTACAAACCAGCTTTCCCTCCGCCGAACAGCGCGACTTCTGTCTCCGGATTGACCGATACCCCGTACTCTCTCTCATAAAATTCCGCGATGGCTTCTTTCAGAAACGGATAGCCTCTGAACGGGCCGTATCCGTGATACGAAGGATTCAGCGCAGCCTCCCGCAATGTTTCAACGATATGCGGCGGTGTGGGGAGATCGGGATTCCCCTGCCCGAGGTTAATGATCTGAGCTCCCGTTTTCTCCATCTCTTTTACCTTTTGAAAAACGAGCGAAAATTCCTGTTTCGGAAGTGTCTTGATGACGTCGGACGGTATGATTTCCATCTGAAAGGCTCCTTATAAATGAATTTGCTCTGATTCGTTATTCCGTTCTGAAAAGGATTTATTGACCAGTTTTGTATGCAGAAACAGCCCGCTGACCAAAAGGACGATAAACGCCATGATGACTGCCGCGTCTACAATATTGATCAGCATGGAACCGACAGCGATGCACAATCCGATGGACGCCTCCGCCACCGAAAAGATCCGGCCCTGAATCTGGTTCGCCGCGTTCTCCTGAACTTTGACCTTCGCCAGCACTTCACCGTATTCCATTGCGATAAAGAAAAGAATAGCGGCAATGACTGACACGGCGAAAATCGGGGTAAACAAAAACAGCGCAAGCGAGACGATCGATAACACTGTAAAATACATCAGCCCTTTATTGTTGTTAAAGCCCCATTTGCTGACAAGAGCGGCGCCGATAAAGCCGCCGAAGCCGATGCAGAACGTCAGGATGAAATTGCCGATTTCCCCGTCGCCTAAAAAGCGGCTGACAATCGGGAAATAGCTGTAGACGACACCCCACAAAAGCGCCATCGTAATCATCGTGAACATGGCGTTTAACACAAAAGCATTTGTTTTGATTTCCTTCAGGCCTTCTTTAAACGACTGAAAAGCTTCCCTTACGTTTTCTGACTGAATCGGCACGTATTGAAGCTTAATGCGGCTGATGAAAAACGCGGAGACAAGATAGGTCACCCCGTTAAACGCGACGGCAAGCTCCACAGAACCGCCTAACAGAAAAAGTCCGCCGGCTGCAGCGCCGACAATAATCGAAATCGTCGTGGCTTTTGCAAACAAAGTGTTGATATTTTTAATATCCGCTTCTAAAGACGACATGACCGCGAGACGTGCCGGGTTAAAAAACACGCCGCTTCCGTAAGAAACAAACAGCAGCGCCAGAAAAAGCAGCGGATATTCGCCTTTCGGGAGAAATGTCAGCCCCAAAAAGATGACGCCTCTGATCACATCCGTCCACAGCATGATTTTCACCCTGTCGAGCCGGTCCACGAGCACGCCTAAAAACGGCTGAAACACCATCGGAATACTGCGGACCGCGATGACGCCGGACGTCACCCAGTAGTCGTGATAGTATGTAGACAAAATGAGCAGAGCCGGGAGAACGCAATAGTCTCCCATAAACGAAAGCGCCTGCCCGAAAAGCAAATACTTAGAGTTCGGTTTCAGCTGTTTCATACCGGTAACGCATACTTTGCAGTCAGCTTCGCCTGCTGCTGAATTTGTTTGATTGATTCGGCCACGTCACCCGAATTGCTTCCTTTCAGCTCGAACGCCGCAATGCTGTTGAACGCTTCGAACAGCCGCAGATCCACGGATGTACCCGCCTCGGCCGCCGAGAAAGAAACGATTTCGGTGTCTCCCTTTAAGACGCCGCCGGGAATGTCAATGCTTTCAATGACGAAATCGACAGCCGTCTCAGGCAGCTGGCCGTTTTCTTTGAAATGCTGAGGATACAAGTGGCAGTCGGCGACATAGCATGGCTCCTGCTCCAATAATCCTTTCGGCAGATCGGCTTCTTTTCCGAAACAGAGAACATCCAATAACAGCTGCGCCATATCGACGCCGAAGACCTTTTTAATATTCGGAATCATGTTCCAGCCCGCAAATCGTGCCGCTGATTCAATCAGTCCGGCTTCCCGGTTTTTCATTAATTTAATCTCTGTATGTGTTGCGCAGTTTTCGAGGCCGAGTCCTTCATTCGCCTTTTTGGCTGCTTCGACGATTTTCCGCTTCGCGTCATCATCCAGGATGGACGGCGTAATATGCGATGTCTCCGTGAATCCGATTTGCGGTGTTTTATCATGAATTGCGACAGGGAAGTATTCTCCGTCGGCCATGATGCCTTCTATGCTGATATAGTCGGAATAACCGCTTGTTTCGTACCAGTCGTCATACTCGCCCTGCAAAAATTCTTCCGCGATAAACGGCGCTTCAAACGTGACCGCTTTCGGTACGTTAATCGACTTCAGATATTCATTGACTCTGTTAAACTCGGCTTCGGCCGTTTCCATCTCTTTGATAAGCGTCACGCCGATGGAGCTCGCCAGATATGTAGGCTTCAGAATGAGCGGCGTTCCGATTTCCTGAAGCGCGGCGCGGAAATCTTCCAGCGTCGTCACCCGTTTGTTTTTGATAGACTTGACGCCGGCCCGGTTGAAGGCGGCTCTCATTTTGTTTTTATCTCTGGCATTTTCAGCGGCCTGTACGCCCGCTCCCCGCAGGCCGAGACGTTCACACGCTTTTGCCATCGGAGCGATAAACAGTTCATTGTTGGTCGTAATGGCGTCAACCGCGAACATGCCGGCCACCTTGACGATTTCTTCGACGACTTCTTCCTCAGGTTTATCATGATCTTCATGAGCCCAGTAAATCGAATCGGGATGCTCAAAATCAGCCAGACTCTTAAAATAGTCTTTATCTTTAATGACCGCGACCGAGTATTTTTCAATCAAAGCTGCATGAGAGGCTGTAATTGCAAAAGGTCTCGGAATAAAGCTGACGAGGTTGTATTTTTCGGCTGCGCTTTTGTAAAACATATGCGGCGGGCATCCCCCAAGGTCAGCGATAACCAATACTGTTTTTCTCTCCATATGTAAACACTCCTTCTCTATTGTGCGGTGTATCCACCGTCTGCGGTGATCGCGCTTCCGGTCATATAGCTGGATAAATCCGACGCGAGAAACAGCATGACGTTCGCTATTTCTTCAGGCTTGCCGAGTCTCAGCAGCGGATTGACTTTCGCTTTTTCTTTTTTGATTTCTTCAAGCGTGCCTTCGTTGTTTTCAAGGAACGACTTTTCATTCAAAGGTGTGTCAATGATTCCCGGGCACACGCAATTGACGCGGATGTTGTGTTTGGCGTAATCGACGGCCATCGAACGCGTCAGCTGCAATACGCCGCCTTTAGAGGCGTTATACGCGGGAATGTCGGGCCATGCAACGACTCCTCCGACGGAGCACGTGTTAATGATATTGCCCTTGCCGCTTTTGAGCATATACTTGAGCGCGTGCTTGCTCATAAGAAACATACCCGTCAGATTGACGTTGAGCACCTTGTTCCAATCGCTCAGCTCCATCTCATGAATCGGGGCGACAATTTCGATGCCGGCGTTATTGATTAACACGTCCAATCCGCCGAACTTGTCCGCCGCTGACCGGATGGCGTTTTGACATGCCGGTTCATCTGTAATATCCGTCCGGACAAAATGCAGCCTGTCATTGTTTTCTTTCCGGATCATCGCTTCTCCCTGCGCCTCATCAATATCCGCGACGACCACATTCGCCTGCTGATTCAGAAACGCCTGAACCGCGGCATAACCGATGCCTGATGCGCCCCCTGTGATGAGGACGGTTTTATCCGTCAGGTTCATGACTTTTTCGCCTCTAATTTTTTCGCTTTTGCTCTGTTATAGCGCGGAGGGAAAAAGATATTGACTGATTTTGAATCTTTTTCAAATCTGTTGATGGCGCCGTGATCTTCTCTCGGATCGCAGAAATAAGCTGTGCCGAATGTCATATCCACTTTGCAGCCTTCAATGGTCATATCATAGCCGCCGCCGATGCAGATGCCGATCTGTTCATTGCGGTGTTTATGGAACGGCATTTCTCCCCCGTTGCCCGGAATGTTGGCAAGCATGATTTCCACCCAGTCTTCCACGAAGAACGTGACTTCCATCCCAGGCAATAAGTCTCTCGTTTTAAAAATATTCAAAAAATAGTCCTCGGGGCTTGTGTAGGTTTCACCGGCTTTCAGGCGTTTAATATCAATGGCGATCACTTCTTGATCCGTCTCATTTCTTGCGCCGTGAGGCACGTTAGGAGGCGCGATATAGGCTGATTCCAGCGCTGTCATCTTTCTTGTGACATCTCCGACAGTCATGGACAGCTCGCCGGAAACGACAAGGCCGATTTGGACTTCCTTATGCTGATGCGGTTCCACGTTTGTATGCGGCGGAACGTAAGAAAGCAGAACTTCCGTATCCCCTCTGACGGACGAATATTGTCTTACTCCGTTATCCCATTCTATTAATTTAGGCGTCGGGAAATAAAGTTCCTGCAAATCTTGTTCAGTTTTCATCATGAATCTCTCCTTTTCCGAATAATGACCAGCTCATGGGAATGCTTTTAAATGTTTTGACAAAGTGAAGGCCGTACTTTTGTCTGGCCAGCTCATTTGTCAGCGCGATGTCGGACAAACCGTCCTTCACTCTTTTCGCGGCTGCGCTCGTCGAGTTCACCAGATCAAACGTGACATCTTTACGGGTAAAATACTTAATCAAATTGATAGGAGACGGGTGGGATACGATGACAGTCTTATCAAGCATGTCATCCGTATATTTAAAACCGGGCCGGACAGCCAGGCCGTACATCGGGGTGTCGCACCTGAAAATTTGCAGAAGCTGCAGATCCGGTCTCATGTAGAAGTGCTTAATGCCGTCATACGCGTGAGGCACAATTGTGTATTCCAGCGGACTTTGAAGCGTTTTTTCAATGCACGATTCAAATGTATCATGCAGTGATAATTTGCTGTTCACCCCTTGGAGAAGGGTAAAATTGGTGATGAAGTTTTTTGCTGCGTACTCACTGCTTGTCCCTTCAGGACCGAGCGTGTTGATCGTAATCAGTTTAGATATTGAATAAGCCTTGCTTTTTGTTTGAATGCTATTATCCAATATAATCATGAGCACCAACCAATCTGTTAAATTTTAAGTAAATATTATCCATAGATGTTCAAGCTGTCAATATTATTTGAAAATATTGATAATTATTCCTATATATTAGAAAACACCTTAAGATATAAGGTGTTAAAAATTAACATTTATAAAATTATAGAAACTTTATTTTACCGATACAATGATTGGTCGGCCTGATGCTCATATTTCCCATACCTTCTGTATGCGAAAACGCTGAGGACAAAGCCGATGAGGGTGACGGCCGCACAGATAAATCCGACAGCTGCATATCCGTATCCGACATAGACCGGACCCATGACAGCAGAACCCAAGGTGACGGCCAAATTGGACGCCAGGCTGTAAAATGCCATGATTTTGCCCCGGCGGCTCTGTGAGCAATCACTTAAAATGGTGCTGAGCAAAGTCACCGTCAGGCTTTGCATCAATCCCCAGACGAATAACCCGATGACCAAAAACGGCATTGATGACGGCGCATAGGCGAGACAGGAAAGCCATATGCTGATCACGGCCAATGCCGCGATCAAAGAGCGCATTTTCCCCGCCTTATCTGCGATTTTTCCGGTGAACACGCTCATGGAAAAACCGATTCCGTACACCATGATCAGCAGCCCTGAAGCTGTATTTCCCCCCGGCAGCACGCGGTGAAGATAGGTGCCGAGAAATGAATACATGCCGTAAAAACCGATCATGTTGCAAAAAGTGATCGTGAGGTATACAGGGACACGTGGCACCTTCAGCGCATCCCGGAAAGTGCCTCCCTGCCGTCCGTTTTCCTCTTCTGTTTTATCCCCATCCGCCGTGCTGCGGCGCGCCTCAATGAAAATGAGCGAAGCAACGAGGACAGACATCAGGGCGAAAATCCAAAACGTCCACCGCCAATTCAAAACGCCGCCGATAAAAGAGCCGATCGGAACGCCGAAAATCAAAGCGAGCGACCAGCTTGACACGATCAGACCCATCACCTTGCCGCGGTACGCATAAGGCACACGGTCGCCGACCACCGCATAAGCTGTCGGCACAAACGCACCCGCCGCAAGCCCGGAAAGCGCCCTGCCCAGAAAGAAGAAAAAGAGATTGTGCGCCAGCGCGCAGATCACCGTGCCGGCCGTAAATATAAGCAGCCCCGCCATCAGGCTGAGCTCCCGGGAATATTTATCTCCCAGCGGAACGAGAAGCGGCGCCCCGATAAAAATCATCACTCCGTAAATACTGATGGAAAGCGCCAGCACACTGACATCCGAGCTGAAAGCCCGCGCTAAATCCGGAAGCAGCGGAGAAATCACCAGCTCTTCAGAACCCGCGGCAAATACGCCTAATGTCAAAGCAAGCGCGAGACAGATCGGAAATCGGCGTTTCGTTTCGATGTGATCGGTTTGTTTGCTGTTCATGCTCTTTGAACACCTCTTCCGTAGAACTTTTCTATCTTTTGTTGTTTTATAGTTTAGCATCCTTATGTTTCATTTTACATTTCACATGAAAACTAATTCTTACTTTTTATTTACATTCAGATTTTAAATAAAATATTTAGTTTGTATTTAATAAATGATATAAAATACGCCGTCCGGTTATGCTATAGTGATAGAATCATTTGTTAAGGTGGGGGTCATGGAATGAATAACGCTGATTCAAAGGCCGCCCGCGCAGGCCTTGGCATGGTACTGATTCTCGGGACGCTCGCTTCATTCGGGCCGCTTTCGCTCGATATGTATCTGCCCGCTTTGCCTGAAGTGGCGGCCGATCTTCATACGACAGCGTCACTTGCGCAGCTGAGCCTGACGTTTTGTCTTTTGGGGCTGGCGATCGGGCAGATCGTTGTCGGGCCGCTCAGTGATATGATCGGGCGCCGGAAGCCGCTGATTCTGTCATTGCTGCTTTATACGCTGTCTTCTTTATTATGCGCCTTCAGCCCTTCTGTTTCGTTTTTAATTGTTATGAGGTTTATTCAAGGATTCACCGGGGCGGCCGGAATCGTCATCGCACGGGCTTCCGCGCGCGATATGTATTCCGGAAAAGAATTAACGGCTTTTTTCTCATTACTGATGCTCGTCAATGGGGCGGCGCCGATTTTAGCGCCGATTACAGGGGGATTTATCCTTCAGTTCGCCGGCTGGAAAATCGTATTTGTCGTGCTGGCGGTGATCGGCTGTATCATTTCCGCCGCCGTGCTTACGGCGTTGCCTGAATCACTCCCGCCGGAAAAGCGGACAAGCGGCGGACTCCGGGAGACGCTGATGACGTTTCGCGGCCTGCTTGGCGACCGGATGTTTATGGGATTTGCGCTCAGCCAGGCATTTGTGATGACCGGCATGTTCGCATATATTGCCGGGTCGCCGTTTGTACTGCAAAACATCTACGGCGTATCAGCGCAAATGTTCAGCCTGCTGTTCGCCGTAAACGGTGCGGGAATCATATGCGCCACCCAAATCACCGGACGGATGGCTAAAACACATGATGAACGGAAGCTGTTTGTCTCCGGTCTGTTGATCGCCGTCATCGGAAGCATCGCTTTGCTTTTATCACTTGCGTTTGTTTTAGGCCTGACGGCGGTCTGCATTTCTTTATTCATCATTGTTTCTTCTGTCGGGATCGTCACGACGACGGGATTTTCTTTGGCTATGCAGAAACAAGAGAAAGGCGCGGGAAGCGCTGCGGCTCTTCTCGGACTTCTGCCCTTTATCGGGGGTGCGGCTGCCGCTCCCCTTGTCGGTATTGCCGGAGAAGAAAATGCCTGGCCGATGGCCGTCAGCATTTTCGGTTTTCAGTTCTGTGCCGTTCTATCCTATGTGCTGTCGGCCAAACGAAAAACAAAGTAAAGCCCGCCGCTTTTTGCGGAGGGCTTTTTTTCTTATCCGGCAGCGCCTTTTTCCGAAGAAGCCGCCTCACGCTTCAGGCGTTTTTTGATACCGAAGTGATAATACGCGTAACAGATGATCATCAGCGGGACGCCGCAGTACAGACCGATACGCTGGTCGGGGATAAAGATGAGACTGATCAAGATAAGCCCGTAAACCGAAAATCCGAGAATCGGCACGATCGGATAAAAAGGCGTTTTAAATGCCAGGTCTTTCAGATTTCCTCCTTCAGCGAGAAAGCGCCTCCGGAAAACGAATTGTGAAGCGCAGATTGACATCCACGCGACGACGGTAATCATACCGGAGATGGAAATGAGCCACACATACACCGTTTCAGCCGCGAATACACTTGTCAGCAGGGATAAACCGGAGATGGCGATGGTGATGGAAAGAGCTTTCAGAGGCACGCCTTTTTTCGTCAGTTTCGTTAAGGAAGCGGGACCCATCTTAGTTTTTGATAGGGACCACATCATTCTGGACGAAGCGTACAGCCCGGAATTCGCCACCGACAGCATGGCGGTCAGAATGACAAAGTTCATGATATCAGCCGCATAGGGAACGCCGATTTTATCCAGCACAGCCACAAACGGGCTTTCGATGACGCCTGCCGTTTGGTACGGCAAAATGGACACGAGAACAAACATCGCCAGCACGAAGAAAAACAGCGTCCGCCATATGACGTTTCGGATTGAGCGGGGAAGCGTCTTTTCCGGATTTTCGCTTTCTCCCGAGGCGATTCCGACCAGCTCGGTGCCCTGGAATGAAAAATTCACCATGACAAGGGTAAACAGCACGGCTTGGGCGCCGTTCGGGAAAAGCCCTTTGTCCGTCGTAAAGTTTGACAGATACGGAGCCGTCTGCCCGCCGTTAAAACCGACAAAGCCGAATACCGCAGCGCAGCCGAGAATAATAAACAATACAATGGCCATGACCTTAATGCTGGAAAACCAAAATTCCATTTCCGCAAAACTCCGCGCAGACAGCGCGTTAATGGAAAAAATGACGACGCCGAATACAAGGCACCACACCCAAATCGGAACGGCCGGAAACCACCGCTGCATTAAAATCCCCGCCGACGTCAGTTCAAGCCCCACTGTATTGGCCCAGCTGAATGCGTACATCCATCCGATCGTAAATCCTGTCGACGGCCCGAGAAACTTTGCGGCATACGCCTGAAATGATCCTGCGACCGGCATGGCGACCGCGAGCTCCCCCAAACAAAGCATCACCAGATACATTAAAACTCCGCCGATCACATAAGCCAATATCGCGCCGATCGGTCCCGCTTCACTGATCGTAAAACCGGAGCCCAGAAAAAGCCCCGTCCCGATCACGCCACCGAGGGCGATCATAAACAAATGCCGGCCCTTCATCGTGCGCTGCAATTCAGTTTGATTGGTATCTCCCTGCATATACATCCCCCTTATTCCGTTATGTCAGCCATTTGTGCGTATGTCTAATCGGTAGCTGTGCAAAAGGTGCATTGTCGTCTGCTGAATGAGTTCCGGCAGCACATGGAATGTGTACGGCTTGTACACGCGTTCCGTCCATTTATGGCCGTCCTTTCCGTATACCCCTATATTGACCGACGGAATATTCAATTCCCTGATTTCTTTAAAAGGAATCGTCCCAATGACATCCCAGCCCGGAAAATTATCGGTAAAGGCGGAGACCTCCTCGTCTGTTTCATGCAGCGATAAAAAGCTTCCGTCCGCTAAATAAGGAAAAAACTTTTTAAAGACGAATGTTTCTCCGGTTGATGCCGCTGTTTTATCGACCGCTTCTTGAATGACATGCTGCAAAAGCCGGTCCCGTGTGCTCTCTTCTTTCAGATAATTGTGCGGAAGGTAAGGCGGCGCATAGAAAATAATGACCTTGGCTCCCTGCTCAGGATCGAGTTTTTGCAGTTCCTCGACGGCTTTAAAGCATCTCATCCGCAGTTCAAGATGTTCATATGTTTTAAATGTCTGCTCGATACACTGTGCAGGGTCTATCCCGCGGTTTCTCAGCCTTTTCAGGTAATCTTCCAGACTGTACACTTGAACGTTCCATGACATCTCTTTTTTCGGCAGGCTCGTTCTCTCGCAGTATTCGTCATAATAATCAGATAATTTTCGCTCTGTCTCTCTGCAGGCCTCGTCAGCCACGGCAGTCAGCTGATCCATGACTTCTTTGGCGGTTTTCTCGTAAATAAAATAATTAAAATAGACATAGCTGCTGACGGCGGTCTGCACGTTATACGCTTCCTTATTGTCACGCTGGTACAGGCAGGTCGGCGGAAGCACAAGCTCCCCTTCAATGTTTTCCGCCATATGAATATTGTTGTGAATTCTTCTGGTGATTTCTGATGCGATCAAATTCGGGTCGATGCCGGACAGCGTATCACCGACATGCACCTCCCGTCCGTAAATCGCAAAGCAAGGCAAAAGCTTCCCTGCCGCGCCCGTGTAGATGTACCTTGTCGTGTCACCCTCATACAGCGGCGTGATAAAATCGTTATTAATCGCTGCTAAATAACGAAGATGCTTTTCTTGTTTCAGCCGTTTTAATTCAGAAATGCTGGTTAAAATGCCGGAATGCTGGCTTTCTTCATCCGGGTTTGCCATGAACAGAATATGGCCCGGCAGCTGATCGCGCCGTTCAGAAAAGTGAAGCAGATTGGCGAGATGAACGGCAATACCGCTCTGCATATCAACCGAACCCCTTCCGAACATCCACTCGCCTGAGCGGGCGTCCCGCTGCACATCCCGATCAAATTCATAGTTTGAGAAATACTCCGCGAGACGGTCGGAATCAAAAGCGATATCTTTTAAAGGGCCGAAATCCTCGATGCCGACCGTATCAAGATGAGCGTGATAAATGACCGTATTCAGGCTTTCGCCGTTTCCCTCAATAAATGCGAAAATATTTTTGCGGCCGTAAGGGTCCTCAGGAATCGCCTGCTCCCACACATGTAACGGATTCTCCTGAAAGTAGGGAAAGCTCTTGATCATATCTTTGATATAGTCGGCTTTTTTTCCTTCTCCCAATGTGCCGTTGATGCTGTTTAACGCCACCAGTGATTTCGTAATGGCTTCTATTTTCTCCTCCGGAAGCATTTTGCTGAGCTGCTGATACATATTCCATCCTCCTTACCCTCATATAGAGAAAATAGCGCGACTCTCTTTTTCATCGCGCTATTTCCGAAAGATTAATAGGCTTCAGACGTTGTTTTTGCCTGCATATGAAGAATCAGATAGTCAGGACCTCCGGCTTTTGAATCGGTTCCTGACATATTGAAGCCGCCGAACGGCTGGTATCCGACAATCGCTCCCGTACAGCCGCGGTTGAAGTATAGATTCCCGACGTGAAAATCTTCGCGGGCGCGTTCAATGTGCGCGCGGGTTTTCGATAACAGAGCGCCCGTCAGTCCGTAATCGGTATTATTGGCAATCTCAAGCATATGGTCGAAATCACGGGCTTTTGAGATCGCGACGACCGGCCCGAAAATTTCCTCCTGCATCAGGCGGGCGTTTTCATCAACATCCGCAAAAATGGTCGGCTGAATAAAGTATCCTTTTGAATCATCACCTTCGCCTCCCGTCAGGAGTTTTCCTTCTGTTTTGCCGATTTCGATATAACTCATGACTTTATTATAAGATGCTTCGTGGATGACTGGCCCCATGTATGTATCAAAATCTTCCGGACTTCCGACGGTGAGTGATTTTGTTAAAGCGACGGCTTTTTCAACAACTTCATCATAGACGTCCTGATGAATGACCGCACGGGAACCGGCTGAACATTTTTGGCCTGAGAATCCGAAGGCGGAATACACGATTGAGGAAGCGGCAAGATCAAGATCAGCATCTCTGTCTACAAGCACCGTATCTTTCCCTCCCATTTCGGCGATGACCCGTTTCAGCCACTTTTGGCCCGGCTGTACTTTTGCGGCGCGTTCATAGATGCGGCATCCGACCGCGCGGGAGCCTGTAAACGACACAAATCTCGTCTTTGGATGCTCAACCAGATAGTCGCCGATTTCTCCTCCGTCGCCCGGTATGAATTGGAGTACGCCGTCCGGCAGGCCCGCTTCTTTCATCACTTCAACGAATTTCGCCGCCACGACAGGCGCCGCATCCGCCGGTTTCAGCAGTATCGTGTTGCCTGTTACGATGGCTGCCGCCGCCGTTCCCGCCATGATCGCAAGCGGGAAGTTGAATGGAGAAATGACGATTCCCACCCCAAGCGGCTCATAGTGATACTGATTATATTCTCCGTCACGGCTCTTTACAGGGGAACCGTCGTTCAGTTTCAGCATCTGACGGGCGTAATACTCTAAAAAGTCGATCGCTTCCGCCGTATCAGCATCCGCTTCCTTCCACGGTTTTCCCGCTTCTTTCACTAGATACGCGGAGAATTCGTGCTTTCTTCTGCGGATGATCGCCGCCGCTTTAAACAGCACATTCGCGCGGTGTTCCGGCCGTACTTTTTTCCATGTTTGAAATGCCTGCAGCGCAGCCTGCATGGCCTTTTCCGCAAGTTCTTTTCCGGCGGCCGATACAGAACCGATCACTTCTTTTTTATCTGCCGGATTGACGGAAATGATCTTTTTATCCGTTTCAATCGCTTCACCGTTGATGATAAGCGGATAATGCTTGCCGAGCTGTGAATTCACATAAGCCAGCGCTTCCTGAAACGATTGTTTATTTGTCTCTTCCTGAAAATTTGTAAATGGTTCGTGTGCGTATGAAACTGTCATTAGAATTCCTCCCCGTATTTTGTAATGTGTGCTCACGCTTTATGAAGATGCAAGAAGCATACCAGCATAGCAATTTGTGATAAAAATAAGAAAATCTTTGCCGAAAGCGGACGAAGCTTGTCCGAATCTGTCAGCTGCAATCTGAAAACGCAAAGAAATTTTGCGATCTGCTATATAACTGATGCAAAATCTCTTTGCGGATAACACTTATACCCAGCCGCGGAACCGGGCCGCTTCAGCCGACTTTCTGATGCCCGTCATATAGGCGGCCAAACGCATATCGACTTTGTGGGTATGCGCTGTCTGATAAATGGATTCAAACGAATTCACCATGACGCTGCGCAGTTTTCCGGCGACTTCCTCCTCAGACCAGTAAAAGCCTTGATTATTTTGCACCCATTCAAAATAAGACACCGTCACGCCGCCGGCGCTTGCCAAAATATCCGGCACGAGAAGCACGCCTCTTTCATTCAGGATTTTCGTGGCGTCTATCGTTGTCGGCCCGTTCGCCGCCTCCACAATGATTGAGGCTTTAATGTGATGGGCGTTTTCAGCCGTAATCTGATTGGAGATTGCGGCAGGCACGAGAATATCACAGTCCTTTTCCAGCAGCTCCCGGTTCGTTATGACATCCGAGAAGAGATTCGTCACCGTGCCGAAGCTGTCCCGCTTATCCAGCAGGTAATCAATGTCAAGGCCGTCAGGGTCATACAAAGCGCCGTGGGCGTCTGAGATGCCGATCACCTTGGCGCCGGCGTCATGCATAAATTTAGCGAGAAAGCTCCCCGCATTTCCGAACCCCTGAATGATGATCCGTGCATTTTCCAATGGAATCCCTTTTTTCTTAACGGCTTCCTCAATACAAATCGTGACACCTTGCGCGGTCGCTGTCTCCCGCCCATGTGAACCGCCGAGAACAATCGGTTTGCCCGTAATGAATCCCGGTGAATCAAATTCTCTCAGGCGGCTGTATTCGTCCATCATCCATGCCATAATCTGTGAGTTGGTATATACGTCAGGAGCCGGAATATCCTTTGTCGGACCGACGATCTGGCTGATCGCGCGCACATATCCGCGGCTCAGCCGTTCCAGCTCTCCGAATGACATCGTCCGCGGATCACAGATGATGCCGCCTTTTCCGCCCCCGTAAGGAAGATTTGTGATGCCGCATTTTAAAGTCATCCAGATGGAAAGCGCCTTGACCTCTTCTTCACTGACTTCCGGATGAAACCGCACGCCCCCTTTTGTCGGGCCGACTGCGTCATTATGCTGTGAGCGGTAGCCCGTGAAAACCTGTACTGAGCCATTGTCCATTTTGACAGGGATGCGGACGGTTAAAAGCCGCATCGGCTCTTTCATCAGTTCATACATATTGTCAGGATAGCCCAGTTTGCGCAGGGCTTCTTTTATGATCGATTGTGTTGACAAGAACAAATTAAGAACTTCTTTTTCTTCATCTTTCTGATTGCTTTTAGAAAGCGGGTTGGCTGACATGTTTTATCACCTCATCGTATTTTACGTGTAAGCTTCAATTACCGGCAGAACAAAATGTAAGCGCTTTTACACCAAAACCCATCAATCCCTTTCACATTGTCGTTACGCCCTTTTTATATGCAAGATTCATGCCAGCCTTTTGCGTATAAAAAAAAGAGACTGTTGTCAGCCTCTCAGATTAAAGAGAAAGGGGATTTGAAGCCGTATACAGAAGAAACCTTACTGCTTTTATTAAAATTTAATACGTCTTAAACGTACAGAAAACGTTGTTTCTTTGAAGGGGACACTATTTAGAGATATACTTCCTTCCATTTGCTCTACTAATCTCTTAGTAATCGTCAGCCCCAATCCGCTTCCCTGATAATTGGTATTTCTCGAGTCCTCCAATGTGTACATTCGTTCAAAGACACGGTCTTTATGCATTTCATTTATTCCTTTTCCTTTATCTGATATTTCTACAAAAACATCATTATCAGTTATTCTGATCTTTAAACCCACCATCTTACCATCGGAACCATATTGAATTGCATTCGTAATTAAATTATTCAGAACCCTCTCAATTGCCTCTTCATCTCCGCTAACAAAGACAGAATCATCGGGTATATCAATCACTACTTCAAATTCTTTGCTGATTAAAATTTCGTAGTAATCCAAAATTATTTTTCGGCTGACTTCACATATGTCAATTCGTGAAGAATTTAATTTTTTATCTCCTGACTCTAATTTTACAAGTTCAAAAAAACGGTTTATTAACGCTAATACCTCGACCGTTTTTAAATTAACTGTTTTTAGTAAACTCATAACCTTTTCCGAAGTCAGACTTTTATCGTTATTTATAATTTCAATATAACCTAGTATAACTGTTAAAGGCGTCTTTAAATCGTGTGAAATATTTGATAACATTTTTCGCATGGACAGTTCAATACTATTGCAGTTTCCTTTGATCTTTTGATTATGGTCTAAAAGACGGTTTATTTGAATTAACAAGGATTTTATATATTTATCTTCCGTGTTAAGCAATAATCTTTCGCCTGTCTCTTCATTAACAACTTTTCGAAGTTTATTTCTTATATATTTAATCTCAGTCCTTAGATTTAATCGGCTTCGGAAAAGAAATATATTTACTGCTGCAGAGCATATGAATAAAATAACCAACATATAAAACAATTTAAAAATCTCCCAACTTATAACCGATTCCCCACAACGTTTTTATGTACATTGGATGAGATGGATCGTCCTCAATTTTCTCTCTAAGCCGTCTAATATGAACATTAATTACATTCTCATCTCCATGATACTCATCTTCCCATACGGATTTATAAAGTTGAGACTTAGTATATACTTGTGAAGGATTAGAAATAAAGAGTTTTAAAATATTAAATTCTTTTGCCGTGAGATTAATCTTTTCATTGAATTTTTTAACAGAAAAGCCATGCAGGTCAACACTTAAATCACCTATTTTAATGATTTTTTCTTCCTTTGAAGACAGGGAGCTCTTATAGTGTCTTTCTCTTCTAATGGTTGCTTTAATTCTGGCTATTACCTCCAGCATAGAAAAAGGTTTAGAAATATAATCATCAGCCCCGAGACCGAGACCAAGTGCCTTATCTACATCTTCATCTTTTGCAGACATGATAAGAACGGGAACCATACTTTTGGAACGAATCATTCTTAAACATTCCATCCCATCTATCTTCGGAAGCATTAAATCCAACAATATAACCTCAAACTTTTGGGTGTTCAATATGTCTAAAGCTTCTTCACCATCAAAAGCTGCTGTTACTTCAAATCCTTCTTTCGTTAAGCTTTCGCTTACCATATCGCTTATGAATTGGTCGTCTTCTACAATTAATATTTTGTAACCCAAGCTTTCCGCTCCTTAAATATAAAACTGATATTCTTAATTCACTGTTTATTTCAATCATTATACAGATAATTAATCTCATTATAATTATTTTTTATACAAAAGGAGATAAATATTCCAAAACATTTTAAATACAAACAAATAAGACAACCATTCTTCAATAGCGGGAATTGTTGTCTTGTGTTTTTCTCTTTTTATCTCACCTTTATCGAACCATCTTCACTAGATAGACTTACTTTATTACTTCCCGCGCCAATTTCATCTTTTTTCAGTTTTACGCCATCATGGCTCTTATTAAGCCCATCTAGATCAAACGTTACATCAGAATTACTCTGAGCAAAAACAGCAAGTGAAGTTGGCGCTTTTTTATAAGATACACCTATATCTCCTGATTTCGTATTTACTGATAAAGATTTTCCTTCTGTTATGTCCTTGATTGAAACCGCTCCATCTTTAGAAGTAACCTTTACATTGGAACTATGTATTTCCTTCATCTCATTATCGCCGCTTGCAGATGTTATATTTAATTTCTCAAAAGAACTATTTTCAACGCTTAACGCCCCATCCTTGGATGAAAACTTTCCAGTATGAGCCGAAACATTATTGATTTTTTCATCACCGGAATGATTATCAACGACAATATTTTCAGCTGAAATTTCACTTAATTGTATATTCCCATCTTTATTGGTTATTTCAATATTGTTCATACCTGAATCGGGAACATTAATATAGATTGTGCCGCCCTGCTTCCCAAAAGTAAATCCATCCAAAAAGCCGCCATTCTTTTGTTCTTTTTGACTAACGACCAAATCCCCCCCATCTCCTTGAAATGTAACTGGAGCCTTATCTTTCTGCTTCCCCTCAGCAGATATTGTTGCCTTATTTGAATTACTCTTTTTAAACTTCACATCCCATGAGTCAGTATATACTTTGTATCTGTCTTATAAAGGCTTAAAACAATTCCGCCGATTACGATTAACACTGCACATGATGCTATAACCTTCTTCATTGTATAATTTCTCCTTTTATCTACAATAAATCTTCCTGATCCACCTTACGGTAAGAAAGATAACCCACTAAAAAACCAAATAAACAAAGTATAATTGGAATGATAATAAATTGACTTAAACTGACTGTTTCTCCTCCGTCGGAAACTGTTGCATTGATAAAGACCCCGATTATGACAGCCCAAGTGATTGTAGCAGAAGTTGATTTTTTTCTCATGCCGAAAAATAAAGGAATCAGACTCACTCCTCCCATCATAAAAGCGGTGAGAAGAGTCGATGGCATAGCGGAAATAACTTCACTCATTTCAACAGGCTTCTCGAATAAATATAAGTGCGGACTCACGAAGAGAATTAACAAGTTAATAACAAACGTAGCAATAACAATACTTACAAAGCAGAATAGGAAGACAATAGATAGTTTAGCTTGCATTAATTTTTTTCTTTGTAAAGGATAAGTAAACAGCAATTGTATTGTTTTATTTTTATATTCATCAATAACTAAACGGGATAAAATCACAGCAGAAAAACTAATAAACACAATTCTAATTAAAATATTAGTTAGAGATATAAAATCTGGATAATCACGAAACATAAGTTCATTTTCATTTTTAGATTCCCATCCCATAAAAGCCGCTAAGGCAAAGATGATGAATATCCAAAGTGCCACCCATTTAAAATACTGTGATAAGTGATGTTTTTTGTACTCTAATTTCATAAGTTTTAACATGCTAATAGCCTCCAGCAGAAGAATTTAAGACAATGCAAATAGGTGCATAACACAGACGGGCAATCTATTTAGTGTGTATTCCCTCCCCATTCATAGAATTTAAGAAGTATTCTTCTAAAGAACTGTGTTTTTTATTTATACTTTCTATACCAATGTCATTCAGAATAAGTGCTTTAGAAATTTCTTGTTGTGTAACTGCTGTTTCATAGATACGAATTAATTGTTGATCAATCATTTTAAAATTTCTTATCCCCAGATTTTGCTCTAAAATATATAACGCTTTTTTTATATTTTGGACTTTTACCTCTATATACTCTGTTTGTTTTCCGTTTATACTCTTCATAGAAACTTCTTTTATTAACTTGCCATTCTGTATGATACCAACAGTATCTGACATTTGTTCCATTTCGGCTAAAATGTGACTGGAGACTAATAATGTAATTCCATATTCTCTGCAAAGTAACTTAAAGAGATCCCTCAACTCTTTTATACCTATTGGATCCAGGCCATTAATCGGCTCGTCTAAAATGAGAAGTTCTGGTCTTGTAGAAATAGCTCTGGCTATTCCTAACCTTTGTTTCATTCCTAAAGAAAACTCTTTCACTTTTTTATTATCAATATTATGTAACTTTACAAGCTCGATAGCGTGGTCAATGGATTTTTTATCGTAATAGCCCATATATTCACAATGGAAATCTAAATTTTCTTTAGCAGTGAGGTTGTCATAAAAAATGGGGTATTCAATAATGGTGCCCATTCTTTTTAAAACTTCAAATGACGTATCTGTTAATTTCTCACCGAAAATTTCTATTTCACCACTTGTAGGCTTGATTAAATTTGTAATCATTTTCATAATGGTTGTTTTACCTGCACCATTGGGACCCAAGAATCCATAAATCTCCCCTTTTTTCACGTGCATATTAACCCCGGAAACAACTTCTTTTCCTTTAAATGTTTTTGTAAGCTGACTCGTTTTTAAGATGTATGTCATTCGCTTTCCCCTTTCCATATATACTCCTACTATATAAAGGAAAGTTCTCTTTTCTCTTAAGCAAATATTACTTTTTTCTTAAGATTTTTCTAATTAAATCCTATCCCCATTCTATAAATCATTTTTTGTTTTTTAGGATGCATGATGTCCATAGGAGAAGAAAGGGAAGATCTCTTAAATTTCAGGTCCCTAACTGACCGACATCTTCCAAGACATTTTTGATGAAATTGTCCTTCAGGCCAGCAATCATGATATAGTGGGCGGTCGTATCTTATTCACTGGCTCTACTCATATCAAAGTCAACAAAAACACAAAAACGAAGACATCCGCTGTCTTCGTCTTGTGCGCTATCGGTGAGCCGTCTGCCAGTCAAATCCGATGGTTTCATCATTCCACGGAATTCTTTTTTCGTCAGGCTGATCCGGATTGTAGGACATTGTAGTGAAATAAATAATGGTCAGCGGGGTTTCGCCCAGCACTCTGTACCCGTGTGCGACGCCTTTGGGAATGAGAAGGAGCATCGGATTGTCTTCTCCCATGTAGTAGACATCCGTTTCTCCCTTGGTTGCCGACTCTTCGCGAAGGTCATGGAGCACGACCTGGGCGTGGCCCGTCGGGAAAAACCACAGGTCATCCTGTTTCTCATGATAGTGAAACGCTTTAATGACGCCGGGATAGCTTTTGGACCAGGAAGCCTGCCCGAAACGCTCTAAGAGATGTTCATCGTCACGGACGAGTTCTGAGAAAAAACCCCGGTCATCGCTGTGTTTGATCAGCTTTTTGATTTTTACGCCTTCGATCACTTGCACTGTCCCTCCCCTTGTAAATAATCCTGCAGCGCTTCCCGCCAATGCCTCATGCCGAGCCCCTGCCGTTCAATCGACTCAAGACTCAACACCGAGTAAGCGGGGCGCGGCGTCTCGTTTCCGTATTCCTCCGTCGTGACGGGCAGCACGGAGGCGGTTCTGCCGCTTTCTTCAAAAATAGCCTTGGCGAATTCATACCAGCTGCACACTCCGCTGTTTGCGGCGTGGTATAAGCCCGGCGGCCTGTCAAACAGACCGATCACCGTTTCGGCTAAATCTTTTGTATACGTCGGCGCTCCGACTTGATCGTTAACGACACGCACCTGATCATGTGTATCCGCAAGTTTCAGCATCGTATTGACAAAGTTGTGCCCGCCGCTGCCGTACACCCACGATGTTCTGATAATGGTGTGGTTTTTTCCCGTTAACCGGATCAGTTCTTCGCCGAGTTTTTTGCTTTTTCCGTAAATCGTGCCCGGATCTGCGGGATCATCGGTCTGGTATGGCCGTGTTCCTTTGCCGCTGAAGACGTAATCGGTGCTGATGTGAATGAATTTCGCGCCGGTGTTTTCAGCCTCAAGCGCGGCATAATAAGCGCCGATTCCGTTTATTAAATACGCTTTGTCGAGCTCCGTTTCACATTTGTCAACGGAGGTGTATGCCGCCGTATTGACGACGATATCCGGCTTGTAATGGCTGAACGAGTGCCGCACCGAACGCTGGTCGGATATGTTCATCATCGCTTTTGTCAAGGCGATCACTTCATACCCTTCCCGCTTCAGCTGGCGGCATAACTCCCGCCCCAGCTGGCCGGCCGCTCCGGTTACTAATACCTTCGTCAATCGGATCCCCTTCTTTCCGATTAGTCTTGGCTGTCTGTATACCAGCGAATGGTTCTTCTCATTCCTTCTTCAAATGTGACGTCCTGCCGCCACCCCAGCTCATTTTTCAGCTTTGAAGCATTGATGGCGTAACGGCGGTCATGCCCTTTTCTGTCTTCGACATGAGCAAACCGTTCCTCGACACCGAGCTCCTTCATGATAAATGACGCAAGCTCTTTATTCGTCCGTTCATTTCCTCCGCCGATATTGTAAATGTCACCGAGTGTTCCTTTTTCCAGCACGAGCTTAATGGCGCGGCAATGATCTTCGGCAAACAGCCAGTCTCTGATCTGCATCCCGTCGCCGTACAGCGGAACCGGCGTGCCGTTTACGGCATGCCTGATAATGGTCGGAATCATTTTCTCATGATGCTGGTACGGCCCGTAATTGTTGCTGCATCTTGTAATAATGGCAGGAAGCTTATGGGTTCTCACATAAGACATGACGAGCAGGTCTGAGCTTGCCTTGCTGGCCGAATACGGATTGTTCGGAGAAAGCGGCGTCGTCTCTGTAAAAGCGGGATCATCCGGCGCCAAATCTCCGTACACCTCATCTGTGGAAATGTGAATCAGCCTGCCGGCTTTTCCCTGTAACACTGCGTCCGCCAGTCGGTATGTGCCCATTACATTTGTTGTGATGAACGGCTCTGCCTGATTTATGCTTCTGTCCACATGGGATTCAGCCGCAAAATGAATGACAGCGTCATACATTTGGGAAAAGACTTTGTCAATGTCCTCTTTTTTAGAAATGTCACCTTTGATAAAACGAAAACGGCCGTTCTTTTTTAAGGCTTCTATTTCAAGCGGCCTGCTTGCATACGTGAGATTATCCAGGACGGTAATCTGCGCATCTGTTTCTTTCAGCATCATCTTTGTGAAGGTAAGGCCGATAAATCCGGCGCCCCCTGTAATTAAATATGATTTTGGCATGATTAATGCTCCTGTCCTTTCTGTAATGCCTGATGCGCCAGGCTTCCGGCGAGGTAGAGCGATTCATGCGTGCCCGCATCCACCCACCAGCCCGTTAACACATCATACGTCAGCTCACTGTGTTCAATGTATAAATTATTGACATCCGTAATTTCCAGTTCGCCGCGTTTTGAAGGGGAAATTTGTTCAATATAAGAAAACACTTCTGCGTCGTACATGTAGATCCCTGTGACGCATAGTCTGGTCGGCGGCTGCTCCGGCTTTTCAATGATCGACTTGATCCGTTTGTTTTCCTCATCAATCTCGGCGATGCCGAAGCGCTCCGGATCGTCCACTTCTTTCAGCAGCACTTTTGCTCCTTTTCCCTGCTTTGCGAAACGCTCCGTATAAGGTTTTAATGAATCTTCAAAAATATTATCTCCCAAAAGCAGAACGAACGGATCGCGCCCGGTAAACCGCTTTGCGTATGATAAACCGTCGGAAATGCCGGATGCGGCTGGCTGAACCTGATATGTGATTGAGACGCCGAGCTCTTCTCCGGTTTCGAGAAGTTTATGAAATTGCGGAATATATTCTTTTTGCGTAATCAGCAAGATATCTGTAATCCCCGCTTCTTCCAGCTTCATGATCGACCAGTAAATCATCGGATATGGACCGACAGGGAGTAAATGCTTATTGACCGCTTTTGTCAGCGGCATAAGGCGTGAGCCGGTGCCTCCGGCTAAGATAACACCTTTCACATGAACACTTCCTTACGTGTGGTTTTATCACAAATCATAAAGAATCGCCGCCGCCCGTTTGATGCCCCTGCCGTCAACCAGCGGCTTTCCGTTTTGATGAAGTCCGGTCCGCAGCGGATAATCAGCGGCCATGTCAGACATATGCCGTGCGAGAACGTCCGCTGATATGCATTCACCAAGGCCGAGGTGAACGGCGGCCCCCCGTGCGGCGAATTTTTCCGCCGTCTCAGTTTGATGCTCCACTTGAGAAAGTACAATGCAGGGCACACCTGTACAAATGGTTTCATATAAAGTGATCCCGCCGGACACGACGGCCATATCAGCCCTCGAAAGAAGCGCGGCCATGTCATTTGTCTGCCTTACCATCTCGGCATACGGCATTTGTGTAAGATGCGCGCGCACGTTATCAGCATGAGGCGCGGCGCCGCCCATGACGATGATCACTCGTTTTCGCTGAATGACGGGGATGCGGCGGCATGCTTCCATCACTTTAAAGACAAGCTTCTTCGGGTCGCTTCCTCCTAATGAAACCAATATGGTCCGGCATTCTTTTCTCAGCTGATAAAGCTGTTTGGCTTTTTCAAAACCCGGATGAAGAATGATATATTCCGGGCCTTCATATACCGCGGCGCTGCCCATTTGAACCGTCCGGCTTTTCAGCCCTCCGTAAATGCCGTTTATAACGGCATCGCATAAATGAATGACATGTTCCCGTTTTTCTTCAAATAAGACGATGCGCGCCGATGAATGCTTTTTGATTTCCTCTAACCGGTCACACGGCATATCGAGCAGATCGAATATGAGAAGGTCAGGAGCCTGCCTGTTTATTTCCCGGACAATAAATTCCTTTTGTCCCTTGTCAGGCTTGATGATCACTTCCCATTGATCAGAAGACAGATAAGAAGAAGCCTCTTTATTTGTGTAGAACGTTATTGAGCAATTGTTCTTAATGGCACCGGCAAGCAGCTTCATCCGCACCGCGTGCCCCATGCCGATGTCACGGCCCCCGTCCGCGAAAATCAAAACCCGCATGCTAATCAGCCTCTTTTTGCTGGATCATTTGATTAATGGCCCTGAGCTCCGGGTCACGATTCAGCAGATGGATCAATTCTTTTGCCGGAATATCAGGACGCGAGCCCGCTTTTACGTACAGCTCGCGGGCCAGCCTGTAGTCCTCTTCTGTATCGACGGTCATCCGCAAGTGAGGAGCCCGGAGTTCCTGCGGGGGCTCAGGAAAGAGAAGCCGGTACCTCTCAGGAGATTCTCTTATCAAAAGGGTGACATGTTCCTGATATTTGTCCGCCAGCGTTTTGTCGGCATTGATCTCTGTTAAAAGGCGCGCGTTTACCGCCTCGCCGCCGATGCCGAGCGGTGTACCGCAAATATACGTGTAGTCTGCGTGCTGATCTAAATGCGATTGAATCAGAAAATCAAGCAGCGAAGGGTCGACAAACGGGTTATCCCCCGTCAGTCTGACTGCGATGTCCGGTTTTACTTGTTCGATGACTTGTGCAAACCGGTCAAGCACACACTGTTCGCTGCCGCGGTGCACACGGTAGTTCTTGCTGAGGCAGTGCGCAGACAGAATGTCGTCGGTCTTGCTGTCAGACGAGGCGACAATCAGATTATCCCGTGATTGATCATAATACGCGCTTTGCCGAACCCTTTTGACAATCATATCGAGGATCGTATACCCGCCGATCGGTTTCAGCACTTTGCCGGGAAGACGCCCGCTTCCCATCCGCGCCTGAATGATAAACAAAATGTCAGTCATCATATGGGCTGCCTTTCGTCAAAAGGTCATCCCAAGTGATGCCCGTGTCGGCGGGGATATCCCTGACCGCACGCGCGCCGTCAGTTAAAAGCTCAAAATATCTCGGGTGGAGCCCCTGCGGTTTTTGACCGGGACGAAGGACGGCAAGGTTTTCAGCCGTAAAATATTCGCCTTTTTGAATCGGCTCTGTTGAAAAAATGCCTCTGTAAGCGAACCTTCTGATATCTCCTTCAATCGGTGTCGTGGTTTTATGGGAGCTTCCCGACAGCACTTCCGGCACCGGAGCGTGATGCCCCTGCCGCAGCTCCGCTTCAACCGAGCGGATCGCCGCAACCATTTCTTTTAATTCATCCGGATTGAGGGCGAAGGAGTGATCAGCACCGGGCAGGTTTTTATCGATCGTAAAATGCTTTTCAATCAGTTTCGCTCCGAGCCTGACCGCCGCGCACGGCACATCATACGGATGGGCGCTGTGATCGGAGAAACCGATCACTGCATCCGGGAATGCGGCGGCAAGCATGGGAATGACGCTCAGATTGCTGTATTCAGGCGGCGCGGGATATTTCGCCACACAATGCATGATCGCAATTTCTGTGTTCCCCTCGCCGGTAATGGTTTGATAAGCCTCCTGAATATCTGAAATATCAGCGCCCGCGGTGGAAAAGACAATCGGTGTCTTCAGTCCTGCGACATATTTCAATAACGGCAGATGGTTCAGCTCGTAGGAGGCGATTTTAAAGGCTGAAGGCGAAGTCGCATACAGTAAGTCGGCAGAGCCTTCGTCACATACCGTGCTTAAAAACAGCACGCCTTTTTTCTTACAATATTCAAGCAGCGGTTCGATCCATTCGGCGGGCATTTCCATTGATTGCACCAAAGAAAAAATAGAGACGTTTTTTCCCGCAGCGGTTTTGTACAAGCCTGGGTCTTTCTGATACATTTTGTCAGCCTGAAACATTTGGAACTTGACCGCGTCCGCGCCGGCCTCACTGGCCGCATCTATCAATTCAAACGCCTGGCTCAGTTTTCCGTCATGATTAATTCCGGCTTCGGCGATGATGAATACGGGCGAACCTTCGCCGATTGACTTCGTTCCGATTTTGCATGATGCCATCAGTCCGCCTCCTTTCCGGGCCACACATGATAGTAGTAATAGGACGCATCCGCTTTAAATCCCATTCTTTCATACAGGCGGATGGCTCTTACATTGTGGAGCTGCGTTCCCGCTGATACAGTCTTATGCTGAAAGCGCAATGATTGTTCAATCACGTGCGCCGCTAAATGGAATCCCGCTCCTTTTCCTTCAAATCCCGGCTTTACCGCCATCAGATCAAGGACGAATTCATCGCCTTTAGACAGCCCCTGAACAAAGCCCACGGTCTCTCCCTTATATGTGGCGGCGAATTGTAACGAAGCTCTGCCTTCCGCGTTATTCCGCGCCCACTCTTCAAACAGGCGGTTTGCACTTTCATAGCTGAGATGGGGGTCTTGGTAATACCTGCTTTTTGTAAAGGCGTCGCGGGCCAGCCGGCTGATCGCTTCTGTGTCGCCGGGTCCGGCTTCTGTAATCTCAAACGGCGGCGTGCTGTTATATACACGCACCGGACTGACGAGCTTGAGCAGACTCCCTACAAAATAAGCGTTCGGAAGCTGCTGAACGACCTGCATCGCCCCGATATCTTCAGCCGGTATTTTAATAAATATAAAATCAGTGCCGGCCGCCCGCCTTGCCGCGTAAAATTCCTGAAACAGCCTTTTGAGCTGTCCGGTGCTGTTTGCGGCTGCAAGCTTCACATTGATGATATTTTTTCGGAACAATTGACTTTCCCACGAAGAGTTTTCATATAAAATCACGCCTTGAAGGCTGTTTTCTTCCAATAAACAGAGTGACGATTCATAGGCTTCCGGCTGGATGCCCTTCTGATGCAGGAAGGCATGAATCATGTCCTGCGCAAGATTTTCCCTCAGTCTGTACACCTAATCAGCCCCTTTGACGATATCCGTAACGGCTGCAATGACGTATTCAACGTCGTCATCTGTCATTGACGGATAAAGAGGGAGTGACACGGTGCGGTGATAATACGCTGCCGCGGCCGGAAAGTCAGTTTCCTTATACCCGTACGTTTTTTGATAATACGGATGGAACGGAACCGGAATAAAATGAACACTTGTGCCGATATTATATTGGTCTTTTAAAGCGGAAATCAGATCGTTCCGGCTGATCCCGGCCTCCTGCTCCTCTATTTGAAGAACATACAGATGCCATGCATGCCGCCCGTCATCACTGACATGCGGGATGGTCAGCCCTTTCATGTGTTTGAAGGCGTCCTGGTAGCGTCTCGCAATGTCGGCTCTTCTTTGCTGCATGCTGTCAATCCGTTTCAGCTGATGAAGCCCAAGCGCTGCCTGAAGATCAAACATATTCATTTTATAGCCGGGCGTTTCGACCTCGTAGTACCAGCTTCCGTTTGAAGAATAGCGGTTCCACGCGCCTTTGCTCATGCCGTGAAGGCTGAGCACCCTGATTTGATCGGCAAGCCCGTCATCGTCCGTCGTCAGCATGCCGCCTTCACCGGTTGCCAGGTTTTTTGTCGCGTAAAAGCTGAATGCCGTCGCATCACCGATTGATCCGATCATTTTCTGTTTATACGTGGTATACACGGCATGTGCGGCATCCTCTAAGACAAACAGCTGATGCTTTTCGGCGATGGCCAGAATCCGATCCATATCACATGACTGGCCGGCGAAATGAACGGGTACAATCGCTTTTGTCCGCGGGGTGACGGCCGCCTCAATTTTTTCAGGGTCCGCATTCAGCGTAAGCGGATCGATGTCAACAAACACCGGAACGGCGCCTGTGTGCACGATTGTATTGGCTGTTGAACTGAACGTCACGGCAGACGTGATGACCTCGTCGCCGGGACCGATCCCTTTCGCTTTCAGGGCCAAAAACAAAGCGGCGGTACATGAGTTCAGCGCGATCGCGTGCTTTGCTCCCGTCCAGGCAGCAAAGGCTTTTTCAAACGCCTCTACTTTCGGTCCCTTTGAAAGCCAGCCCGATTCAAGCGTATCAATAACCTCCTGAATTTCGTCCTTCCCGATCATGGGCAATGAATAGGGAAGAAAAGCTGATCTTTTTTGCACCATTTTCTTTGCGCTCCTATCTTTTTTATGAAGGGTCAACCCGTCTGAAGCTGACTCCGGTTTTTTCCTGAAGCACTTGGCATAAAGCGGCAAGCGAATCCTGAACCGGGTAGTTCGCGGCGACAAAAGCACGGCGCGCCTGTTCCGCTTTTTGATATTCTGCGGGGCTTTCGCATATCCGGATTAATTCCTGAGCGAGTGCCTGCGGGTCCTCAAAGACAAATTCTCCAAGTGAGTGATAATAAGGGTATCTGCGGGTTCCCGCTGATTTTCCGATCAGCACGGGCTTTTGAAACAGCATCGCTTCAAGACCGACCGTTGATGTCTGAGTCACCGCAGCGTCAACATACGGGAGAATGTCATACAGCTCCATCTCTTTTTTGATGATTTTTCCTGCTTTATATTTCCGCAGCACCTGATTGTAAGCATCCAGCTTGTTTTTGCCGATTTCCCACGGATGCGGTTTAATAATGAGCTGCATGTTCTTTTGGCCGGCAAGCTCTTCAAGCACTCCCGTATAAAATTCATCAGAAAACGGCTGCGTGGCGATCAGCACCGTCCGCTGTGACGGGAGAAAAGAAAGTTTGCGGTAAAACGTATCCTGATCTATCGGTTCTCTTGAGAAAATCTCGTCGAAACGGGGATGGCCCGTGATGATGATTTGTTCATCCCTGCACCCTTTTGCTTTATACCACTCCGCTTCATAAGCCCCGAATACAGCCTGATAGTCCGTAAATACGGGCAGAAACGCTTCATCTCCCATGAGCGCTCCGTGCTGGAGACAGATGCTGACGGCGTTTTTTTTCGCGGACATCAGCGCCAGCACACGGCTGTAAATATCCTCTGTCGTGCCGACTACAACGGCGGAAATCTTCTCGGCCGTAAACAAAATATCAACGGCATCAATCGCTTCAATAAATAATGGAATGTCTTTATACAAACGTTCCTGAAATTCTCTGTTTCCGAAAGCGGGATGGCTGTGAAGCTCTTTCAAAATGGAATGGGCTTTTTCAATATAAGGGACGGGGTTCCCTTTTTGCCCTATTTCCGTCAGCTCCAATTTGCAGATAACGGGCAGCCCGTAATGGTCAGGCAGACTCCATCTGGCCAGTACCGCTGTTTTTGCCGGATCAAACTGCCGGTAGTTTCCCTCGGTGAACCGAAGATGATCGAAATGCAGAATGACTTTTCCGTTTACCGGTTTCTCATCTGTTTTCTTAATGTTTTGCCTTTTTTGATCATAATATGGCTGTATACCGGTTTCAGTAATATGCTGATCAGCCGGACCGAAAAGCTCTGGGTTCTGCTCCATGCTCTCCCGAAGCGCCGGACTGATATATTGATAAAAATTACTGATCAATGCGAGCGGGATGTCTTTGTAGCGAAGTGACTGAAAAAGGTCAATATACTGCCGGTACAGCACCCAATAGTTCGCTAAGTATGCCGACAAGCCCTCACCCCTTTCCAAGCTTTTTTAATGATTCCCTCAGCTCCCGGCACGTGGTCTGCTGCGGAAGGCTGTTCACAAACTCGTTTTTCTCCGCCGCGAAAAGCTGATAATGGATGGATTGATCGGTAATATAATTGATATCAAGCTCCTCAGAAATCGGGTAAAACGGATAAAAATGATTCACTCTCCAGAAGAAACGGGCGTCACCGATCCGGTAAAACGCGGGGCTTTCATCCCAATAGGAACCGAATGCCGATTTGACCTGTTCCAGCACGGAAAACCGGTGCATGACCGAACAATGGTCAATGGCGCACGGCGCGTTCCACACGATCCGTTCGGCGGGCCTGGCCGTCTCCTTCACCGTCTCTTTCCGCTGATTCAGATGATAGGTTTTGGAACTTGAATACACGACGGCTTTTTCCGGGTCTTCATCAAGCTCTTTCACCATTTTCTCAAGCCGTTCCGGCACATACGTGTTGTCGTCGGTCGCATACGTCACGTACTCGCCCTCCGCCATTTCTATTGCCTGATTAATCAAGGCGGCGTAGCGTGTTTTTTCCGTTCTTTCTTTGACGCCCGATACATCGCTTTGATAAAACCGGACGCGGTCATCCGTGAGAAAAGGACGTATTTCCGCCAATGTCGCTTCATTTGAGTTGTCATCCATAATGAACAGCTCAAAGTCCGTAAACGTCTGAGACAGAATACTTTTAATAGAGCGGGCCACATAGTCACTTTTGTTATAGCTCGTCATGATCACTGACACTTTAGGCAACTCGTCACCCCCTTTTCGCACCTGAAACTACCGCTATCATATGTTCCTTATGCGGAAGATGCGATAGGAATACAGACTATTATGTGAAAAGTCAGCATTGCGCGCACAAAAAAAGCCGGCTCTGATGTCCGGACTTATTGGAGCGTATTTTCTTTTTCCGCATAAATCTTTCTTTGGGCTCATATGGTGGAATAGATAAAAACAGCAGCCTCTCTGTCGGCTGTCTGATACTTTTCAGGAGGTTTCAGCATCAAGAGGTTTTCATCAAAGGAGGAACAATATGAAACCGAAAAAGAATCAATATCAGCAAATGCAAGGGATGGGGATGGGAATGGATATGCAAGGATACCAGCCGCAGCTCGGGCCTAACCCTTATCCGCAGCCACAGGGCCAAGGATCACAAATGATGCCGATGCAGCAGCAAATGACAATGCCGATGCAGCAAGGCCAGCAGAGCTTCGGCGGGGGGTTCCCCGGTCAGCCGCAGCAGCAGGGCGGCGGCAGCTTTCAAATCCCGTCAGGTCCATCATCGTCACAAAACGTTCCCGGCATGCTGCCGATTGAAGAGTCATACATTGAAAATATTCTGCGGTTGAACCGGGGCAAAACGGCGACGATTTATATGACATTTGAAAACAGCAAAGAATGGAATTCAAAGATTTTCCGCGGTGTGATTCAGGCGGCGGGACGTGACCATATCATCATCAGCGATCCGAAAACGGGCACCCGCTATCTGCTTTTGACCATTTACCTTGATTACATCACGTTTGATGAGGAAATCGCTTATACTTATCCGTACTCCATGTCTTCTTATTCTCCGAGATAAATCAAAAAGCCAATCGCTCACTTGACAGAGGATTGGCTTTTTTTCTTTATAAATATTTGACGGCCGCGACGATAATCATAATCCAAGAGATGATAAACGCCACCCCGCCGAGCGGTGTAATCGCGCCGAGAATGGAAATCTGCGTCACGCTCAATACGTACAGGCTTCCTGAAAACAGAACGATGCCCGCAAACATCAGCCAGCCCGCAACAGAAACACTGCCTGCGCCAGAGAGCTTTTCGGCCAAAAACGCGACAGCCAGAAGACCGAGCGCGTGATACATATGATATTGCACGCCTGTGTGCCACACCTGCAAATATTTATCGGGGATTTTCCCTTCAAGCCCATGCGCGCCGAAAGCGCCCAGCGCCACGGCCAATAAAGCGTTAATCGCACCAAGAATAATAAACACTTTCATCTATTTTTCTCCCGCCTTTTCGTTAAAGTTTCCAATTCAATCATAACCCAACATCGGCAAAATTCAACGTCCGCCGTCCGATGACACGAGATTGTCGGATTTTTTCTTTTTGATAAGCTGGATTCGGTCAATCGCTATCGCCAGCAGCGTCCCGAGCACAAGACCGTTGCTTAAGAGCGAAATCAGGATCGGGTGCATCCCCGATAACGCGCTCTCCGGCACAAACATTACGCCGACCCCCGTCAGGAGCGCCAGACCGATAATGGAGCGGATTCGTTTTTGCTCCGCTTTCTCATAAGAGTCAAACTCTGTAAAGGCAAGACCCGCCATCGTGGAGAAAACGACGAAGTTTACCGCAAATCCGACCGGTGAGGGCAGACTCGCGAACGCATTCATAAATAGCGGGATCATACTGATGATCATGACAAATACACTTCCCAAAAGAAACGGCTTTTTCGAAGGAAGCTTCGTCGTCTCAATAAAACCGGCCGCCCCTGAAATCGGCACAGGCGCAATACCCCCTGACAGTCCGCTCAAAAGGTGGCTGATCGAAGCCGCAAACCCTGCCGGACGCTCACGCCGCTTCCCGACGGTGCCGCCGAATTTTTTCACCGCCGCTTCTACAACCCGGATGCTTGCGAGCATGTTGACAATCAAAAGCACGGTAATGAAGAGTGACGTAATGATCAGGCCGCTGTCAAACACGGGTTTTCCAAACGGAAAAAGAGCCGGCAGCTGAATCACGCGGTCCGGTATTTGAATCGGTTTGGCAGCGCCGAAGACGGCGAATAAGATCCATCCGCCGGCAAGCGAAAGGAGAATCGCATACTGTCTTAAGAACGTAACATTCGATCGGGACATGATGAACATCGCCGCCGTCACAACCATGGCGAGCCCGAATACAAGGCCGTCGACGCTGTTTTTTAAATAGCCGATGCCCAAAAGGCCTTTCACAATCGGCTGACTCAGCTGCATGACCAACAGCAGCAGATACACACCGGTCACAACCGGCGTAAACAGCACGGCCAGCCGTTCAATCACTTTAAAAAGGCTGAACAAAAAGAAAAAGACAGCGCTTAATAACAGCGCCCCCTGCAGCGCCCGCAGCGTCTCGCCGAATGTCGCGAACACCGTGCCAGTCAGTCCGCCGTAAATCGTGTATACGCCCCACCATAAGCCTGCCGGGCTTTCATTAATCGGCAGACGATGTCCCTGGAGACATTGGATGACCGCGGCGACGCCAAGCACAAAAAATGTGCTCTGAATCAATGCGGCAGAATCGGCATGGTTCAAGTGAAATGATTGTGCGATGGCGACAGGAACTACAATCGCAGCCGCAATCATAAATGCCGTCCATTGCAAACCCCCGAGTATCAGTTTCAAGTCAATCAACCTCTCCTGTTAAAAATCGAAAATGGAATCCCCGTTTCCGTCTTCCTCACGTTCGTCTTTCGCTTTTTTCTGATATTGGTTCAGCCCGGCGCTGCCCATCATTTTTTCAAGCAGCAGCGGGTCTGTCGAAGGAGACGCGGAAGGTTTCGGCGCCGCTTTCGGAATCGGATTCTGCACAGGCGCCGGAGCGGTGTGCGTCTGAGTGCCGAGCACGACATCACACAGAGAGCGGATGGCGGCCGCGTGCATTTTGACCTCCTCGGTGCGGGTCGCCGTTTTCGCCTGCCTCAGTTCTTCTTCCATCTTCTGAATCAAAGCAGAGATATGTATGTTCATGAGTAAATCCTCCAGCAGTAATTTGTCTTCTTCCTGCATTTTATCAAATTTCTGAGCGAATCGCAGAATTGAGTTTGTTTTCTGACGGCAATATCGCCCTGAACGCCAAAAAAGGCGCTTTCCGCCGGGCGGAAGCGCCTCAAAAAAACCGTTTATTGCGGCAGGTCGGGGATGCACCAATCGATCGGCTGCTCCCCCATTTTTTCAAGGGCGGCGTTTGTACGGGAAAACGGTCTGCTCCCGAAAAAACCGTTCCTTGCCGAAAACGGGCTCGGATGAGTCGATTCAATAATAATGTGTTTCGATGTGTCAATGCGCTCTTTTTTCATCTGCGCGTGACGCCCCCACAGGATAAAGACAATCGGCTTCTCTCTTTCATTCACCACATCAATGATGCGGTCAGTGAGCCGCTCCCATCCCTTGCCTTTGTGGGAATTGGCCTGACCGCGGCGAACCGTAAGCACTGTGTTTAACAAAAGCACTCCCTGCTTCGCCCAGCTGACGAGCGATCCGTGGTTCGGTACGGAGCAGCCGATATCGTCCTGAAGCTCTATGAAAATATTTTTCAAAGACGGCGGCTGTCTGACCCCGGGCTGAACGGAAAAACTAAGCCCGTGCGCCTGTCCTGGCCCATGATACGGGTCCTGTCCGAGAATGACCGCTTTTACATCCTCATAGGGCGTATAATGCAAGGCGTTAAAAATATCATGGCTGTCAGGATAAATCGTTTGGCTGCTGTATTCTTGTTTCAGCATTTCTCTCAGCTCTTGATAATACGGTTTGTCAAATTCATCTTTCAGCTGATTCCACCAGCTGTCTTTTAAAAGCTGTTTCAAACTGTCCGTCCCCCCTATGAATTTTGCAGTCTTGAATGGACGGGCTTTCCGTCCCACACAATGTCAGTCGGCGCCTCCCGCCTCTTCATGTCCGGCTCTTCAAGAAGAACCGCGAAGTTTTTCGTCGGGAGCTCCCCAAGCCCGTGCTTTTCGCTTAACCGGTCTAAGTACCGCTTCCGTTTGCCGCCGAGATCCGCGGACTGATTGCCGCCTCCCTCAAAAAACGCATATATGACGCTCGCGCAAGGAACACGCTTCACACGGTGCTGTTTTGCGGCGCGCAAATAGAAGTCCCAGTCCCAATAATTATGGACATCCGGATCAAAATACCCTAACGTGTCATGCAGAGAACGCCTGTACATGCTGCCTGACGGAACGTACGTGGAAAATACCCGCATATCCGCATAATCCGCCGTATAAGCGAACGGCTTCCGTGACACCGGGTATCTCGTGCCGCCCCGTTCTTCAAATGACACAATTTCCGCGTCAGAATGGACAAAATCCGCATCAGCAAGTGCAGCCGCCATTCTTTCCAAATGGCCCGGCGTAATGAAATCATCATCATCGGACAGCATGATATAATCACCCGACGCTTTTTTCACACCTGCGTTCCGCGCTTCCACATGTCCGGCATTCTGTTCTAAATCAATAATCTGAATCGGCAGATCGCTGTACAGCTGCTTCGCTTGTTCGACCGATTCCCCGGCATCATTTACAATGATCACTTCATAAGGCTTTATGGTCTGCATGGAAATCGACTCCAGCAGCTCACACAAAGCCGGAATCCGGTTATACGTGACTATGACAATTGATATATTCATGACCCGCTCCTTCTGCTTTTTCTCATGTTCTATTAAAACATAAAGCGGCGGAGAGATCAGGGGGGATTTTTGATTTCGGCCCATTCAGAAACAAATCCAGGTCATGCCCGCCAGCAAAACGAGAATGATCAGAAGGTCTCCCCAAACAGTGCATACCGCCTTGGCATTAAATCTGCCCGCCTCCATGGCGTTCCAAAGTTTTGATTGATAAACAGGCACCAACACCATCGCATAGCATGTGCACAAGCAGACAAAAGCCGGCGGGACAAGCGCACATCCATCCTCATCCCAATCATGAATCAGTTCCGGTATACTCACCCCGCTGTCAATGTACAAGTATAATATACCCGCCAGCGGAATGAGCGAACTGATCTGCAGCTCGAAAAGTTTCACCTTCCACTCACGCGCAAACGAAACGGCCCAAATCCATCCCAGCGCATAAAACAATAGAAGAAGCAAAATACTGAAAACAACAAAAATAGCGTCCTGCATCCCATTCAGAACCATAATAAAAAGACTTACAACGGGCAATGCAAGAACCAAGCCGCAGACGGTAAATACGGTAACGGCTATTTGGGCGCACGCGCCGTACATCCACGAACCTAATCTCATTTCAACACCCCTATATAGATTACCTATGTATATAGTGAAAAAGATCAGGCAAGCCTCTGCCTGCCTGCGTAAAAACCTATTTTGCCGCAAAACGGAAAACATACCGTCACAACGGCGCATACTGCCGCAAAACTCGGTGTGACCGCCGAAGGAAACAGCCCAGCCGGAACCAGATTGAACAAAAAGACAAACATAAAACATAGATTCGGCACCATTGAAGCCCATACCGTCTGGAACCAATACAGCACATAACTGATCATAATCAGCCATACTGACACGGAAATCCCTTTCCACAGCGCGTCAACAGCGGGATGAATCCGCCACGCGTGCATCATCGTAATCATCGCCCCCATCACAAAAAGACCGCAGTTGCAGAACAGATAAAAGAGCATAAAAGTCCGCGCGGGCATCGCCGAAGCTTTTTGAAAAGCAGAGATAATCTCAGACGGAGTCCCCACTTCCCGCAGAATAAGCGCCATCGCTTCGCTTTCAGTTTTGCCTTTTTCCAGATGATCACAAATGGCATGATGAATATGGCTTTCGATTTCTTTTAATAATTCACGGCTTCCGGACTTGCCCTCGAGCCCTTTTCTGATTTCCTGCACATAAAGGTCTTTATCCATTCTGCCCGCCCCGCTTCAGCATCCGGTCCATCAGAGCAGAGAACAGATTCCATTCCTTCGTCCGTTCGGCTAGAATGGTCTTTCCTTCATCGGTGATCCGGTAATATTTTCGGTCCGGCCCTTTGGTCTGCTTTTCCCAGTAAGAAGAAATATAGCTTTGTCGTTCAAGCTTATGAAGCGATGGGTACAGCGTGCCTTCCTTCATTTGCAGTTCATTCCCGCTTCTTTTCTCCATTTCTTTCACAAGTTCATACCCGTACATGGGCCGTTCATTCAGCAGCGTCAGCACCAGAATGACCGTGCTTCCCTTTACAAGCTCCCTGTTGAGCATTTATTTTCTCACCCTTACCTAGTATTCTTATGTAGGTATTGTACGCACATCCCCCGCGGCTGTCAAATCATTCCTCCAAGCCTTCCGTATTGTGATCGGAAGAAAATCTAACTATAATGAGATATAAAACACTGATGGAGGCCATTGATATGTCAATGCACAAAGCACTTACTATTGCCGGTTCTGATTCCAGCGGCGGCGCGGGAATTCAGGCCGATTTAAAAACATTTCAAGAAAAAAACGTATACGGAATGACGGCTTTGACCGTGATCGTAGCGATGGATCCGGAGAACAGCTGGGATCATCAAGTATTTCCGATCGATGCCGATACGATTCGCGCACAGCTGGCGACGATTGTTGACGGAATCGGCGTAGACGCCATGAAAACGGGAATGCTCCCTACCGTGGAGATCATAGAGCTTGCGGCGAAAACGATTAAAGAAAAACAGCTGAAGAATGTCGTTATCGATCCTGTCATGGTCTGTAAAGGAGCGAACGAAGTGCTGTATCCGGAGCATGCCGAAGCGCTTCGCACCCAATTGGCCCCGCTGGCAACCGTCATCACGCCAAACCTGTTTGAAGCAAGCCAGCTGAGCGGTATGGATGAATTAAAAACAGTGGAAGACATGAAAGAAGCGGCCAAGAAAATTCACGAACTCGGCGCGAAATATGTATTGATTACAGGCGGAGGCAAATTGAAACATGAAAAAGCGATCGACGTGCTGTATGACGGAGAAACCGCGGAAGTATTAGAAAGCGAAATGATTGATACACCTTACACGCACGGAGCCGGATGCACATTCTCCGCCGCCGTGACGGCAGAACTGGCCAAAGGCGCTGAAGTGAAGGAAGCCATCTATGCGGCAAAAGAATTTATCACCGCGGCAATCAAAGAATCCTTCCCGCTGAACCAATACATCGGACCGACTAAACATTCGGCGATGCGCCTTAGCGGAAAATAAAATAAATATCCCCCTCATGATCGAGGGGGATTATTTCATTTTTTTCGCGGATGACCGCAAAAACATCTCAATAGACTGCACAAATAGCGCATATTCCTTCATCTGTTCATATGTATGCATTAGCCGATCACTCCATTCATTGTGCGGCTCAGCTCTCTTGAGCATGCGATTCAGCTGAAGCAATACTTCTTTATATTCTTCCCGCTTATCTTCCACTTGCTCTGCGGCTTTGACAAGTAAACATTTCGGCGTCATCTTCTGATTTTTCAAAACTGAGAAAACAACTCCTTTTATTCCTGGAATCATAGGCTTTCGTTTGAAGAATAGCACAGATGGCATAGGTTTCACATAAGAAAAAAGAACGATTTTCTACAAAAGTGTCCAAATTGAGCCATTTATTTCCGTTTTTCCTACCGAAGTGACGGTTACGTCATCATTTCCCGGGAAAGGAAAATATCTGGCGCTGAATACCTCTTCTCCATCATTCAAAAACAATTCAATCGAGGATGCATCCAGAAAGAGCTGCACGGAATGCACCTCGCTGATGGCGCAGCTTCTCGTTTCTTTTTCTTCTCCGCTGAAAGCGGTGCGTTCCAGCACAGCCAGTCCCTCTTCCTGATGAAATATAAACCGGGCTGCGCCCCGAATTGAGATTTCAAAACCGGATTCGCAAGTGATGTCTTCCAGCAGCACTTCAGCCCGGGACGCATCTTTCACCGGGAGGCTTACAGACGAGCAATTCAATTGAAGCCGGCGCTTTTGTTCATCCGTGCGGCGTGATTTCATTTCCGGGAGCGGGCGCTGTATGATTCTGCCGTTGGACAGTGACAGCTGTCTCGGCATCGTTAAGCAGTGAATCCAGTGATACGCATGTGTCGGATGTTTGTCCTCATGCTGATCCGGAACGCCCATCCACGCGAACAGAATTCTCCGTCCCTTATCATCTTCCAGCGTCTGCGCCGCATAAAAATCAAATCCTCTGTCAAGCTCCGTAAATTCACCGTGCTTAAACTCTGGCGGCTCTGTATGCAGCCTGCCGAGGAAATAGCCCGCCTGGTGGCTGTTATGATATTTTATCCCGTCGGCTTCAAGCCCCTGCGGACATACGAGCAGCACGTCGGTTCCGTCAAGGGAAAACAGGTCGGGACATTCCCACATATAGCCGAATGACCCGAGACCGCCGGAGTCCGCCCCCGCAATCGCACCGAGAAACGTCCAATCCGTCAAGTTCTCTGATGTAAACAATACAGCGCTTCCGGTGAGCTTTTCTGTCTGCGCGCCGAGCACCATGTAATACGCTCCGTCTTTCTTCCACACCTTCGGATCACGGAAATGAGCGGTATAGCCTTCCGGGAGACGCGCGACGACTCCTTTTTTTTCAAATACGATCCCGTCTTCGGATACGGCGAGGCATTGATACGTTTCCCGATTGCCTTCTTCGTCACGGACATTGCCTGTGTACATCAGGCAGAGCCGCCCGTCTTTTTCGATGGCGCTTCCGGAATAACAGCCGTTTTTGTCATACCACTCACCCGGCGCAAGCGCGATTTCTTCCTCTTTCCACTCAACGAAATCCTTCGTCGTCACATGCGCCCAAAATTTCGCGCCATGCCCCGTATGAAATGGCTGCCATTGAAAAAACAAGTGATATACGCCGTTCCATTGGATCACGCCGTTCGGATCATTTAAAAGCCCGACCGGCGCCATAATATGATAGTTCTGGCGGTATGGATCTGACGCGGCTGTTTCTCCCCGCTTCTTTTTCGCTTCCTCAGCCTGCAGGCGCAGCTCTTGATCCGGTGTCCTCATTTGACGGCCTCCTTTTCTTTAGCTCCCATAATATAAGCGGCAATAAACGCCGAGACAGAGGCGATGCCCATTCCGATCAGATAGTTTATAAGATTTCCTAAACCGAGCGGAGCCGTGATGGCAATCATCGGAATTCCGGTCAGACCGTAGGCATTGGCGGCGACGCCGGTCACCACGACATAGGCTCCTCCCAGCGCTCCGCCGATCATTCCCGCGATAAACGGCTTACGGTACCTTAGGTTCACACCGAAAATGACTGGTTCGGTTACGCCGAGAAAAGCGGAGAATGCGGCTGGCAGAGCGATTTCTTTCATTTTCGCTTTTTTCGTCAGGAAAAATACAGCCAGTCCCGCCGCGCCCTGAGCGACATTCGCCATCGACCAGATAGGAAGGATATAGTTTCTGCCCAAATCAGCGATGAGGCCGGCCTCAATCGCATGAAAGCTGTGATGCACACCGGTAAGCACAATAAGCGGATAAAGACCGCCGAAAAGCAGTCCGGCAACAATGCCCGCATGATCATATACATATGTCAGCGAGACGGTAATGCCTGATCCGATCGCCCTGCCAAGCGGACCGATTGCGATAAAGGTAATAAATCCTGTGACAATCACCGTGACAAACGGCGTGACCAATAAATCGAATGCGTGAGGCACAATTTTTCTCGTGCCCTTTTCCACTTTGCTCATAATGTAAACGGCTAACAGTACGGGGATGACCGTCCCTTGGTAGCCGAGCAGCGCAATGTCGAAGCCGAAGAGCTGCATAAAATCAGGCGATGCATCCGCAAGCCCCCACGGATTCAAAAGCGCCGGATGGATCATAATTCCCCCGAGCACGGCACCGAGATAGGCATTACCGCCAAATTCCTTCGCCGCGCTGAACCCGATGAATACGGGCAGGAAGATAAACGCCGCGCTTGAAAACATGTCTAAAAGCTTAAACAGCGATGATTGTTCAGACACCCAGTGAAAAGCCTTCATCATGCCAAGCAGCCCCATTAAAAGTCCGCTTGCCACGATAGCCGGAATGATGGGAACGAATATGTTAGACAGTGTCTTCGCAAATCTTGCGGCCGGATTCAGCTTTTTTTTCGCTGCGTCCTGATGTGTCTCACGATCTTCCCGCCCCAAATCGGCTTCTTTTGAAAAAGCGTCATACACTTTATTCACGAGGCCGGTGCCGAATATAATCTGATATTGCCCCGAGCTGCTGAAAGCCCCTTTTACGCCTTCTATTTCTTCAATGCCGGCCTGGCTGATCTTCTGTTCATCTTGAATGACGAGCCTGAGCCGCGTCGCGCAATGTGTCGCGCTGATGACATTTGATTCCCCTCCGATATGTTTGATAAGCTGTTTTGCCGTTTCTTGATAATTCATGATGTATCCCCCTTTCTAAAATCAAAAAAGACCTAAAATTCGCCAACGAAAAAGGTCAGCATAATCCCTTTTTCATGTACGCAAATTTTAGGTCTTGCCTGCATTACCAGTCACAATCCCGCCGGATTCAGTTTTTTAATGCGCTTTCATTCTATTCCATGATAGCGCTTTCGTCAATATGTTTTCAAAAAAAAAGTCTGTTTCTCGAAACAGACGCGTTATTCCGGGTTTTTTTGCAGACGCTGGACATGCAGCGTGATATAGCCGGCCTCGGATTCCGGCAGCTCCAAATCATATTCAGTTTTTAAAAACGCCGCCAGTTCAAGCGCACACCGATAAGCAAACGGATACTTTTTTTGGATGAAATAAAGCATCTCCTCGTCCATGGAATGGAGTGCTTCATTTGAGTCCAACCGGCTGACCGCATACCGTAAGTGCGTGACGAGGCGCTGATAGGAAATACTGTCTTCATCCACCTTCTGTTCGAAAAAGGATTCGATCTTTTCGATCATTTCTTTGATCATGGTTGTATGCTTCATCGCCGAATACATGCTTTTGGCATCCGCCTTGGCAGTGTGGATATGAAGCGCGATATACCCCGCCTCATCATCAGGCAATGATATACCGAGGGTTTGTTTCACGTGTTCAACCGCCCAGCGGCCGATCTCATATTCTTTTTTATAAAGCGCCTTAATTTCATGAAGCAATCGGTTATGCACCTGAAGGCCGTTTTGAATCCTTTCGATCGCAAAGGATAAATGGTCCGCCAGCGCAATGTGGATGTGATCGCTCAAAGGTGCCGCAAGCTCTCCCTCCGCATGGCTGATGATATCTTCAGCCGCCTCTATATGCTCTTCGGGAAGCGTTTCTAACACTTGTTTGAACTTTTCATTTTCGTCGTGCACGACAAATATTTTTTCAATTTTATGTTTTTGAATCACATCATTTTTTCTCTTTTGAAAAGCGATTCCGGGACCCATTACGATCTTTTCCCGTCCGTCTTCTTTTATTAACGCCGCATTGTTATTTAATACTTTGTCTATTCTCAAGAGGTTCGCTCCCGTTCATATGTTTAGTGGGATTGTACCCTCTTTTTCATATGATGTAAAGGTGCCGGACCCGCGCGCTCCCGTTTCGGCAATTCTTTGCGGACAGGCATCCATCGGTTTTTATCCAGCCTGCCGCGGGCCGATTTCGTTTCATCGGTCAAATCCGCCGATCGGACACGGCTCACAAACGAAAAAGCCCCAGCCGTCCGCTTCGCTTTCTTATGATAAGCCGCTTGGTTTCCGTACACGGCGGCTAATGGATATCTTCCGTTACCCGGCGCCATCCAATTCATCAGAAAGACCATCCACACCCGTAAAGATACTAGCAAACGTTTCATTGCAAATCATCCCTCCGCTTCTTTTTGACAGACAGCTTGTTCGCAGGCCTGTTTTTCTCTCCGCTTTAACGGAAAAGGCGGCCGATCCTTCTCCGCTAAAAACTAGCGGGTCTAGCAACCCTATGACTCTATGATAGACGCGGCCGGGCGAATTGTTTGTCACAATATGAGTGAAAAAACAAACTAGTTTTCAGAAGTTTTGTTGAAAGCTGATGGAAATGACCTGAAAAATGGAAAAGCCGATAAAAAAAGTTATACACACCTTATCCCTTGGTTAAGCACAGCTTAAACACAGGGTATATCCACATATCCACAAATTCGATCTATATTTTGTATAGGAACACTCGTTCCCAACAATATATATACACAAATTTATTCAGTTATACACAGGATTCTGTGTATAACTCCCTCCTTATTCACAGACCAATTTCCATAAATGAGTCATATGTCACAAGGATTATTTTGAATTTTCAAGAAATATATACTAGATTTCTAATTTAGATAAAGAAAAAGGGGGAAACACGATTGAAAAAAGGAATCATCCGTTATCTGCTTCCGGCTTTTGTCTTATCCTTTACCTTATCCACAAGTTCACAGGCTGCGCCGGCTTCAAAACCGCAAACTCCTGATCTTGAGAAGGCTGAGGTGTTCGGTGACATTGATATGACCACCGGAAAACAAACGACAGTCATCGTGGAGCTGAAGGAAAAGTCACTGGCGGAAGCAAAGGAACTCGGCAAAGCACAGACAAAGAGCAGGCTGAAAAGCGAACGCTCAAAAGTGAAAAAGAAAGCGCTCAAAACCATTAAACACGGAAAAATCAACAGGGAATATGAGCAAGTGTTTTCCGGCTTCTCCATGAAACTCCCGGCAAATGAAATCCCAAAACTGCTGAGTGATCAGGATGTCAAAGCGGTTTATCCGAATGTCACCTATCATACCGATCAGCTCAAAGATAAAGACATCACCCTATCTAAGGATGCCGTGTCTCCGCAGATGGATGACAGCGCGCCTTATATAGGGGCAAATGACGCGTGGAAGCTCGGCTATACGGGTAAAGGCGTCAAGGTTGCCATTATTGACACCGGTGTCGAATATAAACACCCTGACTTAAAGAAAAATTTCGGACAATATAAAGGATACGATTTTGTGGATAACGACTACGATCCTGAAGAAACACCGTCCGGTGATCCGAGAGGCGCGTCGACTGACCACGGAACCCATGTCGCGGGCACGGTAGCGGCAAACGGAACGATCAAAGGCGTCGCGCCGGATGCTACACTCCTTGCCTACCGTGTGCTCGGTCCGGGCGGAAGCGGAACAACGGAGAACGTCATCGCCGGCATCGAACGCGCCGTACAGGACGGAGCGGATGTCATGAACCTTTCTCTCGGCAATTCTGTGAATAACCCAGACTGGGCGACAAGCACGGCGCTTGACTGGGCGATGTCAGAAGGCGTCACGGCCGTTACATCAAACGGAAACAGCGGGCCGAACAATTGGACCGTCGGCTCTCCGGGAACGTCCAGAGAAGCCATCTCCGTCGGAGCGACCCAGCTGCCGCTGAACGAGTACGCCGTGTCCTTCGGTTCCTATTCCTCAGCGAAAGTAATGGGCTACAACAAAGAAGATGACATAAAAGCACTGAATAAAAAAGAAACAGAGCTCATAGAGGCGGGTATCGGCGAGCAAAAGGATTTTGAAGGCAAAGATCTGAAAGGAAAAGTCGCGGTCGTCAAACGGGGCAGCATCGCCTTTGTGGATAAAGCAGACAACGCCAAAAAAGCGGGCGCGATCGGTATGGTTGTGTATAACAATGCCCCGGGAGAAATTGAAGCCAACGTACCGGGCATGTCCGTGCCGACGATTAAGCTTTCATCAGAAGACGGCGAAAAACTCGTCAGCCAATTAAAAGCGGGCGGCACAAAAGCGACATTCAATTTATCCGTGGCTAAATCGCTCACTGAACAAATGGCAGACTTTTCGTCACGCGGTCCGGTTATGGACACGTGGATGATTAAACCTGACGTCTCCGCTCCCGGCGTAAACATCGTCAGCACCATTCCGACCCATGATCCGGCCGACCCGTACGGCTACGGATCGAAGCAGGGAACGAGCATGGCTTCCCCGCATGTAGCCGGCGCAGCTGCCGTCATCAAGCAGGCTAAACCGAAATGGAGCCCGGAACAAATAAAAGCCGCTCTCATGAACACGGCGGAAACCTTAACGGACGCGGACGGTGACGTATACCCGCATAATGCGCAAGGCGCCGGAAGCATCAGAATCATGAAGGCGATCAAAGCAGACTCCCTTGTCGCCCCGGGAAGTTATTCTTACGGAACGTTTATGAAAGACAAAGGCAATGAAACGAAAAAAGAAACCTTTACGATTGAAAATCAATCGTCCATCAGAAAATCATATCAGCTCGAGTACTCTTTCAACGGCACGGGCATTACCGTTTCGGGCACAGACCGGGTCGTGATCCCCGCTCATCAAACCGGAAAGGTCAATGCGAAAGTAAAGGTCAATGCCAAAAAAGTAAAGGCAGGCACCTATGAGGGAACCGTCACAGTGCGTGAAGGCGGAAAAACAGTCGCAAAAGTGCCGACGCTGCTGATTGTAAAAGAGCCGGACTATCCGCGCGTGACGTCAATCGACGTGCAGGACGGCACAACGCAGGGAACCTACCAAATTGAAACCTATCTTCCGGCGGGAGCCGAAGAGCTTGCCTTCCTTGTATATGACAGCAATCTTGACTTTGTCGGCCAAGCCGGCATCTACAAAAAGCAGGATAAAGGCTATCAATATTTCGACTGGAACGGCAAAGTCAATGCTGACACCGCACTGCCGGCAGGAGAATATTATATGCTGGCCTATGCCGCGAACAAAGGGAAATCAAGCCAGGTGCTGACTGAAAAACCTTTTATCATTGAATAACCGAACAACCCTGCTGGAGCATCAGCAGGGTTTCTTTCTGATCATTCGGCAAAAGCTTCACGAAGCAGCCGGTATGACTGAAGTTTATCTTCAAAGTGATGAGTAATGGTCACAGCCATCACTTCTTCCGTTCCGTATGCTTTACTGAGAGCCAGAATCTGTTCTTTCACTTGTTGCTTCGTTCCGATGATCATTCGATTCCGATTATCGGCAATTCGTCTTTGTTCATACGGTGTGTACGTATTGCCGCGGACGGTTTCGTAAGACGGTACGCCGTGAAGCGGAATCCCCTGTTCACCCGCAAGCAGCGTATAATCCATGACGGCCGCGAGTTCCTCCGCTTTCTCCTCCGTGTCCGCGCACAGCACAAACACCGCCACGGCTGTTTTTGGTTCTTTTCCTAATACTGAAGATTTAAATCTGCGCTTATATTGTGCTGTCGTGCTTTCTCCGCCTTCACCATTAATAAAATGGGCAAACATATAGCCTGCTCCCATTTCTGCGCTCAGAAGCGCGCTTTCCCCCGAAGAACCGAGAAGCCAGACTTCCGGCGCAGTCTTAATAAGGGGTGATGCGGTCAGATTCGGAAAACGGTGATTGTCATCAGCTGCATCATGCAAATACATCGCCAGCTCACGAAGCTGCTGCGGATATTGATCAGCGTTACGCTTCCCGCCGTCATTCAGCGCCCATGATGCGATCGGCATTCCGCCCGGCGCTCTCCCTAATCCGAGATCGATTCTGCCCGGCGTCAACCCTTCGAGCACGCGGAAATTCTCCGCCACCTTATATGCGCTGTAATGCGGAAGCATGACACCGCCCGAGCCTACACGAATCTCATTCGTTTTCGCCGCAATATGGCTGATCAGCACTTCAGGGCTTGAACCCGCCAACCGCTCTGAAAAATGATGCTCTGACACCCAAAACCTCTTATATCCAAGCTTTTCCGCCTCCTGCGCCAGTCTTACTGTATTCCGCAGCGCGCTTTCCGCGGAACTCCCTTCTGATACAGGAGATTGATCTAATATGCTTAATGAAATCATCACTGTCACCTCATCAACATCGTACCACTGCTAAGCCGTTTTTTCTTTCTGTATGCTTATAAGCATCCCTGATGATAAACATTTATATACCTTGTTCCATTTTGTCGAAATATGTTACACGTGAAACATAAAAACCTCTCCCGGTCAGGAGAGGTTTTTTCTTAATTCTTTTGAAAACCTTTATCTTTTACATATTGATTTAAATAGGTTCTCGGTTTTTGTTTCATGAACTGCAGGATTTGATCAGACCACGTTTCAACCCGCTTGCCGTTTGTCCGTTTATCATAATAAGCGGAAATGGTTTCATCATATTCCTTCATATAACTGCGGAAGTGTTCTTCATTCGTATCGTACGTGTTTTCATGATATACGGCTTGTTTCGGCAGGCGCGGCTTTTGACCGGACGGATGAGCGGGATGACCGACTACCAAGCCGAACAGCGGCAGCACATGGTCAGGTGTACCAAGCACTTCTGTCACCTGATCAAGTTCATTTCGAATGCCTCCGATATAACAAATGCCAAGTCCCATTGATTCCGCGGCAACACTTACGTTTTGTGCGGCAAGTGCGGCATCAATGACGCTGACCATAAACATTTCTGTATTCTCAAGAAGCTCGGTAATGTTTTCGCCTTTTTCCTCAGCAAGTTTTTTATGGCGGTACAAATCAGCGCAAAACACAAACAAGTGCCCGTTATTTTCGACGTAAGGCTGGTTTCCGGCCAGTGCCGCCAGCTTCCGCTTTTTCTCCTTATCGGTTACGCCGATGATGGAGTAAGCCTGCACGTAACTGGACGTTGACGCCGCCTGGGCGCTTTTCACTAATGTATCTATCTCTTCTGCTGTCAGAAGCTCGTCAGTAAATGATCGGATCGACCGATGATTAAGTATGGTTTCAATGGTATTGTTCATATAAAAGCCTCCTTCTCTCTATATCATATCCGAAAGGGAATCATGTCAAAAGCGAAATGCTCTAAACAAAAAAAGACAGCCCGAAAAACGAGCCGTCTCACATTAAGAATTGAACAGGTAGCTTTTATATTTCGTCAGCTGCACACTTGCGTTATATACGATCCCGAAGCTGATTAATGTAGAAAGCACCGAGCTCCCCCCATAGCTGACAAACAGCAGCGGAATACCGGTAACCGGCATAATGCCGATATTCATCCCGATGTTCTGGAAGGTGTGAATCACGATAAGTGCAGTAAATCCTACGCAAAAAAACGCGCCAAATCGGTTAAACGCATGCAAGCGGTCAATCAGCACCACAAGTCTGTAAATTAAAAAGAAAAACATGACAACCGCAATGGCGCAGCCTAAAAATCCAAAACTTTCACCCAAAATCGCAAAGATAAAGTCGGTCTGTCCCTCAGGTACGTACACCTTCAGATTATGAACGCCGTTTCCGGTAATGCCGCCCGATCCGATCGCCATAACGGCCTGATCCACCTGCCAGCTTTTATCGCTCTCTGCCTGAGTCGTTGCCGCACTGGAGTCAGACATCCACGATGTAATCCGGTTAATTTGATAATCCGCAATGCCGATTGAATTCGCCACATGGGGAAATTCAATCACGAGAACTAAGAAAAGGCCAAGCACAAGTGCGGCCGAACCGCCGATAATGGTGATCAGCTTCCAGTTTACACCCGACATAAACACCATCACCATAACGATAAACAGACAGATCGCACCCGTTCCGGCATCCTGCAAAACGATCATCCCGATCGGAATAACCGTCCATGCCGCAATTTTCAAAAGCAGATTCACATCTTCCCGAAGTGACCTTTGATCCTTCGGGCCCGCCTTCGATATAATGGACGCGACCATCATCATAATTCCTATTTTCGTAAACTCTGAAGGTTGAAGAGTGAAGCTGCCGATTTTAAACCAGCTTTTCGCTCCGTTTTTAATCGGCGCGATGGATTCCGGCGCCACACGCAAAAGGAGCAGCGACAGCACGCCGGCAATCAATACGTACAGACTCAGTTTTTCAAGCTGCTCTAAATCAAAATACATGATACTGACCATGAGACCGGCTCCGATGACATAAAAGACGATCTGTCTTATCCAGGCATCACTTCCGTACTGCCCGAACTGTCCGGCCGCATAAATCGCCGCAACACTAATTATTAAAAACACACCAAATATAAAAATCAAATCCCCCTGATAATAGGGATTTTGCTGTTTCTTATATCGACTCATTCTATCCCGCCTTACATTTTCATCGGAAGTCACTATTGTTTATTATACATGAACACCGTTCAAGAAAACATGATGAGGTTGCTTCCTTTTTATTTTTTACGGTTTGGGGACTACACGACATATGACGTGTCAGAAAAGGAAATGTTTCGGTCATGATGAAACTTTTCCGATAAAAAACCCCTTCTCGTCAGAAAAGGGGTTTCAGCTTATGTTTAACGTCATAAACAAGCTGTTCGGGTCCTCTTTATAATGTGCAAACGGATCACAATATTGAAACCCGGCTTTTTCATACAGGCGTCTGGCGGGGAGAAAAGCCTCCATAGAACCGGTTTCCAAGCTGATCCGCTGATAGCCCCGCCGCCTTGCTTCTTCAAGCATATGGCGGAGGATCCGGTTGGCAACGCCTTTTCTGACATGATGCGGAGAGGTTTTCATTGATTTGATCTCACCGTGCCGGCTGTTTAGCTCCTTTAAGGCACCGCAGCCGAGCAGGATGCCGTTTCCCCTCGCACTCCAAAACGTAACGTCAGGCTGACGCAGCCGGTCCGCATTGAGCGCATGTATACTTTCCGGAGGAGAATGCATGGTCATGCTCTTCAGATGATCCTGCAAAAGCGCAAAGACATCCGGCGCTGTGACATCTTCTTTCCTTACGTCCACTTCAAACCACCCTTGCTGTGCATATTTTCTTTGACCATAGCAAAGGTTCACAGCCTGCGCCATTCCATTGTCCGGAAATGTGACAGGGTATTTGGCCTTTCCGGTTTCTTGTACCTATCCAAAAATGAGGCAATAGTTGCAATACATTTCTCGAAAAAGCGGTATCAAAAATTGGAAAACATGGTATAATAATTGTAACAAAATGTTCAAAAAACGACCACAAAACAGACACATTTCATTCTCTGTATTTCATTTTGGAAACGCTCCCATAAAATGAAAGGAGACATGTAAGATGGACATGTTTTTTGCTTATTTACTGGTCGCGAGCGCAACACCCCTCTTTATCTGGCTGGATAACAAAAAAGTCGCTCTTTCGGCCATACCGCCAATTATTCTCATGTGGGTTTTCTTCTACTTTTACGCAACCAGCAGCCTATCCCCTCTCGGCCACACACTCATGATCATCCTGTTTGCCGTCAACGTCATCGTTGCCCATATCGCCGCCTTTATCATTTACGGCCTTCCGCGCCTGCGCCGGAGAAGAAGCCAATAAAGGCACAAAAAACCCTCTTCGCCTGAACGAAGAGGGTTTCTTTTTATTCCTGATGTTCGGAATGATGCTTCGCACCGCCAGGAGGGTTTCCATCCATATGGTCACCGTGATGGTAGTGCGCCGCAAAGATCCAGATGGAACCAAGGATGATAACAATCGCTCCGAAAAATCCGAAGAGCGTGTTTCCGACTTGAATTCCGCCGTTTTCGCTTTCTGTCATGTGCATGAACATGAGAAGCTGAAGACCGGCTTGGATAAATGCGAATCCGAAAATGATCCAGAGTTTTGCTGATGAGCTTAAATCCGTATATACTGCAACCCAAAGGGCCAGCAGGGTCAGAATAATAGACAACGCAAAACCTACGATATGCTTCCACGGAAAGTGGCTGTGTTCAGCAGATTTGTTTGCCATATTATAGTCCCCCCAATCCGATGAGATAGACGCCTGTAAAGATGAAGATCCAAACAACGTCTAAGAAGTGCCAGTATAAACTTGAGATAAAGATTTTTGAAGACGTCTGCGGCGTTAATCCGCGTTTCTTCAATTGCAGTAAGATGCCGGCAATCCAGAAGATACCGATCGTTACGTGCGTTCCGTGCGTTCCCAGAAGGACGAAGAATCCAGACCAGAAAGCACTTGTACCGAGAGATGCTCCTTCATGTACATAGTGGATGAACTCGTTAAGCTCACATCCGACGAAGCCCGCGCCAAGAAGAAGCGTAATGATCGTCCAAATGACGACGCCTTTTAAACTTCCGCGACGCATTTCATGAACAGCGATCCCGCAGGTGAAACTGCTGATCAGAAGCAGGAATGTCATGATCATGACAAGCTTCACTTCAAATAATTCAGCCGGTAAGACTCCTCCTGCTGTTCTTCTTTGAAGAACGAAGAAGGTTGCAAATAGTGTTGAGAACAACACAATCTCTGCCCCTAAAAAGATCCAAAACCCGAGAATATTGAGTCTGCCGGTTTCAGATTGATATTCCATAGGCGCGTTAGAATTGCCGTGTTCTGCATGTTCCATAAATCACGCCTCCTTTATTCGGAAATCTTTCTTTCCGTCTCTTTTATTTCTTCAACAGGTATATAGTAGCCATTGTCATATTCAAATGAACGAAGCACCATGCAAAGCAGAATGCCGATCAAGCCGACAATGCCCATCCAGAACCATTCAAATACAAGTCCGAAGCCTGCAATACCGAACGCCACTGACATAATAAGCGGTCTTCCGGAGTTGTGCGGCATATGGATTTTCTTGAACTTGCTTTCCGGATGAATATCCGTTTTGTCTTCTTTCAATTGCAGGTACGCATCTTGAGATTTCACTTCAGGAAGCACCGCAAAGTTGTAATGCGGCGGAATCGCAGATGAAGTCGCCCACTCAAGCGTACGTCCCACGCCCCATGAATCTCCGCTGATCTCGCGAGTAGAGTAGCGGAAGCTGTAGTAGATGTTGTAGCAAAGGATTAAGAATCCGACACCCATCATGAAGGCTCCGACAGTTGAAATAAAGTTTAATGCAGTCCATCCGTCATTCGGTCCGTAAGTGTAAATACGGCGAGGCATACCTTGCAGCCCCAAGAAGTATTGAGGGAAGAAACATACATTAAATCCGATCATAAAGATCCAGAAGAACCATTTTCCGATTCTTTCGTTCAGCTTGTGACCGAACATTTTCGGATACCAGAAAATAAATCCTGCGAAACATGCAAATACCGTACCCGCGATCAGCACATAGTGGAAGTGAGATACGAGGAAGTACGTATTATGGTATTGATAATCCGCTGCAGCCATCGCAAGCATAACCCCTGTTACCCCGCCGACAACGAAGTTCGGAATAAACGCGAGCGCCCACAGCATCGGTGTTGTAAAACTGATCCGGCCTTTATACATCGTAAAGAGCCAGTTAAAGATTTTAACCCCGGTCGGAACCGAAATCGCCATCGTTGTAATCGAGAAGAAAGAGTTAACGGACGCACTGTTCCCCATTGTGAAGAAGTGGTGAGTCCATACAAGGAAACTCAGGACGGAAATGGCGATAATTGAGCCGACCATCGCTTTGTAACCGAATAACTGCTTTCTTGCAAACGCTGAAATAATTTCAGAGAAAATACCGAATGCCGGTAAGATAACGATATATACTTCAGGGTGTCCCCAAATCCAGAACAAGTTAGCCCAAAGCATCGGCATACCGCCGGCTTCCAGCGTGAAAAAGTGAGCGCCGAACAAACGGTCAAATGATAACAGCGCCAATGCCACTGTCAAAACAGGGAAGGCGAATACGATAATAACCATTGTAATCAGCGTCGTCCATGTGAACATCGGCATACGCATCAGCGTCATGCCTTTCGTACGCATTTTCAGGATCGTCACCATAAAGTTGATACCCGTCATCAGCGTACCGATACCGGCAATCTGAAGACCGAGCAGGTAGAAGTTCTCACCAGGCCCGGGACTCATGTCGTTGCTTGCCAGCGGCATGTAACTCGTCCAGCCTGCGTTCGGAGAACCTCCGATAACGAAAGAAATATTGAAAAGCATCGCACCTACGAAGAACGTCCAGAAACTCAGGTTGTTCAAGTAAGGGAATGCTACGTCGCGCGCACCGATCTGCAAAGGTACGACAACGTTGATCAGACCGATTAAAAACGGCATCGCCATGAAGATAATCATGATCGTACCGTGAGTCGTAAAGATCTCATTATAGTGGTTTGAGTCTAAAAAACTGTTATTAGGAAGCGCTAACTGGGCGCGCATCATCAAGCCGTCGACCCCGCCGCGGAACAGCATGATAACAGCAGAGATAATGTACATGATTCCAAGTTTCTTATGGTCTACAGACGTCAGCCATTCAGACCAGAGCCATTTCCACTTTTTGAAGTATGTGAGTACAACGATGATAGCGATAGTGGAAAGCGCAATGGAAACTTGTGCGCCCAGAATTAATGGGTCACCTGTTACAAAAAATTCATCCCATCTCAATTTCATTCGGGCTTCCTCCTTTCTTGTTCAATTTCAATCTTGTTTATCGTCGGATACTTTAAATTCGTTTTTCTTTACATTTTCCCACGCATCTGTTTTAGAGTGCGGTGATACGGCTTTGTAGCCAAGGCGTTTTCGCGCCTCCATCGCATATTCGGCATCTTGGCCGTGGTCAACGTATTTTAAGTGTGTAGAAGAGAACGTTAATTTACCGACATTCTCCGGAAGCATCAGTTCGTCATACTTCTCTTTCGTCAGCTTTGGAGAATCGCTTTGGGCTTTTTTCACCCAGCTGTTAAAGTCTTTTTGCGTAACAGCTTTTACGTTGAATTTCTGGTCGGCAAAGTGTTCGCCGGTGAAGTTCGCGTTGCGGCCTTCATATGTTCCCACTTTGTCAGCCTGTAAGTATTGATCCATCAGCATTCCCGCCATCGCGTATTTTTGTCCCCCAAGCTGAGGAATCCATAGCGATGCCATTGAATCGGCTGAAGAAATTTTAAATAAAACCGGACGGTCTACAGGAATGTTCAGGTAGTTAACCGTCTCAATATCCTGCTCAGGGTAGCTGAATACCCATTTCCAGTCTACCGAAGTAGCATAAACAACAAGAGGCTCTTTATCCTTTGTCGCTTCAGGCGCTTTTTCTAACGAATATATCGTCTGTACGGTAGGCACAGAAAGTGCAATAACAATTAAAATTGGGATCACTGTCCAGACTACTTCTAAGAACGTGTTGCCGTGCATCTCGGGCTTGTAATTTCCGCTGTCTTTGCCTTTGCGGTCGCGGTATTTCACTAAAATGATTGTAAATAGTACGAAAACGACGCCGACAATGAACAGCATAAATCCGATTGACAAGAGAATCAGATCTTTCTGCTGGTCTGCTACAGGTCCTTTCGGATCTAAAACGGAAATGTCGCTGCATCCGCCCAGTACGAAAACAACAGCCAACATCGCTAATAAAAGTAACGGTTTAAATGCTCTGAACAAGAAGATCACCATCCTTCCTATTGATGTAGTGAATCTGAAATGTACTTTCTCAAAATCTTTTCTCTATCTACCTTGTTATGCTATCAAAATCTGCCCTTATTAGCTTTATTTTTTTCTAAAGTTCATCTTTTTTTCGACCTAATGTCACAAAATCGTCAAAAAATGCATGAACTTTTTCCACTTGCGCAAATCAAACATAAAAAGTTTTAGATCATTTAGCATATATAGAGAAAAAAGATAGTGAGAACGAATAATACCAAATAAAGGTTTACCATAATAAAAAACGCTGGTCAACAAAAAGTTTCATTTTGTTAAACATTCTACAAAAGAAATATTTTTTCCTTTGCTCACACCTTTTCACACGGTTTCCATTTTAACGCAACGCATTGTGAAAAAAAAGACCGGAACGCGCCTTGATATGTTCATTATAAAAAACGCATTCATATGTTTAATATGGACAAAACGAAGGTAACATATAGGCATAAATAAATAAAAAATAGGAAGTGATATTTATGGGTTTTATCGTATCTCTGATTGTCGCTATTATTATCGGCTGGATCGGAAGTTTATTTGTAAAAGGCAGTATGCCCGGAGGAATCATCGGGTCAATGATCGCTGGTCTGATCGGCGCATGGATCGGGCACGGACTGCTCGGCACATGGGGTCCTCACCTTGCCGGCTTTGCCATCATTCCGGCAATCATCGGAGCTGCGATCGTGGTATTCTTATTCAGCCTGATCGCCAGAAGCAGAGGATAAAAAAAAGCCTCGTCCCTTATGGGATGAGGCTTTTTTCCGGTAGAGCGCCCAAATGGCGGATAAACCGCCGGAAAGCCGCTCTGCCTTCTTCTGTCTGTTTAAAGACGCCGGCATGCTCCAGTATCCGCGCAAAGGCATGGCCGATTTCCTCTTTCAGAATCTGTTCCGCGTTTTCTTTCGTTATCTTCCGCTTATGCAGCACACTGAGCGCCCAATCTTTATGCGCTGCCGCAGAAGGGTCTGCCGTTAAGACCGCTTCCGGATTCGGTGAGCACAGCGCTTCAGCCGTGTATTTCATTTCTTGTTCAAGGCGGCCCGGCAGAATCGCAAGCCCCATTACCTCAATCAGTCCGATATTTTCTTTTTTCAGGTGATGAACTTCCTGATGGGGATGAAAAATTCCGAGCGGATGCTCATCAGAGGTGCGGTTATTTCTGAGGACGAGATCTAATTCGAATAAACCGTTTCTCCGCCGGGCAATCGGCGTAATTGTATTGTGCGGTGTTTCTCCTGAATAGGCGAGGAGATCAGCCGCCTCATCGGAATAACCGCGCCATGCCCGCAGGATGGCATCCGCCACGCCGGAAAGCTCAGACGCGCTCTCGCTTTGCAGGCGGATGACCGACATCGGCCACTTCACAATTCCCAACACCGTTTTCGGATAGTCAGGCAGCCTGTACCGGCTTTCTGTCTCCGCCCGCGCCATCGGGAATTCATAATTGCCCCCCTGAAAATGGTCGTGGCTTAAAATACTGCCGCCGACAATCGGCAGATCAGCATTGGAACCGAGAAAATAGTGAGGATACTGGCTGACGAACGACAGCAGCCGGTCAAACGTTTTTTTACTGATCTTCATCGGTTCGTGCCGGTCTTTCAAAACGATGCAATGCTCCCGGTAATACACATACGGAGAAAATTGCAGAAACCACTGCTCATCGCCGAGAATCACCGGAATGACACGAAGGTTTTGACGCGCCGGGTGATCCGGCCTCCCCTCGTACCCGACATTTTCTTTACAAAGAACACATCTCGGATAATCGGATTGAGGCTGCTCTTTGGCAGCGGCAATTGCTTTCGGATCTTTTTCCGGTTTTGAAAGGTTGATCGTGATGTCCAGCTTTCCGTAAGCCGTCTCAGCCGTCCACCCGACATTCCGCTGTATTCTGTCCGAACGGATATAATACACATCCTCTGAAAACCGGTAAAACGCCTTTGTCGCCTGCTCCGGCCCGTGCACCGCCTTTGTTTCTTCAAAACGACGGACAATCTCGGACGGCTGCGGGGCAAAGCAGCCCATGATCTTCGCGCTCAGCAGGTCGCGATAGGTATCTGTATCGGCTGCAATCCGGCCCGTTTCTGCCGCCCATTCATAAATCGGGGCCAATATGTCCGGCAATGATGCCGCCGATTCATTTTCTTTCTGTTCTGAAACTTCCGGATGGGTGATATGCAAAGCTTCATATAAACGGTTTCTTGTATATTCAATATCAAGATAGGAAATCAGCTCTTTTTGCAATCCGTACCGGATTAAACGTTCCACATGCCGCTCAATTGCCATCGTCATCCCCCTTTAGTTCTCTCGCTCCGGCTCCGACATCCGCCGTGTAAAAGTCAGCTTTTCTCCCTGTCTTTTCCTCATAGCGGGCCCCTGCCGTTTCAATAAAATCCGAAACCGCATCGTCCTTGACGATACTGACAGTACAGCCGCCGAAACCGGCTCCCGTCATCCTTGATCCGATCACCCCGCCGTGGCGCCAGGCCGCTTCAGCCAGTGTATCCAGCTCATGACTCGTCACCTCGTAGTCATCGCGTAAAGAGAGGTGAGAATCCCTCATTAATTCACCGATATGATGAAGCTGATTGTTACTGAACATGTCGGCTGCCTCTATTGTGCGGTGATTTTCATAGACGGCGTGTTTCGCCCGGCGTCTGTTCACTTCATTCTGAATCAGCTCCGCATGAGCGTCAAAAGCGGAAGGGGTCAGCTCTCCCAGTGATTGAACGGAAAGATGCTTCTGAAGATCACAAAGCGCTCCCCCGCACTCCTTGAGCCTCGTATTATAGCCTGAGTCTGCAAGCGTTCGTTTTTTATTGGTATTTGCAATAACGATCGACAGCCCCGACAGCCCGAGTTTTGTATATTCAAAGCTGAGCGTCCCGCAATTCAGCAGAATCGCATGATGTTTCTTTCCCATTCCGATGGCGAATTGATCCATTATTCCGCAGCTGACGCCGATAAAGGAATTTTCCGCCGTCTGAGCGAGCTTCACCAAGTCGAGCATATCCGCCTCAAGCTCATGGCATTCCTTGAGAATGACCGCCGTAACAAGTTCAATCGAAGCCGAAGATGACAGCCCCGCTCCGTTCGGGATATTTCCCCAGAACACAATATCGAAGCCGTGCGGAAGGGAAAAACCGCTGCCGAGACATTCCGCCATGACCCCTTTCGGATAGTTGGCCCACCCGTCCTCTTTTTGATAACGGATATCATCGAGACTGCATTCCTTTATGCCCGCTTCCTTAAATTGATGAGAGTACATTCTGACGAGCCTGTCCCCTCTCTCCCGGACGGCTGCATATGTACCGATCGTCAGCGCGCACGGAAAGACGTGGCCCCCGTTATAATCCGTATGCTCTCCGATGAGATTCACTCTGCCGGGCGCAAAGAAAATGCGCAGGTCCTCCGATTCACCGAATACATCAGCAAACGCTTTCTTTATTTTGTGCTTCATACGCATCCCCTTTCACCATTACACTTTCCCCCGGGGCGCGGAAAGAAACCGTTATGACACGCCCTCTTCTTTCGCTTTTCTGAAGACAATCCACTTGCTGGCCGCATAGTTGACGACTACGATAATGACGTTATCGGCGATTTTCGCCAACGTTTCGTTCATATGAAATTGACTGACCAGAAGAATCATCATGGCGAGATCGATGGCGAGAGACAATACCCGCACGCTGAAAAAGGCCGTCAATTCTTTCATCAGACTCCGCATCCCCGCGGTCTTTTGCTGAAATACATACAGTTTATTCGTGACATATGCAAATAGAACGGACAGAACCCAAGCAGCGACGGTCGCCGCCTTGTAATCCATCTCAAAGGCCGACGTCAGAATGTAAAAACTGACGATATTCACGATGGTCGTGAATATCCCCATAATGATATACATCATAATTTCTCTGTAGCGCATGGCAGTTCCTCGCTTTCTGAAAGACTTTTCTAAACCTTTTGTCAAATCAAGAAGAACGTTACCCCGATTTTCTGCCGCTGACAAAAACATAGAGCGCGTCAAACATGCTGCGGAAAGTAACCGGCCTTCCCAGCACATTGGATTGCTTAATCATCCCGTCGATGAGCGCGCACATCATGTTAGCGGTATGCTCGGTATCTATATGGTCTTCTATTAAATTTCTCGATTTAAGCCAATTTATGTACATGGTGCTTTCTTCTATCCATAACTTATAAAGACGGATATAAGCTTCATATTCACTGACAACTTTGTAAGTAGGCATATGAACGGCAAAAGACACAACATTCCAGGCAGGCTTGCTGTTTACAAACCGCATCAACAGGCTGGCCGCGCTTGCCGCAGCTTCACAAAGCGTCAACGGCCGTGCTGTTTGCTTTTCTAATTCGTCGAGATAGCCAGTGATGATTCTTTTTTTAATCTGACGCCTGTCTAACAAATGCTTCAGAAAATCTTCCTTGCTTTCAAAATGAACGTAAAACGCGCCTTTGCTGAAACCCGCCGCTTTACTGATGTCATCGATTGAGACTGAATCGTAAGCTCTTTCAATCAGGAGATGAAGGCCTGCGTCAATAAAACTTTCAAATGTTTCTTCTCTCTTAATTTGAAATTTGTTTTTTTTCATTTTTTACCCCAGCTGTTTGATCATTCACTTTATCTTACACCGAATCATTCTTTTGCGGTATTTTTTATGCAAAAAGAATATGCTAGTCGACGCTTTGAGGGTAAATATTAATAGGTCATATGATTTATTTTTATTTGCATACTATCCAGTCAGTATTTATTTGTTTATTATTATACGTAAGAATTCTTGAAGGATTTTGGTTATTTCAGTCATTTTCTTAGGGAATAGGTAGGTGAATTCATCTTCAATTTGGGATTACCGGCCAACTATGTGTGATATTTGTTATACATTGGCTGCTGTAGCTGGGCAAATCAATTTTTCAATTGGAGGTTCTTATGAAAACTCATGTAATGAAAGATATAGATCAAGATTGGCAATTGTTAATTCAAGAGGCTAGAATCATGGGTTTGCACATTGACGATGTGAGGCGCTTCTTAAATACTGAAAAAGCGGTGAAGAAAAAAACACCAATGAAAAACACCATCCGCCAGCGGTAAGATTACAGGCGGATCCTTTTACTATATGACCTGCCACAGTCCGCCCGCACCCGAGTTTTCAAAGGAACATCCGCAATAAGAGGGGAATCAGAGAACAAACCGTATACCGGACAACCATTCCCGTCCGCATTCCGCAATTGAACAGCCAAACATGGTGATATGAGATCCCCCCGCTGCATATCTTGTGTATATGCCCATTTATGAGGTGATACACAGATGGATACGAATCCCTATTATGATGAAAAACAACAGAACTACTACGAAGGCCTGAATCCTTATTTATTGAACAAAATAGACGAAAACTGGCGGACAGTGCTTGATGTCGGCTGCGGCACAGGCAATTTAGGAGCGGCGATCGAACACCGCGGAATAACGGTTTACGGCATTGAAGCGTATCCCGAAGCCGCAAAAAAGGCGGAAAGCAAATTGAGCCACGTGCTTTGCGGCGACATTGAATCCGCCATTCTTCCGTACGAATCAGAACAATTCGACTGCATGCTGTTCGGAGACGTTCTTGAGCATCTTATCGACCCGTGGTCCGTGCTGAAAAAGCTTCGCCCGTATGTAAAAAAAGACGGCACGGTGCTTGCATGCATACCGAATGTCGGCCACATCTCAGTGGTGCTGGAGCTTTTAGCCGGCAAATGGACTTACAGGGACGCCGGATTAATGGATCAGACCCACCTGCGTTTTTTTACCCGTGAAGAGACGCTTTCATTATTTAAAGCCGCCGGCTATGAGGTGAAACGCATTGAGGCGATCCGCGTTGATCACCCCTCTTATCACAAAGCCATCGCATCATTGCACGAAGTATGCGTACAGCTTGGCATAAGGCATGACTTTATGACAGAAGCATCGGCGTATCAATATGTGATTGAGGCCGAGAGGAGCATGTAATGGATTCACATTCATTTCTGTTTGTCGTCTGTGTGAATGACGAGTCGCTGTACTCCCGGTGCAAAAGCCATATCATGCAGCTTACCGTCCCCCCTTCATACTCCGTTGATATCATGCCGATATACGATTCAGCAAGCATGGCCTCGTCCTACAACAAAGCGCTGAGACACCCCTCCAAATATAAAATTTATCTGCATCAGGATACCTTTATCATTCATCAGCATTTCCTTCATGACATGCTTCATATCTTTCAATCTCATCAGGAGCTCGGCCTTCTCGGTGTCGCCGGCTGCAAAACCCTGCCGCCGAACGGCATTTGGTGGGAAAGCGGAGAGCGGATGGGAAAAGTGATTGAATACCGGGGGAATGCTTATCACCCGCTGGTCTTTGAGCACGGTGATGAAGACGGCCTGTTTACGCCCGCTGACGCCATTGACGGCTTGTTAATGGCGGCTCAATATGACGTGGAGTGGCGGGAGGATTTGTTTCGCGGCTTTCATTTTTACGACACATCACAGTCGCTTGAATTTCAAAAACACGGCTATCAAGTCGGCGTCGCCTGCCAAAAAGACCCTTGGTGCCTTCATTTTTGCGGCGACTCATTTGACGCCGCGGCTTATGAAGCTGACAGACAAACATTTGTCAAACACTATATGGCAAAGCCCTCTCGCTGATCGAGAGGGCTTTTTACGGGTTAACGTTTATTCAGTTCCCGCTCAATGATTTGTTCAAAGGTTTCCTTCCCCGCCGCGCCAGGGATTCTCTCATCGCCGATGATAAACGTCGGCACTGCCGTAATGCCGGCTTCCTCATAAGCATGGCGGAGCGCTTCCCGCTGTACGTGTCTGTACGCTCTTGTCTCAAGCGCCTCTTTGAAGGCAGCGCCGTCAAGTCCGGCTTCTTCCGCAAGCTTTGTCAGCACGCCAACGTCACCGATATTTTGTTCTTCCTGAAAGAACGCCTGAAAAACGCGTGTATGGTATTCGCTTCCTTTCCCATGTTCCTTTGCGAAATGAAAGCCTTCAAATGCCAAATCCGTGTAAGGATGCGGTGACACGCGGGGGAACGTGATTTCAACGCCTAAAGACTGCGCCATCGGCTCAATGGAGTTTTTCCACATCTGCCGCTTGGCGGGATCATTCACCGGATCAAGTTTCGGCGAGGGGCTCGGACGCAATTCAAACGGCATCCATTCCACCTGTACGTCCTTGTCCTTGATTGCTTCTTCAAACGCCGCTTTGCCGACAAAGCAAAACGGACATACATAATCAGAATATACTTTAATCTGCAGTGTCATTGTAAGTCTCCTTTCCTTTTCATTTTAAGTTGTAACATATATAGTTACAAGTGTTTTTTTAAAAACACCCTCCATATGGAAGGTGTCACGATTCCAGCAGCCTTTGGGCGATATATTCTCCTTTTTTACAGCCGCCGGGACAGGCGAATAAGGAAGAGCCGATCGTTTGTGTGTATTCATTCAGCGCATCCTTTTCCGCCAAAGCCTTCAGCATCGGGATAAATTGGCGGTCCGGGTCTTTTTGAAAACAGATAAACAGCAGGCCTGCGTCAACATAGCCCGTCTTCGGATCAATTCCGTCCGTATAGGAAAATGCCCGGCGCAGAATCTGTCTGCCGGTTGATTTTGCCACGCTGACATGCGAGTCGGCGGGAATTTGATTCAGCTTCACGGGATCGGTTTCCTTTTTTTGTCCGAAAGGCGCGCCCGAGCTTTTCACCCGCCCGAACGTGTCCTCTTGTTCCTTCAAGGATGAACGGTCCCATATATCTAAAAACATCTTAATTTTCCTAAACGCCATGTACGTGCCGCCCGTCATCCAGTCCGGCTCACCTGATTGAACCCAAACGATCGAATTCATCAGGTTTTCATCCTTTGTGCTTTGGTTGCCGGTGCCGTCTTTGAATCCGAAGAGGTTGCGCGGCGTTTCCCCGTTTTTCCCGCCGCTTAAGAAACCTTTATTGAGAAAGCGGACTTCGCACACGCCTGCTGCCTGTTTCATCAGGTTGCGCACCGCGTGAAACGCCGTTTGTTCATTATCCGCGCAGACCTGTATGACGATATCACCGCCGCCTTGTTTCTTATCGAGCTTGTCGTTAGGCATCGGCGGAATATCGGCGAGGTGCTTCGGTTTTTTATCTTTCAGTCCGAAGCGGTCCTTCCCGTCTTTCTCGAAAAACCCGGGGCCGAAGCCGAAGGTAACGGTCAAATTCGCCGGGGCCAGATCCTGCGACTCCCCGGTATCCTGCGGAGGTATATATTTATTTTTCTGTTCGCCCGACGGGACGGCGCCTGAAGTCAGCAGCTGCGTCAGGCTTGTCCATTGTTTGAAAAGGGAGATGACATCGGCTTTGTCGCTTGACATGATATCAAGCGCTGCAAAATACACATACGTCTGATGCGCCGTTGTGATTCCTGCTTGGTGCTTTCCGTAAAAAGGAACGATTTGATCACGATCACGTTTTTCATCATTCTTCTTTGAAGCGGTGGCCGCCGGTTTGAAGAGCGGCGCGAGTCCTCCGAGGCCGCTCGCTCCGACAGCGACGGCGGCGCCAGCGACGGCGCCCCACTTCAGGACATCCCGTCTGTGGATCTGTTTTTCCTTGTTTTGTTCATCGCTCATGCTGCGTCTTAACTCCTTTTAAAGCACATCGCCAATCTTCGACATGGTTTCAGAAAGGGCCGTCAGCTTCGTGCTTATCTCCCTGATTTGATCTGTACTTAATGTATCACAAGACGTATACGATTGATCGCACGTTTTGTATTTCGACATCAAAACCTCAAATTCGCTGAATTCCGCATCAAGTTTTTCCGTGACCTCGAAATGATCTCTCACTGCGCGCTTTTCACTGGTTCATAGAGGGCTTTTAAGCCTTCAGCGCCGGCGGTGATTGGTTCAGGCATCACTTTGAGCAAAGCGATAGAGCCGTCAAACACTTCGGTCGATATTGCAAGCTGATTGCCCTGTTCTTGACATACGGCTTATATTCTCCAAGTCCGTCACTGCCTTTTTGCGCACAAAGAAAAAGGGCCGCCCTATCGGGACAGCCCTGCTTTGAAGTGCCGAATTTCCTCTGAAAACTTGCGCGCCGCCGCTTTTGGATCTTCAGCTTGGCTGATGGCGCTGATCATGCTGACGCCGTCTGCACCCGCTTCAATGACGGGCGCCGCGTTGTCAGCCGTAATGCCGCCGATTCCTACAATCGGAATGCTGATGCCCTGACGCCGCACCTCTTCAATCAATGTAACGCCCTGCACAGCTTCAGCATCTTTTTTTGTTTCGGTCGGATAGACCGGGCCCATTCCGACGTAATCGGCTCCGGCTTCTTCCGCCCGCTTCACCTCGGAGACGTTATGTGCTGACACACCGAGAATCATATCGCCGATTGCCGCTCTCGTTTCTTCGGCGTCTGCGTCATCCTGTCCGATATGCACTCCGTCCGCCTGAAGGCGCAAGGCCAATTCGACATCATCATTAATGATGAAAGGAATCCCGGCCTGCCTGCAGACATCCTGCACCTGCTTCGCGAACAGGACACGTTCATCCCCTGTTAAAGAACCGCTCCCCTTTTCCCGAAATTGAAAAAGCGTAGCGCCGCCCTCAATGGCTTTTTTCACCACAGAAACGGGGTCTGCGCTTGTATTGTTTGATCCCATAATAAAATAAACCGATAACATATCCTTCATCATTTCCCGAGAAATACGCGTCATTTTTCTGTCACCCTTTCAATTGCAGCAAGCTCGGCCGCTTCTTGTTCTGAGATGCTTGCCAGCTTGTTTAAAAGCTCAATCTGGAAGCTGCCCGGCCCCTTATGGACGGTGTCCAAAGCGGCAAGCTGAGCGGCGCTTCCGTATACAGAAACGGCTGAAACGGCCGCTTGCAGAACGTCCTGCTCCGCTGCGCAGAAGGCTCCGATTACAGACGTCAGCAGGCATCCCGCCCCCGTCACCTTCGTCAGCAGTTTATCACCGTTATGTACGGCGTATGTGTCGGCGCCGTCGGAGATGACGTCGGTTTTTCCGGTAATCGCAATGACCGTCTTCAGCCCGCTTGCAGCCATCTTAGCGAGCTGAACCACATCTCCTCCGGCTTCCCCCGCATCCACGCCTTTTATCTTCCAATCAGGGGCGCCGGCAATATTGGCGATTTCCGCGGCATTTCCGCGAATGACGGACAAGCGGACCGCCTGTATGATCTTGCGGGCTGATGCCGTCCGAAACGGCGTGGCGCCGGCGCCTACCGGATCAAAAATGACCGGAACACCGTTTTCATTGGCCGATTTTCCGGCTGCGATCATAGCTTCAACCGACGCCGAACTGAGGGTGCCTATATTCAGGACGAGCGCTCCTGCGATTTTCGCCATGTCGGCGGCCTCCTCAATTGCATAAGCCATAACGGGCGATGCGCCGAGCGCGAGCAGTCCGTTAGCGGTGAAGTTCGTGACGACATTATTGGTGATACTGTGAACGAGCGGGTTTTGATCCCGCACTTTACTCAAGTGTTGAGCTGCGGTTTGTGCGTCCATGCTTAATCATCCTTTTTTCTCTTTTTCGGATTCCATAAATACGATTTCGTATGCTCCAGCCAGGCTCTGGCGGCAAAGGACATATAGCGGTCTTTCCGCCAAATGATGGCTAAATGCCACGGAATAACCGGATGAACGAGCGGAATGGTTCTGACTTTGTCAGGATCAAGACCGCGGCAGATTCTTTCCGGCAGCAGGCCGATACCGAGATTGGCGGATACCATTTCGCTGATAAAGTCCCACTGTGACGTTTCATAAATGACGTGCGGCCTGAATCCGGCTTTCACGCATTCCGTCATAATTCGATTATGAAGGACAAAATCCTCCCTGAAAAATATGAACGGCTCTTCTTTCAATTCGTGAAGACTGCATTCCTTCTCGTCCGCGAGCCGATGTGACGGATGGACGACGAGCATAAGGGTTTCCTTGACGATTGTGAACGTATGAAAAATCTCTTTATTCGCGGGAAGCACGACGACCCCGATATCAAGCGAGCCGTCCTCCACTCCTTGCTGCACTTTAATAGAGCCGTCCTCAACAAGCTGAAACGTCACATCGGGATATGTGACGCGGAAGTCACCGAGCACTCTCGGAAAAAAGCCGGACCCGATCATCGGCGGAAGACCGATGCGGACGTGCCCTTTCTTCACTTCCATAATATCGTTCAGCTCTGACGTCAGGTTTTGGAATGACTTTGTGATTTCCTGCGCCTGCACATACATGCTCTGCCCGGCGTCAGTCAGTTCAACTTGCCGGCCATTGCGGTAAAACAGCTTAATGCCGAGCTCCGTCTCCAGGTTTTTAATCATCTTTGAGATTGTCGGCTGTGAAACATACAGCGACTGTGAAGCCTTCGTAAAGCTTTTCAAACGGGCCACTTCCAAAAAATACGTTAAGTGCCGGATATCCATTACATTTCATCCTTTCTATAGACAAAAGGAATACACATTATTCTTTATATGTATTTTACCTATAGCAAAACCTTCTGTACAATATAAATATAAGGGAGGCATCATTATGAAAAAATTGCTGCTTACCGTTATTCAAATCGCTCTGCTGTTTATATTTGCGCGTCTGATCAATTGGGTCACGGCGGCTCTTCATATAAATATTCCCGGCAGTATAATCGGGATTGTGATTCTTTTCACATTATTGCATTTCAAGATTATCAAACTTGAATGGATTGAGCTTGGCGCAGCATGGCTCCTCGGTGAGCTGCTGCTGTTTTTCATCCCGTCTGCCGTCGGAGTGATTGAATACGGAGATATTATGTCTAAATTCGGCGTAAGCATTTTACTTGTCGTCGTCATCAGCACATTTGTCGTGATGGTTTCAACAGGTACGCTTACACAGCTGATAGCAAAAAGAAAGGAGAAAAAACAAACGTGTTCATCGGAATCATAAGTTTATTCTTAACTGTCTTAGTATATTTGGGCGCGAAAAAACTCTACACTCGTTTTCCGCGGGTGTATACGTCGCCGCTTCTGATTACGCCCGCTGTTTTGGTCGTACTGCTGCTTCTTGTCAATGTCCCGTATCAGACATACAATCTCGGCGGCGGACTGCTGACCGATATGCTTCAGCCGGCAACAGTGGCGTTCGCTATCCCGCTTTATAAATATTTCCCGATTTTAAAGAAATACGCCGTGGAAATTATTTTGAACGTTGCGGTCGGTTCATGTATCGCCATTCTGTCAACGGCCTTTATCGCGAAATGGTTCCATCTCGGCAGCAGCTTAGTCGACAGTCTCGTGCCGCGATCCGTGACGACGCCGATTGCCATGAACGTTTCAGAAATGATCGGCGGGATGCCGGCCGTTACAGCGGTTTTCGTCATTTTAACGGCTTTATTGGGAACGATCATCGGGCCGATGGTCATCCGCTATTTCCGCATTGATAACGAAATTGCCCGGGGCGTGCTGCTCGGAACCAGCGCGCACGGAGCGGGAACATCTAAAGCATTTGAGCTCAGCTCCGTATCAGGAACGATCTCAAGCGTGTCCATGATTCTCGCCGCGATTATGACACTGTGCGCGGCCCCGATTTTGCTTTCGTTTATGTCATAAAAGACTGCTCCTTACAGAGCGGTCTTTTTTTATTTGCTATGAAGGATTGATTCGTCTGTCCTTCATAAAAAGACGAAAACACGATATGATAAGATATGAAGTGAAAAGACTGAAGAACGGATGTGTCATATGAACGGCCAGCAGCGAAGCAGCATCAGAAAAGGACTTGAAGTCGATATCGTCCTGAAAGCCGATCAGCGTTCAGGAAAGCTGACAAGAGGAATCGTGAAGGATATTTTGACGAACTCAAGCTTCCACCCGCGCGGCATTAAGGTCCGCCTTGAAGACGGGCGAATCGGCCGGGTCCAGCACATTATTGAATAGAAAAAAGCCGGAGCTTCACGCCCGGCTTTTTTTCTTTAATTTCAGCAATGAAATCCTCATATGTTCCCCTTTATATACAAAAAATCTTTAACCAACTATTGACTCTTACGTTGCGTAATACTTTAGAGTAGCCATTAAGGAGGCGGCAAACGTGATGGGTATGAAAGTAAAAGAAGTAGCTGAACTGATTGGAGTAAGCATACGTACTCTCCATCATTACGATCAAATTGGATTATTGACTCCTCAGGAAACGACCGATTCCGGTTATCGGCTTTATTCTGAAGAAAATCTTGAACAGCTGCAGCAGATACTATTTTTCAAGGAGCTCGATTTCTCCTTAAAAGAGATTAAAGAAATCATTAATAGTCCTTCATTTAACCGAAGGGAGGCATTAATTTTACAAAAGAAAATGTTGATTGAGAAACGGAATAGAGTCGATAAAATGATTGAAACCATCGATAAATCAATCAAACATATGATGGGAGAGATTTGCATGACGAACAAAGAGCGGTTTGAGGGAATGAACTTCAATCATAATCTTTATGAACAAGAAGCTCGCAAACGGTGGGGTGATCAACCTGTCGATAAGGTAAATATTAGATTGAAAAGCATGACTGATGGTGAGCAAAAAGATTTATCTGATAAGTGGACTGCAATGTTCAATAAATTTGCACTCCTTATTAACCAATCTCCCAAGTCCCCAGACGTACAAACAGCTATCAAAGAGTGGTTTGATTTTCTCAATGAAAATTTTGGTGAATATTCTTTTGATGCCTTTTACGGATTAGGTCAACTCTATATTGAAGATAAACGCTTCACTAAGAACATCGACCGGTATGGTGAAGGGCTGGCGAAGCTCATGAGTGATGCCATTACAATTTATATAGATCATCAAAAAAAGGGTGGTACCCATTAAAATCATTATCGAGGATACAATTGGGCAATACGAAACGCTATTTTCAATGATTGAAAATAGAGAAGATTATTATCGGTATTCAATGATGAAACCTTTTGAAGATATGTGGAAAAAGATTAATGTCCCCTTAAAGGCAAAGCAACCTAACGGATATGATGTAATCATGGCTACAAATATGCTGGGCTATCTGAGCATATTTGATACAGAAACCGGAAGAAAAGCATTAGAGAATCTAAAAGAAATTCAAGCTCTTCAAATTGCATATGGCACTTTAACTCATTGTGTAGAATTTATCAAACAAAACCGCTTAAAAATAAATGCTGATGAAATAAGGTTTGGGATGTATCTGGCCAATCAAAAAAAGCTTGAATTACATAGAGGGTATTGTGGATTCGGAGGAATTCCGGGATTTATTCAAGTTTCAATATTCCCCAATTCATATAACATACCGAGACTGCCTGCTGTAATCGCACATGAATTTCATCATAATATTCGTTTTTCGTATTTCAATTGGGATTATGGGAACGTAACGGTTGGTGATTACTTAATTATAGAGGGGCTGGCAGAATCGTTTGCCAAAGAACTTTACGGAGAAGCTCTGTTAGGTCCCTGGGTTACTTCTTTTGAAAAAGAAGACTTAGAATACTCAAAAGAAATTATCAAAGACTCATTAAATGTGAAAGGGTTTGCTGAGGTCAGCAGTTACATGTTTGGTGACACCTTTGCAGCCGAACAAGGTTATCAGCCTGTCGGCTTATCACCGTTTGCAGGTTATGCGGTTGGCTACCAAGCAGTGCAATCCTTCATGAAAGCCAACAATGTGGGGATTAGTGAGGCCACTTTACTTGGCACAGATGAGATACTAAGTAATAGCGGGTTATTTCTTTAAGAATGAAGATTATTTTATCCCGTATTAAAGCGATGGAAGAGGGTTTTCTTTTCCCCTCTTTCCACGCTATAAATGATCATCCTATTTTTTCCGCAAGAAAACAACCTTCAAATAGTTCCCTTCTTTAAACGCGGGAATCGTTTTGAAATCTTCCGGAAGCGTATATTCTTCCAAAATGTCGTAACGCTCATTTGTTTCTTTAAAGGCGGTCTCTATAAAGCCTTTAAATTTCTTCATATTGAAGGCGCTGCTGTTTGTCGAAGCGACGATGATGCCGTTTTTTGCGGTGATGGCGATCGTTTCCTTCAGCAGGTTTTTATAATCTTTCGCCGCGCTGAACGTCCGTTTTTTTGTGCGGGCGAAAGAAGGCGGATCAAGGATGATGAGGTCAAACTCCAGCCCTTTTTTTGCCGCATAGCCGAAGTATTTGAAAACATCCATAACCTTAATGTCATGCGCCTCATAATCAATTCCGTTGGCGCTGAACTGTTCAATCGTTTTTGCGAGACTGCGGTTGGCGACATCGACGCTGGTCGTTTTCTCAGCTCCGCCAAGCGCCGCCGCGATGGAAAATGCCCCCGTATAAGAGAACGTATTCAGCACCCGTCTGCCGTTTGCATACTTATCCCGAATCGCTTTGCGCACATGACGCTGGTCTAAGAAAATGCCCGTCATCGCCCCGTCGTTTAAATCCACCGCGTACTGTATGCCGTTTTCTTGAACAATGACCGGAAAATCTCCTCTTTCGCCTTTGACAAAATCGTCGTCTTCCACGTATTGCCCGGCCGTATCGAATCGTTTCTTTTCATAGATCGCTTTATAAGAAAGCTCCAGTCCGTCAATCGCCTCAATCATGCTGTCCTTATAAGCGTAAATGCCTTTACTGTACCATTGAATCAGCAGATAACCGTCATAAAAGTCAATCGTGACGCCGCCGATGCCGTCGCCCTCGCCGTTGAAAAGCCGGAACGCCGTCGTATCGGGCGCCTTAAACAGATGGGCTCTCGCTTCAGCCGCTTTTTTCAGCTTGTCCAGAAAGAAACGTCCGTCGATCCGTTCATCTCTCGCGCGGGACAGCACCCAGCCGACTCCTTTATTCTGCAAGCCGTAATAGCCTTTTCCGATAAACTCACCCTTCTCGGATGTCACATCAAAAAGATCGCCCTCTGTTAAATGAGCCGAGCTTCCGGACAGAGCGTCTTTTTCAATCAGGGGGAATCCTTTTTTCAGCTTTCCGGCAAATGTATCTTTCACTGTAAGTAGCTTCATTGTGCATTCCTCTTTCGTTTTGCTTTCTCTTATCGTACCATAAAACATGATCAACACCGCATTGTCCCGAAAAATTCAAAACAGGGGGAAAACCATGACAGCCAAAAGAATCGACCATACAGGCATTATGGTCAAAGATATTGAAACATCCATCGCCTTTTATCAAGACGTTCTCGGTATGCAGTTAAAGGATCGTATCACTCATACGAACGGCATTATTGAACTTGCCTTTCTCGGCTTTCAAGAAGGGCCGGAGACAGAAATTGAGCTGATTCAGGGCTACAGCAGCGAGCTTCCCGCAGAAGGAAAAGTCCATCATATCGCTTTATTAACTGAAGATATCGCGGCGGAGTTCACGCATGCGAAGCGTCAGGGCGCCGTATTTATCGATGAAGAAATCACAACGCTTCCGAACGGGTACCGCTACTTTTACATTGAAGGACCTGACGGCGAATGGATCGAATTTTTCCAACGTTAAAAAAAAACGGGCGAAAGCGCCCGTTTTTTTTTATGTTTCTTCAGTGACGTTTTGTTCCGCCGCCCGTTCCTCTCTCCATTTTTGAAGATCCCAAATTCGGAAAAACGGATAATAGATGATAAATGTAATCAGGAGATTGATCAGCTGCATGACCGAACCGGAGATTTTCCCGCCCGTCGCCAAATAACCGGAAATCAGCGGCGGCATCGTCCACGGCACGGCGATTCCCGCCGGTTTTGCCACCATCCCCGTGCTCATCCCGATGTACGTCGCTGTAATGGTCAAGAGCGGCGCAATGATAAAGGGCACGATTAACAGCGGATTCATGACGAGCGGCATCCCGAAAATAATCGGTTCGTTAATGTTAAAAATCGCGGGCCCGATGCCGAGACGGCCGAGCTGTTTCATCTGTTTGCTTCTGGAGCGCACAAGCATGGTCAGCACAAGGGCAAGCGTCGCTCCGCTTCCGCCGACATTAATCCATATTTGAAAGAACTGTGTCGTAAAAATGCTCGGCAGCGCTTCTCCCGCCTGAAAAGCCAAACGGTTGGCATCCATCGCCCCGTACCAGATCGGCGACATGACGCCGCCGATAATGGACGCGCCGTGTATACCGCACGACCAAAGCAGCATTTGCACGAATTCGGCGATAAGACTTCCGCCAAGACTTCCGCCCAGAATAGACAGCGGGGTGCCCAGCAGATCGCCTACGACATTGTGGAGGCTTTTAAAAGGAGTTATTTCAATAAACAGACGGGCCAGCCATACAAGCGTAATAATAATGAAACCGGGGATGAGCGCAACGAACGATTTGCTGACCGCAGGCGGCACTCCGTCAGGCATCTTAATAACGATATTTCTTTGTATGATAAACCGGTACACTTCCGTAGACAGCATTGCAATGATCATCGCGACAAACAGACCTTTGCTTCCGAGCAGCGAAATCGGAATGCCGCCTCCCACCATAATCTCTGTTGCCGAGCCGTCAGGAATAAACGGAATCTGATACGGCGTCGCCAATAAAAAGGCGGCAAGGGCAATGGCTCCCGACGACAGGGCATCCACCTCATAGCTTTCCGCAAGCCGGTAAGCAATCCCAAAGGCGGCGACAAGCGCCATAATGTCAAAAGACGCATTCACGGGATACCCGAGCTTTTCAACCCAATTTTCACCGAAAAGACCAGCCATAAAATCGGCATAACCGGGAATCGGAAGACTCGTCAGAATCAGAAAAACCGATCCGATGATGATAAGCGGCATAGTCAAAATAATGCCGTCCCGCAAAGCTCTTAAGTGCCTTTGACCGGCGACTTTTCCGGCGACAGGCATGATTTTTTCTTCCATGACCCGATTGAACGTACTCATTTATCAAAAACCCCCTTTTTGAGTTTATTGCGCAGATGTCTTAAAGCATTTTCTCCATCATATTTTGGAAACGCTTACATTTGCATACAGAAATTTTCCTTATCCCTTAGGAAAAAAAGAATTCCGCACTGCCGATATATAAAGAAAAAGGGGGAATTGCAATGTATCACACCCTGAAACCGATAATGGCCGCGGCCTTGTGCGTCAGCCTGTTCTCCGCCGCGGCACCCGCGCACGCCGAGACGCACGACCGGGACGTTATCGTGGTGTACAAAAATCAAGACGGCAAGGAATCCGCTATAGACAGCGGAGCGGATGTGGAACAGACCTATCAGCATCTCCCGGCAGTCGCCGTGTCAGCCGATTCACAAACGGTGAAAGACCTGAAACAGGACCCTGACATCTTATATGTAGAAGACAATGTATCTTTTCAGGCATCAGGCGGTTCTGATATCCGCCCGTTATCAGCGGCCCAAAGCAGCAGTTACGCGCTGCCGCAATGGGATATAGAACCGACTCAGGTCAAGCAGGCGTGGAAAGAAGGCTTGACGGGAAAAAAGGTGAAAGTGGCTGTCATTGACAGCGGCATTTACCCTCATGATGACCTTTCCATTGCCGGAGGCTATTCCGCAGTCAGCTATACTTCCTCATACAAAGATGACAACGGACACGGGACACATGTCGCCGGAATCATTGCGGCCAAACATGACGGATACGGCATTGACGGCATCGCGCCGGATGTCCGGTTATATGCGGTTAAAGCATTAGACAGAAAGGGTGCAGGGGATCTTAAAAGCCTTCTTAAAGCGATCGACTGGTCGATCGCCAACAAAATGGACATCATCAATATGAGTCTCGGAACTAACGCAGACAGCAAAATTCTTCACGACGCCGTAGACAAAGCATACAAAAAAGGAATCGTGATCGTAGCCGCCGCAGGAAACGACGGCAACAAAAAACCCGTCAATTATCCGGGCGCCTACAGCAGCGTAACGGCAGTCTCAGCGTCAACTGAAAAAAACGGGCTCGCGGCTTTTTCCACGACCGGAAAACAAATTGAATTTGCCGCACCCGGCACCAATATTACGAGCACGTATCTGAATCAAATGTACGCCACGGCTGACGGCACATCTCAAGCCGCACCGCACGTCACCGGCATGTTCGCGCTGCTCAGGCAGAAATATCCCGAGGAAACAAACAAACAGCTCCGGCAGCAGATGCAGCAAAACATCAAAGATCTGGGCGCTCCCGGACGTGACAGCCGATTTGGGTACGGCCTGGTGCAATATCACGTAAAGCAAAAGAGCTTTGCCGAACGGGCCGTAATAAAAGCGGAAAAGACGAAAAAACAGGCAGATATCAATCAAGCAAAAACGGCCGTCAGCAAGCTGTCCAAGTCAAAGGGAAAAACCGCTCTCGAGTCCCGGATCAATAAAGTTCAGACGGCAAGAAATGTGACGGACGCAAGAGACAAAGTCCGGACTGCCGAAAAACAAAAGAAAAAAACCGCCGTCAATGCCGCACAAAGCGCCATTCGCAAATTACCGGCCGGTTCAGAGAAAAAAGGACTGCAAAAGCGGCTGAACGCTGTCAACTCAAGCCTTTTGAAAACAGCTGAGGCCAGCGTCAAGCAGGCGGAAAAAAAGACAGCTGAGGCCAGCACCGCAAAAGCCCAAAAAGCAGTCAGCGAAATCCAGCCGGGAAAAGAAAAAACCGCTCTGGAAAAACGGCTTGGCCGGATAAAAGATAAACTCAACCGGCAGCAGGCTAGAGACAAAGTAAAAGCGGCAGAAAAAACCAAGACGAAAAAAGCAAAATCAGCGGCGCAAACGGCAGTCAGCCGATTGAAGCCGTCTGCCGAAAAGACCGGCCTGCAAAAACGCGTGCGTGCGATTCGGGTGAAATAATAAAAAAAACGCTTATGAGCCGGATAACGGCTTCACAAGCGTTTTCATCACACCTGCCTATTGGTTCATGGCCGGGCGGTCGATCGTGTTCCATTTCGTAAAGGACATATATCGGAAATAATGATCACGATACGGGTGCGAGGTGCCTGTATTCCAAGGCTTGTCGCTGCCGCAGAAATGGACGATGGCCGGTTCGGCACGTGTTTCTCTGTAACGTATACGGTCGATCAGTTCAGGAGGCGTTTTCTCGTTCATGATAATATGCGTCTGCGCGTTCCAGCGCGGATGCAGTTCATGCCATTGATCATATAAGATCGCGTTAAGCGCGTCCTGATCATGGAACACGAGAAAATCCTCCGAGCTGTTTTCGTTGATAAAATCAATCACCTTTTCGGAAATATTTTGTTTTCTCCAAGGTTCGAAATCTATAATCATAATGCCGGAATTAAAATACTTGGCAGTGTCGCTGATATTCATTTTTTTCAGTCTTTCATGCTGTCCGGCGTCTTCTACCGCCGCAACTATTGCCGGGGAAATATCCAAATCCCATAAAACCGAAATATCTTCCATCACAATTGCATCGCAATCAATGTAAATCATCCGCTTTACGGACTCATCCTTAATTAAATCAGGGATGGAAATGCGGTAATAAGCCGCTTTTGTAATGTGGCTGCTTTCGACTGCATGCTTGTATTGATCAGCGTCTACTTCTAAAAATTCAAGCGGGGTCCCGAATGACATCGCGGTCTGTTCAAGCTTGTCCTTGTTTTCGGCAGTAATTCCGCCGTCGATCACATATAATTTGGCATTCCTTGTTTTATCCATATTCATCAATAAAGAAGCGAACATCCCACCCAAATGACGAGCATAATGATCATCGGCACATGATACGATATGCATTGTTTCATTCTTTCCCACTGATATTCATCTCCCTTTTTGTTGTACAAATGTCTTTCCCTTTTTTTTAAAAGTAAACCTCAATCTTACACATTTTTTCTGCGGGAATGTGCTGTTTGCGATTTGATATCTAATGCATTCTCTGTTAAAATTCATTTCATAGCTAATGATTCTGACAATAATAAGGAGCATGACGCCATTGACGAATCGCAACGATGCCGGATCAGACAATAAGAAGCCGAACAGGCCTTTTTCCGATCTATCCGGCCGAAACAAAGAGGCGGCCTATATTGCCGCTGCACTCTATCGGTCCGCCCAGCAGCTCCGTGTAAAAATGGAGAAAGAGGTGCTGTCGGCACACAAATTATCATGGACGGCGTTTTCCATCCTGTATGACCTTTGTGAATGGGAAACGCTTGATACAAGAAGGATAGCCGCTCTATCCGGAATTACCTCGGCGACGGCGAGCAATGTCCTGAACACTTTGGAGAAGAAGGGCTTATGCAGCAGACAAACGAACAAAAGAGACCGCAGGCTTGTATTCGTCAGTATTACCGATGAGGGCAGAAAGGTTATTGAAGATCTGTACCCCGACTTTCATCAGGGGGAAATTGAACTGACGGCCTGTCTGGATAAACAGGAACAAAAAACGCTGTCCGCCCTGCTGCAAAAAATCGCTGACAATTTCATAACGTAGCAGCTATGACGGGAATCAGTAACGGATTGTCTCCCTGTTCCAGAGAGCCGGCGGATGGTGCAAGCCGGCACAAAGACAAACGTGAATTACCTCCCTGAGCTTTCTTTGTGAACTTCAGTAGCAAAGAACGGGAAACCGTTATTCGAATGAGCGGAAGACGTCGTCTTCAATCAGGGTGGTACCGCGTGCATACAGCCACGTCCCTTTTGGGATGCGGCTTTTTTGTTTGGCTAAAAAAAGGAGGATGTAAAAGATGGAACCAATCACTTTAACGAATGATCAGGAAAAAGAAGTGCAAAGGCAGCTGGATTTGTACATGACCGGCGCCGCGGACGTCATACCGCCTGAAGAATTGAGAAATAAAATCGCCAAATCAGTGGCATCCGGCAAGCCGCTGAACATTAAACTCGGCCTTGATCCGTCCGCACCCGACGTCCACTTGGGCCATACCGTCGTGTTAAACAAACTGCGCCAATTTCAAGAAAACGGCCATATCATACAGCTTGTTATCGGGGACTTTACCGGAAAAATCGGTGATCCGACGGGGAAGTCGCAAGCCAGAAAACAGCTGACTGATGAAGAAGTCCAGCACAATGCCAAAACCTATTTTGAACAGTTTGGCAAGGTGCTGGATCAAGACAAAGTTGAACTTCACTGCAACTCAAAATGGCTGAAGACATTGAATCTGGAAGATGTGATTGAATTAGCGGGGAAAATTACTGTCGCCCGTCTGATGGAGCGCGACGACTTTGAGGAGCGCATCGCCATGCAAAAACCGATCTCACTTCACGAATTCTTTTACCCGCTGATGCAGGGTTACGATTCTGTCGTTCTCGAAAGCGATATCGAACTCGGCGGTACGGACCAGCATTTTAACGTGCTGATGGGCCGCCATTTCCAAGAACGCTACAAAAAAGAAAAGCAGGTCGTCATCCTCATGCCGCTTTTGGAGGGTCTTGACGGCGTTGAAAAAATGTCTAAATCAAAAAACAACTACATCGGCATTGACGAGCATCCGAACGACATGTACGGCAAAACGATGTCATTGCCGGACAGCCTGATGAAAACATATATTCATTTAGCGACAGACTTAGAGCCTGCGGAGAAAAAACAGATGGAGAAGGATTTGGAATCAGGAAAGCTTCACCCGAGAGATGCCAAAATGATCTTAGCGGGTACAATCGTCAGAATGTATCACGGCAGGAAAGCGGCGGATGCGGCAGAACAGCATTTCAAACGTGTCTTCCAGCAAAACAGCCTGCCTGAAGATATGAAAACCGTCATATGGGACGGAGAAAAGACCGTGCCCCTTATTGAGCTGCTCGTCACGATTGGACTCTTTTCTTCAAAAAGCGAAGCACGCCGTATGATTCAAAACGGCGGAATCAAAGTGAACGGGGAGAAAACGGATGCCCTTCATACCGTCATTACCGCAGAAGACGGCATGACGATTCAGGTGGGTAAGCGAAAATTTGTACAGCTGCGCATAAACGGATAAATAAACAGCCGGACTGCACATAAAAGCGGTCCGGCTGGTTGTGATGGGTCAATCGTTTAATCGACTTCTTTCTTAATCCCAAGCATCTTTTCGTCTAAATAATGGGCGATGTCCGCCGCTTCCTTCAGCTCGTCGGTCAGATGCTTTGGGACTTCGTTATTTAATTTGTAATAAATTTTATGTTCAAGACTCGCCCAAAAATCCATGGCGATGGTGCGGATTTGAATTTCCGCCTTCACATATTCCACACGATTCGTCAAATAAACGGGAATTTCAATAATCAAATGCAGGCTGCGGTAGCCGTTCGGCTTCGGATGTTTGATATAATCCTTCACCTTTACGATCTTCAGGTCCTTATGCTGCTTCAAAACCTCAGCGACATTATAAATATCGGAAATAAAGGAACAGATAATCCTGACACCCGCAATATCATGAATATGCTCTTTCATTTCCTGCGTCGTCACATCGCAGCCTTTGCGCATCAGTTTATTGACGATACTCTCAAAACTTTTCACGCGTGATTTTGTATGCTCGATCGGGTTATGCCCGTGAATCAAATTATATTCCTGGCTGATGATAGAAAACTTCGTATCCAGCTCATCTAAAGCGAATTTATAAACTAATAATTCATTTTTCCAATCTTCCATGACCGTTTTCAAATCATCCATATGGGCTGTTGACAAGTCCATTTTTTTCATCTCCTTGCTTTGCTGTCCATATATGAGACGTGTCAGTCTGCGGTCAGGTTCTTTACAATATCGTGAAGATTATGTCATAAAAAAAAAAAGCAAATGCCGGTTATGGCATTTGCCTTTTCATTTGATCAGCGGAAATAACTGATCAGGAGTCCGATGGAAAGCAGGAATCCGAAGAATGTATTGGTTTGCGCCGTTGATTTCATCGCAATAATCATGTTCATCGGCATTTCGTTTTTCACAAAGCCTTTCACGGCCTGAACGGGTTTCGGCACGCTCAGGAAGACCAGGAACAGCCACGGGCTTGTGTAACCCATGATGACAAGACCGACGATCCAGATGTAAGCGATGGCAAAAGATGCGGCCAGTATCATAACGGCCCCTCTATGCCCCATCAAAATGGCCAGGGTTTTACGTCCGCCCTTTTTATCTTCCTCAATATCACGGATATTGTTGGACAGATTAATGGCTCCGACCAAGATGGCGATCGGGATGGAAATCAAAATGCTCTGTTCATTAATTCTGCCTGTCTGAATGAAGAAAGAAATAAGGACAAATACAGAGCCCATGCAAATGCCGGAGAACAGTTCCCCGAACGGTGTATACGCAATCGGCAGCGGGCCGCCCGTATACAGATAGCCGATCAGCATGCCGGCAAGGCCGATAGCCGCAAGCCACCAGCTGCTGCTCATGCAGATATAAACACCGAGCACGAGGGCAATCGCATAAGAGCCGAGCGCCAGCTGCAGAATTGTTTTCGGCTTCATGCCGTGACGGACGATCGCTCCGCCGATACCGACGGAATCCTCCGTATCTAAACCGCGTTTAAAATCGTAATATTCATTGAATAAGTTCGTGGCGATCTGGATCCAAAGGCAGGAAAACAGCATGGCCAAAAACAGCAGGAAATCAACCTTTACGTAAAACATCGCCAATACGGTGCCGAGAAGTACGGGCACAAACGATGCCGTCAATGTATGAGGGCGGGTTAGCTGCCACAAAATGCGGCCCATGCTTTCTTTCTCGGGCGTCTTTTGGCTGCCCCCCATATTGTTTTGATTCATTTTCCTCTTCCTTTCTATTAAAAGGCTTTCACAGTCAGCCGATAACAGTAGTGTTGAATTGGGGTTTTCACGTTTTCTGCTACCTTATCTATCATAATAATTTCTTCCTCATTTCACAAGATGCGGCGCTTTATCGGCTATCCTGCCGGAAACGGCTTTTCGCCCTTCTCCATTGGGGTTCGGCACAAGCCTGCTTAAGAAAAAGCCGCCAAAATTTTTTTACCTCGTTTATATTTACGATAAGTTAAAAATCCCGCCTGAACAGCGCCTTTTTAGTATGATCATTTGCCAATTTATACATGCGTGTTTTCCATCCTTTTGTTTCTCATTCATTTTTAAGGAAATTTTAAGCTTAGGATATTAGACATATTTTGAAACTTTTTGTTAATCTAATCGTCATATACTGGTGTAATTATTGAATACGCGGGGAAGGAATTTTGAATATGATGCAAAAATTAAAACGTGCTTATGAAAATACATTGATCAAATGGACGTTTCATACGGGCTTTTATTTTCTGATATTAGTATTGCTCTTTTGGATGTATGGATTTCATACAGCGAATACCGGCACTTATATTTACAACGATTTCTAATCGGGGAGGATAACTATGAAACTACTTGATGCTATAAAAACATACGCAGACGCCAAGCCGCAGGCCGAAGCATTTCGTTCCTTAGATCATTCCCTCACTTACGGGGAATTATGGGATTTGTCGGAGCGGGTTGCGTCCGGCATTCAAAAACATACAGCTGACGGTTCGAAAGCGCCTGTCCTGGTTTACGGACATATGGAGCCGAATATGATCGTTTCTTTCTTAGGAAGCGTCAAAGCGGGCCGCCCTTACATCCCTGTCGATGTTTCCATTCCGGCGGAACGGATCGTCAAAATCATTGAAAGCTCAGGCGCAGAGCTGCTTATCAGCGTATCGGGCGATGCAGTCGATACGGGAAGCAATCTGATTAAAACCGTTACGCCCGAAGAGCTTGCAGCTGACGGAGATGCAGACCTCAGCCGTGAGAACTGGGTAAAAGAGCTAGATACATTTTACATTATTTACACGTCCGGCAGCACGGGAAATCCGAAGGGCGTGCAGATATCGGCTGATAACCTGCAAAGCTTCACTGACTGGATCTGCAGGGATTTTCCTGTGGGCGGGGGTAAGACTTTCTTAAACCAAGCTCCGTTTTCTTTTGATTTATCTGTCATGGACATTTTCCCGTCGCTTCAAACGGGAGGTACGCTGCACTGCGTAACGAAAGACAAAATCAATAAACCGAAAGTACTATTTGAAGAGCTGGAGAAATCCAAACTGAACGTCTGGACATCGACGCCGTCTTTCGTCCAAATGTGTCTGATGGACCCCGGCTTTACGCAGGAGCTCCTGCCTGAGGCAGAAGTATTTATGTTTTGCGGAGAAGCGCTTCCGGCTGCCGTGGCACAGGAGCTGTTAAACCGTTTTCCGAAGGCCCGCGTATTCAATACATACGGCCCGACTGAAACAACGGTTGCCGTCACCTCCGTTGAAATTACGCAGCAGATCATCGATGAAAATGAATCCCTGCCCGTCGGTTTTGCAAAACCCGATATGGATATCTTCATCATGGATGAAAACGGGAATAAGCTTCCGGACGGAGAAAAAGGGGAAATCATCATCGCGGGCCCGAGCGTAAGCAAAGGCTATCTCGGAGAACCTTCTCTGACGGAAAAAGCGTTTTTCCCGATCGACGGCCAGTGGGCATATCACACGGGTGATGCCGGTTATGTTCAGGATGGTCAGATTTTCTGCCAAGGACGCCTTGATTTCCAGATTAAGCTTCACGGCTACCGCATGGAGCTGGAGGAAATCGAAGTACATGTAAGGCAGTCTCAATATGTGCGCACGGCGGTTGTCATCCCGTATCAGCCTAACGGACCTGTCGAATATCTAATTGCCGCCATCGTGCCTGAAAAACATGATTTTGAAAAAGAATTCCAGCTGACAAGCGCCATTAAGAAAGAACTGGCCGCTTCGCTTCCGGCCTACATGATTCCGAGAAAATTCATTTATCAGGATCACATTCAAATGACTGCGAACGGAAAAATCGACCGTAAACGCATTGGCGAAGAGGTTCTTGTATGACGCCTTACAGCTCGTTTTTCTTCTTTATCTTACTTGGAATCCTTCTTTTGCCGACGATTATTTTAGGGCTGAACGGCAAGAGATTCCAAGGATACAACATGTTTATATCCATCATCGTATTGGCTTTGATTTTCGCGCATGATCTGCACGGCGTGATCGCACTATGTATCTTTACGCTGTGGCAGGTGCTTTTAATCAGGGGTTATCTCGCTTACAGACTGAAAGCCAACAGCGGCTTTGTCTTCAGTATGGCCGTGATCGCGTCCATTTTACCCCTGTTTTTATCTAAATTATGGCCGTTTTTCTTTCCGCCGGCGCCTCATCACCCGGTTCATAACCTGATCAGTTTCTTAGGAATTTCTTATTTGACATTTAAAGGCGTCCAGCTGATCATGGAAACGAGAGACGGACTGATTAAAGAAAAAATGCCGCTTCACCGCCTTTTGTACTTTATTATGTTTTTCCCGACCATTTCTTCCGGTCCGATCGACAGATACCGCAGATTTGCCAAGGACGAACAGAAAGTATGGACAAAGGGAGAATACGCTGATTTACTGTATACCGGCATTCATAAAATTTTTATCGGTTTCTTATACAAATTCATTATCGGATATGCGATTAACACGTATTTCATTATGAATCTGTCTCATATCACCCACAGCAAACTGTGGGGTAATGTGCTGTACATGTACGGATACAGCTTGTACCTGTTTTTTGATTTTGCGGGTTACACGATGTTTGCCGTCGGTGTAAGCTATATCATGGGTATCAAATCTCCGGAAAACTTTAATAAGCCGTTTATCAGCAAAAACATTAAAGACTTCTGGAACCGCTGGCACATGTCCTTATCCTTCTGGTTCAGAGACTACGTATTTATGCGCTTTGTTTTCTGGATGACAAAGAAAAAATGGATAAAGAACCGGATGGCCGTCTCGAACATCGGGTATTTCCTGCTGTTCATGCTGATGGGCGTCTGGCACGGACTCGCTCTGCAATATATTGTATACGGCCTGTACCACGCCGTATTAATGACCGGGTATAACTTTTTTGAGAAATGGAATAAGAAATACAAGTGGCTGCCCGCCAATCGTTTTACGGCCTTTTTAGCCATCGTCATCACATTCCATTTCGTATGTTTCGGATTTTATATTTTCTCAGGAAAACCATTTCATCACTAAAGGAGATTGAAAACACATGGAATTTAAACAGGAAGTATTAGACGTATTAGCTGAAGTTTGTCAGGAGGACGCTGTGAAAGAAAATCCTGATATTGAAATCTTTGAAGAAGGACTGCTTGATTCTTTCGGAACTGTAGAACTGCTGGTCGCCATCGAAAACCGCTTCGGCATTACAGTGCCGATCACTGAATTTGACCGTGACGAGTGGAATACGCCAAACAACATTGTAAACAAACTGACTGAGTTGAAGTAAATGAAAAAGCGTTTCTTTGGACCAATTATTTTAGCGTTCGTCCTGTTTGTCGGAGCTATCGCAGTTCCGGCTTCATGGCTTACGCGCTTCATTCCTGAAAAACGTGTCGAAGAGTCGGCGGCAGCCTTAAATCCGAATATGTTCCAGGGACTCTATCTTCAAAACAAAATGTTCGAAGACTCGAAGTATCTGCCGATTTTCGGTTCTTCCGAGCTTTCAAGACTGGATGAGTTTCACCCGTCCAACTATTTCCAAGTGAACAACCAAGGCTTTACGCCTTATCTTGTCGGAAAAGGCGGGGACCAATCCTTGATACACGCCGTGAACTTTGCGGCGCATTATCAGCAGCTGAAAGGCAAAAAGCTGGTATTCATTGTTTCTCCGCAATGGTTTATCAAAAAAGGTTCTGATGAACAGCACTTTGCACCGAATTTTTCATCACTTCAGGCATTGGATTTAGCATTTAATAACCAGATTGATCCCGCAGTCAAAAAGAACATGATGAAGCGCATGCTCCGTTTTAAAGTCGTTCAGCATGATGCCGTCCTTTCTGAATTATACAAGGGAATGATCAACGGACAATCATGGAAAGTGAAAGCGGTCATGCCGGCTGCCAAAGCTTATTATTCTCTGCTTGAGAAAAAAGATCTTTATTATTCAATGGGAGAAACCAAGGGCCCTGAACGGACGATCTCTGAAAACCTGAAAGGGAAATCGTGGTCAGAGTTAAAAACAGCCGCCGCTCAATTAGGAGAACGGAGCTCCAAGTCCAATCCTTTCTATATCGATGACGCTTCTTATAAAAAGATTAAGAAGAAAGTAAAGAGAGTGAAAGGAATCAACAAAGGAAGAACATACGCCAAATCAGTCGAATATCACGACTTTGAGGATATGCTGGACATTCTGAAAGATGCCGGCGCTGAACCGATGTTCGTGGTTATTCCGGTCAACGGAAAATGGTATGACTACACCGGCTTCCCGAAAAAAGGCCGGACTGATTACTACAAAAAAGTCACTAAGCAAATTAAAGCGAAGGGCTTTCAGGTTGCCGACTTATCCGGGCACGAATATGATCCGTACTTTATGAAAGACACCATCCATATCGCCTGGAAGGGCTGGGTGTACGTCGATAAAGCAATGGAGCAGTTTTACAAAACCGGCAAGGTGACGGTTCACTGAGCACGGTGATGACAGAATACGTAAAAACGAACACGCAGGGGGCATTCTCTCCCCTGCTTTTTATGTGATTTGATTTTTTCACAAATTTGAGGAAAACTATTGCGAATATTTGTTGAAGGTATACAATAGAATATAAATTATTTTCAAATAAGTTTGACAATAACACCAATAGGGAGACAGAACAATATGAAACAAGACATTCGTGTTGAATTGACTTCAGCCAAAAAACCGAAACCGGACCCCCATGACCTTGCGTTCGGCAGAATTTTCACCGACCATATGTTTGTTATGGATTACGACGCCGATCAAGGCTGGTATGATCCGAGAATTATCCCTTATCAGTCCATCTCAATGGATCCTGCGGCCATGGTTTATCATTACGGCCAAACCGTTTTTGAAGGGCTTAAAGCGTATGTAACGAAGGATCAGGAAGTGCTTCTGTTCAGACCGGAGAAAAATATGGACCGCCTGAACCAGTCAAATGACCGCCTTTGCATCCCGCTCATTGATGAAGAGCTTGTTCTTGAAGGCCTGAAACAGCTCGTAGCCATCGACAAAGACTGGATTCCGAAAGCGGAAGGCACTTCCCTTTATATCCGTCCGTTTATCATTGCGACTGAGCCTTTCCTCGGTGTAGCGGCATCCCATACGTACAAGCTGTTTATCATTCTTTCCCCGGTCGGCTCTTATTACAAAGAAGGCATTAAACCGGTAAAAATCGCCGTGGAAAACGAATTCGTGCGCGCCGTCAAAGGCGGCACCGGAAACGCGAAAACCGCCGGCAACTATGCATCAAGCCTGAAGGCGCAGCAGGTTGCGGAAGAGAAGGGATTTTCCCAGGTTTTATGGCTTGACGGCATTGAGAAAAAATACATCGAAGAAGTCGGCAGCATGAACATCTTCTTCAAAATCAGCGGCGAAATCGTGACGCCGGAGCTGAACGGAAGCATTCTTGAAGGAATTACGAGAAATTCCGTCATCACCCTTCTCAAACATTGGGGACTGACTGTGTCTGAGCGGAAGATTTCGATCGATGAAATCATCCAGGCGCATCGTGACGGCCGATTGGAAGAAACATTCGGAACCGGTACGGCTGCGGTCATTTCTCCGGTCGGCGAACTGATCTGGAATGATGAAAGTCTTGTCATCGGCAGCGGTGAAACCGGAGAGATCTCGAAGAAATTGTATGATACCATTACAGGCATTCAAAAAGGCGCGGAAGCCGACGTGTTCGGCTGGACGACGGAAGTCGCCTCACTAAGCGAATCAAAATAAGCAAAAAACCCGGAATCGAATCCGGGTTTTTTTACTGCTCTTATGCTTCAATCGACTTAAAGAAATGAGGCAGATGTTCTTTGTGGGCCTCAAGCATTTCATCCAGAATGGCCTTTGCCACGGAGTCTGACGGGACGAGAGGGTTGATCGTCATCGCAAGTAGCGCCGTTTGATAATCTCCCGTGACGGCTGCTTCAGCGGCGACGCGCTCAAATGATTTGATTTGCTGGACGAGTCCGCGGACAGACACCGGCAGATCACCGACGGCGATCGGTTTCGGACCGTCTTTCGTCATAACACAGTTTACTTCGACCGCTGAGTCATTCGGAATGCTGGCGATCGCGCCGTTGTTTATCGTATTGACGGGCTGGATATCATGTTTGTCGTTATAGATGGAGCTGATCAGGTTGCAGGCCGCGTCACTGTAGTACGCTCCGCCCCGTTTTTCAAGCTGCGGCGGTTTAATGGCGAGATTCGGATCTTTGTACAGTTCGAACAGTTCTTTCTCAACCTTCTGTACGACCTCGGCGCGTGTGCCCTCCGTCTGTGACGCTTCTATTTCATGCTCGAGCATTTCTTTCGTTTTGAAATAATAGCGGTGGTAGCCGCAAGGAATCAGATCGAGCGCCTTCAGGAATTCAGGCTCCCATTCCGCCCCTGAAATATTTTTCATCGTCATGGCGTTTTCCGGGTCTCCCATGGCTTCAATGACTTGATCTTTCACGCTGACGCCGTCTAAGAAAACATCTAATCCGAAGACCATATGATTCAGCCCGGCAAATTGCACTTCGATCCGGCTGACATCCACGTCCAATGCTTTTGCGACGCCCATTTTAATGCCGATCGGCACATTGCAGAGGCCGACGACTTTTGTGAGATTCGAGTAGCGGAGCAAGGCCTCGGTAACCATGCCGGCAGGGTTTGTGAAATTCACGAGCCATGCATTCGGACAAAGCTCTTCGATGTCTTTCGCGATTTCCAGAATAACCGGGATGGTGCGCAGCCCTTTGAATAAACCGCCCGGACCGTTTGTCTCCTGGCCGATTACGCCGTATTTTAACGGAATCCGTTCATCTTTGGCGCGGGCCTCAAGAAGGCCGACGCGGAATTGAGTCGTTACGAAATCCGCATCCTTCAAGGCTTCTCTCCGGTCAAGCGTCAGGTGAATCTCTATCGGAACACCCGCTTTTTCGACCATGCGTTTTGCAAGCGTGCCGACGATATTGAGTTTTTTCTCGCCTTCGGGAATGTCGACGAGCCATAATTCTCTGACAGGCAGTTCCTCATAGCGTTTAATGATGCCTTCCACAAGCTCCGGTGTATAGCTTGAGCCTCCGCCGATCGTTACAATTTTAATTCCTTTTGTCATATTTTCGCTCCCCCTTGCAGACTCACTTTTTCGTAAATCTCAACTAACTCAGCGGCCAAGTCTTTCACGGTCATGGCATTCATTAAATGATCTTGCGCGTGCACCATTAAAAGCGTCATGTCTGTTTTTTCTCCGCCGGCTTCATTTTGGATCAGTTCTGTCTGATAATGATGGGCTTCGGTCAGTTCCCTTGCGGCTTCCTGAAGCTTTTCTTCCGCCATGGCTCTGTCCCCCCGCTTTGCGGCGGCAATGGCTTCCATTGATGCGCTTCTGCCGTTGCCGCCATGCAGGATGATCTGAAAAATGGTCTGTTCCATTTTTTCATTCATGTGTTTCACTCCCTTTCTCTACAGCACGGCTTTTTCGTCTCTTTGTACGGCTGGCGCCTGCGATTGTTCAAGTTCGTTTTCTTCTTTCAGCTTTTGCGAATCCCACATTCTGAAGAACGGATAGTACACGATAAAGGCTGTGATGATGTTAATCGCCTGCATGACAGCCCCTGATATTTTTCCGCCCGTGGCAAGATAGCCGGAGAAAATCGGCGGCATCGTCCATGGGACGGCAATGCCGGCAGGTTTGGCGACGAGGCCAGTGCTCATGCCGATATAGGTAAGGACCAGTGTGACAAGCGGTGTGATAATGAACGGAATGAGAAGCATCGGGTTCATGACGATCGGCATTCCGAAAATAATCGGCTCATTAATATTAAAGACGGCCGGCCCGATGGCGAGTTTCCCAAGCTGCTTCATCTGCTTGCTTCGCGAACGGAGAAACATGGTGACCACGAGCGCCAGTGTCGCGCCGCTTCCGCCGATGTTGATCCAGATTTCAAAAAACTGCTGGGTGAAAATATTCGGAAGCGCATCGCCCGCCTGAAACGCAATCCGGTTGGCATCCATCGCTCCGAACCAGATCGGCGCCATGACGCCGCCGACTATGTTCGCCCCGTGTAATCCGCACGCCCACAAGAGCATTTGAACCGCTTCGGCTATCAGGCTTCCGCCGAGACTTCCCCCAAGAATCGAGAGCGGTGTCCCCAGTACAACGCTTACAATGTTATGAAGGCTTTCAAACGGTGTCGCTTCGACAATTAAACGCGCGCCCCAGATCAGAAAGATGACGGCAAAACCGGGAATTAAAGCGATAAACGATTTGCTGACCGCAGGAGGCACGCCGTCCGGCATTTTGAAGACGAAATTCCGCTGGATGATCAGGCGGTAAATTTCCGTCGACAGCATGGCGATGATCATCGCGACAAACAGCCCTTTGCTTCCCATGAGAGACAGCGGGATGCCGCCGCCGACCATGATTTCCTCTTTGGCGCCGGAAGGCAGAAACGGAACTTTGTACGGCGTTGCCAAGAGAAACGCCGCCAAAGATATCGCACCGGCCGATAAAGCGTCCACCCCGTATTTTTCGGCCAGGCGGTAGGCGATTCCGAAAGCGGCGACAAGACCCATGATTTCAAAGGTCGCATCAACCGGATATTGCAGTTTTTGAGACCAGGCGCTTCCGAACGTCTTTGCCATGAAATCCGCATATCCCGGAATCGGCAGGTTGCCGATGATCAGAAAAAATGAACCGATGATAATAAGCGGCATGGTGAGGATGATCCCGTCACGCAATGCTTGCAGATGCCGCTGGGAGGCAATTTTTCCGGCAATGGGCATGACTTTCTCTTCTAAAAACTGGTTCACCTTATTCACACGGCCCGCCCCTTTCTACGATGCGTTTCCGAGCTGTTCCGCTGATTTCAGAACCTCCGCTCCGTTGCATGTGCCGTAATGGACGGTATTGATGACTTCAACCGGCACTCCTTTTGATTCACCCAATTTTTTCAGCTGCGGAAGCAAATAACGGACTTGAGGCCCAAGCAGCAATACGTCCGCTTTATCAATATGCTGGTTGACTGAATCGCCTGACACCGCCCAGATTTTATATTCTTTTCCTTGTTCCTGCGCGCTTTTTTCCATCTTGGTGACGAGTAAGCTTGTTGACATCCCTGCTGCACAAACGAGTAATATATTCATGTAAAAGACCTCCTGAAAGTTTGATATTTTGTATGTCTCGATGTTAGTACCATCATATTATGAAATCGCTTTCATAACTACTCAGGCTTTTTCCGCTGTTAACGGAAAAAAGGTGTATCCCGGTCTTTCTCTGATCGTTTGTCTCTGAATACTCGTAAAACCTCCTGATAGGTTGTGCATTTTAAGAGACGGCTTACCGCGGCCGGATCATCTAACATCCCGCCGAGCCATTTGTACATATGCTGGAGGTCGGCTTTGCTTTCTTTCTCGACGCAGAGCAGGCAGACAAATTGGACACGCTTATCCGCCCAGTCAATCGGCTTCTTCAGCGTGCATACCGCCCAAAACGTCGTGTCTGTCTGCGGAACGAGCGGGTGCGGAATCGCCGTAAGATTGCCGAAACTCGTAGGAGAAATCGCTTCCCTTTCAAAAATAGAATCGGTCAGAGAATCAGAAGCGAGGCCGGCTTCTGCAACCTGCTGTCCGAGAAAACGGATGACGTCCTCCTTCGTCTCCAGATCCTGCTGCAAAAATACCAGCTCCGGTTTCAGAAAGTTCAATTGTTCCCGCTTTTCTTCCAGCATGGCGTCGATTTTTGTAAAATCCCCGCCGCCCAACAGCGTATGAACCTTTAATACGGGAACGGGCAGGTCTTTTTTGATCGGCACTGTGCTGACCACAAAATCAATCGACTCAAAGGAAAGCTGGTCAAGGCTGCAGTAATCAGCCGTTCCGACGATTTCAAGACGCTTTGCGAACCGGGAACGGAGCTTTTCTCTTAAAAGCTGCGCGCTGCCGGCGCCGGACGCACAGACAATCAGACAGCGCTTAGGCGGCCGTTCCGTCTTTCTCCTTTCAATGGCGGCTCCGAAATGAAGCGCCAAATATCCGATCTCATTCTCATGAATATCAATGCCGGTTTGCTCCTTGATCACGATTCCCGCAATCACTCCCGCTTCAAATGCGAGCGGATAATTTTCCTTTATGGCGGAGAGCATCGGGTTTCTCAGGTTCATTCCGTACCGGTTTCGGTTAATCGCCGGCTTGATGTGGAGCGCAAGACCCGCTTTCAGCTCATTGTCGTCCGTAATTCCGAGCTTCAGCTCCCGCTCAATGGCTTCGATCATGGCCTCCGTCAAACGGCTGGTTTCCCCGTCTATCAGCCTTGTAAGCTCTTTTCCTTCCAGTTGTGACTGGGTCATGCGCTTTGTCCCGAGCAGGTGAATGGCGATATAGGCGGTTTCCTGTTCGGGAAAGGTGACCGAAAGCGCCGATTCAAGCTCTTTTACGATGGCTTCCGCTGACTGATATTCTGTTTCAAGCTTAATATCATGAAGATCTTCCGGAATGAGAGATACATAGTTTTCTGTCCGGATTCGTTTGCAGGCAATGGCGATATGGATGATGAGATTGTTCAGGCCGAAGAAAGAAAGCGGGATCTTATGGTTTCGAACCTGCTTCATAATGGCTGTGCGGATCACATGAATGTCGTCTTTCGGCAGAATACCGGCCTTTTCACTCAGGAGATCAGGCTCAGGCTCGCGGTCGTCCACTAAGTATTCCGCCATACAATAACGGAGGCGGAGCTCTTCGCCGCGCAGCTTAAAGCCGTAGTTCGGCCTTGTTTCCAAAATGATGTCATAGGGGCGGAGCCGTTTTTTGACTTCTTTTAAATCAGATTGAAGTGTGGATTTACTGATGAACAGTTCTTCCGCCAAGTCATCCAGCTTGAGGTAGCCGTCGGTCAGAAGCATTCTTTTCATAAGGTAATCTATCCGTTCATCGGGAAAAATCGGCACGGTGCTGTTCTGCTGGAAATTGTCCTGAAGCCAGTTTTTAAATGGCTGTTCATTCCGGATCAGCAGCTTATAGCCGCTCCCTCTGACAGATTGAATGGATGCGCCGTGTTTTTCTACAATGGTTTGCAGTTCCTTTATGTCATTGCGGACCGTCCGCGTCGTTACCTTTACATTTGCAGCGATGACTGAGCTTGTAACCGGTGTTTCAGCAGCTAAAAGCAAGCGCAAAAGTTCACGAAGCCGCCCATGAAGCATGAGAAAAACCTCCTATCAGATCAGATGCAGACGTGAAAAATGGGCAAAAAGAATGAGGAAGGGGTAAATGTATGTAAATTCTATAATGGGGAGGATTTCAAGTCAATGCGGCAATCCGATGCCAAGCCCGTAAAAAAACAGCCGGATCAGCCGGCTGTTCGGGATGCGGACATGCGGTTCCGCTTAGATGCCTTCCGTTCTTTTATGATTTTTCTGATGATCGGATAGATGACGGGCGCCCATTTGATAATCGTTTTGAAAAATTTTTTCAATGTCTGAATCCCCTTTCTTTTACCTTGTCTTTCCCCTGTTATCAGCGTTTATAAACATGGTCAGCGTGAGACATACCGGTTCCCTGTCACCCAATAGCGCCACGGATAATCCCGGGCTTCTCCGCTGTTGTCAATCCCGATTCTCGGGCCTGTTGATATATGCTCAGGCGTAAAACCCTCCGTAATATACAGCGGCGGTTCCGTGATCATGCCGCCGTAGTCGTTCATTGAAATGCCCATCGCCTTCGTCAGTTTTCCCGGGCCGTTTGTCCACTCTCTCGGGGGTCTGCCCGGTCTCCTGCTCTCCATCAGGAACTGCCCTTCATGAGGCTCCGCCGCCCTGATTAACACGGCCTGCGGAATGCCGATGTCCGCGGCGACGACGTTCATTAATGTATGAGTGTGCATGACGTATGTATAAATGCGGCCCGCCTCATGGAACATAATTTCCGTCCGTTTCGTGCGCCGGTTGCCGAAGCTGTGCGCCGCCCGGTCTTCCGCTCCCATATAAGCTTCCGTTTCCACGATAAAACCTGAAGCCGTTCCCTCATCCGTCTCCTTCACCAAGAGACAGCCGAGCAATAAAGGGGCAAGCTCCACTGACGGTCTCTGGTAAAATTCAATCGGCAAAGGCTTTCGTTCTCCCGCCATTTGCCTCCCTCCTTTCTGAATATAGCGATTTCCTCTTTCACGTTTTTCACTTCTTTTTTACAATATAAACATGAGAGAAAAAAAGGACATTATTGTTGAACGCTCTATTGCGTTTTGAAAATCGGCTCGGTATAATATGATGGTTCAAATGAAAATGATTCTCATGTTCAATAAATACCGGACAATGATCATAAAAGTAGGTGAATTGATTTTTGAGCGATTCTGTCAGGTCCGCAAACCGTCTGATCAGCATCTTAAAAAACGGGGTTTTCTTCCTGATCGCTGTGATCGGGCTGCTTGTATCTATTTTTTTCGCCGTCTCATTCGGTGCGAAAGACATTACTTTACATACGGTTTGGTCGGCTGTTGCTGATTACAATCCGAATATAACGGGCCAGCAGATCATTCATGAATTGCGTCTTCCGAGGGTGCTCGGGGCGGCCGTTACAGGAGCCGCTTTTGCCGCAGCCGGCGCCCTCATGCAGGGTGTCACGAGAAACCCGCTTGCCGATTCGGGTGTCTTAGGCGTAAACGCGGGCGCCATGTTTGTTGTTGCGCTCAGTTTTGCTTTTTTCCCTCATTTATCATACGCCCTGCTGATGGTGATGTCATTTTTGGGAGCACTGGCAAGCACCGGCTTGATTTTCTTTATCAGTGCGGCGGGAAAAGGCAGCATGACACCTTTAAAAGTAACGCTTGCCGGGGCGGTCGTAGCCGCTCTTTTACATTCACTCAGTACCGGTGTGGCGATTTATTACGATTTAAGCCAGGATTTGGCCTTCTGGTACGCCGGCGGGGTGTCAGGGATCAAGTGGGCTCATTTACAAGTCCTTGTTCCCGTGATTGCGGTCTTCATCATTCTCGCGACATTCATGGGCCGGTCCGTCACCCTCCTCTCAATGGGAAATGACGTGGCGGCGAATTTAGGGGTGAACACGGCTCTGACGCGTGCCGCCGGATTAATGATCGCCGTCGTTCTTGCCGGTGTGTCTGTTTCCGCTGCCGGCGCGATCGGCTTCGTCGGGCTGGTCATTCCCCATATCGCGCGAAAGATCGTCGGCGTTACGTACAGGCTGATTATTCCGATGTCCGCGTTACTCGGCGCGATTCTATTGATTTTGGCTGACCTGGCCTCGCGCACGGTCAGTCCCCCGAGGGAATTGGCGATAGGCATTATGGTCGCACTTGTCGGTGTCCCTTTCTTTCTTTATATTGCCCGCAAGGAAGGGAGAGACTTATAAATGAAAGTGCAGAAAGAAACAAAAAAAGCGGCGGCGGCAGGACTCATTCTGCTGGTCATCGCCGTTTGCATTATTCTGATCGGGCTGCATACGGGCTCATTCCGGCTTTCTCCTCTCACGGTGGGAAAAACGCTGTTCGGATACGGCACGTTTCAAAGCACAACCGTTTTATTCGATTACCGGCTTCCCCGGATTCTGGTGACGATGCTGGCCGGCATCGGTTTAGGAGTGTCGGGCGCTATTTTGCAGGGTGTATCCCGAAATCCGCTTGCCGATCCGGGCATTCTCGGACTGCATGCCGGCGCTTCCTTCGGTTTGATGATGTATATCACGTTCTTTCATTCCCTGGAGGCGCAGGCGTCGATGTTCATCCCGCTGTTTACGTTTGCGGGCGGAACACTCGCCGCCCTGCTGATCGTAGTGCTTACGTACGACAGGCTGAACGGTTTTTTAACGATCCGCATGCTGTTAGTCGGGATCGCCGTTTCCGCGGGCTTCAGCGCCGTTACATTGTTTATGTCGCTGCGCCTGAATGAAGAAACTTATACATTCGCTTCCCGCTGGCTGGTGGGAAACGTCTGGGGCAGGGATTGGATTCACGTGTGGTCGCTATTGCCCTGGATCGGCATTCTCGCACCGCTTGCATGGCTTAACGCCCGCTCTTTGAATATTTTAATGCTCGGTGACCAGGCAGCCGCGGGGCTCGGCGCACACGTGCAGAGAAAAAGGATCATGCTGATCGCCATAGCGGTCGGCTTGTCCTGCGCGAGCGTCGCGATGGCCGGGGGAATCGGCTTTATCGGCTTTGCCGCCCCTCACTTGGCAAGACGGCTCGTCGGCACCATGCATCAGCATATTATCCCGATTGCGGGATTAATCGGACTTGTCATTCTTGTCGCGGCAGACACCATCGGCCGGTCATTGTTTCAGCCGAACGCCATTCCGGCCGGCGTGGTTGCGGCAGCCATCGGCGCGCCGTATTTTCTCTATCTCGTCATGAAAATCAAATCATAAAACAAGGAGTATTCCCATGAAAAAAATAATTGCGCTCGTCAGTTTCATGTGTATTTTCTTATTGGCTGCCTGCCAATCCGATTCAACACAGCCGGAGTCAAAAAAGAAATCCGGCGATCATAAAATCGCTTCGATGTCCATTCACCTGACAAATGATCTGCTGGCTCTCGGCGTTACACCTGCCGGTTCCGTCGTGGGCGGAGAATTAAAAGATTTTCTCCCTCATGTGAAAAATCAGCTGAAAGACACGAAAAAACTCGGACCTGCCTCAGACCCGGATATGGAAGCTTTACTTGAGCTGAATCCAGACAACATTTATCTTGATAAAGAATTTGCGGGAAAAGATGTGTCAAAATACAAGAAAATCGGAAACACACACGTTTTCGACCTTGATAAAGGCACTTGGCGCGATCATTTAAAAGATATCGGAAAAATCGTCAACCGTGAAAAAGAAGCGAAAACATTTATTCAAGATTACGAAGATGAAACAAAACAAGTCAGATCCATGATGAATAAGGAATTAGGGAAAAACGCCAAAGTCATGGCGATCCGCGTGAACGCAAAAGAGCTTCGCGTCTTCAGCACACGCCGTCCGATGGGACCGATTCTGTTTGACGATCTGAAGCTGAAACCGGCTGACGGCATTAAAGAAATGAACACCTCCCGCCCTTATGAAGTCATTTCTCAAGAAGTGCTGCCTGATTACAACGCAGATGCGATTTTCGTCGTCGTTAACAGAGACGACAAGTCACAGCAAGCCTATAAAGAATTGCAAAAAAGCGCTGTATGGAAAGGGCTGAAGGCCGTGAAAGCAAACCACGTCTATAAAATTGCCGATCAGCCTTGGCTTGATTATTCAGCACTGGGAAATAAATTAGCAATGGATGAAGCGAAAAAACTGTTCCAAAAATAAACATGAGCCGGTTTTGCAAAAAGTGCAAGGCCGGCTTTTTTATATTGTCGTTTACTTATATAAACATCTGCTTATATAATAGTGTAAAAAAGGAGTGAGCGCATGGAACGGAGGCATAATGCTTTAAGTTCCGAAGGGATCAGCCAGTGCCTCAAACTTCTAAGCGACCCGACGAGGCTTTTGATGCTGAAGCTTCTGAAGGATAAGGAATATTGTGTCTGCGAGCTGACAGCTATTTTTCATATAAGTCAGCCCGGCATCAGCCAGCACTTGCAGAAATTAAAGAACGCCGGCCTTGTGCGGGAAAGACGCGAGGGTCAGTGGCGGTACTATGCCATTCATCCGTCCGGTCCGGAATACGCGCTGGTTTGCTCGATTCTGCAGCAGATAGATGAAAAGGACGAAGTTTTACAGACATTGCGGCAAAAAGAAGTCACTGTTACATGCCGGTAAGGGGGATATATTCTTGGGAGTTGCGGTTTTATCAGCGCTGATTTTTGTGCTGACACTTGTGTTTGTCATATGGCAGCCGAAACATGTATCAATCGGCTGGTCTGCCTGCGGCGGGGCGGTCCTCGCTTTGATCGCCGGAGCAGTCAGCCTGCACGATATCGCGGAAGTGACGGGAATCGTCTGGAATGCGACACTTGCCTTTATCGCCATTATCATCATTTCATTGATTCTTGACAGTATCGGTTTTTTCGAGTGGGCCGCGCTGCATATGGCCATGGCGGCCAAAGGCAGCGGGCTGCGGATGTTTCTCTATGTGTCGGTCTTAGGGGCTGTAGTCTCCGCCCTGTTTGCCAATGACGGAGCGGCGCTCATTTTGACGCCGATCGTACTGGCGATGGTGCGGGCTTTGAATTTACCTGAAAAGCTGATTTTTCCGTTTATTATCGCCGGAGGATTCATAGCCGACACCACCTCGCTTCCGCTCGTTGTAAGCAATTTGGTCAATATTGTATCCGCCGATTACTTTCATATCGGGTACATTGAATATGCATCACGCATGCTGGTGCCCAACCTTTTTTCTCTGGCGGCAAGCATTTTGGTGCTGTATCTCTATTTCAGAAAAAACATTCCGAAACGGTATGACACCGGTCTTGTGAAACATCCGGCATCCGCGATTAAGGATGAACGCCTTTTCCGGTTATCGTGGGCTGTGCTGGCCGTTTTATTGATCGGATATTTCGTCAGCGAACTGCTGTCGATACCCGTTTCCTTCGTTGCCGGCTCCATCGCGGTCATTTTTCTCATTCTGGCCCAGCGAAGCCCCGCCGTCCCTGCGAAACAAGTCATCAAGGACGCCCCGTGGGCCATCGTGTTTTTTTCTGTCGGCATGTATGTTGTCGTGTACGGCTTGCGGAATGCCGGACTGACGGATCTTCTTTCTCAGCTTATACAGAAAGCGGCGGATCACGGTTTGTTTGCGGGCACACTCGGAATGGGGTTTATCGCGGCGATCCTCTCCTCCGTTATGAATAACCTGCCGACGGTGATGATTGACGCCATAGCCATCAGCGGAACGGACACTCACGGGCTGATGAGAGAAGCATTGATTTACGCGAATGTTATCGGTTCGGACCTCGGGCCGAAAATCACGCCGATCGGGTCGCTGGCGACGTTGTTATGGCTCCACGTGCTGAGCCGGAAAAACGTGAAAATTTCCTGGGGAATGTATTTCAAGACAGGTCTGATATTAACCATTCCGACGTTATTCATCACCTTGATCGGACTTTATTTATGGCTGTTATGGCTCGCTTGAGATGAAAAACCTTTTAAGTTGAATCTTAAAAGGTTTTTTTGTGTCAAAAATCCGAAAAGTAAAACTTTATATTTTAAAAGTATAGACATTTAATTTCAAAAGATTATAATATTCATGAAAACGTTTTAACTTTACGAAAGAAGGGATTCCTCATGAAAAGAATTTTATTAGCCTGCAGCTCAGGCATGTCCACCAGCCTTCTTGTTACGAAAATGCAGAATTACGCCCGCTCCATCGGTGAGGAAGCCGAGATTTGGGCAGTCGGACAGGATAAAGCAAAAGAAGCGATGAAAGACGCAGACGTCGTACTGATCGGCCCGCAGATGAGTTTTTTAAAAGGTGAGCTTCAAAAAGATGCGGACCCGCTTCACATCACCGTTGATGTGATTGACATGATGGCTTACGGCATGGGAGACGGCAAAAAAGCATACGAACAGGCCGTTGCCTTGATAGAGAACAAATAAAGGAGGCGATAAGCATGAAAACGTACACGGATGAACAGATCAGTTTTCAGCTGATTCTTCACAGCGGCAATGCCCGCAGCAATATTATTCAATCGATACGCGCTTATAAAGACGGCCGGACAGATGAGTCAGACACCTTTCTGACAAAGGCTGAAGAAGAACTGGGGAAAGCGCACGACATCCATTTTCAGATGATTCAAAAAGAAGCCGGCGGCGCCAAAACGGATGTCTCTCTGCTTTTTATGCATGCTGAAGATCACTTAATGTCAGCGCTTTCAATGAAAGAGCTCGTCAAAGAAATGCTCGACTTATTTCAATCAAAGAATTTATAAAAAGCCGGGGGTGAAGACGTGTTTGAGAAAATCAGCCAATTCCTTGTTCCGATTGCGGGCAAATTAAACAATAACCGCTACTTGCAAGTCTTACGGGATGCTTTTATGCTGGCGTTTCCGCTGACCATTTTCGGTTCGGTGTTCGTCGTGCTGACGAACCTGCCGTTTTTAAACAAAATCATGAGCAGCTCCGCCCTGTCTGTCTTTCAATCCGGATTTGGCGGCGCTTCGACGGCGACGATGGGGATTATGTCCATTTTTGTCGTCTTCGGGATCGGCTATTACCTTTCCAAAAGCTACGAAGTGGAGGCCGTATTCGGCGGAGCGATCGCATTGGTTTCTTTCCTGCTGCTCACCCCGTTCGTTTCAGAGCCGGAAACGGGCAAAGCGGTCGCAGGCGTCATTCCGGTTGACCGGCTTGGAGCAAAAGGGATGTTTCTCGGCATGATGACCGCGTTTTTGTCAGGTGAAATCTACAGAAGAATCGTTCAGAGAAACTTAACGATTAAGATGCCTGCCGGTGTTCCTCCGGCTGTTGCTAAATCGTTCGCCGCATTGATTCCGGCTTTTATCACGCTTACCGTCTTCCTCTTGATCAATGCGGCTGTCACCCAGATCTTTCACACCAATCTGCATGATGTCATTTATCATACGGTTCAAGCCCCGCTTGTCGGACTTGGAAGCGGCATCATTCCTACATTAATCGCTGTTTTCTTTATTCAGATTTTATGGTTTTTCGGACTTCACGGACAAATCATTATCAATTCCGTGATGGACCCGATTTGGAATACATTACAGGTCGAAAATTTGGCAGCGTATACAGCGGGAAAAGAGATTCCCCATATTATTTCTAAGCCGTTTATGGAGATTTACACCGTCGGAATGGGCGGAACCGGAATGACATTGGCCATAGTGATCGCCATCTTGCTTTTTATGAAAAGCAAACAGATGAAACAGATATCCAAACTCGGTCTCGCGCCGGGCATTTTCAACGTCAATGAGCCGGTTATTTTCGGTTTGCCGATCGTGATGAACCCGATCATTATCATTCCGTGGGTGATCGCGCCGATGGTTGTCACCCTTGTCACCTACCTGGCCATGTCGGCGGGGATCGTGCCCCCTCCCACCGGCGTGACTGTGCCTTGGACCGTCCCCCTTTTCATTAACGGGATTATGGCGACCAATTCCGTCATGGGCGGCATTATGCAGCTGGTCAACCTCTGTATTGTGTTTGTCATCTGGTTCCCGTTTCTTAAAGCGCTGGACAAATTAAACATGGCAAAGGAAAAAGAAGCTGAGACCGAGCAGCATGCCCGGGATGACAGCATGAGTATGTAATCAAAATCGCAGTAAGGGAGAGAAATCAATTGACTGAATCAAATATTCAATATCGTTTTCCGGAAGGATTCTGGTGGGGGTCTTCCGCCTCCGCCACCCAAACAGAAGGCGCCGCTGACAGAGATGGAAAAAGCCAAAACATATGGGATTACTGGTATGAAAAAGAGCCGAGCCGTTTTTTTAACGGTGTCGGCCCCGGCGACACGTCACGTTTTTATGATCAATACAAGGAGGATATCCGGCTGATGAAAGAAATCGGCCATAACTCCTTCCGGCTGTCTATTTCCTGGTCAAGATTGATTCCGGACGGAACTGGCGAGGTCAATCAGAAAGCGGTCGCGTTTTATCAGGACGTCATCGATGAAATGCTTGCCCATCGCATTGAGCCGTTTGTCAATTTGTTTCACTTTGACATGCCGCTCGCCCTTCAGCGTAAGGGGGGCTGGGTCAGCCGGAACACCGTTGACGCGTTTGAACATTACGCCAAAACCTGCTTTTCGCTATTCGGTGACAAGGTGAAAAAATGGTTCACTCACAACGAGCCGATTGTGCCGATTGAAGGCGGCTACTTATACGACTTTCACTACCCGAATCACGTTAATTTTCAAGAAGCGGTGCAGGCCGGCTTCCATACCCTGCTGTCGAATGCAAGGGCTGTCAAAGCCTACAGAGAATTGAAACAGGATGGACAAATCGGAATCATTCTGAATCTGACGCCTTCTTATCCGAGAAGCTCACATCCTGAAGATATCAAAGCGTCCCGGATTGCCGACGCCTTTTTCAACCGTTCATTTTTAGATCCCGCCGTAAAGGGCGAATTTCCTGAGGAGCTTGTCGAGATTCTCAAGGCGGAAGGCTTTCTGCCGCATTATGAGAAAGAAGATCTCCGCCTCATTCAGGAGCATACGGTCGACCTGTTAGGCGTGAACTACTACCAGCCGAGGCGCGTCAAGGCAAAAGAACATGTTCCGAATCCGCATGCCCCTTTCCTGCCTGAGCGTTTCTTCGACCCGTATGTCATGCCCGGCCGGAAAATGAACCCTCACCGCGGGTGGGAAATTTATGAAAAAGGAATCTACGACATTCTCACCAATCTCAGAGAACATTACGGAAATATCGAGTGTTTTATTTCTGAGAACGGCATGGGGGTAGAAGGCGAGGAACGCTTCCGCGATGAAAACGGCATCATTCAGGATGATTACAGGATTGAATTTATCCAGGAACATCTCAAATGGGTGCATCGGGCCATCGGAGAAGGTTCAAATGTAAAAGGCTATCACCTGTGGACTTTCATGGACAACTGGTCTTGGACAAATGCTTATAAAAACCGCTACGGCTTTGTATCTGTCAATCTGGAAAACGGGGGCGAACGGACCGTCAAAAAAAGCGGCCGCTGGTTCAAATCCGTTTCCGATCAAAACGGATTTTAACAGATGAGGAGGGACGGCCATGCTTGGAGGTATTGAAGCCGGCGGCACGAAATTTGTCTGTGCCGCCGGACAAAGAGACGGCACCATTCTGGACAGAGTAGAGTTTCCGACGGGAGAACCGGATGACACACTCAGACAGGTCATCCGTTACTTTAAAGATTTCCCGATAGAAGCCATCGGCATCGGGTCGTTCGGACCGATTGATATCCGTCCTGACAGTCAAACATACGGGTGCATCACCGCGACGCCAAAGACAGCCTGGCGGAACTGCCCTATTCTTCAAACGATCAAAAGCGCTCTGGGTATTCCCGCAGGCTTCACCACCGACGTTAATGCGGCGGCGCTCGGAGAAGCTTCTTTCGGCGCGGCCAAAAACGCGGACAGCTGCCTCTATTTGACGGTCGGCACAGGCATCGGCGCGGGCGCCATCATGAACGGCAGATTTGTTCAAGGGCTGTCTCATCCTGAAATGGGCCACATTTATGTCAGAAGACATCCGGACGACGGCTACAAAGGCAATTGCCCATACCATACAGATTGTCTGGAAGGCCTCGCGGCAGGCCCCGCCATTGAGAAACGCTGGGGGAAAAAAGCATTTTTGCTCACGGATCAGCAGGAAGTGTGGGAGCTTGAGGGCTATTATATTGCCGAAGCGCTTGTGCAGTATATTCTCATACTTTCGCCGGAAAAGATCATTCTCGGCGGGGGCGTCATGAAGCAGCGGCAGCTGTTCTCTTCTATCCGTCAGCACGTGAAAAAGCGGCTGAATCAATATATTGATCTGCCTGATATTGAAAAATACATCGTTCCCCCTCAATTAGGGATTCACTCCGGCGCGGCCGGTTCGCTCGTATTGGCGGAGCAGGCCTTAGAAGCGGCAAACCGGGAGGCCGGAAAATGACGAAACTCTTATTTTTGGAACCGGTTTTTAAAGAAAGATTATGGGGCGGGACGAAGCTGCGCGATACATTCGGGTATGAGATTCCTTCTGAGCGGACGGGAGAGTGCTGGGCGATTTCAGCTCATCCGCACGGCACATCCATTGTGCGGAACGGGCCTTTTTCCGGAACATCATTACAGCGTCTCTGGAGTGAACACCCTGACCTGTTCGGACATCCGAAAGAAGAGGCTTTTCCCCTGCTCACAAAAATTCTTGACGCAAATATGGACTTATCCGTACAGGTTCATCCGGATGACGCATATGCACATCGGCATGAAAACGGAGAACTCGGAAAAACGGAATGCTGGTACGTGTTGGACTGCAAAAAAGACGCGGAGCTCATTTTAGGGCATCGCGCCCAAACGAGAGAAGACTTCGTTCGGCTCATTGAACGAAACGAGTGGGATCACCTGCTCCGCCGCATCCCCATTAAGCCCGGCGACTTTTTCTATGTCCCGAGCGGCACACTGCACGCTTTATGTGAAGGTACCCTCGTTCTTGAAATCCAGCAAAGCTCTGATGCCACCTATCGGCTTTACGACTATGACCGGACGGATGGGAACGGGAATAAACGCGAGCTTCATCTTCAGAAAGCAATTGACGTAACAGAGATTCCGCATACCGATGAAAAAGTAAAAAGCACAAAGCATCGGATCGGAGATGCTCTCATTACAATACTCGCAGAGACACCGTTCTTTTCAGTTTATCAATGGAATGTGAGCGGGAAAGCATCATTCCCCGCCCCCGGCCGGTATTTACTCGCAAGCGTCATTAAAGGACGCGGAGAACTGGATGGATGCCCCATTCACAAAGGCGATCACTTTATCGTGCCGGCGGATTCCGGAGATTTTGTTATAGAAGGAGATTGTGAGGTTATCGTTTCACATCCTTCATCACCCTAAAAATCAGGAGGTCTTTTATATGCTCAAAAAGTTAGCAGTCTGCCTGTCTATCGTTTTATTACTCTTAGGAGCCGCCAGTCCGATATCGGCTCACACCGTTTATCCCGTCAATCCAAATGCCCAGCAGACGACAAAAGATATCATGAACTGGCTGGCGCACCTGCCCAACCGTTCAGAAAACAGGGTCATGTCCGGGGCGTTCGGCGGGTACAGCGATGTCACTTTTTCAATGACAGAGGAAAACCGTTTGAAAAACGCGACGGGACAGTCTCCCGCCATCTACGGCTGTGACTATGGGAGAGGATGGCTTGAAACAGCGGATATCACCGATACTATCGATTACAGCTGCAACAGCAGCTTAATCTCATACTGGAAAAGCGGCGGCCTCCCTCAGGTCAGCCTGCATCTCGCAAATCCGGCTTTTCCATCCGGAAACTATAAAACGGCCATCTCAAACAGCCAGTACAAAAACATCCTGGACCCTTCAACTGTTGAAGGAAAACGCCTTGAGGCGCTGCTCAGCAAAATCGCCGACGGCCTTACTCAGCTGAAAAATCAAGGCGTCACCGTTCTGTTCAGACCGCTGCATGAAATGAACGGCGAGTGGTTCTGGTGGGGGCTGACAGGCTACAACCAAAAAGACACGGAAAGAATCTCGCTGTACAAAGAGCTTTACAAGAAGATATACCGCTATATGACAGAGACAAGAGGATTGGATAACCTTTTGTGGGTGTATTCGCCGGATGCCAACAGAGACTTTAAAACAGACTTCTACCCAGGCTCATCTTATGTGGATATTACCGGTCTGGACGCTTACTTCACTGATCCGTATGCGATAGCAGGCTATGATGAAATGCTGTCTCTGAAAAAACCGTTTGCCTTTGCCGAAACCGGTCCGTCCGGCAATATCGGAAGCTTTGATTATGCTGCTTTTATCAATGCGATCAGGCAAAAGTATCCCGAGACCACGTACTTTTTGACATGGGATGAACAATTAAGTCCGGCGGCCAATCAAGGCGCGCAAAGCCTTTATCAAAACAGCTGGACGCTGAACAAGGGCGAAATATGGAACGGCGGGTCCTTGACGCCGATTGCGGAATAACTGCTTCTTTTAAAAATCGGTTTTAAGAAACGGCTCTGCTGGGCATATTGTTACCGTTCAAAAAGGAGGGTTCAACAATGGAAAATAACAAAAACAGCGAAGAAACGCTTTCCAGTAAGACGACCGGTAAAGACGAGTCAGAAGACACGCTGACAAACCGGCAGGGCCATCCGGTCACTGACAACCAGAATGTCAGGACAGTCGGCAATAGAGGACCGACGACATTGGAGAATTATGATTTTTTGGAGAAAATCAGCCACTTTGACCGCGAACGAATTCCCGAGCGCGTCGTTCACGCGCGCGGCGCCGGGGCACACGGATACTTTGAGGCGTACGGAAGTTTTGGAGACGAGGAGATTTCTACATACACAAGAGCGAAAGTGTTTCAAAAGAAAGGAATGAAAACTCCGGCGTTTGTGCGGTTTTCTACCGTCAACCACGGAAAGCATTCCCCGGAAACATTGCGTGATCCCCGGGGTTTTGCCGTTAAGCTTTATACCGAAGACGGCAACTGGGATCTGGTCGGCAACAACCTGAAAATCTTTTTTATCCGTGATCCGCTGAAGTTTCCGGATCTTGTGCACGCATTTCAGCCTGATCCGGTTACGAACATTCAGGACGGCGAGCGTATTTTCGACTTCATTTCCCAATCACCGGAAGCGACTCATATGATCACTTTCTTGTTTTCGCCGTGGGGCATCCCGGCCAACTACCGGCAGATGCAGGGCTCAGGCGTCCATGCCTACAAATGGGTCAATGAAGAAGGAAAAGCCGTGCTCGTCAAATATCACTTTGAACCGAAACAGGGCATCCGCAACCTGACACAGAAGGAAGCGGAAGAGATTCAGGGGAAAAACTTTAACCATGCGACACAGGATTTGTATGAAGCGATTGAAAAAGGCGATTACCCTGAATGGGAAGTGTATGCGCAAATCATGACTGATGATGAACACCCCGAGCTGGATTTTGATCCGCTTGATCCGACCAAGCTGTGGTATAAAGACGATTTCCCTTGGAAGCCGATCGGTAAATTGGTTCTGAATAAAAACCCGGAAAACTACCATGCCGAGGTGGAACAGGCCTCATTCGGAACGGGCGTGCTTGTGGACGGCCTTGATTTTTCAGATGACAAATTACTTCAGGGGCGGACATTCGCCTATTCAGATACCCAGCGGTACCGGGTCGGCGCAAATTACCTGCAGCTTCCGATCAACTCGCCGAAAAAGCATGTCGCCACCAACCAGGAAGGCGGGCAAATGCAGTATCGGGTCGATCGGGCAGAAGGACAAAACCCGCACGTCAACTATGAGCCGTCCATTATGGGAGGACTCAACGAAGCAAAGCAGGATGGGAAAGACCATACACCTCATGTCGAAGGCGATGTGAAGCGGGAAGCGATCGACCGGTCGAATAATTTCGGCCAAGCCGGTGAAACGTACCGCAGATTTTCGGAATTTGAACGGAACGAATTGATCACAAACTTGGTCAATACGCTTTCTTCCTGCCGGAAAGACATTCAGGATCAAATGATTGAGAATTTCACAAAAGCAGATCCGGACTACGGAAAACGTGTTGCGGAAGGGCTGAAAAAAGCCTCCGAAAGCAACAGCGGCGGGCCGATCGGCACTACAGATACGGCACAAGCCGCAAAACAGGCTGAACAGGAAAGCCATCCGTCTGATCCGTATTAAATAAAAAAACAGGACAATCGCGTCCTGTTTTTTTTGAGCTAATTCAGCTCCTGTATATTCTGCTCCGCCGCGGCCGCAAATACTTTCGGCTCCGGACGGTCAAGATCTTCATGGAATAAACTTACTTTGTGAATCTGCCGGTTGTCGTACAGATGAAAGTAGTAGTTCCCGGTGTCACAGCACATGACCGACGTATACTGCGTATAATCAATTTCATTCTCCTCTGTGATCACCGCGCCTTTTGGAATATTCACATTGGACAGCACGTGAAAAGCGGCCGTAACGCCATCCGTTTCATGAGGGGCAGGCTCTAAATGCTCTTTCAGATAAGCGGCTCTGATGAATCGGGATGGCGGCGTGTAATCACCGGGAAGCCCGATTGTTCCAGATCCTTGGCCGAAAGCGGTTAATGTCATTCCGCCCAATGTTTTGCTTTCTGACTGCTGCGGCCTGATTCCGATATAATGGCGCAGATTGGTCACATGCCAAGGAAATTCCGGACTGTTGGTCATCACTCCGGGTTGGTTGTCATATACTTTCATTCCCTCCGGTGTCGGCTCGATGACAATGCAGCCGCCCGTGCGGTCTGATAAAATCCAATGAAGAGGCAGCACCGTATCCAATAACATTAACTTCTTCTCTACAATCGTCAGCATTGAGAGCTTTTCCTTTATGTCTTCAAGAGATTCACAGTTTGATAAGGCCCAGGTGACAAACTCATGAGGAGCGATGTGACAGGTGCCCTCCCGTTCCGCTTTCTCGTATCCCGCAAAGCCCGGAAAATACAGCGTCGCACACGACAGCCCTTTTTCATTCACGCCATCGGCAAACAGAACATTGCCGAGATTTCTCCCCATGCCGATAAATGCGTATTTCGTCCTTTGCATCCTGCCGTCAGCTTCGCTTTTCCAGCTGTACTGACGAGGGTAAAGCACGACGTCCGTACCGAGCTGAAATGCAAAATCCATCGTTCGCGCCAATAGGTGATTACCGTCTGTCGTTTTCAATGTAAGACTTGTACACATATCATCAATCCCCTTTTCATTAATGAAATTTACACAAAGTAAACTATTCTTTCAGCTTAACGAATAATGGCTCCATTCGTCAAAAGATTGACACATTTCTCCTTAATACATATTAGTCCGTAAGCATATCCATGCCTTTTAAACCTTGGCAAATCGTTTTGGCGGCAGTGTTTGTACCGTTTTTCAAAAAAACCTTTGAACGGCTGTCAGCGAGGCTTTACAATGTTTTTCCTGCATGCTGGAATTTGTAAACGGCAGGTCAATCTGTTAAGCTATGTCTTTATGTTAAAGAAGAACATACGGAGGAGATTATCTATTGAAAGTAGAAAGGCGAACGATTGAACATATTCCGCATGACGAAAGACACGGAAAGGCTAAAGATTTATTCCCCGTCTGGTTCGGGGCTAATATGCATATTACGACGTTAGTCACAGGCACACTGCCCGTTACAATGGGACTCGATCTCTTTTGGAGTATCGCCGCCATTATTATCGGGACCTTTATCGGCGCGATCTTTATGGCGTCTCATTCCGCACAAGGACCTCAGCTCGGAATTCCGCAAATGATTCAAAGCCGCGCGCAATTCGGCGTGATCGGAGCGATTCTGCCCCTCTTTTTGGTCATGTTTATCTACCTGGGCTTCTTTGCGAGCAGTACGATTCTCGCAGCCGGTACACTGAGCAGCTTTGTACCGATTCCGGCTTCATGGTGTATTATCGGCTTAAGCGCCATCTGTTTTTTACTCACGATCTACGGTCATGATCTGATTCACAAAATGCAGAAAATCCTCTCTTGGACCTCCTTTGCCGTTTTTTTTGCTGCAACGATTCTTATTTTTCAACTGCCGATTCCTTCAGGAAGCTGGGTGCCCGGCTCATTAGACCTGCCTGTTTTTCTAGTGGCGGTCAGCGCGGTGGCCACATGGCAGCTGGCATATGCACCATATGTCGCAGATTATTCCCGTTATCTGCCGGTCAAAACACCGGCATCGCATACCTTTTGGTACAGCTACGCAGGTACGTCAGTCAGTTCCATCTGGATGATGCTTCTCGGCGCCATTTTGACGACGGCGCTCCCGGAATTTACCGCTAATGCGGGAAATGAGATTGTCCGATTGTTCGGTCCGTTTTCCTTTATTATGCTGATCATTGTCCTGTTCGGGCAAATGGCGATCAACGTCTTTAATTTATACGGAGCCTTTATGTCAACGACGACTACTTTGGAGCCGTTTTTAAAACTGAAGGTGACGCCGAAAACGAGAGTGGTAATGATCCTTTGTGTGACGGCAGCGGGTACTGTATTAAGTCTCTTGGGCCAAAGCAATTTCATGGAACTGTTTTTAAATTTCATCTTTTTCATCAGTTATTTCTTAATTCCATGGACGGCGATCAACCTCGTGGATTACTATTTTATCCGACGCGGAAAATACCACGTCAAATCGATGTTTGACGTCAACGGACAATATGGCAGGGTCAATTGGATTACAGCGGCCGCCTTCGTTTTGTCGATTATATTAGAAATCCCGTTCATCAATACATCCTTTTACATCGGGCCGCTCGCTGAAATATTCGGCGGAGGCGACATTGCCTGGGTCATCGGCCTGGCCGTTCCGTCGCTGCTGTATTATGTCCTGATGAAATCAAGGGTAAAACAACAAGAGGCGCCTTCCCTATGAAGACGCCTTTTCTTTATTCATATTCCTTCCATACACGCGGCAGCAGTTCAGAAAGTTCGTGCGCCAATAAGGTATGGGCGGAGCGCTCTTTCGTCCATAATTCCGCACATTCGCCGTGAAGGCGGACGGCGTTCAATACGGCATGTTTCGGGTCTTGATGACAGCACAGCATGCCGAGAATCATTCCCGTCAGCGTGTCGCCGGTCCCCCCTTTTGCAAGCGCGCCGTTTCCGGTTGTATTTCTGCGGCATTCCCCGTCGGGAAAAGCGATAATGGTTTCGTTTCCTTTCAGGACAATCGTGGCGTGAAGCCGCTCCGCCCATTCCGCGGCATATCCCGCTCTGTTCTGCTGAATCTCTTGAATCGGAAGGCCTGTCATTCTGGAAAATTCGCCGGGATGAGGCGTCAAGATCACAGGGGCTGTCCTCTTTGGATAGGTTCTTTTCGTAATGGCGCCCGCGTCCAGTATGACGGGATAATCGGCAGAAAGCAGCTGATCAGCCGCCTGCTGCACTTCGTCATTTTGAGGAAGGCCCGGCCCGATGGCAGCGGCCCGGATGGTTTCCCCGGGCTGGCCCGCCGCGGCTTTTTTCCAGCCGTCACGCCAGTACGTCGCTTCCGGCAGCACCGGGACGATAAGCGGGATGACGCCTGCCGATGTACCGATGACGAGCTTGCCGACACCGCTTCTCATCGCGCCCAATCCGGCCAGAAGGGCGGCTCCCGGCATGTCATCGCTCCCGGCCAGCAATAACGCCGTCCCGAACGTTCCTTTATGGCTGTCTGCCTCCCGTTTCGGCAGCGTATCTTTCACATCCTGTTCCGTCCAATCCATTATATTCATCTCTGTACCTCCTCTTCTGTCTCCTATTTATATTCCAAACAAGAAGAGATTTTAAACCGCACAAAAAAACAGCCGCTCGTTTGCGGCTGTTTATGTTCTGATCGGAACATCAAGACGGTAAAGCTTCCGGTACCGTTCGTTTTCTGCAAGCAGCTCTTGATGGGTTCCTTCCATTTCTGCTTTTCCATTTTCTAAAAAGACGATTTTATCAGCTGTTTCCACACCCGCTAAATGGTGTGTAATCCAGAGGATCGTTTTCTCTTTAAAGACATCAAAAATCGTATCAAGCAATTCGCGTTCAGTGACCGCATCAAGGCCGACCGTCGGTTCATCAAGGATAATGACCGGCGTGTCTTGGAGCAGAATACGGGCAAGCGCGATCCGCTGCCGTTCCCCGCCTGAGAAACGAATCCCCGTCTCCTGCACGGACGTTTCATATCCGTCAGGCAATGATTCAATATAATCATGCAGCTTCACTTGCCGAGCCGCACGCTTAACATCTTCATCACTCGCCTTGCCGTTTCCGAGCCGGATATTGTTCATAATGCTCGTGTTAAAGAGATGAGGTTTCTGATTCAAAACGGCCACCGCTGAGGAAATCTGCTCCTGCACGGCCGCAGTTTCCAGCCCGTTCAGCATCACTTTGCCCGAATCGGGAACTAAGGCGCCTTCAATTAAAGCGAGAGAGGTCGACTTACCGGAGCCGCTCCTGCCGAGCAGCGCCATTTTTTCACCTTGGCGGAGAGTGAAGGAAAAACGGTCAAGCACATGACTGTGCTGATCATAAGAAAACGTCACGTTATCAAATGTAAGTGTCACATCCGATACATCCAGTTTCTCATCTGTCTGCTTCACCTCACCACTTCGCAGCTCCGGAGCCGCCTTACTCATTCTTTTGATGGAATCCTGATAAGAAGGCACTTCCGTCAGCGCATCCGAAAGGGGCAGAAACGCCTCCGTCAATGGAAATACGACAAGCACAAAGGCCGCGATCATCGTGTTGGCGATGCTGCCGTCCGCATACTGACCCGCCGTCCAGAACAGCATGATCAATATGAAGCCGCCGACAAGACATTGCGCGGCGAGATCACGCCATCTCGTAAACCGCTGACGTTTGCTTTCAAGGTCAAACCACGCCTTCTCTTTCTCTTCATAAGAGGAAATAAAGGCCGCCTGGCGTCCCGAGAACATCCAGTCGCTCACGCCGAGCACGGCATCTGTCAGCCGGCTGTAGAGCGTATTCCGGCCGCTTTTCAGCCTCATGTTTTTCGCTCTCGTCACAAGAAGCGACACAACCGGAAACAATACAACCAATATAAACAGGTAAATCGCCGCAAAAGCGGCAAACGGCCAGGAAAAAAAGCCGAGTCCGATAACGGAGGCCGCATACAGCAGCAAAGCGGAAACCGCCGGGAAAATCGTTTTTAAAAACGCATCCTGCAAATGCTCAATATCCTCAGCCAAAATGCCGAGCATGTCGCCCGTCCGAAAACGGGATGAAAGCATGAGCGAGGCCGGCTCCAGCATATTGTAAAGCCGCACCCGCATGTCGGACACGATTTTCAAAATGATATGGTGCCCCGTCAGACGCTCGGCGTACCGTGAGACTGAACGGGCAATCCCGAAGGTGCGCACGGCCACAATCGGAACGTACACCAGCAGGATATTCTCAGGCTTGGTCGCCGACTTAGAGATCAAAAAACCGGAAGTGAACATGAGAAAGGCCGCCGAAAAAATCGTCACCGCGCCTAAAAAAATCACAAGAACAAACAAACGGGCATTTTGCTTCATATACGGCAGAATCCATTCTTCTTTTCTCATGTTCTTTCCCCCAGTTGCGCCTTTACAAGTTTGGCGTATACGCCTTGTTTCGCCATCAATTCGTCGTGGGTGCCGATTTCCGCCACCGCGCCGTCATCAAGCACGATAATTTCGTCCATCTCAAGCATCCAGTGAAGACGGTGAGTGGCCAGAAAAACAAGCTTATTTTCAAACAGATCTTTCATCGTTTCTTTTATTTCATATTCTGTTTCAATATCAAGGTGAGCGGTCGGCTCATCCAAAAGGAGAATCGGACGGTTTCCTAAAAAGGCTCTGGCCAGCGCGACACGCTGAGCCTGTCCTCCGCTGAGCGCCCGTCCGCCCTCGCCGATCCGGCCGTCAAGACCGCCGGGCAGATCACGGATCAGTTCGGCAAGACCCGCCGAAGCAGCGGCCTGCGCCGTTTCCTCACGGGAAGCATCAGGATGATAAAACCGGATATTATTCAAAAGCGTGTCATCAAAAATGTACGGGTGCTGCGGAATATAAAGCAGCTGCTTCTGCCAGCCGTCCGACTGCAGATGCGAGCGGGATTCACCGTTTACCTTGATCTCACCGGACGCAGGCTCTAAAAAGCCGCCCAGCACATCAATGAGTGTCGATTTTCCCGCACCGCTTTCCCCGATAATTCCGATTTTCTTCTTCCCTTTAAAGGACAGATGAAATTCAGACATCGATTCTCGGACGGACAAACGCGTAAGCTGTAATTCATCCCCGTCAGTCCACGTATCAAGTTCGAGCGGCTTTTCTTCTTTAAAACCGGGCTGCGCCAAAATCGCTTGAATGGTTTTCCCCGCCTCCTGCCCGTTTAACGTCGCGTGGTAATCATTCCCCACTTCGCGGACCGGGAGAAAATATTCAGGCGCAAGAATGAGCGCGGTCAATGCCGGCCCGAGCAGAATTTGTCCGTCTATCAGCCGCAAGCCGAGAAACACCGCCACTGTCGCCACCGACAGCATCGTAAAGAAATCCAGGGCGAATGATGATAAAAACGCGACCCGGAGCGTGCTCATCGTCGCCTTGCGGTATCTCTCACTGACATGAAAGATGTTTTTACTGTGTGATTTGCTTAATCCTAAAAACCGCAATGTCTCCAGTCCGCGGAGCGAATCCACGAAATGATTGGAAAGCGTCTGATAGGACTTCCATTGGCGATCGGCTTTTTTCTGTGCGACAAGTCCGAGCAGAATCATAAATACAATCAAAATCGGAAGCGCAAGAATCAGAATCAATGCCGACGTTTTATCCTGAAAAAACACGTAAATAACAACGGCCGCCGGCACAATCGCCATGCTGACCATTTTCGGCAGAAACAGCTCTAAATAACGGCGGAACTGGCTGATGCCTTCCATCGCCAGCGTCACCATCCGGCCCGTCCCCTCTTTTTTCGCGAAGCGGGGGCCGAGACGGAACAATTGCTCAAGAAATCTTTTTCTTAAGTCTGCGCCGGTTTGCGCGGCATATTGGTACACGATTTTCTGCCGGACCGTTGTCACCGCATGCCGGACCAAAAACGCAAGCAGGAAAAAGCCGATAACCGGATAAAGAGAAGCAATCCGCTTCCCGTTAAATAATCCGGTTACCGCCTGACTCAGCCATTCCGCCTGCAAGATAATGGCGGCCGTTTGTATAATCGTTAATCCCGTAATGATCGCAAGAATCCGCTTCATTCCTTTATAAAGAAACAGGTCTTTTCCCATTAATAAGTCATAGGCTCCTTATGGCTGACGCGTTTCCGGAAGACATAATAGCTCCAGATCTGACTGCCGATGACAAACGGCAGCAGAGTCAGTGCGACAATTGTCATGACCTTAAGTGAATAATCACCGGAAGACGCGTTAGCTACTGTTAAGTCATACGCGCTTGTCAGCGAGCTGACCATGACGCGCGGGAACAGAGAGATAAAAATCATCGCAACTGTCAAAGCAAGACCCGCGCCGGTCATACCGAATGCCCAGCCGTCTTTTTTCTTGCTCATGAACACAACGGCAAGAACGTTGCAGATGACAATCAGCACGAATACCGGAATCGTGATATTTGCCCGGCGTGTAAACATATCCGTATCGTATGCAGACATCGCAAAGAAAGCAAGTACAACAAGAAAGATAACACCGATTACGCGTTTTGCCATTTTTCTCGCACGCTCTTGTAAATCACCGATCGTGCGCAGGGTGATAAACATTAAACCGTGCAGGAATGAAAGAAGGGTGACGGCTGCTCCGCCAAGAACGGAATACACGTTCACAATATCTGAAAAACCTGCGTGAATGTTCATATGTCCGTCAATCGGCACACCGCGGAACAAGCTTGTGAAAATAAGTCCGAATACAAATGGCGGGATAAGGCTGCCGAAGAAAATCACCCAGTCCCATGTTTTGACCCATTTCAGATTATTCACTTGGCCGCGGAATTCAAATGCCACGCCGCGCCCCATCAAGGCAAGAAGAATGATGATAAACGGAATGTAATATCCGCTCAGCATCGTCGCATACCAGTTCGGGAATGCCGCGAAGATCGCTCCCGTACCTGTGATAAGCCACACCTCATTCGCATCCCAGAACGGGCCGATGGTGTTAACCAGCACTCTGCGTTCTAATTCATTATGGCCAAGAAATCGGGTCGAAATGCCGACACCGAAATCAAAACCCTCTAAAAAGAAAAATCCGACAAACAAAACTGAAACGAGTATAAACCAAAGATCATGAAGTGACCCCATGGTAGACCTCCTGACTGAACGGATCCGTTGACACAGGAACATCCTTATGATCATCATGGTCCGCACCTTTTTTAATTTCACGAACGAATAGGAAAACAAGCAGCGCGCCTAAAATCAAGTACATGACGCCGAAGCTGATAATTGAAAACAGCAGAGATCCCGTCGTTACGTTAGGAGAAACGGATTGTGCGGTCGTCAATTGCCCCATGACCGTCCACGGCTGGCGGCCGATTTCAGTCATAATCCAACCGGCAGAGTTCGCAATGAATGGGAATGCGATCAGTGCGATCATGCCCCGTAAATACCACTTGCTCGTATGAAGCTTTTTGCGGCGGTTCAGAATAAAGCCGGCAATCGCGGCAAAAATCATCAGCGCGCCCGCGCCCGCCATAATGCGGAAACTCCAGAACGTCGTTTTAACAGGCGGGATATAGTCGCCTTTTCCGTACGTTTTTTCGTATTCTTTTTGAAGTGTTTTCATCCCTTTCACACTGCCGCTGAACTTCTGGTAAGCCAAGTAGCTGAGTGCGTAAGGAATTGAAATTTCTGATGTGTTTTTTTCTTTATTCGTATCAATATTCGCAAAAGCCGTCCACGCGGCAGGATCACCGCTGTCATCCCAAAGCGCTTCACTGGCAGCCATTTTCATCGGCTGCGATTCCATTAAATGCTCAGCCTGCATATGTCCGCTGAACGCAACGCCGATACCGGCGATCAGACCGACAATCATCGAAAGCTTGAAAGATTTATGGAAGAAAGGCACTTCTTTTTTCTTCAATAATTTAAATGCGCTGACACCAGCGATAAAGAAAGCACCCGTCGCAAGCGCCCCGAAAATGACGTGAGGGAATTCAACCCAAAGCTGAGGGTTTGTCAGAAGCGCCCCGAAATCATTCATTTCCGCGCGGCCGTTTTTAATCGCAAAGCCGACCGGCTCCTGCATGAATGAGTTTGCCGTCAAAATCCAGAAAGATGACATAATCGTTCCGAAGGACACAAGCCAAATGCAAAGCAAATGCACTTTTTTAGATAAACGGTCCCAGCCGAAAATCCATAATCCAATAAAAATAGACTCCATAAAAAACGCCAAAAGCGCTTCAACCGCAAGCGGAGCTCCAAATACGTCTCCGACAAAACGGGAATAATCAGACCAGTTCAATCCGAACTGGAATTCCTGAAGAATCCCTGTGACGACGCCGACAGCGAAGTTAATTAAAAAGAGATGCCCCCAAAATTTAGCCATTTTGAGATAGGTCTCTTGTTTTTTGACAACATAAAGCGTCTCCATCAAAGCAACCATAAACACAAGCCCGATAGACAAAGGCACAAACAAGAAGTGAAACAATGTTGTAGATGCAAATTGAATGCGGGCTAATACCAACTCACTCATGATGTTTTTCCTCCAATCTGGTAAAATGCTCAACATTTCACAAACATAGCGAAATCATTGCTCGGTATTTCACAAAAAATGATATATTTGCTCAATGTTTCACAAATTCGTCAAAACTATTGAAATATCAGCCTGTACACCCCGGGGGACAGCGGCTGTCATAGAAATGATTCAATATCATTACTTTACAACGATTCAGCCTAAAAAAAAAGATCAATATACCTAAAATAAGGCTGAAATTGTGACCGATTATTGTCGGATTTGTAGAGATTTTATGTCAGCACCTAGGATATTTGTCCCTTTGATATCGTACCTCTTTTTTATTCGTGTGGCGAACAAAATGCTTTTCTCGGTGAAAAAGCCCGCCAGATCGCCATTTTGAGAAAGAACATGTGAAGAAAACATGTCCTCTAGTAAATTCATAATATATGAACAATTTAAATTTTTTAGTATACTTTAAATGGGGATATTTTTTCACTACATAACGACTGGGGGAACAAGCATGGGAGAACTTCAACCAAAATTGCAAACGGATTCAATCCAAAAACAGGAACGGACTGATAACTGGTTTGCCAGAGCAATGAATATAAGAATCGGCATTATTCCTCTTCCTATTTATATCCTGCTTTTCTTGCTTATTACGGTGTTTGTCATGAGCCGTGATGTAAAAAGCGACATTCTGACATCAATTGCCGTCATGAGTTTTTTCGGATTTACCTTCGGCCAGATCGGAAAATCCATTCCGATCGTGCGGTCCATCGGCGGCCCTGCGATTCTCGCAACCTTTATTCCATCCGCTGTCGTCTACTACCACCTGCTTCCGAAAGACATTATTACTTCAACAACAAAATTCACGGAAAGCTCCAACTTTCTCTATCTATTTATTGCCGGTATCGTCGTCGGCAGTATTCTCGGGATGAAAAGAGAGACGCTCGTCAAAGCTTTCGTCAAGATTTTTATTCCGCTGATCGCCGGCTCGATCGCGGCCGCCATCGTCGGCTTATGCGTCGGGACGCTGCTCGGGCTCGGCTTTCAGCACACGCTGCTTTATATTGTCGTTCCGATTATGGCGGGGGGTGTCGGTGAAGGCGCGATTCCTTTATCCATCGGCTACTCCGATATTATGCCGATGTCCCAGGGAGACGCCTTTGCGCTTGTGCTGCCGTCCATCATGCTCGGCAGCCTGTGCGCCATTATGTTATCGGGTTTGCTGAATGTCATCGGGAAACGCAAACCGGAATGGACGGGCAACGGGAAGGTTGATAAGTCTGATCATTCCGCTCCCGCATTGGAACAGCCGGCCAATGATAAAACGTTTGATTTGTCCTTTTTCGCTTCGGGCGGTATTTTAGCGGTTTCCCTCTATTTGGTCGGCATGCTGGCGCATGATTTCTTTCAGCTTCCGGCTCCTGTCGTGATGCTCGTCCTTGCCGTTCTCATTAAGCTGTTCAGGCTGGCGCCGGCTTCGATTGAAAACGGAGCCTTCGGCGTCTCGCGCTTTTTCTCGACAGCCGTGACCTATCCGCTCTTATTTGCGATCGGCGTTTCAATGACACCGTGGGACAAGCTGATTGCGGCGTTTACGATCAGCAACATCATTACCATTTTATCAATCGTCGTCACGATGATGGCCGTCGGTTTTCTGACCGGAAAATGGCTGAATCTGTATCCGATTGAGACGGCGATTATTAATGCCTGCCATTCCGGCCAGGGCGGCACCGGCGACGTCGCGATCTTGAGCGCCGCTGAACGGCTTGAGCTTATGCCGTTCGCCCAAGTGTCGACCAGGATCGGCGGAGCGATTACCGTGAGTGTCACCCTTCTGCTGCTTCATCAATTCTATTAAACTGAAAAAAGCCTCCGCATATGCGGAGGCTCTGTTATTTCATCACATTTTGAATATAAGAGCCGAATGCCGCGCCGGACATGCCCGGCGACACACGGACGCGGTGAAGCCCGTAAAGCCCCTGATCTCTTGACGCCGCTCCCGGCTCCGTCGTGACCGCCATACGGTAGCCTGACGTGGCGGCGGCTTTTAATGTTTCCTTATTATATCGTCCGACAGGGTAGCTGATCATAGACGTCCGCTGCCCGAACATTTGATCAAATAAACGCTTAGAGTCCCTCATTTCACGTCGCTGCTGCTGCGGTGTGAGCCCGTTCAATTCGAGATGGTTCATCGTATGGCTCTGAATGGAAATGCCGTGGGCGGCCATCTCCTTCATCTGCTTCTCAGTCAGATGATTCTTATGCCCGATAAAGTTTCCGATCATAAAGATTGTCGCTTTCATCTTGTATTTCTTTAAAATGGGATAGGCCGCTTTCACATTGTCGGTATAGCCGTCATCAAATGTGATCAGAACACATTTTTCACGCGGCTCCTTATCCTCCGTCAGCATCAGATAGGCCTCTTCAGGAGTCATCGTATAATAGCCGTGATCATGAAGCCACTTCATATGCTGCCGGAATTCTTCCTTCGGCACGCGCAGGCTGTTTCCCTCAGAAATGCTGTGGTACATCAGAATCGGCAGTCTTGCCGTTCCTTTCGTTTGAACCCAGGCGGACGTATCCGGCTGCTTTTTGATTTCGCGCTTTACAGATTTTTTATCGTGGTGCGCTTCTGCCTTCGGAATGCTTTGTTCGGCGCTTGCCTCATGGCCCGAGCAAGCGGCAAGCGTAAACACGGCAGCCAAAAGGCACATGCACATGATCATGCGTTTCATCGTTTTCCTGCTTTCTGTCTTCTATTTTCTTTTTATATCGGTTATGCGTCATAAATTGTTACATCAAAAAAGCCGGACATCCAGCTGTCCGGCTTTGCGTTATGAGCGGATTCTGATTTCTGTTTCACTGTCAAAAAAGTGAGCCTTATTCATGTCGAAAGCGACGGTCAATTCCTCACCAGCACGAATGTCATGGCGGGCGTCAATCCGGGCGATAAAATCCTGATCCCCGATCCGGGAATAAACCATAATTTCTGACCCGAGCAATTCCGCGACATTGATTTTAGCTGTGATGGATGAATTCTTATAGGATTCTACTACAATCAGCTCGTCATGTATGTCTTCCGGGCGGATGCCGAAGATAACATCTTTTTCGGCATACCCTTTTTCCCGTAGCATTTTCATTTTCCCTTCCGGCACGCTGAGAGCGGCTGAACCGATGTGAATGGCGCCGTCCGTCAGCTTTCCTTTGAAAAAGTTCATCGCTGGGGAGCCGATGAACCCGCCGACAAATACGTTTTCCGGATGTTCATACACGTCTTTCGGGGTGCCGATCTGCTGAATTTTTCCGTCCTTCATGACTACGATGCGTGTCGCCATCGTCAGTGCTTCTGTTTGGTCGTGCGTCACATAGATTGTGGTTGTTTGCAGCCTTTGATGCAGCTTAATAATTTCTGCCCGCATCTGCACCCGAAGCTTTGCGTCCAGATTTGACAGCGGCTCATCCATTAAGAACACTTTGGCATCCCTGACAATCGCCCGTCCTAATGCAACCCGCTGCCGCTGCCCGCCGGAGAGCGCCTTCGGTTTGCGGTGCAGATACTCTGTGAGCCCCAGCATTTTCGCCGCTTCTTCGACCCGTTTTTTTATCTCCGGTTTCGGCATCTTCCTCAGCTTCAGACCGAAAGCGATATTATCATAGACCGTCATGTGCGGATATAACGCATAGTTTTGAAACACCATAGCGATATCCCTGTCTTTAGGAGCGATGTCATTCACTCTCGTGTCACCGATATAGAAATCACCCTTCGTAATATCCTCCAGCCCGGCAACCATCCGCAATGTTGTCGACTTGCCGCAACCCGACGGACCGACAAACACGATAAACTCTTTATCTTTAATATGAAGGTTAAAATCATCGACAGCCGCTTCTTTTTGATCGTAATACTTATAAATATGCTCCAGCCGAAGTTCCGCCATGTCATCTCCCCTTTTTTGTAAACGCTTTCTTAAATAGGATTGTAACAGCGTCAGGCAGCGGCGGATATAGGCAACGTTCATAAAAAAAGTCCGCTGCCTTCGTGCACATTTCCCATTTAATGTGATTTTTCATACTGCAGACAAATGAAATAAGCCAGCAGGGCGCCCCGATATGTCTTAATATCAATACCTGAGCGTTCCGCGAATTTATCAATCCGATATTGAAGACTGTTGCGGTGCAAATGCAGTCTTTTCGATGTGAGCGACATGTTCGAGTTATGTTCAATAAAAGTCTGAATCGTATGCTTCAGCTCCGGTTCTTTCTGAAACAGCAGCGCCGCTTCTTCGTGAAGCAAGGCTGAGAGCTTTTCTCTGCTTTCTTCCATGAGCATGGCCGGAAATACCGTTTCCGCGGTCAGCGTGCTCAGCTGCGGGAGATGACGCCGGCCAATCTGACAATATTGCTGTTCTCTCCGATAATGAAGGCGCAGACGTTCTCCCTTGCAGTAATACCTTCCGATGAAAAAACGGACACTGAAATAAAAATCGCCTTCGAGAATCTTCACAAAAGATGCGATGTCATCCGAATCTGGCGCTTCCAGCTTTTCTTCCTCCACAATCACGCCTTGATCCCTTCCCGTCCGGACAACTGTATATGAAACCGGCCAGAAATGGCGCAGCGCTTCCGTAAATGCCCCCCAGTCCCGTTCTCTCAATAAGTCATAATGGATAAAACGGACACGAGGCTCCTTGACATCAGGCACCGGACCCTCTTCCAGCAGAAACCGCCGCCACCTCTTTGCTGCCGCCGTCTCCGGAAAAACATCGCCTTTTTCTTCAGCGGGCGTCAAAAATGATTCCAGAAGCAGTTTCTCCTTCGGGGTAATATCCTCCTTCGGAATGGTGACATAGACCCGTTTTTTCTCATCATAAAAGCAAAAGACATCCTCCGCCGTACAGCACGTATCAGACAACACAGCCCTCGGGTAAATTGCCAATAACGGGTTCATATGCGCTCCTCTCTATCGCTCTATCATATTTTCAGTATAAAACGTCCGGCCGATTGTATCCACTTCGTTTTAAGAAACAGCTTTCAGGCTATTTCCCGGGAAACGGATCATAACAGCTTCTGCCGGCATAAGAAAAAACCCTCCGCGCCGGCAGAGGGATCCTTTTTATTTAGAGATATCGACGAAGCCTTCACCAAAGACGTCACGCACATCATGAACAATGACAAACGCTTTTGTATCACAGCTTTTAATAATTTTTTTGAGCATGGAAAGCTCTTGTTTCTGGATGACGATATATAAAATTTCCTTCGACTGCCCCGTGTAATTTCCTTTACCCGACAGCAGCGTAACCCCTCTGTCCATAAGCGTGTTGACCTGTTCAGCGATTTCGTGCTTATGCTCAGATATAATCGTCACCGCTTTTTTCGTATTCAGGCCTTCAATGATAAAGTCCATCACCTTCGTTCCGATGTACAGCATGACAATGGTAAACATCATTTTTTCCGCACCGATGATGAAATAAGAACTGAAGACGACAATCAGATCAAAGAACAAAAGCGCATAGCTGATATTCCAATCGAGATATTTGTTAGCAATCCTCGCCAAAATGGCAGAACCCGCAGTCGTGCCTCCGACTCGAATAATGATCCCGATTCCGACACCGGCAAACACACCCGCAAAAATAGTATTAATAATGAGTTCATGTGATGGCGAGTGCCAATCATGCGTCAGATGCAGAAACAGTGAGTTGGCAACAACGGTAATGATCGTATAAAGCGTTGTTTTTCCGTCTAAAAATTTATATCCGATAATCAATAAGATCCCGTTCAAAATGATATTCGTCACCCCGGGCGACCATTCAAACACATAGTACAAGATCAGGGTGATTCCCGTTACCCCGCCCTCTCCAAGATCATTCGGAATGGCGAATAAATTAACGGCTAAAGCAAAGATAAAAGCTCCAATAATCAGCATCAGCACATCCAGCAATCTCTTTTTCATCCCAGACACTCCTTTTTTATAAAATCAAAAAAGCCCGGGAGAGCACTCTTCATCAAAAGAGCAGAAACTCCCGGGCTTTTATCCCAACGTGTCACAGCAGGAACCTGCTGTGTGTTTTCTCTCGGTCCAGACCAATTCAGCATTGCGGAACCCTAGAAAACCACTGTTTTTTATGTTCAGTTTTTGTATATCTTTCAAGATTATACGGGAAATCACGAACATGTTCAACACTCTTTTTTCAATAAACCTATAAAAAATTCGAACGATCTGCCGATACTAAAAAAGCTCCTTAAAATACATGACTAAAAAATCATTAAAATACTTTTTTTCTCAAAATATTATTGACTATAGGTTATTTTACAGGCATTATAGTATGTAGTTTTCAAGAAATAGTTTACATAGGAGGAAATATTATGGCAGGCAACCTGGTGTCTTGTAAGGCATGCGGCAAAGAAATCGCTAAAGGCGTTAAAAAATGCCCAAACTGCGGTAAAGATCAGAGAAACTTTTTTATGAGACATAAAATTATCACATTGCTTCTGGCAGTAGTGGTTATTATCATTCTCGTAAACATCGGCGGCGGAGGCGATTCTTCATCATCTAAGGTCGCATCTTCAAGTTCTGCGGAATCTAAAGAAAAACTGTATAACATCGGTGACACTGTTAAGACTGAAAAAACTGAAGTGACTCTTACAAAAGTAGAAAAAAGAGACTCAGTAGGGACACAATATATCCAGAAAAAAGCGTCTGACGGCGGCGTTATCGTAGCTGTACAATACACAGTTAAAAATGTTTCAAAGAAGCCTATTAGCTCTTTCTCCATTCCGAGCGTGAAATTAGTAGATTCTGAAGGAACTTCCTATGATCCGGATATTGACGCTTCATCGACTTATGCAACGGAAACAAAAGTGAACAACAGTAAAATTTTAAGTGACTTGAACCCGAACATTAAGGTCACTGGAGTGAAAGCCTTTGAAGTTGATAAAAACGCATACTCTAAAGGCACTTGGAAATTAAAGTTCAGCAACGATGTTGAAGTAAAAGTTAAATAATGATCATAACAAAAGAGACCTTCATCATTTGAAGGTCTCTTTCTTTTTACACCTTTTGGTACCCGTTCACATTGGAGGACTGCCACTTCCAAGAGTCGGCGCACATTTCTTCAAGCCCGCGCTTTGCTTCCCATCCTAATTCAGCCTTCGCTTTTGCCGGGTCTGCGAAGCATGCGGCGATGTCTCCCGGGCGCCGGGCGGCAAAACGGTACGGCACTTCTTTTCCTGATACTTTTTCAAACGCCTTGACCATCTCAAGAACGCTGTAGCCTCTTCCCGTGCCGAGATTATAGGCATCCGCGCCTGTTGTGTTCAGCACCTTCTCAAGCGCTTTGACGTGGCCCTCGGCAAGGTCAACGACATGGATGTAATCCCGCACGCCGGTGCCGTCCTTTGTCGGATAATCATTGCCGAACACCTGCAATTGCTCAAGCTTGCCGACAGCGACTTGTGCGACGTACGGCATTAAATTATTCGGGATGCCGTTCGGGTCTTCTCCGATCCGCCCGCTCGGGTGCGCGCCGAACGGATTAAAGTAACGGAGCAGCGCAATGCTCCATTCAGAGTCCGCTTTATGCAGATCGCGTAAAATCTGTTCCAGCATCAGCTTTGTCTGCCCGTAAGGATTGGTCGCGCTTAATGGAAAATTCTCAGTGATCGGCGTTGTTTCCGGAACGCCGTAAACCGTCGCTGAAGAACTGAAGACGATCTTTTTCACACCGTGTGCCTGCATGGCTTCACATAAAATAAACGTCCCCGTCAGATTATTATGATAATAACGAAGCGGAACAGCCACAGACTCACCGACCGCTTTTAATCCCGCAAAATGAATGACGGCTTCAATCTCATTTTCAGCAAACACCCGGTGAACGGCGTCACGGTCAAGGAGATCCGCTTCATAAAACACAAGCCCTTTTCCGGTAATATCTTTCACACGCTCCAATGCTTCCGGTGAACTATTTGACAGATTATCCAGAACCACGATGTCATAGCCGCCGTTTAACAGCTCGACACATGTGTGGCTTCCGATATAACCCGCTCCGCCTGTCACTAAAATCGCCATGAAGAAAGCCTCCCCTATTGAATGAATTGACCATATTATATCGGTTTTTTCTTCCTCAATCATCCATTTCCAAAAAGTTTAATCGTTTAGTCATCGTTTCTTCATAATTTATTTTCATTCGCGTAAAAAACAGAGCCCTCGATTCAAAACGGTTGCGAAATAGAAATCCCTCCCCCGCGCATGGTAAGATAAGACAAAGGAGATGACGGTATGAAAAATGAAATCATTGAACGCTTTACCTCTTATGTAAAAGTCGATACACAGTCTGACGAAAACAATGAAAACTGCCCTTCAACCCCCGGCCAGCTGACATTGGCCAACATGCTGGCAGATGAATTAAAGTCGATCGGCATGACAGACATCACAGTCGATGACAATGGGTACGTCATGGCGACTCTGCCGGCGAATACGGATAAAGACGTGCCGACTGTCGGTTTTCTGGCTCACGTGGACACCGCGACCGATTTTACCGGAAAAAATGTGAATCCTCAGATTATTGAGAGCTACGACGGACATGATATCGTTCTGAATGACAAACTCAATGTCGTCCTGTCGCCTGAGCAATTTCCGGAGCTCTCCCGCTATAAAGGCCAGACGCTGATCACAACAGACGGCACGACGCTGCTCGGAGCCGACAACAAAGCGGGCATTGCCGAAATCATGACGGCAATGGCGTACTTGATCAAACATCCGGACATCAAACACGGAACGATCCGGGTCGCGTTCACGCCTGATGAAGAAATCGGCAGAGGCCCTCACAAATTCGATGTCGGCCGCTTCAACGCCGCATTCGCCTACACGATAGACGGAGGCCCACTCGGCGAACTGCAATATGAAAGCTTTAACGCAGCGGCCGCAAAGCTTACTTGTTACGGAAAAAGCGTCCACCCCGGAACGGCGAAAAACAAAATGGTCAACGCTTCAAAAATCGCGATGGAATTTCACCACGCGCTGCCGAAAGAAGAAGCGCCGGAATATACGGAAGGGTATGAAGGCTTCTATCATCTACTTTCCATGAACGGAGACGTTTCTGAAGCCGCCCTGTCGTACATCATCAGAGACTTTGACAGAGACCGCTTTGCAGAACGAAAAGAATATATGCAGAAAACCGCCGATGCGCTGGCGGCCAAATACGGCAAGGAAAGCATCAAGCTTGAACTGCGTGATCAATATTACAACATGAGAGAAAAAATCGAACCGGTCAAAGAGATAGTCGATGTCGCCTATCAAGCCATGAAAAACCTCGACATCGAACCGATTATCGAACCGATCCGGGGCGGAACCGACGGATCACAGCTCTCTTACATGGGACTGCCGACACCGAACATTTTTACGGGCGGCCAAAACTTCCACGGAAAATATGAATACATTTCCGTCGATCATATGGAAAAGGCGGTAAACGTCATTGTTGAAATCGCCAGGCTCTTTGAAGAGCGCGCTTAAAACCAAAGCCCCCTGCTTTGGTTTTTTTCTTTCACATGAAACCTTTCCTTCTTTCTTTCCGTATATAAGGTATGAATTGGAAAGAAGGAGTGAAGACTATGGCAAGAGGGACTGTAGCGAAAGAATTGAAAAAAACCTTAAAAGACCCGCGTGTTCTGGAGACAAAATCAAACCCTTTTAAAAAACTGCGGAAAATGTTCAAACGATTTTTTTAAGATAACATCTCGTTTTCTTTAAAAAAATAAAGAAAGCGCTGTCAACTCGCAGTCATCTGTTAGAAGCAGTTATTTTGCATATTATAAGGTTTTTTAGGGTACTGAATAACACAAGGCAAACGAAAACACTGAAATAGTTATTTAGACACTTACAAAAAATAGTGAAAAAGTTATATAAACGATCATCATTCATCAGCCGATACAATCTATAGAACCACAACAAGAGCAAAATTTCTTCAACCCATAGTTATTTTTACGGAAAATGACGTTATTTTTTAAAAAAGTGACAATTGTTTGAATACTTTTCGTTTGTTTTTTCGTACAATAATAATACCAAAACTTTTTTTGGGAGGTATGTAAAATGATGCTACTTATTTTTGCTGCTTTGACAGGGTATCTTGTTTTCTCTTTCAGTAAGGACAACCGCCGGAAAACGCCAAAGACAAGCCCGCTGGTGACAGCTGCCGACACGAATAACATCATTGATTTAAATGCAATCCGTCAAAAACGCCGGATGCCGCTATCATAAAAACGACAGCTGCCGCAAAATCGGCAGCCTTTTTTTATGCACCCGGCCGATATGAAACCAACCGCCTCCTTTTTTCGTACAACATAAAAAAGGAGTTTTTTTATGTACCATTTTTACATCAAAGAGCGAATGTTGACGTTTAAGAATCGTTTTCAAGTGTTTCTTGAAAGCGGAAAAGAAGTCTACAATGTTGAAGGAAAGCTGTTTTCATTCGGTGATGAACTGAAGCTGACTGATTTGGACGGCCGCACGCTCGCCAGCGTCAATCAGAAACTGATGTCGCTCGTTCCCCGTTACGAGATTTCCGTCAGCGGCAAACCCGTCTGCCAAGTCATCAAGAAAGTCACGTTTTTCAAACCGAAATTTGAAATTTCCGGACTCGGCTGGGATCTTACCGGCGATGTGTGGGGCCGGAATTTTCAAGTGACAGACGGAAAATCAAACCGGATGACTGTCACCAAATCATGGATGAGCTGGGGCGATTCCTATCATTTGCAGATTGAAAAGGAAGAGGATATCGTTCTTTGTCTCGCGATCGCCATTGTGATAGATATGATTCTATTTGAGGGTGATAAATAAAAATATTTATCGAAATATATTGACAATATGAGAAAACATACTAAGATTAAGAGTATTACAGTTTATTCTGAAAAATAGCATATTTCCTTATCAAGAGAGGTGGAGGGACTGGCCCTATGATACCCGGCAACCGCTGTTCAGCAGAATGGTGCTAAATCCTGAAGATAAGGTTGAGATTTGCGGACGCAAGCTCTTCCCTATCCGAGGGAAGAGTTTTTTTATATTTCATCAGGAAAGAAGGAATCGTTCATGTCACAGCAAAACACAGAACAACCATTGCATACGCTTCTAAGAAAAAACCCGCCGTTTCGCGCGGATCAGGTCGGAAGCCTGCTGCGGCCGTCGGCTGTGAAGCAAGCCCGCCTGCAAAGAGCGGCGGGTGAGATTTCGGCAGAACAGCTGCGCGAAATCGAAAACAAAGAAATCATCCGCAGTGTGAAAAAGCAGAAAGAAACCGGCCTCAATGTCGTGACTGACGGCGAATTCCGCCGGGCCTGGTGGCATTTTGACTTTCTCGAAAATTTAGACGGCGTTGAAGCGTTTACGCCTGAAAGCGGCATTCAGTTTCACAACGTACAGACGAAAGCGCGCGGCATTAAAGTAACGGGAGATATCGATTTTTCTCAGCATCCGATGCTCGAAGATTATAAATTCCTGCACAGCATTGCCGGCGATGCTGTTCCGAAAATGACCATTCCCAGTCCGAATATGCTGTTTTTCCGCGGAAAATTGGAAAAAGCGTCCTACCAGAATGATTACAAACAATTTCAGCACGATGTGTCAAAAGCGTATAAAAAAGCGATTCAAGCTTTCTATGACGCCGGGTGCCGCTATCTTCAGCTCGATGACACCGCATGGGCCGTTTTCTTATCAGAAGCGGGGCTTCGTCAGATTGAAGCTTTCGGCACGACGCCGGATGAACTGCGCAAGCTGTTTGCCGCTTCCATTAATGACGCCATCAAGGACCGCCCTGACGATCTGAAGGTTACGATGCATATCTGCCGCGGCAACTTCCAATCCACATGGACGGCTGAAGGCGGCTATGATGCAGCGGCTGAAACAATTTTTGACGGGCTTGACCTTGACGGATTGTTCTTGGAATATGATGATTCCCGCTCCGGCGGCTTTGAACCGCTCCGTTATGTCAAACGCTCTGATCTTCAGCTTGTGCTTGGCTTGATTACGTCGAAACATGGCGAACTTGAAGACAAGGACGCGATTAAACGCCGGATTGAAGAAGCTTCACAATATGTCAGCCTGGACCAGCTTTGCCTCAGCCCGCAATGCGGATTCGCCTCCACTGAGGAAGGAAACCTGATCACAGAAGAACAGCAATGGGCGAAACTGCGCCATGTCGTCAACATTGCCGGTGAAGTCTGGAAATAAAAAAAGACACGCGATTAGCGTGTCTTTTCCGTTTTACAGCGGATCGGTTCCGATTAAAATATCGATATCTATCGTGACAGCAGCCTCTTTCCGGCTGATGAACCGCCGGATGCTGTCATCAGTACATTTCCATGTTAAGGGCGTCATTTTCACAAGCCGCTCGAGGTCAGGCTGCGCTAAGGTCTTCGTGTAACACAGCCGTTTGCGCTCAAAGGTTTGAAAGCCCGCTTGGAATCGTCCGGCCGCAGAATCGGCGGTGTCATTCCGCCGAGGGCTGTCTCCGAAGAAGAATTCCCTTACTTCCTTCAAATAATCACGCCGCGGCACCGCTTTAATGACTGTGCCGCCCTTTCGTAAAAGCCTGCTGCATTCCTTGTAATTCCAAGGTGATAAAACAGACATCACGACATCAAAACAGCTGTCGGCAAACGGCGCATCCGCCACATCAGCGACGGCAAAAACCAAATGATTCCCGAAGGCCTTTGCGGCATGCAGCACACCTTCTTTCGAGAGATCAATGCCGATTCCCGTCACGGAAAAAGCGGGCTGAAGCAATTTGCATACGGCGGCTAAATGAGAGCCTTCTCCGCATCCCGCATCCAATATCGCCGCCGGTTTTTGCGGAGGTTGAATATGGGTGATGATGGCGGCGATCTCCTTTTGAACCGGAGCAAAAAATTCCCGGCTGTCAAAAAGCTCGCGTCTCGCTTCGAACAGCTGCCTGTCATAGCGGGTTTTGACCGATTTATTGAGGAAATTCACATATCCCTGCTTTGATATATCAAATGTATGCCCCTGTCCGCAAATCAAGCTTCGGTATCGTGAGACCGCCATGGCCGACCGGCATAGCGGACACCTGAACACGGATTGGCATGATTGCAGTAATTCCGCGCGTTTTCTTTTTATAGACGTCAAAAAAAACACCTCATTCATTCGTTATTCCGATGAAATGAAAAAGGCATAGACAAATAAACCTTGCAAAATTGGAAGGTTTTACCTATTTATCTATACCTCTCATTATCTGTAACGAATGAATTGGATGATCACGAAAATGCCCCCTTTTCTGCCGTCTTTTGAAGGCTGTGCCCTCAGGTCCATTTTATCAGCTGCATCCCGTCTTTACAATGAACCGGAACGGTTTTGGGGGTGTTTTATACCTTTATTATCCAATTACTTATAGACATCCTTTATTTTCTTTATTTATAATATAAATTTATTATTTTGAAAATATCTAAAAAGGTTGATTTTCAAAAATTGAAACGATAAAATACTGCTATCTCATGTAATATCGTTATTCTTGTATATGATCAGTAATATGGTCTGATTGTTTCTACCTAGTGCCGTAAAAGACTAGACTACAAGAAAGTTTGCATAAATTTGAACGAGTGAAAAGCATATGACGCTGTCTATTCTTTTCTTTTGGCTCTTATTTATCACACTTTCTGGCTTTCAGGAATTTGTGACGAATAAGAGCTTTTTTTATTTCCATAATACCCTTATAGGAGTTGCTCACATGTACTTTTTATTGAACATTGTCGGTCTCATTGTTGTCATGGCTGTTGTTTTCTTATGCTCTCCCAACAAGAAGAAGATTAAATGGCGTCCGATTGTCATGCTCCTCGTCTTTGAGTTTCTGATTACTTGGTTTATGTTAGGGACAAAAATCGGCGGCTTTGTCATCGGGAAGATCGGCGCGTTCTTTACATGGCTGATTTCCTGCGCCAGTCAAGGGATTGCGTTCGCTTTTCCGTCTGTCATGGCGAACCCGACGGTTGATTTTTTCTTCAGCGCATTGCTGCCGATTATCTTCGTCGTGACCTTCTTTGATATGCTGTCGTATTTCGGTATTCTGCCGTGGCTCATTGATAAAATCGGCTGGCTGATTTCTAAAATATCCCGTCTGCCGAAACTGGAGAGCTTTTTCTCCATCCAGATGATGTTTTTAGGAAATACGGAAGCTTTAGCCGTCATCCGCCAGCAGCTTGCCGCCGTCAGCAACAACCGGCTTCTGACATTCGGGCTGATGAGCATGAGCAGCATCAGCGGCTCGATCATCGGATCGTACTTGACGATGGTTCCGTCCACTTATGTGTTTACAGCCATCCCGCTGAATTGCTTAAACGCCCTTTTAATCGCCAATATGCTGAATCCCGTGGACGTTTCTAAAGAGGATGATATTATTTACGTTCCTTCAAAAGCGGAGAAAAAAGACTTCTTCTCCACGATTTCTAACAGTATGCTTGTCGGCATGAACATGGTCATTGTCATTTTAGCGATGGTAATCGGCTATGTGGCGTTAACGGCCGCGTTAAACGGCGTACTCGGACTGTTCGTGCACGGTTTGACCATTCAAAAGATTTTCTCATACATCTTCAGTCCGTTTGCCTTCCTTCTCGGATTAGGCGTACATGACGCGATGTATGTCGCACAGCTGATGGGCATCAAGCTCGCGACGAATGAATTTGTGGCAATGGCCGATCTGAAAGGGCAGCTGAATTCACTTCCGCCGCACACGATTGCCGTGGCTACGACATTTCTGACATCATTCGCAAACTTCAGCACCATCGGTATGATCTACGGATCTTATCAATCTCTGCTTGATGGTGAAAAATCAGCCATCATCGGAAAAAACGTCTGGAAGCTGCTTGTCAGCGGAATTGCCGTTTCCTTATTGAGCGCGGCGATTGTCGGATTGTTTGTCTGGTAACAGAAAAAAAGCGATACCGCTCCGTTTTGGAGTGATATCGCTTTTTTTATTGATAGACGGATGCAGGTACAAAAACGTCCCGGATTCCTGCCGCGTACGGTCCGAGATCATATTGTCCGAACACAACGGCAATGCCGTTTTTCGTAAAGAAGAAAGGTCTTTCGTTATTCAGGATGATCTCTTGTTTTTTGACGTCCTGGTCAAACAGATCGTCATGTTTCTTGATGTAGCCGTAAAGATAGTCTCTCGTCTTGTTAGCTTTCGTTTTTGTATTCAGCACATTATCGAGTGTGACCCGTTTTTTTGCGGCCAAGTCGTAATTAAAGGTCTGAACGGATGTCAGCCCGTGTGCGCCGCCTGTGTAACTGTAGTCTTCCGTCTGAATGCTGAGCTTGCCGTCTTGATTATACTTCACCTTGAAATCTGCCTGGTATTCCGCTTTGTAGCCTTGTTTCTCACCGTCTTTTTTGTTTTTCACATATTCTTGATACGATTGTTCAATATAGCGTTTGAAGTCCTGATTGATTTTCTTTTCAAAAGATGCGTTTCCCGTATTTGTGACCTCGGGGTATGTCAGCTGTTTTACATGCTTATACGTATGGCTTTTGACAACGGGCTTTGCGGTTTGCGCGGCCTCGGCTGAAGGCGCGAAACCTCCGAACGGCGCGGCTGTCAGCACGGTTAAGAGCACGGCCGCCATCATTTTGAATGCCTTTTTCATCACAACTCCTCCTTTTCATTACCGTTCCCTTTTTGAAAACGGGTTACACTCTATAGACAGCGCGGATCAGCAAATTGTTTCTGGGCCTTCTTTCACATTTTCTCCATGAAAAAAAGAGACATGGAAAATCCACGCCTCTTTTACCGTGAAGGTCTTTGCGCAATGGCTTCATAAACGGCTTCCGCCAAATCGGAGTTGCCGAACATCTCCAAAACGCCGATGACGGTTTGATCAGGAATCGGTTCTGATTCCTCCTTCGGCACGACAAGTTCTTCAGCCGTTTTTCGCAGCTCTTCGTTTAAAGGCTGTCCGGGATAAGCCTTGCTGTAAATGGCCATCGGGTCAAGGTCATGATTGACGCACCATTGGGCAAACACCAAAATCATCATGTTTTCGTCACGCCGGTAATATTCTTCAAGTTGTTTTTCGGTAAACGGCTTCACTATCATTCGCTCCTCCAGAAAATCTACCCCTAAGATACACAAACACAGAGCGGAAGTAAACCAAAGAGGGTGAAACATATTATTTCATCAACCCGCCTGCTTTAAATGGCGCATGCCCTGACTCTCTAAAACTGTTGTCTGAATGTCCCGGACAGCGGAAGGTACGGATTTGCACGGAAGCAATTTTCGTTTTCTCCTCAGATATTTCACTTTCACAAGAAAAAAGCGCCCCTCTCATAAAAGGCGCTTTTTCATTCTTATATGTTTCTGTCCCAATGCCGATGCTCAGCCACGGCTTTCAGAAATTGTTCGCAGTTTCCGTCCGGAACAAGACCGGGGCCGCTTTCGGTTCCGGCGGCGAGGGCGAGAAGTTCTTTTCCTTCAGCGGAGGCGCCGATCGCTTTGTAATGGCTGAAAGCTTCGCTGACGAAGTCTCTGGCTGATTTTTGGGCTTTGAGGCTGTCTGTGCTTTGTTTTCCGCCCGGAATGAAAACAGCGTCGTACAGGACGGAATCCGCTGTCAGGAAAGTGGCTGACGCTTCCAGCTCCGTACCGTTTTCTCCCTTCACGGTTCCCAGCGCGGGGCTGATGATATCGGCTCTGACTCCCGCCTGTTTGCATGCGTCAAGCACTTGTTTGACTTTCTCATCAGAAAACCCGTGGTCTGTTAAAACCGCGACCTGCCTTGTCGCTGCCGTCTTCACCGTGTTTTCCTGGCTTAAGGCCGGGGAAGTGAACGTTTCATCAGATTCACGGTCCTTCGGCGGCGGGTTCACGCCGATTCCTTTCGCAACACGCTCGGCAAGCCCGGCGTCGACATGACTGAAGACATCAACCACCTGCTGCTGCACATCCTTGCTGTTCACTTTTCCGACTTCAAAACAGAACGCGGAGATGATATGTTCTTTCTCGGCGGGAGACATGCTGTTCCAGAACATCTTGGCCTGAGAAAAATAGTCATTGAAGCTCTCACTGCGCTGGCGGATTTTTCTGCCTTCTACTTTTTCCTGATAATGAACGTATCCGCCTTCTTCTTCTGAGGCCGGCGACGGATCATTGTTCTGCAGAGAATTTTTATGATAGGCGACGGGACCCTTATTAATCGTCATCCGGTGGTAGCCGTCGTATTGGTTGTTATGGAACGGGCAGACCGGCCGGTTGATCGGAATCTCGTGAAAATTCGACCCGCCAAGACGGATGAGCTGTGTATCCGTATAAGAGAAAAGCCGGCCTTGAAGAAGCGGATCATTGGTGAAATCAATGCCCGGCACGACATTTCCCGGGTGAAAGGCGACCTGTTCCGTTTCCGCAAAGACATTGTCCTGATTGCGGTCAAGGGTCATTTTTCCGATCAGCTTGACGGGAACCAATTCTTCCGGCCACAGTTTTGTCGGATCAAGGATATCAAAATCAAATTTGAACTCGTCTTCTTCGTCTATCATCTGAACACCGAGCTCATACTCGACTTTGCCGCCGTTTTCAATCGTTTCCCACAGGTCGCGGCGATTGAAATCGGGATCTTTCCCGGCAATTTTCTGCGCTTCATCCCATACGAGGGAATGAACGCCGAGCACGGGTTTCCAGTGGAATTTTACAAAGCGCGCTTTTCCTTTCTCGTTGACAAAACGGAACGTATGCACGCCGAAGCCCTCCATCATCCGATAGCTTCGCGGGATGCCGCGGTCAGACATCGTCCACATGACCATGTGCGCGGATTCAGGATTGTTTGCGACAAAATCCCAGAACGTATCATGAGCCGTCGCAGCCTGCGGCATTTCATTGTGCGGTTCCGGTTTTATGGCGTGAACGAGATCCGGGAATTTGATCGCGTCCTGAATGAAGAACACCGGAATATTGTTTCCGACGAGGTCATAGTTCCCTTCTTCAGTATAAAACTTCGTCGCAAATCCCCTGGCGTCACGGACGGTGTCGGCTGATCCCTTGGAGCCCGCCACTGTTGAGAAACGGACGAAAACAGGCGTTTTGACGGACGGGTCCTGCAAAAATTTCGCCCGTGTATATTCCGTCATCGGTTCGTACACCTGAAAATGCCCATGAACGCCGTACCCGCGCGCATGAACGACCCGTTCCGGAATCCGCTCGTGGTCAAAGTGCGTCATTTTTTCACGAAAATGAAAATCCTCCATCAGCGTGGGGCCGCGGACGCCCGCTTTTAAAGAATGCTCATCCTCAGACACGCGAAGCCCCTGATTGGTCGTCATTTTTTTGCCGCTGTTATCAGACCGGTACTGCTCCAGCTGTTCGTCCTTTGAGTGTTCATTTACTCGTTTGTTTTGATCATCACTCATGTCAGTTCCCCCTTTTAAAACGAAACATTCTACAGCACATTTACCCGCGGCGTTCTTCATATAAACTGCTGGTCCGCTCATTAGGATTTTAGGTCTGCATTTACATATGCGGTCATACACATTTTGAAATAAGCCATTTTCACAGAAATAATTTGTGAAAGCGCTTACCAATACAGCTGTTGAACAGGGGAGGTCATATCGTGCTTGCCATACTCGGTTTTGTGATGATGATTGTCTTTATGTATCTTATTATGTCTAACCGGCTTTCCGCTCTTATTGCTTTGATTGTCGTTCCTGTTGTGTTTGCCCTGATCAGCGGATTTGGCAAAGATCTCGGCGAGATGATGATTCAAGGCGTTACAGACCTCGCTCCAACCGGGATCATGCTGTTATTCGCCATCCTGTATTTCGGCATTATGATTGACTCAGGTCTGTTTGATCCCCTCATTGCCAAAATCCTATCGCTTGTCAAAGGGGATCCGTTAAAAATCGCCATCGGCACAGCGGTTCTGACGATGACCATTTCGCTGGATGGAGATGGAACAACAACGTATATGATTACGATTGCGGCAATGCTGCCCCTTTACAAACGGCTCGGCATGAACCGTTTGGTGCTGGCGGGGATTGCGATGCTCGGTTCGGGGGTCATGAATATTATTCCGTGGGGCGGGCCGACGGCGAGGGTTTTGGCTTCCTTGAAATTGGACACGTCAGAAGTTTTTACGCCGCTGATTCCCGCTATGATCGCCGGCATTCTCTGGGTGATCGCCGTTGCTTATCTCCTCGGAAAAAAAGAACGGAAGCGGCTCGGCATCATTTCAATTGAACACACGCCGTCTTCTGATCCGAAGGCAGCGCCGCTGAAGCGTCCCGCTCTCCAATGGTTTAACCTGCTGCTGACTGTTGCTCTGATGGCCGCGCTGATCACCAGCCTGCTGCCGCTCCCTGTTCTTTTTATGATTGCGTTCGCCATCGCCTTGATGATCAACTATCCAAATGTCAAAGAGCAGCAGAGACGGATTTCGGCACATGCGGGTAATGCGTTAAACGTTGTCTCAATGGTGTTTGCGGCAGGCATATTTACAGGCATTCTCTCAGGCACAAAAATGGTCGATGCGATGGCGCATTCTCTCGTTTCCCTCATCCCTGATGCCATGGGCCCGCATCTGCCGTTGATCACTGCGATTGCCAGCATGCCTTTCACCTTTTTCATGTCAAATGACGCCTTTTACTTCGGTGTGCTTCCCATCATCGCCGAAGCCGCTTCCGCTTACGGAATAGACGGCGCTGAAATCGGAAGAGCCTCCTTGCTGGGGCAGCCTGTGCATCTGCTCAGCCCGCTTGTGCCATCCACCTATCTACTGGTCGGAATGGCGGGCGTCAGCTTTGGCGATCATCAAAAATTCACTATTAAATGGGCCGTGGGGACAACGATTGTGATGACGGTTGCGGCGCTTTTGATTGGGATTATTTCGTTTTAATTAAAAAAGGATTTCCGATGGCGGAAATCCTTTTCTGTACATTATTTTTTTGTATAGCGCACCCAGTCATAATGAGCGTATAGCGGATTTACACCATTGTAGGAACCGAGCCAGTCATCAACACCTATCCCATTCCACAAGTTCATCATGATTTTTCCCGGTGTTGTCGGGATTTGGCTTGTCGCAGTATGTTTTAATTGCCCATCGACATACCATTTAATAGAGTTTGGCTGCCAATCGAACGCATACGTATGATAGGCATTGGCCGCATCAAATCCGAGATCCGCGACCTTCTCATGATTTCCCTTTCCATTTGTATAATAATTAAATTGAACCTTTGTCGTGTCTTTTCCTAAAAATTCGATATCAATCTCATCCCAAGGGGTACCATCCGTTGGACCTGTATAAGTGAAGAACGATGAAACGATCCCTGTGTTTTTAGCCGGTTTCATTCTGACTTCATAAAGTCCATAGCCATAGGTTTGAGCGGAGCGGTTCTCCCCGCAGTCAAACTTGTTATAAGACGGGCTTGTCAGCGCCAATCGCATTTCACCTGATGACGTCACGGACACATTATTTGCACGCCACGTGCAGTTGAACATATCTCCATTGGAGTAACCATTTGCTTTTTGCCATAATCCGGAGTTATAGCTGTTAAAAGGTTCAAAAAACGATCCGCCTGTTTGAGCTGATGCAGTAGAAGTGATCGCACACAAACTCAAAAACAATCCAGTGACAAGAAGCAGCAGCACTCGTTTCATACGATAAAACATGTTGGCATTCCCCTTTCTTTGAAAGCGATTTCTTTATCGATCATACATGATTCTGTAAAAGGGAACATCAGTCAGAATAATGATAAAAACGAAACTTAAAAAGACCTAAATTACCATCAGCACAAACAGAGATGATCTGCGCTCATTGTAATTTAGGTTTTGCCTGCCTTAACCAAGTCATATGTGAATGTAAGACAAAATAAATACAAGGAAACTAAAATGGAATGCCCCGGCCCATGATGACCAATTCCTGATTGCCTTCTTTGAGCACACTGACGACATTATTATTAATGACTTTCGCAATCTTCAATTCTGTCTCCCTCCCGCCTGGCCATTTACCTGCTACACCTTGATTGTACATCCTTTTTGAACTAGTTCACTATCTCCAAGTCAATCAGAAAACGCCGTTCAGAAATCTTTGTCCAACGATGCGGATGAGGCACATATAATGCAGAGAACCGGTTTTTGGGAAGGAGCGTGTGTGATGAAACGGTTTTCGAAAGAAGAAAGCAGCTGGATGCTGTATGATTGGGCCAATTCAGCTTATTCGGTCATTATTATGACGGCTGTTTTCCCCTTGTTTTTTAAAGCCGCAGCGGCGGAAAACGGTGTCAGCGCGGCTGATTCTACCGCTTATTTGGGCTATACGATTGCCGCCGCGACTTTTATTTTGGCGATGCTCGGCCCCGTCTTAGGAACGATTGCCGACTACAAAGGATGCAAGAAACGGTTTTTTGCCTTCTTTCTTCTGATCGGTGTGGCGGGCACAGCCGCGCTGGCTTTGATTCCCGGCGAATCTTGGATGCTGTTATTAATTTGTTATACGATTTCCACGATCGGCTTTGCCGGCTCTAATGTGTTTTATGATGCGTTTCTCGTTGATGTGGCCGCAAAGGAGCGGATGAATATGGTGTCCGCCAGGGGATTTGGACTGGGCTATATCGGCAGCACGATCCCTTTTCTCCTCAGCATTGCCGTCATTCTTTCAGCACAAGCGGAGGTGATTCCGCTGTCCGCCCAGGCTGCCGGCCGCATTGCCTTTTTGATTACGGCGGCATGGTGGGGGCTGTTTTCGATCCCGCTCCTTCTCCGCGTCCGCCAGCGCTATTATATCGAGAGGGAGCCGCGGCTTGTACTCAGCAGTTTTATACGGCTGGCCGGCACGCTGAAGCAGATCAGGAAGCACCGGGCACTGTTTTTGTTTCTGCTCGCCTATTTCTTCTACATCGACGGGGTCGGCACTATCATTACGATGTCCACGTCATACGGGGCTGACCTCGGCATCAGCGCGGCAAATCTGCTGATTGTTTTATTTGTCACACAGGTCGTCGCCGCGCCTTTTTCGATTTTGTACGGACGGCTGGCCGAACGGTTTAAAGGAAAAACCATGCTTTATGCCGGCATCGGCGTGTATATGATTGTCTGCACGTATGCTTATTTTATGGATTCCGCTTTTGATTTCTGGGTTTTGGCTATGCTTGTCGCCACTTCCCAAGGAGGTATTCAGGCGCTGAGCCGCTCTTACTTTGCCAAGCTTGTCCCCAAACAGAACGCCAATGAGTTTTTCGGCTTTTATAATATCTTCGGCAAGTTCGCTTCAATTATCGGCCCGCTTTTGATTGCCGTGACCGCCCAGCTGACCGGAAATTCGTCAGCCGCCGTGTTCAGCCTGATTTTGTTATTTGTGATCGGGATTGGCATCCTTGCGTTCGTGCCTGAGGAGACGACGTAAAAAAAGCCTGCGCGCGGCAGGCTTTTTTTTATTTCTTGGCTTTATGGACTTTCAGTTTTTTGCCTTTGACCGTCGTATTTTTCATGATGTCAAGAACGTGCGGGCCTTTGCCGTTCAGAATCTCGACGTACGATGCGTTGTCCAGAATCGTGATAATCCCGATATCATCGGCTGAAACGCCGTCGATTTTCGCAATCGTTCCGACAAAATCGACCGCTCTGAGTTTTTTCTTTTTCCCGCCGTTAAAGTACAGCTTCATGATGTCTTTGTTTAACTGTTCGCTTTTGTCTGTTTTGACATCGGGGCGGGCGTTCAATTTTTCCGCAAAAGCCGCTTTCCGTTCCGCTGTTTCTTTCTCAGACGGCGCCTCCCGCTTTTTGATGCGGAAACCGATATATGTCTCAATGTCATTCAGAAACCGTGATTCAGACGGCGTCACAAACGTAACGGCCAGTCCGCGGTGTCCGGCGCGGCCCGTTCTGCCGGTGCGGTGTACATAGCTTTCTTTTTCAAGCGGAATATCATAATTGATGACGAGGCTGATGTTTTCAATATCAATTCCTCTGGCGGCAACATCGGTCGCAATGAGATAGCGGAACTCGCCGCGCTTGAATTCATTCATGACGTCAAAGCGGTCTTCCTGCACCATGCCGCCGTGAATTTTATCGCAAGGATAGCCCAGCCTGTCCAGCTCATCGGTTAACTGGATGACTCTTTCTTTTGTCCGGCAGAATATGATGCAGCTGTCCGGGTTTTCGGTGATCAGGACATCACGCAGCAAAGATGTTTTGTCCTCTTCTTCTGTTCTGGTGACAAAATGCTCAATGTCTTTTGTCGTCAGGCCTTCCGCTTTTACTTCAATCAATTCAGGGTCTTTCATATATGTGCGGCTCAGCTTCTCGACGTCATCCGGCAGCGTCGCTGAAAACAGCATAGTGACTCTGTTTTTCGGCAGATGCTGAATGATGGCTTCCACCTGTTCAATAAATCCCATATTCAGCATTTCATCCGCTTCGTCAATCACTACATACGCCAGCCGTTCAAGCGGCAGCGTCCCTTTCTCTATATGATCAAGCACACGCCCCGGCGTTCCGGCAACGACGTGGCTTTTTTGCTTCAGTTCGGTTTTCTGTTTGTCAAAAGAAGCTTTTCCGAAAACCGCCGTGGCTTTTATCCGTTTGAAACGGCCGATATTCGTGATATCTTCTTTAATCTGCGCCGCAAGCTCACGGGTCGGCGTTAAAATCAGCGCCTGCGGTTTGTTTTCCTCCCATTCCGCAAGCTCGCAGATCGGAATGCCGAAAGCCGCGGTTTTGCCGCTGCCCGTCTGCGATTTGACGACGAGGTCTTTTTTTTGCAGGGCGGCGGGGATGACGCGCCGCTGCACTTCAGTCGGCTCGGTGTATTGCAAGCCATTCAGCGCCCGTCGGATCTCGGGGCTGATCGCATATTCATTAAACTCATTCATGACTAAACTCCTTCTCTGTCCGGCTCCCCTCATTATACGCGAAATGCCGCCGCTTTACCCTGACGTTTTGCCGGGCCATTCGGGGGACTGCTTTTTCTTCATGTCAAGCACGACCCATTTGGCGCAATAAAAGCTCATGCTTCCTTCCCCGTCATCGACATAGTAGCGGATCGATTCCCAGCCGCCGTCGACCGGGCTGATATCCAGATGGATGTCGGTGATGCTTTCAAGATCATCCAGCCGGGCAGCCCTCACACCCTCAAAACGCAGCACGGCATCATACTGTCCATCAGTCAGCTTCAGCTCAAACACCGGGATTTTATCATAATACTCGTTATACCCGGTATAGGACGTAAACTCCGTCAATTCAAAACAACCCGGCGAATCCGGCCCCAGCAGAACTGCTTTCTCATGTTTGTGCCACTCCATTTTGTGCCTCCTTTTTTTCGAAACGGATAGCTGATCACAATAGGAGTATTGATCGCCGTCCAGCACATATTCTGCAACAGTACGAATTCTGTCCTGTCCAATCTGATAATGACCGATGACACAGCAATCTTCTCCCTCGAAACAAACATACAAATCAGATTTTATCGATTGTACGGCATAGCATTCATGCATCATTTCTTTAAAATCGTCTTCAAAATAAAACGTTCTGTCTTCTGCATGAAAAGCAAATATCGCTTTCCCTTGAGGGTTTCTTTCATCATACATACCCTCGTCCGTTAATCCGATCCATAATAATCCATCCTCACCCAGATGAAATACATTGGCGCTTAATAGAAAAGAACAAATCGGATTGATTTTATTACTGTTTATGCAGTATACGGCTAATTGACACGTATGATTTTCCAGGTAAACGATAACGATTGTGTTATCATACGAATCAACGAAATAGAAATGGGCATCTTCAGAAAATCCGTGTAACTCTTTTTTGATTAAAAGAGAGCTGCCTTTCATAACCTCCAATATTACTTTGTGATCGTGCACGGACACAATAAACACTTGATCATCCCTGCCCGCATTGAAATAGATGATGTGCTCTCTTTTATATGACCCAACACGCTCCGCGGTAAGTTCCAACATCAACACCACTCCATAGATTAAGAATCTGGAATTTATATTAAATTAATCAATGATATATAAATCTGCTGCATCGTATTCAAACCAAATGATTTTTTCATTGTTTTCAGTAGTTACATCAACCTTTTGAGTGTTCAGGTTCATGTAGGACTTATTTTTGGCAGGATTTGCTATTATAACAACAAAGTCATTGATCGATGCTAAAAAATATAATTCATCTAATAAGTGATCTGCCATCAATTCTTCTTTGGTTAGGGCACATTCAATATGAATGAACTTTTTCGATACAGTATTCATATATATCATTTTCTTTTCAACCTTCTTCTTCCATTCTTCAATAAAAGAAGGAAATGCCATTACTTCTATTAGAGCTGTTTCGAACTCTAAGTCATTCATTAATTGAGAAAAAGTATCTTTACTCACTAGATCACATGAATAAATCGAATTGTATTTAAGCGGATTAATCACATCCAGATTCTCTATAGCCCTCAATGATTCTTTTTGTAAATTTAAAGGAGTGTTCATGTTTGCCTCCGCGAACGATTTCGTTATGTAAGAAAAGAGAGGCTGGGAACCTCTCTTATTTGTTTATTTATGATTTCGAATGATACGCATAAAATGATTGGTCGTCAAAGCGAACTGTTTCAGCTTCTATAGCAATCAGCATTCTGTTCATGTCAATGAGAAAATTAGCATTTGATTGATACTCAGGAATTACAGCATTTGATAGATTTCCGATTCCTTCCGGGTGGTAACTCATCTCAAATACTTGCCAATTGTATTCTTCAGGATCTATTTTTTCTAATCTCATATCACCAATATCTGCACTGAAATAAACAGATGCTACATTTTGAAAAAGAATGTTATGCGTATATTCGGCTTTATTTTCAACGACCTGAATCTTAAGTGAAAGTTCTTTTTTAAACACTTGAAAATCAAAATGAAGGACAGCGCACCCCCCATCTATGTAATCTACCCATTCATTTATTGTTTTGTACATCGTTTATCTCCCCTTACGTAATCTTTTATTGATATTTCTATATGAATGCCATCTTAATTTAATATGAGTCTCAGCCTGTTTATTTGAATAGTGTCCCTTTGCGTTCATGGCCCCTTTTTTATGATGACTCATTCGATAATAAGGTCTTTTCCTTTGTCCTGAATTCCTTCCCATTAATCTTACTGTATGTTTTTTAGTAGTAACTACCCAACCTTTTTTATTTCTAGCTCTTTTAATTACACCTTTGTTTGCTTTTGCAACTTTTCTAGCGTTCCAATACGTTTTAGATAATTTTCCAGCCTTATATAGAGTACGTCCTACTCGTAGATAGTTTCCTCCGATTGCTCCGCCAGCAGCACCTAAGGCTACAGATCCAACTAACCTCCAACCTCTTGCCCCCTTTGCTTTTGCTGCTTTATAAGATGAAATTCCGCCAATTAAAGCTCCTGCTACCATCCACACCCAATGCCCATCCGGATCGACGTTCATGACTGGGTTGTTGTTTCCGTATGCATATCCATTCTGATCCAATGAATCCCCATCGCTGCCCGGGTCTGGGTCGAGTGATAGGAATACGCCGTTTCTTGGCTCGTAGTAGCGGGCCATGAGATAGTACAGGCCGGTTTCTTCGTCGTATTGGTAGCCTGCGTAGCGGTAGCGGTTGTCTTTTACTTCGTCGCTCGCTTCGGTTTTTGTCGGATTTCCCCACGCATCGTACTGATATTTGGCAACGGTTTTTCCGGTGCTGTCTGAGATGGCGATGACGTCACCGTGTGCGTTGTAGTGATAGAAATATTTCTTGCCGTTCTCTGTATAGGATAACAGCTGGCCGCTGTCACCGTACGTGTATGATTTTGTGACGTTGTTGTCTGCGTCTGTTTCATACAGGACGTTCAGGCTGTCTCCGTCGTAGAAGTAGTTTGTGACGTTTCCGTTGACGGTTTTTTGGATTCTGTTTCCTTTTTCATCGTATTTGTATGTTGCGAACGGCTTGTCTTCGCCTTTTTTCGTGACGGCGGTCAGGTTGTCTTCCGCGTCCCACGTATATGTGAATTTGCCGTCAGATGTGCGGTTGCCGTTTTTATCGTAGGACAGTTCTTCGTCATTCACCTTCGTCAGCTGATTCATGATGTTGAAGGATGCGTTGACTGATTTGCTTGCGCCGTCCTTTGTGGCGGTGACGTTTGTCCGGTTGCCGAAGCCGTCGTACGTATATTGAATGACGGTGCCGTCTTCATGAGTTTCTTTGACGAGCTGGTTGAGCTTGCCGTATTCGTACTGCACCTTTCCGCCCGCTGAGCTGTCGATGACCGTGCGGTTGCCGTTGGCGTCATATTCATAGCTTTCCCGGAAGATGCTGCCGCCGTTTTTCGCTCCGATATGAAGAGAGCTGACGAGATTCCGCTCATCATATGAAAAACTCGTGCCGACTTCATTGCCGCTGATGAATGTCTGGACATTACCGTTTTCATCATAATCAAATGTATAGGCTGAAGTGCCGTCTTTCATTTCAATCATTTGATCAAGTTTGTTGTACGTAAAGCTGTTTGTTCCTTTTTGGCCGCCCTGGCTCCATGAGAAAGTTTTCAGCTTATCCGAATCAGCCGGATACGTCCAGCTTTGGCTGCCGCCGCGGTCGGTTAATTCGGTCAGGCGGTTTTTGTTGTCAAAGGTGCGTTTTTTCGTTATATTTTGTTCTTTGTTTGTGACAGACGTTTCATTGCCGTTTTTGTCATAGGTAAAGTTATATTTTTCAGTGCCGTTATACGCTTTTGACTTAACCCGATCGGTGCCGTCATAGGTCAGCGACACTTCATTTCCGTTGGCGGAAACGGTTTTCGTCAAGTTGCTGTTGGCGTCATATTCACTCTTCAGTACATTGCCGAGCGGGTCGGTTGTTTTGACGAGCTTGCCCATGACGTCATATTCATATTGATAGGTCTGATCTGCGCCGGCCCGAATCGTTTTTGTCAGCTCATTTCCTTCCTTGTCATAGCTGTGAAGGATGGATGTGCCGTTTGACAGGGTCAGCTTTGTCAGCTGGTCGGCCTGATCGTATTCGTAGGCGGTTGTTTCGCCTTTCGCGTCGGTTTCAGATGTTTTCTTGCCAGTCTCGTCATATGAAGCAGTGCTTGCATAACCTAGTTCGTCTTCTTCTTTTGTGACGTAGTTTCCTTTTTCGTCATAGGTGTTTTTCGTCAGGATGCTTCCTTCGATTAAACGGATATCATCAAACCACGCCGTTCCTGTGGCGCTTTTTTGGAACAGAATGCTGATTTCGATTTTATTGATCGGCTTTGTTTTCGGGATGACTGCCGCTGCCCGGTTCCATTCCTGTGTCCCCTGCGGGAATTTGGCGGTGTAGACGCCCGTCGTGCCGTCCGCATAAGTGACGCCGGCCTGAAGAGCGTAATCATTGTCGTTCGTTAATTTTACGCCGTCAGCCTTGGACATCCCTGTCAGCGTGATATATACCGGCTTATCGTCCGCGCTTTGGCCTAATGTGACGGTTTGTTTTGCGGCCGCATTGGCTTGTGATGCATTTGTGCGGGACGCTTTTAATGAGCTGTCATCATCGAAGCCTTCATCAAGGTCAGCGGCGGCTCCGCTTGTGCTCCAGCCGTCTGCTTTAGCCGTGAAACTGCTGTTTTGCACCGGGTTATAGCTTGAAGAGACTTCGCCTTTTTCCAGCTGAACCTGATCAAACCACGCTTTTCCTTTGCCGTCCTTGTCGTTATGGTCCACTTCCATATAGACGATGGCTTTTCCTGCATTGGCCGGTGTTGTAAAGGTGATCTGCCGTTTCGTCCAGTCATTCTTTCCGGCTAATGCGCCTGATTCATTGTGAATCCATTGAATGCGTTTTTGGTCTTTGTCACGCAGATCAATGTTGAAATACGCTCTTGCCTTTGTCAGATCCGTTTTGATCTGGCCGCTGAGTGTATACGTCGTATTCGGCTCAAGCTGCACTTCCTGCGTTGCGGACGCATGGCCGTGCTCTGTTCCGGCTGAAGCGGATTGTGAGGAGATCTCCAGTGCTTTTTGTCCGGACAGCGCGCCGCTTCTTGCTTTTACAGATGCAATACTTCCGCTGTCTCTCGTAGCGGTGAGATTCCAGCCCAGCTTTGTTCCTTCAAAGCTGCCGTCTTTCAGCAGGCTTGCCGAAGCTGCCAGCTCTTTGCTTGATTGAATGAGATTTCCATACTTGTCATACACGGCGGCGGATGAGGATTTTCCGCTTTGATCCGTCTCAGAAACGGCATCAAGTCCGTCGTACGCAATATCAGTGACGTTCCCCTCGGTATCCTTCATTTTCGTTACGTCATTGTTTTTGTTGTACTGATACGTTTCGGTGCCGTAGTTGTCTTTTACGGCTGTGACGTTTCCGTCTTTATCATATTGATAGCTTTCTGTCGCTTTGCCCGCATCCGCATCGTTCGGATCGGTGTCCTGAATGACGTTGTTGCCTTCGTATACAGTGTTGGTCGTGATTTTCAGCCCTTCGGCATCATCAATCATCTGAATCGGGTTGCCCGCCTCGTTATAGCCGTACTGCACTTTGCGGCCGTTCGGCTGCGTCATGAGCAGCGTTTTTTTGTCCGCGTCATAGCTGTAGTCGTACGTTTCTTTTTTCGCATTGAAGGTTTTGGTCAGACGGTGGCCGCTGTATTGGTATTCAGTGAACAGCGGTTTGTCATCCGTGCTGTTTGCGGAATACTGCTTGACGAGGCGCCCTTCGGCATCGTAGTCGTAGCTTGTGACGCTGCCGTCAGTATCCGTCACCTTTTTGAGAAGGTCTTTGTCATATGAATACGAAATCTTTTTGTTTTTTGGCCCTGTAAGAGATGTGACATGGCCGTTTTCATCATAGGTAAATGTCAGCTTGCGCCCTGATGCGTCTGTTATGGCTGTCAGCTGATTACTGTCGTTATATTCGTATACGGTTGTGTTGTTGTGTCCGTCAACGATTTTTTGGAGCTTTCCGCCTTTTTTGCTAAAATAAGCGTTCGTCTGATCTTTTGTTTTTAATACAAATTGATCGCTTGTTTCCGTCAGTTCGAGATAAACGCCCGTCGGCGGCTGATACGTGCCGTCAGATTTTTTCGTGAAGACATGTGTTGTCGCGTCCTCATCAATATAAACGGCTCTGCCGTCTTCAGAAAGAATCGACGTTTCCGCATCGGCATACCAGCCTTGGCCGAACATATGGTCAGAGCTGTCAAGGCTGTTGAAGGTCCGGGAGAGTCCGAGCCCCGGTCCGCGTCCGTCGATTGACATATCTTCTTCATTGATGATGACATTTCCCGTTGCGCCATTCAGCTGTCCGTCCGGAATGTCAATAATGGACCAGAATTCTTCCGTTCCGAGGAATTCCGCCCCTTCATGGAAAACAGGGTTAAAAGGTGCCGTCGGTATGCTGTCACCGTTTGCGTCATAGGCGGTCAGCGTGAAGGAATAGTTCTTCTTCCCTTTGTAATTGCCGTTTGCGTTTTCGTAAACAGGTGAAGGGTCAAGCGCCAGTTCGCCGCCCTTTCCGTCCGTGTGAAGCTGGAATCTTCCCGCTTTCACTTCATCGGCTGAAGGCCAGATGTGTTTGTTTTGGGTCGTCCAATGATCGGTATCACCGACATCGAATGATTGATAGTCTTTTCCGTTGTAGATGTTGATTTTGTAGCCTTTCGCGTTTTTCACCTTATCCCATATGAGATTGACATAACCCGTTTGGCTCGATTTCGTGTTCGTATAGACATAGCCTGTCAGGTTTTTCGGCTTTGCGATATCAGGCAGCGCCGGACTCGCTTCCGGTGAGGCGATCGCTTCTCCGTCTTTGTTATAGGCAATGACTTTAAATCCGTAGGTTTTCCGATTTGCATCTCCGCCGGCATTTTTATAAACGGGGCCCGGGTTGATCGGCAATTCCGCACCTTTTTTGTCTTTCAGGTGAAGCGCATATTTTCCGGCGCTGATTTCCGCCTTTGTCGGCCAGATGTTTTGATTTTTTGTGGACCAGGATGTTTTATTTCCGAGGTCAAGCGTTTCAAAGCTTTTGCCGTTAAAGACTTGCATTTTATACCCGGCTGCGCCTGATACGGCTTTCCAGGAAAGATCAAACCAGCCTGTGGCGTTGTTGTTATTAAAGCCTTTCGTACTTGGTTTCTGAACTCTTCCAATATTCGGAATGACGGGCTTGGCGGCCGCAGACATGGCGCCTTCTCCCTGGTCAAACACCGCGCTGACCGCGACCCAGTAATTTTTACTTGCCGGATAGCTGCCGCCGGAGTTTTTATAGACCGGCGAAGGATTAAGCGCTAATTGACTTCCGCCTTTTCCGTCTGTATGCAGCTTATATTTGCCGGAGTCGATTTCCGCTTTTGTCGGCCAGATGTTTTTTCCTTTTGTGCTCCAAGAGGTTGCATTGCCGACCGGAATGGCCTGATATTCTTTCCCGTTATAAAGCCACACTTTATAGCTTTTGGCGCCTTCAGCTTTTTTCCAGCTGATATTGAAAAATCCTGTCGAATCTCCGTTATGATACGCTTTGACAGACGGCGTGTCCGCCTTCGGAATCGTGTATGTCACTTCAATGTATGGTTTTTTAGCAGAGTTTGCTGATGACATCAGCTTCTTCCAATATTCTTTTCCGTTGCCGTTTGCATGAAGCTTAAAGCCGTAATTGGCGCCGCCGCTGTTCCACGACTTGACTGCGGAGGTGACATCGAAGCTTGCCCATTGGCCTTTATAGACCTCGGCTTTGCCGATGTTTTTGGAGCCCGGCTTGTTCTTCCACGTAATCTTGGCATTGTCGTAATTGCTGTTAACGGTGTCGAGCCAAAGCCCCGTCGCTTTTGATCCGTAATAGGAGTGGGCTGTGTACGCTTTGAGCGTCGCTTTCGTCACCGTCATGTTTTTGATCGGCTTTAGATTATCAAACTTCATAAATGCGTAGTTCGTTCCGGTTGTGCCGTCATAATATCCAGTTTTCAGCACGTACGCTTTCAATCCGGCGTCCCATTTCTGCGAAGTGGCAGAGTAGTTTGTCGTCGGATACGCGCTCATGACAAAGGTATCGGATGACACAGATACTGATGTTGACGGGTCAATAGATACCGGATAAACCCGCTTGGGATCTTTCAGCCATTTTTCATCGGCCGTTACATGGAGCAAGTAGCCTTCGCTGTTTTTTTCAAGATTGAAGCTGACATCTTCTGACCTGCTGACTTCACCTGACTTTTCGTCGAGATCTGAGTCGGTCATAAAGGGCTTCGGCACGGTGTAGACGACATTGTCTTTATCATCAGAAAACGCGATAGAGCCGTCTTCCTGTTCTTTAGCCTGAAGGTCAGTTTTGATTTGAAAGGTGAAGGAATTGTAGCCTTCATATTTGTGAAGCACAAGGTCTTCCTTTATGTTTTCGTTAAATGTGTAGGTTTGTAAATCAATAGCAGGAAACACTTGCTGATACGTAAGCTCGTTGCTGTCTTCCTTGACTTTTGCTGAGGCATCTGTCGGAGTGATTGCAGCCTGATCGGGGCCTTTTGCGCCGGTTAATGAGTATGTGAGCTTATGATCATCATGTTCAAATGTGGCGTATAATCCGTTTTTCATTTGCTTCAGAAAATCGGAATTCAGCACTGTATTCTCCGTTCCGACTTCCTTTGAGCCGGTTTTCAATTCAGGAGAAACGTCTTCCCAGTCTGCATTGGCGGTTTCTTTCGTATGAATGGGGTCTGTGTAGATTTCCTGTTTGTACACACCCTCGCCTTCATAGTAAAGCTTTGAATTCTCAGTTCTTTCAGACGTGACCTCACCGTCTTGATTGATATCTTTTTGATCAAAAGGCATCTGCTCAGATGCTTTTTCCGCCGGAAGATCTTTTTCCGGGTCTGCGGCCGGAATGGCGGCGGTTTTCGCTTGATCTTGTTTTTCACGCGTTTCTGCCGCAAACACATCGGCAGGCGCAATGGAAATCATCAGCGTGGCCGCAAGAGTGCCGGCCAACCACTTTTTCCACTTGTTCTTTTTTCCTATTTTCATAGGTTCTCCTCCTTCTTTTGTAATATAGGCTTAACAATAGTAATATTATTGAAATTGTTTATCAATATTTTCCTAGGTATTTAAGGTTATTTTAAGGATTATAGGTATTTTGAACCTTTTATTCATATAAAAAAACCGCCGGCTGCCGGCGGTTTTTCGTATTATGGATAGCGGAGATTTGTATTTTGCGCTCCCGCGTAGGATTGTGCGAAGTTTTTAGCATCCTGGGCTGAAAGCGTGCCGTAGCTGTAATTTGATCTCGGATTCCAGCCGGTGCGCGGTGATTTCGGGGCTTTGAGCGACGGGAATGAACCGATGTCGGTGAATTGGGCAGTCCCGTAGTCGTCTATCATTCCGCCTTTTTCATTTCCGTTACCGAAATAGTTGGCTTCTGAGAAGACAGTCGCGTTTGTATGAATGGTGAATCCTAAATTGAAATTGGTCACATAGTTGTTTTTCGCGTGAAAATAGCCGTATCTCATCAGGCCCGGTGAACGGACATAGACGTTATTAAAATAGTTGTTGGTGATCGTCATATGCGGATAGCCGATATAATTGCGTCCTTCGTTATCATCATTCGGATAACCGAGAATCAGGCCGTACAGATGGTCTGTGAATTTAGAGTTAGACAGCGTCACAAAATCCGCTTTGGCGCCGACATACAGAAGCTTTCCCAAATCGCTGTGGCTGTTCGGATTGTAGCTGTGTCCTTCAAACCACACGTGATCAATCCAGTAATTCTGTCCGTTCGCTATGTACATCGGAATGTCGTTGTTGCCCGTAATGGCGGCACTATGGCTGATAATGAGATTTTTGAAAATCACATTGTTTGAGCCGGAGCCGGTGGTCAGATAGATGTTGGTCAGCCTGTGGCTGGTATAAGAGCCGACGATGGTTTTATTGGCGCCGACTGTCACAACGGCTTTACCCGGGGAAGAAATATCACTTGTGATGACGATGGTTTTGCGGTCCGTTCCTCCCGCATTGTTTTTCAGATCATTAAGATTGCTGACGTAGACGACGGGGCCGCCCTGGCCTCCCGATACGGCGGATTTTGCTTTTCCGTTATGATCCTTCGCATTTCCCGCGAATCCGGTAAGTCCCTGCATCACATCCGGATAAGCCGCTGCCGCTTCTGCCTGCTTTGATGCGGAACATACGATGGCCAGACAAAGCGCAAAGCCGAGTGCAGCCAAGAAAGCGAGATGACGCGTCTTCTTTATCATACCCTTCACTCCTTTAATTTCTTAAATTGTAAACACAAGAAGTATTATACAATTACCATCCTCTTTTTCCATGATCTGTTTGTCTGCTTTTTCGTTATGGCTGAAAAGCCCCAAAACAAAAAAAGCAGCCGGTACGGCCGCCTATATACGGGTGCTGTCTGCCTGAGTTTCCGCCGGCACGGCTTTTTGCTTTCGAATCAGGGACAGCGCCATTCCCGCAAAAATCAATACAATCCCCAAAGATTGATAAAGGTCGGGGCGAAATCCCGTAAATACGGTGTCAAGCACAATCGCCACCGCCGGATCAAGAAATACGATGATTGAAATAAACCGGGTGGATAAAAACCGCAAACTGTCAAAAAAGAGCAAATACACAATTCCCGTATGAATGATACCGGTTGACACAATCATGATCCAATTCACATGCGACAAATCAGAAAAAGCGCCGAAACGGACGAACGGAAGAAGAATGATAACGCCCAATCCAGTCTGCAAACAGGTGACCGCATATGGACTGAGACTGTTGATGCCTTTCCCGGCCAGTGTCGTAAAGGCATAAAAAAGGGCGGCCAGCACGGCCCAAATAATACCCGATCCCATCAGCTGAGAAAAAGATGTACTTCCGTTGATGCCGGAAATCAGGGCGGTGCCCAGAAAACAAATCACGATGGAAGTGACAGACACAATATGCAGTTTCTCCCGATATATAAGGCTCCCTAGAAGAAGGACGAGAACCGGAGCCAGATGATAAACGGAAATCGCTATCGTCACTGATGTCTCCTCAAATGATTTAAATAAAAACACCCAGTTCAGCACGAGAAAAAATCCGCAGGCCACTGTCTGCAGCACCTCACGCCGGTTCCATTGTTCGGTGCGGTACCGTCCGGAACCAAACCAGCAAACGCCCAGAAACAATGAGGCGCACAGACATCTCACAAAGACCAGTTCAATTGAAGGCACATTCGTATGTTCCGAGAAAAAGCCGATTGATCCGAAAATGACCATGGAAATGACCATTTTGATGACGGCATTTGATGTTTGTTCAGCTTGCATTGATTTGCTTCCTCCATATCATTGACTGTTTATTCAGACAAATACTAACAGCCATTTTACTTGATTCAGAGGAAGATTTCATCCTATTTTTCGAAAGACGGCGGTCTTTTCTCATTAAAAAAACCCCGCATCAGCAGGGTCTTCTGTTTAATGAACGATCAGTACAGGACAAGGAGACAATTGTGAGACCTTATGGCTCACGCTTCCGAGCATCATTTCTTTAAATCCGCTGATTCCGCGGCTTCCGACGACAATCAGATTGAAATGCTGTTCTTTCGCTATGTTTAAAATTTGATGCGCAGGTTCGCCTTGGACGTACAGGCTTTCCGCGTTTACCCCGCTTTCAGCCGCTTTCTGCTTGGCCTCTTCCAGAATGGCCGCTCCTTTTTGCTCGACTTCATGTTTAATGTCTTCAATGAAGTTTTCCGGAACATAGACAATCCCTGTTAAGGCTGATGTGGAGACAACGGCTTCACGTCCCGCATAGAGAATGGTGAGTTCAGCCTCCTGTTCTTTCGCCAGATGGATCGCTGCGTCCAAAGCTTTGCCGCTCATGTCTGAACCGTCTACTGCTGCAAGAATTTTTTTAAACATATGAATCCCGCCTTTCTGCTTTTATTGTCCTCCTCTCTTTGCTGAATGTCAATTTTGCCGGCTTGCTTTGGAACATTGCGTTTACAGACTTTATCCGTTTGTGGCGATGACGTCTTTATACCAATAAAAACTTTTCTTTTTCTTTCAAACGTGCCTTTTCCGTCATTACCGCGGTCGACATAGATATAGCCGTAGCGTTTTTTCATTTCTGCCGTTGAGGCGCTGACGAGGTCAATCGGCCCCCACGACGTGCAGCCGATCAGGTCGACGCCGTCTTCAATCGCCTCTCTTGCCTCTATTAAATGATCACGCAGATAATTGATGCGGCAGTCATCCTGAATGGTTCCGTCCTCCTCGGGCTGATCAACCGCGCCGAGCCCGTTTTCGACGATAAAGAGCGGTTTCTGATAACGGTCGTACAGCGTATTTAAGGTGATGCGCAAGCCCGCTCCGTCTGCTTTCGCATTGTCATACAGATTAAAACGAAGCCGCGTCATGCAATGGATGACACTCTGCACATTCTCCTTCCCGCCGACAAGTTGTAATATCTCTTTTGATTCTCCTTAAATATGGGGGAACTGCCGGACGAAAGGCGGCCGCCTTTCTCCGGCTTTTTTGTTATGAAATCAGCATCACCTCCGAAAAAAGGGTATAAAAAAACCTAAACTGCACAGAACACGGGGTTTCCCTGTCTGACGCAATTTAGGTTTTGCCTGGCGGTTTGCAGTAACAATCCTGGGTGAATGATATTGGGCTGATATGTATACTTAGCACTGGTTTTACGGGGTGTCAACGCTTACATTTTTAAAAATGTACTAGTCAAATATATAAAGGCATTAAAATATTGTTCCCATCTACTAAATTAACTAAAAGACCCCTCATGTTAAGTACCTCTGGTAAAGTAGCTTTAAGTTAAATTGCGCCCTAATTCCTCTTCTCTAGTTTGTCCACAACGGTTAAAGTGGTACCTGCTTCCAGTTGATAAGAGCAGACACTAGATCATGCAGTCAATTCATGCCCATTACCTCAACAGTAACCTCATTTCCAATGTAAGAATACTCCATACTCCACCAAACTACCTCAGCGTTATTTTTTTAGCGCTTAATAAATAGGACTTTATTCTCTTCTTTTTTAGTATTACCTATTGGTAAGAGTAGTGATAAAATGGAATTATTGATATAAAAAAGGAGATTATGATGAGAAATCATAGAGGCTTCCATGAGGAAATTCAGCAACAACAAAAACTTTATCCAACATCACATCGCATTCAACCGGTCAGCCCAAAAGAATATGCAGAGGTTTTGACTTTACATACGGCAAAACAACTGAGCGAGACATTTCAAACACTTGTGGAACAAGATCAATATGAACAAGCGATTCAGCTGAGCGAGAAGATTGCTTCTCAGCTTGGACAACATACGAATTTTTCATTACCACTTTCCACAGTGCTTTATAGTTTAAATGAAATGGAACTTCCTATTTCAGAGGAATTTTCTCTCCACCGTCTGAAACTGTTGGGAAATCATCAAACTCATGATAACTTTTTCAAAGCATTAAAACACGAGATGTTAACGGCGGATCGGGTAGACTTTATGGTTAGTTTTACAAGGTGGTCTGGTGTTCAGCTTTTGATCTCTCCGCTTCAGGAGCTTGCTAAAAGACATGTCCCTGTACGCATCATTACATCTACCTATATGGGTATTACAGAACCGAAGGCGTTAAGACATCTTCTTCAATTTGAAAATGTTGAGTTGAGAATTGTAAATGAATATAAAAAATCTTTCCATACGAAAGCATACTTATTTGAACGCTGTTCTGGACAGCATAGTGTCATTGTAGGATCTTCAAATCTATCACAAGCTGCACTTACGACAGGGTATGAGTTAAATGTTAGACTACCCGAAACCAGATATCTTCCTGTTTATCAACAAACAAAAGATTTGTTTGACACGGTTTGGAATGAAAAGACACAGCCTGTTGACGAACAATTTTTACAAGCCTATGAGGAATTCCAAGCAGGAAGCCAAAAGGTAAGTGCTTCTTTTGCTGCTCAAAACTCTCTTTACAAAACGAAAATGTCCCCGAATGCCATGCAAAAGGAAGCGTTACGAAACCTTAAAAAAACAAGAAACGAAGGGGAGACAAAAGCAGTCATCATCGCCGCCACTGGAACCGGAAAAACATTTTTAGCAGCATTTGATTTTGAGCAATTTAAACCAAATAAATATCTTTTTCTTGCCCACCGGGAAGAATTACTTACAAAAGCAATCGAAACATTTCAGAAAGTCACCAATAATCATGAAGATTTTGGTTTATTGACTGGAACGAAAAAAGAAAGAGATAAACGTTTTCTATTTAGCACAGTACAAACGCTACATAAAAAAGAAACGTTGGAATCCTTTTCAACAGATGAATTTGACTACATTGTGATTGATGAATTCCATCATGCAGAAGCATCTACCTATCAAGCTGTATTAAACTACTTTACACCAAAGTTTTTATTAGGTTTAACTGCAACTCCAGAGCGCCTTGACGGTAAAGACGTCCTTCAGATTTGTGATCATAATGTTGTTTACGAAATTAGACTCCGCGATGCTCTAAAGGCAGAGCTACTTGCGCCATTTCACTATTTTGGAATTTCAGATCATACTGTAGATTACGAAAAAGTAAAAGTGAAAAATGGGCTGTACGAAGAGAAATCGCTAGTAAATCATTTAAAAACTCATAAACGAGTAGAATATATCATCAAGATGATCAACATGTATGGATTCCACGGCGAGAAAATGGTTGGCTTAGGTTTCTGTACAAACGTCGAACACGCAATATACATGAGTGATGAATTTAACAAATTGGGATTTTATACAACTTACTTAACAGGAAATGATTCTCCTGCAAAAAGACAAGAGGTCATTCGTCAACTAGAGGACCCTCACCACAGTTTAGAAATTATATTTACAGTAGATATTTTCAACGAAGGAATAGATATTCCAAAGCTCAATCTACTATTGTTCCTTAGACCAACAGAATCACCAACGATTTTCATTCAGCAATTAGGACGGGGACTTAGAAAAACTGACGACAAAGAGTTTGTAACGATACTGGATTTTATCGGAAACTATCAAAAGTCATTCGTTATTCCACTCGCACTATCTGGACAAACAAGCCAAAAATCGTTTGATAAAGATTCCCTCCGAGTGGCCGTGACGCATGAGTTTTCAGATTTACCTGGAGGATCTTATGTTGACCTTTCAGCCGTAACGAAGAAAGAAATTTTAAATAAGATCGATCATATTAAACTAAATTCAGATGCCATGCTGAAAACGTTATACAAGCAATTTAAACAAGAGCTAGGACGCTCTCCAGAATTAATTGATTTTCTATACTCTGAACAGGCACCTGGGCTTACCTTTTTTATAAAGAAATACAAATCGTGGGTACAGACCAAAAAGAAAATGGACGATTTGAATGTTACAGATGAAGGGATTCTCAATAACCCCTTGGTTGTAGGGATAGTAGCAAAATTAGAACAGCAATTACCTATTAAATGGCCTTATGAATGGTTAATTTTACAGAGCGGTTTTCACAAAAATATCATCACAATAGAAGATGTAAAAGAATCGTTAGAAAAACAGTTTCATATTCAAATCACAACAGATACACATGATGACCTCATTCAGCGAGCAATGGAGCGTTTAACGAAATCAGATCAAAAACAGAATTGGCGCTTTGGTACATTACAAGGTGATACATTCAAGTTAGATCCAGAAGTGAGCGAGATTTTAAACGATCCATTATTCGGACCGTATATTAAGGAGCGCGTCCACTATGGACTGATTGAATTTAGACGTATGAACAATATAGAAGCCCTTGCTTCAAAAGAGATTAAGCTAACATTGTATCAGACCTATACAAGAAATGAGCTCATTTATCTTTTTCAGTCAACTGATCAGGAAGGGACTTGGCGAGAGGGCTTAAAAAGAGTCAAAAATCAGTATTTAATTTTTGTCACTCTTAATAAATCAGAGGATGTTGAAGACCATCTACTTTACAAGGATTATTTTATTGATCCTAGTCACTTTCATTGGCAAAGTCCTAACCATACCTCTCATGAAACTAAGGGTGGTCAAAGTATAACTCATCATAAACAAAAAGATTATTGTTATCATTTGTTTGTAAGGAAATGCAAGAAAATGCATAAAATCACCTTGCCATTTACTTATTTAGGAGAGGTAGACTATGTATCAAGCCACGGAGACAAGCCAATGAATGTCAAATGGAAGCTCCATCAGCCTGTCCCAGAAAACTTGTATGTGGATTTAACGAATTAAAGCAGATACGGTCGGAAGATCAGCGGGTGCCCACTCTAGTGATTCTAGCTCACGTATAGGCACCCATCTGAATTCCGCATGCTCTTTTGCTACCGGCTCTCCTGATACAATCTTCGCTTTTATTGAAATTAAATTGACGATGACCTTCTCATATTCATGATGAATATCGGCTATCACATCGCCCGCAACAATTTTACAGTCAAGTTCCTCTTCAATTTCTCTTACAAGTGCTTCCCGAGCATTCTCTCCTTCTTCAAGCTTTCCACCAGGAAACTCCCACAGATTAGGAAGAGACATTGTTGGAGAACGTAGAGCACATAGAATTTCATTGTTTTCATTTTGTATAACTGCGGCGGCTACTTTTATTGTTTTTTTCAAAATTAAACTTCCTTTCGTTTTTTCATAGGTATGTATTCAAATTTTTGTTTTTAATTTTATACTATTCACTACAAATGATAGAGGTTGAGTCCATCATAATTCAATTAGTTTATTAAAAGCAATAGAAGGTCATTCTCCTAATTAGCAAGAAAAAAGCACCCTCCAAACTGGAGTAGGTGCTTTTTCACTTCACTCCCCAAACAGCCTCCCCATCACCGCTCAGCACACTAAACGTCACAACTTCTTTCTCTCTCGCTGAGTCCCATTCTTTCAGGAAGACGCCGTCATAATTTGTGCCGTTCAGGTTGATTCGGGCTTTGCTGCTGTCCGTTATTGTCCAGGTTCCGGTCATTTCCCCGGAAATGGTGCCGTCGTTGTTAAGCCGGATGTTTTTTGGGGTTTTGATCGTAGCTGTAATGTCTTTTCCGTGCTGGATGAGTTTGTAGGTTCCGGATGCGGCGGCCGCCGATATGTGTGTATCCGGTTCTCCCGCATAGCGGTATGGCGCTGCAACGGGCCATCCGTCTTTGTTCATGTACAGCCGATGCACTCTGACTTCGTGCTCTTCGCCTCTGTTCGGGAAACGGGTGTGGAAAATGAGGTATGATCGTTTCGTTTTCCCGTCGTAAAACACGGAGTTGTGTCCCGGCGATACGTAGCCCGTGCCTTTTTCAGATTGTGAGGCGAAGCTGTAGCCGCCCATGAGTTTGACCCCGTACGGTTCAATTGCTTTGTCGTCAAAGAAACTGCCGTCTTTTCCTTTGGCATCAAGCATGTTATGGCCTGCGGCGTCATAGTACGGACCGTCCGGATTTTTAGAGCGCGCCACACGCATATGATAACCGCCGGCTGCGTCAAGTCCGCCGAATGACAGATACAGATAGTAATATTTCGTTTCCGGATTGTAGCTGATGTACGGGCCTTCGATTCTGCTGTGATTTCCGCCGAGCAGTTTTTTTCCGTAGCCTTGGTTCGGGAGCGGGAAACCGGTTTTCGGATTCATTTCCATTATGAAAATCCCGCCGGAGTAAGAGCCGTACACCATCCAGAGCTTGCCTTTATGGTCAAAAAACGTTTGCGGATCTACGACGTTCGGGTGAACGTTTGCATTATACGTCGTGCCGTCTTCGCTTTTTCCTTCCATGCCCGATTTCAAAAAGATGCCTTTGTTTTTGTAGGGTCCTTCGATCTTGTCACTCACGGCGACACCGAGAGCGGATCGCGGCGAGTCTCCTTTACAGGCGTTATAGTACATGTAATATTTCCCGTCAGACAGCTGGGCGACGTCCGGCGCCCACAGCGTATCAGACTGGGCCCAGTCGAATGTCTCTTTTAATTCGGTGTAGACGTTCGGGATCAGGGGATTATTGGGATTGACGCTTGAAGACATCTGCTGCCACTGCATCAGGTTTTTCGACTTGGCGGAAGCCAAATGCGAGCCGAATACATAATATGTATCGCCTGTTTTGATGACGGACGGATCATGCACGCTGACCTCTGAAAAAACCGGATGCTGGGCTTTTGCCTGCGGCAGAGTGAACCCGATGACCGCTGCTGAGACCAGGCACACACGAAAGAAACTGGTTTTCATTTTCTGAAATCTCCTCGCTCTCTTCTTTTCTTAAAACGCTTTCAAGACAACGCTCCATTTTATGATGCGGATGGCGGAAATATGTGATCAACAGCGCCGGCTTCGCGATGTACCGCTTTACTTCGATAACAATCTGATTTGTGAAAGACTGGAAAAAAAGTTTTGACTTCTGATTCGCAAACACTTAATATAAAAAACAGTTACTAGTTATCAGAATATTTAAGAATTGAGTGAAGCATATATGACCTTACACAAAGACCGCCGCATCGGGCGACTGTCCGTCCTTCTTCTGCTTCATGAGACTGAAGAAAACCAGCAGATCAGCCGGCTGGAACGGGACGGCTGGAAAGTCTGTCTCGGCAGGGTGGGTTCAATGGATGCGCATAAGGTGGTAGCCGCAATTGAAACCGCTTCCAAAAAGAGCGGCGTCATTCAATCTGAGGGTTATCGCGAATCACATGCGCTGTATCATGCCACAATGGAAGCTTTGCACGGAGTGACGCGGGGCGAAATGCTGCTTGGCTCGCTGCTTCGTACCGTGGGCCTGAAGTTTGCCGTCTTGCGGGGAAATCCGTATGAAAGCGAGGCGGAAGGCGATTGGATCGCCGTTTCACTTTACGGCACGATCGGGGCTCCGATTAAGGGGCTTGAGCACGAAACATTCGGAGTCGGAATTAATCACATATGAATCAGCCCATAGATTTCAGATGATAGGGGGCTATGCGTGAAATATCATTTTCATGGCATAGCTCCTTTTTGTATGGGCGCTTTACCAAAGTAAAGGAAAAGGGGTTGAAATGATGGTGACGTTAGACGGTTCCTCACTGACAACCGCAGATGCCCAGCGTGTGCTGTTTGATTTTGAAGAGGTTCAAGCATCTGCCGAAAGCATGGAACGCGTGAAAAAAAGCAGGGCGGCGGTTGAACGGATCGTTCAAGAAGAGAAGACCATTTACGGGATTACGACGGGATTCGGCAAGTTCAGCGATGTGCTGATTCAAAAAGAAGACGCCGCGGATCTGCAGCTGAATCTGATTCTTTCTCACGCGTGCGGCGTCGGTGATCCGTTTCCGGAATCTGTATCGCGGGCCATGCTGCTTTTGCGAGCCAATGCCTTGCTGAAAGGCTTTTCCGGCGTGCGGACTGAGCTGATTGATCAACTGCTCGCGTATCTCAATCATCGCATTCACCCGGTCATCCCGCAGCAAGGGTCACTGGGGGCGAGCGGGGATTTGGCGCCGCTTTCTCATCTCGCACTGGCGCTTATCGGTCAAGGCGAAGTCTTTTACGAAGGGGCCCGGATGCCGACAGCTCATGCTTTAGAACAGACAAACCTTCAGCCGGCCGTCCTGACCTCTAAGGAAGGACTCGCGCTGATCAACGGAACGCAGGCCATGACCGCGATGGGGCTGATCGCTTACCTCGAAGCCGAAAAGCTGGCCTATCAGTCGGAACGGATCGCGAGCTTAACGATCGAAGGCCTTCAGGGTATTATCGATGCGTTTGACGAGGACATTCATGCCGCCCGCGGTTATCAGGAACAGATGGATGTCGCAGAGCGAATCCGCTATTACTTGTCAGACAGCAAGCTGACGACCGTCCAAGGGGAGCTGCGTGTCCAGGACGCCTATTCGATCCGCTGTATTCCTCAAGTCCACGGCGCATCATGGCAGACATTAGCGTATGTAAAAGAAAAATTAGAAATTGAGATGAATGCCGCGACAGATAACCCGCTCATTTTCGAAGACGGCGCCAAAATCATCTCAGGCGGAAACTTTCACGGACAGCCGATCGCCTTTGCCATGGATTTTCTCAAAGTGGCGGCGGCCGAGCTTGCGAATATTTCTGAACGCCGGATCGAACGGCTTGTGAATCCGCAGCTGAATGACCTGCCGCCCTTTCTGAGCCCTCAGCCCGGCTTACAATCCGGAGCGATGATCATGCAATATGCGGCGGCCTCCCTCGTGTCAGAAAATAAAACCCTGGCCCATCCCGCCAGTGTCGATTCCATTCCTTCATCGGCAAACCAGGAGGATCACGTCAGCATGGGAACCATCGCCTCAAGGCACGCCTACCAGATCATTGCGAATACGAGACGGGTGCTTGCCGTTGAAGCTATTTGCGCGCTGCAGGCCGTGGAGTACCGGGGTGCGGAACATTGCGCCTCGTACACAAAACAGCTCTATCACGAAATGAGAAACATCGTGCCGTCCATACAAGAAGACCGCGTGTTTTCTTATGACATCGAGCATCTGAGTGACTGGCTGAAGAAGGAGTCTTTTCTGCCGAATGAGCATCACCACAAACTGATGACCAATGAAGGGGGACTTACAAGATGACTGATGTAAAGAAATCAATCCGCGCCGGCCGCGGCACCGAACTTGAATGCTTAGGATGGGAGCAGGAAGCCGTGCTCCGCATGCTCCGAAACAACCTTGACCCGGAGGTTGCCGAAAAGCCGGAGGATCTGATCGTATACGGCGGCATAGGCAAGGCCGCACGAAACTGGGATGCTTTTCACGCGATTGAGCGTTCCCTCAAAATGTTAAAAGATGATGAAACACTGCTGATCCAATCCGGAAAACCGGTCGGATTGTTCCGCACGCACAGCCGCGCGCCCCGCGTCCTGCTAGCCAATTCGGTTCTCGTGCCGAAATGGGCGGATTGGGAGCATTTCCATGACCTTGAGAAAAAAGGGCTGATGATGTATGGGCAGATGACGGCTGGCAGCTGGATTTATATCGGCTCACAAGGTATTCTGCAGGGCACCTATGAAACCTTTGCGGAGCTTGCGAGACAGCATTTCGGCGGCAGTCTGAAAGGAACCCTTACGCTGACGGCCGGACTTGGCGGAATGGGAGGCGCCCAGCCGCTGTCCGTCACGATGAATGATGGCGTCGTCATCGCCGTTGAAGCGGATGAAACACGGATTGATAAACGGATGGAAACAAACTATTGCGACCGTAAAACCGCATCAATTGACGAAGCGCTGCGCTGGGCCGAAGCAGCCAGACAAGCCGGAGAACCTTTATCGATCGGCCTTCTCGGTAATGCGGCTGAGGTGCATCATGAGCTTTTGAACCGCGGCGTCCATATTGACATCGTGACCGATCAGACTTCCGCTCACGACCCGCTGATCGGCTATATTCCGGCAGGATACTCACTTGAAGAGGCCGACCGCCTGCGCCGGGATCAGGCTGAATTATACGTAAGGCTTTCCAAGCAGAGTATGAAAAAGCATGTGGAAGCCATGCTCGCCTTCAAGAAAAAAGGTGCCGTCGTCTTTGATTACGGCAACAATATCCGCCAGGCTGCCAAAGATGAGGGTCTCGCCGATGCTTTTGATTTTCCGGGATTCGTTCCCGCCTACATCCGGCCTTTATTTTGTGAAGGAAAAGGGCCGTTCCGCTGGGCCGCGCTGTCGGGTGACCCTGAAGATATATACCGCACGGACGCTTTATTAAAAGAGCTGTTTCCAGAAAATCAAGCCCTTCACCGCTGGATTGACATGGCACAGAAAAAAGTCACATTCCAAGGCCTGCCGTCCCGTATTTGCTGGCTCGGCTACGGTGAACGGGAAAAGATGGGGCTCGCCATCAATGAATTGGTCAGAAACGGCGAGCTGAAAGCCCCGATCGTCATCGGAAGAGACCATTTAGACTGCGGATCTGTCGCCTCTCCGAATCGGGAAACAGAAGCGATGAAAGACGGCAGCGACGCGGTCGGCGATTGGGCGGTGCTGAACGCGCTGATCAACACGGCCTCAGGCGCAAGCTGGGTTTCTTTTCACCACGGCGGGGGCGTCGGCATGGGGTATTCCCTTCATGCGGGAATGGTCGCGGTCGCTGACGGCAGCATCCTTGCGGAACAACGGCTTTCCCGCGTTCTGACAAGCGATCCGGGAATGGGCATCATCCGCCATGCAGACGCAGGTTATGAAAAAGCGGCTCAAGTCGCCGAGGAACAAGACATTATGATACCGATGAAAAAGGAGCGGTAACATGCCGAAACAAATAGATACCATACTCACCAACATCGGCCAGCTGCTGACGATGGAATCCGGCGGCCCCCGATCAGGCGGAAGCATGCAGAATCTTCGTGTCACGGAAGATGCTGTCATCGGCATTTCCGACGGGCGCATTGTTTTTGCCGGACATCAAGGAGCGGAGGAAGGATACGAGGCAAGAGACATCATCGACTGCGGGGGACGGCTCGTCACCCCCGGCCTCGTCGATCCCCATACCCATCTTGTATTCGGGGGGTCCCGGGAAAAAGAACTGAATTTAAAAATTCAGGGCATGTCCTATTTGGATATTTTGGCGCAAGGCGGCGGTATTTTGTCAACGGTCAAAGACACGAAAGCCGCTTCCGAAGAAGAACTGATTGAAAAAGGGCTTTTTCACCTCGGACGCATGCTGTCATACGGCATCACGACGGCAGAAGTAAAAAGCGGCTACGGACTCGACAAAGACACGGAGCTGAAACAGCTGACCGCGGCGAAAAAACTGGGCGAACGCCAGCCGGTCGACCTTGTCACAACTTTTATGGGGGCACACGCCATTCCGCCTGAGTACCGGAACAGCCCTGACGAATTTCTGAATCGCATGCTGCAGCTTTTGCCTGAAATAAAAGAAAAAGGCCTCGCGCAATTTGCCGATATTTTCACAGAAACAGGCGTCTTTACCGTCAGCCAGTCGCGGGACTACCTGAAAAAGGCGTCTGAAGCTGGTTTCGGCCTGAAAATCCATGCTGATGAGATTGACCCGCTCGGCGGCGCGGAATTGGCGGCAGAACTGCATGCTGTTTCTGCCGATCATTTGGTGGGGGCGTCTGCCGAAGGCATCGAAAAACTAGCGGAGTCCGGAACAATCGCCGTCCTGCTGCCGGGCACAACTTTCTATCTCGGCAAACACACTTATGCGAGAGCCCGGGAGATGATTGATGCGGGCGTACGGGTCAGTTTGGCGACTGACTTCAACCCGGGCAGCTCACCGACGGAAAATCTCCAGCTCATTATGTCGATTGCCGCGCTTCATTTAAAAATGACCGCAGAAGAAATCTGGCACGCTGTCACCGTTAATGCCGCGTATGCGATCGGAAAAGGCGAAGAGGCCGGACAAATTAAAGCCGGACGGGCGGCTGACATTGTCATTTGGGAAGCGCCGAATTACATGTATATCCCGTATCATTACGGCGTCAATCATGTACACCGTGTCATCAAGAACGGAAAGACGGTTGTCTCAAGGGAGGGAGCCGCTCTTGGATAAGTATCCGTTTCTGCAAAAAGCCGGCTCCCTCTTCAACGACCGCCATGTGACAAGGATCGGCGATGTGACGGAAGCGTGGGCGGGACAAACGATCAAAGGGCCGGCTTTGATCGGCGTTCCGCTTTCTAAGTCGTCAATCAGCCATTCCGGCGCCTGCTTTGCACCCGGTGCGATCCGCCGGGCGCTCGGCGGGATTTCCGCTTATTCCGCGGAGCTGCGGGAGCATGTCATTAACCATCTGTACGATATCGGCGATATTCAGATTCACGTCACGGATGTCGTTAAATCTCATGAACACATTTATCGGACCATTCATGACATTCTGACGGACCAGCCTGACTGGGTGCCCGTCATTCTCGGCGGCGACAACTCCATCAGTTATTCCACCATTAAAGCCATTGCGGAAACGAAAGGAACAACGGCCGTGTTTCAATTCGATGCCCACCACGACGTCCGCAACACAGAAGACGGAGGACCGACAAACGGCACGCCATTCCGCCGGCTGTTAGATGAAAATATCATAAGCGGACAAAACCTGATTCAGCTTGGGATCAGGGAGTTCAGCAACAGCTCGGCATACGAACAATATGTAAAAGAACGGCAGGCAGACGTGCATACAATGGAAATGATCCGGGAGAAAGGGCTCCTCCGAACGATACAAGAGGTCTTGCCGGCCGTTCAAAAAAGAGCCGACGCCATCTTTATTTCGGTTGATATGGATGTGCTGGATCAAGCCCATGCGCCCGGCTGCCCCGCGATCGGCCCCGGAGGCCTGTATACCGAAGAACTGCTTCAGGCGGTCCGGTTTTTAGCCAGTGAGGCTGACATCTCGGGTATTGAGATCGTTGAGGTTGATCCGACACTTGATTTTCGCGATATGACAAGCCGGGCAGCCGCACACGTCATTTTACATGCATTAAAGGGATTTAGATTGTCACGTTAAAGTCAAATCCGGCACGCGTGCTCTCGGCTGCCGGAAGATTCTCACGCCACGCAAAAAGGGGGAGATCACGATGGATGTTGATCAAGGCGGCAATCAACTAAAGCGCACGATGAAAAGCAGGCACTTATTTATGATTTCATTGGGAGGAGTCATCGGCACGGGGCTGTTTTTGAGCACAGGGTATACATTGAGCCAGGCCGGGCCGGGCGGGACGATCGCCGCTTACCTGATCGGGGGCTTGATGATGTATCTTGTCATGCAGTGTCTCGGAGAATTGTCAGTAGCCATGCCTGTGACCGGTTCATTTCAAACGTATGCGACAACGTTTATCGGGCCGTCCACGGGTTTTATGGTCGGTATCATGTATTGGGTGAATTGGGTGGTGACGGTAGGATCGGAGTTTACAGCTTCCGGTATCCTCATGCAGCGCTGGTTTCCCCACAGCAGCGTCTGGATGTGGAGCGCGATTTTCGCGGCTCTCCTTTTTGCCGCCAATGCATTCTCCGTTAAATTGTTTGCAGAAACAGAGTTTTGGTTTTCCAGCGTCAAAATCGTTACCATCCTTTTATTTATCATCTTAGGCGGCGCCGCGATGTTCGGTTTGATTTCATTGCACGGTTCGGGTGAAGCTCCGATGCTGTCGAATTTCACCTCGCACGGCGGACTGTTTCCGAACGGCTTTCTTGCGGTTTTCATTGCAATGATTTCCGTAAGCTTCGCCTTTTCAGGGACGGAGCTGATCGGAATTACAGCGGGTGAAACCGCCAATCCGGCAAAAGATATTCCGCGTTCGATCCGAAATGTCGCCTGGAGAACGGTCATCTTTTTTATCGGCGCCATTTTTGTGCTGTCCGGACTGATCTCCTGGAAGGAAGCCGGTGTGATTGAAAGTCCGTTTGTCGCGGTCTTTTCCCAAATCGGTATCCCATACGCCGCCGATATCATGAATTTCGTGATTTTAACGGCTTTGCTTTCGGTCGCCAACTCCGGACTGTATGCTTCCACCCGGATGCTGTGGTCTCTTGCGAATGAAAACATGATCAGCGCCCGGTTCAAAAAAGTCACGCCGAAAGGAATTCCGCTGAATGCTCTGCTCGCCAGCATGGCCGTTTCCTGCATATCCTTGATCTCAAGCATCGCCGCCCCGGGCACGGTCTACGTGGTGCTTGTGGCAATAGCCGGATTTGCCGGCGTCGTGGTGTGGATGAGCATCGCCCTGTCTCAGCTGTTATTTCGAAAACATTATGTGAAAAACGGCGGACGCGTCTCGGATCTGACCTTCCGCACACCGTTATACCCTCTCGTTCCGATCGCCGCTGTGATCTTATGTTTCGCTTCATGCGTAGGCCTTGCATTTGATCCCAATCAAAGAATCGCCCTCTTCTGCGGAATTCCTTGTATGATCCTGTGCTATCTCATTCGTTTTTTGAGAAAGAAACAGCCGAAACAATCCGTCCGTGACATTCATTTGGATAAAACCATGCCATAAAAAAAGGCACATACTGTTGAGGTATGTGCCTTTCTTGTCTTATTCCGTAATCAGCGTATGAATCAGTTTCGGCGCTTCCGCTTTTTCTGAGATGCGGATGTTGTCATAGACTTTGGCAGTCACGTCGTCAACGTTTTCGCGGTTGGCGTAAAGGGTAACGAGCGGCTCGCCTTTTTCGACGTTGTCACCGACTTTTTTGCGAAGCATAATGCCGACGGCAAGATCGATTTCGTCCTCTTTTGTCGCACGTCCCGCGCCCAACAGCATCGCTGCGACGCCGATTTCGTCAGCGACGATTTCTGAAACGACACCCGCTTCTTTTGCCGGAACGTCAATTTTGTACGCCGCCTGCGGAAGTTTGGACGGATCGTCAACGACAGAAGCATCTCCTCCCTGATTGCTCAGGAACTCTTTGAACTTTTCAAGCGCTTTGCCGTTTTTCATGACTTCCTGCAGCTTCGTTCTCGCTTCTTCCAATGTCTCAGCTTTTTTCGCCAATACGACCATTTGGCTGCCGAGCGTGAGGACGAGTTCGTTTAAGTCTTCAGGCCCTTCCCCTCTTAATGTATCAATGGCTTCTTGTACTTCCAGGGCATTCCCGATCGCAAAACCGAGCGGCTGCGACATATCAGAAATCACGGCCATCGTCTGGCGGCCGACGTTGTTTCCGATGCGGACCATTGCTTTGGCGAGGTTCACGGCGTCTTCATCCGTTTTCATAAACGCGCCGGCTCCCGTTTTGACGTCAAGCACGATGGCATCTGCTCCGGCGGCGATTTTTTTACTCATAATTGAGCTTGCGATCAGCGGGATGGAGTTCACCGTACCCGTTACATCACGCAGCGCATACAGCTTTTTATCAGCAGGCGTCAAATTGCCGCTTTGTCCGATGACGGCTACTTTGTCGCGGTTCACAAGCTTGATGAATTCATCTTTTGATAATTCCACGTGAAAGCCTTCGATCGCTTCCAGCTTATCAATGGTTCCCCCCGTATGGCCGAGACCGCGGCCGGACATTTTAGCAACGGGAACGCCGAGCGCCGCGACGAGCGGTGCGAGTACGAGAGTTGTCGTGTCGCCGACCCCGCCCGTAGAGTGCTTGTCGACTTTAATGCCTTCAATGGCGGAGAGATCAATCGTTTCCCCTGAATTCACCATCGCCATTGTCAGATCGGCGCGCTCCTGATCTGTCATATCCTGAAAGTAAATCGCCATAGCCAGTGCGCTTGCCTGATAATCAGGGATGCTTCCGTCCGTGTATCCTTTTACGAAAAATTGAATTTCTTCTGTTGTCAGTTCTTTTCCATTTTGTTTTTTTACAATAAGATCTACCATTCTCATGATCTATCACCTGTCCTTCATTTATGTTCAGTGAATCAATCCGACGATCGCCGCTGTCAGGAAGCTGACGAGCGTTGCGCCGTACAGCAGCTTCAGCCCGAACCGCGCGACGACGTTTCCTTGTTTTTCATGCAGCCCTTTCACCGCACCGGTAATGATTCCGATAGAGGAGAAATTCGCGAATGAGACAAGGAATACAGATACCACTGCCTGTGTATGCGCACTGAAATGGAAATCGCCGGATGAGAGTGTCTGCATCGCCACAAATTCATTCGATACCATTTTCGTCGCCATAATGCTTCCGGCGCTCACCGCTTCATTCCACGGAATACCGGTTAAAAACGCAAACGGCGCGAATACATATCCGAGCAGCGCCTGGAATGTAATGCCGAAGACCGCATTAAAAACGCCGTTGACCAGAGCAATGAGTGCGACAAATCCGATCAGCATCGCCGCTACAACGACGGCGACTCTGAATCCATCCATTATATACTCACCGAGCACTTCAAAAAAGGATTGCTTTTCTTCTTCAGGAACGACGATCAAATCCTCTTCTTTGCTGACGGTGTACGGGTTGATGATAGAAGCGATGATAAATCCGCCGAATAAGTTCAGCACAAGCGCCGTCACGACGTATTCAGGCTTCAGCATCATCATGTAAGAACCGACGATCGACATTGAGACCGTCGACATTGCGGATGCGCAAAGCGTATATAAGCGCTGTTCAGTAAGATAACCGAGCTGTTTTTTCAAACTGATAAAGACTTCTGATTGCCCTAAAATCGCAGATGCGACAGCGTTGTAAGATTCGATTTTCCCCATTCCGTTCACCTTGCTTAACGCAAGACCGATATACTTCGTGATGAAGGGGAGGACCTTCCAATGCTGCAGAATTCCGATTAAAGCGGATATAAAGACGATCGGCAGAAGCACGCTCATGAAGAACGTCGTCTGTTTCGCATTCACAAGCCCGCCGAATACAAAGTTAATCCCTTCTGAGGCATATTCCAGCAAGTAGTTAAATCCTTTTGCAAAACCGCCGACAAGAAAATTCCCGATACCGGTGTTGAGGAGAATATAACCGAGAATCAGCTGCAGCACGAGCATGACGGCGATCGGCCGGATTCTGATTCTTTTTTTGCCGTTGCTGGCAAGCCAGGCAAGACCTAAAAACACAATGATTCCGATAATTCCGATGAGATACTTCATATGTGTTCTCCTTTTATTTGTATTCGCTTACAATTTTTTATGCATCAACAAAGAAAGAGGATGGCGGAAGCTTTCAGCTTCCGCACTGCTGATTAATAGTCGCTGCTGCCGCTGTCTCCGCCGCTCACGATAGAGACGCCCGCACTTGCGCCGATCCGGCTCGCGCCCGCAGCGATCATGCTGTCAACATCGGCTTTTGTTCTGATGCCGCCTGATGCTTTGACCCCGATGTCCGGTCCGACTGTTTTTCTCATGAGAGCGATATCTTCAGCCGTTGCCCCGCCTGTAGAAAAACCGGTAGACGTTTTGACGAAATCTGCGCCTGCGGATACCGCCAAGCGGCACGCGCGCTCTTTTTCTTCATCTGTCAAAAGGCATGTTTCGATGATCACCTTGACGAGCGCTTTTTTATCAGCTGCTTCAACTACCGCGCGGATATCAGCTTCAACCGCTTCATCATCGCCGTCTTTTAATGCGCCGATATTGATGACCATGTCAACCTCAGTTGCCCCTTTTGAGATGGCATCCTTTGTTTCAAATGCTTTTGTTTCCGATGTCGTTGCGCCGAGAGGAAATCCGATAACGGTGCAAACGTCAACTCCCGTGCCCTTCAGTTCCTCCGCTGCAAGTTTGACCCAAGTCGGGTTTACACAAACGGAAGCGAATTTATATTCTTTTGCTTCATTTATCAGTTGTAAAATATCCGCTTTTTGTGTATGCGGTTTCAAAGCAGTATGGTCTATTTGACTTGCAATTGACATTGTATGCACTTCCTTTTTCCTAGGATACGTTTAGAATAACCGAATTTTGAACATATGTAAATTGGTAATTGAAATTATGTTCATGAATTGTCACAATTCTTGAATGAGTTTTTTGGCCGTATGCTGATCGGTAATCAAAACGTTGGCGTACTTTCCTTTCAGGGCACCGTGAATGGCCTTGCATTTTCTGCTGCCGCCCGCCACCAGAATCGAACGCTCTTTCATTTTCAAGTCGCTGAGCTCGACTCCGATCGTCCGGCCGTTAATGCTGCTGCTGCAAATCCTGCCTTCCTCGTCAAAAAAGCGCGAACAAATATCGCCGACTCCGCGTGCTTTCAGCAATTGTTTCTCTTCTTCCCGGAAATAGCCGAGTCTGAAAAGCAGCGCCTCATCCCGGACGGTTCCGACCGTAAACAGGGCGATATTGGCTTGTCTGCCCATTTCAATGATCCGCTTAATATGTCTGTCCCGTTCGACCATCTGTTTCACATCGGCGCTGTCAAATATAACCGGCAGCGGCAAATACCTCGGCATGGTCTGAAATGCTTCGGCGAACAGCTGAATCGTTTCTGACGAGTACGTATTAACATTGGAATGACTGATGCCGCCTTTCAGCTGCACGACTTCAACGCTCTTTACCTGCTTCGGCTCCATGCGACTTGCGATCTGGTACATCGTCGTCCCCCAGCTTACGCCGAGTATATCGCCGTCCTTTACGGTTTTATGCATATAGTCTGCGCCATAGCGGCTTAAGTAATGTGTAATGGCCTGGTAATCGTCACTTGGAGAAAAGACGACGTGCGCCTCAAGCAGCCCGTATTTTTCTTCCAGCTTCGCGCCGAGTTCGTCCAGATCCTCAAACGGGTCCATGACGCGAATTTGAACATACCCTTTTTCCTTTGCGTACTGAAGCAGCCTTGAAACGGTGGGGCGTGACAGATCAAGCCGTTCGGCGATCTGCTGCTGGCTGTAATCTGATTGATAATATAGTTTTGCCGCTTCTATGCTGAGCTGCTGTTTTTCACGATCCATGTCGCGCCTCCCCTCTCCGCTTATCATATCACCAAAACACGCGGTAAAAAAGCACCCTCTGATGGGGTGCCTATTTTTTCAGCACAAGCTCCTGAATCGCATGCGCCACGCCGTGTTCGTTATTTGATTTCGTTTCAAAATCAGCAATCTCCCTTACTTCCGGGATGGCATTGGCCATTGCCACACCGCAGCCGGCCCACTGAATCATGGACATGTCGTTGCCGTTATCGCCGATTGCCATGACGTCTTTCTGTTCAATGCCGAGTTTTTCGGCCAGCAGCTTGACCGCGTTTCCTTTACTGACTTTCGGGTGAAGAATCTCATGGAAGAATGGCGCGCTTTTGACCATTGTGTATGTTTCCTTGAATGATTCCGGAATGGAAGCGACCGCTTTCTCCAACTTGTCCGGATCGTCAATGAACATGACTTTCGGAATCAGAATATCCTTCGGCACTTCATCGATCGTGCGGAAATGAAGCGGCACTTTCGTAATGTATGATTCGTATACCGTGTATTCACTGATATCCCGGTTCGGCGTGTACAGATTGGCTGTGTCAAAGTAATGCATCGGAGTATCCAGCTGTAAGCTCAGCTCGTAAAGCGACTTCAAATCCTCATAACCTAATGACTGCTCGGCCACGACACCGTTTGTATACGTATTTTGGACGAGTGCGCCGTTATAGGCAATCACAAAGTCGCCTTCTTCCTGTAAGTTCAGCTCTTCCAAATACCGACGCACGCCGCCGATCGGCCGGCCCGTGCACAGGACGATATTGACCCCTTCCGCTTTGGCGGCATCAAGCGCCCCGCGGACTTCAGCCGTCACTTCATGATGATCGTTTAGTAGTGTTCCGTCCATATCTATTGCGATTAACTTGTACATCCTGCATCTCCTTTGTATCCTTTTCTTCTTATGCTTTCATCATATCGTTTTTTCGTTTCAATGAAAAATCAAACGGACAAGTTTCTCCGCCTTCTCTTCGTAAACCGGGCCTGCCTCCGGATGCGGGGCCGTCTTTTCCCCTTGTCAGCTTGTTCGCCGCCGTCATCTGTTTTCTGCTTCAAGAGCATCAGCCCCGCCGCAAAGAAAGGGATGGCCGCTATGTCCAGAAGGGCAAGCTTTATTCCCATCGCTGCGGGAAAGTATGCCCATAATGAACGGCTGTTCCGCCTGATCATGATATAAGAAACGATTTCCAGCAGGATAAACAGAGCGTTCACCCACAAGTAAATGAGCAGCGCCGCAAACAGAAACAGCAGGAGCGTATTCCGCAGCGTGCCGGAAAACAGAAGAGCGCGCATCATATCAAAGAATGAAAAAGATTGCATGCTTCCGTTTACGACATTGGGATTGTAAATGGTAAAACGCCCGAACTGATCAAAAAGCATAAAAAATAACCATAACAGTGAAAACCATTGAATGATATGTACGATGACACCCGTCAAAACGAGTCTGTCGGCAGCCTTATTTCTCATGTGCATCCTCCCCGCCGGTTTTTATTCTTGTCATTGTTTTTGTTTCTCCGTATATCTTCCAAATGAGCGTATCGTTTTTTCCTCTTTTCAACGTGCTTTTGACGGGGTGCGGATGTCCGAGGTATTCAATCTCGATCGTCCCGTCCGTGTTCTGAGAGATCACCTTGTACACATCTGAGGGCATGGCAACCTCGCCGCGGCCTTGAATGACCTGCTTTGTCAGCACGCTGTCTTTCGTAAACGTGACGGTTTCAGATCTGACCCCGTCCATCGGGCCCGGTTTCAGCCCCGCATCCCATGTCCCGTAATAAAAAGGGGGTTCGTCTGCTTTCTTTTGCGAGCAGCCTGTTATCATGACGCATCCGAAAACAAGAACCGTCATGATGAAAATCCGTATGTTCCGCAACATGATCACCTTCCTTTGAAGCTTTTTTACGTCTGTAACTTAGGCGGATGCCGTGGCACTGTGCAATTGACTACATAGTGTATAAAGACTTCACTAGATAAGGAGAATGATGAATGAACCCATATCAGTACTACACCCCGCCTGCCTATTTCCCTCAGCAGCAGGAATACGAAGTGAACCGCGTTGAGTATGAGCCGTATCAGCAGCAGGAAAGCTATTATTATGCGCCCCCTCAGTCCGAAGAGCGGCAGCCGACAGGTTTAGAACGGAGAGTCGCCCAGCTTGAAAGACAAAACGCCGAGCAAACGAGAGAGCTCACCCGCCTCTCACAAGAAGACCAGCGCCAAAACCGGGAAATCACGCGTATGAATGAGCAGATCAGACGGCTGAGCCAGTCCATTGAAATCCATACCCGCCGCTTAAACCGTTTGAATCAGCGCCTGCGCGCAGTCGAAAACAGACTCAATATTCCTTTTCACGCTACAGAAGGCGGCTTCTGAGAAAAAGGGCCGGAATACAAAGCTCGACAGGCCATCCCGAGCCTTGTATTCCGCTCTGTACATAACAGGTAAATATTTGAATCCTTTTCTTGCATGAATGCCTCTCCTATTCTTTCACATGATAAATGTGTAAAATCAATCACTCCAGGAGGTTTTCATGATGTATCAAAACCAATACAGCGGAAATCAGCTGCAGCAATGCCGCCAAACAGCACAGCAGCTTATTCAGCAGACACAGCAAAGCAGTCAGCAGTACAAGCAAATGCTCCAGCAGGAACAGCAAAACATTCAAATGCTTCAGCAGATGCTTCACCATGAACAGCATGCCGTTCATACCATTCAGCAAGCGCTGCAGGGGCATGAAGCGGCCATTCAAAAATGCCAGCAAATCGTGAATGTGTGCAATCAGCTTCAGCAGGAAGTAAGCGGACACATGCCTGCACCGATGGCAAACGCTAATGTTTCTTCATTCCCGCAAACACAGCATCACACACCGTTTCAGCAGCATTCATACCAGCAATAGGCCGGTCATGCAAATGACAAAGCGCGAGATACCGGCTTTGTCATTTGTTTTTATCTCTGTTTTGTCAGATCAATGCGATGAGCGGGTTTTCCGCCGAATTTTGCTTCAGCCTCATGCCTTACCGCTTCATACGCTCTTGCTTCGACGTTTTGTTTAAACACATCAAGCTGTATCAAATAAGCCGCCCGCACTTTCAGCCCGTGGATGATGGAGATGACCCATAAAGGCAGCACGATATACACGCCCGGCGTGCTCGGCAGCACAAAAGCAATTGCTAAAATAATAAAATAGATAAGTCCGTATTTCAGCCATTTTTTGTTCTTAGCCCGGTAGCCGATATAGAAAAAGGCCAAGAAAGCGGTCAGCGCAAACGGAGCAAAAGTCAGCAGCAGCCACCAGCTGTGCAGCACTTCCCACCAAGTCCCTCTTTTCGTAATCAACATTCATTCCTCTTCCTTTACTACTATAACATGGATAATCAAGGAAGGTTTTCTATAAAAAACATAGACGGAATGACGTCTTCCTGCTATATTAATAATGATAATCATTATCACTGAAATAGGGGGATCATTATGAAGAAACAATCATGGCTGATCGGCCTGGCACTTCTGCTTGTTTTCGCATTAAGCGCTTGCAGCGGCGCGAAGGAAAACAACGGATCGGCATCAGGCAAAGGAAAGACAGACATGCGTACATATGAATCAACAAAAGGAAATATTGACATACCCGCACATCCGAAACGGATCGTCACTGACTTTTATGCAGGTGAGCTGCTGTCCGTTGACGCAAATGTCGTCGGGGCGGGCTCATGGGCTTTCAAAAATCCGTTTATCAAAAAACAGCTGAAAAACACCACGGACATCGGCAATCCCGTCAATGTGGAGAAAGTGATGCAGCTGAAGCCTGATTTAATCGTGCTGATGAAGGATGACCAATACGAGAAACTATCGAAAATCGCACCGACGATTGTCATTCCTTTTAACACCGCAAAGAACACGAAAGATACGGTCAGCCTATTCGGCGACATTGCCGGGGCGAAGGATAAAGCCAAAAGCTTTATGGCAGACTTCAACAAAAAAGCCGAAGCGAATCAAAAGCGCCTCAAAAACGTGATCGGCAAAGGCGAGACAGTCGGCCTTTATGAAACGACGGATAAAGGCGAAATCTGGATTTTCAATGACAATTCCGGCCGCGGCGGCCAAGCCGTTTATAACGCGCTCGGATTGAAAGCGCCGGCCAAAATTGAAAAAGACATCATGAAAACGGGCGCCATGAAACAGGTTTCCCAAGAGGTCATCCCTCAATATGCGGCTGATTATATGTTCATTACCGATTACAATCCGAATGGAGAAAGCAAAACATTTGAGCGTCTGAAAGATTCATCCGTTTGGAAAAATCTCGATGCCGTAAAAAACAATCGTGTCTTTATCAACGATTTCAACACCTTCTATCCGTATGACCCGATTGCCGTAAGCAAACAGATGGATATCATCACCGACATGCTGATCAAACGGGCTGAAGAAAATAAAAAATAAAAAAAGCGGCACAGTCATGACACTGTGCCGTTTTTCATGTTCACTTTAATTTTGACTGTACGGAGCCCGGCATATCTTCAAACCTGACTTCTTCCCAGGTCTCGACATACTTTCCTTTCGCCTTCACCTTCAAATACGCGTTCTTCCGAAGGTCTTTCCCGGCGAAAAAGGTCACTTCTTCTTTTTTCCCGGATGCGTTGTATCCGTCTAATGTATACTCAGTACCGCCCGGGCTAAGATGTTTGCCATCTCGATCAATCTGCACATAGACATCTTGCTGGTGAATAAACGGATTAAATCTGTCTGTAACATCGTTATGAAAAAAGAGAAGTCCGAATATGACGGCAGCGGCCGCCAAGACGGCCAGGATTGCCAATGCTTTTTTCATCTGTGCACTCCCTTTACTTGTTCATTTTTTTCAAATAGCTTGACCGCACTGTGAGGAAGAACAGAAGCTGAAAAATGAAAAACCCTCCGATAGTGAAACTGAGCGGCCCCGCTACATCGGAATAGCCTTCCACGGCCAATGTTCTCAAGGCAAACAGTGTATGCATGACGGCAATGACGAAAGGAAAGAAAAAGAGAATCGCCAATTGTATCGTCACGCTTTGTGCCATTTCACGCTCACTCAGACCGATTTTGGCCAATGAACGGTAGCGCTCCCGGTCTTCATCTAAATCTGTGAACAGCCTGAAATATAAGAAACTTGCTGCCGCGACAAAGAATACAATTGCGATAAACAGGCCGATGAATAAACTCAGGCTCGGCAGCTGCACCGTATCATAGTACGTCCCGGCTTTTGCCATAAAATCAGAATGCACGTCGATATAGTTTCCGTAAATCTCATCTTTCAAGGATTGGCTGAACCCAAGACTGTCTTTCCAATGATCATAGCTGTAGCCGTATAATGACGCTTTTTCACCGAGTGATTTAAGCTGATCAAAGGTTTGATCGTTCACCGCGATGACGGCATTTAATGAAATCAGCGGTTTTTCGACTTCTTTTACCGTCAGTTTTTGGTCAGACGGCTTGCCTTTTTGGTTCAGCAGCTTCAGCTGATCCGGTGCTTCGTTTTTGAAATTGCGGTCATACGTGCCCGGGAAATAGACAGCCTCATCATGTTTCAGGCCGCTCAGCTTGACATGGAAGTATGTTGACACATCCGATTCGCTGATCATGTAAACAGGCGGAACAGTATCTCCTTCCTGATAGCGAATATAGGAAACATTTATTTTGTCTTTCTTATACGTAAAGCCGTGTGTTTTCAGTTCATGGTCAATTTTTTTCAAATGAGTCTGTTCTTTTGGGTTGCCGCTGTAAGATAAATACTCCATCTCATATGCGGACTCTTCCGCCCCGACAGTCGATTTGTACATCGCGAGCACGCCCGTCGCCGTAAACGCTACCGCGGAAATAATGCTGACAATAAAGAACAGGCGGGCGTTGTCTTTTAAACGATAAACAAGATCAGAAACCCAAATGACATTTTTCCCGCGCAGATAAAAGGTTTTCCACTTCTTCAGCGCGCGCAGAATCCAGATGCTGCTTTGGCTGAAAAAGAAATACGTACCGATGACGGTAAGCAGTAAAATGATAAACGGTTGAGTCCCGTGGACATTGCCTTTAAGGACCATGCCGTACCCGCCGCACAGACAGGCGATGCCGAATAAGGACAGAAGCACGGACGGCTTCGGCTCCGGCTTGATCTTGTCAGTGCCCTTTATTAATTTGATCACCGTATTTGATCTGACAAAAAGGATCGTGAACTGCGATAAAAGGAAAAATAAGAGCAGAAATCCGCCGGCCGTAATGCCGAGCGCTTTCCAAGGCATGTACAGAGGCAGCGCGTCCATTTCTAAAATATAAGCGCCGACCGTAAAGAACGTCTTTGAAAAAATGAATCCTCCGATAATGCCGGCTGCAATTGACATGACGCCGATGATCATATTTTCCGCAGTAATGAGCTTTCTCAGCTGCCCCGGCGTGATGCCCTGCATGAGCAGGATGCCGAATTCTTTATTTCTCGATTTCAAAAATGCGTTAACCGAATACAGAACAAATAAGAAAGAAAAAACAAAGATCATCCATTCCGCGGCGGTTAAGCCTTTTCTGGCGATGTTATTCAGGTAGCCTTCCTTTAGTGCCGGATGAAACAGGAACATCGCAAAGGTAAAGAAAATCAAAACGGAAAAAGCGCTGCTTAAAAAGAAAGCAAGATAGGCCCTTTTGTTTCTCGTGACGTTTTTATAAGCGAACTGAAGAAAGGTCATTTGCGTTTCCCCCCAGCATAGACAGCACATCAAGAATCTGCTCATAAAAGACTTGGCGGTTTTCCCCGCGGTAAATCTCATTAAACAGTTCGCCGTCTTTTATAAAGATGACGCGGCGGCAGTAGCTTGCCGCAACCGGATCATGGGTCACCATCAAAGCCGTGATATGATCATCCTGATTCAGGCTCTGCATCGTTTCCATGACGTCTTTTGACGCTTTGGAATCAAGGTTTCCCGTCGGTTCATCGGCCAGAATGAGTGACGGCTTATGAATGACCGCTCTTGCGATGGCGGCCCGCTGGCGCTGTCCGCCGGATACTTCAAACGTCCGTTTGTTGAGCAGGTCTTCAATTCCGAGCTTTGCCGCGATGCCGTGCAGTTTTTCTTCCATGACAGACGGCGCTTCTTTTTCAAGCGTTAACGGCAGCATGATATTTTCACCGATTGTCAGTGTGTCCAGAAGGTTGAAATCCTGAAACACAAATCCGAGCTGCTTGCGGCGGAAATGAGCGAGCTTTGTCCGCTTCAGCCGGTGCGGGTTTTCTCCATGAATCAGGATATCGCCTGAATCCGGCCGGTCGATCGTTGAAATGATATTCAAAAGCGTTGTTTTTCCGGAGCCGGACGGTCCCATCACCGCCGTGAACCCGCCTTCTTCTATTGAAAACGAAATTTGTTTTAAAGCTTGATAGGACACTTGTCCTTTATAGGTTTTATTTATATGTTTGACTTCAAGCATATTCGCCATGAAAATCCTCCTTATGGTTTTATTCTTGTTGGTCTGGGCTGCTTTCATGTAGTGAGCCGGGGCATTTAACATAAAAATCCCCTTGACATAAATCCATGTTATCAAGGGGAAACAAAACGAGCTATGTTGTTTTCTTAACGCAGCCTTACATTTTTGTAAGAAATGAAAATCGGACCGATGTCCCTTCACCGGGGGACGAAGTGATGTCCACCGTATGATTGAGCTTGCCCGTAATTTCTTTGACGAGATGGAGGCCGATTCCCGTAGATTCTTGGAAACGCCGCCCGTTTTCGCCGGTGTAATAAGGGTCAAACACCCGCTTGATATCTTGCGAGGGTATGCCGACACCGTAATCTTTGACTTCAAGCACCGTCCTGTCTTCATCGCGGAAGACATTCAGCTCAAGTCTGTCACTCTTGCCTGCCGAATACTTGACCGCATTTGTGACCACTTGGCCGATCGCAAATTTGAGCCATTTCGCATCGGTGTAAATCTGATGATCATCGCGAATAACCATTTTCGGATAGACGCGGTATTGAATAAAAAATCGTTTATAGCTTTGAATGACCGATTGGAGAAGCTCTGATAAGGAAACCGCTTCAACTTTAAAATCCCGCTCAAACAGGTCGAGCCTTGAAGAATAAAGAAGCGTCTCCAGCCCGAATTCAATCTGCCGGACCTCTTTTTTGATTTGTTCAAAGACGGGCTCATCCTCTTCCTGAATGATTAAATTAATGACCGACAGCGGCGTTTTTACTTGGTGCACCCATTGGTTCATATACGTCACCCGCGCGTCAAGCTTGGCTTCGGTCTCATGGAGCTTCTGGTGCTGCATCCGGGTCAGCTCCATCTGCTTTTCATACAGCTCTGAACAAAACACTGAAGAACCGAGATACGGGATGTCCGTCCCTTCCTGCTCCGAGCTGAGCCAATGATACACGCCGCGGTCTTTGTACCAGCGATAGGCAAGATATCCCGCCAAAATAAGAAGCTGCACGCCCAATATGTAAAACAGGTGGGAAAAAGAATGAAGACCCGCAAACCAGTAATAAAAGAAAACAAACAGCCCTTGAAGGAGAAAAAGCAGAATCAGCACGGCATGAGACCGGAGAAACAGCTTCATGACAGCGCCCTCAGCTGGTAGCCTTCGCCCCGCACCGATTCAATGGAAACAGGCGCGTTCAGCTCCCGCAATTTTTTTCTGAGCCGCGTGATATACACGTTAAGCGTATTATCATCGACGAAAATATCGGTGTCCCACGTTTTTTCCATGAGCCGGTCTCTTCCCGTCACCTTTTCTCCCCGCTCCAGCAGCACTTCCAAAAGCTTGCTTTCTTTTTTAGAAAGCTCGCTTTTTTCGTCCTGAAAGCGCAGTTCAAACCGTTCCACAAAGAGCTGCACACCGGCATATTCAACCACTTTCTCTCCCTGCTTGGCGGCGTACTCTCCGTACGCCCTCCGGATCTGGCTTTTGATTTTCGCCAGCACAATATCGTAGGAAAACGGTTTTTCGATATAATCATCTCCGCCGTTTTCAATCGCCATCACTTGATCCATTTCCCCGCTTCTGGCTGAGATGAAAATGATCGGGCTTGTAGAATGCTGGCGGATCTGGCGGCACCAATAATAGCCGTCATAAGACGGCAGATTGATATCAAGCAGCACCACATCAGGCTTTTCCCGCAAAAAAACATCAAGAACAGCCGTGAAATCCGCGGCGGCCACGGTTTGATATCCGTATTTTTCAAGGTAATTCTGCAATAGTCCGCGAATGTCTTCACTATCTTCCACAATCATGATTTTATTCAAACTGAACCACTCCCGTTTCTTACACTGCTGCCATCATCATAATCGTTTCGGGCGTACGGGCGCAACACCGCACAAAAAAACCGCCACCTTGGCGGTTTCCGTTCTCATCAGCCGACCTGCTGTTTTACAGCTTTACCGGCTGATCCGAACTCTCTCATTTTGCTTCGCACCGTCTCTTCCACGGCTTCAATGCCGGGTGTCATGTAGCCGCGCGGTTCGTACAGATCACCGTTTTTCTGAAACATGCGGCGTGTTTCGTCTGTCCAGGCTACCATACATTCCGTGTTGATATTGATTTTCGCGTGGCCGAGCGTGATGGCTTTTTTGATCTGTTCCTGCGGAATCCCGGATGCTCCGTGAAGAACGAGAGGAATATCAGTCATGCGGGAGATAGCCTCCATTTCTTTAAATCCGAGATTCGGTTCACCTTGATATTTGCCGTGGACGGAGCCGAGGGCGGCGGCCAGCGCGTCGATATTGGTTTCTTTGACGATCCGCTCACATTCGGCGACATCGGCATAGCGGACCCCGCCGACCAGCCCGTCTTCCATGCCGCCGACCGTGCCGACTTCTGCTTCTACTGAGACGCCGTGCTTAGCCGCATAATCGGCGACTTCTTTTGTCATCGCGATGTTCTCATCAATCGGATGATGGGAGCCGTCAATCATCACTGAGCTGAAGCCGGCGTCAATGGCCTGTCTGCAGCGTTCCGCACTGCTTCCGTGATCAAGATGGAGCACGACGGGAACGGTAATCGCCATTTCTTCCATTAACGCGCCGACCATGGCGGAAATCGTTTTAAATCCGCCTAAATAGTCGACCAGACGATCGGAAGCCGCGGCGATGACCGGCGATTGCTCCTTTTGCGCCGCTTGCAGAATCGCCTTCGTCCATTGGAGGCCGTTGATATTAAATTGGCCGACTGCATAATGCTCCCGTTTCGCTTCTGCAAGAAGATGTTTCATGGTGACAAAAGCCATGTTCACGCCTCCTTCATGAAGTATTTTGATACGACGGCTTCCGTTGTTTCCTTTGCCGTTTTGATCGTTTCCTCCGCAGTCAGCTTATAATATTCAGGTCTGAACAGCTCTACGGAGACAACATCATTGAATCCGATTTCTTTTAACGCTGACAGATGGGCGTCTAAGTCAATCGCACCCTGTCCAGGCCAGACGCGGTCTTCATCTGTTAAAAAGCCGATCGGAAAGTCTTCTGTATCGTCGATATGATAGATGAAAATTTTCTTTCCGTCCGCCTGCTTCAAGCTCTCAATATTGGAGCCCATCGCGTGGAAATGGAAGCTGTCAAACACCAGTCCGACATTATCGCGGCCGACAGCGTTCACGATGTCATACGCCTGTTCAAATGTATTGACCGTACATTGCGGGTGGCCGACAAATTCAAGGGCAATGTTTACGCCGTACGGCTCCGCGATGTCCGAAAGCTCAGTCAGCACCTCTATGCTGCTCTTTTTGATCTCTTCTTTCAAGATCTTCCGCTCTGTCACAAGCGGCACGGCCACCACATATTTCACGCCGAGCGTCCTGCAGGTTTCCATCATGCTTTTGAATTCCGAAATGATCTCCCTATAGCCCTTCTCATCACGGTTGTTGAAGAAAACCAGTGCGTTCAGGGCAAGCGGTTTAATGTGATGGGTGCGAAAATATTCCGCCAGATCGGCCAGTGAATGGTCTTTTAAGTATTCCGGCAGTTTATCCATTGTGCGGATTTCAATATAATCATAGCCGTGCTTTTCGCACAGTTCTAAATCCTGTTTCAGGTTTGAATTCTCCAGCGTAGTCGCTTCATTAAAGCAAAGTTTCATGTCAGCCTCTCCCATCCGCGTTTTCGATAAGAAGGGAGTCCGGCTGGAGGGCTTTTTTGCCCCGCTCCGCCGAACTCCATACTCAGCTTATGCCATACCTAATTCTTCCTTTAATTTCTTAAGCGTGGTCCGGCTTGATTCATCCGCTCTTTCGCCGACCCAAGCAAAAACGGCGTTCGTCGCAATTCCGTCGAATTTCATCTCTCTCATCTTTCTGAAAATCGTTTCAAAATCAACCTCGCCTTGCCCGATGTCCAAATGCTGGTGAACCGTTACTTTCGCGTCAGGCGGGTTGACGATATAGCGCAGGCCATGCGCCGCTTTATGATTAAAAGTATCTGCAAATAAAACATGTGTGAGGCGGTCGCCGGCTTCATCAAACATAGTCGCAATATCGCCTTTGCCGTCATCATAGAAGAACGTATGCGCAGTCGAGTAGACAAGATTGATCCAATCCTTGTCAAGCGCGCGGATCATATCCATCGCCCCTTTGTGCGTTTCGATAAAATCGTATGGATGAGCCTGCAGATTGAGTTTAACGCCTTCTTTTTCAAAGACGGGCAGCAGCTCATCCATGGATTTGATAAATTTTTCTTCACTTGTCAACGGATCATATTTTGAACCGCTGAATTCACTGTTCATCAAATCCACTTCAAGTTCAACCGCAATTTCGATCGCCCGTTTCCAGTTGCGCACGGCGGCCTGACGACGGTCTTCATCAGGACCCGCCCAGTGGTAAAGCGGAAGAAGAGAGGACAGCTTCACACCTGTATCTTTTAAAAGGCGCTTCAATTGTTTGATTTTTGCTGAATCGACTTTCGGATATTTATAGAAAGGACAAAAATCCTCGCGCGGAGACAGTTCGATATATTCGTATCCGAGTTCCGCCGTTTTATAGACCATTTCTTCTAACGTTAAATCATCGCGGTACATGGATGGATCTAAGGCCAGTTTCATTTCTTTCACTCCCGATCTATTATTTGTTCACAGTCGTAAATGATTGGTAGAATGCCGGTTTCTCTTGCAGCGCCACTGGCTCTTTCTGGCCGGATTCCTGAGCTTTTACGCACGCGTCAGTTGTCACCGCGGCAATATAACCGTCCCATGCCGTCGGGCCGCTGACTTCGCCTTTATTCCGGATCGAATCAATGAAGTCTTGAATTTCCACATCATACGCAGCCACAAATCGGCGCTGCCAATCCATCAGGATATCGGTGCTGAATTTCCCTTCTTTTCTCAAGCTGATGCTTGATGGTTCCGGAAGCTTGATAACGCCGTCTTCCCCAACGATTTCACATTGAATGTCATAGCCGTATTTACAGTTCACGTAGATTTCGGCATTGATGACGATGCCGCCTTTTGTTTCGATGATGACCATCTGCGGATCTTTCAGATGCGGCAGCGCATTTTTTGATTTCTTCGGATAGATCACCTGTACGGATTCATAGTCGTCATTGACGAGCCAGTGGAGGACATCAATTTCATGAACGAGCGTATCGACGACGGCCATGTCCGTTGAATAATTCGATGCGACTGTCGGGTTGCGGTGCGCACAGTGAATCATGAGCGGCTCGCCGACCACGCGGTTGTCAATCGCTTCTTTCAGCTGAACGTAACCGCTGTCATACCTGCGCATGAAACCTACCTGCACCAATCGTTTTCCCGTCTTCATTTCTTCCTCGACAATGCGCATACAGCCTTCTGCCGTTGTCGCAAGCGGCTTTTCACAAAACACGTGCTTGCCGTGCTGAATCGCTTTCAAAACGCTGGACTCGTGAGCCGGGCCCCAGCTTGTCACTAAGACGGCATCCACATTTTCAGCAGCGAGGAGGCTGTCGTCATCAGGATAAACGGAGGCGTTCAAATTGAAATCCTGAACGGTCTGCTGCGCGGCCTCCTGATTCACATCTGTGACAGCGGTAATTTCCGCTCCGGACAGCTTATTTGTGATGCGGTTGATGTGCTCTTTTCCGATAGCACCGGTTCCGATAACACCTATACGTAAATTCATTGATCGCCACTCCTTCTGATAATCAAATAATGGTTCTCGTCTTTCTTTTCTCGCTGCCGTCCTGAGGAGCACCGTACAGTTCCTCCTGTATCTGTTCAAGCGACTTGCCGGACGTATTCGGCGCGAAGACAAGCCCGATGATCATACTGGCCGTCACACATATGAGCAGAATACCGGCCATAAAACCGATGCCGAATTGTGACATGATGACCGGCACAAATAAACTCCAAATTCCGATTGAAATACGGACGAGAAAGAACATGAGCCCTTGTGCTGACGCTCTGTGTTCTGTCGGGAACAGCTCGCTTGCCCACAGCTGGTAGTTCGCCTGCTGGCCGGCTCCGTTATTGATGCCGATCGCTAAAACAAACAGAAGCAGCATCGGGAGTCCCTGAAAGGGCAGTAAAAACAGCGACCAGCCGACAACGGCCATACATGCGCAGATTCCGAACACCGTTTTCCGATATTTATCTGCAAAAGGCATGAAGATACAGGCGACGCCGAGCCCGGTGAAGATAAACAGGGCCATCTGCAGAATGTTGGCCGTATTTGCGGATACGCCGCCGACCTGCTGGTAGATGTACGGCATGAAGAATCCCATGACGCCCGCTGCGAGATTCCATACGAGAAACACACCCATTAAAAACAAAATGTTCTTGAAAAATTTCGGCTGAAGCAGGTCAAAATAAGATGTTTTTTTCACGGCGGCAGGCCGCTCTTCACTGTTTTTCCAGGCATCCGACTCAGGTAAACGCTTTCTTATCACATATGTGATCAGGGCAATCACCAATAGATGCGCAAAGACAATTTTATTTCCTAAAAGCCCGAGGTCACCGACCAAAACGGATAACAGCAGAACCACAACGGCTCCTGCGGCCCACGCCACCTGCGCCACTCCGCAATGCCTCGCCCGGTTTTTCTCGGGGGCGTTTTCCGCGATAATGGTCCATGAAGCCGTAATATCCGCGCCTACAGAAATCCCGATAATCATGTATCCGCATAACAGCATGGGAAAGTTGAATCCAAACAAAACCAAACAAATTCCTAAGGCGTAGACGAGCATACTGTTTGTGTATACAGCTTTTCGGCCGACCTTATCAGCCAAATACCCGCCGAGCAGCGCTCCGATGGCCGCTGATATCGCGTTTGCGCTGAAGGCGCCGAGCAATCCGATCTGGCTGTCGGACAGCTTCAAATAGCTGACCCACATAGATAAACCCGCTGATCCTGCCACAATGGAACCCGCATCAATGTAATTTGCTAATGCTGCGGCGATGGTCCTTTTGCTGAAAGCTGATTCCGCCTTGGCACTATTCATATAAGTCCCCCTCTAATTTGCAGGATCAAGCAGTTCACTGTCGATGTACTTTCTCGCAATCAGCGCGTACTCAAGCGGATTGGCGACTGCCGGGTCTTGTTCGGCTTCGATGACGATCCAGCCTGAATAATCATGACGGACGAGCGTTCGGTATACTTCGGTAAAATCGATGCATCCGTCTCCGGGAACCGTAAAAATGCCCTGTAAAAACGACTGCCTGAATGACTTGCCTTCCTGTCTGCACCGCTCCATAATGTCAAACCGGGCGTCCTTGAAATGAACGTGTCTGATCCGATCCATATGCTTGTTGAGAATCGTCATATAGTCTCCGTCCGAGATATAGGCATGGCCGGTATCATAAAGTAAATGGACATACCGCGGGTCCGTTCCATCCATCAGCCGGTCAACTTCTTCCGCCGTCTGGACGCCTGTGCCGAGATGATGATGAAACGTGAGGTCCAGCCCGTATTCGCCAGCGATTTTCCCGAGACGGTTCAAGCCTTGGCACAGCGTATCCCATTCTTCATCTGAGAAATGCGGTTTTTCCTTAAATACATCAATGTCCAAGCCCTGAACGCTGTACGTCTGTTCAGAAACGATGGCGACATCCGCTCCGACTTTCTGCAAATAATCACAGTGTTCTGTAAATTGTTCAGCCGTTTTTTCAATACCGTCTTGTATGATAAAGCTGCTGAACCATTTCCCCGCAATCCGCAAGTTCCGGAGAGCCAGCTCCTTATTGAGGACGGAGGGTTCAGGGAAAAACCCTCCCACTTCCGTACCTTGAAAGCCGGCGACAACAATATCGCTTAACAAATGCTGCAGCGTATTCCCGGCTCCGATTTCCGGTATATCGTCATTGCGCCACCCAATGGGAGCGATGCCCCACAGAATATCTTGTTTGCCCATCGTGATGCCTCCCCTCTAGTACTGCTTTGCAGACTTCAGCTTCGTCTCTTTCGCTTCGTATGCCCGCTGAACGCTTTCCTGCTCCGACACTTCCGCCACGCCGACATGCCACCAGCTGTCATAGCCGTCCGTCATCGTTTTCGGCAGAACCTTCATTTCAATTAAAGTGGATACGTCTTGCGTTTTCGCATCTTCAAGCGCCGCTTTCAGTTCTTCAACCGTATTGGCTCTGTATGTTTTAGCGCCGTAGCCCTCTGCCACCTTCGCGTAATCAACGTTTAAAATCTGATTGTCCTCTGTGCGGAACTCGCAAAAATAACTGTCGCTCCCGTGATCCATCTGCAGGTTGTTAATACAGCCGAATCCCGAGTTGTCAAAAAGCAGGACATTGATTTTTTTGTTATATTGAAGCGCGGTAATCAGCTCTGAGTGCAGCATCAGAAAGCTTCCGTCGCCGACGAGTGAATAGACTTCTTTGTCGGGATGGGCCAGCTTGAGGCCGAGCGTGCCTGATATCTCATACCCCATGCAGGAATAGCCGTACTCGAGGTGGTACGTATTCGGGACATTGGAATGCCACAGCCGCTGCAGATCCCCCGGAAGAGATCCCGCCGAACTGATGACGACGCTGTCTTCAGGAATCGTGTCATTGATGGTCAACAGCGCCGTTGTCTGCGGCAGCTCAGTCCCGAGCGCGTCGGCATACTCGTTTAACACGTCCTGTGAAAAATGGTTCTTAATTTCCGGTTCAAACGCGTCACGTGTAAAAGTGACCTTGCCGAGCCGGTCCCGTTCAGCAAGCCATTCATCTTTCCAGTCTTTAATCGCCGTGCCGAATGCACTTTTATATCCGTCTAATAAGCCGTGCAGCCTGCCGAGCGTCACTTTCGCATCGGCTACAACCTGAAACGCGTCAAGCTTGTAAGCCTGCATGCGGCTGACGTTGATATTCAAAAATTTTGCTTTGTCAAAATCAAACGCCGTTTTCGAGGATGTCGCAAAGTCCGTGTACCGTGTGCCGACACCGATGATCAGATCAGCCTGGCGGGCGGCTTTGTTTGCGGCGAGGGTGCCCGTGATGCCCATGCCGCCCAGATTGTTGGCGAAATCGGCTTCAACCGTTGACTTGCCGGCCTGCGTTTCGACAAGCGGAATGCCGTATGTTTCAGAAAGCGCGATTAATTCCTCACGCGCGCCGGAGTACTTCGCGCCGCCGCCCACTAAAATGACGGGACGGCAGCTCTCCTTAATTCTTTCCGCGGCGCCTTTCAGTTCACGCTCGCTCGGCTGCATCCGGTCAATGTAATGAACGCGTTTTTCAAAGAAGCTTTCATCAAAATCAAATGCTTCTCCCTCTACATCCTGAGAAATACAGATGGTCGCCGGACCCGCTTTTGCCGGATCTGTCATCACTTCAAATGCCCGGATTAAGCTGCTCATCAGCTGCTCAGGTCGGGTAATGCGGTCCCAATAGCGGGACACGGGCTTTAACGCATCGTTTGTTGTGACGGCGGCACTGTATTCCTGCTCCACCTGCTGAAGCACCGGGTCAGGCTGCCTCGTCGCAAAGGTATCGGCCGGAAGCAGCAGCACCGGAATATGATTGGCCAGCGCCGTACCCGCGGCAGCCGTCAAGTTAGCGGCACCCGGACCGACCGATGTCGATACCGCGTAAATTTTTCTTCTCAGCATCTGCTTGCTGTATGCCATCGCGGCATGCGCCATGCCTTGTTCGTTTTTGCCTTGATAGACTTTCAGGTGCCCGGCGTCCTGCTCAAGCGCCTGCCCGATCCCCAACACATTTCCGTGGCCGAAAATCGTGAAGATGCCCTCAACGAACGGCTCTTCTTTTCCGTCAACATGAATGTACTGCCGGTTCAAGAATTGAATCAGCGCTTGTGCTGTCGTTAAGCGAATTGTCTTACCCACAAACGATCCCACCTTTTATACGTTCTATTTACCGTTAAGACTGTGCTGCGCTTCAATCAGTTCGATGATTTCACCGGCAGCCGGCATTGCTTCTGAGGAGCTGTGTTTGCTGACGACGATGGAAGCGGAAGCGCTCCCGTATTTTAAAGCCGTTTCAATATCCCGGCCGCTGACAAGTCCGTAGATGAAGGCTGACGCATAGGAATCACCCGCTCCGAAGGTCTTCAGCACCTTTGTTTTATAGGCATGCGCCCGGAAAACTTCTCCCGATCTGCTGTATGCGTATGATCCGTCAACGCCGTGCTTAATGACGACAAGGTCAGCGGAGTGCGCAAACAAATGGCGGACGGTTTCATCGTTATTTCCGCCGCTGCGGTTTTCCATTACGTCAAATTCATCACGCGTACCGATGACGATACCGGATTGTTCCGCCACCAGCGTGTAGTACACGGCTGTTTCTTCTGCCGATTGCCATGTATACGGACGGTAGTCGAGCTCAAACACGACTTTTACGTCATGTTTTTTTGCGATATGCACCGCTTTTAAGACGGCTTCGCGCGACGGGCTTTTCGCAAGCGCCGTACCTGATACGAGCAGCATTTTCGCGTTTGCGATGTAGCCTTCATTGACTTCGGACGGCTCAAGATACAAATCCGCCACGTCATCCCGGTACATCAGAATGCTGCACTCTTCCGGACTGAGAATTTCCGTAAAAGCGAGCCCGGCTTTGCGCCCTTCTCTGTCAACGGTCATTTGTGACGTATCAACGCCCTTTCCCTGCATATAAGAAACGATGAATCTGCCGTGCTGATCGTCCGGGATTTTGCCGATAAAACCGGCTTTTAATCCGAGCTTGGCGCTGCCGATCGCAATATTTGCCGGGGAACCGCCGACATATTTAGAAAACGTCATCGTTTCTTCCATCGGCCGGTTGTATTCCGCCGCGTTCAAATCAATACACGCGCGTCCGATCGCGACAATATCAAACTCTTTTTCTTCATTAAACGTATATTTCATCGTTATCTGCCACTCCTCACTTGTTAGCGTTCCAGGATCCATTCATGGGCCGGATCATTATGAAACTTCCATTTTCGTGTCGGTCCCGCCATTACATTCAGGTAGTAAGAGGTATACCCGTCCGGAACACCAACCGGGTGATAGCCCGCCGGTACGATGACAACGTTTTCATTTTCTGCGGTCATCGTCTCGTCAATCGAGCGGTCGTCCGTGTACACACGCTGGAAGACAAACCCCTGCGGCGGGTCCGTTTCATGGTAATAGGTTTCTTCTAAAAAGGATTCAGCCGGCAGATTGTCTTGGTCATGTTTATGAGGCGGGTAGCTCGACCAGTTGCCGCTGTCCGTGTAAACTTCAACAACGAGAAGGCTGTTTGCCGATGGATCTGAATCGGGGAGAATATTATGAACGGTTCGTTTGTTTGCCAGCTTGCCGCGATGTTCCACACCGTTGTCTTCCGCTTTTATCAGCTTTGTCGGAAGCTGGTGTTCGGACGGAGAATAGCACAGCGCGACCCTCGCCCCGCTGACCGCTGTGATTTCAAAAGAGCGGTCATTGGACACATAAACGCTGTCCGTCGGTTTTCTTTCAAATACGCTTTCACGGGTGCCGATGCTTTCAAATGTCTGATCATAATCAGTGACGGTGATTTTTCCCGTTACCGCAACGATGCAGCACTCCGTCTTTTTCAAATCCTCTGTATATGCGGAACCGGGAGTGAGGTCAACGACTTTAAATCCGACGTATTTGAGGTCTGAATTGGCTGAAGTGACGTCATGTATGATGTTCACGCCTTGAGAAATCTCATCGGCCTGCGGTTTGCGCAGCAAATGACTCATGTTTATTCCTCCTTAATGGATGGTAAAAGAAAACCCGGACGGAATCACAAAGCCGTCCGGGCCGGCTGTCAGATCAATTGAAGTCAGGAGACGGGTATCGTGCCGTCACAACTTTTTTACGTGTATAGAAGTCGACGCTGTCTTTTCCGTTTGCGTGCAATGTGCCGAAGAAAGAAGACTTCCAGCCAGAGAACGGGAAGAATGCCATCGGCGCCGGGACGCCAAGGTTGATGCCGAGCATTCCCGCGTCAATATTCTCACGGAAGTAGCGGATCGCGTTCGCATTTGAAGTGAACAGACACGCGCCGTTCGCAAATTCAGACTGGTTGGCGATGTCCACCGCTTCTTTTAAGTTTTTCACGCGGATGACCGACAGAACGGGCGCAAAGATTTCATCTTTCCAGATCGTCATATCCGTCGTCACGTTGTCAAAAATCGTCGGTCCGACGAAATAGCCGTCTTCCGTTGCGTTTTCACGCCCGTCACAAAGAAGTCTCGCTCCTTCTTCGATGCCTTTTTCAATATAGCTGTGCGTGCGTTTTTTGTTGTCCTCGCGGATGACCGGGCCTAAGAACACGCCGTCATCCAGTCCGTTTCCGATCTTGATGTCCGCTGCTTTTTCCTGTAATTTCGAAATAAACTCATCGGCGATTCCTTCTTCAACCGTCACAACCGCGCATGCCATGCAGCGCTCTCCTGCCGAACCGAATGCCGCGCCGATAATGTTTGCGACCGTATCTTCAAGGTGGGCGTCATTCAGCACGATCGTATGGTTTTTCGCGCCCGTTAACGCCTGCACGCGTTTCAAATGTTCGCTGCCTTTTTTGAAAACATACTCGCCGACAGGTTTTGAACCGACGAATGAGATGGCTTTAATCTCCGGATGTTCAAGAACGCCGTTTACGACGTCATGCGCGCCGTGCACGACATTGAAGACGCCCTTCGGCAGACCGGCCTGTTCAAACAGCTCTGCCAGTTTTTCCGTTAACAGCGGCGTGCGCTCAGACGGCTTCAGAATGAACGTATTTCCTAACGAAATCGCCATCGGGAACATCCAGCACGGGACCATCATCGGGAAGTTGAACGGTGCGATACCGCCGACCACCCCGATCGGATAGCGGTAGTTCGCCGCCTCTACATCCGTCGCAATAGAGGCAAGTGAATCGCCCATCATGAGTGACGGCGCGCCCGCTGCGAATTCGACGTTTTCAATTCCGCGACCCACTTCACCGAGTGCCTCCGTCGTGTTTTTACCGTTTTCCAAAGTAATCAGACGGGCAAGCTCTTCTTTGTTCTGCTGGAGAAGCTGCTGATAGTTAAATAGAATTCTCGCACGGCGCGGCACTGCCGTCTTTGACCATGTTTGAAATGCCTCTGACGCTGAGCGGACGGCGTATTCCACATCCTCCCGCGTAGAAATCGGAACCTGGCACATCACTTCTTTTGTAGCCGGATTGACAACGTCTTCATATTGATCTGTCTTACTTTCAACCCATTCACCATTGATGTAGTTTTTCAGTTTTCTGATCTCTGCCATTCTCATTGCCTCCTTAAATAGTAAACATCCTGTTCAGCTGGATAATAACGGATGAATATATTCATCTTTTACATATAAAAGACATGAATTAAACGCTTACAAATGCTAAAATGATGGTGACTCCCAATCTTTCCATGTAAAAGTTGGTCATGTACCGGAAAAAGCAAACGGTTACATCTTTCACTTTTGATTTTACAGGTTATGTTTTGGTCATTTCTTGGTTACATTGTAAGCCCAACACATCTTCAAGTCAATCTAAAAAATCAAAATTTTTTCATTATTTTTATCATACTTTTTTTGATCGGGAAAACAGGAACTTGGAGAACCGTGTCGAATCGTACGGCGTGAACCCTCTTTTTTATCATTTGTTAAGTAACTATTGATTAACTCTTGGTGTTTATTATATATTTTAATTACTTTAAGAATTCTAGAAGGAGTTTTTTTATGAAACTGATGCGGATTCAGGAGATGGAAGATTACATTCTCAAACACGGAGCCACTTCGCTGGATGAGCTGTGCGAGGTATTCAACGTCTCTAAAAACACGGTCAGACGCGATATTAATAAGCTTGCGGAAAAAGGGGTTATCAAAAAGGTGTACGGCGGCGTGACATCAGCCGAAAAATCTGTGCTCGTCCCTTTTGAGAACCGCACCATTCAACATCAGGACGAAAAAATCAAAATCGCCCGCTATGCGTCACGGTTTATCGAGGATCACGATCTTGTATTTATTGATTCCGGCACGACGACCAAATCGATGCTGGAGACGCTTGATCCCGATAAGAATGTGACGGTTTTGACGAACAGCCTTGATATTATTAACGCTGCTTCATCCATGAAAAATATCGACCTGATCATCATCGGCAATAATTACAAGCGGAAGACAAGGTCGTTTGTCGGCATTGATGATCCGAGCACACTCAATAAATACAACATTAACAAGGCGTTCATGTCCGCTACCGGGACAACGATCACCCACGGCCTGACGAATTCCGACTTACTGGAATACGAGGTGAAAAAGAGAATTTCCGAAAAGGCGAACGAAGTGTATCTGCTCGCGGATCATTCCAAATTCGGCAAATCCACGCTTTTGACATACGCGCCTTTCGACCGGCTTCACAGCATTGTCACTTCTCAGCAGCTCGATGAGGAATATACGAAGTATTGCCAAGAGCATCAAATCGACATTCACTTGGCATAGCGTTATAGTTAATAGAGAACGCTGCCGTATTTTTCCGGCAGCCGCTATGATATCCAATTTTTTCAGGGGGCGAAAACATGAGCAAAGTAACAATCGGCAAAACTGACCTAAAGGTATTTCCGATCGGTTTGGGAACAAATGCGGTCGGCGGACACAATCTCTACCCGAATCTGAATGAAGAGACGGGAAAAGAATTGGTCCGGGAAGCGATTAAAAGCGGCGTTACCATGTTAGATACTGCCTATATTTACGGTGTGGGCCGTTCTGAAGAATTAATCGGCGAGGTGCTGAAAGAATGCAAACGCGAGGATGTCTTCATCGCCACAAAAGCCGCTCACAGAAAAGAAGGCGATGACTTTGTTTTCGACAACTCACCGGCCTTTTTGAAACAATCGGTCGAAGACAGCCTGAAACGCCTGCAGACTGATTACATCGATTTATTCTACATCCATTTCCCGGATGAGCACACGCCGAAGGACGAAGCCGTTCAAGCATTGAATGAGCTGAAAAAAGAAGGAAAAATCCGTTCCATCGGCGTATCCAATTTCTCTTTGGAACAGCTGAAAGAAGCCAATAAAGACGGCTTAGTGGACGTGATTCAAGGAGAATACAACCTGCTGAACCGTGAGGCGGAAAAGACTTTCTTCCCTTATACGACAGAACACGGCATCTCATTCATTCCGTACTTCCCGCTCGTATCCGGACTGCTGGCCGGCAAATACGACGAGAACACAACCTTCCCAGAAGGCGACCTGCGCAATGATCAGGCGCATTTCCAAGGGGAGCAGTTTAAAGAAAACATCAAAAAAGTCAACCAGCTCAAACCGATTGCCGAAAAGCACAATGCCGATACGGCGCATATCGTGCTTGCCTGGTACTTGGCGAGACCTGAAATCGATATCCTGATTCCGGGCGCCAAACGCGCGGATCAATTAAAAGACAACATGAAAGCAGCCTCCATTACGCTATCTGCTGAAGAAATCGCGTTTATCGACAAGCTGTTTTCCTAAGAAAAAAAACACGCCTTTTAAAAGGGGCGTGTTTTTTTTATGTTTATATTTTTCTCTTCGGGGAATGAAATAGTTATCTAAATAAACTATTATGCGTTCCAAAAGATGAGGAGGATCATCTGTGAAGAAAAACACCAAAAAATACCTGATTTACTTTTTCGGAGCATTAGGCGGGCTGCTTTACGGCTATGACACCGGTGTGATTTCAGGAGCTTTGTTATTTATTAACAATGATATTCCTTTAAACACGCTGACCGAGGGATTGGTCGTCAGCATGCTGCTGCTCGGTGCGATTTTCGGGTCCGCCTTAAGCGGGACATGCTCTGACCGATGGGGCCGGAGAAAAGTGGTTTTCGTCCTTTCACTCATTTTTATTATCGGTGCGCTTGCCTGTGCGGCTTCGCAAACCGTCACCATGCTGATTATCTCCCGTGTCATTCTCGGGTTAGCCGTCGGCGGCTCAACGGCGCTGGTTCCCGTTTATCTATCTGAGATGGCGCCGACGAAAATACGCGGAACGCTCGGCACATTGAATAACTTAATGATTGTAACCGGAATTTTACTCGCATATATCGTGAATTACATATTCACCCCATTTGAAGCTTGGCGCTGGATGGTCGGTCTCGCCGCAGTACCGGCGGCGCTTTTATTAATCGGAATCGCGTTTATGCCGGAATCTCCGAGATGGCTCGTCAAACGCGGCCGTGAGCAGGAAGCCAGACAAGTCATGGAAATGACCCACGACAAAGAGGATATCGCCGTTGAATTGGCGGAAATGAAACAAGGAGAAGCCGAGAAAAAAGAATCTACGCTCGGCTTGCTGAAAGCCAAATGGATCCGCCCTATGCTGCTGATCGGGATCGGCCTCGCCATCTTCCAGCAGGCGGTCGGTATCAACACGGTGATTTACTATGCGCCGACTATCTTTACAAAGGCAGGACTCGGCACTTCGGCGTCCGTTCTCGGCACGATGGGCATCGGTGTCTTAAACGTCATCATGTGTATCACCGCCATGATCTTAATTGACCGGATCGGCCGGAAAAAACTGCTAATGTGGGGAAGTGTCGGCATTACCTTGAGCCTGGCGTCACTATCAGCCATTCTCCTTCTGGCCGGCCTGTCAGCTTCAACAGCATGGCTGACCGTGCTGTTTCTCGGCATCTATATCGTTTTCTACCAGGCGACATGGGGTCCCGTCGTTTGGGTCCTGATGCCGGAGCTGTTCCCGTCAAACGCACGCGGAGCCGCAACCGGATTTACGACATTGATTCTGTCGGCAACCAACCTGATCGTTTCGCTGGTATTCCCGCTTATGCTGAGCGCCATGGGCATCGGCTGGGTGTTCGGAATATTCTCAGTCATCTGCCTTACATCCTTCTTCTTCGCCGCTTACATCGTTCCTGAAACGAAAGGCAGAAGTTTGGAAGAAATCGAAACGCACTTGAAAAAGCGGTTCTCTTTAAAGAAGCGCAGCAAACAAAATCAAATTCTTAAACAGCGCACACTGTAATAAAAAAAGGAATCGCCCCCGCTGGGCGATTCCTTTTTAGCGTCATACCATAACTTTGCAAATGTCATTCGTAAATTCGACCGGATCATGGATCGGCAGCCCTTCAATCAGAAGCGCCTGATTGTAGAGAAGATTTGTGTATAATGCAAGCTTTTCCCGATCTTGTCCGTGCGCGTTTTTTAGCGTCTCAAACACTTCGTGATTCGGGTTGATTTCCAGCACTTTTTCCGCTTTGACCTGCTGGCTGTCAGGCATGGCGTTTAATACTTTTTCCATTTCGATCGTCACTTCGCCGTCTGTCGCAAAACAGACCGGATGAGATTTTAAACGTTTCGACGCTCTGACGTTCTTTACTTTATCCGCAAGAATCTCTTTCATGCTTTCGAACAGGTCTTTATATTCGTTCTCTTCGGCTTCAGTCTGCTTTTCATCTTCGTCACTGTCGATGCCTAAGTCGGCGCTTGATACGGATTTGAACTCTTTTTCCTCATAGCTTGTCAGCATTTTGATCGCGAATTCATCAATATCTTCCGTGAAATATAAAATTTCGTAGCCTTTGTCCGCCACCATTTCAGTTTGCGGCAGCTTTTCAATCCGCTCATATGAATCGCCGGACGCGTAATAGATATATTTTTGATCCTCAGGCATTCTGGACACATATTCGTCCAGAGTGACGAGCTTTTTCTCCTTAGATGAATAGAAGAGAAGCAGATCTTTTAATACGTCTTTATTCGCGCCGAAATCATTATAGACGCCGAATTTCAGCTGTCTGCCGAAAGATTCATAGAAAGATTCGTATTTTTCTCTTTTGTTCTTCAGCAGGCTCTTCAGCTCGGCTTTGATTTTTTTATTGATGTTTTTCGCAATCAGCTTCAGCTGGCGGTCGTGCTGCAGCATCTCTCTGGAAATGTTCAGCGACAGATCCTCAGAATCCACCATGCCTTTTACAAAGCTGAAATGGTCCGGAAGCAGGTCGGCGCATTTGTTCATGATCAGCACGCCGTTGGAATACAGCTCCAATCCTTTTTCGAATTCCTTCGTATAATAGTCAAACGGCATGTTTTCCGGAATAAACAAAATCGAATTGTAGCGCACCGCTCCATCAACGCTGATATGCACATGGGTCAGCGGTTTATCAAAACCGTAATGCTTCTCGGCGTAAAAAGCCTCGTAATCCTCATCTGTCAGCTCGCTTTTGTTTTTTCTCCAGATCGGCACCATGCTGTTGACCGTCTGTTCTTCCTGAACTTCTTCAAATTCGTTCTCGCTGCCCTCTTTCGGCTTGTTGACCGTCTCTTCCATTTTGATCGGGTAGCGGATAAAATCAGAGTACTTTTTCACGATCGCTTTGATGCGGTAGTTTTCTAAAAACTCATCATAGCTTTCATCTTCTGTGTTTTCTTTTATTTTCAAGGTGATGTCCGTACCGACGGTTTCCTTGTCACACGGCGCGATCGTGTAGCCGGCAGCCCCTTCCGACTCCCATACATACGCCTCGTCACTGCCGAGCGCCTTACTTTTCACCGTGACTTTATCAGCCACCATAAACGCCGCATAAAATCCGACGCCGAACTGGCCGATAATGTCATGGCCGTCTTTCGAGTCATTTTCTTGCTTGAAAGCGAGTGAACCGCTTTTCGCAATCGTGCCGAGATGCTGTTCAAGCTCGTCTTTTGTCATCCCGATACCGGTGTCTGTGACGGTGAGCGTTCTCGCCTCTTTGTCCGCGGTCACTTTTATATAGTAATTGTCTTGATCAAACGTTAATGAATCATCGGTTAACGCCTTGTAATAGATTTTGTCAATCGCATCGCTCGCGTTGGAAATTAACTCGCGGAGAAAAATTTCCTTCTGCGTGTAAATGGAGTTAATCATCATGTCCAGCAATCGCTTGGATTCTGCTTTAAACTTTTTTTTCCGCACTTCAGATCTCTCCTTTAATTATGCTTTGATGTTATGTAAAATCTTTTCAGCATCTATTTATCATATACAGTGACAATTGTCAACTAAGATTGGCAGATGCATATATTGTAAATTTAACATGTTAATGGATTCATTTCACCCATTTTATCAATAAAAAAGAGAGAATGTTGATCATCCTCTCCTCTCTGCTTCTTTCCGGCGGCCGAATTCCTTCTTCATCCATATGTATGACGGGTAGAAAAACAAACTAAATAAGATAAGAGATCCCAAGTTTCGCAAAGACTCATGCAGAACATTTCTTACAGTGAGAGGAAACGTGATGTCCTGAAATAGAATAGAGATAACGGTGTAAATCACAAATCCCATAGGAACAATGGCATAACAATAAAACGCTATCTCCTTCTTATGCTGTATCTTCAAAATATGTAAACCTCCCAATGATGTATATACATAATATTAACATATTTAATAGGTATTTAGAAACAGACCTTCATATGTTTATCCCCCTATTCAGCGGGAACAGATATAAAAAAAGGAGGAATCGCAATATGGGAAGATTAACAGACAAAACCGCAATCATCACAGGGGCCGCGACAGGCATCGGACAAGCGACGGCACGGGTTTTCGTCGATGAAGGCGCCCGCGTGATCTGCGGTGACATCAATGAAAGCGAACTGAATGAAACCGTCAGCGCCATCAGAAAAAACGGCGGAGAAGCAGAAGCCTTTCACCTTGATGTATCAAACGAAGAAAACGTAAAGTCTTTTGCGGATGGCATTCAGCAAAAGTACGGAACAATTGATATTCTGTTTAACAATGCCGGTGTTGACCAAGAGGGCGGCAAAGTCCATGAATACCCGGTCGAGCTTTTTGACCGGATCATCGCCGTCGATCTGCGCGGCACATTTTTGTGCAGCAAATACCTGATTCCGCTCATGCTCGAAAAAGGAGGCTCCATCATCAACACCTCCTCCATGTCCGGCCGGGCCGCAGACCTTGACCGCTCCGGCTACAACGCCGCAAAAGGCGGAATCACGAACCTGACGAGAGCGATGGCCATTGATTACGCCAGAAGCGGAATCCGCGTCAATTCCTTATCGCCGGGCACAATTGAAACGCCGCTCATTGATAAATTGGCAGGCACGAAAGAAGACGAAATGGGCGAGGCGTTCCGTGAAGCCAACAAATGGATCACGCCGCTCGGCCGGCTCGGAAAACCGGAAGAAATGGCGGCTGTCGCGCTCTTCCTCGCTTCAGACGACAGCTCTTACGTCACGGGAGAAGACATCACCGCAGACGGCGGCATCATGGCATACACTTGGCCGGGGAAAATGCTGATTGATAAGAAGTGGAAGGAAGAGACGGAGTGACGATAGATAATAAAAAAAGCCAGTGTAAAAAAACACTGGCTGAACAAGCTGAGGGCGGGTTACTTAAACCAGCCCTTTTCTTTTGACCGGGTAATGGCTTCAATTCGATTTTTCACTTCTAATTTATCCAGGATCATCGAAACGTAATTGCGGACTGTGCCGCTTTTGATACTGAGGGCGTTTGCGATTTCTTTCGTGTTTTTTCCGTCTGCGACAAGCTCGAGCACCTCTTTTTCCCGTTCGGTCAGCGGGTTTTCTTCACTATAGATGTCCTCCATTAATTCAGGTGCGTAGACGCGTCTTCCTTTCATGACGCTGCGGATGGCGCTGACGAGCTCATCGCTCGGGCTGTCCTTGAGCATGTACCCGCTGACGCCTGCTTTTAGCGCCCGCTGAAAATAGCCGGAGCGGGCAAAGGTCGTCAAAATGATGATTTTCACACCGCTGTCCTTGAGTTCTTCTGCCGCTTCAAGACCTGATTTCCCGGGCATTTCGATATCCATCAGACAGATGTCGGGCGCATGTTTTTCCACGAAATCGATGGCATCCTGGCCGCTTGTACCTTTGCCGACAACCGTCATATCCTCTTCTAAATTCAACAGCGAACCGAGTGCGCCGAGCAGCATTTGCTGATCCTCGGCAATGAAGATGTTGATCATCTGCTACCATCCTTTTCTTTTGATTTTGAATCATTCGGGATTCTCATGGTCAGCTTTGTTCCGGCGGCTGTATCGATGGCTAAACTGCCGTTTGCGAATTCAAGACGTTCCCTCATTCCAAGCAGGCCGTGCCCCTTTGAAAAAAAGCGGTCTTCTTTGCATTGAAAGCTGCCGTCATCTTCTACCGTAATGACAACCTCTTTCCAAAGCTGCTGAATGGTGATGCGGCATACTTTGGCGCCGCTGTGTTTCACGACATTGGTGACGGCTTCTTTAATGCACATGCTGACGATGTTTTCGTTCAGCAAAGAGATATGTTTTGGCGCTTCTTTTTCTTCATACACAAATTCAATTCCTGCCGCTTCAAGAATTTGCCGAACATTGCCGAGCTCATCCTTCAATCGGATGCCTTTCATCGATGAGACGATTTTTCTGACCTCATTTAAGGAGGTGCGGGCCGTCTGCTGCACGCTTTTCAGCTCAGTGCGGGCCTGTTCAGGGTCCTTGTAAATCAGCTTTCGGGCAAGGTCGCTTTTCAGTCCGATTAAGGAGAGCTTTTGTCCAAGTGTATCGTGAAGGTCCCGGGCGATGCGCTGCCTTTCTTCCAGCTTCACAAGATCGGCGATTCGCTCATTTGCATATTCTAATTTCTCTTCAAGGCGCTCCCGTGCCTTTCTGCTTCGAATGCTGAGCGGGAGCAGGATGGCACTGATCAGTGTAATGACGATAAACGGAATCTGTGTCAAAAACCACTCTTTTTTCAGAACAAGGCTGAAGTTGACGGCAACCGCCGCACTGATGATATGAATGTAATATAAGATGTAAAATGGAACTTTGTCTCGGATATGGCCGATGAAGTAGGCGATAAAGAAGGCGAAATAAATATAACTGAACAGCATGGCTGAGCCGGTCGAAATGCCGATCAGAAGAAGCGCCCATAAGTAAAGCGGCCAGCCTTTTGCAACAAACGCGAAGCGGTATGCGCCAAAGAAAACAAGTGTGAAAATGATGCCGGCCACGATGACAAAGGTAGAAGAGCTTTTAAAAATAAAATAAAAAGGCAAGATGAAAAAAATCATCCATATATAAGGAGAAATCCCATTCAGTTTTTGAAATTTAAAATACTTCTTCATCTTTGTTCCACCTTCTGCTGCTTGTGTCTACCATCACTTTATCAAAACACCGCCTTCATTGCATCCTCACGCATGAAGAGAAGGCTCTTTCTGATAAGAGAAAGAGCCGCGCGTCATATCAGGCATTTTTCTTTAAAGGTTCTTTCGGCACCGGATGGGGCGCCGGTTTTTTCCGCGCCTCCCGAAAGGTGACAAATTGCTTTTCGTCCTCATCCCACAAACGGAATTTCATGGATTCAAGACTTGTTTTAAGCGTAATGGTCGGTACGTTTTTTAAAGGCTCGTGCCCCTCATGAGCGGCTTCCAGCTTGTAGTTCGGCACTTTCGGGCTTAAGTGGTGGACATGATGGTAGCCGATATTGCCCGTCAGCCATTGCAAAAGCTTCGGAAGCTTGTAAAAGGAGCTTCCTTCTACCGCGGCCTGCACATAATCCCAATGCTCATCTGCTTCAAAATAAGAATCCTCAAACGTGTGCTGAACATAAAAGAGCCAGACGCCGATTGACCCCGCAATAAGGAAAATCGGACCCTGAACAAGCAAAAAGTTTTCCCAGCCGAAAAGCAGGCACGTCGCAGCAGCCAATAAGACAATCGCCGCGTTCGTGAAATAGGTGTTCCAGCGCTCCTTGCGGCGGGCGCCTTTTACATTGAAACGGTTTTTAATCAGAAATACGTAAATCGGTCCGAGAATAAACATAATAAACGGATTGCGATAAAGTCTGTAGCGTACTTTTGTCCAAGCTGACGCTTCGTTGTATTCCTTGACGGTCATCATCCAAATATCGCCGGTGCCCCGTTTATCTAAGTTGCTGCTTGTCGCATGATGAATGGAGTGGCTGCGCTGCCATTGAAGGAACGGAAACAGTGTCAGCACACCTGAAATAAACCCGAACAGCCGGTTCAGTTTCTTTTGTTTGAAAAAGGATTGGTGGCAGCAGTCGTGGAAAATAATAAAGATTCTTGTCAAAAATCCCGCTGCTATAACAGTAAAGGCGAGGGTCAGAAGATAGGAGACATTGAGGCTGAAGTAAGCAAGAAACCAAAGGGCAAAAAACGGCACAAACGTGTTGAAAAGCTGATTGACACTATGCTTTGTATCGGCACCGGAAAATGCAGCAACCTGCTTTTTTAAAGATGCTTGTTTTTGAGTTGCGGTGTGATTGGTCATGAATGTCATATCCCCTTTTTTTTATTATGATTCCAAGTATACCGAGGCGCTCGCGGCGGTTGTAGTAGCAGCCATCATGCCCCGAATATGACATTTGTCATGTTTGGCGGCAGAATGCTGATCAGGCGGCATATAGAAGGTTTTTTTATAAGGGGTAAAGCCGGACACTTCATATCGGCACTTCTCAAAAAAAACAGCAAAAAAGAACCCGGCCTGTTTTCGGCTGAGTTCTTTTTCATCATCCTCACAGCAAAATCACCCGATACTTCTTTACATCCAAAAACTGCAGAAACTCCCGGGCCAGCATGTCCGGCGCGTGGTCTTTTCCTTCATGAAGACGATATTGAATCAAACCGGCGAGCATGGACGCGACATAATATGCATAGAGTTTTTTGCCCGCCTGAATGTGCAGGGGCTGATGAAGATAAAACGATTGCAGCGCTCTGAACATTTCCGGAATGACGTCAGGCACTCCGGAGCCCTCTCTCAGAAAATGGACGAGCGGCAGGCCTTCCGACAGTGCCGAAAAGAGACGGACGAGCGCGGCTTCCGCTTCTTCCATGGAGCAATCGGCAGGCTCTCCTTTTACCGTCAATAATCCGATCAGATCCCGGCATGATTGATGGATGATCGTTTTCAGCAATGCTTCTTTGTTGGCGTAATGGTCATAAAAAGTGGCACGGCGGAGGTTGCTTTGACGGGCAATATCGGAAATCGTAATCGCCGCGTACTCTTTTTTTTCTGCCATTAAGCCGATCATGGCTTCTTGCAAGGCCTGCCTCGTCCTTGTCACCCGGCGGTCGGCGGGCTTTTTTTCTTCTTGTTCCGGCACCCGGCGGCCGAACAGCCAGTAAAACCGTTTTTGAGAAATCAAATCCCACACCTGTCCGCTGATCGCTTCCGGGGATGCCCCGGGCTCCTCATTCAGCCAGTACAACACAATGGCATACGTGTATAAAGCGCGGTAATGAATGTACATATCCTGTTCAGTCGGTGAGAAATCCGCATTGACCGGTGACAGCAGCACATCATGCCGGAACACATCTTTTAAAAAAGCATGAAAGTGAAAATAGGGCATTTTATTGCGATCCATCATCGTTTGGAAAAACACCCGATGCCGGTCAACAAAAGACAGGGTCGGATGCACTTTTTGCCATCCGCCATGTAAATGAAGCACATCTTTATTCTTCAGCGAATCATACAGCGCTTCGCTCAGTCCGTCTTTCATTTCTTCCTCTATATCCTCTAAAATCGCATATTTATCTTCGTAATAAAGGTACAGTGTCCCCCGGCTCACACGCGCCCGTTCGGCGATGTCCTTCATGGTCACACGGCGGATATCCCGCTCTCCAAGCATGGCCAAAAGCGCTTGTTTGATGTCAGTTGTCACAGAATCCGGCATAAGAGACACTCCTTTCATTAGACAGATCACCGCAATTTGTACGGTAACGTATAGATGTGTTTACGCTGTCTTTGCCGCAAAAACACATCACATTATAATAGGCCCTGAAGAAACAAAAAAGCAACCAGAGGAGGAAGACCGATGGATCAGCATATAAAAGCAGACATCAAACGCGTCTTTGCGCTTCAGAAAAAAAATCAAAAAACACTGCGTGCTTCAACAGCCGGGCAGCGCAGAGAAAAGCTTCAGCGCTTTTTAGATGCCGTCACCGCACATGAAGAAGAAATCATCGAGGCGATCAGACGGGACGTCCGCAAGCCTTATCATGAGGTAAAAAGAGCGGAAACGCAGGGAACGATTAAGGCGATTAAAGATAATATGAACAATCTCGACACCTGGATGGCGCCGAAACGCGTCGGCTCATCCGTCAGTCCCGACGCTGACGGCGTATTAATGTACGAGCCAAAAGGCCTTACCTTAATTCTCGGCCCATGGAATTATCCGTTTATGCTGACGATGGCTCCGCTTGCGGCTGCCATTGCGGCCGGCAACAGCGCGATTGTGAAGCTGTCCGATTTTACGATGGAGACGAGCCATATCGCCGCGACAGTTATTCGCGAGGCATTTCACGAAGAAGAAGTCGCCATTTTTGAAGGTGAGGTCGATGTCGCCACAGAACTGCTCGACCAGCCGTTTGACCACATTTTCTTCACCGGAAGCACGAATGTCGGTAAAATCGTCATGACGGCAGCGGCGAAGCATTTGTCGTCCGTCACGCTTGAGCTTGGCGGAAAAAGCCCGACGATCATCGACAGCGGCTATGATTTGATGGACGCGGCGAAAAAAATCGCCGTCGGCAAATTTGTCAATGCGGGGCAAACATGTATCGCACCTGACTATCTCCTTATGAAGAAAGAAGTGCAGAACACCTTTACAGATCTCCTGCAAACCATTGTCAATGCAGGTTTTATGGAGGATGATCATACGGTTGACCGCAACAAATTCACGCAGATTGTCAACGACCGCAACTTTAACCGTGTCAAAGCCCTGTATGATGACGCCATTGAAAAAGGGGCGAAGACGGCGTTCGGCGGCGTATTCGATGCGCATGACCGCACGATTTCTCCGACCGTGCTGACAAACGTCACGCCTGATATGAAGATCATGCAGGAAGAAATCTTCGCACCGATTCTGCCGATTATGAATTACGAAGATATCAGTGAAGCCGTTGATTACATCACTGAACGGGACAAGCCGCTTGCCTTGTATGTATTCAGCCATAATCAGGAGCTGATCGATTATGTGCTGCAGCATACGACGTCCGGCAATGCTTCTGTCAATGATGTCGTCGTTCATTTCACTGACGTCAACCTTCCGTTCGGCGGTGTCAATACGAGCGGGATCGGTTCATATCACGGTGTGTACGGCTTTAAAGAATTCTCTCATGAAAAAGGCGTATTTATTCAAGCCTCTAAATAAAAAAAGAATCCGCGCAGATGACGCGGATTCTTTTTTATTATTTTTTTGCCCCGAATGCGAGCAGTTTCGTATAAGTACCGACATAGAGCGTGCCGTCTTCAGCCAGAACCGGGGAGGAAATGACATTGCTGTCTGTTTGATAGCGCCATTTTTCATTACCGTCAGCGTCAACCGCATAGACATTTTTATCGTCAGAACCGAAGTACACATTGCCGTCCGCATCAATCAGCGGCGCCGTTCTCACAGGCCCGTCCGTATAGAAAGACCAGTTCATATTGCCGGTTTTGCTGATGGAAAACAGCTCCCCGCTTCCGGAACCGATATACACATTGCCGTTATGGTCGATCGCTAATGAAGAGCTGGAGAAACCGTTTAACGGGAACGTCCACTTTACAGCACCCGTTGATGTATAGGCGTATAAGTTGCCGTCCTGGTTTCCGGCGTAAACGGTGCCGTCTCTATCAATAACCGGATAGCCTTTAAACCCGTTGGACGTCGTTTTTGACCATTTCACTTGGCCCGTTCCGGAATTGATCGCGTAAAAGATATTATTGTACGTTGCCGTATACAGAGTGCCGTTTGATGCTAACACGGGAGCGGAGCCGACCACGCCGTTTGTTTTAAACTTCCACTTTTGCGTCCATGTCGAAGGCGACGTCGGTTTAATCGCATAGATATAGTTATCCAGCGTCGACACATACAGCGTGCCGTCAGAGCCGATAGCCGCATCGGAACTAGGCGCTCCGCTCAGCGGAACCGATGTTAAAATGTTTCCGGTTTCTTTGTCGATGAAATATAGTTTTTTATCGTGAGAAGGAAGATAAATGACACCGTTTGTTCCGAGCACCGGAGTCAGCGTATAGGTCGTCCCGAGGTTTTCCGTCACCCATTTCACAGTACCGTCCGGATGATACGCCGTCAGCTTCCCGTCTTTTGATTGAATAAATACGGTGCCGTCTCCGTCAACCGCGGCTCCCGCACCGTTTTGAGGATTGGCCGGAACATTCTTTTCCCATTTTAATGCGCCATCGGCAGTGCTTGTAAACCGGCTTTCTCTTGACCAGTTGAACATCGTCGGAGACATCGCCTGCGCGTCATACCGTCCCGCCAAGAAACCGGATGCCGCATGATTTTGTTTAAATACCGTTTCCGCGGCTTGAGCAGCCGCCGGATGCAGCCATTTTGCCCCCGGCAGATCAGTAACCGCTCCCACAGATAAAGCCGCAGCAACCGCAGCGCCGGCCGCCAATGTTTTCACTCGCAATGAAGCTGTCTTTTTTTTCAATGTCAGTTCCTCCCGTTTCTATTAAAAGCTGCTATATCACTATGATCATACCATAATTAACCTATGAAATATTTGTATTTTCGGTAGATTTATAGAACAAATGTCACATAGCCTGCTGATGCTTCGGGGATGATCGAAACGCGGCAATATACCACACCACATTGACGATAAAAGCCGCGCCTGACCAAATGAAAAGGCCGTAATAAAGAGACAGCTCCTGCCCTAAGGAAATTGCGGTCAATAACGCCACCAACAAGACAGCCGCGCAAATGATAAGCCCGATTCCGCAAAAAACGGCCATGATGATTTTCATGACACGAATACCGAGAATATACAAAATGAGCGGGACCGCATATATCACAAGGATCTGGCCGACGGCGGCCCACATGCCCGCGGAATTAAAACGATTCGCGTTCGGCCCCGTTTCCGCAAGCGGAGAAAGCGAGACGAGGACCGGCAATAAACAAAACAGCAGAGCGGAAAGCAAGGTCACCGCAACCGCACCTTTTTTCTTTTGATTCATGTGAATATCCTCCTGACAATAACCCGGCTTTTTTACCGGTAATCTGATAATATGTTATATTTTAGCACGATTTTTACTTAATTTGAGAATGTTTTGTTAAAAACGAATTTACAAATCCAGAAAAATAGATATAATAAACGTTATGGAACCGATATTGATTCATAAAGCGTTATCTAACAAAACACGAAGTGATATTATGACGTGGCTTAAACACCCGGAGGACCATTTTGATGAAAGACCTTATCTTGATCAGGGACTCAGTTTCCGCACCGGTATTTGCGTCGGTGATATTCAGGCAAAGTCGGGGCTTGCGCAGTCCGTCATCTCCAGCTACCTGCTGACCATGCAAAAAGCCGGCCTGCTGGAATCCGAACGAATCGGAAAATGGACCTATTACAGAAGGAATGAAAAACAAATTAAAGCCTTTGCTGACTATGTTCAGCACCAGCTATAACCATGAAAGGAGGGCTTTTTTTGTTCTAACATATCTATTTTTCTGTATATGTAGTTATAAAAGGAGGCATACATAACAATGAAAAAAAGCAGTTCCATCTTCATTCTGTTTTTGGCATTAGGGGTTTTCGGAATTATCACGACCGAAATGGGCATTATCGGCGTTCTTCCGCAAGTGGCGGACAGATTTCATATTTCTGCTTCAAAAGCGGGGTGGCTTGTCAGTATTTTCGCGTTCATCGTTGCTGTGTCGGGACCGTTTTTGACCTTGCTTGCTTCAGGTATAAACCGGAAATACATTCTGCTTTTGGCGGTGCTGATGTTTGCCGTTTCAAATGCGGTCTACGCGTATACGGCGCATTTCAGTGTCATGCTGGCGTTTCGGATCATTCCGGCTTTATGCCACCCGGTGTTCTTTTCTGTAGCGCTTGCGGCTGCGGCCCGGCTTGTCCCCGCCGGCCAATCCGGAAAAGCCGTAACGAAAGTCTTTTCAGGCATCACCGCCGGCTTTGCGTTCGGCGTGCCTTTCACGTCTTATCTGGCAATCGTCTCTCCCTTGAAGCCGCCTTCTTATTCGGCGCTATCATCAGTCTCATCGCGTTCACGGGCATTCTTCTCTTTTTGCCATCCATGCCGGTCACAGAAAAAATGTCTTTCAGAAGCCAGCTCGGTATCCTTCGCAAACCGGCTTTGTGGCTCAATATCGCTGCCGTCACCTGTCTCTTTGCGGCCATGTTTTCTGTCTACAGCTATTTTGCGGAGTACCTCGGACGGGTGTCCCATATGAATGGTACATTGGTCAGCTTCATGCTGATGGGCTTCGGAGTGATTATGATAGCCGGGAATTTCGTCTTCGGCGCTTTGTTATATAAAAATATGAAGAAGACCGTCATCCTGTTTCCGCTTCTTTATACAGCCGCCTACTTGCTCATATACGGGTTTGGGACGTCTTTTGCGCCGATGGCCGTCCTCGTCTTCGTATGGGGCGCCGTTCATTCCGGCGGTCTCATTGTCAGCCAGACATGGCTTACTGCGGAAGCAAAGGAGGCCCCCGAATTCGGCAACAGCCTGTTTGTCTCCTTTTCCAACCTCGGCATCACCATCGGAACGGCGGCGGGCGGCTGGTTTATTTCACATTTGGGAGTCCATCAGCTGATGTGGTGCGGCATCATGTTTGCCCTTCTGGCTTTCGGGCTGATCATGGGACGCTTGGCATGGGGAAAGAGGCTGCTCGCCGAAACTTAAGCTCCGTTGCAAAATCCGGAATGATTACGTATAATATTCCAGATTAAAGCAAGGGAGAGAAAAAGATACATGGAAAGACCGGCAGGATTTTGGATTCGGTTTCTGGCTTACGTCATTGATCAAATCATCATAGGAATTCCGATTTTTATCATTCAATTTATGGTCTCTTTTTTATTTGCGGCAGGCGTTGCGGCGGCTGACCCCTTCATGACCGAAAATCAGTTTAACATCTCTTTTCTGGTGTTCGGCGTCATCCCGATTCTTGTGAGCTCTTTTGTGATCAGTATCTTATATTTCAGCCTGCTCACGGCCTCAAAGATGCAGGGGACCCTGGGAAAAGCATTGCTCGGCCTTAAAGTCGTCAATGAGGATGGCGGACGGATATCCATCGGCCAGGCCTTCGGACGCGCTTTCGCATATATCATATCTAAGCTCATTCTTTATATCGGATTCATCATGGGCGCCTTCGGAGAGAAAAAAACGCTGCACGACATCATGTGCAGCACCCGTGTTGTCTATAAATAATGACCTCAAGTCCGGGCCTTTTGAGCCCGGGCTTTTTTATGACGGCTGTGCCCGCCTGATGTCAATGCCGCCCTTTCCGTCAGCCTCAATGCGGATCGTCCCGTTCACAATGACAGACAGCGAATGGAACTCCGCATGCTGATCAGAAAAAATCCAGCGGCGGCCGCTCGGCCCTAAAAGCAAAAACGCCCCATCATTGTAATCACCCATAAAATGAAACCCGTCTTCCCTAAGGGGCGCATGCTTTCTCACCGGAATGCCGAAACGCTGCAGCTCCCTCCCGGTTGATACGACCTCGGCAGCCGTCAGATTCACCTCGCCGATATTCAGAACGGACTCAATCGAAAAACGTTCCGCGCTTGGCGGCGATGTGTCTCTCGCGATGAATTCCGCCAGATTGTTGGACGGATCTTTGAAATAAAAGGAACGCGCCTGAATATGAGAGAAATACACCTCATCCTCCCCATCTTCCGTTTGAAAAACGACTTTATCCTTTATCCACGCCTTCGCCTCATCAAAACGATTATTCGGAATGTTAAACGCGAAATGATACGTCGGATGAGAGTGAGAATCGGCGCGCCTGAATTCCAACTCACTTTCTCCCGCCTTGATAGTAAACGAATCACCGGACTCATCAATTAAAGGAAAACCTAACACCCGTTCATAGAAGTGTTTCGTCTCCTCCAACGCACAACTGTACAAAGTAATGTTATTTATTTGCATGATCATACCCCCTTTGGTTTATACTGCCATATAGAAGGGTTGATTCCTACTGTTTCAATGCACCAATTGAGAATCCCCCTTTCGCCCGGCGCTAAACAGGACAAACAGCGCCAAACCGCTTATACCAGGTGTTTTTGAACGTCTAAAGCAAAAAAAAGCAGAAAATAATACCCCATATAGCTTGACAAAAAATAAATGTTATTTAATAATCTATATATAATTAGAATTATTATTGAAAGATAAAGTGAATGCTTTGTCTTTTTAATATATTTCAAATCACATTTCAGGAGGAAGATATTATGTCTTTAATCGGAAAAGAAGTACTGCCATTCGAAGCAAAAGCTTTCAAAAACGGTGAATTCATCGATGTAACAAACGAAGATTTGAAAGGTCAATGGAGCGTTTTCTGCTTCTACCCAGCGGATTTCTCTTTCGTTTGCCCGACTGAACTTGAAGATCTTCAAGGACAATACGCTGCACTGAAAGAATTAGGTGTTGAAGTATACTCTGTTTCTACAGATACTCACTTCGTACACAAAGGCTGGCATGACAGCTCTGAAAAAATCGGTAAAATCACTTATGCAATGATCGGTGACCCATCTCAAACGATCTCCCGCAACTTCGACGTTCTTGACGAAGAAACTGGTCTTGCTGACCGCGGAACATTCATTATCGATCCTGATGGCGTCATCCAAACAGTTGAAATCAATGCAGGCGGTATCGGCCGTGACGCAAGCAACCTAGTAAACAAAGTAAAAGCGGCTCAATACGTTCGTCAAAACCCAGGTGAAGTCTGCCCGGCTAAATGGGAAGAAGGCGGCGAAACACTTACACCTAGCCTTGATTTGGTAGGTAAAATCTAAGGAGTGCATTCCATTGGTACTTGATGCAAATATCAAAGCACAATTAAATCAATACATGCAGCTAATTGAGAACGACATTGTTCTCAAAGTAAGCGCCGGTGATGATGACACTTCTAAGGACATGCTGGCTCTCGTTGACGAGCTGGCTTCCATGTCATCTAAAATTTCAGTTGAAAAAACTGAATTAAACAGAACACCGAGCTTCAGCGTTAATCGTACCGGAGAAGACACAGGCGTTACATTCGCCGGTGTTCCTCTCGGCCACGAATTTACATCATTAGTGCTGGCATTGCTTCAAGTCAGCGGCAGAGCGCCTAAGGCTGATCAAAAGGTCATTGACCAGATTAAGAACATCAGCGGAGAATACCGCTTCGAGTCTTATATCAGCCTGACGTGCCACAACTGCCCTGATGTCGTCCAAGCATTAAACATGATGAGCGTGCTCAACCCGAATATCACTCATACAATGATTGACGGCGCGGCATTCAAAGAAGAAGTAGAAAGCAAAAACATCATGGCTGTTCCGACTGTTTTCTTAAACGGTGAATCTTTCGGAAGCGGCCGTATGACCATCGAAGAGATTCTCGCAAAAATGGGCAGCGGCGCAGATGCGTCTGAGTTTGCCGACAAAGAACCGTTTGACGTTCTTGTTGTCGGCGGCGGACCTGCCGGCGCAAGCGCGGCGATCTACACGGCGCGTAAAGGCATCCGCACCGGTGTCGTCGCTGAACGCTTCGGCGGCCAGGTACTCGACACCATGAGCATCGAAAACTTCATCAGCGTCAAAGCGACTGAAGGACCGAAGCTCGCCGCAAGCCTTGAAGAGCACGTGAAAGATTATGATATTGACGTCATGAACCTTCAGCGTGCGAAACGCCTTGAGAAAAAAGACCTCTTCGAACTTGAACTTGAAAACGGCGCTGTACTGAAAAGTAAAACAGTGATCCTTTCAACAGGTGCCCGCTGGCGCAATGTCAACGTACCTGGTGAGCAAGAGTTCAAAAACAAAGGTGTCGCTTACTGCCCGCACTGTGACGGACCATTGTTTGAAGGCAAAGACGTAGCGGTTATCGGCGGCGGAAACTCCGGAATCGAAGCGGCGATTGACCTTGCAGGTATCGTCAATCACGTGACTGTGCTGGAATTCGCGCCTGAACTGAAAGCAGACGAAGTCCTGCAAAAACGTCTTTACAGCCTGCCAAACGTCACTGTGCACAAAAATGCACAAACGAAAGAAATCACAGGCGATCAAAACGTAAACGGCATTACGTTCGTTGACCGTGAAACAGGCGAAGAAAAACACGTTGAACTTCAAGGTGTATTTGTCCAAATCGGTCTCGTGCCTAATACAGAATGGTTAGACGAAACGGTCGAACGCAACCGCATCGGCGAAATCATCGTCGATAAGAGCGGCGCGACAAGCGTTCCCGGCCTATTTGCCGCAGGGGACTGCACAGACGGCCCGTACAACCAAATCATTATCTCCATGGGATCAGGTGCAACTGCCGCTTTAGGCGCATTTGATTATTTGATCCGGAATTAATGTGAAAAGCGCTATCCTGCTTACACGGCAGGATAGCGCTTTTTTTATATTAAAACGGCATACTGCATGGCAGTACACCGTCTGAAGCAATTCAATCTGTCTTTCTCCCTCTCGCCCGATAGATAAGAAATAATCCAATAAACCACAGCGGCGTCAGCAGCAAAGCCGGGCGCGTTGCATCCGCAAACAGCATAATCACCAGAATGACGGCAAACAGCGCCAGCACGGCGTAATTGATAAACGGTGCAAACGGCGCCTTGAAAGACGAGCTTGCATGTAAGTCCGGACGGGTTTTCCTGTATCTGATATGACAGACAAGAATCACGCCCCACACCCAAATGAAACAAATCGCGCTGATGGTTGTCACGATGCCAAAAGCCGCTTCCGGTATCAATTTGCTTAAAAGAGCGCCGGCTGACAGTACAATAACCGATATCCATAATGCGCGGCTCGGCACATGATTTTTATTCAGCTTCGCAAAACTTGCAGGCGCTTGTTTCGTTTTGCTTAAGTTATACAAAATCCGGCTTGTTGAAAACATCCCGCTGTTACAAGCAGAAGCGGCAGACGTTAATACGACAAAATTAATGATTCCCGCGGCTAACGGGATACCGACCAGACTAAAGGTCTTTACAAAAGGACTTTCCGCCGCATTCAGCTGCATCCACGGGTTAATACATAAAAGAATGAGCAATGCCCCGACGTAGAAAAATAAAATCCGTAAAGGAATTTTATTGATAGCGGACGGAATATTTTTTTTCGGATTTGACGTTTCCGCCGCCGACACACCCACTAATTCCACACCGACATAGGCGAAGATCACCATCTGGAACGAAAGCAAAAAGCCTGAAAATCCGTTCGGAAACAAGCCGTCGTGCTCCCACAGATTCGCCGCTGAAACCGTTCCGGTATGCGTTTTGAACCCAATCACCAGCAGAACTACACCGATGACAATTAACGCGAGAATCGTGACTACCTTAATTAAGGCGAACCAAAACTCCAATTCTCCAAAAATCTTAACCGTTAACAGATTAAGCCCTAATAAAATGAGCAAACAGATAAGTGCCGGAATCCACTGCGGAATATCAAACCAATATTTCACATACACACCGACGGCGATCACATCCGCCATAGCCGTCATAATCCAGCAAAACCAATAGGTCCAGCCGGTGACAAATGCTGCACGCGGCCCTAAGTACGCCTCGGCAATATCCGTTAATGATTGGTAGCCCGCTTTAGATAACAGCAGTTCTCCCAGCGCCCGCATGACGAAAAAAAGCGCAATACCTACAATAAAATACGCAAAGATGATAGAAGGACCCGCCAGCTGAATCGCCTTACCGGACCCTAAAAACAATCCGGTGCCGATCGTGCCGCCAATGGCGATCAGCTGCACGTGCCGATTCGATAAGTCCCTCTTTAGCTCTCGCTGCTCCACATCTGACTCCTCCTTACCTCTCTAGTGAACGACGAGCAAAAAAAGCCAATAAAAAAAGAGATTGGATGCCCTCCAATCTCATGGTCATAAGAATATCAAATTATATCTGCGCCGCTGACAATCAACAGCATGACAAATACATATTCGGTACTCTTCTGTCCTTTTGCCTGAGATTGTGAACCCTTCGGCGCCGCGGAAAACCCGCGGTCTCTCCAGAAGCCGCTCCTGCTGTAGTGCGACCCACAGCAATCATAGCCTGCTACGTATTGAGTTTCTGATAGAAATACCTATCAGCTAACTTTTTATTTTAATGGAAGTTGAATTCATTGTCAATAGGGGGATGAGCTCACGGCGTTATCCCGGTCCAATTTTCGATGCCTGAAGCGCCGTATTTTCCGTTTTCATTGTCTCAAAAAGGCGATTTGCGGTACTATCATATAAGGTCTAATGATGTAAACTTTATGTCATACTTTAAATTCACCTTACCATACAATGGCTCGTAAATAAAAAGGGGATGGACGAGATTGGAAACCAAATATTTAGATCTGCTCGCACAAAAATACGATTGTGAAGAAAAAGTGGTCACGGAAATCATTAATCTGAAAGCGATACTGAACCTGCCGAAAGGAACCGAACATTTCGTCAGTGATCTGCACGGGGAGTATCAGGCATTCCAGCACGTGCTGCGGAACGGTTCAGGAAGAGTAAAAGAGAAGATCCGCGATATTTTCAGCGGCGTCATTTACGATAGAGAAATTGATGAACTGGCGGCTTTGGTCTATTACCCTGAGGACAAACTAAAGCTGATCAAACATGACTTTGATACGAAAGAGGCATTAAATGAGTGGTATAAAGAAACGATTCATCGGATGATTAAGCTCGTTTCTTATTGTTCTTCCAAGTACACCCGCTCCAAATTGCGCAAAGCACTGCCCGCCCAATTTGCTTATATTTCTGAAGAGCTGCTGTACAAAACAGAACAAGCCGCCAACAAAGAACAATACTATTCCGAAATCATAGAACAGATCATTGCGCTCGGCCAGGCCGATAAGCTGATCACCGGTCTTGCCTACAGCACGCAGCGATTGGTGGTCGACCATCTGCATGTTGTCGGCGATATTTACGACCGCGGACCGCAGCCGGATAAAATCATGGAAGAACTGATCAACTATCATTCAGTGGATATTCAATGGGGGAATCATGATGTTCTCTGGATAGGCGCTTATTCCGGCTCAAAAGTATGCCTGGCAAACATTATCCGCATCTGTGCCCGCTATGACAATCTGGATATTATTGAAGACGTTTACGGCATCAATCTGAGACCGCTATTGAACCTTGCCGAAAAATATTACGATGATAACCCGTCTTTCCGCCCGAAAGCGGACGAAAACAGACCGGAAGATGAGATTAAACAAATCACAAAAATTCATCAGGCGATCGCGATGATCCAATTCAAGCTTGAGAGCCCGATTATTAAGAGACGGCCGAACTTTAATATGGAGGAACGGCTGTTACTGGAAAAGGTCGATTATGACCGCAATGAAATCACGCTGAACGGAAAAACATATCAACTGGAAAACATCTGCTTTGCGACGGTGAATCCTAAACAGCCTGATGAGCTGTTAGAAGAAGAAGCAGAAGTCATGGACAAGCTGCTGTTCTCTGTTCAGAACTCCGAAAAGCTGGGCCGCCATATGAATTTTATGATGAAAAAAGGCAGCCTTTATTTAAAATATAACGGCAACCTGTTGATTCACGGCTGTATTCCCGTCGATGAAAACGGCAGCATGGAAACGATGATGATAGAGGATAAAGCTTATGCGGGCCGAGAGCTGCTAGATGTATTTGAGCGGTTCTTACGAGAAGCGTTTGCCCATCCGGAAGAAACCGATGATCTGGCGACAGATATGACTTGGTACTTATGGACAGGCGAATACTCCTCCCTCTTCGGAAAACGCGCCATGACAACCTTTGAGCGGTATTTCATTAAAGAGAAGGAAACGCATAAAGAAAAGAAAAACCCGTATTACTATTTGCGTGAAGACGAAGCAACCTGCCGGAACATCCTGAAGGAATTCGGCCTCAACCCGGATCACGGCCATATCATCAACGGCCATACACCGGTAAAAGAAATCGAAGGCGAAGATCCGATCAAGGCAAACGGAAAAATGATCGTCATCGACGGCGGCTTCTCCAAAGCCTACCAATCCACAACAGGCATCGCCGGCTACACGCTTTTATACAACTCCTACGGCATGCAGCTCGTCGCCCATAAACACTTTAACTCCAAGGCCGAAGTGCTGAACACGGGAACCGACGTCTTAACAGTGAAACGATTAGTCGACAAAGAGCTGGAGCGGAAGAAAGTGAAAGAAACAAACGTCGGTGAAGAACTGATGAAAGAAGTGGCGATTTTGGAGAAACTGCGGGAGTATCGGTATATGAAGTGAAGAATATGGAGTTCAGAGATAATTCTCTGGGCTCTTTTTTACAGTTGCGAACTAAGAAGTCCCTTTCCCTGTATGTAAAACGGATTTAACCGCTTCTTCAATCTCCCTGTAACCCGTACATCTGCAAATATTGGACTCCAGCCAATTTTTTATCGTGTCATCACTTGCATTCGGCTCAGTATTCACTAAAGCATGACAATTCATGAGAAAACCCGGTGTGCAATAACCGCATTGAAACGCGAATTTTTCAATAAAAGCCTTTTGAATCGGCGTATTGATCAGTCCTTCAATTGTCGTAATGTCCTTTCCTTCCCCTTCTGCCGCAAGCATTAAGCAAGATTTCATCGGCACCCCGTCCGTTAATACCGTACAGGCGCCGCAATCCCCATTTAAGCAGCCCGGTTTTGCACCAGTTAATCCGAGACGAAGACGAAGAGCAAATAACAAAGTATCAGCCGGTCTGACCGTCATCTGTCTTTCCTCGCCATTTACTTTCAACGTAATAGGATCAGACATTTGGACCTCCTTCTAATTCCTGTAAGGCATCTAAAATTGTATGTTGCAAGACAAATATTCGGTATTCACTTGAGCCTTCCGCATCATCAAGAACGGGTTTGGGTACATACTGTAAAGACCTGCGCACTCTATCTTCTAATGAATAGCTTTTATCGTTAAGCACAGCCTCCATTTCAGCAGAACGAAACGGAAATGGACATACGCCGCTGAAGGCCATTCTGATCTCATCATCTTTTTTCAGCGCACAGACTGTCACCAATGGATATCCGACATTCCACTGCTGTCTTCTTTTGATACTGACAAACGGCTGGTCAACATACGCTCGATCGACAACGATATGAAATAAAATATCACCTTTTTGCAATTGTATTTCCTTGTTAAATACTTTATTTATGGGGCGGTAATGAATCCCCGCTCTCCCTGCAATCCCTAGCAAACTATCAGAAATCAGCAACGGCAGCACGGCCTCACGGTAATAGATGCCCCCGCAAATGTTTCCGCCCAGGCTGATTTTATTTCGAGACGTCCGATCCGCAATTTCACTTACCGTTTTACTTAAAAGCGGAAATGGATTTTCTTCCTCCAGTTTCGTTAATGACACGCCCGCTCCGATCACCAGATAACGTTCATAAAAACGGATGGCGTGAAATTCCGGAAGCGCGTTCATATCTATCACCGCATCCGTATAGACGATATTCAGCCTTCCTAACGTGATAATTTCCGTCCCGCCGGAATAATACATTGGTGTTTTCTTTTCGGCCGCAAGAGAGTGAAATAGATTGATTGTTTCTTGAATGGTCTTCGGTTTAAAATAGTCAAAATCAAACGGTATCATCTTTCCACCCCTCTTGCGTTCTCCATAATTGTTCGGGAATGAGAGGAAGTTGATTCAATTGGACATCTAAAGCGGCGGAAAGGCAATTTCCCAATGCGGCCGGCATCCCCAGCAGTCCGTGTTCCCCTCCGCCGCGCGCTCCATAAGGCGCAATCACATGGGGGGTTTCAACAAATTCAATGATATATTCAGGCTGCTCTCCATAGTGAAGGGGGCGGTATGTTCTAAGCTGAGGATTTAATACTCTGCCATATGAATCAAATACAAAGGTTTCTCTTCCTCCGAATGCGATTCCCATACTCATCCCCCCCATCACTTGACCCCTTGCAGCTTTTTCATTCAGTACAGTTCCTATATCCACAACAGAATAGGCTTTTGTAATCCGATACGTATAATCCCGCTTATCCAACTCAACTTCAATTCCCTGAGCACCGACAGCCCACTCGGGTCCCGGCTTTCCTCTTCCCGTTTCCCGGTCTAAATTCGTCATCCGGGTTAGTGTATAATTGCCGCTCGCAATGATTTGGCCGCCAATGGTATTTCCATTCGGAAACGTATATCCGTAAGCAATGTCTTTTATGTCAACATGTACAGAAGGATGATCTATAAAATAAACCTTTCCGTCGGCCACTTCCAATTCCTCGACAGGAACCCGCAACACACATGATGCCGCGTCCTTAAGCTTTCGAATGGCTTCCTCCGCTGCATTCAGTACGGCTCTCCCGGCCATTAACGTCCCTCTGCTCCCTACGGTTTTCCAATGCTCGGGTGTTGTTTGTGTATCTACAAGCATTTTTACGTGAATTTTGCTTATATCCATTTTCATTCGTTCCGCTAAGATTTGGGCTAGCACTGTTTTTGTCCCTGTTCCAATTTCCACTACCCCTGACATCAAATTAATGCTTCCATCGGGATTAAAGGTTAAAAGAACCCCGGATGTTGCATTTGTATCAAATGTTGAGGTTTTCCAAATACAGCTGATTCCCTTCGCCCGTATCTTCCGGCCGTCGATTTCAATTCGCTGTCCCTCGTCCCAATTCATTAATTCCTTCAATCTTTCAATACATTTCGGCACATTTCCGACCGTGCTTGAATTGAGAAGAACTTGAGTCGGTGTGGTATCACCGGGGCGAATGGCATTTTTATAGCGAAGTTCTAACGGGTCCATGTTCAGCTTTTCCGCCAATACATCCATCGTCCGCTCAAAAGCAAATAACACTTCAGCATGGCTGTAGCCCCTGAATGCACTTGGATATGGGTGATTCGTATACATACAATATGAATCACACGATATATGGTCGATAGCGTACGGACCCGTACAATCAACCACCGCAGCCCGGCTGATGTCCACTCCTTTATCAGAGTATGCTCCGCCATCAAATAAAAGCTGAATGTCCGCCGCCTTTAAAATTCCATTCTTTGTGGCTCCTAATTTGACAATGGCATCCAATCCTACATGAACGGGAGATGTGATCATATCCTCTTCTCTCGTATTAAACAATTTGACGGGCCGGCCTCCGACTGCTTTTGAGGCCAAATAGGCAATCACCTCTAACTGAACGGCTGCTTTTCCCCCGTACGCTCCTCCTACTAAAGGCGTTTTGACGATAACCTTTCCGGGTTCAATTCCAAAATACCACTGCATTAATTTTTTAATGGCAAAAGGAGCTTGAGAGGATGTGGTAATGATAATCTCCTCATCCGCCCGAATTTCAGCGATCGAGCATCTTGTCTCCATCGCAGCGTGATCAGAAGGGTTAAAGGAAATCTGGAATTCTGCTGTCACATCACTTTCCCTAAACCCGTCTACAATATTTCCTTTTCTAACCTTATCCACGTTTGCGATATTTGTCTTCGGAACCGGGAATACACCTTTTGTCTTCTCATAGCGGTCCGCATGTTCATGGACGAGTGGCGCATCCTTTTGAAAGGCCTCACGGGGGGAATTGACGACGGGAAGAGGTTTATAGGATACTTTGATGGCATCCGCGGCCTTTTTAGCTGTAATCGGATTTTCCGCAACAACAACAGCAACCGGCTCACCATGGTATCTGACCCTTTTATAAGCAATCGGCGATCTGTCTTTAATTTCTTCACCTGCAAGCGGAAAAGGTTCGTCACCCAATATCGCTCTCACACCGGGAATCTTCCAAGCTTCTGAAAAGTCCATCAACACAATATCGGCATGAGCATATGGACTGGTCAGCATTTTTGCGTGCAACGTCCCTGTTTCTTGAAAATCATCCGTATATTTCGCTTTACCCGTCACTTTTTCAAGGGCCTCTTTCCGAATGACACTCTTCCCGATATACTCCAACTCATTCACTCCCCGAATTTATTCAGCAGCAGCGTATAATCTTCAACTGTATCGACGTCATAAAAAAGCAAAGGGTCTTGAAGGCTGATCATTTTTCCCGCCTTGATCATACTTTCACGGATCACATGCCGGGCGCCCTGATCTCCCTTTAACTGATGCAATACCGGGAAACATTGATTTGAGAATAAAATAGGGGGCATAGGAAGATGCTGATTTTCAGCGGCGATAAATAAATAGCGGCGCTCCTTTTGATAGGAATCAATTAACGTATTGATGATATCTGAGGTGACAAACGGCTGATCTGCAAGGAGAATGATAACGGCGTCAGCCTCGTACGCTGCCGCTTTTTGTAAACCGCATTGTATAGAATGGCCTTGGCCCATACCCGCTTGCTCACATTCTGCCTGGCTCCACTTATTTGACATGGGATCTAAAAAGAAAAAATCCGAAAGCCAATGCAGTGAATCTCCCTTTCCCGTAATAACAAAAATATGATCTAATTCAGATAACAAGGCATTTTTAAGAGCCATACTTCCCAAAGAGACGCCATTGAGAAATAAACTTCGCTTATCCGTCCCCATGCGTCTGCTTGTACCGGCTGCCAGGTAAATGGCTGCTGTTTTCATAAAGCTGACCTTTGTTTTCGCATTTTTTGAATCATCTCGCCGACAATACTTACAGCAATCTCCTCAGGGCCTTGTGCCCCGATGGGAAGTCCGATAGGGGAATGTATATCTTCCGGAATCTCAGCCCCCCCTAAAAGCCGCTCCGTGCGCTTTCTGGGGCCTAAAACGCCTTTATAAAACACATTCTCGTTTTTTATTGTATGTAAAATGATCTGATCTTTTTGAAAGCTGTGCGTCATAATGACAACAAAATCCCTTTTTGTCATGCTCAGCCCTTTCATGACTTCTTCCGGTGCTCCCGTTATCAAATGGCCGGCTTCAGGAAAATGGCCGTGATGACATAAAGCGGGGCGCCAGTCAATCACCGTCACATGAAAACCCGCACGAGCTGCCAACGAAACTAACGGCTTCGCATCTTCCCCTGCTCCGAAGACATATAAACAAGGTTTTGGCACCATCTGATGGATAAAAAATAAATCAGAGGTATGTTCATCCCTTTTGATTCCCTTTTCCGTCTGTCTCAGTTTTTGAATACGGCCTTGTTCCATAACATCCCCGGTTCCAAACACGCTGCCGTCTTCAGCTATATACAGATCTTCCTTCGGCTCTAACGTTTTAGTGAATCGTTTCATTCGGGTCACAGACTTTTTTTCATCTAAGCATGTCTTGACTGTCATCAGATGTCGTTCCAATTCTCCTTTTACAGGCTCAAGTAAAACCGTCAAAACACCATTACAGCCAACGCCCTGTCCCCAGGATAAATCGTCTTCCGAGCTCATATCAAAGCGGACAATCAACGGCTCTCCTGCAGTCCAGACCTGTTCCGACCGTTCAACGAGGTCTTCTTCCAGACAACCGGCGGATAACATTCCGACTCTTGTTTTATCCCCTAAAATCAGCATGGAGGCCCCTTCTTTCTTATAAGCGGACCCCTCTGTTTTAATGATGGTAGCCAGTACCTTAGTTTTTTTAGAATTGGCGATGACATCCAAAATCCGGTGTATATCATCCATCTCATGTCCCCCGCTTTTACCTGATCATATCTGCGTCTGTATATCCGTATTCTTTATTTCCGGAAAACATTACAAACGCTTCAGCAATTTCTTCGTTTCTAAAAAAAAAGAGTCTTTATAGACCTTATGACCGGGCGGCGGGTGCGACAGCATGTCGGAGCGGAGAGATTCCAATAACACGCTCTGTTCCTTCTGTTTCCAGTTGTCTGTTTCACCCTGCTGTATGCCTTTAAAGCCCGCAAAGTATTCACTTAACACTTGTAAATCATTCCCCAGCTCCCTTTTGTCACTTGAAGATAAAGCTCCTTCTTTTTCCCATTCTTTTAACGTTTCCACTATATTTGATAGATACTCAAATCCGGCGTTCAACTTTTGCATCTCTATTTGATAGCTTGAAATGATGATTTTATGTTTTTTTCTGACGGGGTTGAATTTTAAGCTGTCAGAGGCTGTTTGCAGCATCTCTTTTGCCGTATGCAGCTCTTGCAGAAGATTGTTCATTTTATACGCCATGAGGTTCCCTTTTCCTTGTCCCCACTCTGATTGCACCCATTTGGAGAGGTCTGAAAGTGTGCCGGAAAGCTGACGAGCCAATGTTTGAAAAGAGTCCGCTGCCTTTTTTGTGTAGTCCGGCGGAAAAAGGAACATGTGAACCAGAATGGCGATGATGACGCCGATCACCGTATCGATTATTCGGTCGAATGCATAATCTTTAGAGTTCCGTTCAAACGTAAAGACCAACAAAATGGTGAGCGCTACCTGATGTAAAACCGTTACATCTATTCGCAACCACTTCGCAATGTAAGTACCGCCTAACAGGAACAGCCCCAGCATCCAGCCATTCATTGGCAAGTGACTGACAAGAAAGGACGTTAGCATGATCCCAATCGCAGTTCCCGCAATACGATGAAAAGAAAAGCGAATCGACTGATCTATCGTTGGCTGTAAACATAAGATAACAGATAGAGGCGCTAAATAGGGATGATCAGAGCCCGCCAGTTTTGCCGCTTCCCAAGCAACCGCAGAGGCAATCGCCATCTTCCAAACCAAAGATGTTTTGTTTTGAATTTTTTCACTTTTCATCATACGCCCCCTCCTTTCAGAAACCTTTTCCACTAGGTTTCCGTTACGCAAAGGGATTTATACTGTCGTATGGAAAAAGCGAAAGAAGCTGTTGTTTGCAATAAAGGTGCTTCTCTGGGCTCTTCTGGTTTCTTCCCTCCTTGATAACTTCGCATCAGATATGAACCCTGCTCTCCTATGACTTTCGAAGGGAAACATACAAACCGTGTTGGTTAATGTGATGAAATTGGGTGAATTTTTTATCATTTTATATGGTAAGGGTTTAAGATGCAGATTGCCTTTGTTAGTATGGCAACCAAAGGAGGAGGATCAATTATGCAAAACAGAATGAAGCTAACCGCAGTGAAACTGGCAGCCTTGGTATTCCTAGTAGGTGCCTTTGCCCTCCCGGTTTTACCCCATGCTGCGGCTGCCGCAGCATCCCAAGCTACATACAAAGTTGAAAACCTCAACGACAGTGAGCTGAAGATGACGTTCAATCATGCAGATGTTCATATTGACGCTAAAGGCAATCCCCGTGATAGGTCTTGAGGGTTTAAAAGGTCTGGACGTTCTCATGTTGCTTTTATTTTGAATTATCTTTTTCTATCGAATATTATAGAAACATTTTAGAAAATTCTCTCTTGTCTCATTATTACTTCAATAAAACTTGGGAATATATCTAATAAATATATTCCCGATATTGATGTCTTTCATTATTCATTCATATTTCTATTTAGTTTGTTATTGTCTGATTATTCTTCAATGTAATCAAATTCATTAACATATTGATTGACTAATCCTTCTTGACCAGATAAGAACGTATATTTTGAATATTTTTTGTAACTGTTCGGTGGCGTATTATCAACAATGATCAATTGGTGGTTTTTGCTTAATTCAACAAAAATTTTATAAATTTCTTCATATACTTCTGGATCATTGATTCTGTTCTTATTATTCTTTTCTTCTTCGTCCATTTCAACTCGGATAGTTCCCAGATACTTACTTATGGAATCTAATAATAAAAACCCTGGATGTCCTTTTGCATAACCTCTATCTTTGCTAGACACTATTGCTGCTAAAAAAGATATTTGCATACATTCCAGAAGACCTCCACTTTCATGTTCAAAAACACTTGCTCCATCATGGTATGGAGTATAATTGTCGAAATCAATATATGTATTTTTTGTATTGTACTTCAACCTTTCCATATAAGATTTATACTTATCATTTAAATAGTCAAATATCCTCTTTTTTTCATCCTCACTAACCTTTAAATTTTCCAAATCACTTTCTAATCTTCCAATTTGGGCATTTAAATCATCAATAAGATTATTTTTTTCATCTATTTTACGATGAATTCTTATACATTCATCTGTAATTTCTTTCTTTTTATTATAACTATTGATGATACTATTGATACTGTCAATTTGAGAAAGATATGGAACAGATGTCTTTTTATTGAACTCACCGATAGCATTGCTTAGTATTTCCCGCTCCTTGTTAAGACTGAAGATTTTAGTGTTAATTCCTTCTATCTCTTTCAAGTCATTTTCAATTAACTTATTTACAAGCTTCATTTTATTTATTATATCTCTTTGAATTTTATTTAATATCTTCTGAGTGGGTTTATTTTCTTGGTGCATATGACTAATAACTGCTGAGTGACACAATGGACATTCTATTTTATGATCTTCAACAACCAAGTGATAATTAATTTCCATTGTTGCATCAGTTTCAGATTTTTCTTTTTCATACTCTCCTAATAGAAATCTCTTTGAAGCAATAGACATCCTTAAATCTTTTTTTTGTTTTTCATAAATAAAAATCTGATTTGCTATTTCGATTAACCTATCTTTTAATTTTATGTACATAACGTTTTCACTATTAACGCCATCTTTATGTTCATTAAGAATTACTTCCTTTTGTTTTTTTTGCTTAGTAATCTCCTTTTGAATTAAATCGACTTCACTTTGCAAACTACCAAAATCACTTGCTTCCTTATCTTCTAAATAAGAAATTAAACCTGTTTTTTCTCTTCTTATAGTTTCTACTCTATTTTTTGCGTTAACTAGTTGTTCGTTTAATTGGTCTTTATCAGATTCCACTAAATTAAAAATCATTTCAAATGCATAAGGGTTTTTATTTTTTTTAAATGTTGCGTTATTATCTAAAAAGTTACCCGTCCCAAGAGAATGTTGCTTTATATACACATATCTAAAAATATCTCTAAAGGATATTGTTTCTAGTTCCTGTTCGGTACTATGGGCTTTATATTTAGTACGCTTGTATTCATTAATATTAAGTTTTCCCATTATAATTTGTATTGCTTCTTTAATTTCCACATTCTTTGGTATATAACCGTTAATGTTATCAACATTACAAAAATATATGCTTATCTTTGATTGCTTTTGCTTAAGTGATCTGCTTAAAGTAAAGATTTCATCTTCTATGCTTATTTCAAGAAAAACTCGATCACAATGCTGGGCTAATTCTTTTTGAACTTTAAGTTTAATACTGTCACTTTTCCCCAAACAATAATCTATTAAACTTAGTACTAATGACTTTCCTGATGTTCTGTCCCCCCTGATTATAGTTAAACCTTTATCAAAATCAAGGGTTCTTTTATATCTAGTACCAAGAAGAATTAACTTATTTAAAATCATTTTATCACTCCCTTTAATTTATTGTTATTTTCTGGATTATTTTCAATTAAACTGATTATGTTAGAATATTCATTTATCAAGTCAGGAAAACTATTCAATTCTAGATTATTGAGGAACTCATTACCTTTTTGAGTTAAACGCATTCCTATTTGTGATGCTTTTGAAGTTAGATTTCCCTTTACTTCTATAAAGTCTAAGTGCACCATTTCTAAAATTATTTGGTTAATTCCTTGTTCATATCTATAATATAAATTCCTTGAGGCTTCTTCTCTTTCTCCATCAATTTCGATAAGCTTTATCATTCCGAAGTTTACAAGGCTATAATAAAAAACAATGTCTGATACCTTTACAAACTTCCTCTTACTTTTTTGATAAAATGAGTATAGAAGGCATAGGGTTTTTATCATCTCTAACTGACTGTTATCAAACAACAACCTAATTGATGGTGGCACAAAAGAATATTCATTATTAAAATTACTCATTTGATTCGTTTCTCCCCCCACCAAATATCTCTTTTTTCATCATCAGCTAAAATGTGAATTAATCCTCTATTTTCATCCTCGTCAGAAACTTCATTTTCACTGAACAATTTCGATCGTCTACCTAAATCTAACTTTTTTAATGTTTCATGAACAACTTCAACAAATTGCTGACTATTACCGAATTTTTCATATGTGTCTGAGTATTTTTCTTTATATTTAATGAAGACCTTCCCCAATAAAATATCAATTACTCCAATAGACATACCACTATTTTTAAGCTCACGAATATAACTTTCAGCAGCGACATAAAATAATGAACTTAAGTCTATAAGTCCAGACGTAATGTTTTCAACCTTTAATTTCTTATAAAAGAGATTACTCTCGACATTTTTATCCATGTCTGATATTTTAGCACCAGTTATCAACAGTTTATTGTCAATGATTTCACAATTTTCCCCTTCTTTTGTATTACTATCTGTATCATCCTCATTTTTTCGCTCTGCTACCAAACCTAAAACTTTCCTTATCTCTTTAGGATGAGATGAATTTTCCGAGTTATATTTAATTGTTGTTAATCCAAACTTATCTTTAAGCTCTTTAACTCTAAAATCAGGAGGATTATCCAGAAGAATATAATGTTGTCCTTTGAAGAACTCTCTGTGGTCCAATATTAACTTCTGAATAAATTGATCATCGAATGAGAATCCCATAAACAACAACTTCTTTGTACTTGTCACAGCCTTAAGTAGATTATTGTACTTTTCATCATTATAAAGATCTTTATAACTATCCCTACTAATTACAATTGATCCTGCATTAGACAAATAACCATGCAGATGAAACACCCGTTTTTTGTCAAATAATGTTTGTGTACTAAAATCTATATCTCTTAAAAGCATAGGGTATGTTTCACAATTAATATATTTATAAAGTAAGTTTTCATAATTAGTAGTTAGAAATAACTTAAAATCCATTTTTCCTATATCCACATAATTATGTAGAGATTCATCATCTATATGAATTTTTTTCTCTTCAATTATTTCTATTATTAAAGACTGTATATCTTGATCGTCCAAGCTCATGAACTTTTTTATTTGGTCAATTGCATCCCAGTAATCATTTCTTGCTAGTAATACATCTACTGCCGCTCTAACAAAATCAAAGTCACCAACTGCATATTTAGCAGTAATATCCTCGATTAACTCCTTCCAGGTCGGAACTTTAAAAGGAACGGATAATCCTGCACCAATAAAAGGCACAACTTTCCCCTCTAAATAATCTTTTTTAAGATTTACTAAATTAAAGTCCATTCTCTCTCTCCTCTTGAAGTACATCCCAAATAATAATTTCTTAAGCAAAGATATACTTACAATATTTTACTATTTAATAAATTTGGTACCAAACGATATAAAATATAGACCTAATCTTTGAGAATTTCCTTCTACTAATCCTGAAGTACTCTTACTTACTAAAGGTAATGCTCTCGTGATAATATCTATTTGAGAAAGAAAATTTTCTATTTATAATCAACATATATAGATGATTTCGAATATTCATAAACCATTTTATATTTATTAATATCACTAGTTATTCTATTCAGATAGTCTATCAAAAATGAATAAAATAAAGAGAATGAATGTTGCTCTTTAGTAAATGTATATCCATGTACTGTTTCTCCTGAAAATACATTATCAACTACATTATTCGAATACTCATTAGCTTCAGAAATAAGGTTATAAAGTTGTCCATCTGCACAAAATACTATATCAAAATTCTTTTCTTCTAATCGATTAAGATGTTCTAATATACTCCCTTCGGATTTATATGCAAATAATACTGCTAAAGGCTCTCTACTCAAAGATTGTCTAATTTCAACATCATTTCTATACAAAGCTTTTAGATTATTTACTTTTTTATTATCTTCTTCAATCTTTTTCTTATTTAACCTCATAGTACATTCAATTACTGCTCTTAAACTACCCATATGAATTATTTGGTTTGCATAACCAGAATAAAGAGGAGGATAATTATTTGCATCATATAAAAGGATATCACTCTGATTACTTATTCCCAAATCTGTATGAACAAATCCAGTTGTTACACTGTATTTTTTAGGTAAATATTTTTTCAGAAAGTTCTTTAATATCTCTTCTGCTTCTTTTCCTTTCTCACCGCTATGAGTTAATTTATATACTAAATCTAATTCACTTAGTATTTTTTCAAAATTACCTCTAAGTAGTTCAACATATAATCTTTTATTACTCTCTCTATTCATTGATGATAGTTTCTCCTCTCAACATCCAAGTTAATTAAAAAATAAACTGCACTAACTAAAGAATGCAGTTTATTTTATATTCTAATCCTCACTACTTTAAAGCTCACCTTAACGCTTTAAAAGTGAGTGAGCAATTAAATCCTAATTTCCCTTAAAGATAATAAAGAGAATACAGAGAAAAGATAGATTTTTTTTAACACTCTCCTTTTACTTGTCTAATTTATAAACATCTCCAAAAAAAGTATTGCAACAAATCTATAAAAGGACTGAATAAGCTGACTATTTTATTCTGCTTTTCATCACTTAACTGATAGAACAATGAAAGACCTGCAAATGTAGTTGCTGCTATGGATAATATAACCGTAAAAATTGAAAGTCCAAAGGACCTTCTTCTTAGAGAGTTGTTTGTTTTAATTTCAAGCAATCGAACCGTGTCATCTATCATTTTTGCAAAATGCTGTGAATGTTCAGATGTTTTATCAATATAATACTTAGTGTTCTCGATAATCATTTCAGTTGTACTCAAATTATTATATTTAGGATAAGATGGTTCGAACTCAGCTATTTTATTTATTTCAGATTTTACTTTATCAAAGTAGTTATTGCCAATTTCATTTTTAAATCTTTTAAGAATCTGCAAGTTTCGTTCTAATTCATACCTTATATTTATCAATTTATGATACTTGGGTTTTTCCTTTTGTATTGATGAAAAAGTGTTATTTTGTTTTATAGCAATCTTTTTACTTGTATCTACAGCATACTCTCTCATCACCATAGTCGGTAGGAGTAGCTTCACAAATTCTTCTAACATATAAACAATCTGAAATTCAAATGAATGATACATTGGTTCCCGTTTTATTGTTGAGTTACAAGTAACCTTTAATGAACTATCAATAAGATGTGGCTTTCTTCCTTCATTAAATAACTGCCAGTAACCATCCTTAGATATATCGCTAAATGCACTATCCATTCCCATAGAACCCCAGAATGAACTTATTTTCTCATTTTCACCGTGTTTAAAAACACAAGAAGTCTGATTCAATTTGTAGACTTCAATACTTGGAGGAATCAGTTTATTTTTTGTGAAATATAAGGGAAAGTATTTACTAATTTCTTTCATTGTCCTCCATTTTAGTTCTATAATTAAATCTTCTAACATCTGATTCTTTACAATATCACCTGATAATCCTTTCCCGCCCCAAAACTTAAAAAAGTTTTTGAAACTAAGGTCAAATGAATGCCCCTCTTTTATATCACTTTCAATTAACTTCTTATATTCACTAATGAATTTATCAGAGGGATTTATGACAAATTGCAAAATAATTGAAGATGAAGATAAGTGTGTTCCATGGATGTGAATGTCATTTACAAAATCTGAAACTTTTTTCTCGTTAGTAAGATCTATAAAGCCAAAGTTACTCCAACGTCCTCCATGAATACTCTTTTTCACCTCATTACAAAATTCATCTACATTCTCTGCTTGTCCATGTTGAAAACCGTATGGATAATTTTTTACCAGTTTTTTTAGTCCTTTATTAAGCATATCCACATTCTCAATTGGTATATATTCAGCTATATATATAGAAAGCAAATCTAAGTCAATGTCTTTAGGGATTTCAGCGGTACTGATTTTGTCTCTTTCCCCACCTTTTACGGTAATTTTTGCATATTTTAACACTTTAGGTATATATTTTGACTTTTTGTTCCGGTCCCCATCCGAAGGAATCCTTTTAATATAAGGGACGATAATACCAGTAAATTTTTCATTGAATTTTTCCTTCAAACTTAGTCTATTACGACTGTATGGATTCTTTAACTTTATCATTTTTGCCCCCTTCGATAAAATTTTTACGGAATAGTCAAACACATATTTTTTAAATAATGGATATATAGTTAATAAATGTTTATTACTGTATGTTTATATTTTACTCCAAATCGCTATCTACTTATGGTACGGCTCCCCACGATTAATCCGAAACGCCCGATAAATCTGCTCCACCAGAATCAGCCGCATCAGCTGATGAGGAAACGTCATTTTCGAGAAAGACAACTTTTCATCCGATCGCTTCATCACTGCGTCGCTTAGTCCTAGTGAGCCGCCGATGACGAAGGTGATTTTGCTTTTTCCATAAGTCGCCAGCTTATCTATTGTATCGGCCAGTTCTTCGGATGTTTTCATTTTTCCTTCGATGGCGAGGGCGATGACGTGGGTGTCCGGGCTGATTTTGGCCAGGATGCGTTCGCCTTCTTTGTCTTTGACGATTTTCATGTCTTGGTCGCTCAGGTTTTCCGGCGCTTTTTCGTCCGGGAGTTCGATGATGTCGATTTTTGCGTAGGCTGAGAGTCGTTTTTTGTATTCTTCAATGCCTTGCTTGAGGTATTTTTCTTTTAGTTTTCCGATGGTCACAATATTGATATTCACAGGTCATCCCCACTTTAGAAACAAGTTATTCATATATATTGTCCACAATTGTGGATATCTTTTCTGTATTTTGTGTAGGATCATTCGTTCCCTACTAGATATGTTGCAGTGTCCCCACATAATTCACAGGCTGTGGATAAACTGTTAGTATGTTCGATTTTTCTGATTTCGGGCGGAAGCTCATGATCATCTATGTACATGTCCAGCACGGTTTCGATATGTTCTTCACAAGAATAATAAGCGGTTTTCATAGTTACGTCCTCCGGTTTTCTTTTGCGCGCGGCAATTGTTCTCTTTTCAATATAACCTATTTATACACATGTTAGTAGTGCTTCGGGCTGAGTTTTATCCACAATTCGGCAAATCACGCGCAAAAAGAGCCGGTGTTTTCAGCATCCGGCTCTTTACGTGTTTTCTCTTTTTTCTAAGCGAAGGACGAACAGAATTCCTAATAGATACGCCAGCAGTGTAGAGCATACATCTATCCAGTCCAGCCTTCCGCCGTTTAAAAAAGAGTTGGTTATTACGGGTGACGGTCACCGCGGCAAGCTTTTTCTTCATCGGCTCCCTCTAAATTCCTCTATCTCTATGTTCGGTCGGCTTTTTTCTTGTTATATAGCCTTATCATGAGGGTCACAACGATATATACAATCATAATCAATGCCCCGTTGCTCACATCAGGGTATCCAATCAACATATTCATTATGACAAAAACAATGGTTATACAAATGACGGACAACAATAAGAAGATACTGAATGATTTCAAATGAACACCTTCTTTCTTGCAGTAAGATTTCATTATAAAAAGCTTACCAAAAGCGGCAAGCTCTTCCGAAATGTTTATACTCTTCAAAACCCACCCATCACCTGCACATCATACAGCTTGAGATGGCTTTTCGGCGTGACGATGTTTTTTAAGTTTGGGATGGTCAGGTCGTTCAGTTTTTTGCCCGTTTTCAGGTCGAAGGATTCGATTTTGGCGGGCTTTTTGTAGCTGTACGTGAACAGATACAGCTTTCCGTTTTGATGGGTCAGCTCCTTGAAGTCGGCCTTCATTCGTGATGCGGGGAGGGTGAAGGCCTTTTTGCTTTTTCCGGTCTCAGGGTTGATGCGGTAGACGGTTCCGAAGCCGTCAACGAAATAGAAGCTGCGCTGCTCCATGAAAAAGCTTTTTTTGAAGCTGAACGGCATGGAGTCATAGATCGTCTGTTCGTCATTTTTATAAGTGGCGATGTCATATGTTTTGATAGCGCCGCTGTGTTTCATGACTTTCACCATTTGATAGATGTGATCGGCTTTTTCCCCTCTGGTGACAAAGCCGATGGCGCTGTCGTCCGCGGCGAGCTGGGATTCGACAGACGTGCCTTCTTTATACGTCCATGTCGCGATTGATTTTGTATGGAGCTTCTCTTTATCGGCCTGAATGTCTTGGATGTGATAGCCTTTTTCGTCATCTGTCGGCGTGAGCGCGAAAAGATGATCTTTAAAAAAGCCTGAAGCGCGGATGTAGTGCGGAATGACGTCTTGCTTCCACCTGCCGTCAATCTGGCGGTACAGCTCTGAACGGTAGCTGCCGCCGCTCTTGTCATAGCCCGAATTATACAGCGTGTAAAAGCCTTTCGCCCGCTCGATATATCCCGCGCTGTCTCCCGTATGCTGGTACGCTCTTTTATACGTGTGAAGGCCGCCCTGAACGGTGTAGATTCCTTTTTTGTCCTCCAGCAGCACGCTTTCGTCATGCACTTTGGCCGATCCGAGCTCAAGCCCCTTCATTTGATAAGAAGAGAGCCGCCCTTTTTCATCGGCGAAGAGGGCGTAGCTTTTTCCGCCGCCGAACGTGTCTTGGTCAGCGGCAGTGGAGAAATACAGCAGCGCCTCTTTATCTTTCAGAAAATCAGGGTCATTTAATGTGTCTCTCGCAACCTCCGCAGGATCTTCCGTGCGAAAATAGAAGAAGCATAAGACCGCTGCGGCGGCGATGATCACTAAGGGTATCCAGATGATTTTTTTCACGTTATTCTCCTTAGTGAATGGTCAGAATCGTGGTTGTGTAGGACGAGCTTGTGATGTCGCGCGGATATACGCCTAAGCCGCCGTTAGAGTCGATATCAATCCCCGCTTTTAAAAGGAATGCCGACCACAGCAGTTTTGAGCAGTTTTTGGCGCCTTCATGGCCCGTATTTCTGTTATTGACGAAGTTGAAGGAGTACTCATCACCCACTCTTGATACGGCCCAGTCAGCGGCGGCTTGTTTTTGGGCATCAGTGACTTTCACGGTCTGGACGATTGAATTGTCTTCGACTTCTCTGCCGTTATAAGCAATCTGGCGTACGCCGTCTCCCGGCACGGATTCAACAATTTTGTCAGCGGATGAATACATGCCGACATGCCCGTGGTTGTAATAAGCCGTGTATGAGTTCGTGTAATAAATATTGCCTTTTGTGCTTTTCGGAAGTTTTTTTGTGCCTGATGATCCGCCCATTGCAGAGAGCCCTTCTTTGGAAGCGATTACATTTCCTTGCACCTTGTCTGCCGTGATTTCTTGATGAAACTGCTTGAGAATTGCTTCTGTTGAAACGTGCTTCTGTTTGGCAAGCTCTTTGGCGGATTGGAGAACGTCTTGAGGAGTCGTGCCCTGCTGAAGGTCTGCGATTTCTTTTGCGTAACGGGCTGCTTCTGTTTCTTTTGCTTTTACATTCAAACCGGAGAACGACAGAACCATGGTGAATGACAGGGCAAACGGGAGAACGGCTTTGAACAGCTTTTTACACATTGACTTCGCCTCTTTTCTTTGAGTATAATTTTTCCACATTTTCATTATATGACGAAATTGTGATAAAAAAATATACAATTTACAGATTTTTAAAAATTTTATAACAATATGTAAATCTTATGCATAAATCATTTTCAAATATCAGGAAATCCGGTTATCATACAAGAAAGGGGGAGGACATATGAAGGACAGAACGATCGGTTCGATGCGGGTTTCCGCAATGGGGTTAGGGTGCATGGGCATGTCGGAATACTATGGCAGCCAGAGTGAGGAAGAGTCGATTTCCACACTGCATCATGCCGTTCATCTCGGCGTGAATGTGTTTGATACGGCTGATCAATACGGATTGGGTGCGAATGAAGAACTTGTCGGCAGAGCGCTCGCCCCATTCAGAAAGGAGCTGTGCCTCGCGACGAAATTCGGTTATGTCCGAAGTGAAAAGGGTGAGTTTATCGAAATCAACGGACGGCCCGATTATGTGAAAAAAGCGTGTGACGCCAGTCTGAAACGCCTTGGGACGGATTATATCGACCTTTATTATCTGCACCGGGTTGATCCGCGGGTGCCGATTGAAGAAACTGTCGGCGCCATGAAGGAGCTGATAGACGAAGGAAAGGTGAGATATATCGGATTGTCAGAGGCTTCCGCAGAAACGATCAGGCGCGCCGTCCGCATTCACCCGATTGCCGCGCTTCAATCGGAATATTCTTTATGGAGCAGGGAAGCGGAGGAGCATGTGCTGCCCGCCTGCCGTGAGCTCGGTATCTCATTTGTGCCTTACAGTCCGCTCGGCAGAGGTTTTCTTTCCGGAAAGATGACGTCGACCGAGCAGCTGGATGCCGATGATTACAGAAGAAGAACGCCGAGATTCCAGGGAGACAATTTAGCGGTGAATATAGGACTCGTCCAAAAACTTACCGCCATTGCCCGGGAAATGAATATCACCGCGCCACAGCTTGCGCTCGCATGGGTTCTCGCAAACGGCGATGATCTCATTCCGATCCCGGGCACAAAAAAGAAACACTACTTGGAAGAAAACCTCGCCGCTCTCGACATTGTGCTTCCCGAGGATGTGAAGGCGCAGTTGGATGAGATGTTTCCGATCGGCACTGCGGCCGGCGAGCGTTATCCGGAACACATGATGACATTGTTAGATGAATAACAAAAGAGGCCCATCGTGCGGGCCTCTTTTCATGACAGCTTTTTGCTCATGATGACATCCGTCTCCAGAAATCCGGTCTTCTCATACAGCTTCCGCGCCGTTTCGTTATGAGCGAACACATGGAGAGAAATCTTGCGGACACCCAGGTCTTTGGCTTTGTCCTCCAGCCTTGCGAGTGCCTCTTTCGCATAGCCTTTGCCGCGGAAAGGCGGATGAAGGCCGAAATCATAAATAAATGCGTCCTGCTGCGGGTGGTCCGGATCGGCGTGCAGCCACAGCCAGCCGGCATTTTCCTTTCCGTCCAATGTCAGCGTCCATAAATAGTGATCGGCTGTCTCCAAACCGTCAGGAAGCAGGTCTTCAAACGCCAGCTCCGCTAATTCCGGTGCTTCGTCAGGCAGCCACGTTCCCGCTTTTACCTTTTCTTCAGCGTAATGCTTGGTTGAATGGGCGAGATAGGACTGAAATTCTTGTCCTGTCATCGGCTGCAGTGTGATAGCCATTGAATCACTCCTTACAAAACACAGACTGAAAGCGGTATCATGCAGTATTATCCGAAGGCTCCGTTTTCCGCCGGTTTTATGATTTGTTCGGCTTGTGCCGTTGAACCAGTTTGCGCAAATAATCCAATCGAAATGAGACTTGCCAAAGCTGCTGAGAGTACAATGAATTTACATGTTTTCATTACGAATCCCCTCCGTTAATCTCAAAATTTGGTCATTGGCATCAATTGATTCCTGAAAATACTTCGCCGCCAGTTTGTAATTCTCCTGTTTTTTAAAATGCGCCGCGGCTTGATATGACAAATCGGAAACGTCACTCCACAGCTCTTTCCTTCTTAACTCGGCGAAAGCTGATTCAAGCGCTTCTTCATTGTGGTCAATAAAGACATGCTGTAAGATGCGCAGCTTTTGGGTGTATACGGGCTCGTTTTTTTCTTCAGCGGCATTCAGCGCTTTATGCAGCCAAAACCGGCCCTCATCCATCTGTTCCTGTTTCAATAACACTCTGGCCAGCATGTACAGACTCCGCACCGAATATGCTGATTGCAAATGCTCCTTTTGATCGAGAGCCGTTTCAAACTCGATCCGCGCCTCCTCAAGCTTTTCCTGTCTTTCATAGCAAATGCCTGCGTTAAAGTGGGCGAGCGCCTCAATATGCGGATCGCCCGCTTTGGCGGCTTGATGAACCGCCGTCTGCAGGAGCTCTTCGGCTTTCTGATAGTGAAACAAGTCCATTCTGTTACAGCCGATCACCATTAAACACTGTGCTTCTCTGACCGCGTACATTTCATTGGCTTTGTAGATCTCCAACGCTTTTTCCGCGTGGTTCATCGCAAAGTAGTTTTGGCGGATTTCATAATAGGCAATCGCCACTTGATAATTAAACTCGGCTCTTTCAATCTCATTCGGTATGTGCCGGAGCCTGCTTTCAGCAATCCGGTAAAAATTAATGGCGTTCATAAACCGTTTACGGTAAAACTCGTGCATTCCGGAAAAGAAATAATAATAGTATTGAATCATCTGGTCTGTTTTTTCTTTATCGGCGTTCAGCTGGATCGTTTTTAAAATGCCGTCTGTTTTCTCATACTCTTCCATCAAAAGCTTATAGCGGGAATCAATTAAATTAAAATAAAGGAGCACCGTTTGATTTTGTGTCATATTTTGCAGATCCGTAAGCAGTTGTTCTCTTAACGCCTCAGCCGATTCAGTGTTGTGCTTTTTGATTTCCTCATACCAGTCACTGATTTTTTTCGCAACTGTTTCGTGGGCCATCACTTCAGCCATCTGTCAGGACACCTCCCTTTCCCATTTTGTGTAATAAATATATCATATTTACAGGTCTAAAAAGAGGGTGACAGCCCGCTAGTTTCCTCGTGGCAACAAAAAAACCCCCGCAAGTGCGGAGGCGTATATTTTATAATAGTTTTTTTCCCAACAAAGATTCCACCAGCTCGACCGCTGTTTTGCCGGTTTTGTTTTTGTGATCGAGGATCGGGTTGACTTCGACAAATTCAGCTGAAGTGATGATGTCCGCATCATACAGCATTTCCATTGCCAAGTGGCTTTCACGGTAGCTGATGCCGCCGACGACAGGCGTGCCTACGCCGGGTGCGTCGCTCGGATCAAGGCCGTCGAGGTCAAGGCTGAGGTGAACGCCGTCACAGTCTGACAGGTAGTCAATGGTTTCTTCAATCACCTTGGTCATGCCGAGGCGGTCAATCTCATGCATCGTATAGACCTTCATGCCTGTTTCCTTAATGTATTCACGCTCGCCTTCATCAAGCGATCTCGCGCCGATGATGACGACGTTCTCCGGCTTGATTTTCGGGGCATACCCGCCCAGATTTACCAGCGTGTCGTGCCCGACGCCAAGGCTGACGGCCAGCGGCATTCCGTGAATATTGCCTGACGGCGATGTTTCCAGGGTGTTTAAGTCGCCATGCGCGTCGTACCAGATGACGCCGAGCTGTTTATAGTGCTTTGCCGTTCCTGTCAGCGTTCCGATCGCGATGCTGTGATCGCCGCCCAAGACGAGAGGGAACCGCTCATTCTCAATGACGCTGTCCACCTTTTGGGCGAGCTGCTCGTTCCCCGAGAGCACAGAGTTCAGATTTTTCAGCTCTTCATCATTTTTGAGTTTTTCACGATTGACGGGGATGTCGCCTAAGTCTTCCACCGCATACCCCATGTCAGATAACCGTTCAATGAGATGCGCGTAGCGGATGGCGCTCGGGCCCATGTCCACTCCGCGTCGTGCTTGTCCTAAATCCATCGGCATTCCAATAACTGAGATATTCTTGTTCATCCGTTTTTCCACCTCAACATGTTGTATGTTGTCCTGTGCGGGTTTCTCAAAGATGACTTGGACACGAAAAGATTTAAAGCTCTATCTGTTTTTCTGACTGCTTACGCTTTTTTACATACAGATGATAAACGATAACGCACACCGCCATGAACGGGATGCCGCAATAAAGGGCGAGCCGCTGTTCTGAATCAAATGCGAGGCTGATCAGAACAACCGTATTTAACGTCAGCCCGATAATAGGCAGCACCGGGTACAGCGGTGTTTTAAACTTCAGGTCTTCCACTTTGCCGCCTTCGCGGATGTATTTCCGTCTGAACATCAGCTGCGACAGGGAAATCGTAATCCAGCCGACCTGCGCGCTTAGTCCGGCTAATGATAAGAGAAACATATAAACGACTTCCGGCGCAGCCACCTTAGACAGCAGGGACAGGCAGGCGACGGCCAGCGTCACGATCAGAGCGTTCATCGGCACGCCGCGTTTATTTATTTTGCCGAGCGATTTAAAAGCTTGTCCTTCGTTCGCCATGGCATATAGGATACGCGTCGATGCAAACAGGCCTGAGTTGGCCACTGAGAGCAGCGCAATTAAGATAACAAAGTTCATAATATCGGCCGCATATGGAATACCGATTTGTTCAAACACCACGACAAACGGGCTTTCGACCACTCCCGCCTGCTTCCACGGAATCATCCCGGCAATGACGATGATGGAGAGAACGAAAAAGACAAGCGTTCTCCATACCGTCTGCCGGATAGAGCGCGGAATCGTTTTCTCGGGATTTTCACTTTCTCCCGCGGCAACCCCGATCAGCTCCGTTCCCTGGAACGCGAAGTTTACGGTAATCATCGTAATAAGCATAGCCTTAATACCGTTCGGAAACAATCCATCCTCATAAAAATGAGAGAAGAAAGGAGCCTGCTCGCCGTGTTTCATGTCAATCAGGCCGAACATGGCGGCGCCGCCCAAAATAATAAACAGCAGAATGACTAAAATTTTAATACCGGAAAACCAAAATTCCGACTCAGCGAACGCTTTTGTGGTAATGGCGTTCAAAAGAAACATCAGTCCGACAAACACGAGGCACCACACCCATACGGGAACATGCGGAAACCAGCGGAGCATCAATTGTCCCGCAGATAAAAACTCAATGGCGCATGTTACCGCCCAGCCGAGCCAGTACAGCCAGCCGAATGCGAAACCGAAAGCGGGGCTGATGAATTTGGTTGCGTAAGTCTGAAACGACCCTGATACAGGAAGGGCAACCGCAAGCTCGCCTAAGCAGAGCATTGTCAAAAACATAATAAAACCGCCGACCAGATAAGACAGAACCGCGCCCAGCGGTCCCGCCTGGTTAATTGTAAATCCGGTACTCAGGAAAAACCCGGTGCCGATCACTCCGCCCAAAGAAATCATAAACAAATGGCGTGATTTCATTGTGCGCTGAAGCTGATTCGCTTTTTGATTTGTATTCACTATTCTGCACCCCTTCAGCAACTTGTATTGGAACCAAGCCGGTGCTTTGAAACCGATTTGCTGTCCAAAGAGCCTCTATTTGTATATGAATGTTATATGAAATTCATTTTCGTACATAAAGATACATTATACTAAAATACTGTCGCCGCGCAAATAGAGTGTGCTGAATTTTTTATTTGTAAATTCCATACAAGCCGAGGGAAAGCATTGCCGCATCAAGCTTTTACGCGTTTTGAAGCACGTTTGTGATCTTTTGGATCGCCCAGTCCAAGTCTTCCTTGGAAATCATTAACGGCGGTGCAAAACGGATCACGGTATCATGTGTTTCTTTGCATAAAAGCCCTTCGCCTTTCAGCTTTTCACAGTACGGGCGGGCCGCTTCTGTCAGTTCAACGCCGATAAACAGGCCGCGACCGCGCACGTCTTTTATGATCGGGTTATCAATTTTCTCAAGCTCTTCTTTAAAATAACGGCCAAGCTGAAGGGAACGCTCTGCCAGCCCTTCTTCCTCAAGGACTTCAAGAGATGCGAGCGATACCGCGCAAGCGAGCGGGTTTCCGCCGAATGTCGAGCCGTGGGAACCCGGGTTAAACACGCCGAGAATGTCACGGTTCGCCGCGATGCACGAAATCGGGAAGACGCCCCCGCCGAGCGCTTTGCCTAAGATGAACATATCCGGTACGATATTTTCCCAGTCAACCGCGAATGTTTTCCCTGTGCGGCCGAGTCCCGTCTGAATTTCATCAGCGATCAGAAGTACATTTTCTTCCTTACAAATGGCGGCCGCTTCTTGTAAAAATCCTTCCGGCGGAATGACGATGCCCGCTTCTCCCTGAATCGGTTCGAATAAGAAAGCGGCTGTGTTCGGCGTGATCGCCCGGCGCAGCGCTTCTGCGTCTCCGTATGGAATTAATTTTATACCCGGAAGCATAGGTCCGAAACCGCGTTTATACTCATCTTCTGAAGAAAGGGATACCGCAAGCATCGTTCTGCCGTGGAAGTTGCCGATACACGCAATGATTTCCGCCTGATTATCCGCTACTCCTTTGACCTCATATGCCCAGCGTCTCGCCGCTTTGACAGCGGATTCAACGGCTTCCGCCCCCGTATTCATCGGCAGAATCATATCTTTTCCGGTCAGCTTGGCTGTTTTCTCATAAAACGGACCGAGCTGATCATTATGGAACGCGCGTGACGTCAGAGTGATTTTATCCGCCTGATCCTTCAGCGCCTGAATGATCTTCGGATGTCTGTGCCCCTGGTTCACCGCAGAATAAGCACTCAGCATATCCATATATTGATTACCTTCAGGGTCTTTTACCCAAACACCCTGCGCTTCGGAAATAACAATCGGCAGAGGATGATAGTTGTTCGCGCCGTAATGTGAAGTTTGGCTGATAATTTCTTGAGATTTTGTGAAAGCTGACATAATCTGATTCCCCCTTGTTTTGTAATCATTCAACATTAGATCTTGCTTTCCCTTTTTATAAAGCAAGTTCCGTGCCAATCCGAAAAAACGGGATGTTTCGCCAGCATTCTTTCTTTTCCCGCAAAATTTTCCGGCAGTTTGCGTGCAAACTTCAGCCAAGCGCAAAATTTTTTTGCGTTTCCCGCTGACAAAATAGGAGCAATCCAATTAGATTGCTCCTACTCAACAATTATTTATTCAATTGTCTCTGATATACAATGTAAGAATATAGTAAAGATAATATGATACAGCCGATTGCAGCCACGAAAATGACTGACACTCTATACACCGGCGGCAAAAAAGCTGCAAGCATCATGAGCATACCCGCTAAGACAAAAAGTTTTGAACTAACCCTGTGTGTATCCTTCCAAACTCTTTCACTGCTCAGCGTCCAAGGTGTTCTTATCCCTAAAAAGAAATTGGGCTTAACGATCTGAATGAAGTTTCCAAACACCATGAAAATGACTCCCACTATAAAGTTTCCTAAATAAGATATAGGGAGATCATATCCCAGGCCGGTCAAGATGGTCATCAGATTAATGACAAACAGAACCGCAAACATTGTATTAAATATAGCCATATATGGCCGGATAAATGTTTTGTAGTTATTTTTAGGATCAATCTTAGGGATGATAACCATTAAAATATATAGAATAATCATGATGCCAATAAGCATCATCATCGCATTAGCTTTCGTTTGGTAATCATTTGCACTTCCGTTTAATCCCCAGTGTGTCGCCAAATTGTCCGGTAAAGATGAATATGTGCAAACCCATGTGAAAACAGTTAAAACTATGATTCCTGCCGAAAAGAGATATTTTTTCATGATTCCCCGCCTTTCTTATTATCATGTTCTGAATCAGTCAGAGAAAAGAACCAGCCTATAAGATCCTGTAATACAGTGGTATTTAATGAATACATAATAAATTGGCCTTTCCTCTCATCGTGAACCAAATCAGTATTTTTCAATATGGTAAGGTGATGAGAAATACTGGGTTTTGACATATCGAAGTGTTCCGCAATTTCTCCAGCGGTCATGTCTTGTTTCTTTAATAAATCCAAAATTCTTCTCCTTGTAGGATCGGCCAGTGCTTTAAAAGCTTTATTCAAAAACTTTCCCCCTCTCATACATACATGATTTAGATATTTAAGTATATATCTAAATATCAACCATTTCCCTAAAAAAGTCAATGGTTTTATTACCTTAATTTCCATTTATTTTTAAACATCGTCCAAGCGCAAAATTTTTTTGCGTTTCCCGTTCGATTTATTTTAAAATAATGAATGTTAAGACGATTGAGAGGGGGAATTGACCTGCACACAACCAGCGAATTTTACACACTCGTGTTACAAAGCATTCTGGAAGAGATTGATGTCGGGCTGCATGTGGTGGACGAAAAGGGCAGCACCGTCATTTACAATAAGAAAATGATGCAGATTGAAGATATGGATGAACGGGACGTCCTGCATAAAAACCTGACTGATGTATTTATGTTTTCCAATCAGCAGGACAGCACGCTCGTTCAGGCCCTTCAAGAAGGCAAAACGATTAAAAACGTGAAGCAAAGCTATTTCAATAACAAAGGCCAGGAAATCACGACGATCAACCACACCTTCCCGATTGTGCAAAACGGCGAGATCAAGGGAGCCGTGGAAATCGCCAAGGACGTCACCAAGCTCGAACGGCTGATCAGGGAGAACATGCACAGGAAAGAACAGAACAGCTACACGTTTGACAGTATTCTCGGCAACAGCCCGGTCATTCGGGAAGTCATCGAAAACGCAAAACGGGCAACCCGCACATCATCATCGGTGCTTTTGGCCGGCGAGACGGGAACGGGCAAGGAACTGTTCGCCCAAAGCATTCATAACGGCAGCCAGCGCTCAGGCGCCCCGTTCATCTCACAAAACTGCGCCGCCCTGCCGGATAGCCTGGTCGAAAGTATTTTATTCGGCACGAAAAAAGGCGCCTTTACCGGAGCCATCGACCAGCCCGGGTTATTTGAGCAGGCGCAGGGAGGCACCCTGCTCCTTGATGAGATCAACTCGCTCAATCTCAGCCTGCAGGCAAAACTGCTCCGCGCCCTTCAGGAAAAGAAAATCAGGCGCATCGGATCAGCGCAGGACAAACCGATTGACGTCCGCATCATCGCCACGATGAATGAAGACCCGATCACCGCCATTTCAGAAGAGCGGCTGCGCAAAGATTTATACTACCGTTTAAGCGTTGTCACGTTGATCATTCCCCCGCTCCGGGAGCGCAAGGAGGATATTCTGCCTCTGGCCGAAGTCTTTATCCAGAAAAACAATCACCTGTTCCAAATGCATGTCGATTCGATCAGTGACGATGTGCAGCGATTCTTCTTGGAATATGACTGGCCGGGCAACATTCGCGAACTTGAACATATGATTGAAGGCGCCATGAACTTTATGACGGATGAAACGACGATTACGGCGGCCCACCTGCCTTATCAATACCGCATGAAAATCAAACCGGCTGACACGGAAACCAAAGCCGCCGCAAGCACCCAGCCCGGCACCGATTTAAAAGACAAAATGGAAAACTTCGAAAAATACATGATCGAAAAAACCCTGAGAAAACACGGCAATAACATATCCAAAACGGCAAACGAGCTCGGAATCAGCAGACAGAGCCTGCAATACCGCCTGAAAAAATTCGGTCTGGACCGGATGAAATGAATCCATACAAAAAAAGGCTGAGATGCTCCTCAGCCTTTCGTTTATATCTGATTGGCAAGCCGCTCTCCGGTAAACCAAAAGTTCTCACTCACTGCCAATGTATGTTCCGTATTCTCGACTTGATGCCACCAATGGCGCGGCGCGTAAATGATTTCTCCCGCCTTTTGTCTGAAGCGGATCGGAGACGCCTTTTGCGCCAGCGGTTTTTGCTCTATATCTTTTTCATCAAAGACATTGATATTTCCTTCGTACAAATAAGGAGAGTCGTCCGGATGATAGAAAATCCATTCCTTCTCCCCGAAAATGACGCCGTTCCACGCGTGCGTGCTGTTAAAATCCTGATGCAGCGGCGTGCCTGTCTGCTTAGAACCGAGAAAGAACCATTTCCAGTCCCGTCCCGTTTCTTCATCCGCTCTCAATGTGTCTTTTGTAAAATACTCGGGTGCGGAATAGACAAGGTCTAAGTCATTTTGGTTCAGCTGCGTAAAATTCCAGTCACAGTACCATTTGTCATCATTCTGATCAATGTACTCGATATAGTTGGAAAGCTTTACTTGTTTAAACGTTTTGACCCCTTCGATATCTGATTTCCGGATGGTGACCATTCTGTCTCCATAGTGTTCGTCAATGTATTCAAGCGTCCACGGCCTGCATTCCCAGTGATCCATTGCCCCCGTCAAAATAAAAGGTTTCTTATCAGCATACTCGCTTACAAAAAGATCGTACGATAACTCATTGATTGTCAGTCTGTCAATGGTCATATCCATTCCCCTTTTATTCGGCAATCTGCCGTTTTTTTTGTTTGGCGTAACTGTATGGACCTGAAAAGATGGTGACGTTTTGATTCTCAAGCCAGAAAATCTTGTTGAACTTCTCCAGCAGGTTTCTGTCGTGAGAAACGCAGATGATGGTGCCTTGAAACTGCATCAGGCTGTTTTCGAGAATTTCCTGAGATTCAATATCCAAGTGGTTGGTCGGCTCATCCAGGATCAGGACATTCAGCTTTTTTTCCATTAAGATGGACAGCTTCAGCCTGATTCTCTCACCGCCCGACAGGACGGAAAGTTTTTTAAAGACCGACGACCCGTAAAATCCGTACTTGGCCAGCATATTCCGGGCCATGCCCTCTTCAGTCAGCAGATTTTCTTTAAAGAATTGCAGAATCGTCTGACTCGAATCTCCGACTTGGCTCTTTTGATCAATGTAGCCTATCTTAAGATTTTCCCCCACTTTAATGGTGCCGTCCGACAGTTCTCTTTCCCCGATGATACAGCGGATCAGCGTTGTTTTGCCGACGCCGTTTCTGCCGACGACGCCGATTCTGTCTTTATGCTTTATTCGCAGATTCACATTTTGATATAAAAGGGAAGATCCGTTGGCCACCTTTCCGTTTTCAATGAACACAATATCTTTTGAACCGGCGCCCGCTTCCTGAAATGCGTTTTTTAATTTTTGCTCCGTCCGGACCGGCTTATTGATCAGCTCGATCCTTTTCAGCGCCTTTTCCATATTATTCGCGCGTCTGTGCAGGCTGACAGACGGCGGATTCGAGCGGTTGGCCCAATCTCTCAGCTGGGCGATGGATTCCTTCATCTTCTGTATTTTTCTCTGCTGTTCTTCATATTTCTCAAACTGGGCGATGATGAATTCTTCCCGCTTTTTCAGGTATTCGCTGAAACCGTAAGGCCAAATCTTCACCTCAGTATCATCAATCTCGAGCACCTTCATCGCCGTTTGGTCGGCAAACGTTTTATCGTGGGTCGTAAACAGAATGGTTTTGTTCGATTTTTTAATAAACCCTTCAAGCCACTCAATCGCATGAACATCCAAATGGTTGGTCGGCTCGTCCAGCAGTATAATGTCGTCGTTGCGGATTAAAATTTCGGCAAGGCCGGCTTTTGTTTTTTCGCCGCCGCTCAGCTTTGAAAACGGCTGATCCTTTAATTCGCTGAGGCTGAGCCCGTTGCATACCTCGTCAATCATCGCATGCATCTGGTAGCCGTTGTTCCGCTCAAATGTTTCCGTGTATTGACTGTACTTTTCCAATAAAGCAGTCAGCTCGTCATCACTCATCGGTTCCGAAAGCTTCAGCTCAATGGCCTTCATTTCCTTCTGGATCGCCGCGAGAGCTTCAAACGATTTTTCCAGATATTGATACAATGTCAGATCCTCATGGGGATCAGCGATCTGCTTCAGCAAACCGACCTTCGCCCCTTTGTTGATCGCAATCGTTCCTTCATCCGCCTCAAGCTCCCCGGAAAGCACCCTGAACAGCGTGCTTTTGCCGGAACCGTTCGGCCCGGCCACAAGCACTTTTTCGCCTTCATTGATGAAAAAAGAAACTTGTTTGAAAATGGTATCTCCCGCTAAATTTACCGTAAGATTATGAATATTCAGCAATTCACATCATCCCTTTGTCATTCTGGTTCAAAGCTCGACTTTATTCTGGATGGCGACGCTCGCTTTCAGTTTGTAAAAGCTGAGCATCATAAACAGCGACAATAAGATGGATAATACCCCGATTGCGGTCAGCAGCAAAGCTGAATCAAAATAGTCCGTTAAGAATCCGATAAACGGAAAGGCAATGAACATGAAGAGCGAGGTCATCAAACTGATAATGGACAGCAGCGTGGCTCTCGTTCTGGACGGAATCTCATTATTCACCACCTGACTGGATACGGGTTCTATCACATCATAGAGCGCGTTGATGACGACAAAAGCTGCAATCGTCACGTACAGGCTGCCCGAAGGTATAAACAGATAGGCCGCCCCGATGATGCAGAATGTCAGCAGAAGCACGCGCCTCGGCGTGAATTTTTCCGCCGGCTTTGAAGAAAAGATGGAGCACAGCGCCTGCAAGATGGACAGTCCCGCAAAAATAATGGATATATTGCGCACGGACAGCCCTTCCTGACTTAACAAATCTTGTCCGTACATATAAAAAACCGATGTAATCGCAAAGAAAACAGACAGTGACAGCACCAGATATTTAAAGGCTTTGTTCAGCCTGAAGAAATCTTTGACTTCTTTTAAGATGTCCCCGACCGTCTGCGTTTCGTGTTCACTGTTTTCAAATTTGATTTCCGTCAGCTGTGTAATGACCGCCATCGCAATCAGCTGAGTCACAATCCCGGCGATAAACACATACGACCATGATATTTCCTGCAAGTAGCCGCCGATGCCCATGGCGATCGCAAGACCGAGTATGACAAGTCCGTTATAATTTCCGATGGATTTGCCGTACCACTTTTCTTTCCCTTGTTCTTTCAGTGAATCAAACAAAAAGGCGTGATCCGTTCCTGATATAAACGTCAGCCCGATACCGTATATAATATGGGCGATGAAGAGGGCGATGAAGTTATGGAAGCTCAGGAACATCACCAAATAGACAATGACCATAAAATGGCCGAGCAAGAGCGATTTTTTTCTCCCGATTCTGTCCGAGATGACGCCGCTCGGCACTTCCGCCAGAAACATCGCCAAATTCAGGACCGATTGCAGGATGCCCACTAGAAACAATGAATAATTCATGCTTGTTAAATATAAAATCCAAATTCCCCGTTCGAAAAAGAAGTTTCCGAAAAAACCGGAGAAGTAAAGCAAATTTCGATTCCGCAAATGAATACCCCTTTCCAGCTATCTGCATTTAACATCATGAACAGAAAGGAGCCCGTCAGTCTTCACACTAAAACCCTCTATACATGGATCTTGCAGATACAGACTTTTCCCAAAACAAATTGGGCAATAATGAGTTGTATTCTCGAATAACCCAAAAAGTTCCTTCTTTTTTTCAGATCCTATGGCATCAATGATCGTTTTTTTCTTCCCCGGATCGCTGATGTCGCGGATGAAATATTTGATATAGCTCAGCTCATGCATGTAAGCCGGCAGGAACAAATGGAGCTCAATATCAAACCCGCTTTTATCCATATGGTAATAATCATTGAAATGACTGACGCGGGAGACGGATACGTCCGCTCCGGCCCGCCGAAACAATTCAGCCAGCCTTTCAATGATCTCTCCGTTGGGATAATAATCGGCATAAACGATTCGGATCGGCTCTTCTTTTGTCAAAAGGGTCGGATCTTTCTTCGGTGTCCGCCCGCTTTCCCAGATACCGATCAGTGAATCAGTCGGTGTGATAATATGCCCCAAATCCCCGGCCAGCTTTTGTTTATCAAAATAATGCTGAATGAAAGTTCTCAGCATGCCGTCCTTTACCTTGAAGGTAAATAACATCGGCAAATGATTTTCTTTAAAATCAGCATACTGCCGATACCTCATGTTGGAATGATGAAACTGGGTGTGGCAGGTCACGTCCGTTTGATTCGCTTCGTACAGCCCGATGCTTTTTTCCAGATCATCATTCAAAATAAATTGGATGATCTGAACGGTGCGGTGATCCGCGGGCGTCATTTTATATTGCGGATTCCGCTCAAATTCCAGCCCTTTCTCAAACGTACGCTTGAATCGGTACGGGCCGTTTTCCGGCACATCACCCCCGGCGGTTCCCGGAATCAGAAAGCTGCTCTGCAAAACGGCTTCTATTTCATCAGACGGCTCGTCCAAGGTGACTTCAAATCGTTTTTCACCCGTTACGTTCACCCCGAGCTGATCGGAAGAGACGAGGCCTTTTACATACGGAACGGCCTGTTTTATGTTCAGGAAACTGCCGAGATGGGGACTTTGGTTTTCTTTCGTCAGATGATAGATGATCGTTTGAACCACACCCTCGGCGTCACCTAAATAGTCCGGGTGAATGTCCACCTGACAGGTGCGGCGATCTTTGCGGATGATTCGGCAGTTATAGCCGTCCTGCAGGCTTTCATACATAATGCTGCAAATCATCTTGCTTGTGTAATCCTGCGTATCTAATGGGTTCAAGCGTATCGGGCTTGTGTCGATTTCTATTTTCAGAGGGTCGCCCGGTTTTCTCGCCGTACGATGCATCGTCTTCATAAAGCGCTTTCCTTTTGAGAAAGCTTCGTTTCTGTAATATGAAGGCCGTCAAAGTCCAAGCCGATGCGGGTATTCAGGGATTTCGGGCTTCCGCCTGCAAGGTATGTGATAATGTCATGAGACATAAACGAGGATATAATACCGTTTGTCGCCCCTAAAGAACCTTTGATCGGTTCATCGGGGTAACAGTTCAGAAGTCCGGCCGGCATGCTTTTTTCATAGGTGACGCCGGATTGATAGGATTCAGGCGTGAGCAGAGGCCCCCATTGGCCGCTGAAGCTGCCGACACCCCCGGTCATAAACGCGATATTCCGCTGCTTACAATACTGATAAACCCATTCAGAAATGTTATGGGGTTTGTCAGCGGCATTTATGACGATATCAATTTCGTACGGATCTAACACACGCAGGTCCTGCGGCTGTGTCATTTCCTGATGGTAAAGTGCTGCGTCCGCATGGGGATTGATACCCGCAATATAATCTCTGCATTCTGAGATCTTTAATTTGCCTACAGAAGATTTATTATAGACGAATTGTCTGTTCAGGTTATGTACTGATACGGCATCGAAATCAATGAGAATAAAATGCTGGATGCCCGCCGCCAAAAGGTTTTGAAGAATGATCGTTCCGACGCCCCCCAGACCCACGATCGCTGCCCTGCTGCCGTCTAACCTGTTTTGGATCAGATTGGGGTTTTGGTTGTATTTCTCAAAATGGTACAGCTGCTTTTCAGTGATGCAGCCTTCACGGCCGTTTTGCCATGGCTCTATTAAAGCATCCAATTTCATTAACGCATCGAAAAACCGGTTTCCCGCTTCCTCTCCCAGAAGATCAGAAAGCTCTTGTTTTTCACAGCCGGTGATCAGCCGTTCAACCGCCTCTTTGATCTCACTCGTATGCCCAAGCTTAATCGCCTTTCGATATTGAATGATAATATGCGCCGTGTAGGTCAGCACCTGCACGCTGTCTTTAAACTTCCAGCGCTTACAGTCCGTTGACATCATGACATACCCCCTGAAAGATAATAACTCCCCAATGAGGGGAGTCACGGCTTTACTAGCAACGCTGCACCAAGCTTGCTGTTTCTGTATCAAGATCAAGTTCTTCAATCTTCATCAGTACACACCCCCTTTACCAATAACTAGATATTATCATCAATATTGGAAAAGGACAAGTTATTTTTTGAAAATTTAGAATTTATATATAAATTGTGATATTTCTTCCGGCATCCCGGTTTATCCCGGCAGCCGGATGATGAACACGGAGCCTTTTCCCTGCTCACTTTTCACTTCAATTGTTCCGTTATGGCTGTCGATAATGGTTTTTGTAATGGCAAGACCCAGCCCCGTGCCGCCGGATTGACGGGATCGGGAGGTTTCCGCCCTGTAAAACCGGTCAAACAAATGAGGCACATGCTCCGGAGTGATTCCCGTTCCGTTATCCGCAATCATCAGCATGATTCCTCCGTCTTTCTGCAGGGAGACGGTGATGACACCCATGTCTTCATCCGTATGCTGCACCGCATTGTAAAAGAGATTGAGAATGGCCTGCTTCATTTTGTCTTTGTCAAAAACAGCTTCTATCTTTTGATCGACAAAGAACTCGAGTTTCCGGTTTCTCGCGAGCAGCTTCAGCTCAGCCTCCATTTCCAAAATGACGTCTCCCAATGCCCCTTTTTTCATTTCAAAGCTCGGCTCCCGGTCAATCTTCGCGAGAAACAAAAGATCCTTTATCAGTTTATTCGCCCTGACGGATTCCGCGTACATGCTTTGAAGCGCTTTTTCTTTCTGCTCCGGCTTTTCCGCCGCCCCGCGCATTAAAATTTCGATAAAGCCGTGAATGGAGGTAAGCGGCGTTCTCAGCTCATGTGATGCGTCTGATACAAACTGCCGGATACGCTCCTTCGCTTCTTTTTCCGCCTGAAACGCGGTTTCAATCCGTTCCAGCATCTGATTGATGGAGATGCCCAATGACTCAATTTCGGCCTGCTTCCTATCAATCGGCAGCCGTTTATCGAGACTGCCGGCATGAATGTCACCCATCATATGCACAATGCGGGACAGCGGCTTGAGTGTGAGCCGGATCACCGGCAAAAAAACAAACAGTCCGATGACCAAAGCCGCAAAGGAAAGCATCGCGAAAATGCTGATCTGGCGGAAAAGCGAATCATTCAGAGGCTGGGTCAGCGTGCTCATCTGCACAACTCCCGCCTGCCTTCCGTCAACGGAAATCGCCTGAAACACGACGATGATTTCCTCACCCGCCTTATTGTGAGCCACCTGATAGTGAAGCGCCATTGTATCTGTCAGCGCATCCCGATACACGTTTTTCGGAAAAGAAGGAGCGGCCCCCGCGTGCGGGTCTTCTGATAAAACTGACATCTTGTATGATTGATTGATAAAAGCAACCGTCACCCCGGGGTAAATCACCTTCGGATGAGCCGGTGTTTCGGAACGGGCAAGGGTTTTGATTGACCTCCATACGCTTTGATCCATTGAATTGATATCACTCTGAATGCTGATCGCCTGATTTTCATACATCGTCCGTTTCATCAACATGTACTGTGTGCCGCCGATGAAACATAACAGCAAGGTCAACATCGCCAATGATCTGAACAGGAGCTGGAACCGCAGGGTTCTGTAAAGCCGTTTCATGCCAGATCCACCCTGTACCCGGCGCCCCGAACCGTGCGAATCACCTTGTGCTCTTTGTCCTTCAGCTTTTCGCGCAAAGAACGGATGTATGCCTCGAGGATATTGTCTTCCCCGAGGACCGTTCCGTGATGAAGCCCCATCGTTAAAGAATCAATGAGTGCAGACTCGCCGTCTGCACTCAGCAGCTTGATGCCTTTCAACTTATTCATGATGCAGTCTCTCCTTAGATGTATCAGCCTGTGTTTATTTTTTTCGCTTCCCCTTCTATTATTCGCTTTTATCTGAAACAAAACGAAAGCTAAGCTGAATTGGTGAAAGTAAACGCTCAAAACGGAACTATCTGCAAATCATAATCAATAAGCTGCCGCTTCAATTCAGCACCAGTCTGTTTCAATTACAAAGTTCTAAGGTCATGTCTGCCCTTTTCTAAACATACCCATTTTCAACTGAACGTGTTGAGATCCGCGTTCAGTTCTTTTTTATGGCTTCTGAAAAAAGGCATAAAAAAAGCGCCCCCGAAAAAGGACGTTTGATATGACGTGTTTCATTTTCTTAAATTCTGCATTCTAAAATAATTCTTCCTTCACATTCACCCTCGATTTCATTCAATACGATGATCACATCAGCCGTTTTCATGTGTTTCACCTCCCCGCTTCACAATAGTATAATATTAGCAAATAAATCAATAAAAAACAGCCCGGACATCCGGGCTGTTTTTTATTTCTGTAATCGATCCGCTTCTGTCAGTTTGACTTCCGCTGTTTTTTTCTTTCCCGAACGGTAGAACGTGATGTTCACACGGTCGCCGATCTTTTTGCGATACAGGCGCTCGCGGAGATCCACAACGTCATTGACCTTATGTCCGTCGAATCCAGTGATCACGTCGAGCTTTTTCAAACCCGCTTTTCCGGCCGGTGAAAACGCGTCGACACCCATAATGACCGCCCCGGTTTTAACGCCTTTCGGGAGTTTCAGCGTCTGGCTCCAATGGTAGCTCGCAATATCCGTTAAGGATTTCATCTCAATACCGAGGAAAGGCCGTCGGACTTCTCCGTATTTTTCTAAATCCTGAATAACGGGAATGACAAGCTTTGACGGAATGGACAGGCCGATTCCTTCAACGGCGGATTCAGCGATCTTCATTGAGTTGATGCCGACCACCTTGCCCGATATATTCATCAAAGCGCCGCCGCTGTTGCCGGGATTAATCGCGGCGTCGGTCTGCAGCACTTCGGCATTCCAATCCGGATGTCCGTCGCCGTTTGAGTCAACGGGCACCGCTCTTTCCGTGCCTGAAATGATCCCCTGTGTCACTGATCCCGCAAATTCAAGTCCGAGCGGATTTCCGATCGCAATGACCGGTTCTCCGACTTTGACTTGATCAGAATTGCCGAACTGGGCGGCCGATTTGATTTTATCAGACTTCACCTTCAGTACCGCGAGATCCATCAGACGGTCGCTCCCGATCAGCTCAGCAGGCACGCGCGAGCCATCCTTCAGGCTGATCTCAATCTCAGTCGCACCTTCAATGACATGGTGATTGGTTACGATATAAGATGTGTTTCCGTTCTTTTTGTAAATGACGCCCGAACCGCTTCCCGCTTCGCCGCCCTCTCCCCAAATATCGGTCTTTTGGATATTGAGAACGCCGACTACCGAATCCGATACACGGCTGACCATATTCGTGACAGCGTCATTGACATTTACGTTGACTGTTTTCACCTGTTCGCTGCCGAGACGCTGGCTGGTGCTTTTGCTGCTGTCTCCATGGTCTCCGCCTGTCCAGTACGGCAGCAGGAAAGCCATGAGCGCGGCCCCGACGATGACGCCGATCAGACTTGATAGAAAGTATCCTCTCTTGCTGCGGCGGGGCTGTTCGGAGGCGTACTGTTCATCATCGCGATTATAATCCACCCTATCTCAAATCCTTTCAAGAGTACTCGATTTGCTTATAGTGTGGGTCAGATCGCGGATTAATAATCATGATTCATTTGGAAAAATTACACGGCGCACAGCGGCGTCGGAATTTTCGGATCGGTATCAAATAACTGAAACGTTTCCCCGGCGACAAATCCTTTCGCAGCCAATGTCTGCTGCACGGACATTCTCGCCAGTTCCTTCATATTGTTGTCTTGGCTCAGATGCGCCAAATAGATGCGCGATGTGCCGTCGCCGATGACATCAGTCATGGCGAGCGCCGCATCTTCATTCGAGACGTGGCCGACATCGCTTAAAATCCGCCGCTTAATGCTCCAAGGGTATCTGCCCATTTGCAGCATGCCGACGTCATGGTTGCTTTCAAACACAAACACATTGGCCGAACGGATGATGCCTTTCATTCTGTCGCTCACATATCCGGTGTCCGTCATCAGCGCGAGCTTTCTGCCTTGGTAGTGGAAAACGTAAAACATCGGCTCGGCCGCGTCATGAGAGACGCCGAATGACTCAACATCAAGCCCGCCGAAAGATTTCACGCTTTCCATCGGGAACAAAAACTTTTGTCCGGTATCCAGCTTGCCGATCTGATTCTCCATCGCTTTCCACGTCTTTTCATTGGCGTAGACGGGTAGACCGTACTTTCTCGCAATGACGCCGAGCCCTTTAATATGGTCGCTGTGCTCGTGAGTGACAAAGATGCCGTCGACGTCGTCTATCTTACGGCCGATTCTCTCCATCAGCCCGTCCATCGCTTTACCACTCAGGCCGGCATCCACCAGAAAAGAGTGCTCCTCTGTCTCCAGATAAAACGCGTTTCCGGTACTCCCGCTCGCAAGCACGCTAAATTGCAAGCCCATTGTGTCTCACTCCATTATTTATTTTGATTGTTATCAATGACTGTGCTTTCCAATGCATTCACAGTGTACGTTTGCTGTGTCTTTTTCTTCGTCCCTTTTGACTTATCTTCAATTGTAATTCTCCATACCGGCGCCAGCACCTGCGTACTTGTCAGCGGGTATTGGGCAATATAGCCGAACTTGACGCTTTTAACGGCGCAATTCGCTTTTAAGTAATTTTGAGAATACAATAATTCGACCGCATCAAGCTCAGGAATCAGGCTCTCGGTCTGGATTCGCTTGAATGACTCCAGCATGGTCTGCTCGTAAGATACGACCTGGTTTTTATCGTTCAGATGCAGAATCACCTGTCCGATCGCATCCGTGGACGAGTCAAAATCCTGATAAATAAACTGTCCGTCATACGTCTGGTAAAAAATGATCTGTTTTTGATCCTTGTCGACTTTCCACAGTTTATATTTTTCACCGCCGGTTACTTTAGAGCTGACGAGCGATTCCGCATCCTCCTGCGGTTTTTGCTTCGATAAACCGACCGGATCGGTAAATTTCATTTTCAGCGTTGTGACCTTGTGATCATCCGCCGGCATTTCCATTAACGGCTTTTGATCCTTCAAAGCATCAATATCTTCAGCGGTAAATACTTTTTGGCCCGCCGTCAGCCGGTAGCCCGTCGCGGAATCAGAAGACAGGTTGCCAAATGTGATATGATCCATCTCCATGTCTTTTTCCACGTTTGAATTTTTAATCACTTCGTATTCACTGCTCGAGCGTTTTTCAAAAAACTGATAGCCGAGAAAAATATCGAGGATGAGGAAGGCAATGATGAAGATCGTTTTTGTCTTATTCCACTCCATTATCGTCCTCCTCCTTCCCCAGCAGATCTTTCGTAATCGGGACGATCTTCCCGTTGATTTTCATACTCCAGACGGGTTCCAGTTCAACGAGATCATTCGTTGACGAAGAGACCATTTGATAGGACAGGAAGATCTGGTCGATTTTGTTCACGTCGTATTTATCCTGCTGCTCCAGCAGAGACACAACCTCATTGCCGTTCATCATTTTTACGTCTTTTGTTTTAATCGGATTCGGCCCGAGAACATAGTTCGGCCGCTTGTAGCTGAGAACCTCGTCATTGGCCCATTGCAGGGTCAAAACAGGTCCGGATCCGAAAGGCTTAGACGTGCTGTTGATCACAGGCATTTGGTCTTTAAACATGTAGAAACTCAGCTGCTGGTTATCACTCACATTGAAAAATTGATAATGATCCGTCCAGCTTCCCGTATCCTCTAAATATTTATAGCTTTTCTTAATCAGCTCACCCGTTTGGTAAGAAGCGCTTTGTGCCAGGTTCCGATGCTGGAATTGAATCTGCCGCTGTGTCGAATTGATTTCCAGACGGCTGATTCCGTCAGTCAGCACATTCCGATTGTAATTCGGGTCTTCTCTGACCGTGCTCGGATCATTAAAAAGCGTCTGCTTAAACAGGTTCGTCTTAATGGTTTCAGTGATAAATTCTTTTTCCTTCATATTAAACCGCGCATTCGGCATGAGAAATTCTTTGCTTTTTCCGACCGAATAGAGGTGGTATAACGGCATACTCGACTTTTTGCTGTACAGCTCATTCATCAGATTGCGGTAATTCGCCGATTCCACAGTCACTTCCAAAATCAGCTGCTTGCTGTACGAGACCATGTAAATCTTCTTATTCGTCTTATTCTCATTAAACGGAATGACAATATGGTCAAATGAGCTGTATTCCATTGACGGATTCGACCATTTAAACATCGATTGGAAGAAATCAATCGGAATGGTGTCATTGAATTGCAGATCGAGCTTTGCCGAATTGCCGTTTCTGCCGTAAAGCCAATTTTTAAAACCGAGCTTGTCGTATTGATCGGAAATATCCTTCATCCCTTTTACTTCCCATTGCGGCAAATCCGCCCACAGGTCATTAAAGAGCGTCTCATCATCCACTTTATAATGAGAGCCGTTTGTATGAATAAACATATCCCGGGGTTTTACCGTTTGCGCTACTTTTTGACTCGTTTTATCAATTTTATGCTTTTCCCGGACAGTCGATTTGGTTGAGGCCGTGCCTTCTGAAAAATTGGGCTGGAATGTCCAAATTCCCCATGTTAAAACAAGACTAATGACGACCAGCACTGACAGTATGACTGTTTTTATATTTTCACGCCTCATCCCAATCATCCTCTTGCTCTTCTTTATATGGAAGAGTAAATGTAATCTTCGTTCCTTTGCCTTCTACACTGTCGGCCCAAATGTCTCCGCCGTGCGCCTGAACCATCTCTTTTGCAATCGCAAGGCCGAGCCCGGTGCCGCCGAGTTTTCTCGTGCGCGCTTTATCCACTCTGTAGAAACGGTCAAAGACTTTTTCCACATCTTTTTTCGGAATGCCGATACCTTCATCTTTTACGCTGATATAAAGCAGCTCTTCTTTCTCATTCACATCGACTGAGAAAGTGACATGTCCGCCTTCCGGTGAGTATTTCAGTGCGTTAGAAATGATATTATCGAGAACCTGCGTCACTTTATCCTGATCAATCTCCACGTACAGATTTCTGTCCGGCAGCTCGCGGATAAATTCGACATGCTGTTCTTTTGTCATTTCAAAACGATCGATAATCAGTGACATAAAGCGGATCATATGAATCCACTCCCGATTAAACTGATAATCTTTGCTGTCGAATTTAGAAAGCTGAAGCAGGTCGTTCACCAATCTGATCATGCGCTCAGTCTCATTTTGGGTCACCATTAAGAAACGCGGAGCGATATCTTTGTTTTCCCACGCGCCTTCTGCAAGCGCCTCTAAATAGCTTCGCATGGTCGTCAGCGGTGTCCGCAGCTCATGAGACACGTTGGCAACGAACTCTCTGCGTTCCCGATCGAGTTTTTCCTGTTCGGTGACATCATAAAGAACCGCGATTAAACCGTCGATTTTTCCGTGCTCTCTCTGAATAACGGAAAAATTCACCCGCAGTACAGTCGTTTCATCGTCACGTTCGATCTCCAGCAGCATGGAATCCTGCTGTTCTACTAAATCCTCAAATGTAAAGTTCTCTTTTATGCCTAATAAAGACGTAATCGGCATCTCTAAAGCCGTTTCACGTGAAACATTCAGCAGCTCAAGCGCAGGGCTGTTTAAAAGAATAATAGCTCCATTGCGATTCGTAGCGATGACACCGTCCGTCATATACGCGATAACGGAAGAAAGCTTTCTTCTCTCCCCTTCCGTCATGGCTTGGGCATCTTCAAGCTCTCTCGTCAGATGGTTGAACGTCGTTGCGAGCTGACCGATTTCATCATGCCCGTATTTCCGCACCTTTCTGGAGAAATTCCCTTTTGCCAGTTCCATCGCCTGCTTACGCATATCCGACAGCGGATGGGTAATGGTGCGGGCGAGAAATATACCGAGAAGAGCCGTCAGAACAAGGGCTAAGCCTGTTCCAGAAGCAAGAATCGAGTTGACGGTTTTCATCTGGTTAAAGGTATCTTCCATACTGGCCACGACATATATCGCGCCGACAACTTCCTGATTCTCTGTGACGACAGGTTTTGCCGAAATCAGCACTCTGTTTTTGCTTTTAGGATCATAATATTTTTTTGAATAGGCCTGCTTTGTTGAGAAAATCCGTTTAAAAATCGGGTCAGTCGTCTGTTTCCCCGCTATTTCCTCACCATAAGGCCTCGAGGAACCGACGACCTCATAGCTTTTATCAACAAATGTAATCTCCCGTATTTCATTATTCTTCGTAAAATCATTCAAAATCCGTTTGACGTCATCTTTAATGACGGTGCTGTCATTATCTCCTTTATATTCCTGCTCAATATAATAGGAAAGATTGTCAATCCGCTGATTTAACGATAATTCATAGGACTTGAGAAGAGAATTCTCCACCTGTTTCACAAAGTACACGCCGATAATCTGCATGGCGATGATAATGAGAAGCACATAGATCAGCGTGATCTTAAACTGAATCGACCGAAAAAAACCAACCTTATTCATCGCCGGTTAGTCCTGTTCAGGGTTTCTCAAGTAATAACCGACACCCCGTCTTGTGACGATCCAGTTCGGATGGCTCGGATTATCCTCGATTTTCTCACGAAGGCGGCGCACTGTTACATCCACCGTTCTCACATCACCGAAATAGTCATAGCCCCACACAGTCTGCAGCAGATGCTCACGGGTCATAACCTGTCCGATATGTTTGGCTAAGTAATGAAGCAATTCAAACTCACGATGAGTCAGCTCGATCGTTTCTTCTCTTTTTGATACGACATAAGCGTCAGGGAAGATGACGAGAGAACCGATATGAATGTCATTAGAAGCTGATTCTTCCTCAGCCGGCGCAACCGTAAGCTGGCGGCGCAGGTTCGCTTTGACGCGGGCCAGAAGCTCACGCGTGCTGAAAGGCTTCGTGACATAGTCATCCGCTCCGATTTCAAGCCCGATGACCTTGTCAATCTCCGAGTCTTTTGCCGTCAGCATAATAATCGGCATATCATATTTTTTCCGGACTTCCCGGCACACTTCAACTCCGTCTTTATTCGGAAGCATAATATCTAAAAGAATTAAATCAGGCTGAAGCTCCTCCACCATTTCCACGGCTTCGTTTCCGTCGTACGCACAATGCACGTCATAGCCTTCTTTTCTTAAATTAAACTCTAATATATCTGCAATCGGTTTTTCATCATCGACTACAAGGATTTTCTTATCCATCATCTTGATTTTCCTCCTGCCAGAATGACTTCATTTCATCTATTGATGTTTCATGATGATCACAATTCGGATCGTGAAAAACGTTCCCCGTCTATTATAACGGTTTCAGGTCAAAAGATAAAAAAATTAAAGAGAACAGCGCAAAAACGTATTGAACTGCCATCCTTTTGTCATGTTTTTTATTTTCTTTTAAAAAATAATATTTTTTTGAAACCTCACGAAAAAAAACGCCGTCTAGTGTTTGACGTCTTCTTCTGGGCCGGCTGAAAAGCCGGCTCTCCCTTTTTTTATAACAAAAGAAAAAACGCACCTACTATTGCAGATGCGTTTGGGTAAGTGGCTCGGGACGGAATCGAACCGCCGACACACGGATTTTCAGTCCGTTGCTCTACCAACTGAGCTACCGAGCCAGATGTTTCTTTTCTATACTATAAAGTAAAGTAAAATGGCGGTCCGGACGGGACTCGAACCCGCGACCTCCTGCGTGACAGGCAGGCATTCTAACCAACTGAACTACCGGACCTTACAGTAATTTGTCCGGAGAGCCGTATCGTGGCGGCCCTCCGAGGACAAATAAGGAGTTAGCAATAACGCTAAAGTAAATCAATGACCCGTACGGGATTCGAACCCGTGTTACCGCCGTGAAAGGGCGGTGTCTTAACCGCTTGACCAACGGGCCATAAAAAGTGGTGAGCCATGAAGGACTCGAACCTTCGACCCTCTGATTAAAAGTCAGATGCTCTACCAACTGAGCTAATGGCTCCTGATGTGTCGGATTATGTATCATAGAGCATTCAGACAAAAGCTTTCTTGCAGTACTCTATTGAAGCTGTTCCGTAACAACGAGATTTATAATATCATAGAACATTCGAAAGTGGCAACTACTTTTTTGAAAAAAATCTATTATTTTTTTCCTACATAAAAAAACAAGCCTCCGTGACCGGAGGCTTGTTTGCTGCAAATTCTTAGTTAGCGCGGTATACACTGCGGATGACGTTCGTTTGTGAACGGTCGGGACCGACAGAGAAAATAGAAAGCGGAATACCTGTCAGCTGAGACACGCGTTCCAGATAATGGCGCGCATTTTCAGGAAGATCGCTTAATGTTTTTGCGCCTGTGATATCTTCCGTCCAGCCAGGCATTTCTTCATATACCGGTTCACACTCTGCAAGAGCTTTCAGACTTGCCGGGAATTCTTCAATCACTTCACCTTTGTAGCGGTAAGCGACACAGATTTTCAATGTTTCAATGCCAGTCAGCACATCGATTGAGTTCAGAGAAAGATCTGTGATTCCGCTGACGCGGCGGGCGTGGCGGACAACAACGCTGTCAAACCAGCCGACACGGCGCGGACGGCCTGTCGTTGTGCCGTATTCGCGTCCGACTTCACGGATTTGATCTCCGATTTCATCTTTCAGCTCAGTCGGGAAAGGACCGTCACCGACACGGGTTGTGTACGCTTTAGATACACCGACGACGTGCTGGATTTTTGTCGGGCCTACGCCTGAACCGATCGTCACCCCTCCGGCGACCGGGTTGGATGAAGTGACAAACGGGTATGTCCCTTGGTCAATATCAAGCATAACCCCTTGAGCGCCTTCAAATAAAACGCGGCGGCCTTCATCCAGCGCGTCATTTAAGACGACGGATGTATCGCATACATACTTTTTAATCTGCTGGCCGTATTCATAATACTCATCCAGAATATCTTCAATTTTGAAGCCTTCTGTTTCATACATTTTTTCAAGCAGACGGTTTTTCTCTTCAAGGTTCCGTTCAAGCTTTTCAGCAAACACGTCACGATCTAGCAGGTCTGCGATCCGGATGCCGATCCGCGCCGCTTTGTCCATATAAGCAGGTCCGATGCCTTTTTTCGTTGTGCCGATCTTATTGGCCCCTTTGCGTTCTTCCTCTACTTCATCCAGTTTCAGATGGTATGGAAGAATGACGTGGGCTCTGTTGCTGATTCTCAAGTTATCCGTGCTCACATTGCGTTCATGAAGATACGCAAGCTCCGTTACGAGCGCTTTCGGATCAACAACCATTCCGTTCCCGATGACACACGCTTTTTCTTTATAAAAAATTCCTGATGGGATTAAATGAAGCTTGTACGTGACGCCATCAAACTTGATGGTATGTCCTGCATTGTTTCCGCCTTGATAACGTGCGATCACTTCTGCATTTTCTGATAGGAAATCTGTAATTTTACCTTTTCCTTCATCGCCCCACTGCGTACCTACTACGACTACTGAAGACATATATCCGTGCACCTCCGTTAACCTTTCAAAACGATATCTCATTCAAACAAATTAAGTGTATCAGTGCCGAAACAGAAAGTCAATCGTAAATCCGAACATTTAAATCTTATCAATCTATGTTTGTTCGCCTTAAACATGATTAAAAGCGTTTTCTCTTTCATTTGCTATCTATTACTCCCGAAACTTTCATGCTTTAACAAGAAAAAGAACCCGTAATCAGGGTTCTTCAGACAGTCACTTATATGCCGCTTGTATTCATCAGGACGACCCGCCAGCCGTCAGGATCTTCGATGGTCACGCCTTTTTCTTCCCAGTACGGGTTTTCGGGTGCTTTCTCCTCATACCCCATCTGCTTTAATGTCGTGCTGATGCGGATGACCTCCTGTTGATCCTGGATGTAAAAGACAAGCAGGCTGTCGCCGTGCGGAACGGGCGCCGGCTGAGACGCGCCGGTTTCTTCGGTGAATTCTAAGTGATATTGCGTATGGGGCAGGCCGAACATGACGCCGCTGTAGCCCTCATGTCCGGAAAAACTGCCGACCCTCTTCAGCCCGAGGCCCTCTTCATAAAACCTGATGATTTCTTTGAGCTGTCCGGTCGGCCGGGCAATCCGGATTTGCGCCGCTTGAAATTGCGGAAATTCAATTGCCATCATCATCCCTCCCTTAATGCCATTATATAAAAGCGCTTTCTTTTTTTCGTCTGCCGAACGGACGGCATTCTCTCATTCTTTCGGATGAAAAAAGCCTCAAGACATTGCTTGAGGCTTTACGCACCTGCCGGAACACCGCCGTCATCAAAGCGCCTTTCCAGGTTTACGAACTTATTGTATTCTTTCACAAAAGCCAGTGAGACGGTGCCCACCGGGCCGTTACGCTGTTTGGCAATAATGATTTCGATGATGTTTTTGTTTTCGGATTCTTTATCATAGTAATCATCACGATACAGGAAGGCGACGATGTCGGCATCCTGCTCAATACTTCCCGACTCACGGATATCTGACATCATCGGACGTTTATCCTGCCGCTGCTCAACACCCCGGGAGAGCTGAGACAGGGCGATGACCGGGACTTCAAGCTCCCGCGCCAGCGCTTTTAGCGCCCGTGAAATTTCCGATACCTCTTGCTGGCGGTTGTCGCTTGAACGGCCGCTTCCCTGAATGAGCTGCAAGTAGTCAATTAAAATCATGCCCAATCCGTTTTCCTGCTTCAGCCTGCGGCATTTTGAACGGATTTCGCTGACGCGGATGCCGGGGGTGTCATCTATAAAGATACCGCTGTTTGACAGACTTCCCATCGCCATCGTCAGCTTGCCCCAATCTTCTTCCGTCAGATTTCCCGTTCTGAGATTTTGGGCATTAATATTCCCTTCAGCGCAGAGCATACGCATGACAAGCTGCTCGGCACCCATCTCAAGACTGAATATCGCGACGCTCTCATCCGTTTTGGTGGCCACGTTTTGCGCAATATTTAAGGCGAACGCCGTTTTCCCCACAGACGGACGGGCCGCGACAATGATCAAATCATTCCGCTGAAAACCCGCCGTCATCCGGTCAAGCTCAATAAAACCAGTCGGAATCCCGGTAATATCGCCTTTCCGGTTGTGAAGCTGCTCAATGTTGTCGTATGTTTGCACAAGCACGTCTTTGATATTTTGGAAGGCGCCCGAATTTTTTCGCTGCGCGACCTCCATAATCGTTTTTTCCGCATCGCTTAATAAATCTTCAACTTCATCCTCGCGCGTATACCCGTCTTGAGCGATCGAGGTCGCCGTTCTGATTAAACGGCGGAGAATCGATTTTTCCTCAACGATTTTCGCGTAATATTCTATATTAGCCGCTGTCGGAACGGAATTCGCGATGTCCGTCAGGTAAGAGACGCCTCCCACCTCTTCTAACAAATCGGTATTCGCAAGCTCTGACGTTACCGTGACCAAATCAACCGGTTCACCGCGGTCTCCGAGCACGAGCATGGCATTGTAAATTTTTTGATGTGACATTCTGTAGAAATCATCCGGAATCAACACTTCAGAAGCCAGTGTTAACGCAGACGGCTGTAAAAAAACAGCACCTAACACGGCCTGCTCAGCTTCTATGTTTTGCGGCGGCAGCCGATCATTCAGAAGGTCTGTCATGCTAAGCACCGTCCTCTCCTTAAAAAATATCCAAACTCCATTTTACCATTTCTCAAGAAAAAGAATAGAAAAACATCACTTTCCCTGTATTTGTCAAACAGCGGCTGCGTGTTTCACCATTCCGAATGCTGGGAAACAAATAAATAAATCGAAACCAGGAGGTAAGAAGGATGAAAACATATGCAGTAACACCCAGTATTGATGCGGACGGATGGTTTGTGAAGGTGGAAAATGTGGCGCCGACGGCTCTTTATACATCAAAGGACGCGGCGATCGAGAAAGCGGAGCAGACGGCTAAAGAGAACAGCCCGTCTAAGCTTGTCATTTATGATCAGCATAAAAATATTGAAGAAGAACGGTCCTTTTAAGAAAAGCCTTCGCCCGAGCGAGGGCTTTTCTTATTCGATGAAACGGATGTGCAGCACCGTCTGCGCCATGAGATCGGCCGTTTTTTGATACAGCTCCCATTCTTCACAGGCGGCGAATACTTTCATCATGTCCTGCAATGTCTGTTTCAGTATGATAAATTCGTCAATTGTCCGCAGTTCTGCGGCTTTTTTCTGATAATCAGCCAGCTTCAGCTGTAATAACATCAATGGCGATTGCATAAAAAACCTCCCCCATTCTGTTATAAAGCCCCGCTTTTCAAACCTCCATTCCTTTGTCATATCCTCTTACGATAGATTTCTGATTTTAGTACAATAAAGAAACGGAAGGAGTGATCACATGAAACCGCTGCAAATTTCCGCCGAAACGGCGCAAAAGCTCGCAGAATCACTGAATATGCCGCTTGAGAGAATCATGCACATGCCTCAGCACATTCTGCTTGCCAAATTAGCTGAAGTCCAAAAAGAGAACGATCACAAATAAAGGCTGCTCTCTCATATATATGTGCGGGAGGCGGAAGCGATGGCTTTCCGCCTCTTTTTTCGTTAAGAAAATTTTGGTAAAACATTCTTTGAACGGAACCGATCCGATTTTAACCGTCTCACAGCTGAAAAAACTTGTTGACGAAGGAAAAGTGAAATATTTCTTATTATCCGGAAACAATTCAGGCAATACGAAGCTTGTCTCATGGAGGAAAAAGCACGGCACAAAAATCTCAGCTGACCAATACAGCACCGGAAAAACAAGCTCAGCCCGGCAAGGAATGACGGGCGGCCCGGGCGGACAAAGTCAGCAGACTCTGTATGAGATGAAAAAATAGTTCGGAAAGAGGCTGGATAGTTAAACGCCGGCCTCTTTATTTTGCTCTTGAAGCACCTGCCATGCGGCGCCGGTATCATTCAGAAAAATGATTGATAAATACTTTCTATTTTTGAAACCATCAGTTCCTGACGCAGATGCCGGCCGGCATAGGAGCGCGCTTCTTTTCCAAGCCGTTCCCTGAGAGACTGATCCGTAATCAGCATTACGAGAGCATCAGCAAGTTCGCGGCTGTTGCCGGGCTGGCAAATAAGCCCTGTGGCCTCATGCCGGATCATCTCAGGGATTCCTCCGCAGTCAGTTGCGACAATGGCTTGGCCTGAGAACATCGCTTCGATGATCGCTATAGGGAAATTATCATTCAATGTCGGCAGGACAAATATAGATGATTCAGCCAAAAGCGCCGGCACATCACGTCGTTTTCCGAGGAAAAACACATTTGAGAGGCCCAGTTTCCGTCTCTTCTCTTCCAGAAACCCTCTCATGTTTCCGTCTCCGATGATCCATATATCAACTCCGGATAAATGGTGCCGGATGCGGGCGAGAGCGTCCAGCAGCACATCATGTCCTTTTCGCTCGGTCAGACGGGAAACGCACGCAATCACGAGCTTTTCAGCACGTTTTGGCTCAGGGGCATCCTGAATGTCAATGCCGGTATGAACAGTCGTCAGCTGAGCCTCCTTCGCTCCGTACTCCAGTAAGGGCTCGTGAAAGGAGTCGCTGATTGTAATGATTTTATCCGAAGCCCGAATACCCTGCCTTTCTATTTCACTGAAATATGCCTCTTCTATTGAACCCTTTTGGATTTTATGAAACTTCATCCGGCTTTTCGTAAAATGTCCGTGCGGCGTGAAAAAAAGAGGACGCTGGTACGTTTGATTAAGGTATCCCAGCAAAAATACCGCAAATAAATCCTGCGCGTGAAACAGGTCATATTGTTCTAAGTCTTTCTCCTTCAAAAATCTTTGAAAGACATGTAAATAACTGAGATTCTTCACTAACTTTTCGTTTGCGGCGCCGTATCTGCCAACAAGTAACGCTCTGATCTCGTCAGCGGCCCGCGGGATATCTTCCTGAAAAAAAGTTGGCGGCATTTGGAGCGGCGAGATGACATCCGCCTGATGACCGATGCGCTCAAAACCCGTCTTAATTGACGTGATATAACTCGCCAACCCTCCGACATTCGGGTAACGGAGAAAGGTTGCGTACAGAATACGCAATGGCTTTTTTCGTTTGGGGGAGCTTTTTCCTTCCGCACAGAACGAATACAGCATCTCTGGCTCACTTTGATGTTCGATCCCGTAAAATTGATCCATGACGCGCAATAAGGCTGGAGGCACCAGACCGTTCGGCTTGCCGATCTCTTCTTTCACATCCGCTCCCCCTCTCTCAAACTTATAATCCTAATTCCCGTCCCCATTTTGACACTTTGTCAACATGATACGGCAGCAGTTCTCCTCCCCGATTGTCGAAGATTCTCCGCAATTGGGTATGAAGCCCTTTCTCAAGTGTTCTCTGCAAATAAGCCATTTTATAAAGCGTCATAGGAGGGGTCTGAAAATGAATGCCCCGCTTTTTCATTTCTTTCGTATACACTTTTACGCAATACGTCCGAATATCTTCTGCGTGCCGGCTCCAATCTTTTCTGAAACCAAGCAGAATTTCAACCAGCACTGTCATGTCAAACCAAACCGGCGCGTATTTTGCGGATTCCCAATCGATGAATTGAATATTCCACGGTTCATGTCCGGACGCATCGTGGGTGCAGATATTCTGCATATGAAGATCACCGTGTGTGATGGCTGAGCCGTTTTGTATCAATTCAGGGAAAAAATCCGGCTCCTCCTGCTCAAGCAAGTTTGTGATTTGCCAATAATGAGGCTTCACGATATCTTTTGTGCGCTCATCTTTAAGAGCCCTATCCAATAATTCCGCTGTCTTTTTGATCTGCTTTTTACGCCCTTTTCTCATGGTTTCCGATCCATATACCGGCAGCCACGACCGCCATTTACCGTCAGAAATATTCTTGTTTTCAAAGGTGCGGCTGTGCAGTTCTGCGACAGACGGAATAATATACTTGAAATGCTTCGGGTGAAATGTAAGCTGTCCCCTGATCTGGCTGACAAACTCCATAAATATCCACGTTTCATGGTCACTTTCTTCTATAAGATAGATATCCGGCAGCAAATCCCCTAAAACAGAACGGGCTTTGCCGTATATATTAATCTCGACCTTATTTTTTTCACGGGAAGATTTATATACTTTCAATATCAGCGGAACAGTGCCGGATTTTTTCTTTACAGACAGTTTATAAATGGCGCTTCTGTCCGTCGATTTCAGGCATGTGATGTCATCCGGATTCACCGCAGCCCTTTCACCGAACGAATACGACAGTTTTTCGTCAATTCTCAGTTTTTGAAATGCGCCATACAAAATCTCCTTTTCATACATGCCGATCTTCCTTCCGCTTCCGTTTCCAGCTGTTTTTGAGATGAGACCAAGTGTTTCTGATAAATGGCATCGGGTCATTCCAAGCAAAAAGAGCGTACTCTTTTTTTCCTTTACACCCTTTCCAAAAATCCCGGAACGTCATTTCTCCTCTTTTTCGTTTCTTCAAAAACGTTAAGAAATAACGCACCTCATAAATCCAGTTGATTCCGTCTTTTTGTTCGAGCTGGGGCTTCACATGTTGTCCGGTCAAATACAGATAGTACATGTAAACGAAATGAACGCCTGCCGGTTCTGTCAGGCTATGGCTGAGCCAAAAGCGCGGATTAATTTCGATAAACTTGTAAACATTGTCCCGGGGATCCTTTTTAAATTCCGCCATGCCTACTCCCTTCAGCTGAATCGCTTCAAAAAACGGCAGGGTCTTCTCGATTAAATCAGGAAGCCGTTTGCTGACGACGTGGGCCCCCGCGCCAAAATCTGCAGGGAATTGATGGTTCTTTTGCAGAGAGAATAGGCCCATTAATTTCATTTGGTCATCATAAAAAGTGGCGACTTTATAAAAACACTGGTTGTCTCCGGGGATGATCTCCTGCACGAGCAGTTCTCCATTTTCTCTGTAGGAGCTGAACTCCTTGCGCAATTGTGCGGCATCCTTCATTACAATTGCTTTTTTGTTTACTTTTTTTCTGTATTCATGGCCGGCCACCGGTTTTAAAATACACGGGAAGTCAATATTGGCGATGGCCTCTTCCAGCTCATCCTGATTGTTCGGAAAAAAGGTTTTCGGGCAGGGGATGTTATGCTTGACCGCTAATTCATATGCTTTGCTTTTATCTAAAACCGTTTCTAACAGAGAGTGGCTCGGGAGCAAAAATAAAAAAAAACCGGCTAATGTCTCGCGGAATTTAGATATAAATCCCGCATAATCATCAGATCCTGCGTACAGAACCGGCTTTGCTTGGAATCGCTTCCCGAAATCAGTCAGAAATGTCAGCAGTTCTTCCTCTTGTGTTAAAGGGCTGGGACATATCCCGCAATCTGCCAATCTTGATTTTCCGATACGATAAGGTCCCTCCGTGTCAAACGCGTAAACATCGATTCCTCTTCGGGCCAGGCTGCGAATGATCCCAATCCCGTTTGCACTGAAATCAAGTACAACGGCTGCATGTTCATGTTTCATGATCTCCCTCCGAGCTGTTGGTATTTTGATAAATCGATTCGATATTTTTTATCATCGTCTCACTGCTTAAATATTTCTCCGCGTAGGCCTTTGCGTTTGAAGCAGCTATCTTCCGCGCAGATTTGTTAGTGATAAAAAACGCTAAAGCCCGGGCAAGAACCTTTACATTTCCCGGCTCGACAATAAGCCCCGTTTTGTTATGGCGGATCAGATCCGGAATACCCCCGCAATCGGTCGCGATGATAGCCGAGCCGCTGAACATCGCTTCAATAATCGAAATAGGCAGACTATCATTAATGGTCGGCAGTACGAATATGTCCGTCATATTCAAAATAGCGGGAACATCATCTCTTTTTCCTAAAAAGGAAACCATAGATAGATTCAGTTTTCGAGCCTGTTCCTCTAAGGCGCTCCTCATCTCTCCGTCGCCCGCGATCAGCACTTCAACATGCTCAAGTACATCAGATGGAATTCTCGAAAGGGCGTCCAGTAAATATTTGTGACCTTTTCTCGGGCCTAATCTTGCAATACACGAGATGATGATCTTATTTTTCGGTACCGGGGTTTTTCTTTTCCCGCCTGTTTTTGCATCGTAATCGATTCCTGTGATCACCGTTGTCATGTCTTCCTGTTCGGCTCCGAGCTTCATGAGCGGGCTGCGGAACGTATCGCTGATAATAATCAGGCGATCTGCGTATTCAATGGCTTTCATCTCTAATGTTTTATAATAAATCTCTTCTACCGAGCCTTTTTTAAAGATGTGAAATTTAAGTCTGTTGAAAGTAAACATGCCATGCGGTGTGAAAAACAAAGGTTTTTTATAGATTTGATTGAACCTGCCTAACATATTGGCTGTAAATAAATCTTGAGCGTGGAACACATCATATCTTTCCAAATGAATCTTTTGAAGCATTTGCTCGTATATAAACATCAGCCGATTATTTTTCAAAATATGATCGTTATAATCCCCATATCTGTCTTTAAAGAAATCTTTTAATTTCGGAACAACAGCCGCCCGCAGTTCTTTTACCTGTGCGGACGGAAACAGATTAGGGGATATGACATCCACCTTATGACCTCTCTTTTTCAGGCCTTCACTAAGCGTTTTAATATAGTTTGATAAACCGCCCGTGTGCGGGTAGTCCCAAAACGTGGCAATCAAAATGGATAACTTCTTTTTTTTCCTGTATACCGGCGGAATTTGATCTGCATGTTTCATCTGTGTCTTTATGGCTTTCTGTTTTTGCAGGCGCGTTTTGACCCCGTAGTAGCGGTCAAGCGTCTGGATCATATACGGATAGGGGACGGAAAATGTCTTGTTCATTTCCAGATCCTCCGCACGATTTCAAAAGCTTCAGCGTATTCCACACCCGCCGTCATCCCTCTGACTTTTCCTAAATGTTTTACGCCTTCATATGAACGGGGATGAGGGTAATCCCTCATTTCTACGTCATAGTGGTGAAGCGCCGCGAGTTTGGCATCCATTGTGTCTGTGATATTGACGAAGTAATTGGGCTTGAAGAGTTTATCAGCCGTATTTCTCTCCCACTCGCTTGAAGATAGCGTTTCAAACGTAAGCAGTTCGATAGGCTTTTGATTCGGAAGCGGCCTGGCGGCTGTTAAAACTGCTTGGAATGTTCTCTGGTGGTCCATATTGATATCGCCGTAATGATGTGTAAAGATTTTATCAGGCTGATAGACGCGAATGAGCTGCTCTAATTCTTTGACAAGCTTATGAAGAGGGATACATTCCAGCTCTAAATTCGTGTGCTCCAAAAAGATGACTTTCTCAATTCCAAGCTCTTGATTCGCGCGTTCGCCTAATTGTTTAATATGATGAGCTTCTTCTTTTCTTCCTAATGCCGTAATAACGGAAATCACTTTATATCCTTCATTGATCAGCCGTTTTATGGTGCCCGCTGATCCCAATAGTTCATCATCGGGATGAGCGCCGATAACCATAATGTATTCTGCCATTTTTTCCACACTCCACCAAACAAATGTTACAAATATCATATGACGACCCTAAAAAAAGGAAACTTACATGTGCGGATTTTCAGAAACTTACATGTGCGGCTGCCATTCCAGGTAACGTGACGGATTTAATTTTTTTATAGTGTTCAAAAACTCATCCGCCAAGCCGTATTTGTCCAGTCCTTTTAATAGTTTTACGGGAAACCGGGTAATGGCGGAAAAAGCTCTTTTATGGTCGATGACTTTAAGATTGCCGTATTCATTGATCAGAATGTGCCTGATTTCGGCATCCCATCTGGTAAAACCGATTTTCTTTAATTCATCCAGCATATTTAAAATATCAGCAGTCAGTTTGACGGACAGGGATTTTTCTTGTTTGATATGGCGGGCAAGAGAGGTGCCTTGGACATATTCCATCACAATATAACGATCTCCGTATTCATACAGTCTTGGAATCACCGGGGAACCTTGTCCGGTCTTTAAAGCTGCCAATTCCTTCTTGCATGTCTCTTTTTCAAAGAAGTACTTTACGCATTTGTTGTGTGTTAAACGATAGACTTCCCCGTCTTTTCCGTCACCGATCAGCGGATAGTGCTCCAGCGCCTTTTTATTCTCCGGATTATTAAAATATGTTTCAGAAAAAAATCGTTTCATACCGACACATCCTTCGTTATGATGTAATATAATATGCAATCTGGTAACGATCGGAAATGAAACAATCTCATCATTTTCTTGCGCTGCGCCGTCTGCTGACATGAAAAAAACCCGCCGGATCGGCGGGTTTTTCATTGTATTTTACGCTTCTTCTTTTACGTGAACCTTCAGCACAGCCTGAACTTCAGGGTGCAGCTTTACAGGAACGTTTGTATATCCCAGTGTGCGGATACCGTCTTGGAGCTCCAGTTTCCGTTTATCCACTTTAATCTTATGCGTTTTTTGCAGCACTTCTGCAATCTGTTTGCTTGTGACAGATCCGAATAGACGGCCGCCTTCACCGGATTTGGCACTCAGCTCAACAGTCAGCTGTTCAAGCGTTTCTTTCAAATCTTTCGCTCTTTCAAGCTCGGCAATCGCTTCTTTTTTCTCTTTTTCTTTCTGTCCTTTCAATGCGCTGATGTTCGTCGCATTTGCTTCGACAGCGAGGCCTTTTTTAATGAGAAAGTTATGTGCATAACCGTCTGCTACGTTTTTCATTTCGCCTTTTTTTCCTTTACCTTTTACATCTTGTAAGAAAATAACCTTCATCTCTGAACGCCTCCCTCAAAATATTCATCAATGGCTTCCTTCAGCCGGACGAGCGCTTCTGAGACAGAAATGCCCGATAACTGGGTTGCCGCATTGGTTAAATGCCCTCCGCCATCCAGCGCCTCCATAATAATCTGCACATTGACTTCGCCCAGCGATCTCGCACTGATGCACACCGTATGCTCATCCCGTCTGGCTACCGCAAATGAAGCTTCCACTTCACTCATCGATAAGAGGGAATCAGCCGCCTGCGCAATCAGCACCTGGTCAAAGTACTCCTCTTCGTTCTCAGGAAGAGAAGCAATCGCGATATGTTCTTTATAAAGAGACGTATGCTGGATCAGTTTCGCCCGCTTGATATAAGAACCGACGGATTCTTTGAGAACTTTCTGCACCAGAACCGTATCTGCGCCTTTCGCTCTCAAATAAGAAGCGGCGTCGAACGTCCGCGAGCCCGTGCGAAGGGAAAAACTCTTCGTATCCACTATTATACCAGCTAACAGGGCCGTCGCTTCAATCATATTGATTTTGAGCCGCTTCGGCTGGTATTCAAGCAGCTCCGTCACGAGTTCTGCGGTGGATGAAGCGTATGGCTCCATATAAACGAGCAGCGGGTCTTTAATAAATTCCTCGCCTCTGCGGTGGTGGTCAATCACAACGATGTGCTCGATTTTGTTCACGAGACGCTCTTCCATCACAAGGGACGGTTTATGTGTATCAACGACGACAAGCAGCGTGTCGTCATTTGAAATTTCCATCGCCTCTTCCGGCGTGATGAACCGCGACCACAGCTCTTCATATTTTTTAATTTCTTCAATCAGACGCTGAACGCTTGATCCGATCTGGTTCGGATCAATGACGATGTAGCCGTCTTTGCCGTTGGCCTGCGCCACCTTCAATATTCCGATTGCGGCTCCGACTGCGTCCATATCAGGAAATTTGTGCCCCATGATAATGACATTGCTGCTTTCTGAGACAATTTCCTTGAGCGCGTGAGAAATCACCCGGGCGCGCACCCTTGTGCGCTTCTCCATCGGATTCGTTTTGCCGCCGTAAAATTTCACCTTGCCGTTCGGCATTTTGATCGCCACTTGGTCGCCTCCGCGGCCGAGAGCCAAATCGAGGCTGGACTGCGCCAGATCTCCAAGCTCCTTCAAGGAAGAAACCGATGCGCCGATCCCGATGCTGAGGGTCAAAGATACAGTGTGAACGGATGTTTTTTCTCGGATTTCATCCAAAATCGAAAATTTCGCGTTTTCAAGCTCCGTTAAAATGTGTTCATTTAACACCGCGATAAACCGCTCCGAGGACGTCCGTTTCAGGAAAATGCCGTACTCCTGCGCCCACGCATTTAATAATGAGGTGACCTGGCTGTTCATCGTGCTTCTCGTTTGGTCATCCAGCCCCTGTGTGACGTCATCATAGTTATCTAAGAAGATATATGCCAGCACGGTTCTCTCATTTTCGTACTGCTTTTCAATCTGAATCTGTTCTGTCACATCAAAGAAATAAAGCAGGCGCTCATCTCTTTTAATCACTACTTTAAACTTCCGCTCATTCAAGGTGATCGTTTCCGAATCGACCTCCTGCTTGATCAGCGGCACGACGGCCTCGCATGTGTCATACAGCGAGCGTCCGACGAGCGTGCTTTCATTAAAACAGGAAGACAAAAACGGATTCGCCCACTCAATGTAATATTGATCATTAAACAGCATAATCCCGATAGGCATTTCCATTAATGCCTCTTCGCCCACTTTTTTCAATCTATACGATAACGTGGAGATATAATCGTCAATTTCTTTTCTGATCAGAGAATCCGCACGCTTAATGAAAAACAAGATCACGGCGAGCAGCACAACGCCGATGGCTCCTATCAGCCAGTTAAAGTAAATGCTGATGAGAATTATGATGATTGACAATGCAATCAATGCATAGATGGGATACCGAAACAACGGTTTTTCATAAAAACTAGGCATTTCTATCAACTCCCCACCTGTAAGTCACACTCAATTTCGCGTCACCTTATTTCTTATGTTAAAGCCTATGTCAATGATGCCTAAGAGGAGATACACGGACAAGATAAGCGGAAAAAGCACCCCCAGCACAATTGCTAATACAGGAACGGCTTTCGGCATCTCCATTTCGCGGCAATAGAAAAAAATAAACGCTAATCCTTGAATACAAATCAGCAAGCTGAGAATAAATCCCCCATTCAATGAAACCGAATACAGCATATGCCCTTTTTCTAAAGGCAGAAACCCTAATATCGTCACAATAAAATACAGAATGACAACGCTTTGCGGGAGTTTGAGCTCTCTAAAAGGCTTCATCTTCGGAAGATCAGGGGAAAATCGCCGTAAAAGCGGCCTTGCCATAGCATAACTGAGGAAAGAAAAAACGATGCCGGTCAATACGAGCACTGTCGGAAAAAGATATTGAACCGTGCTCAGCTGACTTTCCATCAGCTTGATCTGCTTCCCGAACTGGTCTCCATAACCGAGCTGCTTTGACATGGTATCAGCCACAGACAGCGACTCCCGAAGCTGGGACATGGTGGTATCAACCACATTCATATTAAGAAACACGATGCTGACCACAAAAAAAACGACGCCGCACAGCACATACGCCATAGCGCCGGCAGCAACCGCATAGCCGGGCTGTTTCTTTTTAAAATAATATCCCATGGCGATTCCCGTACAGGCCGCCGTAAAAGCGCCTGTAAGCCCGGTAAACGAACTTACAATAAAGCTGACAGGAAGGCTGGCAAGCCCCATCCATACCCCGGGCTTCAGACCATGCCGAATGGTGTAAAGAATGATCGGCAGCGGCAAAGCAAAGAGAAGAATTGCCCCCAGTAAAGGGAGGTACACGACCAAAAGGGAAATGATTGCAAAAATACTGATCAAAATGGCGCCTTCTATTAGAGCCCTTGTATTTTTCACTTACTCACCTCAAACCTTGGATCATTCGAACATACGAATAGAAAAGAGCAGCTTAGACGACTGCTCTTTTGACGCCGCAATGTCTCTTTCAAGACCTGAATTTTCCATAAACTCTCCAAAATACACGTATATATTTTAACATAAGTCGAAATCGCAAGTAAAATGAGCGCGGACAGCCGCAATGTTCCATGTGAAACATGAAAACAGACAAACGGACATCCCAGTGAAAGAATGCCCGTTGTATCAGTGATCCTGATCATCCATGAAACCAGAAGTATCTCTGTTTTTCTTTTTGGTTTTTCGTACATATAACAAGACGATAACGATAAGTAAGAGAGTGGTCGCCTGCAAAACCCCGCTGCTGAAAAGGAAGAAGTTCTTTATCATGTCCCACATATAGTTTCACCTCTATTTCGTATTTCCTTTACATTGAGTTTCCCTTTCTGGAAACTTCAAAACATCAGGAACAACATCGGGACCGGGGCATATGCTGAAAGTGAAAATGAAGGATAAAGGAGATTCTTACACCATGACTGAGCGGAGAACATTAGCATGGCATGAAACGTTAGAACTGCATGAGTTAGTGGCTTTCCAGGCAAACGGACTTGTGAAATTAAAAAGAACAGAGCGGGACGTAAGCGATGCCAGATTAAAACAGCTTTACAGATTTTCCATCCATTCGCTGGAACAAAATCTGCGTGAACTGCTTCCTTTCTTCCCTGAAGCTCCCGCTTTTCGTGAGGATGAAACAGAAGAGCGCGCTGATTCCTCCTTTTACAGCGGCGGCCTGCTCATTCTGGCCAAAACATCTGTCCGCAATTATGCCGGAGCCATTACAGAGACGGCCACACCTCAATTAAGACACGTCTTCGTCAAGCACTTAAACGCGGCCATCAAGTGGCACCAAATGGTCTTTGAGTATATGGAAGAACGCGGTCAATATCCGGCTTACAACCTGAGCGAATTGCTGAAGAATGATGTGCGCAACGCCAGAAAAGCCATCGCGATGAAATAAAAAAAAGCAGCAAGGAATTTAATCCTTTGCTGCTTCTTATTTTTGAGCGGACTGATCTTGAGGAGACGTTTTTTCCCGGTATGCCTCGAGAAACTCCCGGTTGGCATCTCCCCATTTCTTCATTTGCAAAACGATCGGTTCCAGCGACCTGCCGAATTCGGTAAGAGAATACTCCACCTTTGGAGGCACCTGCTGATATACCTCCCGATGCACGATGCCGTCCGCCTCAAGCTCGCGAAGCTGAAGCGTCAGCATACGCTGCGTAATGCTGGGGCAAATGCGCCGAAACTCATTAAACCGCTTTTTTCCGCCGATCATATGATAAAACAAAATACCCTTCCACTTTCCGCCGATAACGGAAAGCGTCAGTTCAACCGGACAACCTTCTTTATTCGGATATATGTTCATTTTTCATCCTCCATAGTACCTTTTTTGATACTATATGCTGATTAGCATCTGACTTACCCAGTATTTTACTCGCAATCCTCTCCACCTCTCAACAAAAATGCTTCTTTTTCACATCAATTTTTAAGGTTTTGAAGATTACACCCTCCTCAAGACGTGTTAAACTATAAAAAGATTGTTTACACTACAAAAAAGGACAAGGAGTTATTATGGAAAAAATTCTTATTTTCGGACATCAAAACCCAGACACAGATACCATTTGCTCTGCCATTGCCTACGCTGATCTAAAAAATAAACTCGGCTTCAATGCTGAGCCCGTCCGCCTCGGACAAGTCAACGGCGAAACACAATACGCGCTTGATTATTTCAAGCAGGAAAGCCCGCGTTTGGTGGAAACAGCCGCAAACGAAGTAAACGGCGTCATCCTTGTTGACCATAATGAACGCCAGCAAAGCATCAAGGATATCGAAGACGTTCAGGTTCTTGAAGTTATCGACCACCACCGTATCGCCAACTTCGAAACAGCGGAACCTCTTTACTACCGTGCTGAGCCGGTCGGCTGTACGGCTACGATCTTAAACAAAATGTACAAAGAAAATAACGTGAAAATCGAGAAAGAAATTGCGGGCCTCATGCTGTCAGCAATCATTTCCGACTCTCTGTTATTTAAATCTCCGACTTGCACGGAGCAAGATATCGCAGCGGCAAAAGAGCTTGCTGAAATTGCCGGCGTAGATGCGGAAGAGTACGGCTTAAACATGCTGAAAGCGGGCGCCGACTTAAGCAAAAAAACTGTGGACGAACTGATTTCTCTTGATGCGAAAGAGTTCACGCTCGGCAGCAAAAAAGTCGAAATCGCCCAAGTCAACACAGTTGATATTGAAGATGTTAAAAAGCGGCAGCCGGAATTAGAAGCGGCTCTTTCAAAAGTAATTGCCGAGAAGAACCTTGACCTGTTCCTTCTCGTGATTACGGATATTCTGGAAAACGATTCCCTTGCGCTTGCCATCGGTGATCAAGCGTCAAAAGTGGAAAAAGCATTCAACGTGACTTTAGAAAACAACACGGCTCTTTTAAAAGGCGTCGTATCCAGAAAGAAACAAGTCGTTCCTGTTTTAACAGACGCGATTGCAGAATAAAAAAACACCCCGGAAACCCGCCGGGGTGTTTTTTTATTGCCCATTCATCAGACGGCCATTTCGTAAGCGCTTTCTCCAAAAATCATTTTGACGGAAACTAATATGTAATATATAATATATCACATGGAAGACGTTCATTTTCTAATTATTGTAAGTTAATGTCGCAACATCAGAATCGGGGGTGTCTATCCTGGAAAAACACGCTGCTCTTTCTTATTCACGAACAACAGGCATTTGGCTTGTGCTGACAGGAGCTATCTTATGGGGGGTCTCGGGAACGGTTGCCCAGTATCTGTTCCAGCACCGCCATTTTAATACAGAATGGCTGACTTCGGTGCGCCTTCTGGTGTCAGGGGCGCTTCTGCTCGGCATCGCGTACCGCAAAGAAAAAGGACGGATATGGGCTGTTTGGAAAGACAGACGGGACAGAATTCCCCTTCTTTTATTCGGGATTTTCGGAATGTTAGGCGTTCAATACACCTACTTCGCGGCAATTGAGTACGGCAACGCGGCCGCTGCTACCGTTCTTCAGTATTTAGGACCAGCGATCATTACATGCTTTTTAGCGATTCGCGCAAAGAGAATTCCTTCAGCAAAAGAGCTTCTGGCCGTCTTATTGGCGGTTGCCGGCACATTCATTTTGGTCACGCACGGGAATGTCGGAAGCCTGTCCATATCCGGTCTGGCCGTCTTTTGGGGCATCAGTTCGGCGTTTGCACTGGCGTTTTACACCCTTCAGCCGCATCGTCTGCTGAAGAAATGGGGATCGGCCATTATTGTCGGATGGGGCATGCTGATCGGCGGGGCCGCCCTCAGCTTGATCCGCCCGCCCTGGAAATTTGAAGGCGAGTGGTCCTTGCCGGCATACGCCGCGATTGTGTTTATCATCATTTTCGGAACGCTCATCGCTTTTTATTGCTACTTGGAAAGCCTGAAATATCTGAGTGCCTCTGAAACCAGCCTGCTCGCCTGTGCAGAGCCGCTGTCGGCAGCTTTTTTAGCTGTTATCTGGCTGCATGTTCCCTTCGGAATATCAGAATGGCTGGGTACTTTGCTGATTTTAGCCACCATCGCTTTATTATCTATCAAGAAAAAATAACCTCTCTTTTTTAGAGAGGTTTTTTCCTAGGCCCAGAGCATCCCTTAGTCTCAATTACCCATATATTAAAAGGCCTTTTTTCATTTTACTATCATCCAAAAGAGGAAAATAGACCAGTTGTCAATAGAATCAGAGTCTAATAGAATGATGTCGACAAGTAAATCATGCAGGATTGTTACTGATAAAGCAGGCAAGACCTAAAATGTGTTAAGGGCAAAGTGTATTCTTTGGCGTCACCCCTTACATATTTTAGGTCTTTTTTTCTGTAACAAACCTGCCATCCATGAATGCAGGAGGATCGAATCGGCAGATCGCAAAAAAAGGTACATACAAAAGGAGAAATGAACATGAACATCAAAAAATTTGCAAAACGAGCCACAGTTCTAACTTTTACGACTGCACTTCTGGCAGGAGGAGCGACTCAAGCCTTCGCGAAAGAAAATACCCAAAAACCTTACAAAGAAACGTACGGCGTCTCTCACATCACACGCCATGATATGCTGCAGATCCCTAAACAGCAGCAAAGTGAAAAATACCAAGTGCCTCAATTCGACCAATCAACAATTAAAAATATCGAGTCCGCAAAAGGACTGGATGTGTGGGACAGCTGGCCGCTCCAAAACGCTGACGGAACAGTAGCTGAATACAACGGCTATCACGTCGTGTTTGCTCTTGCCGGAAGCCCGAAAGACGCTGATGACACATCCATCTACATGTTTTATCAAAAAGTCGGCGACAACTCGATCGACAGCTGGAAAAACGCGGGCCGTGTCTTTAAAGACAGCGATAAGTTCGACGCCAACGATGAAATCCTGAAAGAACAGACACAAGAATGGTCCGGTTCTGCAACCTTTACATCTGACGGAAAAATCCGTTTATTCTACACTGACTTTTCCGGTACACATTACGGCAAACAAAGCCTGACAACGGCGCAGGTAAATGTGTCAAAATCTGATGACACGCTCAAGATCAACGGAGTGGAAGATCATAAGACGATTTTTGACGGTGATGGAAAAACATACCAAAACGTTCAGCAGTTTATCGATGAAGGGAACTATACATCCGGCGACAACCATACGCTGAGAGACCCTCACTACGTTGAAGACAAAGGCCATAAATACCTTGTATTCGAAGCCAACACGGGAACAGATAACGGATACCAAGGTGAAGAATCTTTATTTAACAAAGCATACTACGGCGGCAGCACAAACTTCTTCCGTAAAGAAAGTCAGAAGCTTCAGCAAAGTGCTAAAAAACGCGATGCTGAATTAGCGAACGGCGCCCTCGGTATCGTAGAATTAAACAATGACTACACATTGAAAAAAGTCATGAAGCCGCTGATCACTTCAAACACGGTAACTGATGAAATCGAGCGCGCGAATGTTTTCAAAATGAACGGCAAATGGTACCTGTTCACTGATTCACGCGGTTCAAAAATGACGATCGACGGTATTAACTCAAATGATATTTACATGCTTGGTTATGTATCAAACTCTTTAACAGGTCCTTACAAGCCGCTGAACAAAACTGGTCTTGTACTGCAAATGGGTCTTGATCCTAACGATGTGACGTTCACTTACTCTCACTTCGCAGTGCCGCAAGCCAAAGGCAACAATGTCGTGATCACAAGCTACATGACAAACAGAGGCTTCTTTGAGGATAAAAAGGCAACATTTGCGCCAAGCTTCTTATTGAACATCAAAAACAAGAAAACATCCGTTGTTAAAAACAGCATCCTTGAACAAGGACAGCTTACGGTTAACAACTAATAACAACAAAAAGAAAATGCCGATACTTCATTGGCATTTTCTTTTATTTCTAAACAAGATGGTGAATTCAATCATGGCACGAAAATGGCCCATTGTAATATTGATCTTTTTGGGTGCGTTCCTGTTTGTCGGCTTACTGCCGCACAAAAGCCACAATTCCTCTGACACAAACACGGAGCATAAGAAAGATTACCGGGCGGCGTATCATTTTACGACCCCGGACAAATGGAAAAACGACCCTCAAAAGCCCATTTTTTTCGAGGGGAAATATCATTACTACTATCTTTATAATCGGGATTACCCGAACGGCAACGGCACAGAATGGCGGCACGCCGTATCAGAGGACTTGGTGCACTGGACGGACGAAGGCACGGCTATTCCGAAATACACCAACGAAAACGGCGATATCTGGTCCGGTTCTGTCGTCATTGATAAACACAACACCGCGGGCTTCGGCAAAAACGCGCTGGTCGCCGTCACAACGCAGCCGACAGCCAAAACAAAAGCCCAGGAACAATATTTATGGTACAGCACGGATAAAGGAAAAACGTTTACTTCCTATAGTGATCAGCCCGTGATGAAAAATCCGGGAACTAAGGATTTCCGGGACCCGAAAGTGATCTGGGATGAACAGGATGACAAATGGGTGATGGCCATGGCCGAAGGCGAAAAAATCGGTTTTTATGAATCACCCGATTTAAAAAATTGGACATACACGGGCGGTTTTATCACTCAGCAGATCGGCCTCGTCGAATGCCCCGACCTTTATATGATGCGTGCAGATGACGGAACAGCCAAGTGGGTTCTGGGCGTAAGCGCAAACGGCAAACCCGCAGGCAAACCGAATACGTACGCGTATTGGACCGGAAACTTTGACGGGAAGGAATTTACCGCCGATCAAGAAGAACCGCAATGGCTCGATTACGGCTTTGACTGGTACGGCGGCGTCACATTTGAAGACGGCAATAGCGAAGATCCGCTGACAAAACGCTATGCGCTGGCATGGATGAACAATTGGGATTATCCGAATGAAACACCGACACTAAAAAACGGCTTTAACGGCACGGATTCTATCGTCCGTGAAATCCGCCTTCAGCAGCAGGACGGCGGCACATACAGCCTTGTGTCAGAGCCGGTTGAAGCATTGAACCAATTAACCTCTTCAACTGACACCATAGAACACAAACAGGTGAACGGTTCAGAGACACTGCCGATCAAAGGTGATACATATCAGCTTGATATGGATATCGCTTGGTCAGATATCAAAAATGCAGGCGTCAGACTCAGAGAATCCGCAGACCAAAGCCGGCATATTGATGTCGGTATTTCAGCAGAAGACGGCTATGCCTATGTGAACAGATCGTTTACAGACCAGCCTGATAAAACCGGCGCATACGCCGAAAGCAAAGCCCCATTTGACGGAAACAAAGGGCGCGTCCATCTGAAAATTCTCGTGGACAAAACAAGTATTGAAGTATTTGCAGACGACGGAAAAACCGTTTTGACAAATGAAGTGTTCCCAAAACACGAAGATCAGGGAATCACGCTCTTTTCTGAAGGCGGCTCCGCTGACTTTCAGCATATTGAGTTGAAGCATCTCGGTTCGATTCATTCTTAGACGTCCCTCTTCATTTCTAACCAGCGCCCGGACTGTGGTAAAATGCAAATATGTATACTACGATTCATGAGGTGTTCCATTGGATAATCAAAACAAAGAACCTGTGCTGAAAAGAACCATCATGCGGGACGAAGTGTATCGCACACTCAGAGACTGGATCATAACGGGCAAGCTCAAACCGGAAACAAAGTTAAAGGACAAGGATTTGTCGGAAACATTGGGAATCAGCCGCACCCCGATACGGGAAGCCTTATTGCGGCTGGAAGATGACGGCTTGGTGATAACAAAAGCGAACAGATGGACGCTTGTCGCTCCGATTGAGTTAAAAGAAGCGGAAAACTTGTATTCCATCGTCTGGACGCTTGAAAAACTCGCATTGCAGCAAGCCCTCCCGCGTATGGACGATGCCGTGATTCAGGAATTGAAACAGCTGAATGAAAATCTTCTTCAAACAATGAAAGACGGCGATAAACCGGCCATCCTGGAAGCGGACAATGCATTTCATCATCGCATCATTCTGCTTGCGGACAACGCCGAACTTCACAAATTGCTTGTAAGCCTGAAAGTCAAAATTCAGAGAATGGAAATCCGCTATTTCAGTGAAAACGGCGCTTTAAACAGATCATATAATGAACACTCTGATATCATTCACGCATTAGAACAGCAAGATGCCGCCGCTGCTTTTACAGCGCTTGAAGCGAATTGGAAAAACAGTTTAGAACGGCTGCAGAACATGGCATAGCAAACGAAAAAGCCAAATCACTCATATGATTTGGCTTTTTTACTGATATCACAAGACAGCCGCGTTGGCTGTCTTGTTTACTTTTTGTTTATATATAAATACATACCGTAATCCGTCGGCACAGAAGCATACCCCATCTGTCTGAGCATGGCTGTTATATTCCCGCGATGATACGTTCCGTGGTTCACAACATGGAGGATCATATCGGCCGCTGCGGTTTTCATGATGTCACCTGACGGATGCTCTATTTCAAGGGGGAGACTGATATTTTCTTCCTTTTGCAAAAATAATTGATATCGATCTGATAATTCCAAAAACATATCTTCCAGCTCTTCTATCTCTTTAGACAAGATGTCCTCTTTTTGCTGTTCAGCTGATTTCAGCGTATCCTCCAGACGCTCTCCGGAGAACACATCAAACCACCCCTTATCCGACAGATACACATGAGTCAATACACCGGCTATCGACGGAAAGACACTTTGAATCTCCTTACGGTACACATCCTCCGGAAGCTCTTTAAGCCGGGTGAATATTTGCTGATTTGCCCAAAGATGATAATCATACAATTGCAGTGCCAGATGTCCCACATTACCCTCTCCTCTCTCGATATAGAACGTACGTTCCTCATTATACTACACTACATGCGGCTTTGTACCATCTTCTTCATTCGCAGCTGAGAAAATCCGATAAAAGCCGAAATTAATAAGAGGAGGCCTGCGCCAATATAAATAAACCGCACGCCGAATACATCCGAGATGACCCCCGTTCCGATAATGGAAAACATAAAAATAAACTGAACCAAAGCTGATCTCGCCGCTAATATATTGACCCGTGTCTTTTCGGTCGTGATGTTTTGAAGCAATGTTTCCTGCGTGAGATCTCGTAATACACAAGCCGGCCCCATACACAGCACCAGAAAAAGGGCCGTAACGGCGCTTGTGATCAACCCATAAATAAACGTGAACATTCCATATGCCAAGGCTCCCGTCAGCATAAGCGGAATGAGATGATGCTGAAACTGACCGGATAACTTATAGATGATCAGTCCGCCGATCATCGTCCCTGCATAATAGACTCCGTTGACATACCCCCACCAAGCCTCTCCTTTATGAAGAACGTCATGCACATAAGTTAAGGACACAGAACCGATCCATATCATGCCTGCCCACGATTCGATCACATCCATCACAATGAGAACCCTCAGCTGCTTTTGCCGAAATAAATACACCCAGCCGCTTGCCGCATCTGCAAAAAGGGAACGTTCCCTGACTGCTGCCGGTGCACACATGCGTACTTGAAGAAACAGAATGATGCCCAAAACCGAAGAAACCAATAACATGACAGTGACGATCATTGTATCGCTCTCTCCCAAGAACGCTATGATGACGCCGCCGAGAGACCACCCCGCAAACTGAACGGTCTGATCCGCCGCAGATAATAAACCGTTCGCTTTCGCCCTTCGATCAGGAGGAATGATTTCCCCAATCAGCGCGCTTTTTATCGGAGCAAACCATCCGTTGCAAAAAGAAATGCCTCCGATCAGACAAAACATCAGAAAAAAGAATGCGGATGAACCGGTTTGGATGACAAAAAACAAACAGACTAACAGTGTGATCTGAATCAATTGAGAACCGATTAACAAAGACCGAAGCGTGAACCGGCCGGTGACCAGCGGCAAAACGGCACTGCCCAATACGCGACATACAATGCTGACGAACGTCATAAGAGAGGCCATCGCCGTCGAACCGGTTTTTGTAAACAAAAACAAGATGACAGCCATCGTATAAAGTGAGAACCCCAAGTTGATAGCGGTCTGGCTGTATAAAATAGCATAATACGCCCTCTTCATATTCATCCTCTGCAACCTCACTCCCTGATTATGTAAATCATACCATATTTGCCGATCAGCTTTTTTTAAAAAACAGATTGACATGGAGTCGGAGCGGCAGCTGATTTGACGCTTGGGTCAACTGAAAATTGACATGAAGATATATGTGTTGAAACGAGCTGATTACATCCGGAATCATACTCATTCCAAGCGACTGCAATATTGCGCCACTGTCTGAAAATAATGAATCTGATGCCAATCCATACGTCATCCGATCTATAGTGATACATATCAGGAATGATTTTCAACACAGAATAAAAAAAGAGGGCTCCCATTCCGGAAGCCCTCACTCCGTCTGCTACGCCAGTAAAAGAAAAATAAGCGCTAAAACAGCTGGAAGTCCTTGTTTTACGATAATTGATTTGTTTGAAGTAAAGCCTCCGAAAATGGCCGCGATGACCACGCAGATGACGAAAAACATTTGAATCATATGGCCAATCGGATCAGCTCCGAGGATCAGCCCCCAAATGAGGCCGGCAGCCAGAAATCCATTATACAGACCTTGATTTGCAAACATGACCGCTACATTCCGATCACCTTCTAAATGCTTCGGCAATTTGAAGGACCGCTTGGCTGCCTTCGAATTGATAAAAAACATTTCAAGTATCATGATAAATATATGTTCTAAAGCTACAATTCCGACGAAAACAGCCGCAATCATGTCCACTGTCTCTCTCCTCTCAGCTTCACTTCAACCTTATTTCCATTGTGCGATTGTTTCGATAGGAAGACGGTAGGAAGCATATCCTTCGTCTGCCGCTTTTCCGATTGATAACAGCATGACCGGTACATAACGCTCTTTATCCATTCCGAAAACTTCGGCAATCTTTTCTTTATCGTAGCCGCCGATCGGGTTTGTGTCATAGCCGTGCGCGCGTGCCGTAAGCATCAGCTGCATGGAAACGAGTCCTCCGTCAATCAGAATCGTTTCACGGTTCACTTGCTCCGGAAGTTTTTCAAAATGCGCCGTCAACGCAGCGATTTGTCTGTCTTTTACTTCCTGCGGCATGTAGCCCAGTTCGACCGCTTTTGAATAAATTTCTTCTAAATAGTCATCACTGTTCATATCTGCGAAAACCGCGATCACCGCAGATGATGTGCTGACTTGTGTTTGGTTAAAGCTGGCAAGCGGCGCGAGTTTTTCTTTTCCTTCAGGGCTGTCAATGACGAGAAAACGCCACGGCTGCGCGTTGACTGAAGACGGCGCTGTCGTTGCTTCTTCCAGGATTTGAGTCATTTCTTCTTTGCTGATTTTAACAGCCGGATCGTAATTCCGAATGGAACGGCGGCCTTTCATAATGTCCATAAAGTCGTTTGTTTTCAGTTCTGTTTTCATGTGTAAAACACTCCTATGCTTTCATATTTTCTATATTATTCTGCATCTGTGACAATACGTTTTTTAACATACTGCGTTCTTCCTCGCTGACACCGGCAAGCATTTCCTTTATGAAACGCTCCTTCTCCTTTTTGGAAGCCTCAATTCTCTCCCGCCCCTGTTCAGTAAGCCGGACAAGTATAATTCGGTTGTCCTCGGGCTTCCGCCTTCTTGTGACCATTTCTTTGGCTTCAAGCTGTTTCAAGTGTCTTGTCACGGCTGCGCCATCAATATTCACCTTTTTCTGAAGATCGCTTTGGCTGATCTCATCGACGTAAAAAAGCACGGCGAGAAGCTCAAGGCGGGATTGGCTGATTCCGGTGCACGCTTCAAACTTCGTGCCGATCACTTTATGCAGTGATTGGAGCTGATATAAAATCTCGCCTTCCTCTGAACAACATGCTGTCAAAACCCATCCCCACTTTCTTTTGCGCAATTAATTGACTAGTCAACGTTTGACATATCAATAATATACAGCTGCCATTCTATTTTTGCAAGTTTTTTCTCCTTTTTTAAAAAAAGCTGCCGATTAACGGCAGCTCGCTTCTTAATGATTATGGACTTTTCTGAAATTACTGCCTTTTACTTCTGCGACATCATATACCGTCACAAAGGCTTGTTTATCAATGTCATTAATAATTTCTTTCAGTTTGGTTTCTTCCAAACGGTTGATGACACATGTGATTTCTTGGAATTTTTCATGAGAAAAACCGCCGTATGCTTCTTTATAAGTAGCGCTCCGGCCCAATTCTTCACGAATGGTCTCTACCATTAATGCAGGCTCATTGGTGATAATCTGAAATGTTTTAGAACCGCTTAAGCCTTCCTCAACCACATGAATCACCTTAGATGCAATGTAGTAAGCAATGACGGAAAGCAATCCGCCTTGCAGCCCGAATACAAAAGAAACAAAAATAAACACAAACATGTTTAAAAATAAAATGAGGTCGCTCGTGCCAAACGGCAATTTCCGTGACAGAAGCACAGCCAGCATATCAATTCCGTCTAATGCGCCGCCGTTGCGCAATGCCAAGCCCATTCCAAAGCCGATAATAATCCCTCCGACAACGGTGATTAACAGGGTGTCTCCCTCGATGATAGCAGGAGTGTGATGGAAAAAACTCGTGCCTGCGGCAAGTGAGATAATGCCGATAATGGATAGAAACGCAAAACCTTTCCCGATTTGCTTATATCCCAACCAGACAAACGGTATATTGATCACCGCAATTAAGATCCCTAGAGGCAAATGAAACAGCTGTGAACAGACAATGCTGAGTCCGGTTACACCGCCGTCAGATACACTATTCGGAATCAATACGGTTTCCAGTCCATACGCGGCAATAATTCCGCCGATGATGACCATGATGGCCCGTACGATTGATTTCGCTCTGATTTTCTTACGTCTTTGTTTTTCGATTGTACTCATATCATTCCCCGCTTCAATTATTTTTTCTTATTTAAATATACCATAATTGATACTTTTCGTTAAAAATAAGCCTATCGGCTAGTTGAAGCAGGAACCGAGGAAGGAGATTTCACAGATAACGTATCCATTTATGACTTTAATCATTCACAACGTAATCATTCACTAAAAGGAACTAATGACCATTAATAATCTCTTTTATTCCCCTTCTTCACATATTCCCAATCATGTTCTATATTTTTTCTCACCCGCTGAAGAAGGCTGAAAATGGTTTCTTTTTCCTCAGATGTAAAGCCAGACAGGGCTACCTCCGCAGAATGCTCTCCTTCTCTTTGCAATAATGGATAAACCTTTCTCCCTTTTTCAGTCGGAAACAGCTTTTTTATTTTTTTATTTTGATCATCAGGACGCTTTTCAATAAACCCTTGTATTTCCAGTTTTTTGATTGCCCTCGCCGCTGTTGTTCGGTCGACTTTAATCATTTCCGCCACTTTTTCCTGTATCACTCCCGGGTTTTCACATATACGCACAAGGTAGAGATACTGCCCTTTTGTTAAGTCTAATTCCTTAAATTCAATATTGCTGATGGAATCCAGTGCCCGTGCAATCATGCCGATTTCCCGCAAAATATCAGTCATATCTTTTCAAACCCTTCGTATTTTTGTTGCATTTGCAATATAATTGTTTTATCGTTACTTCTATAAGACCACAAGCAAGCCGTGCAGTCCAGACTAATATGTGAAAAGGATTGATTGATCATGAGGGTAAAAAGAATAACAACGGAAATTGATTTGCAAGCAGCGCTTGAGATTAGAAAAGCAGTATTCATTGAGGAACAGCAAGTACCTGAATCCGATGAATTTGATCAGTTCGATACGCTTGGGGAACAGTGCGGGCATGTCTTGGTTTATCATGAAAGTCAGCCTGCCGGCACAGGACGCGTCCGCATTGTAAACCATACAGGCAAGCTCGAACGAATCTGCATCCTGAAGCCTTACCGCAAATACGGGTTGGGCAAAGTAATCATAAGCGAATTAGAAAACATGGTAAAAGAAAAAGGCATCACCCAATGTAAACTGCATGGACAAACACATGCGGAAGGCTTTTATCACAAACTGGGCTATCAGACAGATTCACCGGAATTTATGGAAGACGGCATCCCGCATGTCTTGATGACAAAAGAGCTGTGAGCTGTCACTAATGAGCTGCCAAACGGCTGTATGAATTATTTACCGAAAGCCTTGTATAAAGGCTTTTTTTCATATTCTGAAACTCACAACTAAAAGGTATGTGTGCGCAGCCGGTGCTCTCACAAATGGCCGCCACAAAAAAATCGAAGCTGGAATAAAACCACCAATTTATAATGTTTTCATTTCTTAAATAGTCCGATCAAAAGCTTTTAATCTATTAAAAATTAACAGTTAAAGAGATTATAAAAAGAGAAGAAAAACCCAAATTATACAAGAAAGGCTGATTCTCTCTAATATGGACTGCTGACGCGTTACATTTTTTCTATCTTCACATATCTTTAATACTAAGTACGTTATAAATAGATTCCAGGAGGAGATATGAAGTGGAAGAAACGAGTATGGAGCCATCACGACTCTGCAAAGAATTTGCTAGAATTCTCAATTCAACGCCCAGTGTCGTAAATGGCGTATGTACGGCGACAAGATTTCGAAGCAACATTCATCCGGTGGTACTCGGAAGAAGAGCCGAGGCATTTCCTTTTATTCCTCAGGCCTTTTCATTTGAAAGCATGGATCGGGAAGGCAGAGCTTTATGTTTAGGTGAGACTGTTTTACTGCAAGAAGAAGTGAACCCGTTAATGAGTGAGCTGCGCAAATTCGGTATCATCGTAACGGCCGTTCATAACCATTGGCTGTTTGATAAACCGCGTCTGATGTTTATGCATTTTGAATCAATTGATAAACCTCTCAATTTTGCAAGAAAAGTGAGAGAGGCCCTGAGAGTTCTGACTACTAAAACTGTGCGTGCGGTACCAAAAACTGACGGGGAAATGATTGAACGGCATGGTCTTTGTGACGAATTCAACGATATTCTAGGCGGAACCATGCATACGTTTGAAAATGGAATTTGTACAGTAATGAGATCACGAACAAATATAAAACCGGTTGTACTGGGACGGCCCGGAAGATCATTTTTGCTCATTCCGCAAATGTTTTCATTTGAATCAATGACAAAAGACGGCCGTGCTCTTTGCAGCGGAGAAACTGTAATTCTGCAAAAAGAAATCAATCCATTTATCAGCGTCCTTCGGAAACATGATCTGATTGTAACGTCACTTCACAATCACTGGCTGTTTGACAAACCGAGACTGATGTATATTCATTTCGAAGCGATTGATAAACCTGTCAACTTCGCCTTAAAAGTGAGAGATGCTTTAAAAGTGCTTACTGATAAAGAGGTCAAAGCTTAGCATGTTTCTAAGTATCAAAAAGCGATTAATATAATCGCTTTTACATATGATCAACCGAAAAACAAAAAAGAGGTCAGACATTTTAATGTTAAAAAACAGCCTTATAGGCTGTCGTTTTGCGTATATTCTATTGATGAGTTTATACTACTTCACCCCGCATTCCATACAAGCTCTTTATTTCTCAATGGCTTTCTACATGTCGTTGTGCAAACACCTTCTTAGCCACTGAAAGAGCATTAAGTACACGCGGGAAGCCTGTATAAGGAACCAATTGGGTGATACTCTCTACAATCTCAGTCGGTGTTAATCCGGATGTAAGCCCTGTATTGATATGAAGTTCAAGCTGCGGCTCGGTTCCTTGCGTTACAAGGGATGAGATGGTAACAAGCGCACGTTGTTGATTGGTTAATCCCGGCCGTGAATATATATCTCCGTAAGCAAATTCTATAATGTACTTACTTACATCTGGGGCGATATCTTTCAAGTCTTCAGAAATCTTTAAATGCGTAGAGATTTTATCATCGCTTGTTAAAGTGTACTCCATTAATTTGTCTAAACCTTGCTGGTAACGGCTTTGATCCATTTGAATTTCCTCCTGAAAGGTACTTATTTTCTGACATAAGATAATATATCGCAGCCCTCTCTAACCGTAAAATACATAAAAACTATAAAAACCATTCATTTTTTTCATGAGTGATCTTGATTTACGTAATTACTCTTACAAAAAAATGAAATATACCGGATAAATTCGCGTACTGCGTGTGAAACGTATTTACCTTTTTTTAAAATAATCGCCACTTTCCAAGGAATGGATGGATTGACAATGGAGATTGCCTTAACTAAACTTTGATCAGTCTTTTTCACTATAGACTGAGGGAAAATGGAGATACCTAGTTCTTCTCCAATCATTTCGCTGATAAAATCCCATTGAGAACTTTCATAAACAATATTTGGACGAAAACCGGCTCTAATACACTCTTGAATAATCCGATCGTGAAGAGAAAAGTCTTCACTAAACAGGATGAAAGGTTCATTTTTCAAATCTTGCATTTCCACAATCTCTTTATGAACAAGCGGGTGAGCGGAATGAACGAAGAGCATCAGTTCTTCATTAAGCAATGGAATGATATCAAACTGCTCTTTGTCCACTGGTTCAATAACCACGCCAAGATCCAGTACTCCATCTTCAACCTCCTGTTTCACCTTGTTTCCCCCATGTTCTATCAGCTTGATGTTCACATCAGGATACAATTGCTTAAATCCTTTAATGATTTTAGGAAAAAACAAGACACCGATAAGCGGCGGTATTCCAATTTTCACTTTTCCTTTTTTTAAATGTAAAAGATCGTATAAGTTCGTCGACAAGTCATCTATTGACTTCATAATCATTTGGCCTTGCTCAAATACAATTTCGCCTGCATCTGTCAAAGCGATCTGTCTAGCTGATCGATCAATGAGCTCAACCTTTAATTCCTCTTCCAAACTTTTAACCATCTTACTTAAGGCAGGCTGTGACAAATGCAGATTTTCTGATGCCTTAGTAAAACTGTTGGACTTAGCAACTTCAAGAAAGTATGTGATTTGGCGTATATCCATTGTATGATCTCCATTCCATAAGTTTAACGAATACATTATATTCTTTTTATTCATTTTACTTATACAATTGCCGGGTGTAAACTTTTAGGAGACCAAAATGTTTCCTGGAGGGGTTACTATGAGTAAATTATTAGAAAGTAAAGTTGCTCTTGTTACAGGCGCGGCTAGCGGAATTGGTTTAGAAATTGCACGTGAATTCGCTAAAGAAGGCGCAAAAATGGTGATTTCCGATTTGAACGAAAAAGCCGTGCATCATGCAGCTGAGGAACTCAAGGGACAAGGATATGAAGTCCTGCCTGCGGTTTGTGATGTAACAAACGAAGAACAAGTTGAAAAAAGTTTCTCTAAGACACTTGAAACCTTTGGGCGACTGGATATTCTGGTAAACAATGCGGGGATTCAGCATGTGTCGGATATAGAAAACTTCCCGACTGATAAATTTGAATTTATGCTGAAATTAATGCTTACTGCTCCTTTTAGTGCGACGAAAAGAGCGTTCCCTTTGATGAAAAAACAAAAATTTGGCCGCATCATCAATATGGCTTCCATAAATGGTTTAATTGGTTTTGCAGGGAAAGCAGCTTATTGCAGCGCTAAACACGGTTTGATCGGTTTAACTAAAGTATCAGCATTAGAAGGAGCGGAATACGGAATTACTGTGAACGCCTTGTGTCCGGGATATATCGACACTCCATTGGTGCAAAACCAGTTACAAGATATTGCAGAGACTAGAGGCATTTCTATAGAAAAGGTGTTTGAAGAAGTCATTTACCCCTTGGTTCCTCAAAAACGTTTGTTAACCGTGCAAGAAATCGCTGATTACGCAGTATTCCTCGCCAGTGACAAAGCTAAAGGTGTTACAGGGCAGGCCGTCGTAATGGATGGCGGTTATACAGCCCAATAATCTGAATTTCATCTGCAAGAGTCATAGCGCTTTGGATTAAATGATTTACTCTTCATAAACCAAGCCAATGTTCTTCTAGGAAAGACATAGCCATACAGATTGAAGTTTGAATAAAACAAGGAGTGCAGAGATTAACCTTCTTTTGACATTCGGTATCTTAACTTAAGAAAAGCCGCTTTGTTGGCGGCTTTTTTATCCTGAATCCTTTAATGTGAGAATGTTAAAAAGCAGCGGAATAGTTGTTGTCTTGCAGAATGCGAAGAAGTTGTGGGGGGTTCTTTTACAAAGTATGTCGGTGAAGCTGCAGATAAGTGTGTAAGATTCCCCTCTCCCCATAATGCGCCCGCACTTTTCATCTTAGCAGCATGAGCATCCGGCAGAGTAGATTTAATGCTATTCTGCTTCAATTTTTCTTCAATTGTTGGTATTCTGGCAACGAAATCTTCATAACGCTGAAATTGGCCAAACGGTATACTTAATTTTCCGGATACATATATAATCAACTTGAAAGACCGTTAGAAATAGTCGAAGAAAAAGCTGCAGCTGTAAAAATACAATCTAAATGGACATTGATGGAGTATGCGTCGACAATATAACAATTAAATTAATTCAATTCGGTTCCTCTTTCCCTAAAGAAAAACTTGTGCCTAAAAATCAGGCCCATCATCCATCTTCAGTCTCCAAACATTATCAAGCCTTGATGAGGCAAGCAAACACGGGGTATCATAGTAAAACACACCAAAAAAGATCTCATTATCCAAAGTCAGATTGAGTATTTTTAGTTGTATAAGATAAAGGAGGAAATAGATTGACTTTACATCATTTTATTGGGGCTGACAAAGAACTTCCTATTGGTGAGTATGGCAGGAATCCTACACTTAAGCCCATTTCTGCACTAAAAATAAAAGGAATTGATGTCAACAAATGCTCTCAAGTTAAAAAAAATCGAAAGAACAGCGAAAATTCACTTGTAAAGGTTTATGACACAGAGGAAGATGCATACGGAATTGATATTGTTCATTTAGATCCTGAATATGAAGCAGTCAGAAACAAATTCACACATCCTTATATATATGAATTACAAGGGTACTTACACGCCAACAATACACCTGGCCAACGTAAATCTATTAAATCACTTTTTCTTTTCATTGAAAAACACTTGTCAAAAGGTGAATCAATTGAAATATATTCCTGCTTAGATGGATATGAAGATGAAGATAAAGATGAAAGTATGGATGTCGTTATCAATTTAAATAATTCACAATTTGGAAAACATATAAAGTTTAAAGATATAAATCACCTTAGTCATATATTCTATTTGGAAGATAAACAATATGTATTAGTCAAGAAATAAACAAGAAAAATCCCAATTGAATAATTTTAATTTCATTTTTCAAAATGCACTTTTAATCCTGGTATGCTCAATATTCTTTGTATTTCTTTATCATCTTTAGTATCGATATAACTTTCTTCTTCATGAGAGCATGTTACCAACCACTCCTTTCCATCTTTAAAAAAAGACAAGAAAGAATAACTAAACAGCATTATGGTACAGTAAATCTATATCAACAAAATGCGAATGAAAGCAGGTGACCCCATGCCAAACAATAGTAAACCCAACAGTTTAATCACGGAGAAGTCCCCCTATCTACTCCAACACGCCCACACCCCCATAAACTGACACCCTCAGGGAGAAGAAGCCTTTGAAAAAGCAAAACGCGAAAACAAGCCGGTTCTTTTCAGCATCGGCTATTCGACTTGTCACTGGTGCCATGTCTCTTTCTATTAAAGTAATCATTATATATTTATCTGCTTGCCAATTCTTTAATCATCAAACCCAATTCATAAATTCCCTTTTGAAGGTCTTCAAGAGATGCATAAGCATATGATAAGCGAATATAATTCCCTTTTTCTTGAGCATAGATACTGCCGAGATTGAGAAGTATCCCTTTTGTCAAAGCTTTTGTATAAAGTAATTTCATAGATAGTGAAGGCAATATTTTTACCCAGACAAAGAATCCTCCCTTCGGCATATTCCATGCAGCGACATTCTTCAAATTGGTTTCTAAAAGACTCATGACCAATTGTCTTCTCACCTTTAATTGACTTCTCACCTGTTCTAGATGCTGCTGGTATTCACCGGATGTAAACCACTCTGCCGCTACTCTCTGGGATAACGAACTGGAGCCGTAATCTGTTTGCATTTTTATGTCGGATAAACGTTCAATCACTGGTTCCGGACCGACGATCCATCCAATCCTCAAACCCGGACTTAATGTTTTCGATAAACTGCCTATGTAAAGCACATGCCCATTTTTATCTATTGTTTTAATAGGATCTGGAGGAATCTCATCTATCCATAACTCACGATAAATGTCATCTTCAATAATGGGAAGCTGTGCATTCTCACTTGCCGCAAGGATTTCTTCTCGTCGCCGTTCTGACATTAAAATACCTGTCGGGTTATGAAAACAGGGATTTGTATATAAGATAGCCCTCCCCCGCTCCCCCCTTACCATGTGGATATGTTCCGGCAAAAGTCCATCATTATCCATAGGAACTCCAGTCAGCTTCATCCCGGCTGACTGAAATACATGCAGCGAATAAAGATAAGACGGCTGATCGAGAAATACGGTTGATCCCCTTTGCAAAAGCCCCATTGATATCAGCTGTAAGGCTTGCAGTGCGCCCGAAACAATAAGAATGGAAGAAGGAGAAGCTTGAATGCCGATTGTTCTTAAATAGCCGCTTAATGCCTCTCTCAAAGGCAAATATCCTTTTGGTTCCTCATATCCGAATGCCTCTATGTTTTGAGAGACCTTTCCCATTATCTCTTTCATAACAGCTAAAGGAAAAATCTCCTTTGAAAGTTCTCCTTTACTGAGCTGTATAAGATCGGAGTTTGATTCTGATTTATTGATCTCTTGAACGATTTTTTGGCTTGGCTGCTGGATTCCAGAGGTTACATACTGATCCCAATCAGGGGCGGAATTCTTAGCCAAAAGTGTCCATGTATTGTTCGTAACAACTGTCCCTTTGCCCATTCTGCCTTCGATTAATCCATCCGCCATCAATTCCTCTAAAGCTGTAATGACTGTGCTCCTGTTCACCTCAAAGTGTTTGGCAAGCGTGCGCTGGCTTGGAATCTTACTTCCAATCGGCCATTCTCCATTTCCTATTTTCTCTTTTATAAATTGAATGATTTGTATGTACTTAGGAAGCTTTCTCATCTTTTCTGGAGCGCTCATAAAAAGTATCCTCCTTAAAGTGGTTGGGTCAAAATCTATTTAACTGGTTGAAGTCATATCATCAAATCTTTATTAATATAGAAACACATTAAATAACTGGTTGGTTTTTGTAAAGAGGAGTGAGAAAGATGCGAAAGAAAACAGTTCGAATCGGCATATCTTACAGTCTGATGATTGGGTTGTGGGCATCAGCTTTCCCGGGAATTCGCGCGGGTTTGGAGAGTTACACACCGGAACACCTCGCTTTGTTTCGCTTGTTGATTGGGTCAATGGCACTGGTGGTTTTTGCTGTTTTGACTCATATGCGTTTACCTGACATGAAGGATATCCCTGCTATTTTATCTTTAGGATTTTTAGGTTTTGCACTATATCACATTTTGCTGAATATCGGAGAAAAAACAGTCAGCGCAGGGGTAGCAAGCTTACTCGTGACCATGACACCTATTTTTTCTGCAATGTTATCTCGTCTGTTTTTTGGTGAACATTTTGGGCTTTATAAATGGATTGGCTCTATCATAAGTTTATTGGGTGTGTCGATCATTTCATTTGGGGCAGGAAACTATACAAATTCAGTGAACGGCATCTTGTTAATCCTGCTGGCAGCTTTTTCGGAGAGTATTTATTTTGTCTTTCAAACTCGCTATATAAAAAAGTATGGTTTTATTCCATTTGTGACATTCACCATTTGGGGTGCAACATTGCCTATGCTGATGTTTCTTCCGGGATTATGGGGAGAAGTTGTTCACGCATCTATGAATTCCACATTGTCTATCGTTTACTTAGGTTTATTACCAACGGTTGTGCCTTACTTTGCACTTGCATACGTCACTTCACTCGTCGGTGCTTCAGAAGCAGCCATTTCACTTTACCTAACACCCGCTATAACCTTGGTCATTTCTTGGGTGTGGTTAGGTGAGGTACCTGCGTTTATTGCACTGACAGGCGGGATGGTTACAGTCGCCGGGGTGTGTTTCACTTATCTAACAGCAAATAAAATGATAAAGATTTTAAATCCTTATTTCTTATCTAAAAAGCAATAAGATAGATGAAGTTTAACCCTGAAAATAGAGTCATAAGCAGTTCTCCTTTTTAATGACTTGGGTGTGGTTCACAAAGTTGAGTGTCTGAATTTTTTTAGAAGATTGTGGTATGTTAAACGTACAAATATGAATAGAAAGCAGGTGAGCCCATGCCAAACAATAGTAAACCCAACAGCTTAATCACGGAGAAGTCCCCCTATCTGCTCCAACACGCCCACAACCCCGTAAACTGGCACCCTTGGGGAGAAGAGGCCTTCGAAAAAGCGAAACGCTTAAACAAGCCGGTTCTTGTCAGCATCGGCTATTCGACTTGTCACTGGTGCCATGTCCACTAAACTAACCACTCAAAATATGTTATATTATGAATAAATTGCTTATACCTTTTTCTATATGGAGTGATTAAACGGTGGAACTGCAAAACAGAATTCAACGTGTGGCTATCTACCTCAGGAAATCTCGTAACAAGGAAGGCGAAGAAACCGAAGAAACATTGAGGAAACACAGAAAACGACTAATTGACATAGCAAATAAAAACAAATGGGACTACGAGCTATTCCAAGAGGTTGGAAACTCTATGAATGAAAACCGACCCGAATACCAAAAGTTATTATCAAAACTTTCTGAAGGTATTTTTGATGCAGTCCTTTCTGTCAATCTAGCTCGTGTTACAAGGGACGATGCTGAGACACCAAAATTCATGAGCCTTCTCAGGCAAGAAGATATCCTTTTCATAACGGACAGTGAACGAATATACGACTTAGAAGTCCAAGAAGATTGGCAGGCCTTGAAGTTTACTGGCTTCGTTAACAACTGGGAATATGAAAATATCAAAGCACAGCTAAGAAAAGGAAAAAAAGATAGCGCAAAAATGGGAAGGTGGTCTAACGGTGTTCCAAATTATGGACTAGTTTACAACCGTTTTGATCGCTCTCTTGAAATTGACCAACAAAAAGCCGATGCTGTAAAACTTGCTTTTCAACTTGTCATAGATGGGTTAGGAGTTGATAGAGTCGCTAAAGAATTGAACAGACTAGGCTATAAAACAAATAGAGGCCGCTACTTCTCTGGAAATGCAATAAACAGAATGATACGTGCGGAGATATATAAAAGCGTGTTAATATCAAATCGTTTAAAGGGACGAAATTTACATGAAGGAAAATTACGCCCAAAAGATCAGTGGATAATAGCTGAAAATGCAGCTCCCCCAATTATTGATGAAGAGACTTGGAAAATGGCTAATGAGGCTTTAGATCAAAGGAAACTTCTTTCTCCTAGAGGTAAACAAAAAAAACATCCTCTATCTAACTTAATCAAATGCGGTTTATGCGGCAGAACACAAACCGTTTCTCGAAGAAGAGACAGAAATGACGCACTTGCCATTCAGCCATGCAATAAAACAGACCCTTTAGGGAAAAGCAAATGTAATAATAGAGGAATCAAACATGATACTATGATAAGCCTCGTAATTGAAGCTATAAATGAAAAGTATCAAGAAATCTCATCAGAATTAATAAAATTCGAAGAAGACACAGAAGCTAATGATATTAAGTCAATTAAAATAAACAAATTACAAGAACAAATCAACAAATCTAAAAAGGCTCTCAATATCTTACAAATTCAATTAGAAGAGGAACTCATCAATATCTCATCCTTTAAGGAAAGACGAAAAATACGTCAGGTGGAATTAAACAACTTGGAAAAAGAATTGACTGAATTATTAGAGGAAACGAAAGAAGACGCATTAAAGTCAAAAAAGTCCTTTGCTAACAAATTAGATTTCTTTCTGGAAAATTGGCATACAATAGATGGAGCAGACTTAAATCATGAACTTATGTCATTCATAAATAAAATTATCTGGTATGCCCCAAGAGATAGTGAATTGCCCCCACAATTAAAATTTGAGTGGAGAGTGTAACCTGAAAAAAGTGAGCAGCCCCCTAAGGGAAAGCTCACTTTCATTTGATTATGTCTCAACTCTATCGGCTACTTGGTACACTTTAGCATTTGAAATTTCTCCAACTTTATTTACTCCCGCTATACTCAATCCCAACACTACCACTAGTGACAAGGCTATCAACTTGCGTTTCACTAATCATCTCTCCTTTTTGGATTTCATTTTTGGCTAAAATCACTTGCCTGTAGTACTTCGATGACCTTTCCGCATCTCCCTTTTTTCTGAATACTTCCGCAACTTCAAACCCAAATTCCTCAATGTCACCATACATCTTATGTGTACTAAAGAAACAAAATGAATTATCAATTAGATTATAACACCCATCAGTCAGGTAAATTGCTTTCAACAGATCAAATTTCGCTTTATATTCTGAATTATCCCTCTCTTTAGCAACCGAATATCCCTTTTCATAAAAATACCCAGCGGACTTTAAATCGCCCCTTCTCGCTTGAACATGAGCCAAATTAAAAAGGGTCTTCTCAATACATGCATGATTTTCTTTTTCAAAATAATTGTAGGCATCAATTAAACACTCATAAGCTCTCTGAAAATCTCCTATCTGATTATATACAATCCCCATATTCAACAGGGAAGTATATACGTGAAGCTGTCTGTTTATCTTCCTCGATATTTCTAATGTCTCTTTAAATATTTCTAGCGCCCCATTATAATCTAAAGAATCAATCAAGTTTCCGGCAGTTATATATTTACACCTTAATATTCGATCTTCATAATTTTTATACTTTCCATAAATACGCATGGCTCTCTTAACATAATTCAATGAAAAATATGTTTGTTTCATATAGTAATAAATCTCAGCCATTTTATAATAGAACTCCGCATGTTCGATCTCATCATCAACATAATTTAGTGACTGTTCAGCTCTTCTATAAGAGCTTATAGCAGAAACCAATTCCTTTCTTTTGAAATCGTACATTCCCATAAAGAAAAAGAAGTAATAATCCAACATCCCTTTAATCTGGCCTTGATGTTCTTGGAGTGCTTCATAAGCATTTTTTAACTCTTGTTCGTTTTTAGATTGAAGGTAGCTAATCATCATTTCGTGTCGGAAGTCTAATAGCTGGTGGTATAATATCACATCTGGATTCTTCTCCATCCGCCCCATTAATTCCTCAACTTCATTTTTTAACCTAATAGCCTCCATATCAAGATTATTCTTTATCGCTGTATACCAGTCATTTAGTTTCTTCGTAACAATTTCATATGGAATTTTACCTTTGTTCAAGAAAACTTGTTGCAAGCAAATTCCCCCACTCCCGTAAAGATTTTTGAAAATTTACATTAATTGTATTATGTCAGATTGAACATTTCTTGACAAAGTTAAAATGTAAAAAGGTACGAATTGTCTATTGAAGAAATTATTCTTTTCGTCTTTATTGCGGTTATTGTAAGTCTTTTGTTTCTTGACAGATTTTAAGCACAAAAAAAAGAGCAGACATAAAGTCCACTCATATTCAAAGAGTTATGCGGTTTTAGTTTTATTTCTAAACAGTCTTGTTATCAAGGTAACTAAGGAAGAGGACACTAGGCTTACTAAGATAAGATTCAGAATCGTTACCGCTTGTATCCCATCTTTGTTTAATTGTAAGCTAAACAAAAGAAGAATTATCAGTGATGAAAAGATATAGGTTTTGGACAGAAAAAATTTTTTCAAATTTATGTCACCACCTTTCATTTTATTTTATGCTATGGTGCTTCCAAACACTACCCTTTTTATTCCCCGTTAAATAAACTTTTATATATTGATCTTGAACAACCAAGCCATAGCCAGCGATTTCAAGTCCAAAATGAAAATTTCCCCTTCCATAAACCTCAGCGTAATTAGAACCTTTTTTGTATGTGCCTGCTTTCCAATTAGATACTTGCCAAATAGATAAGACACCTCTGGTATACCAAGCATCATTTAGCTTTGGTTTAACGTCTGATCCATTATACTGGAAGTACCCTTTAGCATTGACGGTAAACAATTTCATATTAAGAAAGTTTTTTGCTGTATAACTGTGTTTGTATGTTTTTGTATTTTTATATTTAGCCGCGGCAGTTTCAAAGTCAATTGGATCTTCCGGAGTGTCTTCTTCTGTTGTGGATTCAATAAAGTATACGGGGGTGTCAGTGAGAGTAATTGTTAGATCATTATTGATATTATATTCCGAGAATTTTCCCTGATCAATATTTGAATCAATGTATTCTTCAATATCAAGATCACTTTTTGGATTTTCAACATTAGGAAGGATGGTCTTACTATTAGAGTCTATATAGTAGTCATTTAAAGCTTGTTGACTGAATTTATTTAGATTATTAAACTCATCAATTGTTGCATTTAACTGATCTTCTGTTTGTGGTTTTTTCAACTTAACAAAAGCTAAAAGTTTTTCTTGATATTCACTAATCGACTTTATTTCATTATTTTCAGCAGCCTTAACGGGATTTGAGACAAACAGAAAAGAGGAGGTTATTAGCAACACACTCAATAAAGTTAAAATTGTCTTTCTGAATCTTTTCATAGTAACAGCTCCTTTAATAAAGTAGCATGCCTCTATGTTAGTTGACTCGATGAATGGCATGTAAAGCATAAAACCATTATTTCAAAACAAAAAAAATAGAACTTCCGTCACCAAAGAAAGCTTCTCCCCCTCCTCCTTCCATACCACTAATTGAAAATCATTACATTAATTGAAATGATTTCTATGTAAATTTTACCACTTTGATGTGACGTTTTCAAGGCACAAAAAAAAGAGCAGATATATAGTCTACTCCTTAGTTTTTGTTTCCTTACCTTTAACTTCTTCATAATCCGGTGTTTTCTTATACAATCCTAAACGGTCTCGTCCCTCAGTCCCGGGCATGTCTGACATTGCTTCATAAGAATCTCCAAGCTTTTCATAATACGAATAAGTAGTAAGCTTTCGTGATTTATCTTTCGGCTGATAAAATGCAAGCTGAATATACTTTCCATTATCATATACTCGAATTACGGCGTTATCTCTCTTATACTCATCTGAATCAGCTCTCATTTCTTGTCTGGCTTTCTTCTCCTGCTTAATCACTTTATTAATTGCATTATCATATTTACTACCGCCGCACGCACTCAGTAGAAGTACGGCGAATATATTAAGGAAAATAAAAAGGTTCTTCAAAATACTCACACCCTCCTTTTTCAATATTCATTATACTCAAAATATGAGTGTTTTTCCACTTTTTATCCATTTCCTTTCACCTGTACATCATCAACCAGCCACTTGTTTTTTTCCTTCTTCATTTTCGTTTGGACAATCAGCACTTGCTGACTGGTTACTGAATTTGCAGTAGTTGATACCTCTACAATGTTCAAAAACAATTCAGTCGAATCATCAATCGGCTTTGAATAGCTTTCCAGTGAGCGTAACTTGCTTTGTACACTGATAGAATGCTTTTTGTCAGATCGGGAAGGGAAGGCATAATCAAAGCCTTTTTCCGTGGTGTATTTTTTTACCGCATCGTATCGCTTATCAAAATCACTGTAATTCAAAAACGCTTCAAAAAATTCCTTGTTCTTTTTTGCGCTGCCCTCATACTGAATCTGACTCAATTCTTTGTTTTTCTCTATTAACACATCATTTTTCTTATTGAGTTGGTCGATCTTAGAATGCTGTGCCCCATGAAACCAATACGCTGTCACCAAACCTACAAAGAAACAAACACAAATCCATGAAATATGTGTTTTCATGCTTCCACTCCTTAAAATTTTATTCTCCCAAATGAAACTAGATGACTGCGCCAGTAGCCGGATTTTAGATCAGAATACTGAATACCGCTGTCATTTGAATTAAACATCCGACCTTCACCAACATAAATGCCGACATGAGTAATTGCCTTTCCTTCATATGTGCCGCCAAAGAACACAAGGTCACCCGGCACGGCCTGTTTTTCACTGATCTTTTTCGTTGCTCCATGCTGTTCCTGCGCTGTTCTCGGAAGAGTAATGCCAGCCTTCGCATAAGACCATTGAACAAGTCCTGAACAGTCGAATCCACTTTTCGGGTTTGAGCCGCCCCACACATACGGCTGTCCTTCATATTTCAGAGCTTCTTTCATAATGTTTTCATAGCCATCTATTGCGCCGTCAACAGGCTTCACATCCTTACTAGAGCCTTTGAGATAGCGCATCACATGATCAACATAGTTCGGATCACCGTAGCTTCTCCAACCCATCTTAATGGCTTGAAGTCGGCTGAAGTCTAATGCTAGTTTTTTCGTGTATTTGCCGCCATGCTCTTTTACATATCCGATAAAACCAGAGCCAAAGTTATAAGATTGTAAAGCCAGCCGGACGTCCCCTCCAGCTTCCTTAAACACTTTTTTAAAATGTTTGATACCGACTTCAATAGAATATTCCGGGTCTGTAATGGTATTTGGTGGCAATCCTATACTTTCAGAACTTTGCATAATATCTAAAGAACGCCCACCACTTTCTTGCATGGTGAGCGCCATAATCACATTTACTTGATCATATACGCCCTCTTGACGAGCGTATCTTTCAAACGCAAATCGGAAACGTTCAACCTCCGGGGCAATGCCGATCGTTTCAAATTCCCCATCTCCGCCCCCGATTTCATCGTTTCCAATGTCATGCTCTCCCGAAATCAACATGACGACAGCCACCGCCAAAAGAAAGAAGAGGATGACAGGGGTTGAACATATGAATATCCAAAGGTATGTTTTCGGCTTCGGCTTACTTAAAACTGTCATGTCCTTTCATCCTCTCTTAATCTATCTATGCCTTTTGCTGATGAGCGACCGACAATATCTTGCAGGGGAAGAGTTTCCACTTTATTCACGATTTTTGGACTGTTACGCTTCAGTACCATAGGCTTTCCGGTGACTTTATTAGGAACTTCACGATTTACGAATCGGCTTTCACTGCTAGAAGAAACAGATTGTTTTTTCTCCACAGAAAAACCATCTGTTCGAACTTTTGAAGGTGTCTCAGATGGTCTTATAATTGGTTGATTCGGCTGTTTATTTTCCTGCTTAACAGTTGAATACGGAGTATGTTGTGTTTCTTTCTGAGCCTCTTGATAAGCCGGAGGAATGTTCTCCCGTTGCACTGCTGCTACCTGATGCTCATAACCCTTTGCCCGGTGCTCTCTTTCACTAAATTGTTGTTGGTCTGTTCGTTCTTCTTCCGTCATCGTTTCTTGATGTAAAGGTGCTCTTTTTATTTTATCTTCTTCCTGCTGATGAAGATTTCCGTTCGTCTCATGAGAAGCAGCATCGTAATTCTCAACAAATTGCCTTTGGTCAGACCGGTCTTTTTCGTCCATCTTTTCTTGAAGCATTGGTGCACGTTTATAAGCGCCTTCCTGTTCTTCTTTCAAAACATCATCCATCATAGGGGCTGTAACACCTTCTCGCCGCCAGTCTCTTACAGAAGAGTTAAGCTGTTGTTTTTTCTGTAATTCACTCGGCGTTAATCTAGGCTGTTCTTTCCTCATGTTTTGCGGCTTTCTTTCAAGTGCCTTTCTCTCTTGATCAGAAGGCGGAGCTACAGATGCTTTTTCATTTTGTTGCGGCGTCCTCGAAATAGCTCCCTTGTTGAATCCAGTCACCATCCCCGGACTGCTTCCGCTTGCACTCGCTCCCTCAGAAGATGGCGATTCTTGATCTTCGAATCCGCCTTTTCCTTTTCTGTTGCCAAATACCTTTCCAATTTGTCCAATTGCCCCAGATAGTCTGCCTGCACCTTTTTTTGCGGCTTCCCAAGAAGGCTGTACATATTCCTTTCTCATGTTGTCTACCATGTTATTATCAACAGATACAACTTTTCCAGCGGTCACAAATTGAACAATCGAATCTCTCTTCTTAATTGCAATCCACATTACAGCCGCCAATACAACCGTATTTAACAGATACATCCCAAAACCGCTAGGAGGGATGAGTGTATCAACCATAAAACAGAGGACATATACAAACAGTATTAAAATGCTCAACATTGCTTTTAGAAGATAAATGCTTAGCAAACGTCCTAAAGCAACAAAACCTGACATAGCAAGTTGCGGGACATAAGCAATAATAAAAGCGAACGGAATAAAAAATACAATCGCTAAAGCGATAATCTGTAATAAGAAACTAAGAAACGCTAAAGCAAGAAAAGGGATTCCAATTGCTATTGCCGAAACAACAGCTATAAACGATTCCCCCAACTGATTAAACACATTCCCCGAAGTCATTGTGTCATTACTATACTTATCTATTTCAGTATCCTTTATATATTTTTTCTTTTCTTTTTGTCCTTCATCAGACAATTTATAAGACAACAACTTATCAACACGACTTAATTCTTCTTTGCTGTCTCCTTTCTCATTAATTTTAGCCGCACTTGTTTGATCATAGTTTACAATCAGGTACGGTTTTTTTAAGGCAATGTCAAAATACACATTACGCATTACAGCAACCGTACCTTCCATTTCCTTACCTTTTTCTATTTTTGATGCGTCAGCATAAACACCCTCATTTTCTACTATTCCAATCAGCCCGTTTCCTGCTTTCAACAGCTTCCCTTGCAACTCAACAGAAAGAGCATTCAATCCCTTCATGTAATAACCGGAGTTTGCTACCCATAAGCCCCCAATGACCATTACAACGATAAAAAGAATGCTACGTCTCATAGCATCCTTTGCGCTTCCTCTTACAAAGAAAAGGTACACAATATAACCGCCCACAAAGATAAAAAGTGCTTCCCCAAAATTCTTTTTCAGCGACTTATATACCGTTTTTGATACATTCGTGATGCTGTCTGCAAATTTATCTATCGGCTTAAGGTTATACATGATATCCATACCAGCATCGACCACACGAACGATATTCCCTGCAAAAGAAAACGTCACATTTGTCATCCCTACAAATGGACCTTTGAGCATTTCATCAGATGCTTCATTATTCGCTTGATAGCGAGAAATTGGAAATCGTTTCGACTCTAGTTCAACGCCTCCTGACTTTTCGATTTTGGGCTGTGTGGTTGTATCTCCATCCGCCGCAATGGTAGACACTGCTGTGAGGATGGTGAGAAACAGCAAAATGACAGCTGACACTATAAGAATTTTTTTCTTTTTCATGTCGCTCCTCCTAATCTAGCCTTGTCAGTAAATAAAACTGATAATTTGCGTTCGCTAAATCCCTTTCGGTCAGCACCTTCCACTCAGGAAAACGATCATACAATTTAAAACAAATCGCTTTTTGATACCTCATGTGCCTGAATATTTTGCGATTATGCTCCACTCTAATTCCTAGCAGCGCTTGCATAAATAGAGCCGTTGACCTATGCCCGATAAAGCTTTTATAGCGCCAACCGTAACACCTTAGTACATCATGAACTTCCTGTATCGTGATTTTGTCAGCCTTATAACAGCCCGGGCTGGTCAGAACCAAAGAATTTAAGAGCGCAACCTCCATTTTTCCATCCCCTTTATAAATATTTTTCCTCGGCGTATGCGACAGCTTTTTTCTCAACTGTTTTCAATGCACCTTCCCATTCTTCAAACAGGCATTCAATTGATATTTTGGCAGTACGGCCATAATAATCTTTAAAGAGACATTGCCCTTGGAACATGGATTCCATCATTTTCAGATTTTCTTTTGTGACCTCCATGTTCATCCATTTCAACACGTCTTCACGTTCATTCGGTTCATCAAAAGCAAAAGCAACACCAAAATTTCCGTTATCCTCTTCTTTCAAAGCGTCTTTTGTAGACTGTGAGATAAAATACTCAGCGTTATTATAAGAGCGACCTATACGCCGCATTTGACGTTCGACTTTTTTCCCTTGCTGGGAAGTGGTGAATATCCACGCTTCATCTATAAACTCAACTGTCTGTTCATCTTGATTCATCCCAAACAGCTCACAGAATTTACCGAGCGCAAACATAACCGCACTTGATTTTAATTGTGTGGTTGTATAATTCTCAAATCGCTCCGAGTGCTCCGGTAAATCCATATTTTCCACTTCTAAAATCGTGATTCTTTCTTCAAGTGATAGAGCCGGATTTGATCCATCATGAATACATAATTTCAGGATGGAGTCCGCCACAACTTCATTTAAATAATCGCCTGCTTTTCGCACGGCTTCTTCCGGATGATTCTGCATTTCCTTCACGATATGGAGGGAGCCAACTTGTTCCCCTTTTTGTTTCATCTCAATGACATTTGATGTCGCACGTAGAAACGCTGTATTCACATCGTCTTTTCCTTTAAAGTCATAGACTTGCTCAAAGATGACTTGAACGAGGTCTTTCGCTTTCATAGGCGGGAGGAAGGAAATCGGGTCTAATGCGCCCCAGTTTCCTTTGTCCTCATGATCTAACGTAATATAGTTGTATTTTTCTAAATGAGCGATATACAGAGGGAACTTTTCTCTGATCTCTTGATCGTTTAAAACCCGGCGTATCCATTTCCTCATTTCTTTTTTCGGGTCAATATAAAGCGCCTTAACGTTCAGCATGCTGATATAGTTAAAAATCAATTTTGCGAGATATGACTTCCCGTTCCCTGTGTCTCCTGTAATCAGACAATGAGGTGAACGTGTCTTCGACCCCTTTAACTGTTGGTTCGCTAAGAAAGGGTGAAACAAGACAAAATCACGACTTGATAAAATGGCGCTTTCCAAATCGGTATGCTCTATGAAACGATCAACCCAAGCAAGAAAGAATCCTATTTTTGAACCTATATCAGAGTTAACAGCAAACAAACCTTCAGCCAGCCCATCTTGTGTTGTTTTTTGAATCCAGTTTTTATCCGTTATATCTAACTTTTCGCCGGGCAGCATCTTATAAAACAGTTTCAATTGATCCGCCACAGGAAGCCTGCATGTGATGCCTGCCCCTTTTAAATGACGTCTAACAATCGTAGCCTTTCGGGTACAGTCCTTTTTATCTTTGCCATGAACCACAATGACGGCCAGCCAGTTCATCAAGTACACTTCTTCTTTTTTTATTTCATCTTGCAGATGCCGCACCATCGTCGCACTGGTCACAGTTGAAACGTCACTGCGGTCACCTGTGCTATGCTGTTCACGCTGTTCCTCTTTCAATTGTTGCTTCTTGATATTTAAGGCTGGTTTAGTGATAGACTTCGATTCTGTCTGTGCCTTGATCTGTACTTCTACTGGAAACGGAAGAGCCTGCGCTTCATAAAACAAATCACTTTCAGACATGTTGTGCAAAAATTCATCAACGACAACAAAAGAAGTGAAGCCTTCATCTTGATCACTATGGAGATGTAATACAGAAGGATTTGTAGGGTCAATAAGTGTATTCGTGATTGATCTGACGTTTCTAATCTCGCTTTCCTCTTCGATTCGATGCTTTAAGCCACGCACAAAATGATAACGATTCATGTACGTCATTTCCTGCTTCGTCAGCCGTTCGCCCCGAATGGACGCCATTACATTGGCTAATGTCTCTTCAACTTCTTCATACTTATAAAAAAAGGAGGTCGGAACATTTTGTTCCCACCCCAACATTTTGACGACTGTATCAGTCGCCGTATTGAACAATGACAATACATTGTCTTTCATTTCAACGCTGATGTTAACAAGGCTGTTTTTCAATTTAATGCCGAAGATAAAATCATACTTGGTAAGCCGCCCTAAACGTTGCTCCAAGAGTCTTACTGTTTCCTCATTGTAATAACGAGCCACATCCAAAGCATCTTCGGCAAGATCAGATTCTAAATCCTCAAATCGTTTTTCCAACTCATATTCACTTGGATACATCATTAAATGAAAATCATCATATGAAGTAATTTCTTCGAATAAGTGTTTCCATTTTTGTTTGTAATTCTCGACTTTTTCTTTATTCTGCATTGGGATGGAACTGCTTTTTATGCGGTAATACGCCCAAACGTCTCCCGTTCTTGTCAACAACAGGTTGTTGTATATGGCTTTCATCGGTGTTCTTAATTTCATTCGATTTTCCCACCACCTCTACTAATTTTCGGAACTCAATTTGCTTTTCATTACTTAAATCCACCTTGCGGTCATTACAAAACTTCTTTTCAGGAAGCTTAATCAGAAAATAGTATTTTGCAAAGTCAAAGAAATACAGATAGATGTTTTTTCCTTCCGGTTTAATTTTCGTTACAAGCATGGTTAACAATACCGGGGTACCAAAAATCACGATAAAGAATGTATTTTCAAAAGCGTGAGGGAAAATCATCCTCACGCCGTACCAAAAACCGAAGCATAGAGCCACAAAAATAAAGTAGTTGATTGCAGGTATCAACTCAATAGCAAACGGCAATGAAAAATTCTCGGTAAGCTGTTGAATTTTTTTCGGCTCCCGCATTGCCTTCCGATAATTAAAAACTAGACGCCCCACAATATCACTCCTTACAATTTGTTCATGAGTGCGTCAACCCAGCCGGAGAACTGCGACCAGTGACGAATAGTCCATGTAACAGCACTTCCGAGAACACAAGCCGCCACAATTCCGCCTATTTTCAATTTCACAAAGTGCTTAGCAGCCAAAGCCACGACAACAATCACAATAAACTGCGAGACAATGTCCAAAACCCAGCCTTTAACCCCGCTAAGAGTAGGGAGGCCAGCCCCCATAATCAAATGGTTGAATAAATCCATTTTGTTTTCCCCTTTCTAATTGTGTTTTAATTCATTCACATAAAATTGACCGCTGTTCTCTGTTAATCCGAGCGTAAAACTTTCATTGACAGGTATCTCGTTTTCTTTTTCTTTAAATTGGACAACACAAATAACCTCGAAACCTTTTTTCGTCCCGAAGATTTTAGCGCTTTTCACTTCACCGAATACAAGGCTTCCTTGAAGCGCTTCCGGCTTTTTCATCATATACACCATTTCCTCTTGTTTTTCAGAAGCATATTTTTCAAAGAAAGATGTAAGAAATGACTCAATTGCTTCCTTTTTATCTCCTGCGTATTCATCCCTCGTTTCTTCCTTCTCTGAAGCTGATACACTGCCCTTTAAGTCGTATATCTCAGTGAAGTAGGGGACAGCAGAGACAGCGAACGCATCGCCTTTATTGACTACAGGAATATTTAACAGCACTTGTTTTTCAGCTTTTTCATTTTCTGTGACTTTCTCCTTCACTTTCTTTTCCTTTTTTCCATCCTTTACTTTTTTCTCAACTTCTTTTTCTACCGGAAAGAGATTCGTATATGTCACTTTGTACTGAAAAAGCTTCCCTTTATCACCTTCTTTCACGTTATACAAGCTGTAATCATTTAGCTGACGATCTCCCTTAAAGCCATCCATATCGAAGCGATCGCCTTCATCAAAGCTTGTTTGTGTCTGTTTCACCATGTAACTCTCAAGATTCTTTTTTCTTTCGTCGATGGCGTCTTGATTGTTTTTCACGTTGATATATTCATTGATGAAGCCTGACAAGAAATTTTCAGCCGCCGTTGTAGACATATTCTGTTTTTCACTATCAGCAGGCTTACTGGATTGATTCCTTAAATCATTTACAGTAGATCGAGTGTTAACAGACAACAAAACAGACAGGAGACAAAAGAGAAGTAACGCTCCTACACACGTCCACAACGTCCCTGCGACCAGTCGGGTATGATCTCGCGGCACTTTTACATTTGTTTTCTCAGGCCGACGGACTTGCTTTATTTTTTGGATAGCAGCCTTAAAAAATGATTCTTCTTTTTTCTCGTTTTCATTTTCCTTTTGAAGCATCTTTTCACCCCTTTAAGCTGTGCCTTTCTCACTTTCAGGCTGTTTTATTTTTCGGGATAGCCTTAATATAGAACGAGCGATTTTTTCATAATTCGGCTCATTTACATCCCCCACAAGGAACTTTACAGGCTTACCATTAATACTTTTCAAAACTTCCCTCATCTTAAAACCTCGCTTTCTATTTGCCTTGTACTCTCAAGGAAAGATAAAAAGGATGCTACACGAAGTAACACCCTTTTTATGGCTTGATTCTCTATATAAACTTTTACACTTGTCATACGTCCATCTGGCAGATACCTTGTTTTATAAAAGGTGTATCTGTACTCAGAAAAACCTTTGATCCTTTCACCTTCCACAATCAACATACAATCTCTGCTTAGACTTCTTACAAAAACCAGCGACGGGATGCCTACATTAAACCCCAAGCTCCTGAATTGATCGTCAACAGCAGACACACAACCACTCCTTCTATCATCGTCCTCCATTCTTCAAGTAGGTTGCTTCATATTCATAAAATCCTCCTCATTTTGGAGAGCTATCATACGACCTCAATATTTCAAACTCAACATCAACTTCCTCTATTTCTTCCTCTTCATCTTCACTTTCAGGAATGAAGAAGACAGCAGACACAAAACGTTTAAAATCATCCTTTAAGGGATACTCAGATTCAAGCAAAATCCTTTGACCCTTCTCATAATAAGGGACTAATTCATTCAATCTTTCAATGAATTCCTCAGCCAATTTCAATAAACCGATCTTTTCTAACTCACTTTCTAAATATGCTCGATTGAGAAGATTAAAGCTATTCATCTTTATTCCTCCTTATTGAAATTATTTAAATAGATCGCTGTTATTTTCTCCTTCCTTCATTTTTTCGATCTTTAATACTATAAGACCAGGTGTCAATGACTGACGCCTATCTAAAACAAGGACTTCTATGACTCGCTTCGTACACTCGCCCTTCCATTCATGAAGGCACAAAACATCTTTAGCCTTATAAATATTTTCGCTGACTGTAACCTCAGCAGCCCCTTTAGAAATAGCTTCAAACTCTTCCGGAAGTATCTTTAGATGATGCACTATCATGACAGCACACCTTTCTTGTTTAATATCTTGGGTTTCACCCAAACCCACCAACGGTAGCCCGTTGGATCGCTAATAATCTATCCCCCTATTCCCCCGAATCATCGGGGGACTCCCTCGCCGGTAGGCAGGAACAAACGGTTGTTTGTTCAATGCCAAGAGGGTTTTGGTGGCGCTGAATATGTCAACTCCTTATCCTCACTCCGTTCCGGTACCGTTGACACATACGTTTAATCGCATCACCCGTGTTTAAGAGCGATAGCAGTCTATTTAAACCTTTAAACGACCATGTCCGCCACCTCAGAAAGAAACACATCAAGCATCTTTTCTTGTTTCTCTGACAGCTCGGCTTCCATAATCATGTCCGAGAGGTCATTGCGTCCCAAATGTTGGTCAGCTTCCAGTACCATTTTCATGGTGGGGGAACATGAGTTTTTCAGCCAGTTCCTTGTTTTTTGATAAAAGTCTCTTTGCGGCTTCATGTACAATTGCAGTTTCCCTACATCGCCAATAAATTCAGACCAAAAAAGGCTCGTTTTCCAATGCTCCCGAGTGACTTCCTCGTCAGCATCAACGAACCTTACATAATTGTTAATGATCTGCATGGCGACTAATGTTAAGTCTTTCGTTTTCATCAAAGCATCAATTGCGGCTTGCGCTCGTTCACTTTTTAAGCGCAATTCATAGCGATTCCAATCGCCTAATTCTTCTAACGGGATATTGTATTTTTCAGCTTGTTCATAATTTTTCTCATAAAAGCAGAGGTACGCTTCTGATTTTTTTGAGCCGAAATAAATTGTCGTTCCGCCTGTTACACCATCCGATAAATCGAATGAGCCATTGAAATCAGATTTCCTAAACCGTGAAATACATTCGCCCTTTTGGGCTTTTTTCAACAATTCCGGGATTGAAAAGTATGTTTTTTTATCGTCAATTGCCAGATCAAGACGAGTAAATGACCCGCCATGCTGTATACAGTCTTGAAAGAAATCAAACCATGTTTTCTTCCGGCAATCTAAGAACGACTCAAATTGTCGACAGCCTTGACCCGATAACTCGACCAGAATACCTCTATTATCTCCGGGCGGAGAGTAAAAAACCTTTATGAAGTCCAGTTCAAACGTTCCGACATATCCGTAAAAGCCGTTTGGCTTTTCTGTCATGAAATCTTTGTTCAAGTGAAGAATGTTCTCGATAATGTGATCAACATCATGCGTTTTGAAAGTCACACGAATGTAGTCAACCATTGATGTTAAAGGCTTTTCAGCGTTTTCTTCTTTTTCTTTTACGATTACTACCCCCCTGTTAGCGTGGGGGGGTTTTTGTAGTTCACTCACTCGCTTCGCTCCTTCGTTCACCGCTGGCCGTCTGGTCGCTTACGCTGCCGCTGGCGACTGCCGTCGCCTGCGCTCCCTCGACTCCAACCAGCGATTCCTTAATAGATGACATGAAATCATACCCTTTCGGCACAATTGGACTGTAAAACTCTAAAACCGAACCTGTGCCGACATTGGCATATCCTCGCCCTGTCACTTTTTTATTCACAAATGCTTTGTCAACATCACCAAACATCATTCCGTAACCTGTATCAGACATCAAGCCTAACGATACACGGAAATTAAACTGATCTCGTATTCCGTCCGCTAGATATTTCGCATCTGGACGTTGTGCGCCTAAAACAAGAAAGTAACCCGCCTGTCTCCCCTTCATGACTAACTGTTTCATATAAGAAAGGGCTTCATTTCTTTCTTTCATATCTAAAAAATCCATAAACGCCACATATTCATCAAAGAAGATAAAAACAGGTTTCAACCCTAAATAGGCATAGTTTTCACCCGTCTTGTAATTTGGCATTTTCTTCATTTCATCCATTCGCTCCATCATGCCATCAACCGACTTTCTCAGACACATAAGGATGCCATTTTTCTGCGAATAGACTCTTTTCGGAAGCACCTCTTCCAAGTCGGCTAAATCGGCATTTTTCGGGTCTAAGATTTTCACATCTGCCCCAAACCCCACACATGCTTTTATGATCGTTAACATGAAATAGGTTTTCCCTCCCCCTGTACCACCGGAAATAAGCATATGCGGCAACTTGTCAAACTTCCATGACACATGTTTCATCAACGGCAAAACACCATCTTTCGCCACTGCGTCATCTATTGAAATTCGATTTTTCTTCACGTCATAAAGCAATTTGAAGCAGACAAAGCCTTCTTCCATTTCTTTATCCACTAGGTCACAAAATAAGCCGTTTTCCAAATCCTTTCCCAATTCTAGGAAGCGATTCTGAAAACGGCTCATATCCATAGCTATACGGATATAAATATAATTGTTTTTAACTTGATAATACATCCTTGGAAAGTAAGTGATTTTTTCTTTTGAAGCTGTTTCATTCGAAAACAGCTTTTTCACCTGAACACTTTCCTTTTCATAAAACTTATTCGAAAAGATCATCCTTGCAATTTTTTGCCTGTGGTACAGCTTTTTATACGCATCATAAAACAGAAAATAAGCTAGGATGACAGCCCCCGCCGCGACTAAAAGAGAACACAACACACTTTTAATAAGCAATGGGACATTCCATTCAAAATGCTTTACGGTTTTCATAACATCCAAGTGGAGCAAATGATCTTCCCAGAAGAAAAACATAGATAACAAAAAAACAGGTACAAATATGATTGCACCTGTCATTATTACATTGTTTCTCATTCTAGGCCGGATTCGAACCCCCCTATACTTCCAAAGCATTGTCTTAAGCCTAGAAATGATAACCCCCCCCGTCACTTTACAAATACGCTTTACAACGACATGTGGGACATTCAAAGGTTTGATATATATATACTTCTCCCGTTTCAAGCGTTGCATAATCAACGTGTTCGATCACTTGCATATCCACATCACAGTTAGGACACACGACTAGTGCCGCACTCTCCTTATTTTTTGTCATTTGCAGACTGAGAAGGAGTCGAATTTGTCTTTGCCGCCCCTGCACCTTTAGGCACAATATCTTCTACCCTTACTGTCCAATTCAGATTGGCGAAATTTCCAGCAGCCATTGCCATTGCACTGATTTGCGGATTCACTAGCTCTACATCAGCAAACGCTTCAAACTCTTTAAGGTCTACATAATCAGGAACAGTCACCTCAATTTGACCTTGCTGAACACTTGAAGCCAAGTTATAGACCCTTGCTTCTAATTTATCCGTTCTTTTCCCGTCCACATAAGCATATTTTTCACGATTCAGCCCCATAAATTTCAGTTTTCCAAAAGTCATTTCAGTATTCGGCACGATAAAATTGAATTTCATTATTTTCACGTCTCCATTCCGTTATTTTTATTCGGTTATTTAAATTTCAATTTTATATTCACAGATTCGCTCCGGTACTGTCTCCATCGTGGCGCTTGTCAGTCGCTAACGGAAAATTCCTTCATGGCGACCTAGTAGGCTATTTATAGCCATCAGGCTGATTACAGCCATGCCGCACGCTTATTCTAGCCTGCTACAGCATTTAAAGTGATTGCTGTTCATCACTCAAATACTCACGCATGACTTTTCATCAAAAATGCCCTATAATAAAAGTGTCGAGTTTTTATTGCGGGCGTTCTTGATGGTAATCATCAAGGCGCTTTCTTTGTCTGTATGTAATTTTCAAAGAGCACAATCCTTTCTAATGACATTTTTCGTACAATTCATCATTGTACAAGACGAACACTCGGCTATCTTTCTTACCTGTCGGTTCAACCGACCATATGCACCACCAATGCCATCCTTTAAGCTGTTTTGACACTTCTACATTGGCTAAATCATAAGTTGGTGCTTCCACTACATAAGATTCAGAAATTGCATAATCAGCAAAATGTTCAAAATTCTTATCAGCTTCTAAGGCTTCAATATCCATAACAATAGTTGCATTCACTTCTACTTTCATCGCATCCCCCCTTTCAATTTTTCCAACAATACTGATAGTGGTATATGACTTCACACTATACGTTTTTGTTGAAGTGCAGAAAGGTCTTTTCTGCCGATACCGTAATTTTTACAAATCCGGCGATATGAAACGCCTTTTTTAAGCAGCACCTGAATATTATTTAGTGAAAGTGGCTTATTCAAAAGATGCTTTATAATAACTTGATTTAGTGCCAGTTTCATTCTCACCGACCAATTACCCTCCATCTGTCTGGCTAATGGTACAGCATCCTTCATAAATGAATTTGTTTGCTCCAAATCCAAATGAATCACCCAATCTCTTGAATGTTTTTATAAAGGTAAGAACTTTCAAATTTGCTCTTGATAACTCTCCCCTTAAGAGTTGTATAGCCCTCTTCTTCTAATTCTTTATTTAATTCGCGAATGATCTCATAAGCTTTTGCTCTTTTCACATTAAGAATTTCTTGTACATCATTCACTGTATATACTCCTTTCATTTGACCATCCTTCCTTTTAAAGATCATCAACTCTTTATGTTGATTTAATTATAACACTCCGATTCGGAGATGTAAATAAAAAATAGAACATTTCGGAGAATTTTTCATGAGATCATGGACGAGACAACAAAATGGATAACACTACAGATTAAGTTTATATACTCCGATTCGGAGAATCAAACCTTAATGTTCGCCTTTTCGTTCTAATTTATGAAAGGGTCAGCAATTGCTGATATTATAATAATTAATCAACTCTTTGTGGAATGGATGATAACAAATGACACTAGGCCAAAGATTAAAATGGGCTCGAAAAAAATCCGGTTACTCAAATCAGGACGTACCAGCCGAAAAAATTGGGCTAACAGGGAAAACATTATCCAATTATGAAAGGGATTATAGATCACCCGATCCGGAGACATTAAAAAAACTTGCTGAATTATATGATGTATCCACCGATTTTTTGGTCGGCAAAGAAGAAAAAGACAAACCTAAATCTAAATTGGATCAAACAGTTAATGAAGCAATTGAGCAACTTAAAAACGAAGAGACTTTACTTTTCATGAAAGATGATGACATTGACGAGGAAACAGCTAAATTAATTAAACAAGCTTTAATTAATGGTATTAAATATGTAGATGCTATGAAAAAGAAAGAGTGATTCTTATCTATACCTCCAAAAACATCAAACATAAGGCTGAGAGCGTTATCCATGAACATGGTACAAATAATGTTTATCAAATTTGTGAAAATTTAAGAATTGTTTTACTAAAAGAAGACCTTGGTTGTATCAACGGTTTCCTTCAATACTACAAAGAAAGGGAAACATATCTGATACACGTTAATAAAAATTCTGTTCACCCCGACCTTATAATCGCTCATGAATTAGGGCACTACTATCTGCATAAGAATCTAAATTCCTTTCAAATGGAAAACTGCTCCCTAGTACTCGGAAATAAATTGGAAATTCAAGCAAATGCCTTTGCAACTGAATTACTTTTACCCGATCACATCATTTCCAATGAATTACCAAACTTGCAAAATTGGACATTAAAACAAATCGCCTCATTCTTTCAGCTCCCCTTATTTGTAGTAGAGTATAAAATGGAGCACATGAACCTTTTATCACACCAAGGACAACAGGAATTCAGAAAGTTTGCTTGGTGAATCAAGTCAAAATCTAAAAAGAAAGAAGGTGATCCCATGCCAAATAAAAAAGTACCCAATAGATTAATCACTGAGAAGTCACCGTACTTACTCCAACATGCTTATAATCCCGTGGATTGGTATCCTTGGTGCGATGAAGCATTTGAAAAAGCGAAAAGAGAGAATAAGCCTGTTCTCTTATCTATTGGGTACGGGTAGCTTAGCGAACATGTCACTGGTGCCACGTAATGGCCCACGAGTCCTTTGAGGACGAAGAGATCGCCGGTATGTTAAACGATAAATTCATAGCCATCAAGGTTGATCGTGAGGAGCGCCCTGATGTGGATTCCGTGTATATGAGAATCTGCCAGCTGATGACGGGGCAAGGCGGGTGGCCGCTGAACGTGTTCGTCACACCAGATCAGAAGCCGTTTTATGCGGGGACGTATTTTCCGAAGACGAGCAAATTTAACCGCCCGGGTTTTATCGATGTGCTTGAACATCTGTCCGAAACGTTTGCGAATGACCGGCAGCATGTCGAGGATATCGCCGAAAACGCCGCCGCTCATCTTGAAGTCAAGGTTCACCCGGCTGAGGGCATGCTTGGCGAACAGGCGGTTCATGACACGTATCGCCAGCTGGCCGGCGGGTTTGACACGGTGTACGGCGGATTCGGCCAGGCTCCGAAATTTCCGATGCCGCATATGCTCATGTTTCTGCTTCGCTACTACAGCTATACGGGCAAGGAACAGGCTTTGGCCGGCGTAACCAAGACACTCGACGGCATGGCGAACGGCGGAATTTTTGATCACATCGGGTTCGGATTCGCCCGCTACTCGACTGATAATGAATGGCTCGTGCCGCATTTTGAGAAAATGCTGTATGACAACGCCCTTCTCCTGACCGCCTATACGGAAGCCTATCAAGTCACGGGTAATGAGCGCTACAAACAGATTGCGATGCAGATCGTAACGTTTATTCAGCGGGAAATGATGCATGAAGACGGCAGCTTTTTCTCAGCTTTAGACGCTGATACCGAAGGCCGTGAGGGGAAATATTACATATGGTCCAAAAAAGAAATCATGAATCTTCTCGGTGATGAACTCGGCCCGCTTTATTGCAAGGTGTATAACATCACAGATCAAGGCAATTTTGAAGGCGAAAACATCCCGCACCTCATTTTCACGCGGCGTGAGGCCATCCTCGAAGAGACCGGCCTCACCGGACATGAGCTGGGCGAACGCCTTGAAGAGGCAAGAACAAAATTGCTGGAAGCGCGTGAAAACAGAAGCTATCCGCATACAGATGACAAAGTGCTGACCTCATGGAACGCGCTCATGATTGCCGGGCTGGCAAAAGCCGCAAAGGTCTTTCACGAGCCTGACTATCTCAGCATGGCGGAAACAGCGATCCGCTTTCTCGAACGGCACCTCATGCCGGACGGGCGCGTCATGGTCCGCTATCGCGAGGGCGAAGTGAAAAACAAAGGGTTTATCGATGATTACGCTTTTCTCATCTGGGCTTATCTTGAACTGTATGAAGCGGGTTTTCATCCGTCTTATCTGCAGAAAGCGAAAACGTTATGTACAAGCATGCTGGAGCTGTTCTGGGATGAACGGCACGGGGGTTTCTTCTTTACGGGGAATGATGCTGAGACCCTTCTTGTCAGGGAAAAAGAGGTTTATGACGGGGCCGTGCCTTCCGGAAACAGCGCGGCTGCCGTACAGCTGCTTCGTCTCGGCCGCCTGACGGGTGATGTATCACTGATTGAAAAAGCCGAAGTGATGTTTTCCGTGTTCAAACGGGAAATAGAGGCCTATCCGAGCAGCAACGCTTTCTTCATGCAAAGCGTACTGGCACACACAATGCCCCAAAAAGAAATCGTTGTGTTCGGAAGGAAAGATGACCCGGACAGAAAACGTTTCATTGAGGCGCTTCAGGAGCATTTCACTCCCGCCTATACGATTCTCGCCGCAGAACATCCGGATGAGCTTGCTGGCATTTCTGACTTTGCCGCGGGTTATCAAATGATCGACGGAAAGACAACAGTCTACATTTGTGAGAATTTCGCCTGCCGGAGGCCGACGACGGATATTGATGAAGCGATGAACACCTTACAAATCAGCAGCAGAGCCTAGGCGGCCTGCTGCTTTTCTTTTTTCACAAAACGGAACGCGAGCCATGCGAAGATGATGTTGATCACCAGAGTCGATATGCAATCGTATATTTCATAGCCCCCGGCTGCTGTTGTAAATACCGACGGAATGCCGCCGTACACCGAATGATCCTCTGTGAGAAAGATAAATAAAAACATATTATTGGCAGCGTGACCGCCAAGAGACATCTCCAGACTGCCCGTTTTAATCGTGATAAAGGTCCAGATCATGCCGATGGTGACATATCCGATTCCCGCCCAGAGAGCTCCATTTTCCATCTCCGGATTTCCGAAATGAAGCGCGCCGAATAATCCGCCGATAATGACTGTCAGAACCACCGCGTTTGCCGTCAATTTTCCGGCGAACTGAAGCAGAAGACCGCGAAAGAGAAATTCCTCCGCAGAGGTTTGAATCGGCACCAACAAGACGGCCGCCGCTAACAGCAGCAGAAAACGTGAAGCATGGAATTCCTGAAGCGAGAAACGATCCGGATGAATTGTAAAATCAATCAGCCCCGCGATAAACATCAGCACAACATATGTGCCAAATCCAAAGAAAATCCTCTTCCAGTTCAGCGACTGATTCGGTGTGATGATGGATAAAAACCGCCGTTTCATAATGAAACGAACCGCTATCCAAATGCCCGGAATCGCTATGAAATAGACGATATGCTGTAAATAAATATCCGCCAGCGGGTCACTTAATGCCCCCTCATCCCAATTTATCGTCAGTGAAGGATTGAAAGCGGACGTGAGAAACATATAAAACACGGTCAGTATGCTTCCGAAAAAGAACAAACCCACAATGACCAACAGAGAAAGAAGATATCTCCATACGCTATTTCTTCCCTCTGCTGGGCGTACAAACGTATTCATATTTATGCATCAACTTCCTTTCCTTCAACATTTTACAATATAAACAAAAACAGATATAGGAAATGTTATATATTTTAAGAAGAAAGCGCTATGCCGTTTCCTTTGGCTCTGGTTATTTACACTCTGTTTTTGCCAAAAAAAGACCTTTATAATATATTCGTCAGATAAATTTACAGTATTTTCTGATTACAATTGCAAAGTCAGGGGGTTTTTTATGAAACATCAGACATTCTCAAATGTAGCGAACCGATTAGACCGTCTCCCCATTTCACGTGTGCACTATCAAGTATTAACCGCTCTCGGAATCATCTATTTTTTTGATCTAGCTGATCTGTTTACGCTCAGCAACGTGGCTCCGGCGCTGATTGAGCATTGGGGCGTGAAGCTGTCCACCATTGCCGACATCACGGCCGCATCCTTCCTGGGCATGTTTTTAGGCGCCTCCATCGGCGGAAGGCTGTCCGATCGGATCGGCAGGAAAAAAGCGCTGAATTGTTTTGTCCTTGTCTTTTCGATCTCATCTTTTCTGAATGCGCTGGCATGGGACATTCCGTCCTTAATGATTTTCCGATTCTTGACCGGACTCGGCGTCGCGGCCGCCATGATTGTAACGAACAGCTATTTGGCGGAATTTTTTCCATCCTCCGTACGGGGAAAATACATCTCCCTTTGCGCCATGATCGGACTGATCGGCGTTCCCGTCACAAACGTTGTTTCCGCTTTTGTCATCCCTTTAGGCTCATGGGGGTGGCGGCTCGTATTCGTATGGGGGGCGGCCGGGCTCATTTATTTCTTTTTTATCCGCCGGCTTGAGGAATCGCCGCGCTGGCACGAAAATCGGGGCGCATATGATCAGGCAAACGCCATTATGAACCGTCTTGAAGCACGTGCAGAGAAAGAAAAAGGCCCGCTTCCCGCGCCAAAAGAGGCGGCAGAAGTACATACAGTGAAGCACGCAGGCTACTTAGGGCTGTTTCAGGGCAGGAATTTAAAGATCACCATCATCCTGTCAGCGGTATGGATTCTGGAAACCTTTGGCTTTTACGGCTTTGCTTCATGGGTGCCCAGCCTGCTGAAAAGCAACGGCATCACCATGGAAAAAACGCTGTGGTATAATGTGCTTCACTCTGTCGGCGCACCGCTTGGCGCATTGCTCGGTTCCATGATATCCGAGACGTTCCAAAGGAAATGGATTCTGGCCGCAAGTGCTTTTCTGACTGCCATTGCCGGACTGTTATACGGCATGACGTTTATTCCCGTCATGATTATTGTGTTTGGATTTGTCGTTAACGTCACGGAACGGATCTTCACCTCAAATCTATACGCATATACATCGGAGCCGTATCCTACGGAATATCGCTCGGCAGGGAGCGGGCTGGCGTACGGGCTCGGCCGTTTTTCCAATATATTCGGTTCCCTGCTCGTCGGATTTATTGCCGTTAAGCTCGGCTACATCAGCGTCTTTTTGTTCATCGGCGGCTGCTGGCTTTTATGTTCCGTTTTGTTAATCCTCTTCGGTCCGAAAACAAATGCACAGCAAATTTAATCAATAAAACAGTGCGGGTTCCCCCGCACTGTTACACCGTGATTTCTATCAAATTGCCTTCCCCATCCTCTATCACGCTCTCATAATATCCGTCACCCGTCACGCGCGGGCCGCTTACAACCTGAAATCCATCGTTTTTAAACGTTTCCGTCAATTCATTCACCCGCTCCTTGCTGCCTGTAGAAAATGCGAGATGCGCCCATCCGGTCATATTCTGTGACGGAACTTCATCAATGCCGCCTTTTTTCATAAGTTCCAGCCTGCATCCGGAGTCAAATGTCAGAAAATACGATTTGAAATCTTTTTTCTCATTATGATAAAGGTCATTGGCCTTGGCGCCGAAGTATTTCTCATAAAATTCTTTCATTCGTTCTAAATCTTTCACCCATATCGCTGCATGTTCAATTCGCATATGTCCGCCTCCCTTTTTTTCTCAATCTATTTATAAAGCATGAAACCCATTTCAGCTCAAGACTTTTTCCGCTGAAATTGATGCATAATTTGTTTTTTAGCCGTTTCTTCGTGAAAAAACAATAAAAATGCTTCCTTTCCGACCCGTTCCAAATGAAGTTCCAGGGATGGAATATTCAATGCCCGGCTGACGCTCAGATTTCCCTCGCCGATGATCTCCGCGTCCCATTTCTGTTCTTTCGCAAACTGGTACAAGCCGGCAGCCACATCATCACTGTGCGTATAGATGGCCGTCGGCGCCTTGTCGAAACCCCAGAAGTGCTCACCCGCCCGCTTTCCGTCGTCCATATCATGGCATCCGACCAGAATGCGGGTTTCATCAAGAGAGCCGAAAACGGCCTTATATGCAGTTACCTTGTCGGCCGTACTCGGGCTTTTCTCCGCTTCCCGTACACATGTAAAAGCAACGTCCTGATGCCCCCGGTTTTTCAAATACAAAAAGCTTTCTCTGTATGCTTCCTGCCTGTCATTATAAGCGCAGGGAATCTCTTGATGCTGTGTATATTCACAAGCGACAATGGGGCCATATTCCAGGTAAGGCACGGCGGTTTCCCATTCATTCGCACGGGACGTGACAATCAGTCCGTCAACTTTTTTCATTTTCAGCAGTTCGAAATAGGTCATCTCTATAGCGGGGTCATAGTTGGTGGGGAGAAGGGTTGTCACGTAATCATGGGCAAACGCTTCCTTCGTGATACCGTTTACAATTTTGTCAAAGCAGGGATGGTCGCTGTACGGCAAAATCACGCCGATTGTATTGGTCTTTCCGCGAATCAGATCAATGGCGGTTCGATTAGGGGTATAATCCAGCTCCTTCATCACTTGATTCACAAGACGCCTTTTCTCTTCAGATACGTACGGGTGTCGGTTTAATACGCGTGATACGGTAGCCACCGACACATTCGCCAGTTTCGCAATCTCTTTTATATTTGCCATGTGCTCCTCCATTTTCGGTGATAAAAAAGCAGCAAGAGTGGATTTCTCTTACTGCTATCTCATCATAAATCCACTGTCATTTCAACAGGGCAATGGTCAGAACCCATGATATCGGCACAAATGGCCGCTTCGCTGATCCGCGGCTTCAGTCTGTCTGAAACAATGACGTAATCAAGCCGCCAGCCGATGTTTTTCTCACGTGCGTTCGTCCTGTAAGACCACCAGGAATAAGCGCCTTCCCGATCAGGATATAAATAGCGGAATGAGTCAGTAAATCCCGCGTTCAGCAGGGCGCTGAACGCTTCCCGCTCCTGCTCTGAGAAGCCGGCGTTCTTCCGGTTGGCTTTCGGCTTTTTTAAGTCTATCTCCCTGTGTGCGACATTCAGATCGCCGCATAAGATCACGGGCTTCTTCCGGTCAAGCTTCTGCAGATAATCCTTAAAATCGGCTTCCCATTGAAGACGGTAATCAATTCGCTCTAATCCGCGTTTGGCATTCGGCGTGTAACAGTTGACGACAAACACGTTCTCAAATTCAAGCGTGATCACCCGTCCTTCTTGATCATGATCGTCAATCCCCAGTCCATAGAACACGTGCAGCGGCTTTTCTTTCGAAAAAACAGCCGTGCCTGAGTAGCCTTTTTTCACCGCATAGTTCCAATAGGCGTGATATCCTTCAGGCTGTAATGATACTTGTCCGTCCTGTACTTTTGTTTCTTGCAGACATAGAATATCGGCTTCCGTTTCCTGAACGTAAGTATTGATATCTATCTTTTTCATCACGGCACGCAAGCCGTTTACATTCCAAGAAATCAGTTTCATGTGATCCCTCCTGTCCGGCTCAGCCGGTATTCCAGTGTTTCAATGTTTCCGCCCTCTAATGCCAGCAGCTGCTTTTTCATTTCTAAACCGCCTCTGAATCCGGTCAGTTTCCCGTTTTTTCCGATGACGCGATGGCACGGAACCGTAATCAATACCGGATTTTTTCCAATCGCGGCGCCCACGGCTCTTACGGCTGCCGGTTTCTGAATCATTTCTGCTATATCCGAATAGGAGTATGTCTCGCCGTACGGTATGTCCATAAGCGCTTTCCATACAGCAAGCTGAAATTCTGTCCCGTAAAGATCTACCGGCACTGAAAAAGCTGATCTGCCATTTTCAATGTACTCGGACAGCTCTGCCGTGTAAGGCGCCAGCTTTTCATCATCACGTGCCAATCGGTATTGCGGCAGTGATTTTTTTGCCCACTGCTCAAGCTCTTCAAAGCTTCCATGATTTGAGCCTATAAAGCAAAGCCCCTTAGATGTGGCGGCTGTATAAAGGCTCCAATCATTCCGTGTGAAGAGTGTCCAATAGATCATAGGCTCTTTACTCATATTGAACCTCCCTGTCCCATTTTGACGGTTTTTCGGTATTCTGTGGGCGAACTCCCGGTTCTCTTTTTAAAAAGAGTCGCGAAATGCGCTGTGTTTGGAATTCCGACAGTCAGAGCGATCTCCATGACTGTCATATCAGTATGCTTTAAAAGGTGTTCCGCCTTCGAAAATCTTATTTTCTGTATATACTCAATCGGGGATATTCCCCTGATTTTTTTAAATGTCCGCTGTAAATGATAGGGGCTGCCGTGACACATTTCGGCCAGTACACTCAGAGTCAGGGATTCGTGATAATGGCGTTCAATGTATTCAATGATTTGAGCAATCCATTCTTCATCAGGAAGACGAAGACCGTTCGGCCGGCACCTTTTACAGGGACGAAAATGTTTATCGAGCGCTGCATCAGCCGTATCAAACACCAGTACGTTTTCTTTATTCGGAACTCTCGATTTACAAGAAGGCCGGCAGAAAATCCCCGTCGTTTTTACTGCATAATAAAATACTCCGTCATAAGAAGCATCATTGCGTATGATTGCGCTCCACTTTTCATCAGTCAGGATATTTCTGTCTGTCTCCATCTCAGCCCCCCCTGTTTTTCAGTATAAACAAATTCATTGCATAAGTACGCGTTTTTGAATAGAGGAGCAAGATAACAAAGGTGTAAGAAGCACTTCCATGTTTCATGTGAAACATTTCGGCAGGATGGAGGGAGACTGATATAAAAAAAGAGCAGGAGCCCGCAGGCTCTTGCTCTTTTCTTTCGGCTTACTCGCCAGTTACGTATGGAAGTAAAGCCATTTGACGTGCGCGTTTGATCGCGATAGTCAATTTACGTTGGTATTTCGCGTGTGTTCCAGTTACACGGCGAGGTAAGATTTTACCACGCTCAGAAACAAACTTTCTAAGAAGATCTACATCTTTGTAATCGATGTGCGTAATGCCGTTAGAAGTGAAGTAACAAACCTTACGGCGTTTCGCACGACCGCCTCTGCGTCCTCCTGCCATTGTCATTTCCCACCTTTCTCGTTATGAATATAGCGATAATCTATTAGAACGGAAGATCATCATCCGAGATGTCAATCGGCTTGCCGTCGTTGGCAAATGGATCATCATTAAAGCTGTTCCCTTGATTTCGTCTCTGGTTGTTCTGATTTCCGCCGAACGGATTATCATTTTGGCCTCCGCCAAAGTATTGGCCTCCGCCGCTGTTTCCTTCGTTGTATCCGCCTGATCCAGAACCGCCGTTGTTTTTAGGCTCAAGAAATTGAACACTTTCAGCTTGGACTTCTGTCACGAAGACACGCTGTCCCTGCTGGTTTTCATAATTTCTTGTCTGGAGTCGGCCGTCTACGCCGGCAAGGCTTCCTTTTTTAAGAAAGTTTGCAACGTTTTCGGCTTGTCTTCTCCAAGTGACACAATTAATGAAATCGGCTTCACGTTCTCCGGACTGGTTCGTGAATGTACGATTCACAGCAAGAGTAAACGTGGCGACAGCCGCACCGCTTGGCGTATAACGAAGCTCTGGGTCTTTTGTCAGTCTTCCGACTAATACAACTCGGTTAAGCATATGAAAGACCACCTTTTAACATTATATATTTCAAATTGCTTATTCTTCTTCTTTAACAACGATGTGGCGAATGATATCGTCACTGATCTTAGCTAAACGGTCGAATTCAGCAACCGCTGCAGCTTCAGACTGAACGTTTAAGATTTGGTAGAAACCGTCACGGAAATCGTTGATTTCGTAAGCAAGACGACGTTTACCCCAATCTTTTGTTCCAGTGATCTCCGCTCCGTTAGAAGTTAATACGTTGTTGAAACGCTCGATAACTGCCTTCTTTGACTCTTCGTCAATGTTCGGACGGATAATGTACATAACTTCGTACTTTTTCATCTGTTTGCACCTCCTTTTGGTCTAAGCGGCCCTATAATGGGCAAGGAGCAATAATTCTATTACTCACAAGTTTATATTATACCAAAGCTCTTGTCCCTTTACAACTGTGTCCTATACATTAAATCGGAAATGAATGACATCTCCGTCTTGGACTACATATTCCTTACCTTCCAGACGCACTTTTCCGGCTTCTTTCGCTCCGGACATTCCGCCGCCTGCCAAAAGGTCTTCATAAGCAACCGTTTCAGCGCGGATAAAGCCGCGTTCAAAGTCAGTGTGGATGATACCCGCACACTCAGGAGCTTTCATGCCTTTTCTGAATGTCCATGCGCGCACTTCCTGTTCGCCCGCCGTAAAGTATGTCGCAAGGCCGAGAAGAGAGTATGACGCTTTAATCAGCTGATCAAGACCTGATTCTTCGATGCCGAGCTCCTCAAGGAACATTTGTTTTTCTTCGCCTTCCAATTCAGCAATTTCAGACTCAATTTTCGCGCAGACGACGATAACTTCGGCGTTTTCACCCGCGGCGTACTCCCGGATTTTCGCAACATATTCATTATCTGAAGGATCAGCCACTTCATCCTCGCTTACATTTGCCACATAAAGCACGGGTTTTGACGTAAGCAAATGAAGCTGCTTCACAAGCTTTTGCTGTTCTTCCGTAAATTCAACGGAACGGGCAGGCTTTTCTTGTTCGAAAGCTTCTTTTAATTTAGACAGAATGTCAAATTCAAAAACCGCTTCTTTGTCTTTTTGCTTAGCAAGCTTGCTTACACGCGTGATGCGTTTTTCGACTGTCTCCATGTCGGCAAGAATCAATTCAAGATTGATCGTTTCAATATCGTCAATCGGATCGACTTTCCCTGACACGTGCGTAATATTGTCATCAGCGAATGCGCGTACAACGTGACAGATCGCATCAACCTGACGGATATGAGAAAGAAACTTATTTCCGAGTCCTTCACCTTTAGATGCGCCTTTTACGATCCCCGCGATATCAGTGAATTCAAACGCAGTCGGCACCGTTTTTTTCGGGTTCACCAATTCAGTCAGCTTTTGCAGACGTTCATCCGGCACTTCCACGATCCCCACGTTCGGGTCAATTGTACAGAACGGGTAGTTGGCTGATTCGGCACCAGCCTGGGTAATTGCATTAAATAACGTCGATTTTCCGACATTCGGCAAACCGACAATTCCAGCAGTTAAAGCCATTCTTTCATCTCCTCTATATCAAACCATCATCGTATAAACGTATTGTAAACCTAGAGCAATTATAAGGAGGTTCATAGGAAAAGACAAGCTGAGAAAAAAGCATTTCCCGCCCTCTCTCTCCTTAGATTATCCTTTTTTAACCGCTACCAGACAGTCAAAAAGCGTACTTCCCATTCCATTATCGGAATTTGAATCCTTTGTGAGCATGTTGACGGAGCCTCCGAATGCCGCCCACATGCCTTCATCTATATTCACCGTCTTCGGGTGAGCCTGCTTCATGATTTTCACCCTGCCGCGCAGACGGCCGCGGTCATTGTATACCTCTGCCGTATCTCCGTCTTGAAGTGAAAGCTCCTCGGCGATATCCGGCGACAGATCCACCTGAATCTGCTGAAGCTTTTCAATAAACGGCACGTGCTGTGAATGATTGGAGCGCTGCGGGTGAATGGACAGCAGCGTATACGGATATTTCCCGGCCAGTCCGGCGTCATGATAAACAGACTCCTCCGGTACTTCCAATTGAGGGAGGCCGCTGTATCCTTTCTCTTCTGCCAGTGACGAGACGAATTCAAATTTTCCGCTCGGGGTTAAAAATTGAAAATCACTCCACGGAACCTGTTTGACCGGAAGCGGCATATGTCCTTTTTCCTTTAATTGCTCAAGGGTGATTCCTTCTTTCTCCAAAGAAGAGAGCCCCATTTTTAAGAAATCTTCCGTACTGTAATCAAAGAGCTCCCCGAATCCGAGACGCTTTGCGAGCTCCGTCCAGATCCAGCGGTCTGATTTTGCCTCTCCCTGCGGTTCCGCAAGCTTCTTGCCATATTGAACATAGTGATGATACATGCTGGAATAATAAATATCTTCCTCTTCGAAAACAACGGCCGTCGGCAGCACATAGTCACAGAGCTTCGCCGTATCGGTCATGACCGAATCAATGGCCACTGTGACCGGTGTTTTTTCAAACGCTTCCTTCACTTTTTTTGTATTCGGCACCTGTGTCAGCGGATTGCCGCACGTCACGATAATCATCTCAATCGGCGGATCGGCTGCATTCAGCGCCTCTTCGGCTTGAGTCATCATCGAAAACGTTCTCGAACTTTTCTTCAAATCAGGACGGGTGAGCTCGGCCTTTGCAAAGCTTTCACCGACTTGCACATTTCCGAAGTTTGCGCCGCCGCCTTTGATACCGACATTTCCGCTCGCCGCAGCTAAAGCGTCAATCCACCGTATCGTCCCGCCCCCGTTTTTATATCTCTGCATCCCAAGACCCATAAAAGTGGAGGCGGGACCGTCAGCATATAAATCAGCAAGATATTCTAGCACTTCTAAAGACGTTTCTGTTTTCTCAACGATCTCTTCAAAAGAAATCGTCTGCAGAAGCTTTTCTATTTCTTCAAAACCGACCGAATGCCTTTGAATGAAATCAGAATCGGTTCTGCCGGTTTGGCATAATATTTTTAAAACACCCGCCGCAAGCCAGCCATCCATGCCGGGTTTGACGGATATATACCGATCGGCAAGCTTTGCAGTCGGGTTAAAAATAGGATCAATGACCGTCAGTGTCGCTCCTTTTTTCTTCACCTGCTGCAGATGATGATAGAGGTGCATATTCGTCCGGGACACGTTTCTGCCCCATACGATCACATGCTTGCTGTGATAAATATCAAGCGGTCCATGTCCGTAAGAACGCCCGAAATCCCAGCGCTGCGCTTCAATGCCGGAACCCCAGCAAATGCTGCCTGCAATCTCCGTCACACCGCCGTATCCATTGAAAAAACGCTGGTCGAGCGCCTTCAAAAGACCGTTATTGGCGTAATCATGACTGTGCAGCACTGCGGCAGTGCCCAACGTCTCCTTAATCACCGCCATTTTTTCAGCAATTTCATCTAACGCCTGCTCCCAGGAAATGCGGACAAATTCGCCGTCTTTCTTTTTTAAAGGAAAACGAAGCCGTTCCGGCGCATTCGTTTTCGTCTCCAGCATTCTGCCACGGCCGCAAATTTTCCCTTCTGTAATGGGATGATTCGGGTCTCCGTCTACTTTCGTCACTTTTCCATCCTCAACTGTCACCAAAAAGCCGCAGCTGTCCCAGCAATTCAGCGGGCACGCTGACTGATGCACTTTGCTCATCGGGCCTCTTCCTCTCCTCTATATGAAAAAGCATGAGCGCCAGCCCTTATGATGCAGGCTCCTCATGCTTGACGAGTACTTTTTTCAGCTTTCTCTCAAAATCTCTTCTCGGAATCATGACACTGTGGGAACAACCCGTGCATTTAATCCGAATATCCATTCCCATCCGAATGATTTTCCACCTGTTTTCACCGCAAGGATGCGGTTTCTTCATTTCAACAATATCATTCAGGCCAAAGTCTTTATCCGCCAAGACCCTTCACCTCTCTCCATAGACTGCTTTATTTATTGTACAAAAAAAAACAGGATAAGAGCAACGGCCGCACTCAAAATGAGCATTATACTTTTTTCCATCTCCCTAAAATAGGGTAAAGAAGAAGACATACCAGCAAATAAAGACTTAAAAGCCCGTAAATGGGATATAAAATCGCGATCAAATCTGAAAAACCGATTGTCGTAAAAGGCACCATCACAGCTAACAGAAGAGATACGAGCGTCCATCTCGGCAATTTCACAAATGCAAGCATGCGGCTGGACAGCCCGAACAGACCGGTCACGGTTGTCGTATAGATGGCTAAAAAAAGCACGGCGGCCATACAAAGAAATAACGGATAAGGAGCGCCTTCAAGGACGGCGAAAAGAGGAATCTCATATTGTGTAAGACTGCCTGAAAGCTGTACAAGCGTTTCATTGTAAACAAATGAAATCATACCGAAAATCAGCCCGCTTGCAACGCTTGCGATTTTCGCTTCTCCCAGTCCCTTCATATCTTTTCCGATTGAAGAAAGAACAGCGACAACAGAAAGGATGTTTAAGGACGTGAAGGTAATGCTTGCCGGCCAATTATACTGGCGGGTCAAATCTATCGTCCACGTGTAATGATGGGTTGTCTGAAAAAAGACCAATGCATATAACAGCCCCGCTACAAGAATCGGTATCAAAATACTATTCAGAGATAGTATTCCTTTTATATCCCAAAAGAATAAACCGACAGTCACAATGCAAAGAAGAAAAATACCGATCCAAAATGGCAGCTTGTACATTTGCAGCGTCACACCGCCGCCGGCAATCATAACCATCGTCATTGAAAACAAATAAAACATAATAAGCACATCATAGACTTTAGCAAGAGCCGGCCCCATCAGATGCTCAAGCACAGGTAAAAAGTGCGTTGATTGAACCCGATAGCTGATCTTCAACACAATATAAGCCGAAATCGTAAACATGACTGTAAACAATACAATAGCCAGTCCGCTTTCGACACCGAAAAACTGCCATATTTCCTGCCCGCTTGCATATCCAGCCCCAATCTGGCTGCTTAATATGAGCAGCATCCACTTCATCCCGGCTCTCCACACCCTCATCACCTCATAAAATTTCAGATAATCTCCGCATATTGCTACTATATTGAGTGACAGCGGCAATCATTCATACAAAAGGGACAAATATGGTATGATAACGACGATTGACTATTCAGAAAAATTCACTTATGCAAGGAGCTCAAACCATGTACATCAGGCGTTTAACCGCAAATGATACCCAGCCTTATTCCGATATCAGGCTCAAAGCTTTAAAAGATCACCCGGACGCATTTGCCGTCAGCTACGATGAGGAGAAAGAATGGCCGTCCGAAAAATTTAAAGCCAGGCTTGAAGCCGACAATGCCATCGTGCTTGGCGCCTTTGAAAAAGACAGACTGATAGGAATCCTCAAGATCTCCAAGCATCCGCTGTTTAAACTAAGACACATTGCGGTTATCGGTTCTATGTATATTTCCCCCAAACACCGAGGGTCAGGCGCGGGAAAAGCTTTAATGACGGAAGCCATCAGCCGAGCAAAAAAGATGAAGGACACAGAACAGCTCCATCTCTCTGTTGCCTCAACAAATGAACCCGCAATAAAACTCTACGCTCAGTTAGGATTTATCCTCTTCTCTACAGAAAAAAGAGCGCTGAAATTAGATCATCAGCGATATGTTGATGTAGATCAAATGGTCTTATTTCTTTCATGAACTTAGAGAATAACTGCTCTGGGTTCTTTTTTCTATCCCGCTCTTTTCAAACAACCGGCATGCTGATCATGGCATAAGCATAAAAAAAGGCAGCGCTGGATATACTGTAAACAACCATACATCACCAAAAACAACAATGTAATACTCGTATGACATGACAAGGAAGTGAACCTTATGAATCGAAAAGGCGGGCTTTTTTCTCAAGAACGGGCAAAACAATATGTATCTCATACGGATTCTTCTGCTGCGAATCAAATACAAGCGATCCTTACTTCATCTTTACGTAAAGCAGCCGGCAGACCGTTAGTCACCGTGTGTATCGGCACAGATCGGTCGACCGGAGATTCATTAGGTCCGCTCGTAGGAACAAAGTTAGAAAAAATGAATTTAGGCAGATTGCACGTTTACGGCACGCTGTCAGATCCTGTTCACGCCGTCAATATGAAAGACAAGCTGAAAGATATTCAACATCTACATAAAAATCCGTTTATTATAGCGGTTGATGCTTGTTTAGGCCGCGTCAAAAGCGTAGGGTCATTTCAAATCGGCGATGGGCCGCTGAAGCCCGGAGCAGGTGTTCAAAAAGATCTTCCTGAAATCGGTGACGTCCATATCAATGGAATCGTCAATGTCAGCGGGTTTATGGAGTATTTTGTCCTGCAGAATACGAGGCTTCATCTTGTTATGAGCATGGCAAATGTTTTAGCAGAGGGGTTACAGCTGACAGATAAATCAGAAGGCCGGCAGGAACGGCTCAGTCCGTTTCATAAGTTGACAAGACGTATATAAAAAACCATCTTTTTTTAAAAAGATGGTTTTTACGCTTCTCTTTCAGACAATAGTTCTAGGATGCGTTCAAGATCTTCATTTGAGAAAAACTCAATCTCAATCTTCCCTTTTTTCTTTTGTCTCTTAATATTTACTGTTGTTCCGAAGTAATTTTGCAAATACGATTCCCGCTCTTTTAACACAACATCTTGAACAGGTTCTTTTTTCTTTGTTTCACGTGGAACATTGTTGTTTAACTGCTGAATCAGCTGCTCAAGCTGACGGACGTTCAGCTGTTCTTCAACCACTTTCTTCACAAGCGGCTCAAGCTTGTCTTTATTTTTCAAACCAAGCAAGGTTCTGCCGTGTCCCATGGATAACGTACCTTCTGCAATGAGGTTCTGGATGCTTTCCGGCAGCGTCAGCAGTCTTAAATGGTTGGCAATATGAGGCCTGCTTTTTCCGAGCCGTTTAGCGAGCTGTTCCTGGGTTAAATCCAAATGCTTCAGCAGTGAGTCATATGCCAGAGCTTCTTCAAGCGGTGATAAGTCTTCACGCTGAAGGTTTTCCAAAAGAGCGATTTCTCGCATCAGCGATTCAGATAAATCCCGCACGATAGCCGGCACTGTCTCTTTACCGGCAAGTTTTGCGGCGCGGTAACGGCGTTCGCCGGCTACAATATCATAGCCCTTCAATGATTTTCTCACGATAATGGGCTGAAGAATGCCATGCTGAATGATAGATTCCTTCAGTTCAGCTAATGACTCATCGTCAAATTGTTTTCTTGGCTGATAAGGATTGGGGCGCAAATCACTGATTTTAATCTCTTCCACTGTCTCTTCAGACAAATCAACCTGATTAAACAACGCGTTAATCCCTTTTCCGAGCCCGCCTTTAGCCATTCGCTGCCACTTCCTTTGCTAAATCTAAATATACTTCCGCACCTCTCGAACGCGGATCGTATAATATGATCGGCTTGCCGTGACTCGGCGCCTCACTTAAACGGACATTTCGAGGGATAATGGTTTGATACACTTTATCTCTAAAGTATTTCTTTACCTCTTCTATCACTTGAATGCCGAGATTCGTTCTGGCATCAAGCATCGTCAGAAGCACTCCTTCTATCATTAAGTCGGTATTTAAATGTTTTTGCACAAGCCGAACTGTATTTAATAATTGACTCAATCCTTCAAGAGCGTAGTATTCGCACTGAACCGGGATAACGACTGAATCTGAAGCGGTAAGCGCATTAATCGTTAATAACCCGAGAGACGGAGGACAATCAATAATCATGTAATCGTAATTTTGTTTCACTGATTCTAATGCTCTTTTCAGCCTGACCTCCCGTGAGATCGTCGGAACCAATTCGATTTCCGCTCCCGCAAGCTGGATCGTGGCCGGAATGACATCTAAGTTCTCTACTGAAGTCGGTTTAATAATATCTGTAACATCTGCATCATCTACTAAAATGTCGTACACACAATGATCCACATCGGCTTTTTCAATCCCTAATCCGCTCGTTGCATTGCCCTGCGGATCAATATCAACAAGAAGAACCCTTTTACCTATGTAAGCCAAGCAAGCCCCCAGATTAACAGAAGTCGTCGTCTTCCCGACTCCGCCTTTTTGGTTCGTAATTGCTATGATTTTTCCCACGATGTCACCTACCTTCACATGAACATGTACTGTCTTGTTTCTATCTTATCAAAAAAAGAGTAAAGCGTTTTATTTTTTTCATAATTTGTTTATCAGCAAGTGAAAAAAATGTAAACGGAAAAGACACTTTCTAATATAAGTTCTCCGATAAAGTGACTTTTTTGACTGTAAAAAGACAATTCACGACACAAAAAGATAAAATTTTACATATATAATGTATAGTGCACAATAAATCTATCATTATCTCAAAATAGTTTTTTGATTAAAATAAAAACTCCCCTGCTGATCAGGAGAGTTTTTATTTAGGTATCCGAATGGTAAGCTGGATGTACTCTTCGAATTCTTCTTCTTCAGTATTCAGTCTGACGCCGCTGTCTTCTACCATAGACAGTGACTGACGAATCGTATTCATCGCAATTCTTGTATCCCTGCTGAACGCTTTGCGTCTCGGCTTTGGTTTCTGCTTATTCTGTTCAAGCATTTTCACCACTCTGTCTTCCGTCTGCTTGACGTTCAAGCTTTTCTCAATGATTTCCGCAAGCAATGTGACCTGAAACTCCGGCTGTTTGAGCGGAATCAGTGCTCTTGCATGACGTTCCGTAATTTTTTTCTCCATAATCGCATCCTGGACGGGTTCCGGGAGCTTTAACAATCGGAGCTTGTTCGCAATCGTTGACTGGCCTTTTCCTAAGCGCTGCGCCAAGGCTTCCTGTGTTAAATCATGAAGTTCTAACAGCCTTGCGTACGCATGAGCTTCCTCAATGGAGGACAATTCTTCCCTTTGCAGGTTTTCAATCAAAGCGACAGATGCTGTTTCCGTATCAGAAAAATCTTTAATAATTGCGGGAATCTTCTCCCATTCAAGCGTCTGTACCGCTCTCCAGCGCCTTTCACCCGCAATGAGCTCATATTGTCCTTCATCTTCTGTATGTCTGACAACAATCGGCTGAATGATGCCGTGTGTATGGATAGTCATTGCTAACTCTTTGATTTTTTCATCTGAGAAAATGGTGCGTGGCTGAAAACGGTTGGGAACGATAGCATGTACCGGTATTTCGAGTATCTCTTCTTTGTTTGTATCATGCTCAGCTATCTCCGGTTCCTCTTCCTTCTCACCAAACCCGAAGAAACGAGAGAATGAATGCTTCATGTACCTACACCACCTTTAAAAACTGCCATTTTTATAATTCTATTTTCTCATGGTTTTTCCTGCTGTATCTTCATCAATTTTGCAGAAAATATGATGGAATTGTCACATCAGGCTGTCTAAATTACCCTTCAATTGGCGATTTATTTGGAGTACCCGGTTTTCTCGGATATTTTTTCGGAGTGCTTTTCGTCTTGCGAATGATCATGATGTTCCGTTCACTTTCTTCAACAGGAAGTGTAAAGGAATGAACTTGTTCAAGCTCTCCTCCCAATACTTTAATCGCCTTTTGCCCCGCTTTCAGCTCTTCATCAGCTGCTGCTGCTTTTAGTGCCGCAAATACGCCGTTTTTCTTGGCCAGCGGCAGACAAAGCTCACTCAGGACCGACAAACGCGCCACCGCACGGGCCGTCACGAGATCGAAGCTTTCCCGTACGTCTTTCCGCTGTCCGAATGTCTCCGCTCTGTCATGGACAAATGTCGTATGCTCTAATTGTAAAGCATCAGAGAGAGTTTCCAAAAACGTAATCCGCTTATTCAGTGAATCGACGATGGTGACATGCAGATGCGGGAAGCAGATTTTGATGGGCAGGCTTGGAAAACCGGCGCCGGCGCCGACATCACAAAGAGTGGTGACCTTTTCAAAATCAATATAAAATGCCGCCGTTATCGAATCATAAAAATGCTTGAGATAAACTTCCTTTTTCTCAGTGATGGATGTCAGATTCATTTTTTCGTTCCATTCCACGAGCATCCGGTAATACAACTCGAATTGCTCCAGCTGGCGGTCAGAAAGGGAAATCCCTTTCTCCGCTAAACTGGATGTAAATTCCTCTATATTCATGCCGTCATCCTTTCTATTCAGCTACCTTGGCAATACGGCCCTGCTCCAGGTATACCAGCAGGATTGAAATGTCTGCCGGATTGACGCCGGAAATACGGGACGCTTGAGCAACTGATAAAGGACGCACTTCTTTCAGCTTTTGACGGGCTTCAGTAGCAATTCCTTTAATGGCGTCATAATCAATCCGATCAGGGATTTTTTTGTTTTCCATTTTCTTCAGCTTTTCCACTTGCTGCAAGGATTTTTCGATATATCCTTCATATTTCACCTGAATTTCCACTTGTTCCGCCACATCTTGCGGAACCGGAGAATCTGCAGGCGCAAGTTTTGTCACTGTTTCATAGTTCATTTCCGGACGTTTCATTAAATCTGTGCCGCGCACTCCGTCTTTCAGCTCGCTTCCGCCGAGTGAACGGATATATTCCTGATTCTCAGGAGACGGCTTGATAATAACAGACCAGAGACGTTTTTTCTCTGCCTCGATCGCCGCTTTTTTCTTCTCAAACGCTTCATAGCGCTCATCAGAAATTAAGCCGATATCGTGGCCGATTTCCGTCAGACGAAGATCCGCGTTGTCGTGACGGAGCAGCAGTCTGTATTCCGCCCGTGAAGTCAGCAGACGGTACGGTTCATTGGTTCCTTTCGTTACCAAATCATCAATCAATACACCGATATAAGCATCGGAACGGCTGAGGATCACTTCTTCTTTTCCAAGCGCTTTGCGGCCTGCGTTGATCCCTGCCATAATTCCTTGCCCGGCTGCTTCCTCATAACCTGATGTACCGTTAATTTGACCGGCTGTGTACAGGTTAGGGATTTTTTTCGTCTCCAGTGTAGGCCAGAGCTGCGTCGGTACAATCGCGTCATACTCAATCGCGTAACCGGCTCTCATCATCTGCACCTTTTCCAGTCCCGGAATGGTCGCCAGCATCCGCTGCTGCACGTCCTCAGGAAGACTCGTGGATAAACCTTGAACGTATACTTCCTGCGTATTTCTGCCTTCCGGCTCAAGGAAAATCTGATGACGCGGTTTATCATTAAACCGAACGACTTTATCTTCAATCGAAGGGCAGTATCTCGGTCCCGTTCCTTTAATCATACCGGAATACATTGGCGAACGATGCAGGTTGCTGTCGATGATCTCATGAGTCTCAGGACTCGTGTAAGTCAGCCAGCAAGGCAGCTGATCGGTAATGTATTCAACCGTTTCATATGAGAAAGCGCGCGGAACCGGGTCCCCCGGCTGGATTTCTGTTTTGCTGTAATCAATGGAATCGCTTGAGACACGAGGAGGCGTACCCGTTTTAAAACGGACGAGATCAAAACCGAGCTCCTCTAAGTGCTCAGAAAGTTTAATAGACGGCTGCTGGTTATTCGGACCGCTTGAGTAAGACAAATCACCGAGAATGATCCGCCCTCTTAAATACGTTCCGGTTGTCAGCACGACCGTTTTTGCCTTATATTCAGCACCGGTTTGCGTAATGACACCGCGGCACTCCCCGTCTTCAATGATTAAACGCTCGGCAATCCCTTGAAGAAGTGTCAAATTCGGTGTTTTTTCCAGCGTATGCTTCATTTCGTGCTGATATTGGAATTTATCCGCCTGCGCACGCAGCGCCCGTACGGCCGGACCTTTTCCTGTATTCAGCATTCTCATTTGAATATGAGTTTTATCTATATTTCTAGCCATTTCTCCGCCGAGCGCGTCAATTTCGCGGACGACAATCCCTTTCGCGGGGCCGCCGACAGACGGATTACATGGCATAAACGCAACCATATCAAGATTGATCGTCAAAACAAGCGTTTTGGCTCCCTGGCGCGCGGATGCGAGGGCAGCCTCAACACCGGCATGCCCGGCGCCGATGACAATCACGTCGTATTGGCCTGCTTCATACCCCATGGTTTTTTCCTCCCTTTTATTTACCTAAACAAAATTGTGAAAAGAGCTGATCAATTAAGCTTTCGTGGACGGCATCACCGATGATTTCGCCCAGCAGCTCCCAGCACCTTGTCAAATCAATTTGGACCATATCAATCGGAACATCCTGTTCAATTCCGTTCAGCGCATCATCAATCGCTTGCTTTGCCTGATGCAGAATCGAGATATGACGGGTGTTGCTGACATAGGTGAGATCTCCGCTTTCGATCGCTCCTGTATAAAATAGCGACTGAATCGCTTCCTCTAAATCTTGAATGCCTTCTTCTTTCAGCAATGAGGTCGTGACGACAGGCCGGCCTTTCGCCAGTTCCTTGACGCGCTCAGCGTCAATCTTAGCCTCAAGGTCCGTCTTATTCATAATGACAATGACGTCCATTCCCTCAACCGCTTCAAACAATTTCACATCTTCTTCAGAAAGCTCTTCGCTGTGGTTCAGCACAAGCAAAATGAGATCCGCTTCCTTCAGAACCTGCCGTGACCGTTCCACACCGATTCTTTCGACGATGTCTTCTGTCTCACGGATTCCGGCGGTATCGACAAGCCGAAGCGGCACGCCTCGGACATTGACATATTCCTCAATCACATCACGCGTCGTTCCCGGAATATCGGTTACGATCGCCTTCGTTTCATGGACAAGGCTGTTAAGCAGAGAGGATTTTCCGACGTTCGGACGGCCGATGATCACGGTAGACAGTCCCTCACGCAAAATTTTTCCCTGCTCAGACGTACGGAGCAGCGCCTCGATTTCTTTCTTCACGCCGCTTGCCTTCTCCACTAAAAGCTGATGCGTCATTTCTTCGACGTCATCATATTCCGGATAATCTATATTAACCTCAACATGGGCAAGTGTTTCTAACAACTCATCACGCAGACGGCGGACAAGCGCGGAAAGCCGTCCTTCCATCTGGTTCATGGCGACATTCATGGCACGGTCCGTTTTGGCCCTGATCAGATCCATCACCGCTTCCGCCTGTGATAGGTCAATCCGTCCGTTTAAAAATGCGCGCTTCGTAAACTCACCGGGTTCTGCCAGTCTCGCACCTTCTCTTAAAGCAAGCTGGAGCACCTGATTAACCGTCACAATACCCCCGTGACAGTTGATTTCAATGACATCTTCCCTTGTGAATGTTCTGGGCGCTCTTAAAACAGACACCATGACTTCCTCAATAATCCGTCCCGTCGTGCTGTCCGCGATATGCCCGTAATGAATGGTATGCGATTCTGCCGAACTGAGCGTTTTGCCTTTCGGACCCTTGTACATTTTGTCGGCGATCTTTACGGCTTCCGGGCCGCTCAGCCGAACGATCGCGATCGCGCCTTCACCCATCGGAGTTGAAATCGCTGCAATTGTATCCATGCTGTTCACCTCTCTTTATCTCTGTTTCCATCTATATAAAAAATTTTATTTACGCCAAAATTAAAAGATAACATAGTTTGGTTTGAAGTGGAAGATACGTTATCCACAAAGGCAGAAATTCATCCCTTATTACTTTAACTTATCCACATGTGAATAACAATTAATTTTATTTCCTAAAACCTTTTTTATCAACAGCATAGACCGAAAAAGAAAAAACTTAAACGCGAAAAGTGCGATTCTGCTTAGGAATAGAGCCATTTTTACCAATAAAAAAACCGAAGTTCCGATTTTACCCGGACTTCGGTTTTCTGCTATCTTTATGGGAAATAACGAGATGGCGGTACCGGCCTTCACCGGTAGAAAACGTTTTGATATTTGGATGCTTTGACAGCGCGTCATGGATGATTTTTCTTTCACCTGACGGCATCGGTTCTAAATGCACATCTTTTTTCGTTTTCGACACTTGCTTGGCCAGCCTGTTTGCCAGCTGCTCCAGAATTTCTCTTCTTTTCCGCCGATAATTCTCAGCGTCGACAACGGCTTGGCGATACTGGCCGGAGCCGCGGTTCAAAACAAGCTGCGTCAATGTTTCCAGGGCATTGAGTGTTTGTCCTCTTTTGCCAATAAGCAGCGCCGCTTTTTCACCTTTAATGTGAAAACAGACTGTTTTCTTGTTTTCTTCCGTAACAATCTCAGAAGGTCCGGCAATGGAATGGATGATTTCTTCCAAATACGCTTTCGCTTCATGAACAGGATTTTTTTTCTCTTCCAGTTCTACGATCGCATTCTTTTTTCCAAAAATACCCAAAAACCCTTTGTATCCTTCTTGCACCACCGTTATTTCTACTTGATCTTTCGTCAGTTGAAGTTCCTGAAGGCCTGATTGAACTGCTTCTTCGACATTCCGTCCCGCAGCAGTCACCTTCTTCACTTTTTCTTTCCTCCCGCTTTCTGCGTTTCCGGATCGTGTTTAATGTCAGGTCCTTTAATAAGGAATGTCTGAGCAATCATAAACAGGTTTCCGACTACCCAATACAGAGAAAGCGCGCTCGGGAAGTTGATCGCAAATACGATAATCATAATCGGCATAATCCATACCATCATTGCCATTTGAGGATTCTGAGTCGGATTTCCGGCCATCATCAGCTTCTGCTGAACAAAAGTGGCCACACCGGCAACGATAGGAAGAATATAGTAAGGATCCTTCTCTCCTAGGTCAAACCATAAAAAGCTGTGCTGTGAAATGGCTTGCGTACGCATAATGGCGTGGTAGAATCCGATCAAAATCGGCATTTGAATCAGGATCGGGAAACATCCCGCCAGCGGGTTTACCCCGTGCTTTGAAAACAGGGCCATCGTTTCCTGCTGAAGCTTCTGCTGCGTTTTTTGATCTTTAGAGCTGTATTTTTCTCTGAGCTTCTGCATTTCAGGCTGCAGCGCCTGCATTGCTTTTGAGCTTCGTAGCTGCTTGATCATCAGCGGCAGAATCAGCAGACGAATTAAAATCGTAACGATGATGATCGATAAACCATAGTTATCGCCCGTCAGTTTCGCTACGTACGTAATGACTTCTGACAATGGATACACAACATATTTGTCCCAGAAATGCGGACTATTCGCCGTAATCGGCTCTTTCACACTCGAGCACCCGGCCAGCAGCACGAGCATACCGACCATACTCAGTAGTAACCATATTCTCCTTTTCAAGAACGTTTCCTCCTATACCAATCTTTATGAACCTTGTATGTATTTTAGCATCTTTCAGTTTCAAATGGCGTTCATTTTTCGCCAAATAAAAGGAAGCGCTTTTAAAAACGTGAAGAAAACAAAATATGAGCTATTTTGACGAAGATTTCTTATATAATGAGGTTTTTCTGAATAAGTGCTGCAGACTCTTTTTCGTTTCTTCAAAACTGAGGTCGCCGGCGGGTTTTCTTGCGATAATAATAAAATCTTTCGGCTTGAGCAGCTCTTTTTCCTCCTGAACAGCCTGTCTGATTAACCGCTTCACCCGATTGCGCACGACGGCATTGCCGATTTTTTTACTGACAGAAAGCCCTACCCGGAGCTCTTCCTGTTTCGGCTGATCAAGCGTATACAGCACGAACTGGCGGTTTGCCATAGACGTTCCGCGTTTAAACACTTTTTGAAAATCTTCATTTTTCTTTAACCGATTTCGCTTCTTCACTTTAATTCACTCCGATATTCACTCGCAGAAACTTTTATTTCTATCTAAAAAAAACGGGCCGCCGGAATACTGAAGAAATTTCTCCAGTACCGGGCGACGCATGACATCACTTTTCTCTTAATGTGAAAAAAGACCACTGACATTATTCAGTGGCCTAAGCTGATAATACTTTTCTGCCTTTGCGGCGACGGCGTGCTAATACTAGACGACCGTTTTTTGAACTCATACGGCTTCTGAAGCCATGAACTTTACTGCGTTTACGGTTATTCGGTTGGAATGTTCTTTTCATTTATGACACCTCCCTCGAGGAATAGCTGTTAAAGACAGTCTTACTTATTATATTTGTGCTGCCTATTCATTGTCAACTTTAGCAGTGCTTTTATTTCTTACAACCATAATAGGATAACATACCTTAACCAGTTTAGAAACCTTATTTTTCATATTCCTTTTTTTAACGCAAAAAAAAGCCGCGCTCCCCCGAAAAAACGACATGTGGATAATTTTTTTGCCTTTTTTTAATATCCACAGTCGTTATCGACAACATTTTCACATTGCTAACTCCTGTGGACAAAGATTTTTCAACAAGTTGTCAGGTTTGTGGATAAGATTACGAGAACCATTGCAAGTCCTCGCTTAATTTGATATTATATTTGTGTTTTAACTCTTAATTACTTATCCAGCCCATTCTCTTTATCCACAAACTGTGGATAAGTTGTGGATTGTTTTCACACAGCTTGTGTAGATTGTTGTCCACAACTTGTGGAATTTGTCGAAAAGCTGTTTTTCTACTATACTATATGTTTTCAACATTTCGTGTGTACGAATGGTCAGAGCCATATGCTCTTTTTTTGTGTTCTATAACAGGGAAAGGGTGCTGATTTTTAAAGAAAAGGAGGGCTGTGCCGGATAATGGAGAATATATTAGATCTTTGGAATCAAGCTCTAGCTCAAATTGAGAAAAAGCTAAGCAAACCGAGTTTCGAAACTTGGATGAAGTCGACGAAAGCCCATTCGCTGCAAGGGGATACCTTAACCATCACCGCTCCCAATGAATTTGCCAGAGACTGGCTGGAGTCCAGGTACTTACATCTCATTGCAGATACCATATACGAATTAACCGGGGAAGAATTGAGCGTCAAATTTGTCATTCCTCAAAATCAGGACGAAGAAAACTTTTTACCGAAACCGCAAGTGAAAAAAGCGGCAAAAGAGGAACCGTCTGATTTTCCCCAAAGCATGCTCAACCCGAAATATACATTCGACACATTCGTCATCGGATCGGGAAACCGATTCGCCCATGCAGCATCACTGGCTGTGGCGGAAGCACCCGCTAAAGCGTACAACCCTTTATTTATATACGGGGGAGTCGGCTTAGGAAAAACCCACTTAATGCACGCGATCGGCCATTATGTCATTGATCATAATCCTTCAGCCAAAGTGGTGTACCTGTCTTCTGAAAAATTCACAAATGAATTCATCAACTCAATCCGCGATAATAAAGCCGTTGATTTCCGCAACCGCTACCGGAACGTTGATGTACTTTTGATAGATGATATTCAATTTTTAGCCGGAAAAGAACAAACACAGGAAGAGTTTTTCCATACATTCAACACGCTTCATGAAGAAAGCAAACAAATCGTGATTTCCAGCGACAGACCGCCGAAAGAGATCCCGACCCTTGAAGACCGCCTGCGTTCGCGGTTCGAATGGGGATTGATTACGGATATCACACCGCCGGATCTGGAAACGCGGATTGCCATCCTGAGAAAAAAAGCAAAGGCGGAAGGCCTTGATATTCCGAACGAGGTCATGCTTTACATCGCGAATCAGATTGACAGCAACATCCGCGAACTGGAAGGGGCATTAATCCGGGTTGTTGCCTATTCATCCTTAATCAATAAAGACATTAACGCAGACCTGGCTGCAGAAGCATTGAAAGATATTATTCCGTCTTCTAAACCGAAGGTCATTACGATAAAAGAGATTCAGCGGATTGTCGGACAGCAGTTCAACATTAAGCTTGAAGATTTCAAAGCGAAAAAGCGTACGAAATCCGTGGCGTTCCCAAGACAAATCGCGATGTATCTTTCAAGAGAAATGACAGATTCTTCTTTGCCTAAAATCGGGGAAGAATTTGGCGGCAGAGACCATACAACCGTCATTCACGCCCATGAAAAGATTTCAAAGCTGCTGATAGATGACGAGCAGCTTCAGCAGCAGGTGAAAGAAATAAAAGAACTGCTTAAATAATAGTGTCTTCGGATGAATCGGGAAAAGTGTGAATAACTTTTTCATAGCCATACACAGTCTGTCCACATGTGGATAGGCTGTGTTTCCTGTCTTTTTCACAACTTATCCACAAATCCACAGGCCCTACTATTACTACTGCTATTTTTAAAATATATTAATTATATTATCCGTTAGGAGGATAAACATGAAATTTACGATTCAAAAAGATCGTTTAGTCGAAAGTGTACAAGACGTTCTAAAAGCCGTTTCATCCAGAACCACAATTCCCATTCTCACTGGTATTAAGATCGTCGCCTCAGATGAAGGTGTATCTTTCACAGGAAGTGACTCTGATATTTCAATCGAGTCATTCATTCCGAAAGAAGATGGTGATAAAGAAATCGTGACGATCGATCAGCCGGGAAGTATCGTGCTGCAAGCGCGTTTCTTCAGTGAAATCGTTAAAAAACTGCCGATGGCGACTGTTGAAATCGAAGTTCAAAATCAATATTTAACGATTATCCGTTCCGGAAAAGCCGAATTTAATTTAAACGGCCTTGATGCAGATGAATATCCGCATCTACCGCAAATCGAAGAGCATCATGCCATTCAGATTCCGACGGATCTTTTAAAAAACCTGATCCGCCAAACCGTGTTCGCTGTGTCCGCCTCGGAAACACGCCCTATCTTGACAGGTGTAAACTGGAAAGTCGAAAACGGTGAATTATTATGCACTGCCACGGATAGCCACCGACTCGCTTTAAGAAAGGCGAAGCTTGATATTCCGGAAGACAGCTCTTATAACGTGGTCATTCCCGGGAAAAGCTTAACCGAGCTGAGCAAAATTCTTGATGACAACCAAGAACTGGTTGATATCGTCATTACAGAAACTCAAGTTCTGTTCAAAGCGAAAAACGTATTGTTCTTCTCAAGATTGCTTGACGGAAACTACCCGGACACGACCAGCTTAATTCCGCAGGAAAGCAAAACGGAAATCGTCGTGAACACGAAGGAATTTTTACAGGCGATAGACCGTGCTTCTTTATTGGCGAGAGAAGGCCGAAACAACGTTGTAAAGCTTTCTGCCAAACCGGCGGATTCGCTGGAGATTTCATCAAATTCTCCGGAAATCGGGAAAGTGGTCGAAGCTGTGCTGGCTGACCAGATTGACGGCGAGGAATTAAATATTTCATTCAGTCCAAAATATATGATGGACGCACTGAAAGTACTTGAAGGAGCGGACATCCGTATCAGCTTTACGGGAGCGATGAGACCGTTTCTTATCCGTACGCCGAATGATGAAACCATCGTTCAGCTCATCCTTCCGGTCAGAACGTATTAATCAAACAGAATGTGCTGCCGGCTTAGTTCGGCAGCTTTTCTATTCATCAGCCGCTCCCTCAAGTTTTCCCTTTCCTTATTTCAGGATTTTTTAGTACAATTAGATATTAGTGATATTTGAAAGAGGTCGATAATATGGCAAATCCGATTTCGATTGATACAGAAATGATTACGCTTGGCCAGTTTTTAAAATTAGCCGATGTGATTCAGTCCGGCGGCATGGCGAAGTGGTTTCTGAGCGAGCATGAGGTGACTGTCAACAATGAACCTGACAATCGCCGCGGCAGAAAGCTTTACGTTGGAGACGTGGTCGCGATTGAAGGATTTGGTTCATTTCAAGTCGTCAATTAAAGCGGGTGACAGCGGTTGTATATCCAAAATTTAGAATTAACATCCTACCGTAATTATGAGCGCGCTGAGCTTCAATTCGAAAACAAGGTGAATGTGATCATCGGGGAAAATGCCCAAGGCAAAACCAATCTGATGGAAGCCATCTATGTCCTTTCGATGGCAAAGTCACACCGCACCTCAAATGACAAAGAACTTATACGGTGGGACGAAGACTATGCTAAAATAGAAGGAAGAGTGATGAAGCGTAACGGGGACATCCCGATGCAGCTTGTCATCTCCAAAAAAGGTAAAAAGGGCAAGGTCAATCATATAGAGCAGCAAAAACTCAGTCAGTATGTCGGAGCGCTGAACACCATTATGTTTGCCCCTGAGGATTTAAATCTCGTCAAAGGAAGCCCTCAGGTGAGGAGGAGATTTCTCGATATGGAGATCGGGCAGGTTTCTGCCGTTTATCTGTATGATTTATCTCTTTATCAAAAAATCCTTTCACAGCGGAATCATTTTCTGAAACAGCTGCAAAGCCGGAAACAGACTGACCGGACTATGCTTGACGTTCTCACTGATCAGCTGATTGAAGCAGCCGCAAAAGTTGTCGCCAAACGTCTGCAGTTTACGGCGCAGCTTGAAAAATGGGCGCAGCCGATCCATTCCGGCATTTCCCGGGGACTTGAAGAACTGACGCTTAAGTATCACACGGCGCTTGATGTATCAGATCCCAAAGATTTGTCGAAAATAGGTAACAGCTACCAGGAGTCTTTTTCGAAATTAAAAGAAAAAGAAATAGAACGAGGCGTCACATTATTCGGACCGCATCGGGATGATGTCCTTTTTTATGTGAACGGACGCGATGTGCAGACGTACGGTTCACAGGGACAGCAGCGTACGACGGCTTTGTCTTTGAAGCTGGCCGAAATAGATTTGATTCATGAAGAAATCGGAGAATACCCCATTTTACTTTTGGATGATGTACTAAGCGAGCTGGATGATTACCGACAGTCCCATTTGCTTCATACGATCCAAGGCCGTGTGCAGACATTTGTCACCACGACGAGCGTGGATGGCATTGACCACGATACCTTACATCAAGCAGGAATGTTCCGTGTGGAAAACGGTACGTTAGTGAAGTGAAGAAATGAGGTGAGCGATTGTATATTCATTTAGGTGACGACTTTGTCGTTTCAACCCGCGATATTGTCGGCATTTTTGACTGCAAGGTCAATGTATCGCCGATCGTTGAAGAATTTCTGGACAGACAGAAAGAAAAAGTAGTGCCGTCCGTAAACGGCACGCCAAAGTCTATCGTAGTCACGACTGAGAATATATATTACTCTCCCTTATCTTCCGGCACACTGAAGAAACGTGCGCAATTTATGTTAGAAATAGATTCTTAGCGGATCTTTACAATGAATATATCGTTTAAGAAAAGTGTAGGTGAATGTGCATGGCTATGGAACAGCAGCAAAATAGTTATGATGAGAATCAGATACAGGTATTAGAAGGTTTGGAAGCTGTTCGAAAGAGACCGGGGATGTACATCGGATCAACTAACAGCAAAGGCCTTCACCACTTGGTGTGGGAAATCGTCGACAACAGTATTGACGAAGCCCTGGCCGGTTATTGTACAGATATTAACATCGAGATTGAAAAAGATAACAGCATTACCGTTAAGGACAACGGACGCGGAATTCCGGTCGGTATCCAGGAGAAGATGGGCCGCCCTGCGGTTGAAGTCATCATGACCGTTCTCCACGCCGGCGGTAAATTTGACGGAAGCGGATATAAAGTATCCGGCGGTCTTCACGGTGTAGGGGCGTCAGTCGTAAACGCCCTGTCGACTATTCTTGAAGTTACGGTTCATCGTGACGGAAAAATCCATTATCAGGCGTACGAGCGCGGTGTACCTGTGGCCGATCTTGAAGTGATCGGTGATACTGATAAGACCGGAACGATTACGCACTTCGTTCCGGATCCGGAAATTTTCAAAGAAACAACCGTATACGACTATGATCTGCTTTCAAACCGTGTCCGGGAATTGGCCTTCCTGACAAAAGGCGTAAACATCACGATTGAAGACAAACGTGAAGGACAAGAACGGAAAAACGAGTACCACTACGAAGGCGGAATCAAAAGCTACGTTGAGTACTTAAACCGTTCCAAAGAAGTCGTTCATGAAGAGCCGATTTATATCGAAGGCGAGAAAGACGGCATAACGGTTGAAGTTGCACTGCAATACAACGACAGCTATACAAGCAATATTTATTCTTTCACAAATAATATCAACACATACGAAGGCGGCACGCACGAAGCCGGATTTAAAACCGGTCTGACCCGTGTCATAAACGACTATGCAAGAAGAAAAGGGATTTTCAAAGAAAATGATCCGAATTTAAGCGGGGATGATGTGAGAGAAGGGCTGACTGCCATTATTTCAATTAAGCACCCTGATCCGCAATTCGAAGGGCAGACGAAAACGAAGCTCGGCAACTCCGAAGCGAGAACGATCACTGATACGCTGTTTTCTTCTGCGCTGGAAACATTCCTTCTTGAAAATCCGGACTCAGCCCGCAAAATCGTTGAAAAAGGTTTAATGGCCGCAAGAGCGCGGATGGCAGCGAAAAAAGCGCGGGAATTGACCCGCCGCAAAAGTGCGCTTGAGATTTCCAATCTGCCGGGCAAACTGGCGGACTGTTCTTCTAAAGATCCGAGCATTTCCGAGCTGTATATCGTAGAGGGTGACTCTGCGGGCGGATCAGCGAAACAGGGACGGGACCGTCATTTCCAAGCCATTCTGCCGCTGCGCGGTAAGATTCTGAACGTTGAGAAAGCCAGACTTGATAAGATTCTCTCAAACAATGAGGTCAGATCAATGATCACGGCCCTCGGAACAGGAATCGGAGAAGATTTTAATCTTGAAAAAGCGCGTTATCATAAAGTGGTCATCATGACGGATGCCGATGTTGACGGCGCCCACATCAGAACGCTTTTATTAACGTTCTTCTACAGATACATGCGGGAAATCATCGAAAACGGCTATGTCTACATTGCCCAGCCGCCGCTTTATAAAGTGCAGCAGGGAAAACGGGTGGAATACGCTTATAATGATAAGCAGCTTGATGAGCTGTTAAAAGAACTTCCGCAATCACCTAAGCCCGGCCTCCAGCGTTATAAAGGTCTTGGAGAAATGAACGCGACTCAGCTTTGGGAAACGACAATGGACCCTGCGACCAGAACGCTTCTGCAAGTTAATCTTGAAGATGCAATGGACGCTGACGAGACTTTTGAAATGCTGATGGGTGACAAAGTAGAACCGCGGAGAAACTTCATAGAAGCAAACGCCAGATACGTGAAAAATCTTGATATTTAACCAAGAAAGCCTTATTTTCGTTAAGAAATAAGGCTTTTTTCTCAAAGCGGCTTCTAAAGCCTCTGAAAACCCGCAAAACCCGTATATTCTACTAAATTAATGTGTATAAACACAAGTTTATTGATATAATGGAGAATAGTGAAATCGTATTGAAGATCATAATGGACAATCTACTCCCACATTATTTCATGTGATACTTCAGGGAGGTTTTTTTAATGAGTGAACAAAACACACCACAAGTACGTGAAGTCAATATCAGTCAGGAAATGCGGACATCCTTCCTGGACTATGCAATGAGCGTTATCGTATCCCGGGCGCTTCCGGATGTGCGTGACGGTCTGAAGCCGGTTCACAGGCGGATTCTGTACGCAATGAATGATTTAGGCATGACCAGTGACAAACCATATAAAAAATCTGCCCGTATCGTCGGTGAAGTTATCGGTAAGTACCACCCGCACGGTGACTCAGCGGTTTACGAATCGATGGTCAGAATGGCGCAGGATTTTAACTACCGCTACATGCTTGTTGACGGACACGGCAACTTCGGTTCGGTTGACGGCGACTCAGCGGCCGCGATGCGTTACACAGAAGCGAGAATGTCAAAAATCGCAATGGAAATCCTCCGGGACATTACGAAAGATACGATTGATTATCAAGATAACTATGACGGCGCAGAAAGAGAACCTGTCGTCATGCCTTCGAGATTTCCGAATCTGCTCGTAAACGGAGCTGCCGGTATTGCGGTCGGAATGGCGACAAATATTCCTCCGCATCAGCTTGGGGAAGTCATTGAAGGCGTGCTTGCCGTAAGTGAGAATCCTGAGATTACAAACCAGGAGCTGATGGAATACATCCCGGGCCCGGATTTTCCGACTGCAGGTCAGATTTTGGGCCGGAGCGGCATCCGCAAGGCATATGAATCCGGACGGGGATCCATCACAATCCGGGCTAAGGCTGAAATCGAAGAGACATCATCGGGAAAAGAAAGAATTATTGTCACAGAACTTCCTTATCAGGTGAACAAAGCGAGATTAATTGAAAAAATCGCAGATCTTGTCCGGGACAAAAAAATCGAAGGAATTACCGATCTGCGTGACGAATCCGACCGTAACGGAATGAGAATCGTCATTGAGATCCGCCGTGACGCCAATGCTCACGTCATTTTGAATAACCTGTACAAACAAACGGCCCTGCAGACGTCTTTCGGAATCAACCTGCTGGCGCTCGTTGACGGACAGCCGAAGGTACTGAGCCTGAAGCAATGTCTGGAGCATTATCTTGATCACCAAAAGATTGTGATCCGGCGCAGAACGGCTTACGAACTTCGCAAAGCGGAAGCGAGAGCTCACATTCTGGAAGGTTTAAGAATCGCTCTCGATCATTTAGATGCTGTTATTTCTCTTATCCGCAGTTCCCAGACGGCTGAAATTGCGAGAACAGGTTTGATCGAACAATTCTCACTGACTGAAAAACAAGCGCAAGCCATTCTGGATATGCGCCTTCAGCGATTAACCGGTCTGGAGCGCGAAAAGATTGAAGAGGAATATCAATCACTTGTTGCGCTTATCGCCGAGCTGAAAGATATTTTAGCCAATGAAGAAAGAGTTCTTGAGATCATCCGTGAAGAGCTCAATGAAATCAAAGAGCGTTTCAATGATGAGAGACGCACTGAAATCGTGACGTCCGGTCTTGAAACAATTGAAGATGAAGATCTTATCGAGAGAGAAAACATCGTCATCACACTGACCCATAACGGCTATGTTAAACGTCTCCCGGCGTCCACATACCGCAGCCAAAAACGGGGCGGAAAAGGTGTACAGGGAATGGGAACGAATGAAGATGACTTTGTGGAACACTTAATTTCCACATCAACGCACGATACGATCCTGTTCTTCTCTAATAAAGGGAAGGTATACCGTTCTAAAGGATATGAAATCCCTGAATACGGCCGTACGGCAAAAGGCATTCCGATTATTAACCTTCTGGAAGTTGAAAAAGGCGAATGGATTAATGCCATTATTCCTGTCAGCACGTTTGATGAGGAGCAATACCTCTTCTTTACGACCAAACAAGGGGTGTCGAAACGTACGGCACTGTCCCAGTTTGCGAATATACGGAATAACGGGCTGATCGCCCTAGGTCTCCGGGAAGACGATGAACTGATGGCCGTCCGCCTGACTGACGGCAAGAAACAAATCATCATCGGAACGAAGAACGGTTTGCTGATCCGTTTCCCTGAAGAAGATGTAAGACAAATGGGACGCTCAGCTGCGGGTGTTAAAGGCATCACGCTGACAGACGATGATGTCGTTGTAGGCATGGAGATTCTTGAAGAAGACTCCCACGTCCTCATAGTGACAGAAAACGGCTACGGCAAACGCACACCTGCTTCAGAATACAGAGTTCAAAGCCGGGGCGGAAAAGGCCTTAAAACATGTAAAATCACTGACAGCAACGGTCCGTTAGTAACCGTGAAAGCAACAAAAGGCGAAGAGGACTTAATGATTATTACGGCAAGCGGCGTGTTAATCAGAATGGATATTAATGATATCTCCACTACGGGACGCGTAACACAAGGCGTCCGTCTGATCCGCATGTCTGATCAAGAGCATGTAGCCACTGTGGCGCTTGTGGAAAAGAATGAAGAAGAGCCGGAAGAAACGGAAGAAGTATAAACGTAAAAGCGCAGCCTGTTACAGCTGCGCTTTTACTATATAAAGAAATGAAAAAAAGCTTTGACACATAGTGATGATGCTGATATAATCATTTTTGTTGTCTTTTTAATAGAAAGGCAAGCCTAGCGAAAATATTTTTTAAAAAAGTATTGACCTAGCAAACTGAAAATGTTATGATTAAGAGGTCGCTTCGAGAGAAGTGAGAAAAGTTCTTTGAAAACTAAACAAGACAAAACGTACCTGTTAATTCAAAGTTTTAAATAAATCGCACAGCGATGTGCGTAGTCAGTCAAACTACTTTATCGGAGAGTTTGATCCTGGCTCAGGACGAACGCTGGCGGCGTGCCTAATACATGCAAGTCGAGCGGACAGATGGGAGCTTGCTCCCTGATGTTAGCGGCGGACGGGTGAGTAACACGTGGGTAACCTGCCTGTAAGACTGGGATAACTCCGGGAAACCGGGGCTAATACCGGATGGTTGTTTGAACCGCATGGTTCAAACATGAAAGGTGGCTTCGGCTACCACTTACAGATGGACCCGCGGCGCATTAGCTAGTTGGTGAGGTAACGGCTCACCAAGGCGACGATGCGTAGCCGACCTGAGAGGGTGATCGGCCACACTGG